>NZ_CAJQYY010000028.1 GCF_907164575.1 Paraburkholderia gardini
TCGGGGGCGGGTGCGGGGCCCGGGGGTGGCGCGGGGCGCCAGGGGGCCAACGGCGCCGTCCGCCTGCTTCCAGCTGGTCAGCTCCCACGTGGTGTCGTCGAGCAGCTGGGTGGCGGCCGGATTGAACGGATCGGGCGCTTCGGCGGAGGCGTCGGTATGCACGGGAAGCGAGCAGGCGGTGACAAGGCCGGTGAGGCAGAGGGCGGCCAGTGGCGCGCGCCACGGCGAACCGGACGCGGCGCGGGCGATGGCGCCGAAAACACGGAGACCGCGAAGGCCACGAAAGGAAGCACGAACGCGGGCATGCAGCGGGGCGACGGAAAGCGCGGGATGTCGCGTGAAGGACCGGAGGGCCATGACGTCGTTCCTCTTCAAAACTGACGAAGGCGTAAGGGTAACGCACTCGGCAGGCCGCGCGCGAGCGCATGTTAACATCGCTCGTTCTCTTTTCATCCACCGATTTCTCTCTGGAGACCTCATGCAGATCGGTCAACGGATCGGCACACCGCTGTCGACATCCGCAACGCGCGTCATGCTGCTCGGCGCAGGCGAACTGGGCAAGGAAGTGATCATCGCGCTGCAGCGCCTGGGCGTCGAAGTGATCGCCGTCGACCGTTACGCCGATGCGCCCGGACATCAGGTCGCGCACCGCGCGCACGTGATCGACATGACGGACGGCGCCGCGTTGCGCGCGCTCGTCGAGCAGGAAAAACCGCATCTGATCGTGCCGGAAATCGAGGCCATCGCCACCGATGCGCTCGCCACGATCGAAACCGACGGCCTCGCCGTCGTGATTCCGACCGCGCGTGCAACGCAACTGACCATGAACCGCGAAGGCATCCGTCGTCTCGCCGCTGAAGAACTCGGCCTTGCCACCTCGCCCTATGCCTTCGCCGATTCGCTCGACGAACTGAAGGCGGGCATCGCCAAGGTCGGTTACCCGTGCGTCGTGAAGCCGGTGATGTCGTCGTCGGGCAAGGGACAGTCGGTGCTCAGAAGCGACGCCGACGTCGAACCGGCCTGGCAGTATGCGCAGGCGGGCGGCCGGGTGAAGGGCGGGCGCGTGATCGTCGAGGGCTTCATCAACTTCGATTACGAGATCACGTTGCTGACCGTGCGCGCGACCGATCCGGCGACGAGCGAAACCAGCACGTACTTCTGCGATCCGATCGGCCACGTGCAGGTGGCGGGCGACTACGTCGAATCGTGGCAGCCGCAGCCGATGAGCCCGGTCGCGCTGCGGCGCTCGCGCGAAATCGCGCACGAAGTGACGACGGCGCTGGGCGGGCGCGGCCTCTTCGGCGTGGAACTTTTTGTCGCTGGCGACGACGTATGGTTTTCGGAAGTGAGTCCGCGTCCGCACGACACGGGTCTCGTCACGCTGTGCTCGCAACGCTTTTCCGAGTTCGAACTGCACGCGCGTGCGATTCTCGGTTTGCCGGTGGATACGTCGCTGCGGGAGCCGGGCGCGTCGGCGGTGATTTACGGCGGCCTCGAGGAAACGGGCATCGCGTTCGAAGGCGTCGCAGAAGCGCTGACCGTGCCGAACGCGGATCTGCGTCTGTTCGGCAAGCCGGAGAGTTTCACGAAGCGCCGCATGGGCGTGGCGCTCGCGACCGGCGCCACGACCGACGAAGCGCGTGTGCGCGCAAAGCAGGCCGCGGCGGCCGTGCGGCCGGTGTCGGCGAAATAGTTGCACATACGGCGCGGACGCCCGCGCCAGCAGGTGAATCGGGAGAGACCGGTAATGAAGCGCTCGACTCTGTTGCATGCCGCGAAGGCCGATGGTCACGCGGCGCGTCGAACGGATGACGTGGCGGGTGCGGACATCGACTTTCATCCGCGGCGAGGGCGAGGCATGCTGATGCGCTCGTGCGTGCTGATGGCGCTGTGCGCGGGGCTCACCGGCTGCGGCCTCGCCGCTGCGCCGTGCCGGATCGCATCGGCGGGCCTGAAGATCGTGCCGGTGGTCGGTCACGTCGCCGCCGCGCCCACCGACGCATGCGCCGACGTGATCGATCCATGACGCGCGCATGCGGCACCGTGGATCGCAATCTGGCATCTGACCTGAGGCATTCGATGAAAACAGGATTCGTGGTTGCGTCGGCGATATCCGGCGCGATCGTCATGTGCAATGCCGCGTCGGCTGAACCGTTTCGTCTCCCGGACACCCAGGCGAAGAGCCGTCATACGAGTCAATACACCTGCGCGACCGGCAGGATCCTGCAGGTCACGTACTGGAACGCTGTCAACGGCCAGAGCTTCGCGCTGGTGCCTGTCAAGGGGCAACAGATGTTGTTCGTCAACACCCTGTCCGCCTCGGGCGTGAAGTACCAGGCGGGCAGCTATACATGGTGGACCAGGGGGCCGCGCGCCGAACTCTACGACGCAACGAACGGCGAGAATGCGCCGCCCATCCTGTCCGACTGCGTGACGATCGTCCGCTAGTGCTGGCGTCGTTTCGTCCGCCTGGCCGCGCTTCGCGCTGCCTTGCTGCATCCATTTCGCGCGGATCCTTCCAGCGTCATCGTTTCATTCTGGATGGCGCTACCCGCCCGCGCGCATCTTTCGTCCGCCGGGAGTAAGCTGTCTGACTCGCGCCCGAACCTGCTGCCGGTCTTCACGGCGCGTGACATCGTTTTCGGCCTGAACCGTCCGTTCCGGATCACATCGCGCAGGCCGTGTGCCCGCGCCCGTTCGTCAAGCGAGACTCTCAAATGAAAGCTTCGGATCTGTTCGTCAAGTCGCTGGAAGCTGAAGGTGTCGAGTACGTGTTCGGCATCCCCGGCGAGGAAAACCTCGATCTCCTCGAATCGCTGCGTCGCTCGAAAATCCGTCTGATCCTCACGCGCCACGAGCAGGCTGCTGGCTTCATGGCGGCGACCTATGGGCGCCTCACCGGCCGCACCGGCGTCTGTCTCGCGACGCTCGGCCCGGGCGCGACCAACTTCGTGACGGCGGCGGCCTACGCGCAGCTGGGCGGCATGCCGATGCTGATGGTCACCGGACAGAAGCCGATCAAGTCGAGCAAGCAGGGCCATTTCCAGATCGTCGACGTCGTGCGGATGATGGAGCCGCTCACCAAGTACACGCGGCAGATCGTGTCGATCGCGAATATTCCGGCGTCGGTGCGCGAGGCGTTCCGTCAGGCCGAGGAAGAGCGGCCAGGCGCCACGCATCTGGAGTTGCCCGAGGACGTCGCGCACGAAGAGGGCGACGGCAAGCCGATTCCAAAGAGTTTCAGCCGCCGGCCCGTCGCCGAGGAAAAGGCGGTCGCGCGTGCGGTCGAGGCGATCACGAAGGCGCAGCATCCGTTGCTGATGATCGGCGCCGGCGGCAACCGCAAGACCACGACGAAGATGCTGCGTGAATTCGTCGACCAGATCGGCATTCCGTTCTTCACGACGCAGATGGGCAAGGGCGTGATCGACGAATCGCATCCAATGTGGCTCGGCAACGCGACGCTCTCCGACGGCGACTTCGTCCACCGTGCGATCGATCACGCCGACTGCATCATCAACGTCGGCCACGATGTGATCGAGAAGCCGCCCTTCTTCATGCGCAGCGGCGAAGCCGGCGAGAAGACCGTGATTCACGTGAATTTTCTCGGTGCCGAGGTCGATACCGTGTATTTCCCGCAGATCGAAGTGGTGGGCGATATCGCGAACGCCGTGTGGCAACTGAAGGAAAGCCTGAAGTCGCGTCAGGAGCACTGGGACTTCACGCGCTTCAAGGAGATCAAGCAACATTTCGAGGCGCATCTCGTGAAAGGGCAGCTCGACGACCGCTTTCCGATGTATCCGGTGCGCATCGTCAACGACGTGTACGAGACCACGCCTGTCGACGGCATCGTGTGTCTGGATAACGGCATGTACAAGATCTGGTTCGCGCGCTACTACCGTGCGCACGAACCGAATTCGCTGCTGCTCGACAACGCGCTCGCCTCGATGGGCGCGGGGCTGCCGTCCGCCATCGCGACGAAAATCGTGCATCCGGACCGCAAGGTAATGGCCGTGTGCGGCGACGGCGGCTTCATGATGAACTCGCAGGAGCTCGAAACAGCGGTGCGGCTCAAGCTCGATCTCGTGATCCTGATCCTGCGCGACGACGCGTTCGGCATGATCCGCTGGAAGCAGGAGAACATGAACTTCCCCGATTACGGCATGACGCTGCGCAACCCCGATTTCGTCGACTACGCGAAGAGTTACGGCGCGCAGGGGCACCGGATCGAGGCCGCGTCCGAATTCGCGCCGCTCCTGCGCGAATGCTTCGCGACGCCGGGCGTGCACGTGGTCGATCTGCCGATCGACTACTCGGATAACGAACGCGTGCTCAATCGCGAGATCAAACGGCTGAGCGCGCAGATTTGAGACTGCTGCGGGCGCATTGCACACTGCATCGTTGAAGGGAGAACGCGACATGTTGAAGAAGTCCTACCCGTACTACCTCGCGAACGAACCGGTCGCGGCGAACACGGATCTCGAAGTCACCGACAAGTTCAGCGGCGAAGTGGCGACGCGCGTCGCGCTCGCCGACGCGAAAGCCATCGACAAGGCGATCGGCGCCGCCGTCGACGTGATGCCCGCGATGCGCGACTTTCCGCCGTTCAAGCGTCAGGCCGTGCTCGAGCATTGCGTGGCCCGCTTTCGCGAGCGCTACGACGAACTGGCGATGGCGCTGTGCATCGAAGCGGGCAAGCCGATCAACGATGCGCGCGGCGAGGTGACGCGCCTGATCGACACGTTCAAGGTGGCGGCGGAAGAGTCGGTGCGCATCGACGGCGAGATCATCAATCTCGAGATTTCGCCGCGCGCGAAGGGTTATCACGGCTACACGAAGCGCGTGCCGATCGGGCCGTGCTCGTTCATCTCGCCGTTCAATTTCCCGCTCAACCTGGCGGCGCACAAGGTCGCACCCGGGCTCGCCGCGGGCGTGCCGTTCGTGCTGAAACCGGCGAGCCGCACGCCGGTCGGCGCGCTCATCATCGGCGAGGTTCTCGCGGAAACCGATCTGCCGAAGGGCGCGTTCTCGATCCTGCCCGCGCATCGCGACGGCGCCGATCTCTTCACCACTGACGAGCGCTTCAGGCTGCTGTCGTTCACCGGCTCGCCGGCGGTCGGCTGGGACCTGAAGAAGAAGGCCGGCAAGAAAAAGGTGATCCTGGAACTGGGTGGCAACGCGGCGGCGATCGTCGACGGCGACCAGCGCGACAAGCTCGATTACGTCGTCGACCGTCTCGCGTTCGGCGCGTTCTACCAGTCGGGGCAGAGCTGCATCGGCGTGCAGCGCATCCTGATTCATACGGATATCTACGACGCCCTGCGCGAAAAACTGATCGCGAAAACGAAGTCGCTGAAAATGGGCGACCCGAAGGACGAAAAGACGTTCGTCGGCCCGATGATCTCGGAATCGGAGTCGAACCGGCTGGCCGGCTGGATGGAAGCGGCGGTGCTGGCGGGCGCGAAGATCGTCGCGGGCGGCAAGGTGGACGGCGCGATGTTCGAAGCCACGCTGCTCGAAAACGTGCATCGCGATCAGGATCTGTACCGCAAGGAAGCGTTCGGGCCGGTCGCGATTCTGGAGCGCTTCGAGCAGTTCGACGACGCGCTCGCGACCGTCAACGACAGCGACTTCGGCCTGCAGGCGGGCGTTTTCACCGATTCGCTCGCGCATGCGCATCGCGCGTGGGACACGCTCGACGTGGGCGGCGTCGTGATCAACGACGTGCCGTCGTTTCGCGTCGACAACATGCCGTACGGGGGCGTCAAGGATTCGGGCCTCGGGCGCGAGGGCATCCGCTACGCGATCGAGGACATGACCGAAATCCGCCTCATGGTGATGCGCGAGACGTGGTGAGCGGGTGGTTCTTCTGGCCGGTTCTGCCCGCGCCTTCGCGACGATGCGCGGGCGTCACGCAACTGTCGTCTGAACGCGGTACGCTCGACGCGCCGGGATCTGTCCCCGGCGCCGGGCGAGATCGGTGCCATGCCTGTCGGGCGGGGCAGAGCAGAAAGGCGGCAGGTGCGCCATGAGTGTTTTTGCTGAAGTGCTACAATACCGCCCTTTCCGGCGGATGTTTCCGTCGGCCGGAGCCGGCCGCATTCTTTCTCCTGTTTCTTCGGGTCCCGTGCGGCATGCCGTGGCTCCGCCTTCATCCTGATGTCCTCTGCGGCTTTGCCCGCTGCCACGCTTAGCCGCAGGCGCATTTTTAGCGAAAGCCACCATGTCCGACACAGACGTCACGCCCAGTACCGATACACCGACCTTCGACCAGTTCGGCCTTCACGCCGATATCCTGAAGGCCATCACGGACTCGGGCTACACGACGCCGACGCCGATCCAGGCGCAAGCCATTCCAGTTGTACTCGCGGGCCGCGACGTGATGGGCGCCGCGCAGACGGGAACCGGCAAGACCGCGAGCTTCTCGCTGCCGATCATCCAGCGTCTGTTGCCGCAGGCCAGCACGAGCGCCTCGCCCGCACGCCATCCGGTGCGCGCGCTGATTCTCACGCCGACGCGCGAACTCGCCGACCAGGTTGCCGCGAACGTGCATGCGTACGCGAAGCACACGTCGCTGCGCAGCGCGGTGGTGTTCGGTGGCGTCGACATGAACCCGCAGTCGGCCGAATTGCGGCGCGGCGTGGAAATCCTGATCGCGACGCCGGGGCGCCTGCTCGACCACGTCCAGCAAAAGACGGCCAACCTCGGCCAGGTCCAGATGCTCGTGCTCGACGAAGCCGACCGCATGCTCGACATGGGCTTCCTGCCCGACCTGCAACGCATCCTGAACCTGCTGCCGAAGGAGCGCCAGACGCTGCTGTTCTCGGCCACGTTCTCCGGCGAAATCAAGAAGCTGGCCGCGACGTATCTGCGCAATCCGCAGACGATCGAAGTCGCGCGCAGCAATTCGACGGCGACGAATGTGACGCAGGTCGTTTACGAAGTGGCGGAAGGCGACAAGACCGGCGCGGTGGTGAAGCTGATCCGCGATCGCGGCCTGAAGCAGGTGCTCGTGTTCTGTAACAGCAAGATCGGGGCGAGCCGTCTTGCGCGCTCGCTCGAACGCGATGGCGTGGTGGCGACCGCGATTCACGGCGACCGCACGCAGAACGAGCGGATGCAGGCGCTCGAGGCGTTCAAGCGCGGTGAAATCGAAGCGCTGGTGGCCACCGACGTGGCCGCGCGCGGTCTCGACATCGTGGAACTGCCGGCCGTGATCAACTTCGATCTGCCGTGGAATCCGGAAGATTACGTTCACCGTATCGGCCGTACTGGCCGCGCGGGCGCCTCGGGCGACGCCCTGTCGCTGTGCAGCCCGAACGAGCGCAAGCAACTGGCCGATATCGAGAAGCTGATCAAGCGTCCGCTCGAAGTACAGCCTCTGCACGTCGACGTGCCCGTGCGTCATCATCATGAAGAGCGCGGCGCCCGTCGCGAGCGCGACGAACGTCCGGCGCGTCGCCGCACGACAGGCGGTTCGGGTACGTTCGACCGTCCGCATCATCATCGCCACGCGGCGGCGCCCGTCGACGATTTCTTCCTCAAACCCTACGAACCGTCGCCCTCCACGAAGAATCCGGAAGAGCCCGCGTCTTCGCCGCAAAAGCCCGCTTCGCGGCAACCGCTTGCTGCGTTGCTCGGCGGTTTCGGCATGCCGCGCAAGACCACATCGACCTGAATCGTTCGGCTCGATCATTGATCTTCGAGCCGGCGTTCGTGGTTTTCCTGTCTGGCTGAACCTGAACGCGCACCGCACCCATGCATGGGTCACGCGCCGCGATGTTCGGGATGTTGTCGCCCGTTCAGGTTTGTTCGCGCGTTTCGAGCTGCGCAAGGCGCTCGGACCATGCCCTGGTGGCATTCCTGTAGAACGTGCCCAGCGATTCGCTTCGCACGTTGTTTCCCATATCGAGACCGAGATGCGCCGCTGCTGCGTGTAGCGCGGCCAGCGGATTGTCCGTGTCGAGCGCGATCGCGCCGGTCTGCTTGCTCAGCTTTTCGCCCAGTTCGTTCGTGACGACCGGAACATGCAGGTACGAGGGCGTCGCGGCGCCCATGCAACGTTGCAGGTAGATCTGGCGCGCGGTCGAATCCAGCAGGTCCGCGCCGCGCACGACGTGGGTGATGCCCGCATCCGCATCGTCCGTGACCACGGCCAGTTGATAGGCCCACTGGCCGTCCGCCCGTTTCAGCACGAAATCACCGACTTCCGTCGCCAGGTTCTGGGTTTGCAGACCTTGCCAGGCATCGTTGAAGGTGATGATGGCCGCATCGCCATCCGGCACCCTCAGGCGCCACGCGCGGGCCGGCTTGCCGTGCAGGCCGTCGCGGCATGTGCCGGGATACGCGAGCGTTGTGTGCCGCGCATGCGCGTGAAGCAGCGAATCCGCGATTTCCCTGCGCGTGCAGCCACACGGATAGACGAAGCCGCCATCTTCGAGCTGCGCGAACACCTGCTGGTAGCGTTCGGACCGCTCGCTTTGCCACACCGGTGGTTCATCCGCGTGCATGCCGAAGCGGGCGAGGGTAGCGAGGATATCCTGCGCGGCGCCAGGGACGGTACGCGGCGCGTCGACATCCTCGATTCTGACGAGCCACGTGCCACCATGCGCACGGGCGTCGAGCCAGCTGGCGAGCGCGCTCACGAGCGAGCCGAAATGCAGCGGGCCGGTGGGTGACGGGGCGAAGCGCCCCCGGCAGGCAGGGGGCGCCCCGGTGCCAGTTGCAGGGGCCTCGGCGGGCGCCGTCATTTGCGTGACTACGCAGCCTGTGCGCGATTCCTTTCGGGATGGCATTCAGGACAGGTTTTCCCGGGCGTGTACAGCGGTGACTTCTGCGCTTCCGCGCTGACGACCGCGCGGCAACCGAAGCACTGCGCCGTTGCAGTCGGTTCAAGTTGTGGATTGAGGGCCGTGCGGTAGTCGAATACGAAGCACTCGCCATGGTAGTGCGCGCCGCCGACTTCCTCGAAATACTTCAGGATGCCGCCTTCGAGCTGATAGACGTTATCGATTCCGACTTCCTTCATGTGGATCGCGGCCTTCTCGCAGCGAATTCCGCCTGTGCAGAACGACACGACGGTCTTGCCTTCGAGATCCGCGCGGTTCTGTTCGATGACTTCCGGGAATTCGCTGAACTTCGTGATGCGGTAATCGAGCGCGTTATCGAACGTGCCGACGTCGACTTCGAACGCGTTGCGCGTGTCCAGCATCACGACCGGGCGGCCCGCGTCGTCATGACCGCGGTCGAGCCACGTTTTAAGCGTGGGTGCATCGACGAACGGCGCACGGCCGAGTTCCGGGCGGATGGCCGGTTTCTTCATCGTGATGATCTCGCGCTTGAGCTTGACCAGCATGCGGCGAAACGGCTGCTTTTCAGAAACGCTTTCCTTGAACTGCAGGCCCGCGAACCGGCCTTCGAACAGCGGATCGCGACGAAGATAGGCGATGAAGTCGCGCGCGGCTTCCGGCGTGCCGGCCACGAACAGGTTGATGCCTTCAGGCGCGAGCAGGATCGTGCCGCGCAGGCCGAGCGCATTGCAGCGGTCGGTGACGAGAGGGCGCCACGCGACGATGTCGTCCAGCGTCGCGAATTGATAGGCAGCGAGATTAACGATACTCATGATGGTCCAGCAGTAATGGGTGGCCGCTGGCGCTGAACGCGCATTCGCAGCGTAATTCGTACGATGCGGCCGATGCACGCCATGCGGCCACGGCAGGAAGTCTTGAATCCGTATTATCCCTCATCCCGCGATCGCGCCGGCAAGCTGGCCGGATGGCCAGTGATCGAACGCAACTTGCCGGGCTCGCGCCCGCCAAACCGGATACCGGAGACTTCGCCGCGAGGCGTCAAGACCCGCGTGGCGGCGCGCGTGCCGTCGTCACCCCTGGCCGGATGGCTGACGCGCCGGTTTTCGGCTCAAATGTTCGGGAGGGTGGAGTTACAATGTCGCCCATGTCAGATCCCCGCTTCGTTCATCTTCGCGTCCACTCCGAATTCTCGATTGCCGACGGCATCGTGCGCCTTGACGACATCGTCAAGGCCGCTGCCAGCGACGGTCAGGGCGCGCTCGCACTTACCGATCTCGGCAACGCGTTCGGTCTCGTTCGTTTCTACAAGGAAGCGCGTGGCAAAGGGGTCAAACCCATTGCCGGTTGCGACGTCTGGATCACGAATCCCGACGACCGAGACAAGCCTTCGCGGCTGCTGCTCCTCGTCAGGAACCGGCGGGGTTATCTGAACCTCTGCGAACTGCTTTCCAGGGCGTGGCTGACGAACCAGTATCGCGGTCGTGCCGAAGTCGAAGTCAGCTGGCTCGAATCGGGTCTGGGCGAAGGGCTGCTCGCGATCTCGGGCGCGCAGCAGGGCGACATCGGTCTTGCCCTCGCCGCGGGCAACGAGGAAGCCGCGAAGCGCAATGCGCAACGTTGGGCGAAACTGTTTCCGGGCGGCTTCTATATCGAGTTGCAGCGCTGCGGCCAGCCGGGTGGCGAAGCGTACGTGCAGCAGGCCGTCGCCATCGCGGCGGCGCTGAAACTGCCGGTCGTCGCCACGCATCCGTTGCAGTTCATGACGCCGGACGACTTTACCGCGCATGAGGCGCGTGTCTGTATTTCCGAAGGCGACATACTTGCCAATCCGCGCCGCCAGAAGCGCTTTACGACTGACCAGTATTTCCGTACGCAGGATGAGATGGCCGCGCTGTTCGCGGACATTCCGTCGGCGCTTGCGAATACCATCGAAATCGCGAAACGCTGCAATCTGACGCTCGAACTCGGCAAGCCGAAGCTACCCTTGTTCCCGACGCCTGATGGCATGTCGCTCGACGACTATCTCGTCCAGCTGTCCAAAGAAGGCCTCGAAAAGCGGCTCGAACAGCTGTATCCGGAACTCGCCGAACGCGAAGCCCAGCGCGACACGTATTTCCAGCGCCTCGAATTCGAGTGCGGCACGATCATCAAGATGGGCTTTCCGGGCTACTTCCTGATCGTTGCCGACTTCATCAACTGGGCGAAAAACAATGGCGTGCCGGTCGGCCCGGGGCGGGGCTCGGGCGCGGGGTCGCTGGTCGCGTACGCACTGGGCGTCACCGACCTCGATCCGCTGCGCTACAACCTGCTGTTCGAACGTTTCCTGAATCCGGAACGGGTATCGATGCCTGACTTCGATATCGACTTCTGTCAGGAAGGGCGCGACCGTGTCATCCAGTACGTGAAGCAGAAGTATGGCGCGGATGCGGTTTCGCAGATCGCGACCTTCGGCACGATGGCCGCGAAGGCCGCGGTGCGCGACATCGGCCGCGTGCTGGATCTGGGCTACATGTTCACGGACGGCATCGCCAAGCTGATTCCGTTCAAGCCTGGCAAGCACGTCACGATCGCCGACGCGATGAAGGAAGAGCCGCTTTTGCAGGAGCGCTTCGATAACGAAGACGAAGTGCGCCAGCTGCTCGAACTCGCGCAACGTGTGGAAGGCCTCACGCGTAACGTCGGCATGCACGCAGGCGGCGTGCTGATCGCACCTGGCAAGCTGACCGATTTCTGTCCGTTGTACACGCAGGGGGACGAGAGCGGCGTCGTGAGTCAGTACGACAAGGACGACGTCGAAGCCGTCGGCCTCGTGAAGTTCGACTTTCTGGGTCTCACCACGCTGACGATCCTCGACTGGGCCGAACGCTACATCCGCCGTCTCGACCCTTCGAAGCAGGACTGGTCGCTTGCGCAGGTGCCGCTCGACGACCCCGCGTCGTTCTCGATCCTGAAGAAGGCGAATACGGTTGCGGTGTTCCAGCTGGAAAGCCGCGGCATGCAGGGCATGCTGAAGGACGCGCAGCCTGACCGCTTCGAAGACATCATCGCGCTTGTGGCGCTGTACCGTCCGGGCCCGATGGACCTGATCCCGAGCTTCTGCGCGCGCAAGCACGGGCGCGAAGTCGTCGAGTATCCGGACCCGCGGGTCGAACCTGTTCTGAAAGAGACCTACGGCATCATGGTCTACCAGGAGCAGGTGATGCAGATGGCGCAGATCATCGGCGGCTATTCGCTGGGCGGCGCCGACCTGTTGCGTCGTGCGATGGGCAAGAAGAAGGCCGAGGAAATGGCCGAGCACCGCGCGTTGTTCCGCGAAGGTGCGGCGAAGAACGGCCTGACGGGTGAAAAGGCCGATGAAATCTTCGACTTGATGGAGAAATTCGCGGGCTACGGCTTCAACAAGTCGCACGCGGCGGCCTACGCGCTGCTCGCGTACTACACGGCGTGGCTGAAGGCGCATCATCCGGCGGAATTCATGGCGGCGAATATGTCGCTCGCCATGGACGACACCGACAAGGTCAAGATCCTGTTCGAAGACTGCATCTCGAACGGCATGAAGGTCTTGCCGCCGGATATCAACCAGTCGGCGTATCGGTTCGAACCGGTCGCCGAAGCCGACGGCAAGCGTTCGAAGACAATCCGCTATGGCCTGGGCGCGATCAAGGGCAGCGGTCAGAACGCGATCGAAGAAATCCTTCGTGCGCGTGATGACGGGCCGTTCATCGATATCTTCGATTTCTGCAACCGTATCGACCGTCGCATGGTGAACCGCCGCACGGTCGAGGCGCTGATACGCGCGGGTGCGTTCGATCTGCTGCATGACAACCGCGCGCAGCTGATCGCCTCGGTGTCGCTCGCCATGGAAGCGGCCGACCAGGCGAGCGCCAACGCGATGCAGGCGGGCCTCTTCGACATGGGCGACGAGCCTTCGCAAGGTCATGAACTTGTCGATGAGCCGGCGTGGGCGGAAAAGAAAAAGCTCCAGGAAGAAAAGGCTGCGCTCGGGTTTTATCTCTCGGGCCACCTGTTCGATGCGTACAAGGGCGAAGTGCGCCGCTTCGTGCGCCAGAAGATCGGCGAACTGAAGGAAGGGCGCGACAAGCTGGTGGCCGGCGTGATCGCGTCGATGCGCACGCAGATGACCCAGCGCGGCAAGATGCTGATCGCGCTGCTGGATGACGGCACGGGCCAGTGCGAAGTGACGGTATTCAACGAAACGTTTGAGGCGCACAAGCAGCTCTTCAAGGAAGACGAACTGCTGGTGGTGCAAGGGCAGGCGCGCAACGACGCGTTTACGGGCGGCATCCGCTTCACGGTCGACACCGTGATGGACCTCGAACGCGCGCGTAGCCGTTATGCGCAGGCGGTGAAAGTCGAAATGAACGGGAATGCGGACGCGATCGCGCTGCGTCGCGTGCTGGAAGCCTATTGCGCCGGCCCCGACGAGGCAGCGAAGGCCGCGCCGGTCGCCACACGCGGTGGCGGTGGTGGGCGTGGTGGTAATGGAGGCGGTGGCTATGGCGGCGACCGGCAGCGTACGCCTGTCCATATACCCAACGGCCTCGCCGTGCAGGTCGTCTATCGCAGCGAGCACGCGGAAGGCGAAGTGCGTCTGGGCGACGCCTGGCGCGTCAAGCCGACGGACGAACTCATCGCTGCGTTGCGCGGCGAGTTCGCGGGTAGTTCGATTGAGATTGTGTATTGATGGCGTCCGCCACGTCCGGCGTCGAACGCCATATCCACGGGCGGGATGTCCGTGATGGCGCGTCTGGCAGGGTCGGGCTGTCGTGCAACGCGTTTCGTCACAGCGGCGGCCTTGAACGGTATGCGATGGATCTCGTGCGCGGACTGAGCGCCGAAGGCGTCGAGCCGGTCGTATTCGCCCGCCGGTTCGACCACTCGCTGCCTGAATTCAGACTTGTCGAACCGCATCGGATTGCCGTGAACTGGCTTCCAGGCAAACTTCGCGATTACTACTTCTCGTGGAATCTGCGCCGCGCCAGGCGGGTAGAGAACGTCAACGTGCTGATCGGTTGCAATCGTGTGGATTCGTCGGAGATCGCGATTTGCGGTGGTACGCATCGCGGCTATCTTCGTGCATCTGGACGTCCGCTGAAGGCATTCGACCGTGCACAGATCGCCCTCGAGCAGAGGCAGTACGACCAGGCACAATTTGTCGTCGCGCATTCAAGATTGATGCGAGATGAACTGATCGAGCTTTACGGCGTAGCCGACCAGAAAATCCGTCTGCTGTATCCGCCGGTAGACACGCAACGCTTTACGCCGGTCGATCAGGCAACCCGCGCTGACCTGCGCCGGCGGTTTGGCTTTTCCGATGACGAAGTGGTACTGCTGTTTCCGTCCAGCAGCCACATGCGAAAAGGGCTGCCGCTGATCGAAGCCGCGTTGCACGAGACCAGCCTGCCCATCGTTGTCGCCGTGGCCGGGCGCGCACCGGAACGTACATCGTCGCGCATCCGGTTTATCGGTTACACAAAGAATATCGAGGACTGGTATCGGGCTGCCGACTACTCGATCCTCGCATCGAATTACGAACCGTTCGGTCTCGTCGGCGTCGAATCGGCGTTGTGTGGAACGCCGATCATCCTGTCTTCGAATGTCGGTTGCAGCGAGGTGTTGTCGGGCGACGCGAGCATCGTGTTCCTGCCGGGGGACCTCGACGGTTTGCGGCAGGCACTTGCGCAGGCCGTCGAAATGGCTGCCAGCGCGCACCGCATACCGCCGGGCCGGGCGTCGATCGGCTACGACCCGGGCGTCGCGCCTCACGTCGATGCGTTGCTCGATCTGGTCGCGCAGGTTCGGGTGCGGTCGCGCTGAAGTCCTGAAACTTCACGCGCCGTCACGTCGGCGATTCATCGTGTCCAGTTTCAGAAACCGGTAATAGACAGTCTCCGCATTGAAAACCGCGATCATGAAGCCCGCTCGACCATCCAGAAAGCCACGTCGCAGCACGTAAGTCCGCACGAAAGCCCACGCGCCGCGCGCGAGCGCCTTGCCGAAGCTGGCGCGTTGACCCGCCGTGTGGCGTTGTCTGGCGCCGGCGTCCGAATAGGCATCGAGCTTTCGCAGAACTGTTCCAAAATCCTCGTAAGAGTAGTGCAGCAGCTTGCCTTCCAGTCGCGCGGCCGCTGGTTCGAACACCAGCCGCTCGTGTACCAGGTCGTCGGAGAAGCGGGCGGCGTTGCGCCGGAAGAGACGCGGAATCCAGTCCGGATACCAGCCGCTGTGATGAACCCACTGTCCGCAGAAACTGGACAGCCGGTCGACGGCGTAAACATCGGCGGAAGGCGACCGGATCGCCGCGACGATCGACGCCCTGAGTTCCGGTGACACGATTTCGTCGGCATCGATAGACAGAATCCAGTCCGTCGAAAGCGCTGCCACCGCGCGATTCTTTTGCGGCCCGAAACCTGGCCAGTCAGTCGCGACGATCACGCGCGCATGATGGGCGCGGGCGATGGACGCCGTGTCATCCGTGCTGCCGCCATCCACGACGACGATATCATCGGCAAACGACAGCGCTTCGAGACATTGCGCGAGCCGTCCCGCTGCATTGTGCGTAATCAGGGCAACGCCGAGGGTGTTTTCCGCCATGGAGTCGGTGGGTGATCGTCAGGTAGCCAGATGAAGGAGAGTGCCGTCGCGAGTATAGCGGGCACGTCGAACGACGCGGACATTGTCGCGGCCAGCTCGCGTGGCGGCTAGCGGAGCAGATGCCATTTCACGAAGAAAAACGGCTTGTAAAGCGAGGGGCAGGTTGCATACATGAACATGCGCAGACGGAACCCGATCGACACGTCGCGACTGCGCAGCACGAGCGTGAGCCGCGTGAAAAGCGACGGGGTGTCGAAGACGCCGCTCGTATAACGTTCGCGCGCGGACTTGCGCGCGAGAAGCGTGCGCATGGCATCGCCCGAGCCGGCAAGTTCGGCGTCGTGGATCAACTGGCGTGTTTCGCCGAGCCCGTTGCGGTTCGCAAGCCTGATGCGGGCCACGTACGCTTCGGGCGACTTCCACTTGCGCTTGCGCGACAGTCCACCGCGGCGATACTGGACGAGCGGCTTGCGCAGCGTGAGGGCGCCGCCCGAAACAATCGCGCGAAACGTCATGATCTGGTCTTCACCGTAGATACCGGGTTCCATCCCGCCGAATACGTCGAAGAGGCGCCGCGACCACGTATGTGCCGCACCGACTACATGTGGACGGCGGCTTGCCCAGTCGTCGAAAGTTTTGTAAGAACCGAGATCGGTCACTTCGAGTACGTCGTGGACCTGACCTTCGACGTCGAGATCGCGGAGATCGGTGGCGATCAGGTCGGGCCGGCGGTCATGGGCTATCCACAGGTCGACCACGGCCTGGCATCGTTCGGGCAGCGAGATGTCGTCGCCCGCGGCGACAAACAGCAGCTGGCCGGTGCTGGCCCCGGCCAGCAGGCTCAGATGCGCGCTGATCCCGAGATTCGACGGATTGCGCCGCAGATGCACCGTGTGAGGGCCGGAATAGGCATCGATGCAGCGCCGGGCCACGTCGAAGGTGCGGTCCGTCGAGGCGTCGTCGGAGATGATGATTTCGAGCGGGGAGTACGTCTGGCTGAGCGCGCCTTCAATCGCCGCGGCGATCGTCTCTTCCTGGTTGTACGCGATCAGCAGAAAGCTCGCGCGCGGTGCGGGAAGTCCATCAGGTACGACTTTGACCATTGTAAAAATCTGAAAACTGGACGTTTGCGGAGCATAGCATTTCCGCTCCGGCCCCCGGTGCAAACTCGGAGAACCGCGGATCGGGACGCTATAATGCACCCACTTTTCTCAATAAAGATCCCGTTTTCTATGGCCCCTTCGTTGCGCTATGACAGCTAGCAGAATCATTTCCGTCGTCGCCGCTGTGCTGTTGTTTCTTGCGCCCGCAACCATGCTGACTTATCGGGGCGGAACCTCATTCTGCTTTGTGCTCCTCGTGCTCATCGGCATCGGCAAACTTGTCGCGATGCGGGGCGAGAGGGCGTACGTCGCCCCTGTGCAGCAATACCGGTTCTTTGCCTGGAGTATGGTCGCCTTCGCGATCGCGCTTCCATTGCAGCAGCTCGTTGAGCATTACTATCTTCCGCAGCAGTTCGACGCGATGTCCCGCTTCATCCTGAGCCTGCCGGTCTTCCTGCTGCTGTGCACGGTCTCGACGAGAAGCCTCGTCATGATCGGCTGGGGATGTGCCGCGGGTGCGCTGGGCGCGGGCGGCTGGGCGATCATCAGCGGCCTGCACACGACCTGGAGCGACACGCATCGCCTCGGCAACTATTTTACGAACCCGATTCCATTCGGAAACACGGCGCTGCTGCTCGGGTTCCTCGCGTTGCTGTCGATTCGCTGGGACACCTCGTATCGCCGGACGGCGATTGTCGTCAAGGCCGTCGCACTGCTGGCTGGATGCTACGCGTCGTATCTGTCTGGCACGCGAGGCGGCTGGCTCGCGCTGCCGCTGCTGGTGTGGCTGAGCGCGGCGAATTTCGGCTGGACCCGCCGTCGCATGCGTGTGCTCGCGATCTTCAGCGTGCTCGTCGTATGCGCCGCCGCGTTGTTGTCGACGCATGTGGTGCGGCAGCGGATGACCGACACGTCAACCGATTTTGCGAGGCTCGAACAGGGTGACGCCGATTCGTCGATTGGCCAGCGTCTGCAGTTGTGGCGCGCGTCAACGGTGCTTTTCGAACAGAATCCGGTATTCGGTGTGGGAAAGGGGCATTTCAAGCGCTCGCTGCAGGTGCTTGCCAATGCGGGACAGGCGTCGCAGACCATCGTGAACGACCGGGCTCACAGCGAGTTCTTTTCCACCATCGCGGAACTGGGCGTGATCGGCGTGGTGTGCCTTCTTCTCGTGTATTTCGGGCCGATGCTGTATTTTCTGAGGAACCGCAGATCGGCCGACAGCGTGGTCTCGACCGCCGCCTACTGCGGCCTTGCGACGACGGGTTCGGTCATCATTTTCGGTTTCAGCATCGACGTCTTTTCGCTGGTCATGAACGTGTCGCTAATTGCGTTACTGTGGGCGACCATGCTGGCCATCATCTATCGCGGTACGCGCGTCGAGGGAGTGCCGGCGCCGCAACCGGCGGAGATCGCCGCTGGCCGGTAACCGTGTAAATAGCACCGGTACGGTCGCGATCCGCCCCCACTCGCGAGCTCACAGGTAACAGAAGGGAAATTCTTGGAAACGCAGAACACACTACGGAAAACGGTAGGCGGCACTGAGCGGACCTCGTCGGCGGCAGTTTTGAGGCGCCTCTGGCCGTTTATCAAGCCGCTGATCGGGGCCGTGGTGCTCGCGGTCGCGACGATGGGCATTGTCGCGGCGACGGAAGCTGGCATTCCAGCGCTGCTGAAGCCGCTGCTCGACCACGGGTTCGGCGAGCACGGCAGTAACAGCGCGAAGTGGTTTGTCCCCGCTGCCGTCATCGGCCTCGCGCTCGTGCGCGGTCTCGCGCAATACGGGTCGGGCTATCTGCTTGCCTATGTATCGAACCGCATCCTGCTGCAGTTGCGGCTCGAAATGTTCGAACGCATGATTCACACGAGCGCTTCGTTTTTCCAGCGGGAAACAGCGAGCACGGTGATCAACGCGATCGTGTTCGAGGTCAACCAGATCCTGAACGTGCTGATGGGGGTCATGGTCACGCTGGTGCGCGACTCGCTGACGGTAATCTTCCTGCTGGGCTATCTGTTTTATCTGAACTGGCGTCTCACGTTGATCGTCGCGGTGATCCTGCCTGGTATCGGCTGGCTCGTCAGCAAGATCAACCGGCGTCTGCGACGGCTCAATCGCGAGCATCAGACGCTGACGAACGAACTGTCGTACATCGTCGAAGAAACGGTCGGCGGCTACAAGGTCGTCAAGGTGCATAACGGCGAGTCGTACGAAATCGACCGTTTCACGGCCATGAGCACACGCCTGAAAGGCTACGCGATGCGTATGTCCATTTCCGGCGGCCTCGCGCAGCCGCTCACGCAGTTTCTCGCGTCGATCGCACTCGCGATCGTGATCACGATCGCGGTGCTCCAGTCGGCGAGCGACCAGACGACGGTGGGCGGTTTCGTCGCGTTCGTCACCTCGATGTTGCTGGTCATTTCGCCGCTCAAACACCTGATCGACGTCAATCAACCGTTGCAGCGTGGCATGACCGCGGCAGAGCTGATCTTCGGCCTGATCGACGAGCCCGCCGAGCCGCAAGGCGGCGAGCGCAAGCTGAGCAACGCGCGCGGCGAAATCGAGTTCCGCGACGTGTCGTTCACCTACGGCGAAGTGGATCGTCCAACGCTGGACAACATCTCGTTCAAGGTCCGGCCAGGCGAAATGGTTGCGCTTGCAGGGCCGTCCGGCGGCGGCAAGACGACGCTCGTGAACCTGTTGCCGCGCTTCTTCGACCCGACGGGCGGCGCCATTCTGGTCGATGGTGTCCCGATTCCGGAATACGACCTCCACGATCTGCGCAGCCAGATGGCGATGGTCAGCCAGGAGGTCGTCCTGTTTAACGATACGATCGCGGCCAACGTGGCCTACGGTCTCGAGCCGGACCGCGCTCGCGTCGAAGCGGCGTTGCGTGCGGCGAATCTGATGGATGCGGTTTCGGTAATGCCTGCCGGGATGGATACGCTCGTCGGCGGCAATGGCATGCGGCTGTCGGGCGGTCAACGGCAGCGCCTCGCGATCGCGCGCGCAATCTACAAGAATGCCCCAATCCTGATTCTCGACGAAGCGACCTCCGCGCTCGATTCGGAATCGGAGCGTCATGTTCAGGCCGCGCTCGAGACGCTGATGAAGGGACGCACGACCCTTGTCATCGCTCACCGGCTGTCGACGATCGAACGCGCCGACCGGATTCTCGTACTCGAAGCCGGACAGATCGCGGAGCAGGGCAGCCACGAAGAATTGCTCACGAAGGGCGGTCTCTACGCGCATCTGCACCGCATCCAGTATCAGCAGCAGACAGCCTGAGCGGCCTGTTCAGGTCGGTTCAAGCCGCCATGGATGGCGGAACGGCGAGCCGGGCCGTGACGTCGCACACACGCCCGGCCGCAAAAACCTGCCGGGCACGCGCGAAGCGTGCCGTCACACCCCACCCGTCACCAGCGGCAACACCGACAGATCCGGATGCGTACCGTCGACGATACTGCGTCCCACGTGAATCGCCTCGGATAGCGCGTCCTGACTGGTCGCGAACGTTTCTTCCCCATCCGCGTGAAAGGGCACCGCGTGTCCTGGAATAACCGGATCGGCGCCCGGATGGCACACGTAGCCAACGTACGTATACGGTCCAGGCGGCCGGTGCGGCTCGCTTTCGTGCGGGTCTTTCGCAAATGGCGCCGCGTGAATCTCGAAGCCCTCGTACTCGACGACCTGCCAGGGTCCGTGTTCGTCGGACATATTCGTCTCCATTTGGGCCGCCGTTCGCGACGTGATGCGACGCGAGCCTTGCTGCTCTGATCCGGCCCGCGCCGCCGCGTCAATGCCGGTGGCGCATGCGATCCCACAGCCTGTGCGCGTCGAGCCAGGCGGGTGCGTGACGCACGTCGTGAAGCCCCCGATGTTCGCGCCGGTAGCGCGACGCACCCAGCAATACGGCGACGATAACCGCCACCAGTCCGACTATGATGCTGACCATCGATTCGGCCATGGCAGCCTCCGTCCAGAACACCCTCATACTGGAATTCTAGGTGATCCGCAGGGAAACGGACGACGCCCAGGCTACACCGGTCCTCGCCGCGCGATGAATTACGGCTTGATCACGCCCGGTTGCGTCAACAGGGTCGGGTTGTCTTCGAGACGCCAGCCTTGCTAGCTTTGACTGACGAGTTCGCCCGGAGTCTCGCGGTGCCTGGACAGGTCCATCGCTGCATCCGCGCATTGGGGAACGCCGGAGCGGACGAACTCTTCCAGCTGCAGCAGCAGGCTGTCGATCGAGCAGAGCTGGGTTCTGGAAAGATGTTCGGCGTCGAGCAGCCGATAGAGGCGCTGTCGCCAGTAGGCAGGCGGCAGAATCGGTCCGCCGAGGTCTCCATGCAACGATGGCCGCATCACGCGTGTGATATGCGCGATGTCCTGATCGATCAAGGTCATCATGTGTTGCCCCCGTGATGCTTCATTTATGCCGGTCAGTGACCTGGTTTTCTTTTATGTCTGAAGATTACTGTAGAACGGATTTCGCATTCTGCCAACTATCTCAATAAAAAACAGTACGGGATCACCCGGGCGCCGATGCACGAGGCATGCGGCACGATGGCAAACGGAGGGAGACTTGCAGGCGATGCAGGGCAATCTGCTTTGCCCAATTGGCACGATCGTGGCCAGACTGGCAAGCCGCGAGTGAACAGCAACCAGTCAAAGGGACTGCGCATGAAAACACGCGGCCCCTTCGGAGGCGATTACATCAGAACGATATCGTACTGTTCCTGACTCAGATTCGACTCCACCTGCAACGACACCGGCTTGCCGATAAAGTCGATCAGCATCGCCAGATGTTGCGATTCTTCTTCGAGAAAGAGATCGATCACCTGCTGCGAAGCGACGACGCGAAACTCGCGCGGATTGAACTGACGCGATTCGCGCAGAATCTCGCGCAGTACGTCGTAGCAGACTGTGCGCGGCGTCTTGACCTGGCCCTTGCCGAGACACACCGGGCACGGCTCGCACAGCACATGCGCGAGCGATTCGCGCGTGCGCTTGCGCGTCATTTCCACGAGGCCGAGCTGCGAGAAACCGTTCACGGTCACCCGTGTGCGATCGCGCGAGAGCGCCTTCTTCAGTTCGCCGAGCACCTGGTCACGATGCTCGAGGTTTTCCATGTCGATGAAGTCGATGATGATCACGCCACCCAGGTTGCGCAGACGCAGTTGCCGCGCGATCGTGTGCGCCGCTTCGAGGTTCGTCTTGAAGATCGTATCGTCGAAATTGCGCGCACCGACGTAGCCACCGGTGTTCACGTCGATGGTCGTCATCGCTTCGGTCTGGTCGATCACCAGATAGCCGCCCGATTTCAGATCGACGCGCCGTGACAGCGCACGCTGGATTTCCGTCTCGATGTTGTACAGATCGAAGAGCGGCCGCTCGCCGGTGTAGTGATGCAGCTTCGGCGATACCGCCGGCGTGAATTCGGCCGCGAACTCGGCAAGCATCTGGAACGTTTCGCGTGAATCGACCTGGATGCGCGATGTCTCATCGTTGACGAAGTCGCGCAGCACCCGTTGCGCGAGATTCAGGTCCTGATACAGCAGGCTCGTGGACGGCATGCGCTGACCTTGCGAGACGATCGTCGTCCATGTCTTGCGCAGGTACGCGACGTCGGCGGCGAGTTCTTCGCTGGTCGAATCTTCGGCGATGGTGCGCACGATGTAGCCGCCTTTCTCGTCGACGGGCAGCACGGCGGTGAGCCGCGCGCGGATCGCTTCGCGCTCGGCTTCGCTTTCGATTTTCTGCGAGATGCCGATATGCGGTTCCTGCGGCAGATAGACGAGCGTGCGGCCCGCGATGCTGACCTGCGTCGAAAGCCGCGCGCCCTTCGTGCCGATCGGATCCTTCACGACCTGCACCATCAGCGACTGGCCTTCGAACACGATCTTCTCGATCGGTTGATGCGGCGCCTGATGCTGCGGTTCGCCCGCAATGCGCGGATGCCAGATGTCGGCCACGTGAAGAAACGCCGCACGTTCGAGCCCGATATCGATGAAGGCGGACTGCATGCCCGGCAGCACGCGGACGACCTTGCCGAGATACACGTTGCCGACGCGGCCACGCGAGAGCGTGCGCTCGACATGAAGCTCCTGCACAGCGCCCTGCTGGACGAGCGCGACGCGCGTTTCCTGGGGCGTGACGTTAATCAGGATTTCTTCATTCATGGTCTTGTTCTAGAAGTCGATGCGCGCTGCGCGCAGGAGGGCAGCGGTTTCAAAAAGCGGCAAACCCATGATACCTGAATAGGACCCGTCGATATGCTCGATAAACTCCGCCGCGCGGCCCTGCACGCCGTAAGCGCCAGCCTTGCCGAGCGGCTCGCCGGTGGCGACGTAGCGCCGCAGCGCAGCGGCTTCGACGGCCGTGAAGCGCACGCGTGAAGTCGACAGCACGGCGGGCAGCAGCGTGCCGTCCGCGGCCACCACGGCGACGGCCGTCAGCACTTCGTGATCGCGTCCGGCAAGACGTGTGAGCATCGCAACGGCATCGTCGGCGCCGGCGGGTTTGCCGAGAATCGCGTCGTCGATGGTGACGGTTGTGTCCGCAACCAGAATCGGCGCGTTCGCATGACCGCTCGCGGCAAGCCGCGCGCGTGCCGCTCCGGCTTTCGCGACACACACACGCATCACGTAATGATGCGCGCGCTCGCCGGGCAGTTCGGCTTCGAGCGCTTCGGCGTCTTCATCGGGGCGAGGCAGCAACAGTTCGAAATGCACGCCAAGTTGCTGAAGCAGCTCCTGACGGCGCGGACTTTGCGAGGCGAGATAGACGAAGGGATAAGACGCAGCGGACGACGAAGTCATGAACGGATCTCGTGAAAGCGAATCGCTTGTGGCGCATACCGCGCGACCGGAGCGAAGCGGGATCGTCACATTGTGGGATCGAAATCGGGATCGTCGGCTTGTCGGTCGCCCGGCGCTCACGCGCGGTGATAGGGGTGATTCTGCGTGATGGTCCACGCGCGGTAAAGCTGTTCGGCGAGCAGCACGCGAACCATCGCATGCGGCAGCGTGAGGCTCGAGACGCGCAGCATCATGTCGGCGCGCGCCTTCAGTTCCGGATCGAGCCCGTCCGCGCCGCCGATCAGAAACGCGACGTCGCGCCCATCCTGCTGCCAGCCGGGCAGGGCCTCCGCCAGCTGCATCGTGGTCCAGTCGCGGCCGCGTTCGTCGAGTGCGACGATGCGCGCGTTCTTCGGCAACGCGGCTTCGATTTTCACGCGCTCGGCGGCCATCACGCTCCCGGCCGGACGGCCAGACGAGCGCTGCTCCGGCTTGATCTCGCGTAACTCGATGCGCAGCTCGGGTGGCATGCGCTTCGTGTACTCGTCGAAGCCGGTCGCGATCCAGTCGGGCATCTTGTGGCCGACGGCCAGGATATGCAGCTTCACCGCAGGCTCCTGCCAGCGCTCAGCGACGACGTGCCGGGGCCTTGCGTGCGGGCTTTGCCGCCGGCGCTTCGTCTTCTTCCTCGTCGTCGAGCGGTTCGCTTGCGCTCGCGCCGCCGAACGGATTCGGCGTCGACAGCTTGATGCGCACCGGCTTGTCGCCCCAGATTTCCTCGAGGTTGTAGTACTGGCGCAGCGCCGGTTGCAGGATGTGCACGACCGCGTCGCCGCAATCGACCAGCACCCATTCGCCGATATCCTCGCCTTCGGTGCTGATCACGTCGCCGCCATTTTCCTTGACCTTCTCACGCACGCTGGAGGCGAGCGATTTGGTCTGCCGGTTCGATGTGCCGCTCGCGACGATCACGCGGTCGAACAGCGAGGTCAGATGGCTGGTGTTGAACACCTTGATGTTTTGCGCTTTCACGTCTTCGAGGGCGTCGACGATCACGCGTTGCAGTTTGCGAATATCCATTGTTTACCGATGGTACAGATGATGTTGAAGAATATAGTCCCACACGGCTTCAGGCACATGGCTCACGGCGATGTCCTGGGTGTTGCCGCCCGCGTGGTGCTGGAGCCGCTCGCGCAGGTGCGAGCGGATGTCGGTGGCCGAAACGTCGAACGCAAGCGTCGTATCGATCAGCAGATGGCCGCAGGGGGTGCCCTGCAAAACTTCCGCGCTGGCCTTGCGCGCGGCGATCTCGTCGGCCACCACTGGCGGGATCGTCGTCAATTCAAAACCGGGCCGCGTCGCCGCGCAGATATGCGCGTAGTCGAAGAGCCGTTTCCAGTCATGCCACGTGTCGAGGTGCACGAGCTGGTCGGCGCCGACCAGCAGTGACAGCGATACGTTCGCGCCTTCCCGCTCGCGCCAGCGTTGCAGCGTGCGGACGGTGTAGGTCGGGCCTGCGTGCTCGACCTCGTCGGTCGCGACGCTTGTCTTCACGCCCGGCAGCACGAGCGAGCGAGCCGCCGCACGCGTCATCGCCAGCCGGTGTTTCGCCGCCGACACGCCCGCTTTCTGCCACGGCTGGCCGGCGGGCAGGAGCACGAGTTCCGTCAGACGCAGCACGTCGGCGAAACGCCGCGCGAGCGCGAGGTGGCCGTCGTGGATAGGATCGAACGTGCCGCCGAGCAGACCGATCCGGCGAGGCAGCGCGACAGGATGAGCGTTCGGATTCAGGTGCAAGTCCTTTCGTGACGATGTGTTCAGGCCGGATGGCGGGCGCAGGCCCGCCTCAAACCCACTCGCGCGGCACGAGAAAATCGGAATACAGGCGCGCTTCCGGCGTGCCGGGTTCGGGCTGCCAGTTATAGCGCCAGTTCACCACGGGCGGCATCGACATCAGGATGGATTCCGTGCGTCCGCCGCTTTGCAGCCCAAACAGTGTGCCACGGTCGAAGACCAGGTTGAACTCGACATAACGGCCACGCCGATACGCCTGGAAATCGCGCTCGGCCTGGCCATACGGCTCTGCGCGGCGTTTTTCGACGATCGGCAGATACGCGTTCAGCAACGCATCGCCGACGCTTTTCACCATCTCGAACGAACGCTCGAAGCCCAGTTCGGCGAAATCGTCGAAGAAAATCCCGCCAATGCCGCGCGGCTCGTTGCGATGCTTGAGGAAGAAATACTCGTCGCACCATTGCTTGAAGCGCGGGTACAGGTCCGCGCCGTAAGGCTGGAGCGAATCGCGGCAGGCCGTATGAAAGTGCCGCGCGTCTTCCTCGTAACCATAGCAGGGCGTCAGATCCATGCCGCCGCCGAACCAGAACACGGGCGCCTCGCCCGCCTTCGTCGCGATCAGCATACGCACATTCATGTGGACTGTCGGACAATACGGATTGTGCGGATGCAGCACGAGCGACACGCCCATCGCTTCAAAACCACGTCCGGCAAGCTGCGGCCGCGCCGCGCTGGCCGAGCCGGGCAGCGCATCGCCGGCGACGTCCGAAAAGCCGATGCCCGCGCGCTCGAAGAAGTTGCCGCCTTCGAGAATGCGCGTGACGCCGCCGCCGCGCAGCTTTTCGCCGGGCGCGCGCTGCCATGCGTCGGTCGCAAAGGGCTTGCCGTCGAAGGCGCCGAGCGTGTCGGCGATGTGCGTCTGCAGGCTTTCGAGCCACACGCGGACGGCCTGTACGTCACAGGTTGAATCGGTCATGGGTGCTGGTCGGCGGCCAGAAACGTCAGGCCGCGGGTTCATGAGTGGGCGGTGATGGGACGGGCAGGGGCGCCCGCGCGCTTCCGGTCACGCCGCCACGCCGCGGGACATCCCGAAGTGTAGCGTTCCCCGCGAAGCGCGCCATGCTGCGGTGCGGCTTCAGTGCTTGCGGTTGACTGCGCGATAACCGATGTCGCGACGATACTGCATGCCGTCGAACGAGATCTGGTTGATCGTTTCGTAGGCCACCGATTGCGCGCTGCGTACCGAATCCGCCAGACCGACCACGCACAGCACGCGTCCGCCCGACGTCGTCAGCTTGCCGTCTTTCAGCGTCGTGCCGGCGTGGAACGTCACGGAATCGGCGGATTCAGCGGGGATGTCGCTGATGCGGTCGCCCTTGTGCGGCGTATCGGGATAGTTGTGCGCGGCCAGCACGACGCCCAGCGCCGTGCGGCGATCCCATTCCAGTTCGACCGTATCGAGCGTGCCCGCGATCGCCTGCTCGACGACCTTCGAGAAATCGCCCTTCAGGCGCGCCATGATCGGCTGCGTTTCCGGGTCGCCCATGCGGCAGTTGAATTCGAGGGTCTTCGGATTGCCCTGCGCGTCGATCATCAGGCCGGCGTACAGGAAACCGGTGAACCGGATGCCTTCTTTTTCCATGCCGCGCACGGTGGGCAGGATGATCTCGCGCATGACGCGCGCATGCAGTTGCGGCGTGACGATCGGCGCCGGCGAATAGGCGCCCATGCCGCCCGTGTTCGGACCCTGATCGTCGTCCAGCAGACGCTTGTGATCCTGGCTCGACGCCAGCGGCAGCACGTGCTTGCCGTCGACCATCACGATGAAGCTCGCTTCCTCGCCTTCCAGGAATTCCTCGATCACGACGCGCGCGCCGGCGTCGCCCAGCTTGTTGTCGGACAGCATCATGTCGACGGCGGTATGCGCTTCCTCAAGCGTGGTCGCGACCACGACGCCCTTGCCGGCGGCGAGGCCATCGGCCTTGATGACGATCGGCGCGCCCTTCGAATCCAGATACGCGTGCGCGGCGGCGACATCGGCGAACGTTTCGTATTCGGCGGTCGGGATCGCGTGGCGCTTCATGAAGGCCTTCGCGAAATCTTTCGAGCTTTCGAGTTGTGCCGCTTCCCTCGACGGCCCGAAAATCTTCAGACCACGCGAGCGGAACAGATTGACGATGCCGGCGGCGAGCGGCGTTTCCGGCCCGACCAGCGTGAAGGCGATCTGTTCTTTCTCGACGAAATCAGCAAGCTCGTTCAGGTCGGTGATATCGACGTTGCGCAGACGCTCGTCCTGCGCGGTGCCGCCGTTGCCTGGAGCCACGTAGACAAGCTGAACGCGCGGCGACTGCGCGAGCTTCCATGCGAGCGCGTGTTCGCGACCGCCGGACCCGACGACGAGTAACTTCATGTGATTCCCCGAAGACTAAAAAACAATGACGGCTGATACGCACGCATCAGCCGTGGTTTGCCGCAACAACTGCACCCTGCGCTGCAACTTCGCCGATCGACCCCACGAGGCGCGACCACCGCGCTGCCGGCCGTCGCCGCACGACCTGTGCGACGCGCGTGGCGCATCGCATCGCATCGCCGCCGCCGTCTCGCCCGCCGCGGCGCACAGGGCGCACAACCGGTGGTGGCCGCGCAGAAGGCACCCGGCCGTGCCGCGCACCGGTTATTCGTCGGCGATGGCGGCGTTTGTATAGACTTCCTGCACGTCGTCCAGGTTTTCCAGGGCGTCGAGCAGTTTCTGCATTTTTGCTGCGTCGTCGCCGGTGAATTCGACTTCCGTTTGCGGCTTCATCGTGACTTCCGCTACTTCTGCCTTGAAGCCGGCAGCTTCGAGCGCAGCCTTCACCTTCGGGAAATCGTTCGCCGGGCAGACCACTTCGATGCTGCCGTCGTCGTTCGTGACGACGTCGTCCGCGCCGGCTTCGAGCGCGGCTTCCATCAGCGTGTCTTCCGGCGTGCCGGGCGCGAACAGGAACTGGCCGACGTGATCGAACATGAACGACACCGAGCCGTCCGTGCCCATGTTGCCGCCGAACTTCGAGAACGCGTGGCGCACTTCCGCGACCGTACGCGTGCGGTTGTCGGTCATCGTGTCGACGATGATCGCCGCGCCGCCGATGCCGTAGCCTTCGTAGCGGATTTCCTCGTAGGTCGCGCCGTCAACGCCGCCCACGCCGCGCTGGATCGCGCGGTTGATGTTGTCCTTCGGCATGTTGGCGTCGTACGCCTTGTCGACGGCGAGCCGCAGACGCGGGTTCGTGTCGGCGTCGCCCCCGCCCATGCGGGCCGCGACCTGAATTTCCTTGATCAGCCGCGTCCAGACTTTGCCGCGTTTGGCATCGGTCGCCGCTTTCTTATGCTTGATGTTGGCCCATTTCGAATGACCCGCCATTACTTTCTCCGTCGCATGCGCCAGTGAGGTGCACGCATTAATCCGATTGTCGATGCGTTTTCGTTGCCTGATCACACGCGCGTACAGACGCGTCAGGCGCGCCTCGCAGCGTGGAGGCCGGTTTGCGCCGCGTGATGAGCGGATTCGAATTTTATCATGCCGGCGTGGGGCGGCAGGGGGTCAGGGCGGGGAAATGCGGCGGGTTTGATGCAGGCGGAAGCAGTGATTGCAAATATAAACATTTTTGCTTATATTTGTCACGGTGTTCACGGACACAGGGGGGAAGGTGAAACAACGCGAGTTCAAACGCTGGCTCGCTGACCGTGGGGCAACTTTCGAACAGGGCACAAAGCATTTGAAGGTATATCTGAACAGTCGGCAGACCACGATGCCACGGCATCCCGCTCATGAGATTTCTGAGCCGCTTCGAAAGGCCATTCTGGAGCAGTTGAACTGTAAATAAGGCCAGGCCCCGCAAGGGGCTTGCTGATGACCCGTGCTGACTGCCCGGGAACATGACACACGGAGAGTTACATGTTTCGTTATCCCGCCCACATCGAAAGGGACGAGGCCGGCTTCACCGTTTCGTTCCGTGATATTCCGGAAGCGCTAACGTCGGGCGCGACGCTCGACGAAGCGCGGGAAATGGCCGTCGACGCGCTGGCCACGGCGATGGATTTTTATTTCGAGGACAAGCGCCCGGTGCCTGCGCCTTCAAAACCCCGGCGCGGAGAAGCGCTGATCGAGCTGCCGGCAAGTCTGGCCGCGAAGGTCCTGTTGCTGAACGAAATGCTCATGCAAAAGGTTTCACCGGCCGAACTGGCGAGACGCCTTCATACCCGGCCGCAGGAAATCCAGCGTGTCATCGATATCGGTCACGTGACGAAGATCGACACGATCGCCTCGGCATTCGCGGCGCTGGGCAAGCGCCTCGAGCTTTCCGTAGTGCCGGCCTGACGCCGCCACTCCGCCCCGTCAGTTCTTGGTGCCGAACAGACGGTCGCCGGCGTCGCCCAGACCGGGCACGATATACGCGTGCTCGTTCAGGTGCGAATCGAGCGAAGCGACGTACAGCTTCACGTCCGGATGCGCGTCCTGGAACACCTGGACGCCTTCGGGCGCGGCCACCAGCGCGAGGAACATGATGTTTTCGCCCGGCACGTCGCGGCGCTTGAGCACGTCGACGGCGTGCGCCGCCGAATAGCCGGTCGCGACCATCGGATCGCACAGGATGAAGATCCGGTCTTCCAGGTCCGGCAGGCGCACGAGGTATTCCACCGGCCGGTGATCGTCGGCGCGATACACGCCGATGTGGCCGACACGCGCCGACGGAATCAGCTCCAGCAGGCCGTCCGACATCCCGATGCCCGCGCGCAGCACCGGCACGATCGCGAGCTTCTTGCCCGCGATCACCGGTGCGTCGATGTCGACGAGCGGCGTCGAGACCGGACGGGTGGTCATCGGCAGGTTGCGGGTGATTTCGTAGCCCATCAGCAGCGTGATTTCGCGCAGCAGTTCGCGGAACGTGCGCGTGGACGTGTCCCGGTCGCGCATGTGCGACAGCTTGTGCTGGATCAGCGGGTGATCGAGGATGAAAAGATTGGGGAAACGGCTGTCCTGTGTCATGGCGTATGCGCGGGCGGCGGCAAGAGGGATCGGCTGGCGCGTCGCCTTGCGCCGGAAACCGGCCGGCAGCGCGCGCCACGGCTGCAAGTTTACCGAAAGTGCCGCAGGAAGATACCGGAGATTGCAAGGCAGGCACCGGCAGCACGCCGTCGATTCTTCTAGAATCGGGGCATCAGCGCCGCCGCAAGGTCGCCGCATGGTCGCCACGGGGCCGCAAGGCAGGCCGGCCCGGCCGTTATTGAGCTTTCGATACTGAAGCCTCGACACTGACACACTGACAGAAAGGATACGGAAATGGATCTGGGCATCGCAGGACGGACCGCGCTGGTGTGCGCGGCAAGCAAGGGCCTCGGACGGGGTTGCGCCGAAGCGCTCGCCGCCGAAGGTGTGAACGTCGTCATCGTCGCGCGCACGGCGCAGACGCTCGAGGCCACCGCCGCCGCGATCCGCGCGGCGAGCGGCGTCGACGTGAAAACCGTCGCCTGCGACATCACCACGCCCGAAGGGCGCGCGGCCGCGCTTGCCGCGTGTCCGCAGCCGGACATTCTCATCAACAACGCGGGCGGCCCGCCGCCGGGCGACTTTCGCCAGTTCACACACGACGACTGGATCCGCGCGCTCGAAGCCAACATGCTGACGCCGATCGAACTGATGCGCGCGACGATCGACGGCATGATCGGCCGCGGGTTCGGCCGCATCGTCAACATCACGAGTTCGGCGGTCAAGGCACCGATCGACGTGCTCGGTCTTTCGAATGGCGCGCGCTCGGGGCTGACGGGTTTCGTCGCGGGTCTCGCGCGCAAGGTTGCGCCGCAGGGCGTGACGATCAATAACCTGCTGCCGGGCATGTTCGACACCGACCGCATCGCCGCCACGATGGCGGCGCAGGCGAAAGCGCAGGACATCTCGATCGAGGAGTCGCGCAAGCGCCGGATGGCGTCGATTCCGGCAGGCCGTTTCGGCACGCCCGACGAGTTCGGCCGCGCCTGCGCGTTCCTGTGCAGCACGCATGCGGGTTACATTACCGGCCAGAACTGGCTGATCGACGGAGGATCGTATCCAGGCACGTTCTGATATCCGTCGTCGCGGGTCACGTTTGATCGCCGCTTGATCGCATTACCCAACCATAACAGCACACTCAGGAGTATGGCTTCATGACCACCCGCGTCGCGCTCATCGCGCACGATCACAAGAAGGACGACATCGTCCAGCTCTCCGGCGAATACGTCGACACGCTCGCGCGCTGCGAACTCCTCGCGACGGGCACGACCGGTTCGCGGATCGCCGCGGCGCACGGGCTGACGGTCGAGCGGATGCTGTCGGGGCCGCACGGCGGCGACCTGCAGATCGGCGCGCAGCTCGCGGAAGGCCGGGTCGACATGGTGATCTTCCTGCGCGATCCGATGACGCCGCAGCCGCACGAACCGGACATCAACGCGCTCGTTCGTGCCTGCGACGTGCACAACATTCCGTGCGCGACGAACATTTCGACCGCGCGGATGATTCTCGACGTGCTGACGCTGCGTCTCACGCAGAAGGTCTGACGCGGGCTCTGACACACTGATCTTTCCAGCCAGTCGCAACATCAGGAGACACCATGACGAAAGCGATCCGATTCGACAGGACAGGCGGCCCGGAAGTAATGAAATGGGTCGACGTCGACGTGGGCAAGCCGGGTGACGGCGAAATCCGCATCCGTCAGCATGCGGTCGGCCTCAACTACATCGATGTGTATTTTCGCACCGGCCTGTATCCGCTGCCGCTGCCGGGCGGGCTCGGCATGGAAGCCGCCGGCGAAGTGACGGAAGTCGGCGCGGGCGTAACGGGCGTGAAGGTGGGCGAGCGCGTCGCCTATGTGGCACGCCCGCCGGGCGCGTACGCGCAGGAGCGCGTGCTGCCGGCCGCGCAGGTCGTGAAGCTGCCTGACGCGATCAGCTATGAAGACGCCGCATCGGTGATGCTGCAGGGACTCACCGCGCAATATCTGCTGCGGCGCACGTACCCGGTGAAAGCCGGCGACACGATCCTGATCCAGGCGGCGGCGGGCGGTGTCGGCCTGCTCGCGTGCCAGTGGGCGAAAGCACTCGGCGCGACGGTGATCGGCACGGTCGGTTCGGACGAGAAAGCCGAAATCGCGAAGGCCCACGGTTGCGATCACGCGATCGTCTACACGCGCGAGAACTTCACGAAGCGGGTGCGCGAAATCACGAATGGCGCGGGTGTCCCGGTTGTTTACGATTCGATCGGCAAGGACACGTTTACCGCGTCGCTCGACTGTCTCGCGCCGCTTGGCATGTTCGTGAGCTTCGGCAACGCGTCGGGTCCGCTGCCGCCGATCGACTCGTCCGAATTCGCCGGACGCGGTTCGCTCTTCTTCACGCGGCCGACGCTCTTCACGTATATGGGCAAACGCGCCGACTACGAGGCGATGGCCGCCGAACTCTTCGACGTCATCGCGACAGGCAAGGTGAAGACGAGCGTGAACCAGCGTTACGCGTTGTCGGACGTGGGCAACGCGCACGCGGATCTGGAAGGCCGTCGCACGACAGGCTCGACGGTGCTGCTGCCCTGACGTGAGCGGCGCGACGTAACGCAGCAAGAGAAACGCAACGACAAGGGCCGTGCCCGGGAAACCGGGCACGGCCCTTGTCGTTTACGCGTTTTTTATACAGCGGCCTGAAGCTTTGACCCGTCCTTTACGCGCATCGGCATATCCTGGCAGGCATCCAAAGTCCATACAGGGAGAACGCTAAATGGATGTGCTGTACATCGGGGGCCTGGTGCTGTTTTCGGCGCTGACCTTTGCATTGATCGCCGGCTGCGAAAAGTTGATGCAGTTGCGCCGTGGCCAGGGAGCGCGCTCATGACCTGGATCCTGTGGCTCTCGGGCTCGGCAACGGCGTTGCTGTTTGGCTATCTCGTCTATGCGCTGTTGCGCGCGGAGGACATTGAATGAACCCGAACAATGTCCTTCAAAGCGGGCTCTTCCTGATCGTCCTGCTCGCGGCGGCGGTGCCCGTCGCGCGCCATATCACGAAGGTGATGGACGGCACCTCGCGCGCCGTGCGCCTCGGCGCGCCGCTCGAACGGCTGCTGTATCGCGTCGCGGGCGTCGATCCGTCGAAGGAAATGGGCTGGAAGCACTACGCGATCGCGACGATCGCGTTCAACACGTTCGGCGTCGCCTTCCTGTATCTGTTGCTGCGCGTGCAGGGCTGGTTGCCGGGCAATCCGCAACAGTTCGGCGCGATGACCGTCGACGGCGCGTTCAACACGGCCGTCAGCTTCGTCACGAACACGAACTGGCAGGACTATTCGCCGGAACAGACGGTCGGCTATCTTGCGCAGATGCTCGGCTTCACGGTGCAGAACTTCCTGTCGGCGGCAACGGGCATCGTCGTCGTGATCGCGCTGATTCGCGGTTTCGCACGCCATACGGCGCAGACCATCGGCAACTTCTGGGTCGATCTCACGCGCGTGACGATGTATGTGCTCGTGCCGATGTCGGTGGTGATCGCCGCGCTGATGATGAGCCAGGGCGTGATCCAGAACTTCAAGGCGTATCAGGACGTCCCGACGCTGCAAACCACCACCTACGCCGCGCCGAAACTCGACGCGCAGGGCAACCCGGTGAAGGACGCGAAGGGCAATGCGGTCACGGTCGATACGCCGGTGAAGACGCAGACCATCGCAATGGGTCCGGTGGCTTCGCAGGAAGCGATCAAGATGCTCGGCACGAACGGTGGCGGCTTCTTTAATGGCAACTCGGCGCATCCGTATGAAAACCCGACGCCGTTCTCGAACTTCCTGCAGATCTTCTCGATCCTGATCATTCCGGCCGCGCTGTGTCTCGTGTTCGGGCAGATGATCGCCGACCGCAGGCAGGGCATCGCGGTGCTCGCCGTGATGACGATTGCGTTCGCCGTCTGCGTGGCGGGCGAAACCGGCGCGGAGCAGAGCGGCAATCCGGCGCTCACGGCATTGCACGTCGACCAGTCGGCGAACGCGCTGCAGCCGGGCGGCAACATGGAAGGCAAGGAGACGCGCTTCGGCATCGCGCAGTCGGGCATCTTCACTGTCGCGACGACCGCGGCGTCGTGCGGCGCGGTCGACACCATGCACGATTCGCTGACACCGCTCGGCGGGCTGATTCCGATGCTCCTGATCCAGCTCGGCGAAGTGATCTTCGGCGGCGTCGGCTCGGGTCTTTACGGGATGCTCGTGTTCGCGCTGCTCGCCGTGTTCGTCGCGGGCCTGATGATCGGCCGCACGCCGGAATACGTCGGCAAGAAAGTCGAGGCGTACGAGATGAAGATGGTGTCGATCGTCGTGCTGCTGACGCCGCTGCTGGTGCTCGTCGGCACGTCGATTGCCGTGCTCGCCGACGCGGGCAGGGCAGGTATCGCGAACCCCGGCGCGCACGGTTTCTCCGAAATCCTCTATGCGTTCAGTTCCGCTGCGAACAACAACGGCAGCGCCTTCGCCGGCCTCACCGTGAGCACGCCGTTCTACAACTGGCTTCTTGGTGTCGCGATGTGGTTCGGCCGCTTCGGCTCGATCGTGCCGGTGCTGGCGATCGCGGGCTCGCTCGCCGCGAAAAAGCGCATCGCCGTCACGGGCGGCACGCTACCGACGCACGGCCCGCTCTTCGTCGTGCTGCTGCTGGGGACGGTGCTGCTGGTCGGCGCGCTGACGTACGTGCCCGCCCTTGCACTCGGGCCCGGTGTCGAACATCTGATGATGATCGTCGGCCATTGATGTGGCATTTCACTGGAACTCGGACAAAAGAAAATGACTGACCATTCTGCAACCCGGTCCATGTTCGACCCGGCGCTGGTGCGCCCGGCGATCGCGGACTCCTTCAGAAAACTCACGCCGCGTACGCAGTTTCGCAACCCGGTGATGTTCTGTGTGTACGTCGGCAGCATCCTGACGACGATCCTCTGGGTCGCCGCGCTGGCCGGCCAGGCCGAAGCGCCCGCGGGTTTCATTCTCGCGGTCACGCTGTGGCTATGGTTCACGGTGCTGTTCGCGAACTTCGCGGAGGCGCTTGCCGAAGGCCGTTCGAAGGCCCAGGCCGCGTCGCTGCGCAGCGCGAAGAAAGACGTGATGGCGAAGAAGCTCAACGAGCCGCATCCGAAGTCGCCGATCCGCATCATGACCGCTACCGACCTGCGCCGCGGCGACGTCGTGCTCGTCGAAACCGGTGACGTGATTCCGGCCGACGGCGAAGTAATCGAAGGCGTCGCGTCGGTCGATGAATCGGCCATCACCGGCGAATCCGCGCCGGTGATCCGCGAGTCGGGCGGCGACTTTTCGTCGGTGACGGGCGGCACGCGTGTGCTGTCGGACTGGATCGTCGTGAAGGTGACGGCCAATCCGGGCGAGGCGTTTCTCGACCGCATGATCGCGATGGTCGAAGGCGCGAAGCGTCAGAAGACGCCGAACGAAATCGCGCTGACGATCCTGCTCGTCGCGCTGACGATCGTGATGCTGCTCGCTACCGCGACGCTTCTGCCGTTCTCGATATTCGCCGTCGAGGCGGCGAAAGCGGGCCACGTCGTGACGATCACGGCGCTCGTCGCGCTGCTCGTGTGCCTGATTCCGACGACGATCGGCGGCCTGCTGTCCGCCATCGGCGTGGCCGGCATGAGCCGCATGATGCAGGCGAACGTGATCGCCACATCGGGCCGCGCGGTGGAAGCCGCGGGCGACGTCGACGTGCTGCTGCTCGACAAGACCGGCACGATCACGCTCGGCAACCGTCAGGCTTCGCTTTTCGTGCCCGCGCCCGGTGTCAGCGAGGAAATGCTGGCGGATGCGGCGCAGCTATCGTCGCTCGCCGACGAAACACCGGAAGGCCGCAGCATCGTGGTGCTCGCGAAGCAGCGCTTCAACATCCGTCAACGCGATATGGCGACGCTGCATCCGGTGTTCCTCGCCTTCAGCGCGCACACGCGGATGAGCGGCGTCGACCTGTCCCCCCAGGGACCTTCCTCCGGGGCGTCCCCCCGGGAGATCCGCAAGGGCGCCGCCGATGCCGTGAAGCATTACGTCGAAGCGCACGGCGGTCGCTATCCGCAGGAAATCAGCAATGCGGTTGCCGAAGTCGCGCGGCGCGGCAGCACGCCGCTCGTGGTGGCGGAACAACTGGACGGCGCGGCGCGTGTGCTCGGTGTGATCGAACTGAAGGACGTCGTGAAGGGCGGCATCAAGGAGCGCTTTGCCGAACTGCGCAGGATGGGCATCAAGACCGTGATGGTGACGGGCGACAACCGGCTGACCGCGGCGGCGATCGCAGCGGAAGCCGGTGTCGACGATTTCCTCGCCGAAGCCACGCCCGAAGCGAAGCTCTCGACGATCCGCGCGCATCAGGCCGAGGGCCGTCTCGTCGCGATGACCGGCGACGGCACGAACGACGCCCCGGCGCTCGCCCAGGCCGACGTCGCCGTGGCGATGAACACCGGCACGCAGGCGGCGAAGGAAGCCGGCAACATGGTCGACCTCGATTCGAATCCGACCAAGCTGATCGAGATCGTCGAGATCGGCAAGCAGATGCTGATGACGCGCGGCTCGCTCACGACGTTCTCGATTGCCAACGACGTCGCCAAGTACTTCGCGATCATTCCGGCCGCGTTCGCCACGACCTACCCGGCGTTGAACGCGCTGAACGTGATGCATCTCGCGACACCGGCGTCCGCGATCATGTCGGCGGTGATTTTCAACGCGCTGATCATCGTGATGCTGATTCCGCTCGCGCTGAAGGGGGTGCGCTACCGCCCGCTCGGCGCCGCGGTGCTGCTGCGTCGCAATCTGCTGGTGTATGGCCTCGGCGGGATCATCGTGCCGTTCATCGGCATCAAGCTCATCGATATGGTGCTGGCCGCGTTCGGCTGGGTGTGATCAGGCCCGCTTCGGATCATTCAAAAGGAAACAGTCGTCATGAAATCGCTATTTCGTCCGCTCATCGTGATCTTCGCCGTGCTCAGCGCGGTGACGGGTCTCGCGTATCCCGCGGTGATGACCGCGGTGGGGCAGGCTGCCTTCCACGATCAGGCGAACGGCAGTCTCGTCGAAGTGAACGGCAAGGTGGTCGGCTCGACGCTGATCGGCCAGCAGTTCGACGCGCCGCAGTATTTCTGGGGTCGCCTGTCGGCTACCGCGCCGATGCCGTACAACGCGCAAGGCTCATCAGGCTCGAACATCGGCCCGACCAACCCGGCGCTTGTCGATGAAGTCAAAGGCCGCATCGACGCGCTGAAGGCCGCCGGCACCGACATGTCGCAGCCGGTGCCGGTCGATCTCGTGACGTCGTCGGCCAGCGGGCTCGATCCCGAGATCAGCCCGGCCGCGGCGGCGTATCAGATCGCACGCGTCGCGAAGGCGCGCGGGATGAACGCAAACGATGTGCAGGCACTGGTGGACCGTTATACGAGCGGGCGTCAGTTCGGCATCCTCGGCGAATCGCGCGTGAACGTGCTGGCGTTGAATCTCGCGCTCGACGCCGCGCATCGCGGATAGTTTTTGACGGGTGACATGCAGCAGGTGCACGTCAGGGCGGCGCTCGCGCGCCGCCTTTTGCGTTCGCACGGGCGCATCAAATTGCAGCGGATTCACTGGCGTGCGACCATGCACAGATGACCTGCCGCCCGCGCGCACGCCGCGGCGGCAACCTGGAACGACTACGCATGAACCGACCCGATCCCGATGCGCTCCTCGACCGGCTGCAGCGCGAGGAAGCCAGAAGCCAGCGTGGCAGGCTGAAGATTTTCTTCGGCGCTTCGGCGGGCGTGGGAAAAACGTATGCGATGCTGCAGGCGGCGCGCCGTCGTGCCGACGAGGGCGTCGACGTGGTCGTCGGCATTGCGGAAACGCACGGGCGCACCGAAACCGCCGCGGTGCTCGACGGCCTCGATGTGCTGCCGCTTGCGCAGATTGAATATCGCGGCCGCAAGCTCGGCGAATTCGATCTCGACGCCGCGCTCGCGCGCAAGCCGCAACTGATCCTCGTCGACGAGCTCGCGCATTCGAACGTCCCCGGCGCGCGACATCTGAAGCGCTGGCAGGACGTCCACGAACTGCTCGACGCCGGCATCGAGGTCTATACGACGGTCAACGTGCAGCACCTCGAAAGCCTCAACGACGTGGTCGGACAGATCACCGGCATTCGGGTCTGGGAGACGGTGCCCGACCGCGTGTTCGACGGCGCGGATGAAGTCACGCTCGTCGATCTGCCGGCCGAGGAGCTGCTCGACCGGATGCGCGACGGCAAGGTCTATCTGCCGCAGCAGGCCGAGCGCGCGGTGCGCAATTTCTTTCGCAAAGGCAATCTGATCGCGTTGCGCGAACTCGCGTTGCGGCGCACGGCCGACCGGGTCGATGCGCAGATGCGCGAATACCGCGCCGACCAGTCGATCCAGCGTATCTGGCAGGCGCGCGACCGTCTGCTCGTCTGCGTCGGACCCGGACCGGATGCGCCCATGCTCGTGCGTGGCGCCGCGCGCCTCGCCGCGAGTCTGCGGGCCGACTGGATCGCCGTGTATGTCGAGACGCCGAAGCTGCAACGGCTGCCCGACGCGCGGCGCGAGCGCACGCTCAACGCGCTGAAGCTCGCCGCCGAACTCGGCGCGGAAACCGCGACGCTCGCCGGCAACGATGCCGTCGCCGCGCTGATCGGCTATGCGCGGGTGCGCAACGTATCGAAGCTCGTGGCCGGTGCTTCGTCGCGTTCGGGTTTTACGCGCTGGGTTCGCCGTCCGCTGGGCGATCGCATCGCGGAGCGCGCGGGCGACCTCGATCTGACGTTGATCGGCGCGCCGCACGAAAGCGATGCCAGCGTGCGCCACGCGCCGCTGGATGCCGGCGCAAGCGCATGGCGGGACGCGCTGGGCGCGGTCCGCGAGCGACGTTCGTCGCCGTCCGCGTATGGCGGGGCACTGGCGATCTGCTCGGTCATCACGGTGGTGGCGAGCCGGCTCGAGAATCACATCGATCTGACCAATCTCGTCATGCTGTATCTGCTCGGCGTGATTTTCGCGGCGGCAAAGCTGGGGCGCGGCCCGGGCGTCGTGCTGTCGTTCATGAGCGTCGCGGCATTCGATTTCTTTTTCGTGCCGCCGCGTATGTCGCTGTCGGTGACGGATACGCAATATCTGCTGACGTTCCTCGGCATGCTGCTGACGGCGCTCGTGATCAGCCATCTGACGTCGAGCCTGCGCCACGAGGCGAGCGTCGCGCGGCGCCGCGAGCAGCGCACCGGGGCGATGTACGAAATGGCGCGCGAACTGGCTGCGGCGCTTGCGACCGAACAGATCGTCGGCATCGGTAGCCGGCATGTGAGCGACGTGTTTCGCGCGCGCGTCGCGATCCTTTTGCCCGACAGCGCCGATCAGGTCAGGCAGAAGATCGAGGAAACCGATCCGGCCGTCACGCTCGATGGTGCCGCGCTCGATATCGACGTGGGACAGTGGGTCTACGACCAGCAGAAACCGGCGGGCCACGGTACCGATACGCTGCCGGCCGCCACCGCGCTCTATCTGCCGTTAAAGGCGCCGATGCGCACGCGCGGCGTGCTCGCGGTCGTCACGCGAGACGATCGCGAGCTCGACGTGCCGGAACAGCAGCGTATGCTCGACGCCTTCGCCGCGCAGATCGCGCTCGCGCTCGAACGCGTGCATTACGTCGACATCGCGCGCGATGCGCTCGTGAACATGGAATCGGAGCGCCTGCGCAATTCATTGCTGTCGGCGATTTCGCACGACCTGCGCACGCCGCTGACGGCGATCGTCGGCTTTTCATCGATGCTTGCGCAGCAGCATGAAGCGAACGTGGAGCCGAAACCCGGCGACGATCTCGTCGACGCGATTCACGAAGAAGCGCTGCGGATGACGGGGATCGTCACGAATCTTCTCGACATGGCACGGCTTCAGGCGGGCGGCTTGCAGCTGAATCGCCAGTGGTCGCTGCTCGAGGAGACGGTGGGCGCCGCGTTGCGCGCGTGCCGCCGGGTGCTGGCGCGGCATCCGGTGCAGGTGAAGCTGCCGCTCGATCTGCCGCTGCTTCAGCTCGACGCGGTGTTGATGGAGCGGCTCTTTTCGAACCTGTTCGAAAACGCCGCGAAATACGCGCCGCTGGATACGCCGCTTGCGATCGGCGCCGAACGCATCGAAGACGACGGCAAGCCGTTCGTGCGCGTGACTGTCGACGATGCCGGCCCGGGTTTGCCTGCCGGCATGGAAACGCGCGTGTTCGAGAAATTCACGCGCGGCGAGAAGGAATCGGCGAAGCCTGGCATCGGCTTGGGGCTTGCAATCTGCCGCGCGATCGTCGACGCGCATGGCGGTACAATCGGCGCGGCCAGTCGCGTCGCATCCGACGGACGGATCGAAGGCGCGCGCTTCTGGTTCACGTTGCCGGTGGAGACCCCACCACCCGAACCCGAAGCGTCCGATTTGCTGGATTCGTTCGATGAGCCGGATGTACCCGCGCCAATTTCAAAGCCCGCCCATGAGTGACCCGAGCATTACCGTCGTGCTGATCGAAGACGAAAAACAGATCCGGCGCTTCGTGCGCACGTCACTGGAAGGCGAGGGCATGGTGGTCCACGACGCGGAGACCGGCAAGCAGGGTCTCGTCGAAGCCGCCACGCGCAAACCCGATCTGGTGATCGTCGATCTGGGCCTGCCCGACACCGACGGCCTCGACGTGATCCGCGAACTGCGCGGCTGGAGCGAACTGCCGGTCATCGTGCTGTCGGCACGCACGCAGGAAAGCGAAAAGGTCGCGGCCCTCGACGCCGGCGCGGACGATTACCTGACCAAGCCGTTCGGTGTGTCCGAACTGCTCGCGCGGATCCGCGCGCATTTGCGCCGGCGCAACCATGGCGGGGCGAGCGAAGCGCCGCAGGTCCATTTCGGCGCGATCACGGTCGATCTGGCGTTGCGCCAGGTGACCCGTGAAGGCGCGCCCGTGCATCTGACGCCGCTCGAATACCGTCTGCTCGCCACGCTCGTGCGCCACGCCGGCCGCGTGCTGACGCACCGTCAACTGCTGCGCGATGTGTGGGGCCCCTCGCACGTCGAAAGTCATCACTACCTGCGCATCTACATGGCGCATCTGCGGCAGAAACTGGAGCGCGATCCGGCCCAGCCGGAACATATCGTGACCGAAACGGGTGTCGGCTACCGGCTCGTCGGCGCCACATGATCATATGATTCCGGATATCCCGGCCCGGCGCGGCCAGATCCGTCTTGATATAATCGCGACTGTGTAAGGACGACCTTGCACGTGTTCTGTATAGCCGGGACGACCCCATCTCATCCATGGAGGTCCCTCGTGTCCTGGATTCTTCTTTTTATCGCCGGTTTGCTGGAAGTCGCATGGGCGGCCGGTCTCAAATCCTCCGAAGGTTTCACGCGTTTCTGGCCGTCGGCGTTCACGGTCGTGACGGCGCTCGGCAGTTTCATCCTGCTCGCGATGGCCATGCGCCAGTTGCCGCTCGGCACGGCTTACGCCGTCTGGACGGGCATCGGCGCGGTCGGCGCATTCATCTTCGGCATCGTGATGCTGGGCGAGGCGCTGACGGCGGCGCGGGTGGCGAGCGCGGCGCTGATCGTCGTCGGGTTGATCGGGCTGAAGCTGTCTTCGGGCCACTGAGCGCACCGGTTACAGGCGGAGCGCCCCGCCCCGCCCGTGGATGTCGCGCAACGCCGGGTGTCCTTCCCGGACGTCATTCAGCGGCCTGCGAATCAACGTGGCTATAATGAAACCAGATCCAGTCACAAAGAGCCTCGCGCGGCTGGTCTGGCGTCGCTTCGGGTCTGATCGACCGCGCTGGCGCAGCGAGATCCGTCACCGTGCCGGCCAGTGGGTTCGCCATGCACGTCGCCCGTGCGACGCGCGTGAACGACCGTCCACCAGGTGCAGCGCGTCAGGAGGCAGCCATGCTTGAATCACTTTCGCTTGCAGCAGGCCTTTCCTGGGGTAGCGGCTTGCGCCTCTATCTGACTGTGTTGCTGGCTGGCATCTTCGAACGGCTTGGCTTCATCCATCTTCCCGAAACGCTGTCCGTACTGTCGTCGCCGTGGGTCATCGGCGCCGCCGCGGTGCTGACCGTCGCTGAATTCCTCGCCGACAAGATTCCCGCGTTCGATTCCCTCTGGGACGCGATTCACACCTTCATCCGCATTCCCGCTGGTGCGATGCTTGCAGCCGGTGCGCTCGGGCACGCCGATCCGGCGCTGCTGACCGTCGCGGCGCTCGCGGGCGGCACGCTCGCCGGCACCGCGCATCTGGCGAAGGCCGGCACGCGGGCGCTGATCAATCTCTCGCCGGAACCGGTGTCGAACGTGGTCGCGTCTTCCGCGGAGGATGGGCTCGTGTTCGGCGGCCTGCTGCTCGCGCTCTTCGTGCCGTTCCTGTTCCTGCTGCTGCTGATCGGTTTCCTGATGGCGGCCGCGTGGGCGTTGCCGCGTTTGTGGCGCGGCGTGCAGGGCGGTTTTCGTGGGATGGCGAACCATATGGTGTCGCGACTCGTCAGGAGCCGGCACGATTGAGCGACTCGCAGCGTATTTCGATCAACGTTTCGGCAGGCGCAAGGCGAGCGCGCCGCTTCACGCTGTCTGATCTCATCGCGCAGGCCGCTCGCATGACGCTGCGCGACTGGCGCGCGGGCGAACTGACGATGCTGCTGCTCGCGCTGGTGCTGGCCGTAGCAGCGCTCTCGAGCGTCGGCTTTCTTGCCGACCGCCTGCATCAGGGGCTCGAGCGCGACGCGCGACAGATGATCGGCGCCGATTTCATCGTGCGCGCCGATCATCCGGTCGATCCGCAGTTCAGCCGGGAAGCCACGGCGCTGAAGCTGAACACGGCGCGCACCGCGATTTTCCCTTCGATGATCAGTTCGACGGCGGCCCAGCCGTTGTCGCGGCTCGCGGCGATCAAGGCCGTGTCGGACGCCTATCCGTTGCGCGGCGCGCTGCGCATCGCCCCCGCGCCCGATGCGCCCGACCACGCCGCCAGCGCGATTCCGCCGAAAGGCACCGTGTGGGTCGATCCGGCGCTGCTCGATGCGCTGAAGCTGCGCGTGGGCGATCCGGTGAAGGTCGGCAGCCGCACGTTCACGATTGGCGCGGTGATCACGCGTGAGCTGGACCGCGGGTTCTCGTTCGTCAACTTTTCACCGCGCCTGATGATGCGCGACGACGAACTCGCGTCGACCGGATTGATCGCTTACGGCAGCCGGGTCACGTATCGCCTGCTCGTCGCCGGTCAGGACGACGCCGTCGCGCAGTTCGCGCAGTGGTCGCATGCGCGCGTCGATGGCGGCAAGATGCGCGGCGTCGCGCTGGAATCGTTGCAGGACGGCCAGCCGCAGGTGCGCCAGACGCTCGACCGCGCGAGCCATTTCCTCACGCTTGTCTCACTGCTCACGGCGTTGCTGGCGGCCGTCGCGATCGCGATGGCCGCGCATCGCTACATGCGCCGACACCTCGACGGCTGCGCGGCGATGCGCTGCCTCGGCGTCAGCCAGAAAACGCTGCGCGCGCTCTTCACGCTCGAATTCATCGGGCTTGGCGTGATCGGCGGCGCGCTGGGCGTCCTGCTCGGTTTTGGCGGCCATCTTGCGTTGCTGTGGTGGCTCGCGAGCCTCATCGACGTCGCGTTGCCGTGGCCGTCCGCGTGGCCCGCGCTCGAAGGCGTCGCGGCCGGTCTCGTCCTGCTGCTCGGCTTCGCGCTGCCGCCGCTGTTGCCGCTCACGCGTGTGCCGCCGGTGCGCGTGCTGCGCCGCGAGTGGGGCGAGGAGGGGCGCATCGCATGGGCTGCGTACGCGCTCGGCATCGTGCTGTTCGCGGCGTTGCTGATCGTCGCGGCGGGTGAACTGAAGCTGGGCGGCATCGTCGCGGGGGGCTTCGCGGGCGGGCTGCTCGTGTTCGCGCTCGTCGCGCGGCTCGCGTTGTGGGGTGCCTCGAAGCTCGTGCGCAGCGAGCGGGTGAACGCGGGCATCGGCTGGCGGTATGCGCTGGCTTCGCTGGAACGGCGCAGCAACGCGAGCGCGTTGCAGATCACCGCGCTGGGCATCGGCCTCATGTGCCTGCTGCTGATCGCGATGACACGCAACGATCTCGTCGCCGGCTGGCGCAAATCGACGCCGCCCGATGCGCCGAACGAGTTCATCATCGACATCCAGCCCGCCCAGCGCGAAGCAGTGACGCAGTATCTGACGGCGCACGGCCTGCCGGGTGCCGAACTGTCGCCGATGGTGCGCGGCCGGCTGATCGGGATCAACGGCAAGCCGGTCAATCCCGATTCGTACAAGTCCGAGGACGCGCGGCGCCTCGTGGATCGCGAGTTCAATCTCTCGTACACGACGAGCCTGCCTGACGACAACCGCATCGAGGCCGGCACGTGGTATGGCAAAACCACTTCGCCGCAGATCTCGATCGAACAGGGGCTCGCGAAAATCCTCGACGTGAAGCCCGGTGATACGCTGCGTTTCGACGTGACCGGACTGCGGATCGACGCGCCCGTCACGAGCGTGCGCAAGCTCGACTGGGGCTCGTTCAAGGTCAACTTCTTCGTGCTGATGCCGCCGGCCGCGTTGCAGGATTTTCCCGCGACGTTCATCACGAGCTTCCATTTACCACCCGAAAAGCGCGCGACGATCGACGGCCTGATCGCCACCTTTCCGAACCTCACCGCGATCGACACCGGCCCGATTCTCGCGCAGGTGCAGCGCGTGTTGCAGCAGGTGATCGGCGCGGTGCAGTTCCTGTTCGCGTTCACGCTCGCGGCGGGCGTGCTGGTGCTGTACGCGGCGCTCGCCGGCACGCGCGACGAGCGCATGCGAGAATCCGCGCTGCTACGCGCGCTGGGTGCATCGCATACGCAAGTGCGTGCCGTTCAGGTGGCCGAATTCGTCGCGGTCGGCGCGCTCGCCGGCCTGATGGCGGCGCTGGGCGCGCAGGCCATCGGCTGGGTGCTCGCGACGCGCGTCTTCGATTTTCATCTCGAGCTCGACCCGTGGCTGCCGCCAGCCGGGATTGCCGCGGGCATCGCGTGCGCGGGCATCGGCGGCTGGCTGAGCCTGCGACGTGTGCTGGCGCGTCCGGCGCTCCAGTCGCTGCGCGACGCATGACGTTGCCTGTTTTTTCGACTTCCTTCTCTTTTCACGTATGACTGATCCGATCGACGAAGCGCCCGCGCAGACCACGGCCTTCGAACTCGTGGGCGGTGAGACGCGCGTGCGCGAACTCATCGACCGCTTTTATGACCTGATGGACCTCGAACCTGAATTCGCCGGCATCCGCGCGCTCCATCCGCCGACGCTCGAAGGCTCGCGCGACAAGTTCTTCTGGTTCCTGTGCGGCTGGCTGGGCGGCCCCGATCACTATGTCGGCCGCTTCGGACATCCGCGCCTGCGCGCGCGGCATCTGCCGTTCGCGATTGCTTCGGATGAACGCGACCAGTGGCTGCGCTGCATGGCCTCTGCGATGGAAGACATCGGTCTGCCGGAAACGCTGCGCGAACGGCTGCTGCATTCGTTCTTCGAAACCGCCGACTGGATGCGCAACCGGCCGGGTTGAGCGGACGTTCGCGCTTCCGGCATCGGCCCAGTCCGTAGCCCATCGCCCGAGGGCAAGCTGGCCTGCCGGAACGACCGGTACAGTCCGGCTGGTTGTGACGTGGCGGCTGACTTCCGGCTCGCCGGGCTGCCCGGCATAATGATTTTTTCGCGGAATAACGAAGGATTCCCCATGACGACGCGCGCGCTCTTTCGCGACGATGCCTATCTCACGCAATGCGACGCCACGATTACGGCCGTGGACGAGCAGGGTATTCATCTCGACCAGACGGTGTTCTATCCGCTCGGCGGCGGCCAGGCGGGCGACGCCGGTACGCTGGCGCTTGCCGACGGTACACGTCTTGTCATCGCGGATACGCGCAAGGCGAAATTCGAGGGTGCCACGCCCGACGACGCCGTCCACGTGCCGGCGCCCGATCAGGACGCGCTGCTGGCCCGCTTTCAGCCGGGTGTACGGGTCACGGCGGCCATCGACTGGGAGCGCCGCTACCGGCACATGCGGCTGCACACCGCGAGCCACCTGATCTGCGCGGTGCTGCCGTATCCAGTGGACGGCTGCAGCATCACGAGCGAATACGCGCGCCTCGATCTTGCGACGGTCGAGCCGATCGGGCGCGAGATGATCGAAGCGCGTCTTGCCGAACTGGTCGGCGGTGCGCACGGCGTGTCGACACAATGGATCACGGACGAAGAAATGGAGCAGCGTCCGGAACTCGTTCGCACGATGAGCGTGAAGCCGCCGATGGGGTTGGGGCGCGTGCGTCTCCTGCGCATCGAAGATGTAGATCTTCAGCCGTGCGGCGGCACGCATGTGCGCAACACGCAGGAAATCGGCGCGCTGCGTGTGGCGAAGCTGGAAAAGAAGAGTGCGCGCACGCGCCGGATCGTGCTGGAATTCGCCTGATATTCGCCCGATATACGTCGCGCAGACAGGGCGGCGGCGTTCAGCCAGCCGCCGGCTTATCGCCCGGCGCTGACGTCCAGCAACGCGCCGTTCACGTACGAAGCCGCATCGCTTAACAGCCACACGATCGCTTCGGCCACTTCGTCCGCGCTGCCCGCGCGGCCGAGCGGCGTTTGTGCGCCAAGCGCGGCGGCGCGATCCGGGCGGCCACCGCTCGCGTGAATCTCGGTATCGATGAGGCCGGGGCGCACCGCGTTCACGCGCACGCCCTGCGGGCCCAGTTCTTTCGCGAGACCGATCGTCATCGTATCGACCGCACCTTTCGAACTCGCGTAGTCGACGTATTCGTTCGGCGAACCAAGCCGCGACGCCGCCGACGACACGTTCACGATCGCACCGCCATCGCCGCCGCGATCTTTCGCCATGCGCCGGGCGGCTTCACGCGCGACCAGAAACGCGCCGAACACGTTGACGTCGAACACCCGCCTGAGCCGTTCGGCGTCCATATCCGCGAGCTGCATCGAAGGCGCGACGATACCCGCGTTGTTGACCACGGCGTCGATGCGCCCGAACGCGTGCACGAGCGAATCGAACATCGCGATGACGGCGCCTTCATCGGCGACGTCGCCAGCAATCACGCGCGCGTGGCCGCCGGCGCGGCCGACTTCGGCGGCGGTTTCACGCGCGGCCGCTTCGTTGTGCGCGTAGTTCACGCCGACCGACCAGCCGCGGACGCCCAGAAGCCGCGCGGTGGCGCGTCCGATGCCGCGGCTTGCACCAGTGATCAGAACGACTTTGGTCATGGCGAAAAGCTCAGAAAAATATCCGGCGATGGGTGAGCGAGGCGCTCAGACGGCTGCGCGGTTCTGCGCCCATTTGTCCGTGGCGGGCGGCCGGTAGCGTTGCAGCTTGCCGATCAGCGAATCGGGGTCGGCGTCGATCTGCAGAATGTCGAAGTACTTCTGCTGCATGAAACCTTCGTCGACGGTATGACGCAGCAACGACACGAGCGGATCGTAGAAGCCGTCGATGTTGAGCACGGCCACCGGTTTCTGGTGATAGCCGAGCTGCGCCCATGTGAATACCTCGAACAGCTCCTCGAGCGTGCCGGCGCCGCCTGGCATCGCGACGAACGCGTCGGACAGATCGGCCATCATCTTCTTGCGCTGATGCATGTCGGGTACGACGTGCAGTTCCGTCAGCCCGTTATGGCCGACTTCCTTGTTCACCAGCAACTCGGGAATCACGCCGATCGCGCGGCCGCCAGCGGCCATGACTTCATCGGCGATCACGCCCATCAGGCCGACCTTGCCGCCGCCGTACACGAGCGCGAGGTCCGCTTTGACCAGTGCGCGGCCGAATGCCTTCGCGGCTTCGGCGTAAAGAGGGCGGGCTCCATCCGAGGAGCCGCAATAGACACATACCGCTTTCATGCTCAACTGTCCTTCGTTTCTGTGCGCGGCGCGGCGCCGTCCCTGGGTGGAAGGTAATCGTAAAACTCGCGCCTGGGCAGTTTGCCTGAAACGAGATCGTCGAAGATCTGACGCGAGCGGCCCCGCAGATACGGCGCCATCAGCGAGATGATCTGCACGCTGACCTGATGCAGCTCGCCGCGGATCGTCTCCTGCTCGTTGTATTTGCGCGGGTTCATCACGAACTGGTACGACAGCCAGTAGGTGGCGATCACACCGATATTGGTCGCGATCACATGCAGTTCGTCGGGCGTCGCGAACATTTCGCCGTCCGTCACCAGCTGCTCGCAGAACTGGCTCGCGAAACGCACCTTGTGGCTGATGATCTGCTTGAAATGCGTTTCGAGCGTGCGGTTACGCGCGAGCAGGTCGTTCAGATCGCGATACAGGAAGCGATAGCGCCATGTGAAATCGATCATGTACTGCAGATACGACCACATTTCGTCGATGGTTGCACGGTGATCGTCGGGGAAACGCAGACGCTTTTCGATCTCCTGCTCGAACTGGCTGAAGATGCTGTTGATGATGTCGTCTTTATTGCGGAAGTGGTAGTACAGGTTGCCTGGACTGATCTCCATTTCCTCGGCGATCGTCGTGGTCGTGACGTTCGGCTCGCCGATTTCGTTGAAGAGCTTCAGCGAAAGCTCGAGAATCCGTTCGCGGGTGCGGCGGGGAGGTTTGGCTTCCATGTCGTCCGGCCCTGGTTTGGCCGGGTTGGTGCGCGGCAACATCTGTCGCGCAATCCACCCGGACGCGGTTCGTATTGTCAGAATTGATCGTCTGATTATAAACCGGACGTAAACTGACCAGGGCTACCGCGCGCCCGTGCGCCGGACGACATCCAGGCTATTCAGGTGAGTCGCCGGTTCAACGCCACGCGTCGATCCAGCGGACGACGAGCGGCGTCAGCACCAGTCCCCACGTCATCAGACACATCACGAGCGCGACCATCACGGCGGCGCTGCCGAGATCCTTCGCGCGGCGCGACAGTTCGTGGCGTTCGAGCGAGATGCGGTCGATGGCGGCTTCGACGCTCGAATTCAGCAGCTCGACGATCAGGACCAGCAACACGGAGCCGAGCAGCAGCACGCGCGCGACCGGCTCGACCGGTACGATCAGGCCGATCGGCAGCAGGATCGCCGCCAGCGTCAGCTCCTGGCGAAACGCACTTTCCTCACGGATCGCAACCTGGAAACCGGCCAGCGAATTCTTCATCGCGTGCCATGCCCGCGTGAGCCCGCGATTGCCCTTGTACGGATTGAACGGCAAGGGCGCGAGCGGATCGTCGGGACTCAGCGGTTCGCTGGGTGTGCCGGCGTGCGTATCGGTTTCGTTTGTATCCGGATGTGGATCGTCGTCGAAAGGATCGCCGCCTGCGTTTCGCGCATCGGCGGCATCGGCAGTATCGGCGACGTGAGGACGCGCCGCGTCACGCGGCGCGCGAGGCGCGTCCGTGGACGGACGCCGGACAGAAGACGTTCTCGCCTGCATGGTGGACTGTGCGCGCCGCGTCATGCGGCGGCGCTTTCCTCGCTGAACGACGGGCGCGGCAGCGGCTTCAGGTGCGCGGCGAACTGCTCCGATGCCGCACCCCACGAAAAACGTTCCGCCCACGCGCGCGCATGGTTGCGATCGATCTTCAGCGCTTCGAGACACGCCTCGCGCAGGTCTTCGTTCATCGCGCCCGCGCCGCCGTCGCCGAGCACGTCGATCGGGCCGGTCACCGGGTACGCCGCGACCGGCGTGCCGCACGCGAGCGCTTCGAGCAGCACGAGACCGAACGTGTCGGTACGGCTCGGGAAGACGAATACGTCGGCGGCGGCGTAGACCTTCGCGAGTTCGGCCTGCGTCAGCACGCCGAGATAGTTCGCCGTCGGATAGCGCGACTTCAGTTCCGCGAGCGCGGGGCCTTCGCCCGCGACCCATTTCGAGCCCGGCAGATCGAGCTTCAGAAACGCCTCGACGTTTTTCTCGACCGCCACGCGCCCGACATACAGAAAGATCGGCCGCGCGCTGTTGAGCACCTTCGAGTCCATCTGGTGAAAGATGTCGAGATCGACGCCACGCGTCCACAGCACGACGTTCGTGAAGCCGAATTTCTCGAGGTCGGTTTTTACCACGGGCGTCGGCGCCATCACGGCGAGCGACGGCTTGTGGAACCAGTGCAGGAACCTGTACGTGGCGGCGAGCGGCATGCCGAAGCGGGCCTGCACGTACTCGGGAAAACGCGTGTGATACGCGGTCGTGAACGGCAGCTTGTGCTGGATCGCATACGCGCGCGCCGCGAGACCGAGCGGACCTTCGGTGGCGATATGCAGCGCGTCGGGCGCGAATTCGCCGATACGTCGACGCAGACGCTTTTTCGGCAGCAGCGACAGGCGGATCTCGGGATACGTCGGGCACGGGATCGTGTGGAATTCGAGCGGCGTCAGCAGGTCGACGCGATGACCGAGCGCGGTCAGCTCGCGCGTCGTGTTCTTCAGCGTGCGAACAACGCCGTTGACCTGCGGTTCCCATGCATCGGTGACGATCATGATCTTCATCGTTGTGACCCAGGTAAGGTGAAAAGGTAACGCGTGTCCAGCGGGTGTTGACGTGATGTGACAGGGGCTTTAAGCGGCGGTCGCCCGGGCCTTTTGCGCGCTCGCTTCCGGCGAGCGCATGACGGTCCAGTAAATCACCTTGAGTTCGCCTTCGAACGTCTCGACGAGCGCCGACAGACTCTCGACCCAGTCGCCGTCGTTGCAATACAGCACGCCGTCGATGTCGCGAATCTCGGCCTTGTGGATGTGCCCGCAGACCACGCCATCGCAGCCGCGGCGGCGCGCTTCGTCGGTCATCACGCGTTCGAACGACGAGATGAAGTTCACCGCGTTTTTCACCTGATGCTTCAGGTATTGCGACAGCGACCAGTACTGGAAGCCGAGCCGGCTGCGGATCCGGTTGAACCAGCGGTTGAGCAGCAGGATCAGCGTGTAAGCCGAATCGCCGAGATAGGCGAGCCACTTCGCGTGCTGGATCACGCCGTCGAACAGATCGCCGTGCGTGATCCACAGGCGCTTGCCGGCAAGCGTCGTGTGAAATGCCTCGCCGCGCACGTGGATGTCGCCGAACGCGAGGTCGCAGAACTGGCGCGCGCCTTCGTCGTGATTGCCGGGCACGTAGACGACCTGGGTGCCCTTTCTCGCCTTGCGCAGGATCTTCTGCACAACGTCGTTGTGCGCCTGCGGCCAGTACCAGCCTTTCTTCAACTGCCAGCCGTCGATGATGTCGCCGACGAGATACAGGTATTCCGATTCGTTGTGCCGCAGAAAATCCAGCAGGTACGGCGCCTGACAGCCGTTCGAACCCAGGTGGATATCCGAGAGCCAGATCGCGCGGTAGCGATGCGTCGCGTCGTGGTCGTCTTCGTGATGGCCCGTGCCCGTCATCGGTATCGACGGTGGCGGGGACAGGGGAATGGCATTGGCGGGAAGGGCGCCCGGTCCGAAAGCGACGGGGTCGACGCCGGGGCCGGTCTGGCGAAAGAGAGAAGTCGCGGACGTCTGGTTGTCCATGGCTCACGCGTCGGGTTGCGGTACGTGCATTCGGCCATCGGCGTGTGTCGGTGCCGTGACAGTCACGAGAAGTTCTTATTACGGCGATACGTGCTCGTGTGTGTATTCACGCGCGTATTCATGAATCCGCCGCTGGCTTTGCAGGCGCGCCGCTCCGGTTGTGCATTGCAGCGATAACGGACCGCGTCGGGAAAGCCCCAGGTGGGCTTGCCTTGAAGTCATGTAATCGATTGCATATCCTCTGAAACGTTTCAATTCCCGTTTTTCCAGCAGGTTGACGGAATCCATGGGTGAGGCCAACAGGTTGCTTCCAACACTGCGCGACGTTGCCAATGCGGCCGAAGTTTCGGTCGGCACGGCATCGAAGGTGCTGTCCGGCGCGCCCGGCGTTTCCGCGGCGCGGGCGCAACGCGTGTGGGACGCGGCACGCCGGCTGGGTTATCGCCGCAACGGCATCGCCGCCGACCTGCGTCGCGGCCGGCCGAGTTCGATCGGTTTCGTGCTGCCGGACCTCACGAACCAGTTCTTCGTCGATATCGCGCGCGCGCTCGAAAACCACGCGCTCGAACACGGCTACCAGCTGATCATGGCGCACGCCGACGAAGACCCGGCGCGCGAAATGGAGCGCATCCGCTTTGTGATGTCGCGCCAGGTGGCGGGCATGATCATCATTCCGTGCCGCGGCTATGAACACGCGATCAAGGAAGCCCGCGAGTGCAACGTGCCGCTCGTGATGGCCGATCGCGTCGACGACACGTTTCCGGCGAATACCGTGACGACCGACAGCCACGGTGCGTCGCTCGACGGTACCGCTCATCTGGTCGCGCTGGGTCACAGGCGCATCGCGTTTCTCGTCAACACGCTCGATCTGGTGAATTCGAAGGAACGTGCGGACGGCTATATCGACGCGATGCGCCGCGCGGGGCTCGACAGCTTCATTCAGGTCGTCGAGTGCGGGATGACGGCCGCTGAAATCCACGCATCGACGCTCGACGTGCTGAGCGCGCCCGTGCGTCCAACGGCGCTCTTCGCCGCCGGCAATGTGACGACGCTCGGCGCATTGCGCGCGCTTCGGGACGCGAATCTGCGTCTGCCGGAAGACATTTCGCTGCTCTCGTTCGACGACGCGCCGTGGATGTCGGTGTTGCGCCCGTATCTGAGTTCGATCCGCCAGCCGGTCGAAGCGATCGGACACGCGATCTGGCAGCTGATGCTGAAGCTTCTGAACGGCGAGCGGGGCGAGCCCGCGCATCTGACATTCAAGGCTGAACTGCTGGTGCGCGAGAGCACCGCGCGTGTGCCGGAAGACGTGCCCACGTTGCATCACCAGCAGGCGACGGCGAGGCGCTGAAAGCGCACTGGAACGTTTCATTTTTTACGCAGCAGGGCACAGGGACGAGAGAGAAGGAGAGGGGCACACAACCGCGCATCACGTAATGCGCAAATTATGGAGACAGTCGATGAACCGCAACCGTCGCTTGATCACTGGCGCACTTGTCACGGCACCGTTTGCCGGGCTCGTGATGAAGGCTGGATACGTGCAGGCCCAGGGCAAGAAATATCGCTTCGGGTTTTCGCAGGTGACCACGGTCGAACCGTGGCGCGTCCAGTTCAACAAGGACATGAAAGCCGAAGCCGCGAAACATCCGAACGTCGAACTCGTGATCGCCGACGCCAACGATCGCACCGACAAGCAGAACGCCGACATGGAGAACTTCATCGCACAGAAGATGGACGTGATCTTCATCTCGCCGAAGGAGTCGGCCGGGCTCACGGGCGTGGTCGAAAAAGCGTACAAGGCGGGCATCCCGGTGTTCGTGCTCGACCGGACCGTGAACGGCGATGCGTACACGCAGTTCGTCGGCGGCGACAACACGCTGATCGGCAAGGGCATCGGCGAATTCATCGTCAAGACGACGGGCGGTCCGGGCGCGGCGAAAGGCAATATCGTCGAAGTGTGGGGCGGTTTTGGCGCGCAGGCTTCGCACGACCGGCACGACGGCGCGATGGCATTCATCGGCAAGGAGAAGGGGCTGAAGACCGTCGGCCAGCGCGTGGACTGCGACTGGAAGCAGGACAAGGCGTACGACTATATGAAGACGGTGCTGCGCGTGAATCCGCAGGTCGACGTGGTGTTCGCGCACAACGATCCGATGGCGTACGGCGCGTATCTCGCCGCGAAGGACGCGGGCGTCGAGAAGAAGATCAGGTTCGTCGGCGCGGACGGCTTGCCGAACGAAGGCGCCGTGTGGGTCGAGAAGGGCATTCTGACGGCGACGTTCGTGTACCCGACGCCGGGTGCCGAGGGCCTGCGTCAGGCGCTCAGGATGCTTGCCGGCGAGAAGATTCCGAAGAAGGTGATCCTGCCGACGCAGGGCATTTTCGCGGACAACGCGAAGCAGTTCGTGGCCGGCTGAGGTTGATGCAGGCACAAGCCGTGCGTGCCGCGGTCCTCGCATGATCGGACTGCGCACGCTTCGCAACGCTGACCCGACTCAACCGACGAGGCGAACGGCTTTCATGATGCAACACGCAGCAGGCGGTCACACCACGCGCGAAGCGCAACGCTCCACGCCGCCACTTTCGCACGAAGGTGCGGCGGTGCCGCTCGTCGCGGCATCACGCATTTCGATTGCGTTCAGCGGCAGCGCGGCGCTCACCGACATCGACTTCGATATCGCTGCGGGCGAGGTGCATGCGCTCGTCGGCGAAAACGGCGCGGGCAAGTCGAGCCTGATGAAGATTCTCGGCGGCCTGTATCTGCCGGACGCGGGCACGATCGCCGTCGCGGGCACACCCGTCGCGTTCAGAACCAGCGCCGATGCGATGGACGCCGGCATCGCGATCATTCATCAGGAACTGAATCTGGTCGACAGTCTTTCTGTCGTCGACAACCTTTTTCTCGGCAAGGAAATCACCACGCGCTTCGGTTTTCCCAACCATGCCGCGATGCGTGCGAAAGCGCGTGAAGTGCTGGCGCAACTCGGCTTCAGGCCCGCGCCTGATGCGCTCGTGGGGCCGCTGCGCATCGGCGAAAAGCAGCTGATCGAAATCGCGAAGGCGCTGCTCGCCGACGCGCGCGTGCTGATCATGGACGAGCCGACGTCCGCGCTCTCCGACACCGAAACGCAGGCGCTGTCCGTTCTCGTGCGCGAACTGCGCGAGCGCGGCATGGGCATCGTCCTGATCAGCCATCGTCTGCAGGAGGTCTTCGATCTTGCCGATCGCGTCACCGTGCTGCGCGACGGCCGGCATATCGCGACGCTGCCGATCGGCCGCGTCGAATCCGCCGAACAGCTCGTCTCGATGATGATCGGCAAGAACTTCGTCACGCCGCATCGCGAGGCGGGCGAACTGCGCGCCGCCGCCGACACGATGATCGCCGTGCGCGATCTGACGCTGCACGGCGATCATCGTCCGGTTGTCGATCACGTGTCGTTCGAGGTGCGGCAGGGCGAAGTGTTCGGTCTGTCGGGACTGCTCGGCGCGGGCAAGACGGAGATTCTGGAAACGCTCTTCGGCGTGTCGTCGTATCGCGTGGAAGGCGCAATCGAAATCGGCCCTTCGCGGCGTGCGTTCACGACGCCCGCGGCCGCAGTCGAAGCCGGCGTCGCGTTTGTCACCGAAGACCGCAAGAAAGACGGCCTCTTGCCCGAGCATTCGGTGGAAGCGAACTTCGTGCTGCCGAGCCTTGCGCGTGTCGACGGCTTTCCGTTCTACCGGCGCCGTGCGATCGCACGGCGCGTGACAGCACAGGCGAAGGCGTCGAACGTGAAATGCGGCGGCGTCGCGCAGACCGTCACGACGCTCTCGGGCGGCAACCAGCAGAAGCTCATCATCGGCAAATGGCTGATGACGCAGCCCGATATCCTGCTGCTCGACGAGCCCACGCGCGGCGTCGACGTGGCCGCCAAATCGGAAATCTACAGCCAGATCCTGCAGGCGGCGCGCGCCGGCCTGACGGTCGTCGTCGCGAGCTCGGAGATCGACGAGCTGATGCTGATGTGCGACCGCATTCTCGTGCTGTGTGAAGGACGCGCGGCCGGCGTGCTGGAGCGCGAGGCGTTTTCCGCCGGACAGCTCGTGAAGCTGGCCTCGCCTTGATCGACCGGAGACAGAGAACATGCTGAAAGCGAATGAACCGGCCCATAAGTCGACCCATGAGCCGGCCCTCGATACGCTGCCCGACCCGCGGCAACGACGCCTGCGGGCGTGGCTGACGAACGTCAAATACTACCTGGGGCTGATCGTACTGATCGCGCTCGGTGCGCTGACCTCGCCGCATGCCGCGGACGGCAGCAATATCTTTCTGTCGGCGGCGAATTTCTCGGACGTGTTCCGTCAGGTCGCGAACGTCGGTGTGATGTCGGTCGGCATGACGCTCGTGATCATCACCGCCGGGATCGATCTGTCGGTCGGCTCGGTGATGGGCTTCGGCAGCGTGCTGACCGCGATCCTGCTGACGACGCCCGGCTCGAACACCGCGTCATGGACGGCGCTCGGGCTCGACGCGGTGAGCATCTTCATCATCGTCTGCGGGGTGGGCGGTTTGCTGGCGCGGCGCAAGCGTGCGAAAGGCGCTTCGGGTGTTCATGTGCGGCGCCACGGCCCGCGTATGGCGGTTGGGTTCGTCTGCGCGCTGCTTGCGTGTGCGTACGCATGGCATCAGTTGCCGGTCAAGGTTTCGCTGTGGACGGTCTTGTGGATGGTGCCGCTCGCGGGCCTTGCAATCGGCGCGCTGAACGGCTGGATCATCACGCGTGGCAGGATGCAGCCGTTCATCGTGACGCTGGCCGCGATGGTCGGCGTGATGGGCGTGGCGCGTCTCGTGGCGGGGCAGGACACGGCCGTCTACTCGATCTACAGCGGCAGCAATGCGACCACGGACATTGAACTCCTGCGCGCGCTGCTGTTCGGCGTGGTGCCGGTGCCCACACTCTTTTTCGTCGTGATCGCGCTAATCGCGGATTTCGTGCTGAACCGGACCGTGTTCGGCAAGTACCTGTACGCGATCGGCGGCAACGAGAAATGCGCGCGCATTTCCGGCCTCAAGGTCGATCGCAACAAGATCGCCGCGTACGCGATCTCCGGGATGCTGTCGGCGCTCGTCGGCGTGCTGTACGCGGCGCAATACCGGCAGGGCAAGGCGGACGCGGGCGTCGGCTGGGAGCTCGACGCGATCGCCGCGGTGGTGATCGGCGGCACGAGCCTGATGGGCGGCGTGGGACGGATTGCGGGAACGGTAGCCGGCGTGCTGATCTTCGGCTTTCTCGGCAACATCCTGCTGCTCAACAACATCGACAGCAACACGCAGCTCGTGATGAAAGGGCTGATCATCGTGGTCGCCGTGTTCCTGCAGCAGACGCGCATGGATCCGCGGACGATGTTCGCGCGCCTCGGCGGTCGCAAGGGCGTGACGACGTCGCCGGCGCAGCGGCAGGCGTCGTCGTCAGGAAGCGCGGCGGAGAAGCGTTGAGGGGCGGCCTCGGGTGGGCGCGTGAGGTGAGGCGTGTGTACCTAACGCGTGAGCTCGACGATTCGCGTGCCGGCGAGCCGGTCGTGCAGGAACTGCCGGCTCGCGCCGAAACGACCGGTGGCGGCCCACAGCACGAACCAGATTGCCGCGACGATGAGCGTTTGTGGCACCGCGAGACCCAGCAGCGGGTGCAGCGCGAGCGGCGGCAGGAACCACAGCCACGCGAGCATGTAGCGCACGATCGCGCGCGGCGCCGACACGGGCGCACCGTCGGCGCCGACGAGGCGCAGGCGCCAGGTTTTCATCGGCAGCGTCTGGCCGCCATGCGTCCAGAACCAGACGAAATACGCACCGACCACGAAACCCACCCAGGCGGCCAGCAGGTTGTGATGCGTGAGGCCGTTGCGTTGCTGCGTCAGCGTGCTGAACAGATAGCCGGCGAGGAACACGATGCCGAACAGGATCACGCCTTCGTAGAGCATTGTCGCCAGGCGGCGGCGCACGGTCGGCGCGGGTGTCGGGCGATCAGGGGTCAGGTCGGCGGTAGTGGACGGGCTGGACACGGATCGTTGGACGTGGAGAAGGGGCTCAGGAGCCGTTGAAGATCGACGGCGCTTCGGCGGGCGAAACCGGTTGCGGCGTCGCGGGAACGAAGCTGCCGGCGGGTGTCGTGCCCGGCGGCAGGGCGACGGACGCGGGCAACGGCACGGCCGCAGCCGACGCCGGCGCGACGGCGCTCGCGCCACGCGCGTTCACCAGGCGGTCGATGTCCTTGACTTCGGATTTGCCGGTCGGCGGCGCGCTGACGACGGTCGGGCGGCGCTTGTGCTCGCTCGCGGCAAGCCGCTGCTTCTGTTCCTCCGGGAGTTGCTGGTAGGCCTTCCAGGCATTCCGGCGTGCCTCGCGTGGCAGTTCCTTCGACGCCTGATAGTTCTCCCGCGCGACACGCCGCTGCTCGGGCGTGATGCGGGTCCACTCGGTCATCTGCTCGTGGAGCCGCTTTTGCGCTTCAGGCGACATCTTTGCGTAACGTGACGCGATCTTGATCCATTTACGCTTGCGTGCATCGCTGAAGGTGTTCCACTGGCTGGCGAACGGCGCGAGCGCGACGCGCTCGGCTTCCGTGAGATGGGACCACGAAAGCGGGTTGTTGCTGGCGATTCCCTGCAGATCGACGCCCAGCGATGGCGCGGACGACGAGGCTGGCGCACCGGCGACGGGCGCCGAAGCGGAAACAGGCTTTGGATTGAAACGTGGCCAGGTTGCGGCGAACGACACCAGCGCCGCGATCACGCATCCGGAGACAATGGCGAGGCCGCGCTTGTAACTCACCCGAACGGCCCCCGATCAGCGCGCGCGCGACAGATACGCGTTGAACCCGTGATCCAGGTACGCGTTGAGCGGCAGATCGTCGCTCAGCATGGCGGCGTCGATATCGGCGAGTTCGGCGGTGCGCTGCAGGTCTTCCCAGTAGGCAATGCCCACGAGGCTCACGACCAGCGCGGCGAGCGGCCAGGCAAGCGCGAAACGGCGCAGCGGCGAGCGGCGCGGCTTGCCGGCAGTACCGGATTCCGGCGACGGCGCGTGAGCCGCCATGCCGGCGGCAGCGCCGGCGAACGCGGGCGCGAACACCGGCACCGTTGCCGGTTCGGGTTTCTTGCGGGCGAGCGCGGTCCGGCGCGCCGCGGCGAGCCGGTCGACGGTGGCGGACGGGAGAGCGGCAGTCGTTTCGTCGAGCGCACGACGCAGCTGCCGCGCAAACTCGAGTTCTTTTGTATCGGGAGCGGAGCTCATAGCGTGATTCCTTTGGCCCTGAGCGCTTGCGCCAGCGTGTGGGTGGCCCGCGAGCAGTGCGTTTTCACACTTCCTTCGGAGCAGCCCATGGCGGCGGCGGTCTCAGCGACATCCATATCTTCCCAGTAACGCATGAGAAACGCCTCCCGTTGACGTGCAGGTAATTTCTGGATTTCTTCGTCTATCAGCTGCAGGACCTGTTCGCGCGCGAGGCGCTGCTCACTGCTCTCCGCCGCGGCCGATCCTTCCTGGGCTTCGAACGTTTCCAGCAGATCGAAATCGTCGTCATCGGCGCCGCCGAGCGAGGAAAACAGGCTGACCCACGTATTGCGCACCTTCTGCCGGCGGAAGTGATCGTGCATCGTATTCTGGAGAATACGCTGAAACAAAAGGGGAAGTTCGGCTGGAGGACGGTCGCCGTATTTTTCGGCGAGCTTGATCATCGCGTCCTGCACGATGTCGAGCGCGGCGTCATCATCCCGCACGGCGTAGACCGTCTGCTTGAATGCGCGCCTCTCGACGCCCGCCAGAAAATCGGCGAGTTCCTTGTCTGATGCCATCCGTTTGGGGGTCGGCGCAGCGGGCGTGCGCGTAATAGATCGAAAAATGTCGTAAAACCCGCGGATGCTAACAAACTTTTGCCCGCACCAGGGAAAAGAGGGCCACCGCCGCTCACGACGGTAAAACGTGCCTGCCCGCTCCCCGGGGCATGCCGCGCCGCGGAAATATCTGCTTGACCAATATCGTGACAGCAGATATCGTCAGCGGTTCGCAACATAAGTGACTTGTCTCATTTGAGGTGTGGCCCAAGAAGCTCACCTGTCAAACTGGACGCGCCGCTTGAACCCGAGCCACAAGCCCGGCAGAGAGCACCCGATCAATTTTTTGCCGAAAATTCGAAAGGTGAACAATGAATATGCCCAGCGCGGAATTCTCCACGTCGGATACGACTCCCCATCACGAAACTGGCTCTATCGGCGCCACCGTGCTCATGAAGGCACTGGCCGACGAAGACGTCGAATTCATCTGGGGCTATCCCGGCGGCTCGGTACTCTACATTTACGACGAGCTGTACAAGCAGGACAAGTTCCAGCATATCCTCGTGCGTCACGAGCAGGCTGCGGTTCACGCCGCTGACGCCTACGCACGCTCGACCGGCAAGGTCGGCGTCTGCCTCGTGACCTCTGGCCCCGGCGTCACCAATGCGGTGACGGGCATCGCCACCGCCTATATGGATTCGATTCCGATGGTCGTGATCAGCGGGCAGGTTCCGACCGCCGCGATCGGCCAGGATGCGTTCCAGGAGTGCGATACGGTCGGCATCACGCGTCCGTGCGTAAAGCACAACTTCCTCGTGAAGGACGTGCGCGACCTCGCCGCCACCGTCAAGAAAGCGTTCTTTATCGCCCGTACCGGCCGGCCTGGTCCCGTGCTGATCGACATTCCGAAAGACGTGTCGAAGATGCCCTGCCAGTACGAGCCGCTCAAGTCGGTCGCGCTGCGCTCGTATAACCCGGTGACTAAAGGCCACTCCGGCCAGATCCGCAAGGCGGTTGCGCTGCTGCTGTCCGCGCAGCGCCCGTATATCTATACCGGCGGCGGCATCATTCTCGCGGATGCGTCGCGTGAGCTGAACCAGTTCGCCGATCTGCTCGGTTACCCGGTCACGAATACGCTGATGGGTCTGGGCGGCTATCGCGCGAGCGACAAGAAATTCCTCGGCATGCTCGGCATGCACGGCACGTACGAAGCCAACATGGCGATGCAGCACTGCGACGTGCTGATCGCGATCGGCGCGCGTTTCGACGACCGTGTGATCGGCGATCCGGCGCACTTCGCGTCGCGTCCGCGCAAGATCATCCATATCGACATCGATCCGTCTTCCATCTCCAAACGCGTCAAGGTCGACATTCCGATCGTCGGCGACGTGAAGGAAGTGCTGAAGGAACTGATCGAGCAGCTGCAGACGGCCGAGCATGGCCCCGACACCGCGGCGCTCGCCGACTGGTGGAAGGACATCGAAGCCTGGCGCTCGAAAGACTGCCTGAAGTTCGACCGCAAGAGCGACATCATCAAGCCGCAATACGTGGTGGAAAAGGCGTGGGAGTTGACCGACGGCAATGCCTTCGTGTGTTCCGACGTCGGCCAGCACCAGATGTGGGCGGCGCAGTTCTACCGCTTCAACAAGCCGCGTCGCTGGATCAATTCCGGCGGGCTCGGCACGATGGGCTTCGGCCTGCCGGCGGCGATGGGCGTGAAGATGGCGCACCCGGATGACGACGTGCTCTGTATCACGGGCGAAGGCTCGATCCAGATGTGCATCCAGGAACTGTCCACCTGCAAGCAGTACAACACGCCGGTGAAGATCATTTCGCTGAACAACCGCTATCTGGGCATGGTGCGCCAGTGGCAGCAGATCGAATACAGCAAGCGCTACTCGCATTCGTACATGGATGCGCTGCCCGACTTCGTGAAGCTCGCCGAAGCCTATGGCCACGTCGGCATGCGCATCGAGCGCACGGCGGATGTCGAACCGGCGCTGAAGGAAGCGCTGCGCCTGAAAGATCGCACGGTGTTTCTCGATTTCCAGACCGATCCGACCGAAAACGTCTGGCCGATGGTTCAGGCCGGCAAGGGCATCACGGAGATGCTCATGGGTTCGGAAGATCTATAACGACCGTTTCTGACGCTGGCTTCGTCGCGCGCGCCTTCACAAAGGGCGGCAGCGGACGAAGCGGCGCGAACCGGCCCGCATACATCGATACATCGACATCTGGAAGAAGCGAAACATGAGACACATTATTTCAGTCCTGCTGGAAAACGAACCGGGCGCGCTGTCACGCGTGGTGGGTCTTTTCTCGGCACGCGGCTACAACATTGAAACCTTGACGGTGGCTCCGACCGAAGACCATTCGCTGTCGCGCATGACCATCGTTTCCATTGGCTCGGACGACGTGATCGAACAGATCACGAAGCATCTAAACCGCCTGATCGAGGTGGTGAAAGTGGTCGACCTTACCGAGGGCGCCCATACCGAGCGAGAGCTGATGCTGATCAAGGTAAGGGCGGTCGGCAAGGAGCGTGAGGAGATGAAGCGGATGTCGGATATTTTCCGCGGCCGCATCATCGACGTCACCGAAAAGACCTACACGATCGAATTGACGGGCGCGAGCGACAAGCTCGATGCCTTCATCGAAGGGCTCGACGCTACCGCGATTCTCGAAACGGTCCGCACGGGCAGCTCGGGGATCGGACGCGGCGAACGCATTCTGAAGGTGTAACGCCGTTTGCATCGATCACGGCCGGATGAGCGCGCTGTCCATGACGCGAATCCGGCCAGCAGCACACAACACGCAGTACCTGAATCTCTCTGAATATCGCCAAGGAACGAACATGAAAGTTTTCTACGACAAGGACGCCGACCTCTCCCTCATCAAAGGCAAGCAGGTCACCATCATCGGTTACGGCTCGCAAGGCCATGCACACGCGCTGAACCTGAGCGAAAGCGGCGTGAACGTGACGGTGGGTCTGCGCAAGGGTGGCGCATCGTGGAGCAAGGCTGAGAACGCCGGCCTGAAGGTCAAGGAAGTGGCCGAAGCCGTGAAGGGCGCGGACGTCGTCATGATGCTGCTGCCGGACGAGCAGATCGCCGAAGTCTACGCAAAGGAAGTCCATGCGAACGCGAAGCAGGGTGCAGCCCTCGCATTCGCGCACGGCTTCAACGTGCATTACGGCCAGGTGATTCCGCGTGCGGATCTGGACGTCATCATGATCGCGCCGAAGGCACCGGGACACACGGTTCGCGGCACGTACTCGCAAGGCGGCGGCGTGCCGCACCTGATCGCGGTCGCGCAGGACAAGTCGGGCGCGGCCCGTGACATCGCGCTGTCGTACGCAGCGGCAAACGGCGGCGGCCGTGCCGGCATCATCGAAACGAACTTCCGCGAAGAAACGGAAACCGACCTGTTCGGCGAACAGGCCGTGCTGTGCGGCGGTACGGTCGACCTGATCAAGGCTGGCTTCGAAACGCTGGTGGAAGCGGGCTACGCGCCGGAAATGGCGTACTTCGAGTGCCTGCACGAACTGAAGCTGATCGTCGACCTGATCTACGAAGGCGGCATCGCGAACATGAACTACTCGATCTCGAACAACGCCGAATACGGCGAGTACGTGACGGGTCCGAAGATCGTGACGGCCGAAACGAAGAAGGCGATGAAGCAGGTTCTCACCGATATTCAAACGGGCGAGTACGCGAAGAGCTTCATCATCGAAAACCGCGCTGGCGCGCCGACGCTGCAATCGCGTCGCCGTCTGACGGCTGAGCACCAGATCGAAACGGTCGGTGCGAAGCTGCGCTCGATGATGCCGTGGATCGCTGCGAACAAGCTCGTCGACCAGTCGAAGAACTAGGCCAGCGTTGCATTCGTCCGGTTTGTGCGTCCGCAGCAATCGCGGGCGCATCGCCGGATGGTCCCAAAAGCCGTCCAGGTGTGATGAACCCTGGGCGGCTTTTGCTATCCTACGGTTTTACAAAAATACTGAAGCCACTCATGAATTACCCTCATCCGATCATCGCGCGCGAAGGCTGGCCGTTCATCGCCATCGCGGCCGTCGTTGCGTTGTTGATCCATGCCATCGCGGGGTTCGGCTTCGCATGGCCGTTCTGGCTGATCCTGATTTTCATCGTCCAGTTTTTCCGCGACCCGGCTCGCCCGATTCCCACGCAGGCCAATGCCGTGCTGTGTCCCGCCGACGGCCGCATCGTCACTGTCGAAACGGCGCACGACCCGTACGCCAACCGCGAAGCGCTGAAGATCAGCGTGTTCATGAATGTGTTCAACGTCCACTCGCAACGCTCGCCAGTGGATGGCGCGATCTCGAAGGTCGAATATTTTCCGGGTGCTTACCTGAACGCCGCAGTCGATAAAGCTTCGCTCGAGAACGAGCGCAATGCGCTGGTGATCGAAATGGCAAGCGGCCAGACGGTCACGTCGGTGCAGATCGCGGGTCTCATCGCACGCCGGATTCTTTGCTATGTGCGTGCGGGCGAACCGCTCACGCGCGGTCAGCGCTATGGCTTCATCCGTTTCGGTTCGCGTGTCGACGTGTATCTGCCGGTGGGCAGCCGTCCGCGCGTATCGATTGGCGAGAAGGTGTCTGCCTCGTCGACGATCCTCGCTGAACTATAACGCGGCACAAGGAGGTTTCGATGGCCGCATTCAAACCGCGTCGACCGCGCAGCGCCGGCCCGCAGCCCCGGCCTTTCCGCCGCAAGAAGCCGATGCCGGAACCGGGTGTCGTCGACAGCCGGCGTGCCGCGCGCCAGCAGTTCCTGCGCAAGCGCGGTATCTATCTGCTGCCGAACGCCTTCACGACCGCCGCGCTGTTCTGCGGCTTCTTCGCCGTCGTGCAGGCGATGAACGTGCGCTTCGAAGTCGCGGCGATCGCGATTTTCGTGGCGATGGTGCTCGACGGCATGGACGGCCGGGTTGCGCGCATGACGCATACGCAGAGTGCGTTCGGCGAGCAGTTCGACAGCCTCTCGGACATGGTGTCGTTCGGCGTCGCGCCGGCGCTCGTGATGTACGAATGGATACTGAAGGACCTCGGCCGGTGGGGCTGGCTTGCGGCATTCGTGTACTGCTCGGGTGCGGCGCTGCGGCTGGCGCGCTTCAACACGAACATCGGCGTGGTCGACAAGCGCTTCTTCCAGGGCATGCCGAGCCCGGCCGCCGCGGCGCTGATCGCGGGCTTCGTGTGGCTCGCCACCGATAACCGCGTGCCGCTGAAGCTCGTCTGGCTGCCGTGGGTCGCGTTCGTGCTGACGATCTATGCAGGCGTGACGATGGTGTCGAACGCGCCGTTCTACAGCGGCAAGGCGCTCGACGTGCGGCATCGCGTGCCGTTCGGCGTGATCCTGCTGGTCGTGATGGCGTTCGTGCTGGTGTCGTCCGATCCGCCGTTGATGCTGTTCGGCCTGTTCGTCCTGTACGGGCTGTCGGGCTACGTGTTCTGGGGCTATCAGGCGCTTCGGGGCCGGGCGAACCCGGCCCGTTCGTCACAGCGCGATCACTGAAACCGGCCTGGTCGGCAGGAAGGCAGGACAAAAGCGGCGGCTCGAGGGCTGCCGCTTTTCGTTTCGGGCGCCGGGTGCGGCGCTAATTGCGCGATTTCCGGATTGCCGCTATAGTCGCTGACATGGTTATTTTCACATTCCCCTTCCTGTCTCTTCAAGCCGGTGCGCCCCTATGCGCACTAGTGCTAGCGCGCCTGCCGCGCTGACCGTTTTCGCCCTCCGTCTGCCTCGTCTGTTGTTTAGCGTCGCCAGCGGTGGCGCAAACACCCGAATTCCGTATCTTCATTCCCACATTTGATTGAGTCCCGGAGACCCGACATGGCAGACAAGCTGATCATATTCGACACGACCTTGCGCGACGGCGAGCAGTCGCCCGGTGCGTCGATGACCAAGGAAGAAAAAATCCGTATCGCGAAGCAGCTCGAACGGATGAAAGTGGACGTCATCGAAGCCGGTTTCGCCGCCAGTTCGAACGGCGATTTCGATTCGATCCACACGATCGCGTCGATGATCAAGGACAGCACGATCTGCTCGCTCGCCCGCGCGAACGACAAGGACATCCAGCGTGCCGCCGATGCGCTGAAGCCCGCCAGCCACTTCCGCATTCACACGTTCATCGCGACGTCGGCGCTGCACATGGAAAAGAAGCTGCGCATGACGCCGGACCAGGTGTTCGAGCAGGCAAAACTCGCGGTGCGTTTCGCGCGCAAGTTCACGGACGACGTCGAGTTCTCGCCGGAAGACGGCAGCCGCACGGATATGGACTTCCTGTGCCGCGTGCTCGAAGCGGTGATCGCCGAAGGCGCGACCACGATCAATATCGCCGACACGGTTGGCTACGGCGTGCCGGAACTGTACGGCAAGCTCGTGAAGGATCTGCGCGAGCGCATCCCGAACTCGCACAAGGCGGTGTTCTCCGTGCACTGCCACAACGACCTCGGCATGGCCGTGGCGAACTCGCTGGCAGGCGTGCAGATCGGCGGCGCGCGTCAGGTCGAGTGCACGATCAACGGTCTCGGTGAGCGTGCGGGCAATACGTCGCTCGAAGAGATCGTGATGGCCGTGAAGACCCGCAAGGATTACTTCGGCCTCGATCTCGGCATCGATACGACGCAGATCGTGCCGGCGTCGAAGCTCGTGTCGCAGATCACCGGTTTTGTCGTGCAGCCGAACAAGGCGGTGGTGGGCGCGAACGCGTTTGCACACGCATCCGGCATTCACCAGGACGGTGTGCTGAAGGCGCGCGACACGTACGAAATCATGCGGGCCGAAGATGTGGGCTGGAGCGCGAACAAGATCGTGCTCGGCAAGCTCTCGGGCCGTAACGCATTCAAGCAGCGTCTGCAGGAACTCGGCATTTCGCTCGAAAGCGAAGGCGAACTGAACACGGCGTTCGCGCGCTTCAAGGAGCTGGCCGACCGCAAGTCGGAAATTTTCGACGAAGACATCATCTCGATCGTGACGGAAGAATCTGCCGAAGCTCACGAAAAGGAACATTACAGGTTCGTTTCGCTGTCGCAGCACTCGGAAACGGGCGAGCAGCCGCACGCGAAGATCGTGTTCTCGATGGAAGGCAAGGAAGTGACCGGCGAAGCGCGCGGCAACGGTCCGGTCGACGCCACGTTGAACGCGATCGAAACCGAAGTGGGGAGCGGCTCGGAACTGCTGCTTTACTCGGTGAACGCGATCACGACGGGCACCCAGGCGCAGGGCGAAGTGACGGTGCGTCTGTCGAAGAGCGGGCGCATCGTGAACGGCGTCGGCACCGATCCGGATATCGTCGCGGCTTCCGCGAAAGCGTATATCTCGGCGCTCAACAAGCTGTACTCGAACGTCGACAAGCTGAATCCGCAGCGTTCGTAACGTCATTGACCGCGGGGCGTCGATCCGCGCTTTCCGTGTGTACGTTCAGACGAAACCCCGTGCCCCATAAGGGCACGGGGTTTTCAGTTTCCGGGGTCGCGTTGCGCGTCGCCCGGGTAGCCGGATGCGACGACCTTGATGCGTCCGTCGTCGAGCGAGAAGATCCAGCCATGCACGAGCGGCGCCGGCTGGCTTTCGCGCACGATGTCGGTGTCGCGCAGCCGCTGAACCTGCTCCAGCACGTTCAGTTCGGCGAGCCGGTTGAGGCGCGCATCGTCGGACGGCTGAGCGTCCAGTTCGTCGTGGTGCGCATGGGCCAGCGCGCGCAGCGGCGCGATGCGCCGGTTGACGTGCGGCAGCTCCGGCGACGGCGGCAGCAGCGCCGCCCGCACGCCGCCGCAACCATAGTGACCGCAGACGATCACGTGCCCGACCTTCAGCACGCGCACGGCGTATTCGAGCACGCTCGAACAGTTGTCGTCGTCGGGCGGAAAGAGATTCGCGATGTTGCGATGGACGAACAGGTCGCCCGGCTGGCAAAGCGTGATGGTCTCGGCGGGAACACGGCTGTCCGAGCATCCGATCCATAGAACCAGCGGGTTTTGTCCCCGCGACAGGGCCTGGAAAAAATGCGGCTCGCGGGCAACCGTTTCATCGGCCCATTCGGTATTGGCGGCCAGCATCTGTCTGGGAAGGGTCATCGAAAGCGCCTCCGTATCGGCCGACGATATACAGAAAAGCCGCCTCAGGGGCGAGGCGGCCTGTGTGTGCATGCTACCGGGATACGATCAGAAGAGGCCGCGGCGATCCGGATCGTGCAGCGGGTCCGGGCTTTTCTGGGTGGTCCGCAGGACGCCCTGGTCGTCGAAGTAGAAGCTGAACATCATGTACCAGACGTTGTCCTCGAGGTACCGGTAGGTCCAGACCTCACGTTTCATCAGCGGGAAATACGACGTTTCGACCGGGCGGCCGAAGTTGACGAGCACATCGTCGCGCGTCCATTTGCCGACCTCGGCGCGGTAGAACTCGTTGGGCTGGAGCACCTGGCGCACGGACAGGATCTTGCCGGCGGCGTCGACGTCCGCGGCGGTGGTGGTTTCGCCCATCGGCTGGGTGGGCCACATCAGGCGCCGGCTGCCGTTCGGCAGGTCATAGGTTTCCCGTGGCGGGCCGAGGCGGGTGATCAGGGTCGACTGGTCTTCGCCCGGCTGGAACTGCTGCCACGGTTGCGCGCAACCCGTGAGCATCACGGCGCCGAAGCAGGCGCACGCGAGCGCCGCACGGCGCAACCGGCCGGCGCGTGCTGGCTGCGTTGTCGTCCCGCCGGGGGCAGGCACGGTGAAGAGGCGGTTAAGCATGGGTTCCTCCGGTGGCATTCTGGTGGCCTCACGTTATGTGTTCTGTCAGGAAGCCACGGTATTTTGACACGCGGCGCGGCAAAAGATTTGTCCGCGCTGCGTGACGGCGCGCGAACTTGGGGTGGGCGGCGCCCTTGCCCGGTGACGTGCACGCCTCTATGATCCGCGCTTCGGATGAATCAATCGCGGTGGGAGTAACGATGGTGGCGAACTGGATACGAACGGCGCTGGGCGCGCTCGCGGCAGTGTCGGTGACGCTCGCGCACGCCGGCGGCGAACCCGTGCGTCTCGCGCTGATCGAGGGCATGTCCGGGCCGTTTGCCAACGCGGGCGCGGCGGTGGAGCGGAACCTGCGGCTCGGCGTCGAGCGCGTGAACGCGGCGGGCGGCGTGAAACTGAAGGATGGCGCGCATCCGCTCGAACTCGTCGTGCTGGACAGCAAGGGCAGCGCCGAAGAAGCGCTTGTGCAACTGCGGGCAGCCGCCGACCAGCATATCGGCTACATCCTTCAGGGCAACAGTTCCGCGGTCGCCGCGGCGCTGCTGGGCGCGATCGAAAAGCAGAACGCCCGTGAACCGGACAACCGCGAACTGCTGCTCAACTATTCCGCCGACGATCCCGCGCTTACCAACGCGAACTGCAGTTTCTGGCACTTCCGTTTCGACGCCCACATCGGCATGCGCATGGATGCGCTCGCCGATGTGATCCAGCGCGACCCGTCCGTGAAGAAAGTCTACTTGCTGAACCAGGATTACAGTTTTGGCCACGACGTCAGCACGCTCGCGCGCGAGGCGCTGAAGGCGAAGCGGCCGGATATCGGCATTGTCGGTGACGAATTCCATCCGATCGGCCGGGTGAAGGATTTCGCGCCTTACATCGCGAAAATCCGCGCGAGCGGCGCGGACGCGGTCGTGACGGGCAACTGGGGCAACGATCTGACGCTGCTCGTCAAGGCGGCGCGCGAGCAGGGGCTCAACACGAAGTTCTACACGTTCTACGGCAACAGTCTGGGCGCGCCGGCGGCACTGGGCGACGCGGGCGTCGGCCGGGTCGTGGCGGTCGCCGACTGGCATCCGAACGCGGGCGGCGCCGCCTCGGACGCGTGGTACAAGGCGTTTCGCACCCGTTTTCCCGCTGCCGCCGACGACTACCCCGTGTTGCGCATGGAAATCATGATCGAGATGCTGGCTTCAGCGATGAACAGTGCGGCAAGCGCCCGGCCGGAGGCGGTCGCGAAGGCGCTGGAGGGCAGGACGTTCGACAACGGCTTTCACGCGTCGTGGATGCGCGCAGCGGACCACCAGTTCATCCAGCCCCTTTATGTGATGGAAATGGAGAAGGCAGGCACGCCAGGTGTGCGTTTCGACAATGAAGGTTCCGGCTATGGCTTTCGCACCGTGCTGGCACTGCCGGCGGCACGCACTGAGCCATCCACTGTGTGTCGCATGAAACGCCCCTGAACGCTCGCGAACGCCCGTGAGCACGCCGGGCGTGCCTTTGGGGCGGATTCCCGTTGCAAGGGGCTGTAAGGGAAGGGTTCGCGGGCCGTTTGGGCTGTGCTACAATACGCCCCTCGTTGTACCCCCACGGCACGGCCTTTCTTCCGTGACCGCCTGTTCAGTAATCAAGGAAATCAATATGTCCGCAGTTGAAACAAGCAAGAAGTCCGACGTCGTCGCGCAATTCGCGCGCGCAGCAAACGACACGGGCTCCCCCGAAGTTCAGGTCGCGCTGCTCACGACCCGTATCAACGAACTGACCGTTCACTTCAAGGCTCACACGAAGGATCACCACAGCCGCCGCGGCCTGCTGCGCATGGTGAGCCGCCGTCGCAAGCTGCTCGACTACCTGAAGGGCAAGGACGCTGACCGTTACCGCGCGCTGATCGAGAAGCTGGGTCTGCGTAAGTAATCGGGTTGGTCTCTCAGCAAGATGCCTGTGTCAGTCAGCTGATACAGGCATTTTGTTTTTGAACGATGCGCTTCATGTGAGGTGCATCGAGGCGTCATCCGCGATGCGCATGGAAGATCATGCGGTGGGTGACCAGAACACGACCGGGCCTCAGGGCAGAGTTTTGTGTCATTCCAGCGGTTCGCGCGAGAAAAGCGTGGTTCTCTGGAATGGCATAACACTTCTCTTCCCATGTGGCACCGGTTCTGGCGTTGCCGCGCCGCTGTCCGTCCGCGCGGCATAACGAAGAAAAGGAGTGACTATGTTCAACAAGATCGTCAAAGAATTCAAATGGGGACAACATAACGTTCGCCTCGAGACGGGTGAAATCGCCCGCCAGGCAAGCGGTGCTGTGCTCGTCGATGTCGAAGATACCGTGGTGCTGGCCACCGTTGTCGGTGCCAAAACGGCAAAGCCGGGTCAGGATTTCTTCCCGCTGACCGTCGATTACCTCGAAAAAACCTATGCCGCCGGCAAGATCCCGGGTGGCTTCTTCCGTCGCGAAGGCCGTCCGTCGGAAGGCGAAACGCTGATTTCGCGCCTGATCGACCGTCCGCTGCGCCCGCTGTTCCCGGAAGGCTTCTACAACGAAGTTCAGGTCGTGATCCACGTCCTGTCGCTGAACCCGGATGTTCCCGCTGACATTCCCGCGCTGATCGGCGCGTCGGCGGCGCTCGCTATTTCCGGTCTGCCGTTCAACGGCCCGGTTGGCGCAGCACGCGTGGCGTGGATCAACAACGAATACGTGCTGAACCCGACGCGTCCGCAAATGAAGGAATCGGCGCTCGACCTGATCGTCGCCGGTACGGAACGCGCGGTGCTGATGGTGGAATCGGAAGCGCAGCAACTGAGCGAAGAAGTGATGCTCGGCGGCGTGGTGTTCGGCCACGAACAGATGCAGATCGCGATCGACGCGATCCATGAGCTTGTCCGCGAAGGCGGCAAGCCGGAATGGGACTGGAAGCCGGCCGCGAAGAACGAGCCGCTGATCGCGCGCGTGACGGAACTGGCGCAAGCCGACCTGCTCGCCGCTTACCAGTTGCGCGACAAGCAGGCGCGTTCGACGAAGCTGAAGGAAGTGTACGCAGCCACGTCGGCAAAGCTGGAAGAAGAAGCGGCTGCGGCCGGCACGGTTGCGGCCGACAAGGCCTCCGTCGGCAACGTGCTGTTCGACATCGAAGCGAAGATCGTCCGTACGCAGATCCTGAACGGCGAGCCGCGTATCGACGGCCGCGACACGCGCACGGTGCGTCCGATCGAAATCCGTACCGGCGTGCTGCCGCGTACGCACGGCTCGGCGCTCTTCACGCGTGGCGAAACGCAGGCGCTGGTTGTCGCGACACTCGGCACGAAGGGCGACGAGCAGAACATCGACGCGCTCGAAGGCGAGTACCGCGAACGCTTCATGCTCCACTACAACATGCCTCCGTTCGCGACCGGCGAAACGGGGCGCGTCGGTTCGCCGAAGCGCCGCGAAATCGGTCACGGCCGTCTGGCCAAGCGTGCGCTGGCCGCGTGCCTGCCGGGTGCCGACGAATTCGGCTACTCGATTCGCGTCGTGTCGGAAATCACGGAATCGAACGGTTCGTCGTCGATGGCTTCGGTGTGCGGCGGCTGCCTCGCATTGATGGACGCCGGCGTGCCGATGAAGGCGCACGTCGCCGGCATCGCGATGGGCCTGATTCTCGAAGGCAACAAGTTCGCGGTGCTGACCGACATCCTCGGCGACGAAGATCACCTCGGCGACATGGACTTCAAGGTGGCGGGTACGGAGCAAGGCGTGACCGCGCTGCAGATGGACATCAAGATCCAGGGCATCACGAAGGAAATCATGCAGGTCGCCCTCGCGCAGGCGAAGGAAGGCCGTATGCATATCCTCGGCAAGATGACATCGGCTGTTTCGGGTGCGAACACGGAACTGTCGGAATTCGCGCCACGCATGATCACCATCAAGATCAATCCGGAAAAAATCCGCGATGTGATCGGCAAGGGCGGTTCGGTGATCCGCGCGCTGACCGAGGAAACCGGCACGACGATCGATATTTCGGACGACGGCGTCGTGACGATCGCAAGCACGAGCAGCGAAGGCATGGCCGAAGCGAAAAAGCGCATCGAAAACATCACGCTGGAAGTCGAAGTCGGTCAGGTGTATGACGGCACGGTGCTGAAGCTGCTGGATTTCGGTGCGATCGTGAACATCCTGCCGGGCAAGGACGGTCTGCTGCATATCTCCGAGATCGCGAACGAGCGCATCAAGGACATCAACGACTACCTGAAGGACGGCCAGCACGTGAAGGTCAAGGTCATTCAGACGGACGAGAAGGGTCGCGTGCGTCTGTCGGCCAAGGCGTTGCTGAACGAAGCACCGGCTGGCGCGCCGCAAGACGAGCCGACGCCGCAGTAATGCGTTAGCAGGATGACGGCCGGTGGCGTGAATGCGCGCCGGCCGTTTTTCATGGAGGATGGATTGCACTGCCAGCCGTGCGGCACCTGCCGGGCTGGCAGTGCAATCCACACCTTTGGAGGTGATGCAGATGAAAGCTGTCGAGATTACCGAATTCGGCGCACCGGATGTCCTGAAGCTGGCCGAACGGCCGATGCCGGAACCGAAAGCGGGCGAAGTGCTGATCAAGGTGGCGGCGTCGGGCATCAACCGTCCGGACGTGTTCCAGCGCAAGGGCGCGTATGCGCCGCCGCACGGCGCGTCCGATCTGCCGGGGCTGGAGGTCGCGGGCGAGATCGTCGGCGGTTCGATCGACGAACGGCATAACCCGTTCGGCCTGAAAGTGGGCGATCGTGTGTGTGCGCTGCTCGCGGGCGGCGGTTACGCGGAATACGCCGTGGCACCGCTGGCGCAATGCCTGCCGGTGCCGAAGGGTTTGACGGACATCGAGGCAGCGTCGCTGCCGGAGACGTTCTTCACGGTGTGGAGCAACGTGTTCGATCGCGCGAAGCTGGGCGCGGGCGAGGGCGGCGCGAACGAAACGTTCATGGTGCAGGGCGGCTCGAGCGGCATCGGCGTGACGGCGATCCAGATCGCGCATGCGCTGGGTTTTCGCGTATTCGCGACGGCCGGCTCGGACGACAAATGCCGTGCGTGCGAAGAACTGGGTGCCGAACGGGCGATCAACTACAGGACTGAGGATTTCGTCGAAGTGGTGAAGTCGCTGACGAACGATCGCGGCGTCGACGTCATTCTCGATATGGTGGCCGGGAGCTACGTTCCGCGTGAGCTGACAGCACTCGCCAATGGCGGCCGCCTCGTGCTGATCGCGTTGCTCGGCGGGGCGAAGGCGGAGGTGAACCTGAGCGACATCCTGCGCCGCCGTCTGACGATTACCGGTTCGACGCTGCGTCCGCAACCGGTCGAATTCAAGGCGGGGATCGCGGCGAACCTGAAAGAGCATGTGTGGCCCCATATCGAAGCGGGCCGTATCAAGCCGGTTGTGCATCGCGTGTTTCCGGCCGCGCAGGCTGCCGACGCGCACGCACTGATGGAAAGCAGTGCCCACGTCGGCAAGATCGTACTGAATTGGGGCGCGGATGTTTAATCCTGCTGGTTTGACCCGATCCGTCAACGCACAGTAAAATTACATGTTTTGCGCTCGACGCACGATTCACGGATGCTAAAAGACGGGCCGACGCGTAGTTCGAGCCTGTCTCACGACAAGACGAGACAATGTCGAAACAACGAGCGAAAGCAGTAGTCGGTAACTGGAAGATGTTCGGTCGTCTGGCCCATAACGCGAGCCTGATGAAGGCCGTGGCACAAGGTGTCGCCGCTTTGCCGGAAGGCCTCCTTGTGGGGCTGTGCGTGCCGTGTCCGTATCTTTCGCAGGCGCAGTCGCTGCTTGAGGGCTCGCGTGTGGCGTGGGGCGTGCAGGATGTCTCCGCGTTCACCGAAGGTGCCTACACGGGCGAAGTTGCCGCAGACATGGCTGCCGATTTTGGCGCGAAGTTTGCGATTGTCGGCCACTCCGAGCGTCGTGCGTATCATCGCGAAAGCGCTGAACTGGTGGCGGCAAAGACGCAGCGTGCGCTCGAAGCGGGATTGATACCGATCGTCTGCGTCGGCGAAACGCTCGAACAGCGTGATGCGGGCGAAACGGAGGCGGTCGTCGGCGCACAGATCGACGAGGTGCTTGCGAAACTTTCGCTGGAAGAAGCGCTTCGTATCGTGGTGGCGTATGAGCCGGTCTGGGCGATTGGCACGGGCAAGAGCGCGACGGCTGTGCAGGCGCAACAGGTGCATGCGTTTTTGCGCGGGCGTCTTGCCGCGAAAGACGCGGCAGTGGCTGATGTACACGTGCTCTATGGCGGTAGTGTGAAGCCCGACAATGCGGAAGAGTTGTTCCGTCAGCCGGATATCGATGGTGGCCTGATCGGCGGCGCATCGTTGAAAGACAAGGATTTCCTGGCGATCTGCAACGCGGCGCAAGCCGTGATGGCCGACGCGGCGTAAGCCGCTCAGGCCGGGCAGGACGTCCGGGCGAGGCAGGCCCATTGCGTGCACCACACATGGTGTTGCGCGGTTAAATAAAGACTCTCAGGTGAGTGTGATGCTGTATTTGAAAACGTTGATCATCGTCGTTCAATTGCTGTCGGCGCTTGGGGTCATTGGCCTTGTGTTGCTGCAGCACGGCAAGGGCGCCGATATGGGTGCCGCATTTGGCAGCGGCGCGTCGGGCAGCCTCTTCGGCGCGACGGGCTCGGCAAACTTTTTGTCGCGCACCACGGCCGTACTTGCTGCCATATTTTTCGTCTCGACACTGACGCTCACGTACCTCGGTTCGGATCGTTCGAGGCCGTCGGCAGGCCTGCTTGGCGCGGCTGCGACGGCGCCGGCTGCGGCATCGGCCGCATCGGCTCCGGTGGCTGTGCCGGCTGCAATCCCGGCTTCCGCTGCGTCCGCTCCGGGCCAGGATGTACCGAAATAAAATTTTCGGATCAAACGCTTTTTGTGCGTTGAACAAACTGTTTAAACCAGTTACAATTCAAGTCTTGAAGCGATTCGCGGGTTTTATAGCTTGTTTTCCCGGATTGCAGTAGTGCCGACGTGGTGAAATTGGTAGACACGCTATCTTGAGGGGGTAGTGGCGAAAGCTGTGCGAGTTCGAGTCTCGCCGTCGGCACCAATGTTATCTAATGCCAGCCGATTGCTTTTGCTTCGGCTGGCATTTTTACTTCTGGCAGGCTGCTTGCCGTTTGCTTGCATTGCAAAGCAGGCCGAAGTAATTGGATGTCAGGAAGATGCGGCAAGCTGCGCTCCCTGACCACATTCAGAACCAACCGATTGAGGATAGTCTTGAACCTCGCAGCCTATTTCCCCGTCCTGTTGTTCCTTATTGTTGGAACCGGCTTAGGCGTGGCACTGGTCAGTATCGGCAAGATCCTCGGCCCCAACCGGCCTGACACCGAGAAGAACGCACCGTACGAGTGCGGCTTCGAGGCATTCGAAGATGCGCGCATGAAGTTCGATGTGCGCTACTACCTGGTTGCCATTCTCTTCATTATTTTCGACCTTGAGACCGCGTTCCTGTTCCCGTGGGGCGTTGCCCTGCGCGATATCGGCTGGCCCGGCTTCATGGCGATGATGATTTTCCTGCTCGAATTCCTGCTTGGCTTCGCCTACATCTGGAAGAAGGGCGGCCTCGATTGGGAATGACAGATTAATCGCCGGTTTGCGTGGGTGGCACGGCTTGCCGCCCCGTCTGGAGTGGAAAGCAAATGAGTATCGAAGGGGTCTTGAAGGAAGGGTTTGTCACCACTACGGCTGACAAGCTGATCAACTGGACGCGCACCGGCTCGCTGTGGCCGATGACGTTCGGTCTCGCGTGTTGCGCGGTCGAGATGATGCATGCGGGCGCTGCCCGTTATGACCTCGACCGTTTCGGTGTGGTGTTTCGTCCGAGTCCGCGTCAGTCGGACGTGATGATCGTCGCCGGCACGCTGTGCAACAAGATGGCGCCCGCCCTGCGCAAGGTCTACGACCAGATGGCCGAGCCGCGCTGGGTGATTTCGATGGGTTCGTGCGCGAACGGCGGCGGCTATTACCACTACTCGTATTCGGTGGTGCGCGGCTGCGATCGCATCGTGCCGGTCGACGTCTACGTGCCGGGTTGCCCGCCCACGGCTGAAGCGCTGGTCTACGGCGTGATCCAGCTTCAGGCGAAGATCCGCCGCACCAATACCATCGCCCGTCAATAAGGCCAACGCCTCTTCCCCCACTATATGGCAAGCAAACTCGAGACTCTCAAAGCGAACCTCGAGGCGGCCTTTGGCGGCCGCCTGCTGAGCGTCACCGAAGCAATCGGTGAGCTGACGATCGTCGTCAAGGCGAGCGATTACCTCGAAGTGGCAACGCGCCTGCGCGACGACAAGTCGCTCGGCTTCGAGCAGTTGATGGACCTGTGTGGCGTCGACTACCAGACGTACGGCGACGGTACCTACGAAGGCCCGCGTTTCGCGGCCGTGCTGCATCTGCTGTCGGTGGCGAACAACTGGCGTCTGCGTGTGCGCGTGTTCGCGCCGGACGACGAAGTGCCGTTCGTCGCATCGGTTGTCGATATCTGGAGTTCCGCCAACTGGTACGAGCGCGAAGCGTTCGACCTGTACGGCATCGTCTTCGAAGGTCACCCGGACCTGCGCCGGATCCTGACCGACTACGGCTTTATTGGCCACCCGTTCCGCAAGGATTTCCCTGTTTCCGGTTACGTCGAAATGCGTTACGACCCGGAAGAGAAGCGCGTCGTCTACCAGCCGGTGACGATCGAGCCGCGGGAAATCACGCCGCGCGTGATCCGTGAGGATCGCTATGGCGGTCTGAAACACTAAGAGAACGCCATGGCAGAGATCAAGAACTACACGCTCAACTTCGGCCCGCAGCATCCGGCCGCGCACGGTGTGCTGCGCCTCGTGCTCGAACTCGACGGCGAAGTGATCCAGCGCGCCGATCCGCACATCGGCCTGCTGCACCGCGCGACCGAAAAGCTCGCTGAAACCAAGACCTTCATCCAGTCCGTGCCGTACATGGACCGTCTCGACTACGTGTCGATGATGGTGAACGAGCATGGCTATGTGATGGCGATCGAAAAGCTGCTCGGCATCGACGTGCCGATCCGCGCGCAGTACATCCGCGTGATGTTCGACGAAGTGACGCGCGTGCTGAACCACCTGATGTGGATCGGTGCGCACGCACTCGACGTCGGCGCAATGGCGGTGTTCCTGTATGCGTTCCGCGAGCGCGAAGACCTGATGGACGTGTACGAGGCAGTGTCCGGCGCACGGATGCACGCGGCGTACTACCGTCCGGGTGGTGTCTACCGCGATCTGCCTGACGCAATGCCGCAATATAAGGCGTCGAAGATCCGCAATGCGAAGGCGCTCTCGAGGATGAACGAGAACCGTCAGGGTTCGCTGCTCGACTTCATCGACGATTTCTTCACGCGTTTCCCGAAGTGCGTCGACGAGTATGAGACTCTTCTGACCGACAACCGGATCTGGAAGCAACGTCTCGTCGGTATCGGCGTGGTGAGCCCGGAGCGTGCGCTGCAACTCGGCATGACCGGTGCGATGCTGCGCGGTTCGGGCATCGAGTGGGATCTGCGCAAAAAGCAGCCGTATGAAGTCTATGACAAGATGGACTTCGATATTCCGGTTGGCGTGAACGGCGACTGCTACGACCGCTATCTGGTGCGCGTCGAGGAAATGCGTCAGTCCACGCGCATCGTGAAACAGTGTATTGAGTGGCTCCGGAAGAATCCGGGTCCGGTGATGGTCGACAATCACAAGGTTGCGCCGCCGTCGCGCGTCGGCATGAAGTCGAACATGGAAGAGCTGATTCACCACTTCAAGCTCTTCACGGAAGGCTTCCACGTGCCGGAAGGCGAGGCGTATGCGGCGGTCGAGCATCCGAAGGGCGAGTTCGGCATCTATCTGATCTCGGATGGCGCGAACAAACCGTATCGCCTGAAGATCCGCGCGCCGGGTTATGCGCACCTGTCCGCGCTCGATGAAATGGCGCGCGGTCACATGATCGCCGACGCTGTGACGATCATCGGTACGCAGGACATCGTGTTCGGCGAAGTGGATCGCTAGGCGATTTTCATAACGGCGCGCGCGGTCCCTCGCGCGTCAAGCAAAGGAACGCCGGGTCTGTCGCAGCAAGCAATGAGCGGCAGGTTTTCGTTCGGTAGGAATTGAAAGAGTCGTGTCTGAAAATGATCTCAGCTGAAGGCCTGAAAGAAATCGATCGTGCGATCGCGAAGTATCCCGCCGATCAGAAACAGTCCGCCGTGATGTCGGCGTTGGCCACTGCTCAGGAAGAGCATGGCTGGCTGTCGCCCGAAATCATGCAGTTCGTGGCGGACTACCTTGGCATGCCCGCGGTTGCCGTGCAGGAGGTTGCGACCTTCTACACGATGTACAACACGTCGCCGGTCGGCAAGCACAAGATCACGCTCTGCACGAACCTGCCGTGCCAGCTCGGCCCGGACGGCGGCTCTGAGAGCGCCGCCGAATACCTGAAGCAAAAACTCGGTATCGATTTCGGCGAGACCACCGCGGACGGCAAATTCACCCTGAAAGAGGGCGAGTGCTTTGGTTCGTGTGGCGATGCGCCGGTGCTGCTCGTGAACAATCATCGTATGTGCAGCTTCATGAGCCGCGAGAAGATCGACCAGCTGCTCGAGGAGCTTTCGAAATGACGTCTTTACACGATCGTCACATCAAACCGCTGATTCTCGCCGGCCTGAACGGCGACAACTGGCATCTCGAAGATTACGTCGCGCGCGGCGGCTACAAGCAGCTGCGCCGCATTCTGGAAGAAAAGATTCCGCCCGAGCAGGTGATCGCCGACGTGAAAGCGTCGGGTCTGCGCGGCCGTGGCGGTGCAGGTTTCCCGACCGGCTTGAAGTGGAGTTTCATGCCGCGTCAGTTCCCGGGGCAGAAATACCTCGTCTGCAATTCGGACGAAGGCGAACCGGGTACGTTCAAGGACCGCGATATCCTGCGCTGGAACCCGCATTCGCTGATCGAAGGCATGGCCATCGGTGCGTACGCGATGGGGATCACGGTCGGCTACAACTACATCCACGGCGAAATCTGGGAAACCTACAAGGTCTTCGAAGAAGCCCTTGAGGAAGCGCGTCGCGCGGGTTTCCTCGGTGCGAACATCATGGGTTCGGGCTTCGCGTTCGAGCTGCATGCGCATCACGGTTACGGTGCCTACATCTGCGGCGAGGAAACCGCGCTGCTCGAATCGCTCGAAGGCAAGAAGGGTCAGCCGCGTTTCAAGCCGCCGTTCCCGGCGAGCTTCGGCGTGTATGGCAAGCCGACGACGATCAACAACACCGAGACGTTCGCGGCCGTGCCGTTCCTGCTGGAAATCGGCCCGCAGGCGTACCTCGAACTGGGCAAGCCGAACAACGGCGGCACGAAGATCTTCTCGATCTCCGGCGACATCGAACGTCCGGGCAACTACGAAGTGCCGCTCGGCACGCCGTTCGCGACGCTGCTGGAACTTGCCGGCGGCATGCGCGGCGGCCAGAAGATCAAGGCCGTGATCCCGGGTGGTTCATCGGCGCCGGTGATTCCGGGCGAGATGATGATGAACACCGATCTCGACTACGACTCGATCGCGAAGGCCGGCTCGATGCTCGGTTCCGGCGCGGTGATCGTGATGGACGAGACACGTTGCATGGTGCGCTCGCTGCTGCGCCTGTCGTACTTCTATTACGAAGAGTCGTGCGGTCAGTGCACGCCGTGCCGCGAAGGCACCGGCTGGCTGTATCGCGTCGTACATCGCATCGAACACGGGCTCGGCCGCCAGGAAGATCTGGACCTGCTGAACTCGGTCGCTGAAAACATCATGGGCCGCACGATCTGCGCGCTCGGCGATGCGGCGGCGATGCCGGTGCGCGGCATGCTGAAGCACTACTGGGATGAATTCGCATACCACGTCGAGCACAAGCACTGCATGGTTGGCGGTCACACCGGTGCGGCCGCGGCCAGAGAAACAGTAGCCGCTTGAGCGAAACAGCCGAAGCGGAGCAACGCTAAAGCACCAGCCGCGGGGATTCGTCGCCGTGTCCGTCAAACGGGCCAGCGACTGAATGGGCGATTGAGCGGACGAACGATTGAGCGGTAACAGGTTAAGGAAGATTGACCATCATGGTTGAACTTGAAATAGACGGCAAGACAGTCGAGGTACCTGAAGGCAGCATGGTGATCCAGGCTGCGCATAAGGTCGATACGTACATTCCTCACTTCTGCTATCACAAGAAGTTGTCGATTGCGGCCAACTGCCGGATGTGTCTCGTCGAAGTCGAGAAGATGCCGAAGGCCGTGCCGGCATGCGCGACGCCGGTGTCGGCGGGCATGATCGTGCGCACGAAGTCGGACAAGGCGGTGAAGGCGCAGCAATCCGTGATGGAATTCCTGCTGATCAACCATCCGCTCGACTGCCCGATCTGCGATCAGGGCGGCGAATGTCAGCTGCAGGATCTGGCGGTCGGTTACGGCAAGTCGTCGTCGCGTTATAGCGAAGAGAAGCGCGTCGTGTTCCACAAGAACGTCGGCCCGCTGATCTCGATGGAAGAAATGACACGCTGCATTCACTGCACGCGCTGCGTCCGTTTTGGCCAGGAAGTCGCCGGCGTGATGGAGCTCGGCATGCTGGGTCGTGGCGAGCATGCGGAAATCACGTCGTTCGTCGGCAAGACGGTCGATTCGGAACTGTCGGGCAACATGATCGACCTGTGCCCGGTCGGCGCGCTGACCAGCAAGCCGTTCCGCTACAGCGCCCGTACGTGGGAACTGTCGCGCCGCAAGTCGGTAAGCCCGCACGATTCCGTCGGCGCGAACCTCGTGGTGCAGGTGAAGAACAATCGCGTGATGCGCGCGCTGCCGTTCGAAAACGAAGCGATCAATGAATGCTGGATCTCGGACAAGGATCGTTTCTCGTACGAAGGCCTGAACAGCGCGGAGCGTCTCACGCAGCCGATGCTGAAGCAGGACGGCAAGTGGATTGAAACCGACTGGCAGACGGCGCTCGAATACGTCGTCAAGGGTCTGAATGGCATCAAGGGCGACCACGGCGCGAACGCGCTGGCCGCGCTCGCCAGCCCGCACAGCACGGTTGAGGAACTGTTCCTGCTGAAGAAGCTCGCACAAGCCGTCGGCACACCGAACGTCGACTTCCGTCTGCGTCAGTCCGATTTTGCGGCGCCGGTCAATGGAACGCCGTGGCTCGGCACCGCTATCGCCGATCTGTCGAATCTCGACGCCGCACTGATCATCGGTTCGACGCTGCGTCGCGATCATCCGTTGCTGGCCGCGCGTTTGCGCCAGGCTGCGAAGAGCGGCGCGAAGCTCACGCTGCTGCAGGCAACGGCTGACGACGCGCTGATCCCGCAAGCGAAGCGTGTTGTCGCTGCGCCATCGGCGTGGCTGCATGAACTTGCCGGCATCGCCGCTTCGGTCGCTGAACTGCGCGGCGAAGCATTGCCGGAAACGCTTAAAGGCGTCGAGGCATCGGACGCGGCGAAGCAGGCCGCCGCATCGCTCGCAGGTGGCTCGACACGCGTCGTACTGCTTGGCAACGACGCTGTGCGGCATCCGCAATTCGCACAGATTCATGCAGCGGCGCAATGGATTGCGGACGCAACCGGCGCGAAGCTCGGCTTCCTCACGGAAGCAGCGAACACGGTGGGCGCGCATCTCGTCGGCGCACTGCCGGACGCAGGTGGTCTGAATGCCCGTGAAGTGTTCGAACAGCCGCGCAAGGGTTATGTGCTGCTGAACCTCGAGCCGGAATTCGACACGGCAAACCCGGCACACGCACTGGCCGCACTGAAGCAGGCGGAAATGGTCGTCGTGATGTCGTCGTTCGTGACGGGTACCGATTACGCCGACGTACTGCTGCCGGTCGCACCGTTCACGGAAACGGCCGGCACGTTCGTCAATGCCGAAGGTACGGTGCAGACGTTCAACGGCGTCGTGCGTCCGCTGGGCGAAACGCGTCCGGCATGGAAGGTGTTGCGCGTGCTGGGTAGCATTCTCGGCGCTCCGGGCTTCGAATTCGACACGGCTGAAGAAGTGCGCACGGCGGCGCTGGGCGACGGCGATCTGACGTCGCGCCTGTCGAACCGCACGGACGTGGCGATTGCCCGCAACGGCGCGCCGAAGGCTGCCGAAGGCACGTTCGAACGCGTTGCCGATGTACCGATTTACCACGCTGATCCGCTGGTGCGCCGCGCTGAATCGCTGCACCTGACGGCAGCGGCGCGCGCAGCGAACTCGGCCGGTCTGCCGGCTGCGCTGTTCGACAAGCTGGGTCTGAAAGAGGGCGACGCGATCCGCGTGCGCCAGGGCGAACTGTCGGTGCAACTGCCGGCGGTGCGTGATGCGAATCTTGCGGAAACGGTCGTCCGCGTATCGGTAGGCACGCCTGCTGGTGCAGCGCTGGGCAGCCTGTTCGGTGAACTGGTGGTGGAGAAGGCGTAAATGAGCTTGTTCGAAACGATCAACTCGGGCGGCACCCAGCTTCTCGGTGTGGCATGGCCCACGGTGTGGGCACTCGTGCGCATCCTGGTGGTGGCGGTCGTGATCCTGCTGTGCGTGGCTTACCTGATCCTGTGGGAACGGAAGCTGATCGGCTGGATGCACGTGCGTCTCGGCCCGAACCGTGTCGGTCCCGCCGGCCTGTTGCAGCCAATCGCCGACGTGCTGAAGCTGCTGCTGAAAGAAGTCATTCAGCCGACCCAGGCAAGCCGCTGGATCTACATGATCGCCCCGATCATGGTGGTCGTGCCGGCCTTCGCGGTCTGGGCGGTGATTCCGTTCCAGGCGGGTGCGGTGCTCGGCGACATCAACGCAGGTCTGCTGTACGCGATGGCGATTTCGTCGGTCGGCGTGTATGGCGTGATTCTCGCCGGCTGGGCGTCGAATTCGAAGTACGCGTTCCTCGGCGCGATGCGTGCCGCGGCGCAGATGGTGTCGTACGAAATCTGCATGGGCTTTGCGCTCGTCGTCGTGCTGATGACGGCTGGTACGCTGAACCTGTCGGCTATTGTCACGTCGCAGGAACGCGGCATTTTCGCGAGCTACGGCCTGAACTTCCTGTCATGGAACTGGTTGCCGCTTCTGCCGATGTTCGTCGTCTACTTCATCTCCGGCATCGCTGAAACGAACCGTCACCCGTTCGACGTGGTGGAAGGGGAGTCGGAAATCGTCGCCGGTCACATGATCGATTACTCGGGTATGGCGTTCGCGCTGTTCTTCCTCGCCGAGTACATCAACATGATCGTGATCTCGGCGCTGGCGGCGACGCTGTTCCTCGGCGGCTGGAGCGCTCCGTTCGGTTTTCTGTCGTTCGTGCCGGGCATCGTGTGGCTCGTCGCGAAAGTTTTCTTCCTGCTGTCGGTGTTCATCTGGGCGCGTGCTACGTTCCCGCGCTATCGCTATGACCAGATCATGCGTCTGGGCTGGAAAATCTTCATTCCGGTCTGCGTGGTGTGGCTGGTGGTGGTCGGCTTCTGGATCATGTCGCCGTTGAATATCTGGAAATAAGGGCGGATGACCCCATGACCGCAATTCAAAATTTCTTCAAGACTTTCTTCCTGACGGAGCTGCTGAAGGGCCTCGCGCTGACCGGACGTTACACGTTCCAGCGCAAGATCACGGTGCAGTTCCCCGAGGAAAAAACGCCGATTTCGCCGCGTTTCCGTGGCCTGCACGCACTGCGCCGATATGAGAACGGCGAAGAGCGCTGCATCGCCTGCAAGCTGTGCGAAGCGGTGTGCCCGGCACTTGCCATCACGATCGAGTCGGAAACCCGTGCGGACAATACGCGCCGCACGACGCGCTACGACATCGACCTGACCAAATGCATCTTCTGCGGTTTCTGCGAAGAGAGCTGCCCCGTCGATTCGATCGTCGAGACGCACATTCTCGAATATCACGGCGAAAAGCGCGGCGACCTGTACTTCACGAAGGACATGCTGCTGGCCGTGGGCGATCGCTACGAAACTGAGATCGCTGCAAACAAGGCGGCCGACGCGCCGTATCGTTAAACACGGTTGAACGCGGTTGAAACACTGCTCGTTCGACGCTGCAAAACGGCCCGCTGTACAGGCCGTGCGCTGAAGTCCGACTGCTTCGGCACCGCGCGCCTGTGTGCTGCATTCACAGATGCGCGTGCCAAAGAACCATGCCTGATGATGGCCTAACGATGAACCGGTAATCATGGAATTCACGACCGTACTGTTCTACATCTTCGCGCTGTTCCTGGTGATATCAGGGCTGAAGGTGATCACCTCGCGCAACCCGGTGAGCTCCGCGCTCTTCCTGGTGCTCGCGTTTTTCAATGCAGCGGCGATCTGGATGCTGCTCGAGGCTGAATTCCTCGCGATCCTGCTCGTGCTGGTCTACGTCGGCGCGGTGATGGTGCTGTTCCTGTTCGTCGTGATGATGCTGGACATCAATGTCGACGTGCTGCGACGCGACTTCAGGCGCTTCGTGCCGATGGCGACGATTGTCGGCGCGATCATCGTGATCGAAACCGCGCTGATCCTCTGGCACGGCTACGGCGCGACCGTCCAGCCGGTGCGCGACACCACGGTGGCCGGCGCCGCAGCCGCAACCGCTGGCTGGTCGAACACGCGCATCATCGGCAAGATCATCTACACCGACTACATCTTCGCGTTCGAAGTGGCCGGCCTTGTCCTGCTCGTCGCGATCATCGCGGCGGTTGCGCTGACCGCGCGTCATGCGAAGGACAGCAAGCGCCAGAACGTCGGCGATCAGGTGAAGGTGCGCGCCCAGGACCGTGTGCGCGTCGTCAAGATGGCGTCGGAAAAGACCGCTGCGACCGAAGCGGCCGAAGCCGCTGCCGCCGCAAAGGCCGCCGAAGCTGCCGCGGCAACGACTGCCGCCGCGCCTGCAAAGAACGGCTGAGCGCCCAGGAGAAAAACATGTTGACCCTTGCTCATTACCTCGTCCTCGGCGCGATCCTGTTTGCGATCAGCATCGTCGGCATTTTCCTGAACCGTCGCAACATCATCATCATCCTGATGGCGATCGAGCTGATGCTGCTGGCGGTGAACACCAATTTTGTCGCCTTCTCGCATTACCTGGGCGACGTGCATGGCCAGATCTTCGTGTTCTTCGTGCTGACGGTTGCGGCAGCGGAAGCAGCGATCGGTCTCGCCATTCTGGTGACCCTGTTCCGTAGCCTCGACACGATCAACGTCGAGGATCTCGATCAGCTCAAAGGTTAAATTCAGGCAAAGCTGTTATGTCAACGACACTCAATGAAAACCTGCTGCTAGCGGTCCCGCTGGCACCGCTGGCCGGCTCGCTGATCGCGGGGCTGTTCGGGAAAGCGGTGGGGCGCGCCGGGGCACACTCGGTCACGATTCTCGGCGTGGCGATCTCGTTCATCCTGTCGGCGATCGTCTTTTTCGACGTGCTGAACGGTGCGAGCTTCAACGCGACCATTTATGAATGGCTGACCGTCGGCAAGCTGAAGTTCGAAATCGGCTTCCTCGTCGATTCGCTCACGGCGATGATGATGTGCGTGGTGACCTTCGTGTCGCTGATGGTGCACATCTACACGATCGGTTACATGGCCGACGACGACGGCTACCAGCGCTTCTTCTCGTATATCTCGCTGTTCACGTTCTCGATGTTGATGCTCGTGATGAGCAACAACTTCCTGCAACTGTTCTTCGGCTGGGAAGCGGTGGGTCTGGTGTCGTACCTGCTGATCGGCTTCTACTTCACGCGTGAAAGTGCCATCTACGCGAACATGAAGGCGTTCCTCGTGAACCGCGTGGGCGACTTCGGTTTCATTCTCGGTATCGGCCTGCTGCTGGCCTTCGGCGGCTCGCTGAACTACGGCGATGTGTTCGCGAAGAGCCACGAGCTGGCCGCGCTGAGCTTCCCGGGTACGAGCTGGGGCCTGCTGACGGTTGCGTGTATCTGCCTCTTCATCGGCGCGATGGGCAAGTCGGCGCAGTTCCCGCTGCACGTGTGGCTGCCGGATTCGATGGAAGGCCCGACGCCGATTTCCGCGCTGATTCACGCGGCGACGATGGTGACGGCCGGTATCTTCATGGTCACGCGCATGTCGCCGCTGTTCGAACTGTCGGATACGGCGCTGTCATTCATCATGGTGATCGGTGCGATCACGACGCTGTTCATGGGCTTCCTCGGGGTCGTCCAGAACGACATCAAGCGCGTGGTGGCTTACTCGACACTGTCGCAGCTCGGTTACATGACGGTCGCGCTCGGCGCGTCCGCCTACTCGGTTGCCGTGTTCCATCTGATGACGCACGCGTTCTTCAAGGCGCTGCTGTTCCTCGGCGCGGGCTCGGTGATCATCGGCATGCACCACGATCAGGACATCCGCAACATGGGTGGCCTGCGCAAGTACATGCCGATCACGTGGATCACGTCGCTGGCCGGTACGCTGGCGCTGATCGGTACGCCGTTCTTCTCCGGCTTCTACTCGAAAGACTCGATCATCGATGCGGTGAAGCTGTCGCATCTGCCGGGTTCGGGTTTCGCGTACTTCGCGGTGGTGGCGAGCGTGTTCGTCACGGCGCTGTACTCGTTCCGCATGTATTTCCTCGTGTTCCACGGCGAAGAGCGTTTCCGCAATCCGAAGCATCCGGAATCGCCGATGGGTGCCGAAGCGGCGGCGCACGCCGCGCACGGCCATGACGATCACGGCCACGGCCACGATGCGCACGCCCATGGTCATGACGACCACGGTCACGCACACGAGCCGCACGAGACGCCGTGGGTGGTCTGGGTACCGCTGGTGCTGCTGGCGATTCCGTCGGTCGTCATCGGTGCAATCGGCATCGGTCCGATGATTTACGGCGACTTCTTCCAGCACGGCGTGGCGTTCGACAAGGTGATTTTCGTCGGCGCAAACCATCCGGCGCTGCATGAGATGGCCGAAGAGTTCCAGGGCTGGGCGTCGATGGGTCTGCACTCGGTTTCGGGTCTGCCGGTGTGGCTCGCGCTCGCAGGCATCGTGGTGGCGTGGTTCCTGTATCTGGTGCGTCCGGATCTGCCGGCTGTCATCAAGCGCGCGTTCGGCCCGGTCTACACGCTGCTCGACAACAAGTACTACATGGACAAGATCAACGAAGTCGTCTTCGCGAAGGGTGCCGTGGCCATCGGCCGCGGTCTCTGGAAGGAGGGTGACGTCGTGGTCATCGACGGTATCGTCAACGGCAGCGCGCGCTTCATTGGCTGGTTTGCCAGCGTGATCCGCTTCCTCCAATCCGGTTACATCTATCACTACGCGTTTGCCATGATTATCGGCATGTTGGGGCTCTTGACCCTGTTTGTAACGCTCGGCGGCAAATAAGGCGAGGGACACTAATGCACGCTTATCCGATTCTCAGTATCGCGATCTGGCTGCCGATCCTGTTCGGCCTCCTGGTCCTTGCCATCGGTTCCGACAAGAACCCCGGCCCGGCGCGCTGGCTTGCGCTGGTCGGCTCGGTACTCAGCTTTATCGTCACGATTCCGCTCATGACGGGCTTCGACTCCAGCACTGCGGAACTGCAGTTCGTGGAGAAGGCCAACTGGATCGAACGCTTCAACATCACGTATCACCTGGGCGTCGACGGCATCTCGATGTGGTTCGTCGTGCTGACCGCGCTGATCACGGTGATCGTCGTGATCAGCGCATGGGAAGTGATCACGAAGAACGTGTCGCAGTATCTGGCTTCGTTCCTGATCCTGTCCGGCATCATGGTCGGCGTGTTCAGCGCCGCGGACGGCATGCTGTTCTACGTGTTCTTCGAAGCGACGCTGATTCCGATGTACATCATCATCGGCGTGTGGGGCGGGGCGAACCGCGTGTACGCGGCGTTCAAGTTCTTCCTGTACACGCTGATGGGCTCGCTGCTGATGCTGGTCGCGCTGCTGTACCTGTACACGCAGACGGGCACGTTCGATCTCGCCACGTGGCAAAACGCGCAGATCGGCATGACGCCGCAGATATTGATATTTATCGCGTTCTTCCTGGCGTTCGCCGTGAAGGTGCCGATGTGGCCGGTTCACACGTGGCTGCCTGACGCCCACGTGGAAGCGCCGACGGGCGGCTCGGTCGTGCTGGCCGCGATCATGCTGAAGCTCGGTGCATACGGTTTCCTGCGCTTCTCGCTGCCGATCACACCGGACGCGAGCCACTTCCTCGCGCCGGCTGTGATCACGCTGTCGCTGATCGCGGTGATCTACATCGGTTTCGTCGCGATGGTGCAGGCGGACATGAAGAAGCTGGTCGCGTACTCGTCGATCGCGCACATGGGCTTCGTGACGCTCGGCTTTTTCATCTTCAACCAGCTCGGTGTGGAAGGCGCAATCGTCCAGATGATCTCGCACGGCTTCGTGTCGGGCGCGATGTTCCTGTGTATCGGCGTGCTGTATGACCGCATGCACTCGCGTCAGATCGCCGACTACGGCGGCGTCGTGAACACGATGCCGAAGTTCGCGGCACTCGTGATGCTGTTCTCGATGGCGAATTGCGGCCTGCCGGGCACGTCGGGTTTCGTCGGTGAATTCATGGTGATCCTGGCTGCTGTCCAGTTCAATTTCTGGATTGGTCTTGGCGCCGCGGTCACGCTGATTCTCGGCGCGGCCTACACGCTGTGGATGTACAAGCGCGTGTACTTCGGCGCCGTGGCGAACGACCACGTGAAGGGCCTGCTCGACGTCAACCGCCGTGAGTTCTTCATGCTGGTCGTGCTTGCGGTCCTGACGCTGTTCATGGGCCTGTATCCGAAGCCTTTCACCGATGTGATGCACGTATCCGTGGACAACCTCCTCTCCCACGTCGCGCAGTCCAAGCTGCCGTTGTCACAGTAATACAGAGCGGAGGAATCTAAAGATCATGCAAAACGCCCCTATGAATGCTCTGTTGCCCGATGCGCTGCTGATGTTCGCAGTCGTCGTCGCGTGGCTCAACGACACGTTCGTCGGCGTGACTGGCCGTCGCACGACGTATTACATCGCGGTCGTCTCTTCGGTGATCGCGGGTGTCTGGTTCGCGATCAACGCGTTCGACCCGACGCCGCATTACTTCTTCTCGCGCATGTACGTGGTGGATCCGTTCGCCAGCGCGATGAAGGCGGTGGTGTCGCTGGGTTACGCGGTGACGATTGTCTATTCGCGCAAGTATCTCGAAGACCGCGACCTGTTCCGCGGCGACTTCTTCCTGCTTGGCATGTTTTCGCTGCTCGGCCAGCTCGTGATGATTTCGGGCAACAACTTCCTGACGCTGTATCTCGGTCTGGAATTGATGTCGCTGTCGCTGTATGCCGTGATCGCGCTGCGTCGTGACGCTGCGCAGTCGAACGAATCGGCGATGAAGTACTACGTGCTGGGTGCGCTTGCATCGGGTTTCCTGCTCTACGGCATCTCGATGCTGTACGGCGCGACCGGTTCGCTCGAACTCGGTGAAGTGCTGAAGGCGGTGGCTTCGGGTCACATCAACGATGTCGTGCTGCTGTTCGGCGTGATCTTCATCGTCGCTGGCATCGCGTTCAAGATGGGTGCAGTGCCGTTCCACATGTGGGTGCCGGACGTCTATCAAGGCGCGCCGACGGCCATGACGTTGCTGACCGGCGGCGGTCCGAAGGTCGCGGCGTTCGCATGGGGTCTGCGCTTTCTCGTGATGGGCCTGCTGCCGCTCGCGGTCGACTGGCAGGAAATGCTCGTGATTCTCGCGGCGCTGTCGATGATCGTCGGCAACATCACGGGTATCGTCCAGCGCAACATCAAGCGGATGCTGGCGTACTCGGCGATCGCGAACATGGGCTTCGTGCTGCTCGGCCTGCTGTCGGGCGTGGTCGACGGCAAGGCGGGTGGAGCGGCCGGTGCGTACGGTTCAGCGATGTTCTACAGCATCATCTACCTCGTGACGACGCTCGGCACGTTCGGCGTTGTGATGCTGCTCGCACGTCGTGATTTCGAGGCCGAAACGCTCGACGACTTCAAGGGTCTTAACCAGCGCAGTCCGATCTTCGCGTTCGTGATGATGGTGATGATGTTCTCGCTCGCCGGCATCCCGCCGACGGTCGGCTTCTACGCGAAGCTCGCCGTGCTCGAGGCGACGATGAACGCCGGCCTGACGTGGCTCACGGTGCTTGCCGTGGTGACGTCGCTGTTCGGCGCGTTCTACTACCTGCGTGTCGTCAAGCTGATGTACTTCGATGCACCGCAGGACACCGCGCCGATTACCGCCGACGCCTGCTCGCGTACGCTGCTCGCGCTGAACGGCGTGGCCCTGCTTGTGCTCGGCATCGTGCCGGGTCCGCTGATGACGGTCTGCCTGCAGGCTATCCAGCACACGCTGCCGCTGTAATGTCGGCAGCGGGCTGGTTTATCGTGTTGCTGGCGCTCGTGGGCGCCAACCTGCCGTTCCTGAACCAGCGGCTCTTCGCGGTCGTCCCGGTGAAGTTGAAGGCGGCGAAGAAGAGCGTCTGGTTGCGGATCGCCGAAATGATCGTGCTGTATTTCGCGATCGGCACGCTTGGCTTCATGCTCGAAGCGCGCGCCGGTAACCGCTTCGAGCAGGGCTGGCAGTTCTATGCGATCACGTTCAGTCTTTTTGTCGTGTTCGCTTTCCCCGGTTTCACCTGGCAGTATCTCGTCAAACGCCGCTGACGGCACAAGCCGTCGGCGCTCCATGCTTTTCTGAGGTCGCACATGGCCGAACTCCCGAACCACGACGCAACGCTCACCGAAAAGTGTCTGGAGAGCACGACCCTGCACGAGGGGCCGTTTCTGACGCTCAAGTGCGATACGGTCGAATTGCCCGACGGCAAGCACGCAACCCGCGAGTACGTGAAGCACCCGGGCGCGGTGATGGTGATTCCGCTCTTCGACGACGGTCGCGTGCTGCTCGAAAGCCAGTATCGCTACCCGATCGGCAAGGTGATGTACGAGTATCCCGCGGGCAAGCTGGATCCGGACGAAGGCGCGCTCGCCTGCGCGAAACGTGAACTGGCTGAAGAGACCGGCTATACGGCAAGCGAGTACGTCTACATCACGCGCATCCACCCGATCATTTCATACTCGACGGAATTCATCGACATCTACCTCGCGCGCGGCCTGACGGCAGGCGAGCGCAAGCTCGACGACGGCGAATTCCTCGAACTCTTCACGGCAACCGTGCCGGAAGTGTCCGAGTGGGTGCGCACGGGGAAGATCACCGACGTGAAGACGATCATCGGCACGTTCTGGCTCGAAAAGATCCTGTCGGGCACATGGCCGACAGCAGCGCCGGAGCGTGACTGAGGCAACAGGGTCGCCACCGTGGGGCGACGGCGCATGACGTAGCATCGATGAATGCAAGTTGTCGAACCTGCAACGGCGGCCCGCAAGGCCGCCGTTATCTTTTCCGGCGGCGATTTTCAGGTGATTCGGGTATTTTGGGCTGCTTCGGCGGCATTCGCCGCAAAGCGCTAGAATCGCCCCACGCTGTCGATGGAGGGCGCTTATCCCGCTCTCAATGAAAAGCCAAAAAAATTTGCGAACGATCGTTCACAAATTTCCATTTTGCGATAAACTGGTTGCAAGCCCTGATTCCACATGAAGGTCCTCGATTTAACGTGTCTGCACGGCCATCGGTTCGAAGGCTGGTTCGCTTCCGCCGATGATTTTGAGTCGCAGTTGTCCCGCAAGCTGGTCGAATGTCCAGTTTGCGGTGTGACCGAAGTGAGCCGTTTGCCGTCCGCACCGCGGCTCAACCTGTCCGGTGCGACGGCGGCGTCTGCGCCGGCGAACGCGGTTGAATGGCAGGCGCACGCCATGCGTGCACTGCGCGAGGTACTGGAAAAGACCGAGAACGTGGGCGACCGCTTCGCCGAGGAAGCACGGCGCATTCACTACAACGAAGCGCCGGCACGCAGTATTCGGGGCCTCACGACACCCGAAGATGCGAAAGCCTTGGTCGAGGAAGGCATCGACGTGATGCCGCTGCCGGTCCCGGCCGCACTGAAAGAACCGCTGCAATAAGCGCGGTGGCTTCCTGGCGGCGGTGGTCTAGCCGCGGCCAGGAGACATAGCGCATGAATCTGGATTACTCCCAAGCTGACGACGCATTCCGCGCCGACATCCGTTCGTGGCTCGAGGCCAATTTGCCTCACGAGCTGCGCTACAAGGTACTCAACCACAAGCGTCTGAACCGCGAGGACCTCGCAAGCTGGCACAAGCTGCTCGGCAAGCGCGGCTGGTCGGTGATCGCGTGGCCAACCGAATTCGGCGGTCCGGGCTGGAATCCGACGCAACGCCACATCTGGGACGAAGAATGCGCGCGCATCGGCGCACCTTCGGTGCTGCCGTTCGGCGTATCGATGGTGGCGCCCGTGTTGATGAAATACGGCAATGAGGCGCAAAAACGCCACTACCTGCCGCGTATTCTCGACGGCACCGACTGGTGGTGTCAGGGTTATTCGGAACCGGGCTCCGGCTCCGATCTGGCGTCGCTGCGCACGCGCGCCGAGCGCGTCGGCGATCACTACATCGTCAACGGCCAGAAAACGTGGACCACCCTCGGCCAGCACGCCGACATGATGTTCTGCCTCGTGCGCACCGACAGCGGCGCGAAGAAGCAGGAAGGCATCTCGTTCATCCTGATCGACATGAAGACACCGGGCATTACCGTGCGTCCGATCATCACGCTCGATGAAGATCACGAAGTCAACGAAGTCTTCTTCGAAGATGTGAAAGTGCCGGTCGAGAATCTCGTCGGCGAAGAGAATCGCGGCTGGACGTATGCGAAATATCTGCTCGGTCACGAGCGCACCGGTATCGCACGCGTCGGCCAGTCGAAGCGCGAACTCGTTTTCCTGAAGCGCCTCGCGCTGAACCAGAAGAAGAACGGCAAGCCGTTGCTGCACGATCCGGTTTTCTCGGCGAAGGTCGCGAATCTGGAAATCGAAATGATGGCGCTTGAAATCACGGTGCAGCGCGTCGTGAGCGCTGAGACGGGCGGACGCGGTCCGGGGCCGGAAGCGTCGATGCTGAAGATCAAGGGCACCGAGGTGCAGCAGGCGTTGACCGAGTTGATGTTCGAAGCGGTCGGTCCGATGGCGGCGCCGTTCGACGTACCGTTCCTCGAAGGCGAGCGCGCACATAGCGTGGCTGGTGATGACGATGCGGCGCCGCTTGCGGCGTATTACTTCAATTTCCGTAAGACGTCGATCTACGGCGGTTCGAACGAGATTCAAAAGAACATCATCGCGCAGATGATTCTGGGCCTTTGAGGAGCAGCGCAATGGACTTCACTTTTAACGACGAACAACAGCAATTCGCCGACGCGCTGCGCCGCTATCTCGACAAGAACTACGGCTTCGAGGCACGCCAGGCGATCGTGCGCACCGAAGCGGGCGTATCGGACACACACTGGTCCGCGTTCACCGAACTCGGTCTCACGGCATTACCGGTGCCTGAAGCGCGAGGCGGCTTCAACGGCAGTCCGGTCGACATGCTCGTGGTGATGCAGGAACTCGGGCGCGCGCTTGTGATCGAGCCATACTGGGCGACGGCGGTGGGTATCGAGGCGCTGCGTCTGGCGGGCACGGGCGAGGGCGACGATACGCACCTGCTCGAACGCGCCGCAGCGGGCGAGATCAGGCTTGCCGTGGCGTTTCATGAACCGGCCGCACGCTACGACATTTTCGCGGTGGAAACGACCGCGACGAAACAGGGTGAAGGCTACGTGTTGACGGGCAGGAAATCCGTCGTGCAGCACGGCGCGCAGGCGGATTACTGGATCGTGCCCGCACGTCTGGACGGCGAGATCGCGCTGTTCGTGATCGAGCGCAAGGCACGGAACGCCCAGGTTACCGACTACCGCACGATCGACGGCCAGCGTGCCGCGACACTGTCGTTCGAAGCGACGCCGGCGCGTCGCCTTGCCGGCGCACACGCGGGCGCCGCGACGCTCGAACGCATCGCCGATTACGGCATCGTGCTGCTCTGCGCGGAAGCCGTCGGCGCGCTCGATGCGCTGAATCACGCCACCGCCGAATATACGAAGCAGCGTCAGCAGTTCGGCGTGCCGATCGCGCGTTTCCAGTCGTTGCAGCATCGGATGGTCGAGATGCTGATTCACGCGGAACAGGCGCGCTCGGTGTCGTATCTGGCCGCCGTCCGCTACGCGAGTGAAGATGCCGACGAGCGTCGCCGTGCCGTGTCGGCCGCGAAGGTTCGCGTCGGGCAGGCCGCGCGCTTTGTCGGCCAGCAGGCGGTTCAGTTGCACGGCGGCATGGGCGTGACCAACGAAGTCGCGGCGGCGCATCTGTTCAAGCGCCTCGCGATCATCGAAACCACGCTGGGCGACGTCGATCACCATCTCGAACGTTTTGCCGCCCTGCCAGGGTTTGCCGTCGCCGAAGTATGATCTGTCGATCCAGATGAAGGAGGTGTGAACATGGGTTTGAGCTTCGAGGACATGGAGGTCGGCAAGACCTTCGAAATCGGTGAACACACGTTTACGCGGGAAGAGATCATCCGGTTCGCCGAACAGTTCGATCCGCAACCGTTTCACATCAGCGATGAAGGTGCGGCGGCCTCGCCGTACGGCACGCTGATCGCAAGCGGCTGGCATACGTGCTCGGTGATGATGGGCCTGCTCGTGCGCAACGCGTTTGCGGGTTCGACGTCGATGGGCTCACCCGGCATCGATGACATTCGCTGGATCAAGCCCGTGCGTGTGGGCGATACGATCCGTATGCTGAACACCGTGCTCGACCGGCGCGTGTCCGCGAGCAAACCCGATCGCGGCATCGTGTCGACGCAGTGGGAAGGCATCAACCAGCACGGCGAAACAGTGATCACGGTGCGCTCGAAAGGGCTCTTCGGCTTGCGCAATCCGGGTGACGCAGTATGACGCCGGGCGACATTGAGGTAGCCGATGCGCATGCACTACGCGCACTTACGAGTTCAGGTGCGCTGATAAGCGCCTGGGCCGGGATCGATCAGGCGAGCGTGGACCGTTTCGCGGCGGCCACCGGCGATCATCAATGGATTCACGTCGATCCTGAACGGGCAAAACGTGAGTCGCCATTTGGTGGACCGATTGCGCATGGATTCATGACGCTGTCGCTGATTCCGGCGCTGCTCGAGAAGACCGTTTCGTTGAAGCAGCGCATGGGCGTCAACTACGGTCTAAACCGGGTGCGCTTCACGTCGCCGGTGCTGGTCGGGTCGAACGTGCGTGCGAAGTTCGTGGTGGCTGACGTGACTGACGTCGACGACAACGGCGTGCAGGTTGTCTGGAACGTGACGCTGGAAAAGCAGGGGAGTGAGCGGCCGGTTTGTGTCGCCGAGTTCATCACCCGGCATTATTTCTAGCATCGACATCGGGTTCAACACAGTAGAAAGGAAAACGCGGTTGCCTTCACAGGCAACCGCGTTTTTTATTGCGCGACGCGCTCAGTTCAATGCTTCGCGTATTGCGTCGCGCCGAACAGGATTTCGCGCGCCTTGTCGTCGGTCAGCTCCTTGCGCGCGGACGCCAGCACTTCCACGCCGCGGATCACCGCCGGACGCGCGGCGATCGCTTCGTGCCAGCGCTTCACGTTCGGGAAGTCGTCGAGCTCGATGCCCTGGTTTTTCCACGAGCGCGTCCACGGGAACGATGCGATATCCGCGATCGTATAGTCGTTGCCCGCGAGATACGCGGTCTTGCCGAGTTGCGTATCCATCACGCCGTACAGACGCCGCGTCTCGTTCGTGTAGCGGTTGATCGCGTACTCGATCGGCTGCGGCGCGTACACGCGGAAGTGATGCGTCTGGCCGAGCATCGGGCCGACGCCGCCCATCTGGAACATCAGCCATTGCAGCGTCGCATAGCGTCTCGCCGGATCGGCCGGCAGGAACTTGCCGGTTTTTTCCGCGAGATAAATCAGGATCGCGCCGGATTCGAACAGCGAGAACGGTTTGCCGTCAGCGGACTTCGGGCCGTCGGGATCGACGATCGCCGGGATCTTGTTGTTCGGGCTGATCGAAAGAAATTCGGGCGTGAACTGGTCGCCGGCGCCAATATTGATGGCGTGCGCCGTGTATTCGAGCCCGGTTTCCTCGAGCATGATGTGGATTTTGTGGCCGTTCGGGGTCGCCCAGCTATAGACGTCGATCATCGTGACTCCTGGTTTTCGTGAGTGAGGCGCCGCGCGATGCGACGTCGATGCATTGAGGCAGACGAAAATTAGAGCACAGATCGAATCTTGATGCAGGGCGTGACCCAGCGTGCACCACGCCACCGCATCGTGTAAAACGCGCCGTTATAGCGCTGTCATTGCGCGCGTTGTGTCGCCGCGGGCGATGGCGACGCTTCCGCATAGCGCGACAGTTCGAGTTTCGCGATCGCGTTGCGGTGCACCTCATCGGGACCGTCCGCGAAGCGCAGCGTGCGTGCCGACGTGTACGCATACGCGAGCGGAAAATCGTCGCTCATGCCGGCCGCGCCGTGCGCCTGCATGGCCCAGTCGATGACCTGACATGCCATGTTCGGCGCGACGACCTTGATCATCGCGATTTCGCCGCGTGCGCCCTTGTTGCCGACGGTGTCCATCATGTACGCCGTCTTCAGCGTGAGCAGGCGCGCCTGTTCGATCAGGCAGCGCGCTTCGGCGATACGCTCCAGCGTCACGCCTTGCGCGGCGACCGGCTTGCCGAACGCGACCCGCTGCAGCGAACGCTTCGACATCAGTTCGAGCGCGCGCTCGGCGAGGCCGATCAGACGCATGCAGTGGTGAATGCGTCCCGGCCCGAGACGGCCCTGCGCGATCTCGAAACCGCGGCCTTCGCCCAGCAGCAGGTTCGACGCCGGCACGCGCACGTTTTCCAGCGTGATTTCCATGTGGCCGTGCGGCGCGTCGTCGTAACCGAACACCGTCAGCGGACGATGCACGGTGACGCCGGTTGCGTCGGCGGGCACGAGGATCATCGACTGTTGCTGATGGCGCGGCGCTTCGGGATCGGTCTTGCCCATCACGATGTACACCTTGCAGCGCGGGTCGCCCGCGCCCGACGACCACCACTTGCGGCCGTTGATCACATAATCGTCACCGTCGCGCACGATGCTCGTCTGGATATTCGTTGCATCCGACGACGCCACGGCCGGTTCCGTCATCAGGAACGCCGAGCGAATATGGCCCTGCAGCAGCGGTTCGAGCCATTCACGTTTGTTTTCATCACTGCCGTAGCGCTCGATCGTTTCCATGTTGCCGGTGTCGGGCGCGTTGCAGTTGAACACTTCAGGCGCCCAGGGCACCCGGCCCATGATCTCGCACAGCGGCGCGTATTCGAGATTCGTGAGGCCCGCGCCGCGCGCGGAGTCCGGCAGGAACAGGTTCCACAGCCCGGCGTCGCGCGCTTCCTGCTTGAGACGCTCGATCAGCTCAGTCGGAATCCATGCGTTGCCGTTCTGGCGATTCCGTGCAATCTCTTCGGCGAATGCGCGCTCGTTCGGATAGATGTGCTCGTCGAAGAAAGCGAGCAATTTCTCGCGCAGTGCCTGCACCTTCGGGGTGTAATCGAAATTCATGTAAAACCTCGCGGGTAACGATGAGCAATTGTCGGGCTGTGACTAGCGCACTTTCTGCGCGTAACGCCACGCGAGTTCCGCCATCGGCTTCGCGCGACGGCCGGCATCGATAGCCTGCGCACTCGCAGCGGTGCCGTCGACGACGCGTTTCATGATCCCCTGCAGGATCGCCGCGATGCGGAACATGTTGTACGCCAGATAGAAATTCCAGTCGCCTTCGATCTGGAAGCCAGTGCGCGCGCAATAACGTTCGACGTAATGCGCTTCGTCCGGAATGCCGAGTGCCGCCCAGTCGAGGCCGGCAATGCCGCGAAACTGCGTGGGATCGACGTGCCACGCCATGCAGTGATACGCGAAGTCGGCAAGCGGATCGCCGAGCGTCGACAGTTCCCAGTCGAGCACGGCAAGCACACGCGGCTCGTGCGGATGGAAAATCAGGTTGTCGAGACGGTAGTCGCCATGCACGACCGAAGCACGCTCGCCGGTATCGGCCGGCATGTGCTGCGGCAGCCATTCGATGAGGCGGTTCATCGCTTCGATCGGTTCCGTTTCGGACGCCACATACTGCTTGCTCCAGCGACCGATCTGTCGCGCGAAGTAGTTGCCCGGTTTGCCATAGTCCGCAAGCCCGACGGTCGCTGGATCGACGCTATGCAGCGCTGCGATCACGCGATTCATCTCGTCGTAGATCGCACCGCGTTCACCGGTCGTCATGCCGGGCAGCGACTGGTCCCACAGCACGCGTCCCTGAACGAACTCCATCACATAGAAAGCGCGCCCAATCACGCTTTCGTCTTCGCAGAGCGCGAGCATTTTCGCGACCGGTACGTCGGTATGGCGAAGCGCGTGCATCACGCGATATTCGCGTTCCACGGCGTGCGCCGACGGCAGGAGTTTCGCAGCGGGGCCAGGCTTCGCGCGCATCACATACGAGCGCGAAGGCGTGACGAGTTTGAACGTCGGATTCGACTGGCCGCCTGCGAACTGTTCGACGGTCAACGACCCGGCGAAGCCTTCGACGTGTTGGGCCAGCCACGCGCCGAGCTGGTCCGCGTCGAAGCGCTGTTTGTCCGCGACGGGCCGGGTGCCTTCGAATGCCGAGTAGTCCGGCGTGTGTTCCGCTTCTCCAGCGGGGCTGGCCTGCGTCATTGTCTCTATATGAACGCGTCCCGTTTGCAACAGTTTTCGTGTGTTCGGACAGACAGGATGGGTTGCGGCTCTATATCCGGCCTTGTTGCA
>NZ_CAJQYY010000029.1 GCF_907164575.1 Paraburkholderia gardini
AAAAAAAATCTGGGGCGTGCGGGGCGGGTTGGGGCGGCGGCTCGCGGGGGGGGCGCGGCGCACGGCGATACCAGCTCATCAGCGGCGTGGCCGACATGCCGTGCACGACCACCGACGCCGTCACGACAGCCAGCGCGAACGGTATGAGCGGCACCACGTCGTTCGCGCGACCTTCCTGCAGCGCCAGGGTCAGGTAATAGAACGAGCCGATGCCGCGAATGCCGAACCAGCTCATCAATCGTCGCTGCGGGTGGGATGCGCCCGATCCCACCAGCGACACTTCGACCGCCAGCGGCCGCACGACCAGGAAGAGCGCCGCGATCAGCGCGGCGCTCTGCCACGTGAAAAGCGGCCCATGCAGCGTCGCGAGGACGTTGCCGATGATCAGCATCATCGCGAGTTCGGCGATACGTTCCAGCTCGATCGTGAAGCCGAGCACGGATTCCGCCATAAACGCATGGGCCTTCTGCGGATCGGCGGCGGTCGCGGTGACATCGCCCGCCTCGACGGCGCCGATGGTTTCCCGTGGCGATTGTCCGCCGCTCGCTCGATGCTCGACGCGACGCATCGAGACGCCCGCTGCAAAAACGGCGAGAAAGCCGAACGTATGTGCCAGTTGCGCGATGCCGTACGACAGCTCGATCAGCCCGAGCGCGAAAAAGGCTTCGAGGCCGAGGGCCTGCGCGTGACGCGTTCTTAACCACGTCACGCCGTGAGTGGTTACCCAGCCCAGCACGCCGCCCGTCGCGATCGCGCCGAAGATACCCCAAAGTGTGCTGCCGATGAACGTCCACGTGAACACGTCGGCGAAATTCGCGTTGTGGTTGGCGCATAACGCAAGGCCGAGCAGCGCGAACGGCAACGCGATGCCGTCGTTGAGGCCGCCTTCGCCCGAGAGCGAAAAACGCATGAGATCGACGTCGGCCGAGTCCTGGACCTGCACGTCGTGGGCGAGAACCGGATCGGTTGGCGCGAGAATCGCCGCGAGCAGCAGCGCCGGTCCCCAGCCGAGATGCAGTGCGTGGACGCCGAATAGCGTCAGGAGCGGCACCGTCACGAGCATGGCGACGAAGCCGAGCCGCAGCGGTATGGCCCACAACGCGTCGAAAAGCGGAACGCGCAGACGCAGGCCGATCGCGAACAGTGAAACCAGCAGCGCGACTTCGGTGATGATGCGCAGCACGCCGGCATCGACGATCACGTCCAGATGCAGCAGGCCGATCCCGGGCGGCCCGAGCCCGAGGCCGATCGCGAGATAGAACATCGCGGCGCTGCACGGCAGACGCTCGAACGTGGCTGCCGCGATGCCCATGAAGGCGAACACACCGCCGACGACAAGAAACCAGATCGTTTCGTGCATGAGGTATCCGGTGAGGCAGCCTGACAACGCTGCCGTGCGGTTTTGCCTGGTGCGGGCCTGGCGGTATGGATCGCCGTATCGCGTGCATCGCGCGCGATGCAGTCAGGGCGCGCGGCCAAATGCCTCGCGTAGTTTGCGCTTTGCCGTCTGAAGCGTTGCGCGACGCGATTTCGGCAGATTACGCCCTGCGCGGTTGATATAGAAATTCAGCATCGACATCGCCGACTGGAACGGTGTGCCTTTGCGTCGTTTGCTACGTGTAGACGAGCGTTTTAGCGAGTCGGCAATCTCCTGCGCGCTGCCGGACCTGAAGATATCGTGCTCGATATCCATGGCGTCACTGGTTTCCATGACGTGATGCGACCAGCGTTTGCCGACCTTGCCATTCCTGTGCGACGCAGCTTGCTTCGCACGATGCGCGGCGTGGGCCTGCGCATGGCGTTGCCTCGGTGGACGGCCCGAGCGGCTGCGTTTTGCCGGATGCCCTTTCTTTCTGGTGACCATGGAATGCCTCGTCGTAGTTTGACGATCAAAGCTTCACGCCACCCGCTTCCGGCGCGTTTGACGAGCCGGCCGGAATGTCGCCCACACCCACATCGTCGCGCGCACCGGGGTCGCCGCTAGCGCCGCGTTCATCGCTCCAGTATGGCGCGCGGCCATAGTACTGGTGAACGCTCGTGGCCCACGTGCGGTCCGCCATCGCGGGCCAGTGGTCCTTGTCGAAGCCCGGCGCATTCCTGACCTGCCCGGATGTGAGATTCAGCACGAAGCATTTGCGGTCGGTATCGAGCGTCAGTGCATTCCATGGAATCGCCAGCAGCTTGTCGCCGACGCCGAGAAAGCCGCCGCTCGACAGTACGGCATAAGCAATGCGTCCTCCCTGCACGTCGAGCATGATGTCCTTGATCTTGCCGACGTCGTCGCCATCGGCGCTGAGCACGGTGTTGCCGTCGAGCGTACCGGCGGCCATTACGTCGGGGCCCGGGCCGTCCGCGGTTTTGCGTCCACTGCCGACGATGCGTGCTCCGGCGCCGGTGCCGGGCTGATTGCGCGTATTCATGAAGCGTCTCCCTGAAAAGCAAAGATTGGATCGCGAGGCGGAACCCCGGTCGAACGGCGCCATGGCCGCATCAATGTTCAGCAAGGGATGTACCCATCAAACACTTTCGACACGCATCGATTGAATTTCCCCATACCTGTGAGGACATTGCGCCGGCCTGAACGTGCTCTCAGGAGCATCGCAACAATTGCATTGCCATGCGCACAAGTTGCAAGCGCTGGACGTGATGCGTCGCCGCAAAGCGTATCCACGCGCTTTTACTTGCCGGGCACACCTTTTGCGGGTTCCGTGCTGAGGCTGCAGGACGATCAGCCGGCATTCGACAAAACGCGGATTGCGCAGTCAAGCCGGCGCACGGCAGCGTGACGGAACGATCTGGAACAGGAGAAATCGCATGACATTCCAGCATTCAATGCGCGCGATGGTGGCGGCAACCGGGATCGCGATGACGATGCCTGCTGGCGTCGTTCACGCGCAGACGAGCGAACCGGCGGCGGCACAGACGAAATTATCGGCGGCCGATCAGCAGTTCGTGCAGGACGCTTCGCAGGCCGGTGCCACGGAAATCGCCGCCAGCAAGCTGGCGTTGAAAAATTCGAACGACCCGCAGGTCAGGAAATTCGCTTCGCAGATGATCGTCGATCACACGAAACTGGCCCGGAACCTTGACATCGTTGCCGAGAAAAAAGGCCTGAAATCGCCACCTTCGGCGGATTCGGCAGTCATAGGGAAGTTGCAGAGGCTCAAGGGAGCCGGTTTCGATCAGGCCTATATCGCCGACGTGGCCGTGGGCGGCCATCAGAAGGCGGTCGAACTGTTCCGGAAGGAAAGCGAAAGCGGCGCCGATCCGCAATTGAAGGCGGCTGCCACGAAGGCGCTGCCGGTGATCCAGCACCATCTTGCGATGGCGCAGCAACTGGGCAATGCGAAGAAGAGCACATCATGAGTGTGATTTTGTCGAGGGCCGCCTGGGAGGACGCGAACATGACCATCACTTTTTCCGATGATCCGCCGGTCTTCGACGGTGCAAACCTCGCGGTGCGCTTTACCGCGGCCGTCGACGGGCAACCCGTTGCGTGCGTTATCACGGCGGAAGCACTTGAAGACCATTTTGGCGCAGACTCTCCTCTGGAAGACTCGCTTTTGAAGGCATTCCAGCGCGGACGCGCGCGGATCCGTTCCGTGTGCGCCGAGGCGCTCGATCAGAACGGCGGCGAAAGCGTCGTTTTGCACAGCGGGCTTTTCCGGGTCGAGGGAATGGAGCCGGATCGCGGGCTGAAGGCATAGCACCCTGTGTGAACCCGCGACGGCAACTGCGCACACCATCTGCAAAGATGAAAGGAGGCGTCATGTCACTCATTGTCGCAGGACGTTTTACGACTTTTCCGGCCGCCGAGGCGGCCGCGCAACGGCTCTTCGCGAACGGCTTCGTCGAGGAGGACGTCACGCTGTTTTTCGTGAACCCGCGCGGGCAGCATGCGCGCTATCCGATTGGCGGCGATCAGGACGATGATCCGGGCGCGCGCGATGCGCCGAAGGGCGCAAGCAAGGGTGTAATGATCGGGGCCGTCGTCGGTGCGATTGTCGGAGCCGGGCTTTTCGCGGTGTTTCATGCGCCGCTGCTTGTCTCCGTGATTGCAGCGGGCGTGGGAGCGTATATCGGTTCGCTCATTGGCGCCATGTCGCATACACGGGAAGGCGACAGGCACGGCCACCAGTCGCATCACGAAGAACGCGATTCCGGCGTGCTGCTGGCGGTGCACGTATCGCCGGATACGCAACTGCAGGCGGCGCGCGTACTGCGCGAATGCGGCGGCAGTACGATCGAACGCGCGACAGGCCGCTGGCAGCAGGGCCGTTGGGCCGACTTCGATCCGACAAGGACGCCAACACCGGTCAGCGAGTTGAACGAGCGGGGCGCGTGAGCATGGATCTAGCCGCTTCGATGCTTAAGCGTAAAGGCGTCAGAAAAGAAACGGCCTGGAAATTTTCCAGGCCGTTTTTCAGGCGCTTTCATCGATAGTCACACACGTTCCTGTCTCGATCCGTCTAGACCCAGAGCGCCGACCCGCGACGCGGTTGCGGCGTAGTCCCTTCCACGCGCTGTTCGTTCTGCGTCGACTCGCACGCAGCGGGCACAATGCCCGATTGCTGGATTGCGTTACAGCTCATCGCCTGCGTGGCGGGTTGCGGGGCGGTGTCGAATGTATTGAGCCGAAGCTCCATGACAGCCGCTGACGTCACGAGCGCGGTGAACACCAGAAACGCCGCACGTTTGCTTCTCATGTTTTTCTCCCTGACCTGTCGATCCTGCATGCCGTTGTTTTTATCGGTTGATGTTCCGTCGTCGATGCAGGACGGAACATGCGGATACGTTGGATTAAGCAAACACCGCGCCATCCGGCTGATTCACGGATGAATGGCGGAAAACGCCCTGTTTACGTGGGTTTTCGCGTTACAGGAAGACATGGACGCGGCCTGAGCGCCGGCTCGTCCGGCAACTTTTACGCGGCTGGATGACGTTCCGCGCCGGTCGCCGGGCGGGTACGCCACATGCGTCTCCATAAGTGACCGCAAGTACATCGCGGCAACTGTTTTCAACCAGACTTAAGGAGCGTTACATGGCTACGAACGTTGTTTCCGAACTGAATGATCTGGTCGAGACTTCGAAGGACGGCGAGAAGGGCTTTCGCAAGGCTGCGGAAGACGCCCACGATTCGCAGCTGAAATCGCTGTTCGCCAGTCGCGCCGATGACTGCGCACGCGGCGCACGCGAATTGCAGGACACGATCCAGCAGCTCGGCGGCAAGCCGGATACTGGCGGTTCGGTGACAGGTGCGCTGCATCGGGGCTGGGTCGATCTGAAGTCGGCGGTAAGCAGCCGTGGCGATCATCAGATTCTGGCCGATTGCGAAAAGGGCGAGGACGCCGCGAAGAAGTCTTACCACGACGCCCTCGAAAAAGATCTGCCGGCTGATGTTCGCGCAATCGTGGAGCGGCAATATCAGGGTGTAGTGCAAAATCACGATCGTATCCGCGATCTGCGCGATCAGTATGCGGCGCGCAAGTAGCCACTTGAAGTGAAGCGGACTAAACGGGGGCGAAGGATGTCGGGTAGCGGGAGCTTTCCTGCTGCCCGATTTAATTTGTGCGGGTGCGTGTTGCATGCGCATGCCCTTCATGCATTGACGAAAACGCCTTGCCGTAAACGCAAGAAGCCGTCCGCGATTTTTCGCGGACGGCTTCTTCGGCCGAACCTCGACGCGGCTTATTCGGCCGCGACCTTCAGATGGTTCTTGACGCCCTTGACGCCGTCGACCTGATTCACGACATCTTCAGCGGCGGTCTTGTCTGCTGCCGAGGGCACCGTTCCCGTCAGCCACACGACGCTCTTTTGCGTCTTCACATGGATGTGGGTCGACTTGACGTTCTTGCTCGCGAGCAGATCCGCCTTGACCTTGGTGGTGATCGTCGTGTCATCGACGTGGGCTCCCATCGATTCCGACACGCCGGCCGGTGCCGACGCAGTCGACTGTGCATTCGCGTTCAGGGCAAATGCGATACAGGCGACGCTGCCTGCGGTCTTGAGGAACTGGATCGTTTTCATGGATTTCTCCTTTCGGGTGGTTGAAGAGTGCTGCGGTCTTGTTGCCTGTGCGGTCGATCGCGGCCATTGCCGTTGATGACACGCCTGGGGAGAGTGGCCGCATGACGGTTCCGTCAGCCCCGTGGTCGACATCGAATGCGCTGCTGGCATCCGTCCACCATCAGGGAAGCGCAAGCCGTGTGCCACACCGCGTCATCCCGCGGCGTGTCGGGCTACAGGCGCGACTGGACGGGGGTGCGACATGAAATGAACCGGGCAGGATGCGTGCTGAAACAGACTTGCCCGCCGGCCCGGATTTTTCCGGCCGCTTGTAAAAATGGCGTGCGAGGGAGTCTGACAACACCCGAAAAACATCGCTCGCGAGGATCAAATCGCTGTAAAAACAGCGCCCTGTGAAATCTGGTACGGCGATTGCTCTATTCAGACCAACGATAGTGCCCGAATGCGATCTGCTTCGGGTATTCGAACCAGAATCTTCAAAAGGGATCGCACTACAATGCCGCCTTCAATCGAGCTACGCACACGACAGTCACTTGCGCTGACCCCTCGCCTTCAGCAGTCGGTCAGGCTCCTGCAACTGTCCTCGCTCGAGTTCCAGCAGGAGTTGCGCACGGCACTCGATACCAATCCGTTCCTTGAATACGACGCATCGCAAACGGAAGATGTCGCGCTTGCCGCAGAAAGCACGGGCGAGGCAACGCAAGCTTCCGGCGAGCCGGTATCGGCCGGCGCGGAAACCGCCGCCGATGCGCCGGTGTCAGGCAGCGCGGATGCGTCATTGCACGACGAGCCGGCGGGTGAGTACAGCGGCGACTACAGCGCCGATTCATTCGGCCGGGGCTCGTCGCGTTACAACGGCGACAGCGAAGGTAGCGATCCCGCCGACTGGGCACGTTCACAGCCCTCGTTGCACGAACAGCTTCACGATGCGCTGCGTCTCTATCCGCTGAACGAACGCGATCGCGAAGTCGCGCGCCTGATCATCGAGTCGCTCGATGACGACGGCTATCTGCGTCAGGATCTCGCCGATCTTGCCGACGTGTTCGATGTCGAACCGGAACTGACCGAGCACGAACTGCTCGTCGCGCTGCGGCTCGTGCAATCGCTGGACCGGCCGGGCGTCGGTGCACGTTCGCTGTCGGAATGTCTGAAGCTGCAACTCGATTGCATGGATAACGACACGCCGGGCCGCGACGCCGCGATTCAGATCGTCGAGCATCATCTTGAGCGGCTCGCGCGCCGTGAGCAGGCCGAGTTGCAAAAGCAGACCGGCTGCAGCGCCGACGAACTGCGCATCGCGTGTGCGCTCGTGCGCAAGCTCGATCCGAAGCCCGGCAACTACTATGGCAACGCGGAAGACAACTACGTCGTACCAGACGTAATCGTGCGTCAGGTTCGCAGCAAGTGGGTCGTGTCGATCAATCCGGCCGTGATGCCGCGCGCGCGGATTCATCGCCGGTACGCGGAGCTCTTTGCACAATCGGCCGGCACGAGCCGCTCGCCGCTCGCGCAGCAGTTGCAGGAAGCGCGCTGGCTGATCCGGAATGCGCAGCAGCGCTTCGATACGATCCAGCGCGTCGCCGAGTGCATCGTGGCCCATCAGCGCGCGTTCTTCCAGTACGGCGAGATTGCGCTCAAGCCGCTCGTCCTGCGCGACGTCGCCGATGAACTCGGTCTGCATGAATCGACGATCTCCCGCGCGACGGGTAACAAATATATGGCGACGCCGCGCGGTATTTTCGAGTTCAAGCACTTCTTCCCGCGCGAACTCGGCACGGAAAGCGGCGGGACCTGTTCGGCCGCGGCAGTACGCGCGCTGCTCAAGGAAATGATCGCCGCGGAAAATACCCACGATCCGCTTTCGGACGTCACGCTCGCGCGGATGCTGGCCGACCAGGGCGTGCTCGTCGCGCGCCGGACGGTGGCGAAATACCGGCATCTGATGAAGCTGCCGCCCGCGGAATTGCGTCGACAGATGTGAGACTGCCGCAAGGCCACGCTGGACGCTGGAAAGGTCTCTTCGCGAGACCTTTTTTCATGGGCCGCGCCGCCTCATGGTTTAGCCTGGCCCCAGCTTCTTCCATGCCCTCCGGCTGTGTTAAACCGACGGTTCTGCGTTATGCTGCGCACGCCTGTCACGCTGCTGTGCGGGCGATGCCGCGGCTGTTCCCGGTTCCTTGCATCTGGGCCGCGTCCATTGAAGTCACTGGAGACTCAGGGATGGCACTCATCGGCGTTCTCGGCGGGATGGGCCCGCTTGCGACGGTCGACTTCATGGAGAAGGTCGTGCGCCTGACGCGCGCCGCCGGCGATCAGGAGCATCTGCCGCTGCTGGTCGCCAGCCTGCCGCACATTCCCGACCGTTCGCTCGCGATTCTCGATGGCGGCGAAGACCCGCTGCCTGCCATGCTCTCGGGTATCGACCTGCTCAACCGCAATGACGTTGGCGTGATCGCGATTCCGTGTAATTCGGCGCACTACTGGTATGCGCAACTGCAGGCGCGCAGCGCCGCGCCGATCCTGCATATCGGCGAAATCTGCGTCAACGCGATTCAGGATCCCGCGCAGCGCGTCGCCATCCTGGGCACAAGCGGCACGATCGCGGCGGGTTTCTATCAGGAAGCGCTCGCCGCTCGCGGAATTACACCGGTTGTCCCGGACGAAGTCGCGCAGGCGCGCCTCGACGCGAGCGTCAGGGCCGCAAAGGCAAACGACATCGATGAAGCCACGGTCCAGCTTTCCGCCGCGCTCGCGATCCTGATTGCGCAGGGCGTGCGTGCAGCCGTCATGGCCTGCACTGAAATTCCGCTGGCCGCGCGCAATCTGTCCGCGCCGCCGGTCACACTGATCGACAGCACACTCGAACTCGCACGGGCCACCGTTGCGTTCGCGGTTGCACGCGGCTGGAATGCGCCCCGGCAGACTGTGCCGGATCGCATTTAAGCGGTGTGCAATCCGCTGGCGAATGCCGCTCCTGAGGCACATCCCCGCGTGCTTCGTCACCAGAGCGCGAACATCGGCTGCCGCGCCCACTTCCAGCGGATGTGCCGGCGCCGGGCGAGATGCATCGTCAGCACCACATCGGCGTCGGGCCGCACGCCGGTCGTTGCGTGCGCATCGATATCGCCGGTCACCCACACGCGCTCGCCGCGCGACAGACGCAAGGTCTCGCCTGGCTTGAGCCAGTAGTCCCACTGGTCGCCGGCACGCGTCACCCACAGCCGTGCGCCAGCCGAAGACACGACCGCATCGCGGCGAATCTTCAACGTCACCGTCTCGCCTGCCGCGACTGCAAACTGAACCACATAGCGGCGCTGCTCCTGCATATCGTCCGTGCCACGCGCTAAAGCGCGCCGTTGCTGGCTGCTCTCGTCCATCATCGTCTCCGTCTGAATGCCGGCGCAACGGGGACGTATACAAAGGAAAAGGCCCCGTCGTTTCCGGCGGGGCCCTGGGGATTCTGCGTGTATCGATGAATCTAGCGCACGCGTCCTGACCAAAGCCCGCCGTTGATGGCGTGAATTGGGTGATTAATCGCGTTTGCGATACACAGGAACATAGGCATGTCGATGAGTGTCTTCGGAGGCGAATGTCCTGTCAAGAAATTATTGAGACGAAGTCATTGAAACGAGATGACGCATGCGGTGCATGCCCCTCACGGACGCGCGGCAACTTCATCCAGATGCAGCAGCAGGTCGCGCGGATCTTCATAGACGCGCAACGCGCCCGAGCGTTCGAGCTCATCGAGCCCGTAGCCGCCTGACAGCAGGCCGACGCCAAGCGCGCGACAGCGACGCGCGGCGAGCATGTCCCAGATGCTGTCGCCGACCACGACGGATTGTTCAACCGGCACGCCCAAGCGCGCGGCTGCCGCGATGAACAGATCGGGATCGGGTTTCGCGTACTTGACGTCGTCGCGCGTGACGACCACTTCCTTTGACGGATCGACGCCCAGCGCTTCGAGATTGACGGCCGCTGTTTCCATGCGGCCGCTTGTGGCGATTGCCCAGCGCGTGCCGGTCTGCGTCAACGTCGCGAGCAGTTCGCGTGCGCCTGGCAGCGGGCAGACCTGGGCGCGTAGCCGCTTGTACGCTTCCGCATGCGTGCGGCGCAGGCGGTCGACACGTTCCTGACTGATATCGCCGCCGGTTTCGCGCAGCAACTGGTTGGTGAATAGGCCGCCGCTCATGCCGATCTTGCGATGGATGCGCCACACCGACAGTTCGATGCCTTCGGCGTCGAGTGCTTCTTTCCACGCAAGGACATGCTGATACACGCTGTCGACCAGTGTGCCGTCGAGGTCGAACAGGAAGGCCGTTTCCATTCGCATGGGGCGTCTCCAGGGGCAGATGGGAAATGCGTTCAACGATGTGCACACGCAGCGCGTCGTTTGACGCGCGGTCCAGTATCGAACGGATTGTGCGGCACGGCAAGAAGCGAAAGACGCCATGTAACGCGCGCCTGCCGTGTGAGGCATGCATCAAGCGGGTAAGCGCCGGACGCGCACGTGGAAGTCTTGCCGGCAACAGGTAAAAGAGACGCGCCCGCGCCAGAAAAATACCCCAGGGAGCCCTGTTTTCCCATGCGCATGAGCGCCGGAACGTCTTGCTACAAGGGACCAGGCAATAAAGGCACATTTCTTGCTGAACGTAGGAGACGGGCTTTCTCCACGATATCGGGGAAGCAAGCCGAAAACAGTAAAGAAGGGAGGAGAGATCATGCCTTACATCCTTGGCTGGTTCCTTGGTGTACCGGTTGTCGTTCTGCTTGTGCTCTATCTGATTTTTCACTAGGCGTTTTTCTTTACTTGCGCATCGACAGTCCTGGCAGCTTTAGCCGGTTGCAGGTTCACTCTGACATAACCACTAGCGGTCGTCCGGGAACCTGAGCGTGCAATCCGGTTTCCGCCCCGATCGTGGCTAACCTGCCGCGCTTGACTTCGTTCGTCACGCGCGGCGATTTCGCGCATGCCCACGCACGCAGGAAAGACTCCGCACAAGCGCTGGCGCATGTTCAATGCAGAACCGCTGTGCTATTGTCGGCGGCAGTGAAGCATGTCAATCAGATCGGGCCCTGCGGTGCGCAAAGGTGCTCATGCATGGTCCATACAAGGACTAAAGGATTGCCTCATGAACACAATCGACGGCTCGCGACTGGCTGGAATTTTCTCCGACAATCACGCCAGGTTGCTGTCGGAGTGGATGAGTCAGCACTATGCGTCGGTGGCGCGCCGTGGGCTTGTTGACGAAGCGCAGTTGCGCAACCAGTTTTCCCGGTTCGTTTCGCTTCTCGCGCCGGCCTTTGCCGCGTCGACGTCCACTGAAATCCAGCAGCCCGCATGGGCCGAAGTCCGCGGTTTCCTCGCCGATTTTTCCGCACAGCGCGCCCGCCAGGGCTTCACACCCGCGGAGACCGCGCGCTTCGTCTTCTCGTTGAAACAGCCGCTTTTCGCGGTGCTGCGCGAGAACCTGATGAGCGAACCCGCTGCGCTGGTCGATCTCACATGGTCGATCAGCACACTGTTCGATGAACTGGGTCTCTATACCACCGAGGTGTTCCAGGCGAGCCGCGAGCAGATCATCGTGCGCCAGCAGCAGGAACTGCTCGAACTGTCGACACCGGTCGTGCAACTGTGGGAAGGCATCGTCGCGCTGCCGCTGATCGGCACGCTCGATTCGGCGCGAACCCAGGTCGTGATGGAAAGTCTCCTGCAGAAAATCGTGGATACCGGCGCGGCCATCGCCATCATCGATATCACCGGTGTGCCGACCGTCGATACGCTCGTTGCGCAGCATCTGCTGCGCACCGTCGCCGCCGCGCGGCTGATGGGGGCGGACTGCATCATCAGTGGCATTCGTCCGCAGATTGCGCAGACCATCGTGCATCTCGGCGTAAACCTCTCCAACGTGGTGACCAAGGCCACGCTCGCCGATGCGTTCGTGATCGCGCTGAAACGTTCGGGCAAGTCGGTGGCGACACCCGCGGACCTCGCTGCCGAACCGTCGAACGGGACGGCCGGCATGCAGTCCCTCCGGTAGCCGCGATGGAGCGCATTCCGATTCTGCGCATGGGTAACAACCTGATCGTGACGATTCAGGTGGACATGCATGACAGCCTTGCGATGACGTTGCAGGACGATCTGATGAACCGCATCGTCAAGGATCGCGCGAGGGGCGTGCTGATCGACATTTCCGGCCTCGACGTGGTCGACTCGTTCATCGGCCGGATGATCAGCAACACCGCGGCGATGGCGAGCGTGCTCGACGCACGCACCGTGGTGGTCGGCATGCAGCCGGCTGTCGCCATTACCCTGGTCGAACTGGGGTTGACGCTCACCGGCGTGCGCACGGCATTGAATGTGGAAAGAGGCATGGCGCTTCTCGCGGACGGGGAGTGGACATGACCATCGGGAACAGTGCGTGCCTACCCTCCACGATGCGGCGTAGCGATTCATGAATCACGTCGACACGGGGGCAATGAGTGGCGACACCGCGCGCGAAGCCAGCGCGCCACAGCAGATCCTGCCGATCACCAACGACGGGCAGATCGTACGTCTGCGTCAGTATGTGCGTGAACGGGCCGTCGAGCAGGGTCTTTCGCTGGTCGACCAGACGAAGCTCGTGACCGCCGCGAGCGAACTCGCACGCAACACGCTGATGCATGGCGGCGGCGGCGAGGCGCAGTGCGATGTGCTCGAACGCAACGGACGCCGTGGTGTGCGCCTCGTGTTCGTCGACCGGGGGCCGGGCATTGCCGACATTTCCCGCGCGCTGACCGATGGCTTTACGTCGGGCAACGGTCTCGGTCTCGGGCTCGGCGGCGCAAGACGACTGTGCGATGAGTTCGATATCCGTTCCACGCCCGGCGAGGGAACGACAGTGACGATCACGAAATGGAAGCCCTGGTGAACGACAGCACGACGGCGCAGCAGCAGTTTCTGGTCGCCGATACCAGCCAGATCGCCCACGTGCGACGCAGCGTGGGCGATCTCGCGCGGGGGCTGGGCTTTGCCGAAACGGCGGCCGGGCGTGTGGCGATTGTGGTCACGGAATGTGCAACGAACATTCTCAAGCATGCGGGTCATGGTGAACTGCTGGTGCGACGCCTCGCGCTCGCTCAACCGCATTCGACGCAGGTTCGCTTCGGCATCGAAATTCTCGCGCTCGACAAAGGTCCCGGCATTCATGATCTGCACGCGTGTTTCGAAGACGGCTACACGACAGCCGGCAGCGCAGGCAGTGGCATGGGCGCGATCCAGCGGCAGTCCGACGAGCTCGATATCTGGAGCCAGCCCGGCCACGGCGTGGCGATGCGCGCCGTACTATGGGGCGACGATGCCCGGTCTGCGCAACCGGCTGGCCTGTTCGAATACGGCGTCGTGAATCTGCCTGTCGCCGGTGAAACGTTGTGCGGCGACGCGTGGGGCGTGGCGTCGACCGACGAAGGTGTGATTATCATGGTGGCCGACGGCCTCGGTCACGGTCCGCAGGCGAATGCGGCTTCGATGGCGGCGGTGCGGACGCTGAACAGCTACGCGCGCCTGCCGGTCGTCGAGATCATGGACCGCGCGCATGACGCGCTTCGGTCCACACGTGGCGCGGCAATCGGCATCGCGCGCTTCGACGGCGTGGGGGGCAAGCTGCATTTCGCGGGCGTCGGCAACGTCTCGGCGATCGTGAAGCAGAACGACGGCACCCAACGGCAGATGATGTCGCACAACGGCATCGTCGGCCACAATATGCGCCGCGCGCAGGAAGTCGACGCGCCGTGGTCCGCGCACTCGCAACTCGTGATGCACTCGGATGGTCTGCTCACGCGGTGGGATATCGATCACTACCCGGGGCTTGCGTTGCACCATCCTTCGCTGATCGCGGGCGTGCTGTATCGCGACTGCACGCGCGGTCGCGACGACGTCACGGTTCTGGTGGCGCGTTCGCGCGCGCGGGCGGCGCTGTCATGACGCTGCCGATCCTCACGCTGCCCGTCGACACCGGACAGGATCTGGTCGCGGTGCGCCGGCGTGCGCACGAGATCAGTTCAGCGCTCGGTTTCGGACAGCAGGACTGCGTGCGTGTCGCAACCGCCGTGCTCGAAATTGCCCGCAATGCGCTCGCGCACGCGAACGGCGGGCGCGTGTCGTTCGAAGTCGAAGGCGACGCGCTTCCGCAACTGTTGACGGTGCGTGTGGTGGATGCCGGGCGGGGTATGCCGGACCCGGCGAGCCAGCCGGCGGGCGAAGGCCTCGTTGCCGCGCGGCGTCTGATGGACCAGTGCGTGGTTGACTCGACACCGGGCGCCGGCACGACCGTGATCCTCAAGAAAACGATGCCGGAGCGCGCACCGGTTGTCACGGTCGAAACAATCAAGGCGCTCACCGCGCGCTTCGGCGAACTCGAAGGCAAGTACACGTACGAAGAATTGCAGCGGCAAAACCGCGAACTGCTCGCAGCGCTTACTGATCTTCATGAGCGTCAGGACGAGCTCACGCGGCTCACGCGCGAACTCGCGGATACGAATCGGGGCGTCGTGGCGCTCTATGCGGAACTCGACGAGCGAGCCGATCACCTGCGTCGCGCGGACAACATGAAGTCGCGCTTCCTCTCGAACATGAGCCATGAGTTTCGTACGCCGCTTTCGTCGATCCGCGCGCTGTCGAAACTGCTGCTCGAGCGTATCGACGGCGAACTGACAATCGAGCAGGAAAAGCAGGTGCGTTTTATCCGCAAGGCCGCGGATGATCTCTCCGAAATCGTCAACGACCTGCTCGATCTCGCGAAGATCGAGTCGGGCAAGATCGAGATTCGCGCCGCGGAATTCGAAATCGACGCGCTGTTTTCCGCGTTGCGCGGCATGATGCGACCGCTTCTCACCGAGGCGCCGGTTGAACTGATCTTCGACCCGTGCCCCGACTTCCCGCCGCTTTACACCGACGAAGCAAAAGTCGCGCAGATCCTGCGCAACTTCATTTCGAACGCGCTGAAATTCACGGAGCAGGGCGAAGTGCGTGTCAGTGCCGTGTATCACGGCGACAGCAAGATGGTCACGTTCTGCGTGGCCGATACCGGCATCGGTGTCGCATCGGAACACCTGCAGCTGATTTTCGAAGAGTTCGGCCAGGTGGAGAACCGTCTGCAATATGCGGTGAAGGGCACGGGCCTGGGTCTGCCGCTATGCGGGAAACTGTGCGCGCTGCTGGGCGGCTCGATCGGCGTCGACAGCACCGAAGGGCGTGGCTCGGTCTTTTCGGCCACCCTGCCAATGTACTTCGGCGGCGCGGCGCAGGACGCCGTCGAACGCGAAACGACGACGATCGAACCGGGCAGGCGGCCGGTGCTCGTTATCGAAGACGAACCGGAAGTGCGTCTTCTGTATGAAAGCTGGCTGCGCAATACGGATTACCAGGCGATCTCCGTGAAGAACCTGCGTGAGGCAGACCAGATGATGAAGGTCGTCACGCCGCACGCGATCGTGCTCGATCTGCTGCTGGGCGAAGACGATACGTGGCACTGGCTCGCGGAACTGAAAGCAGGAGAATACGGGCAGCGTATTCCGATCATCATCGCGACGGCGGTCAACGAGAGCGCGAAAGGCAAGTCGCTTGGCGCCGATGCCTATCTTTTGAAGCCGGTTACGCGTAGCGAACTGGTGTCGTCCATCGACCGCCTTGTCGACCCGCAAGAGGAGGACGTATGAGCGATCCACGCCCGAGCGTCATCCTCAATGTCGATGATAACGAAGGTGCGCGTTACGCGAAAACGCGCATCCTGCAGCGCGCGGGCTTCGCCGTGCTCGAAGCGGCGACGGGTCACGAGGCGCTCAGCAAGGTGCGCGACGCGTCTCCCGAACTCGTGCTGCTTGATGTGAAACTGCCGGACATCAACGGGCTCGAAGTGTGCCGGCGCATCAAGACCGACCCGGAAACGGCGTCGACGCTCGTGCTGCAGACCTCGGCCGCGGCCGTGCACAGCATCGACAAGGTGCGCGCGCTCGATGGCGGTGCCGACAGCTATCTGACGGAACCGATCGAGCCACCCGAACTGATCGCGAACGTGCGCGCGCTGCTACGCGTCAGGCACGCGGAAAACGCACTGCGCGAAAGCGAGGAGCGCTTTCGCCAGATGGCGGAAAACATCGAAGACGTCTTCTGGATGCTCGACCCGATGACCGACGAGCTGCTCTATGTGAGCCCGTCGTATCACCGTGTGTGGGGCCACGACGCGGTGATACCGAAAGCGGGCGCGAAGCACTGGTCCGACGACGTGCATCCAGGCGACGCAGTGCGCATTGCGGCAGCGTACCGCGCGCTTCTCGCCGAAGGCACGTTCGAGGAGGAGTACCGCATCGTGCGTCCCGACGGCGCTGTGTGCTGGGTGAGCGAACGGGGTTTTCCGGTACGCGACGCGCATGGCCGTATCTATCGTCTTGCGGGCATCGCCAGCGACATTTCGGAGCGCAAGCGCAACGAACTGCTGTTGCGCGACGCCGATCAGCGCAAGGACCAGTTCCTCGCGATGCTGGCGCATGAACTGCGCAATCCGCTTGCGCCGATCCGCAACGCGATCGAACTGATGCAGGTCGACCGTCTGCGTTCGGCGGAGACCTTCGACAGTGCACGCGCCATCATTTCGCGTCAGGTGACTCATTTGAGCCGGCTTGTCGACGATCTGCTCGACGTATCGCGTATCACGCAGGGCAAGATCACGCTCAAGCGTGAGCCTGTCGAAATGACGGCGGCCGTTTCGGCGGCGCTCGAAACGGTGCAGCCCGCGATCGCGAAGAAGCAGCACGACATTTCGATCCATCTGCCGGATGCACCGCTTTATGTATCCGGCGATGCCGTGCGGATCTCACAGGTGATTGCCAACGTGCTGTCGAATGCGTGCAAGTACACGCCGGAACACGGCGAACTTTCCTTGACGGTGACGCATGTGGACGGCAACGTGAAGATCACGGTCAGGGACAATGGCGTCGGTATTCTGCCGGACATGCTCTCGCGTGCGTTCGAACTGTTCGTGCAATCCGAAAACTCGCTTGAGCGCTCCGAAGGCGGGCTCGGCATCGGTCTGCCGCTCGCGCGAACACTGGTCGACCTGCATGGCGGCACCATCGAAGCGTTTTCGGCGGGGCTTGGGCAGGGCAGCGAATTCGTCATGATGTTGCCGCTGCTGCCCGCCGATCAGGTCCCCATGGTTTCGGTACCCGCGGAGATCCGTGAGGCGCCGCATGCGCGCCGCCTGCTGCTGGTCGACGACAGCGTCGATGCAGCGGAGGCATTGTCGCTGTTGCTCGGAACGCTTGGGCACGACGTGCGGACCGCGAACGATCCATGGACCGCGCTCGAACTCACCGATACGTTCGATCCGCAGGTGATCATTCTCGATATCGGATTGCCCGGCATGGACGGCTTCGAGCTTGCCCGCACGATGCGCGGCAAGCCCGGGACGGCAGGCGCGCTGCTGATTGCGCTCACGGGTTACGGCCAGGAGCGTGATCGCCAGCTCTCACGCGAGGCCGGTTTCGACCATCACTTCGTGAAGCCCGTGTCGGTCAACGAAATCCAGGAAGTGATCGAGCGTGCGGCTAACAGCTAACAGCGTCTGACCGCTCACCGCGTTCCCGCTTCACAGCAAGATCGACAGCGTGATGGCGAACCAGACGGCCGTCATGCCCGCGACGAACATCTTGCGCGCGACGCGTATTTTCACGTCGCTGGTCTCGGGTTCCACCGGGCTCGTCGCCATCCACGGAACGAGGCCGAGGCACGCGAAACCCGCCAGCGCGAAGCCGACCACGAAGACGTGTGAGACCGCCCAGCGCGAGTCCTCATGGACGCCCCAGTAGCCTAGAAACACGATGCCGATGGAGAACACGGTCGAGGCCGCTGAACTGAGTGCCACGACCGATCCGGTTGGGCTTGGCATGCGCTACCTCCTTCGTCGGGGCATCCGGGTCCAGCGATTCTACGTCATGGACGGCTTCGCGCTTCGCGCTGCCCGACGAAAGACGGGTTGCACGGACGTCGTTCCTGCAACCCGTTGCACTACGAAAAGGCTCTTCGGGATCGCGCGGACCCGCGGGCGTGAACGATCCCGCCCGGAAGCGGGCTCATGATCGAAATGCATGATCTTTTCGGTTCCCGCAATCCGGGCTGGCAAGGCAACCGCCGCTGTTGCATCAGCCCATCAGATTTTTATGTACCGTTTGCGCGAGTGCCTGTATGAATGTACAGTGTTGCGATCCTTTAGCCGGCACCGCATCAGTCAGGGCGCGGCCGGTCCCCGCTGGAGAGCTTTCTTGCGCACATTCATCTTGCCGGTAGCGTTGTTGGGCATCGCGTCGAGCGCGTATGCCGCGGAGCGGTACGTCGAGGTCTGGAACCCGCCTGAAGCGCAGACCGCGCCCGCGAAACCCGGCACGCGGAAAAAGACCGGCCACCGGTCCGCAGCCAGAAAGCCGTCGCCGACCATCGCGAAGAAAGTCACCGATCCGGCCGCGAGCAATGCGGGCGCGGCTTCCGCCGCACCGCGCGTGAAGGTTCGCCCGATCGATCCGAACACGGATATTCCTCGCAAGATCGGGCCCGACGGGCACGTGCTGCGCGTCTGATTTCACGGCAATTCGCGTTGCAAAAAAGCCGGGGCGACAACCGGTTTCACTGGGTAGGTAAAAATGCGGCGGGTCGCGCGACAGGTGTCGGTGCGGCACGGGGATTGCTGAATTCTGGCCACACTTCGTCACCGATCTGGGGCCCGGATGAATCCCGCCAATTCCCTGGTAAATCAGCGCATCGAGCACGCTCGCGTCGCTGGCGTGCTGGCAACCGGCGCGTTCCTGCAACGCCCCGCGCGAGTTGCCGACCATCTCGCCGAAAACAACCTGCTGATCACGCTCATTCGCGCGCTAACTGGCTCGCCGGATGTGTTGCTGCCATCGTTCGCGCAATCCGCGCTCAGGTCGTGCAGGGCTGGCAGCGCCGGCATCAGTCTGCTGGAAGACACGTCCGCACCCGATGCCGCGTTCAGATGGGTCGCGCTCGCCGGTCAGTGCGATGTCCTTGCCGGCAGCCGCACGCGGCGCGACGAATGTCCATGCGGCATCACCCTCGATCTGGATACGCCGCAGCTATTTGTGCGTCCGCAGCATTTCTTCGCGTGCCTGCGCGACGCACAACCGGAAATCGTCGAAATGCTGGTCGTGCCGATTCCGGCCGGTGAGGGTCCGCATGGCGCGATGTGGGTGATCTCTCATGATCCGGGCCGCACATTCGATCCGGAAGATGCGCGTCTGCTCACGGATGTCGCGACGCTCGCGGGCGCGGCGCTGACGCATCTGAACGCACGGCGCGTCGCCGCGGACGAAGCCGCCGAAGCGCAAGCCGCGCGTGCGCAGCTGGAGGAAGCCGAGATGCGGCGCGAAGAATTCATCGCGATGCTCGGACATGAACTGCGCAATCCGATGTCGCCGATCGAAAGCGCCATCGGCGCATCGAAACATTTGTGCGCGAGTAACGATGAAGCGCTGGGCGTGCTGAACGTCGCCCAGCGGCAGATGCGCCACCTGCGCACACTCGTCGACGATCTGCTCGACGCGGCGCGCCTGAAGCACGGCAAGATGGCGATCCGGCACAGCAACACATCGCTCAATGAAATCGTCTTCGATGCGGTGACGGCTGTGAGTCATCACGTCGAGGCACGCAAGCACGTGCTGACGCTACATGGTATGGACGAACCCGTTTATGTCCGCGCGGACCATGTGCGCATAAGCCAGGTACTCGGCAATCTGCTTTCGAACGCGGCGAAATACACGCCGGTGGGCGGCCATATCGAACTCACGGTGGAGCCTTTGCCCGAGGAGCCTTCCCCGGGTGGCGGCGCCAGGCAGGATCAGTACGGCGTCGTGGTGATCACGGTGACGGACGACGGCATCGGCATCAGTCGCGAGATGTTGCCGCATATGTTCGATCTTTTTGCGCAGTCGCCGTCGAGCAGTGCGCGCGCGGAGGGCGGACTTGGCATTGGGCTCGCGGTGGCGAAGCGGATGGTCGAACTGCATGCCGGCACGATCGCGATCAGCAGCACGCGCGGGAAAGGCACGACCGTGACGCTTCGTCTGCCGATCCTCGATCGCACGCGTTCCGCGCTGGAGCCTTCGCGATCCGAAACGACGCCGATGCCGGCACCCGCCCGGCTCCTGCTCGTGGATGACAACCGCGACGCGCTCGAAGCACTGAAAACGCTGCTGGAGGTACAGGGCCACGAAGTGGTCGCGGTCGACAACGGGCAGGAAGCCGTCGAATTGATGCGCTCATGGCGACCGGAAGTAGCGGTGGTCGATGTCGGCATGCCGGGGATGGACGGCTTCGAAGTGGCGCGCGCGATCCGCTCACATGTGGAACTGGCCGGCATCATGATCGTCGCGTTGACAGGCTACGCATCGGAGTCGGACAAATCGCGCGCGCTCGCAGCCGGTTTTCACTACCACCTGACGAAACCGCTGTCGATGGACAAGCTGAATTACCTTCTGTCGCATCGAAGCGGCGGCATGATCCAGGGGCTCGTCTAGTCGGTCTCTTTTACACCCGGAGATCACGACAGGCGCATATCCGGGCGGGCACGCGGTTTGCCTCTCAGGCATGAGCGCCGTTGCGACATCGCTGTCCAGACGTACAGGCGCATTGTCCTAACCGCCCGTTGCCCGGAGAGCGAAATGTCTGATATGCCAGTAGCGCCCGCCGCGCACGACACACTTCACACGGGCCTTCCCGATTTCGAAAACGAGCCAGCTGCCAGATTTGCTTCGCTCGAACGCTTCCTTGCCGATGTCCGGTTCGATGCGGGCTCTGCCACCGACCTCGGCGATGTGTTGTGCGCGATGATCGAGCGCGGACTCGACCGGTTGCCGCTACCCGGGCAAGGTGCGACGCTGATGCGCTGGCGCGCGCTCGCGGCTGTCGCGGCGCGCGATCTCGGACTTGTCAAATTCTACGAAGGGCATACCGACGCGTTCGCGATACTGGCCGAACTGCACGGCCCGGCTGCGCGGTCCCGGAGCCTTTGGGGCACGTGGGCTGCGGAGCCACCCGATGCGAAAGTCGTGGCGAGCGCGGTGAGCGAAGGCGTGCTGCATCTGCATGGCACGAAGGCGTGGTGTTCCGGCGCCGAGGTCGTCAGCCACGCGCTGGTCACGGCGTGGCTCGACGATGCGCCGGTGCTTGCCGCAGTCGATCTGCAGCAACCGTCGATATCGATGTCTTGCGAAAACTGGCATGCCGTGGGCATGCAGGCAAGCGCGAGTGGCGACGTGCGCTTTGAAGGCGCCCGTGCGATGCAGGTGGGCGGCGCACACGACTACGTCGTGCGCCCGGGTTTCTGGCACGGTGGCGGGGGCGTCGCCGCATGCTGGTACGGCGCCGCATGCGGCATTGCCAATGTGCTGGGCGAAGCCGTGATCAGGCGATCCGATCCTCACGCGCTTGCGCATCTCGGCGCGGTCGATGCTTCGCTTGCCGGTGCCGGCGCGGTGCTGCGCGAAACCGCAAACTTCATCGACGCCCATCCCGAAGCGAACGCGATGCGCGTTGTGCTGCGCGCGCGGCTCGCTGTCGAGCGCGCGGCTTCTACCGTGATGACGCATGCCAGTCGCGCCCTCGGTGCGGGGCCGTTGTGTCGCGACGCGCGCCTGGCCCGCCTGATGGCGGACCTTCCTGTCTTCCTGCGCCAGAGTCACGCGGAGCGCGATCTCGCGTCGCTTGGCAATACGTATGTCGACGATCCCGGCCATGCGTGGCTGCTTTGAACCGTTCCCGCAGGGAACATCGGACGGACATCATGGCTTCGCCCGCGACTTACTTCGATGCGTTGTACCTCCACAGCGACGACCCGTGGAGCGTGCGCACGCGCTGGTACGAGCGCCGCAAGCGCCAACTCACGATGGCCTCGCTGCCGCGCGAGCGTTACCGGTGTGCGTTCGAGCCGGGTTGTTCCAACGGCGAGCTGAGCGCGTTGCTTGCCAGACGGTGCGACGCGCTGCTCGTTGTCGATCTCAGCGAATCCGCCATAGAGCTGGCGCGCGCACGGCTTGCCGATATGCCGACCGTACACGTCGAACAACGCAGCGTGCCGCGGGAATGGCCCGATCGTGAGTTCGACCTGATCGTCCTTGGCGAAATCGCTTACTACTTCGATGCAGGCGAACTCGAAACGCTCGCGCGGAAAATCCGCGCGACGTTGTCATCCGACGGAACGTTGATCGCCTGTCACTGGCGGCATCGATATGACGAAGCGCTGCAAACGGCGGAAGCGGCGCACGCATCGCTGCATGCGCTTTGCGCGATGCCACGCATCGTCCATCACGAAGAGCGCGATCTGATCCTCGACGTATGGACGACACACGGACGCTCGGTCGCAGAAGAGGAGGGCATCGCATGATCGGCGTTGTCATTCCCGCGCACAATGAAGAGGCGCTGCTCGCCGCGTGTCTCTCGACTGTCAGGGAAGCGGCCATGCATCCGGGACTCGCGGGGGAAGAGGTCCGCGTCGTGGTCGTGCTCGATGGATGCACCGATTTTTCGGGCGTCATTGCGCATGGTTTCGGCGTCGATACGCTCGCGGTGAACGCGTACAATGTCGGCATCGCGCGCGCGAGTGGCGCGTCGCATCTGCTCGATGCAGGCGCGCGCTGGCTGTCGTTCACCGATGCGGACAGCCGCGTTTCGTCTGCATGGCTCGTCGCGCAGTTGTCGCTGGGCGCGGACGCGGTATGTGGATCGATCAGCGTCGACGACTGGTCCACGCATCCGCCGTGCGTGCGCGAGTATTTTCGCAGTCGCTATATGGATGCCGACGGCCATCGTCACGTGCATGGCGCGAACCTGGGCGTCTCAGCAGACGCGTACCTGCGCGCAGGCGGCTTTCCGCCGCGCAAATGCAGCGAAGACGTGGTGCTCGTGGACCGGTTGATCGCAACGGGCGCCCGCATTGCATGGAGCGCCGCGCCGCGTGTGGTGACAAGCGCACGTATCGAAGCCCGTGCGCGGGGTGGGTTCGGCGACACGCTCACTCAATGGGCTGCGGGTTGAACGCACGTCATCGAAGATATTTTCATCTGACTGTCGTGCCGCAACGGTCTCGCACCGGCCCAACGAAGGGTTTTCCCTGAAGTGCTTTTTTGACACTTTATCGGGGTTCTCCCGATCCCCGTCAATGTTCATCCCTGTTGTGTTCGTTCTTTTGTCGCCTTACGCTGGTTTGAAGGGCTGATCAGCGTATGGGGCGTGGCCGGGTGCGTATCTTGCGCACGCAGCGTCAGCGCATTTTTGGCGTAGAGGGGAGAACAGGATGGTCGATCCGGGCGAGAGCGACGGAGACGATGTGGTGTTGTGGCGATCGTTCACGCGAGCGATGGCCGACCATCGTCGCGTGCTTGTCGTCGACGACTATCACGACGCCGCGGACGCCCTGCAGATGCTGCTCGACGCCGATGGGTTCGAGTGTCGCGCGGTTCACGATTCGCTCGACGTCTGCAGGATCGCGGGCGAATGGCAGCCATTCGCGGTGGTGCTCGATATCGCGATGCCCGGGCTCGACGGTCTCGAACTCGCACGCAGGCTGCGCGGCGACCCGCGGACTTCGCATATGCTGCTGATCGCATGTACCGCGTTTGCATCGACCGAAGACAAGGCACGGGCCCGCGCCGCGGGGTTCGACGCGCATTGCGCGAAGCCGCTCACACCCGGGCGCATCATTCGCGTTCTTGAGACGGCGGCGTCGAGTTTTTCACCAGACAGTCCCTGATGGATCCCCTCTTGCGAGGCACCGCAGGAAAAATTTGCGAGCGGCTTGTAATTTCCTCAGGGAATTTTTTCGTGCGCGACACCGGCATGTTTCGTCATGAATCCGTTGACCGCGTTGGCGCCCCTGGCCCGTACACGCGCTGCGCGCGCTATCGGCAGCCACGTTCGCGCGGTTAGCCCGGTGCCTGAAAACGGCCCGGGAAGGCACGTCCCTTGCTGTACTTCGTGTGTGCCTGCTTCATGTCCTTCAGGAGAAGGTCCGCCGGGCATTTCAGCCGGTCATACGGCACTCCTGCTCCTCAACGAATTCAGGAGAATCACATGAAACCCACTCCGGGAAATGTTTTGATCATCGCATCTCTATTCGCGCTGATGGTCGGTGCAAGCGGCTGCAAGCGTGCCGACACCAGCAGCGATACCGGCGCCACCGGTATGAGCAATTCCGCCAGCACGCCTGCGGCGGCAGGGGCTATGGGTGCGTCGGGGGCATTGGGAGCATCGGGTGCAAGCCAGTAATGCACCGCGCGGAGCAGATTATGGAATCGACCACGAAGGTCCACTACGAGACCAGTGTTTGCGGTGGCGACTTCAAGAACGTTCTCGAATGCTTTAAACGCTGGAAGCGCGAGCCCCTCGTATTTCGTCCCGGCCAGAACATGTTTGAAGGCAAGGAGGAAGTGCGCCGCGTATCGGAACGCGTATTTGGGAACGGCGAACTCGCGCAGAACACGCTCATGGAAATGTGCGATCCGTGCGCGCCCTACGCGCTGGCCGCCGAAATCCGCGACGACGAACGGGATATGTGGCTCGTCATGGCCGCTTACGCGGATTAGCGGCATACTGACACCTGAAGTTTTGCCCAGGGTCCGTCCGGAATTACCCCAGCGCGGGGCGCTATCCGCCGCGTGAGGTATATCCCTTGCCGCGTCAATAAACATACACCTCACGCGCCATGATTTCGTCCAATACGCGGCTCCCTCCCGAAACCATCGCATCCGGCGAGCCGCCAGGCGCCTCCGCTATCGGGCCGTCCGTCCAGGAAGCGAGCTTCCGCGCACTGGTGCAAGGCATCGAGGACTACGCGATGTTCCTGCTTGACCCGACGGGCCATGTCATTACCTGGAACACCGGCGCCGAGCGCATCAAGGGCTACCGGGCAGACGAGATCATCGGCATACATTTTTCGCGTTTTTACACAGAAGAAGCTGTCGCCCGCGGCTGGCCGGACCATGAACTGGTTCAGGCCACGCTTCATGGCCGGTTCGAGGACGCAGGCTGGCGCGTGCGCAAGGACGGCACGCAATTCTGGGCAAACGTCGTGATTACGGCACTGCGCGACGCTCAAGGCCGCTTGAGCGGCTTCGCGAAGATCACCCGCGACCTCACCATCCAGCGCGCCCAGATGGAGGCGCTGCATCAGAGCGAGGAGCGGTTCCGGCTGCTCGTCGAAAACGTCAAGGACCATGCGATCTTCATGCTTGACCCGACCGGGTGCGTGATCAGCTGGAATACGGGTGCGCGCAACCTCAAGGGCTACACCCACGACGAGATCATCGGCCAGCACTTCTCCGTGTTCTATCCGGCAGAAGACATCGCAAACGGCAAGCCCGAGCGTGAACTCGTGACCGCGAAACTGACCGGCCACGTCGAGGACGAAGGCTGGCGAGTGCGCAAGGACGGCACGATGTTCTGGGCCAACGTCACGATCACGGCGGTCTACGACGAATCGAATTTGCTGCACGGCTTCGCCAAGGTGACGCGCGATATGACCGAGCGGCGTCATCGCGAGGAACTCGAACTGTCCAGCGAGCGCATGCAGCGCTTTCTCGCGATCCTCGCGCACGAACTGCGCAATCCGCTCGCACCGCTGCGCAATGCGGTCGGCGTGATGCGGCTCGAAACCGGCTTGAGCCCTTCGCTGGAACATACGCGCGACGTGATCGACCGGCAGGTGACGCACGTCACTCGCCTTGTCGACGATCTGCTGGACGTGGGCCGCATCACATCGGGCAAGATCGAAATCCGGCTTGAGGACGTCGAGCTGGGCGAGATCATGGCGCGCGCGGTCGAGGTGTCGAAACCCTTTACAGAGTCGCGCAACCAGCGGGTCGAGATCGTGACGCCGGATGAACCGGTGCATGTCACCGCCGACCCGACACGTCTCGTGCAGGTATTGCAAAACCTGCTGCACAACGCCTCGAAATTTTCGCCGGAAGCGAGCACGATCACGATCAGCGCGCGGGCAGTGGGCGGTCATGCGTTGCTGGAAGTCCGCGATTCAGGCTGCGGGATCGGCACGGACCTGCTCGAAGCGGTTTTCGATCTGTTCGTGCAGGAGCAGCAGTGGCCGTTGCCGTTGCAAGGTGGCCTCGGCATCGGACTCACGCTGTGCCGCTCGCTGGTCGAACTGCATGGCGGAACGATCACCGCGTCGAGCGAGGGCACGGGCAAGGGCACGACGCTGAGCGTCCGCTTGCCGCTGCGAACGGTGCAGGCTGCCGCGGCATCGCCCGATGCCGCGGACGCGCAGGCGCCCGCCGCCGCGCCGCTGCGCGTGCTGATCGTCGACGACAACCGCGATTCCGCAGACAGCCTCGGCATGCTGTTCGAACTGATGGGCCATGACGTGCGCATCGCGTATGACGGACCCCATGCGCTCGAAATCGCGCGCGACTTCACGGCCCAGGCCGCGCTGATCGATCTGGCGATGCCGAAAATGGATGGCTACGCAGTGCTGGCAGCGCTGCGCGTACTGCCGGGATTCGGCAACACGCTGTACGCGGCGATGACGGGCTTCGGCCACGCGCGCGATTTCGCGCAGACCCGCAGCGCAGGTTTCGAGGCACATCTGGTGAAACCCGTCGAACTAAAGAAGTTCGAGGCGCTGCTGCTGCGCGCGCAGAACCGGTAAGCGCGGCCGCGCCGCGCGCGGGCTCCTGCAAGGATGAATCCGGGTGCGGCGCGCACGCCGCGCATGACTGGAATCGCTCCATGAAACAGGCAAAAAAGCGCCGGCTCCAGAATGGAGGCCGGCTAACGGAGTGACACAAACGCGGCAAGGATCAGGCACGCAACGCGGTCACGGTTGCGACCCTGGAGGCTTCGGCCAGGATGGATTCCTCGCGCCGTGCAGCCCCTTCAAAATGAATCTTCAGATGATCGAGCCATGTGCGCACTTTCGCGTCGAGGAACTGACGCGACGGAAAGAGCGCATACAGTGTGAGCGGCTGCAGGCGGTAGTGCGGCAACACGCGCACGAGACGTCCGGCACCGATCGCTTCGACCGCCACATGCAGCGGCAGCGCGCCGATACCCATGCCGAGTTCGAGTGCCGAAGCGGCCGATTCGAGCGTGTTCACGCAAAACGCCGGTTTCGTCGTCACGATCACGGATGCGTCGTTTGCATCGACGAGCGCGAGATCGACGGATTCCGTGAACGCCGGCGTGAAGCTCACGAACGGATGGGCTTCGAGATCGAACGGCGTCTCGACGGTTGTATCGCGTCGTAGATAACCCGGTGCCGCGCACAGCACGCTGTACGTCTCGCGAAGATTCACGCCGATAAACGACGAGTCGCGCAACGCGGGCATCGCGACGATCGCGGTGTCAAAGCCGTCTTCGAGCAGGTCCATGTTTTCGTCGGATAACGACAATGCAACATGAACGTGCGGATACTGCTGCTGGTATTGCCCGATCGCCGGCACCAGATAATGCCGGCCAATCGAGGGTGACGCATGAACGTGCAGCCGGCCGGCCGGCTGAAGATGCACCGCGCGCGCTTCGGCCTCGGCTTCGTCGACTGAAGCGAGGATCGCGCGGCAGCGGCCCAGATAGCGCCTGCCCGCCTGGGTCAGCGCGATCTGGCGCGTCGTGCGATGCAGCAGACGCGTTTCCAGATGCTGCTCCAGCTCGGTGATGAGCCGTGAAGCAACGCCGATACTCATCGTCAGTGAACGTGCGGCGGACGTGAAGCTCAGGTCCTCCGCGACGCGCACGAACAGTCGCATGTTCCGGTATAGATCCATGGGTTTGAGGGCCGCCAGGGAAAGCGTGCGGGAGCAAAAGTGCGCCCGCACGGTTGCTGCTTGCTACTACTCGCAATAATTCGCGAACGCGGGATAAAGACGTACTTCTTCGCGGGTCATACGCTGGCGGAGCTGGGAAATGGTGCGTCCCAGATGCCGTGCGTAATCGAGGCCGGATCCGCCGTTCGCATAGGCATCGAAGAATCCGTTCACGTCGGCGGTGATGTTTTGCATCTCCGCCGAATACGTCGCGCCGAGTTCGCGCGTCTCCTCATGTCGCTGCATGACGGGGTACAGCTGGGTATCTTCCCGTTTCAGATGCGCCTGTACGAGGGCACGGGCCTGAACCAGTTTCTTTTTGCCTTCTTCGCTGGAAATGCCCAGTTTCTGGCATTCGTCCAGCAGCTTGAAGATTGCTTCGTGATCGTGCCGCAGGGTGTCGGTGAAGGACATGTTTCTTGAACGTTGTGAGTGGACAGGGTTTAGTCGAGTACCGATGCCGGGCCGAAGAATTCGTAACGGCTCTGCGTTTCGGGCACGCCCAGTTCCTTCAGGTGTTTCTTGATCGCCTTCATGAAACTGACGGGGCCGAGGAAGTACGCATCCACGTCACGCGTTTCCGGTAGCCATTCGTTCAGGCGCTCCTGATCGAGCAGCCCGTATGCGTGTGCTTCGGCATCGCCCTGGCGTTGATGCTCGTAGCAGTAGAACGCATTCAGCTGCGGATGGCGCCCGGCGAGATCGTCGATCCAGTCGCGGAACGCATGCACGCCGCCGTGACGCGCCGCGTGAATGAAGTGCACCGGCCGGTCCGTTTCGAGCGCGGCTTCGAGCATGGCGAGCGTCGGCGTAATGCCCACGCCGCCGCTGATCAGCACAAGCGGCTTCTCGTTGTGTTCGAGCCGGAAATCGCCGGAGGGCGCGAACAGTTCGATCGTGTCGCCTTCGTGGACACTGTCGTGCAGATAGTTCGACACGCGGCCGCCCGGCTCGCGCTTCACGCTGATACGGTATTCGTCCGTGCCCGCTGCAGCGGACAGCGAATAGTTGCGGCGCAGTTCCTCGCCGTCGATGAACACCTGCATGCCGATGTACTGACCCGGATGAAACTCGAGCAGCTCGCCGCCGTCGGCCGGGCGGAAATGGAACGACGTGATTTCGTCGCTTTCCTGCACCTTGCGCGCGATGCGGAACGTGCGCGCACCACGCCAGCCGCCACGCGCGTTTTCTTTTTCGGCGTAAATGTTTTCTTCGAGACCGATTAGCAGATCGGCCAGTTGCTGATAGGCTGCTCCCCATGCCTCGATCACAGCGTCGGTTGCGATCTCAGGTCCGAGCACTTCGCGAATCGCGCGCAGCAGGCAGCCGCCAACGATCGGATAATGCTCAGGCAGGATCTGCAGCGCGACATGCTTGTTGATGATCGTGGCGACGAGGCCGCCAAGCTGCTCCAGTTCGTCGATGTGGCGCGCATACATCAGCACGCCGTTCGCCAGCGCGCGGGGCTGCGCGCCGCTTGCCTGGTGAGCCTGGTTGAAGAGCGGGCGCACCGAGGGGTTCTCGTCCAGCAGCGTGTTGTAGAAGTGCGTGATCAGCGCTTCGCCGCCGCTTTCGAGAAGCGGGACGGTTGCCTTGACGATGGCGCGGTGTTCGGTTGAAAGCATCTGCGGATTCCTTTTCATGGCAGTTGGAAGAGGGGAATCGCCTTCAAGGCGGGTTCCTCGTTCGAGGTTTTATATACACGTTTCATGCCAGCTAAAAATTCCTTTAGAATCAGATGCCTTTGAATTGGTGTGGTTGATATGACACGAGTCGAAAAGACTACTGATGTAGTCACTCTGACTGTTCATGCAGTATTGGATGCGCTGATTCCACTCGTCGAGGACCTGTCGCGCGAGCTGCCTCCCGCCGAGCGTTTCCGGCGTCTGCTCGACACCTTGCGCACGCTCTTTCCCGGCGACGCCGCCGCGCTGTTGCGGCTCGAAGGCGACACGCTGGTGCCGCTCGCGATCAACGGTTTGAGCAGCGACACGCTGGGCCGGCGTTTTCGCGTGAGCGACCATCCGCGCTTTGCGCAACTGCTTTCGCAGCGCGAGCCCACCCGCTTTGCCGCCGATTCCGGTCTGCCCGATCCGTACGACGGTCTGGTGCAGGCCATCGAAGGCCATCTGGAAGTACACGACTGCCTCGGTTGCCCGCTGTATATCGACGGACGGCTTTGGGGCCTGCTGACGCTCGACGCGCTCGATCCTTCCCAGTTCGACGCACTCGATCTGCCTTCGCTGCAGGCGTTCCTGAGTCTCGCGGCGGCGACGGTCAGCGTGGTCGATCGCATCGATACGCTCGCGCGCAGCTCGGAGGAAGAGCGGGCGCGTGCCGAGGCATACCGGCTGGCGAGCAGCGCGACGCGTCGCGAGATGATCGGCAGCAGCGCGCAGCATAAGCGCCTGATGGACGAGATCGCCGTGGTCGCCAACAGCGACCTGACGGTGCTGGTGACGGGCGAGACGGGCGTCGGCAAGGAACTCGTCGCGAACGCCATTCACGGGCTGTCGCCGCGGGCCGGCAAGCCGATGATCAGCCTGAACTGCGCGGCGTTGCCCGACACGCTTGTCGAAAGCGAACTGTTCGGCCATGTGCGCGGTGCGTTTTCGGGGGCGTCGGCGGACCGTCGCGGCAAATTCGAACTCGCGGACGGAGGCACGCTCTTTCTCGACGAAGTGGGCGAACTGCCGCTCGGCGTGCAGGCGAAGCTGCTGCGCGTACTGCAGAACGGGCAGATCCAGCGCATCGGGTCGGACAACGAACACAAGGTCGACGTGCGGCTGATCGCCGCGACCAACCGCGATCTTGCCGAGGAAGTGCGCGAAGGCCGCTTTCGCGCGGATTTCTATCATCGTTTGAGCGTGTATCCGTTATGGGCGCCGCCGCTGCGCGAACGCGGGCGCGACGTACTGCTGATCGCCGGTTTCTTTCTCGAAGAGAACCGTTCGCGGCTCGGGCTCTTGAGTCTGCGGCTTTCGAACGAGGCGCAGGCGGCGCTGCTCGCGTACACGTGGCCGGGCAACGTGCGCGAACTGGAGCATCTGATCGGGCGCAGCGCGCTGAAGGCGCTCGCGCGCCACGGACACCGTCCGCGCATTCTCACGCTGACGCAGGACGATCTGGCGCTGTCCGACGCGCGGCGCGCGCTGGCTTCGGCGGCGGGTGCCGCGAACGGCGACGCCGTGGACGCGCCGGCAGACTTCCGCTCGGCCATCGAAGGCTACGAGCGCACGCTCATCAGCGAGGCGCTCGCGCGCAACGATCGCAACTGGGCGTCGGCGGCGCGTGAGCTTGGCATGGATCGCGCGAACCTGAACCGGCTCGCAAAACGTCTCGGATTGAAGTGAAGGGCGTGCGTGGCAGCACCGCTTCGCCGATGACGGCGGGCATCTGCCCGCGCTGCTTCAGGCCGGCATTTTGCGGAATGCGATTGCAAAGCGGTTCCACGTATTGATCGCATTGACGAGCAGCGTCAGGTCGACGATTTCCTCGTCGCTGAAGTGCGGGCGAACCGCTTCCCAGACGGCGTCCGGCACATGATCGTGCGACACGAGCGTGAGCGCTTCGGTCCATTCGAGCGCGGCACGTTCGCGGTCCGTGAAGAACGGCGTTTCGCGCCACACGACGACCGTCGCGAGGCGGCGTTCGGTTTCGCCGCCCTTGCGTGCGTCGGTGACGTGCATGTCGACGCAGAAGGCGCAGCCGTTGATCTGGGACGCGCGCAGCCGGACCAGCTCGGCAAGCGATTTTTCGAGGCCCGATTTGCCGATGCGTTCTTCGAGCGCGAGGACGGCCTTGATGGCATTCGGGTTGGCGGAGTAGAAGTCGAGACGTGAAGTCATGGCAGTTTCCCTGATCGGTTGAGGCGCGCGAAGCAGCGCGACAGGACCAAGATTAGGCGATGATGTGGTTCGTGAAAATTACCAGTTTTTAATTTTTTCAGGTAACCAGTTCACCAGGGCATCGCGGCATGTAACGACGCGGGAAAGACGTCAGTGGTCATGCCGATGCAATAGTTAAGGCCCATACCATATTCAATGGAAAGCGGCTTGCAGGCGACCATGACTGTTGTTTTTTGCCTTACCACTTTTCCCCGTCTCAAAAAAGATACGAAGATTGTTCTTGCTCAAACCGATATGTATTTGAATACGCACGCCTGAAAGCGGTATGGTAATTTCCGCTTCAGTTTTCTATAACTCGTATAGCCGTACAGCAGCCTTAGAATGCGCCGGACCTTGATGATCGCCACGGGCGACACATCTTCCGGAGAAAAAAATTTGCGCATGACGGTATTAAAAGCCTCGCCGGGTTGCCGGCTGCCGTTTGCGCGACAGACCAATGCATCAGCAACCTGAGAGGGTCGAGGTGGTAAAACGGCGGACACTCATTGCGATCGCGCTTCTTGCGTGTTCGAGCCTGACGGCATTCGCCGCGGACCCGGCTTCTGATCAGGCGCCCGACACGATGCATGCCCGGGTGCTCGCCTGCGCGGCCTGTCACGGCCAGCGCGGCGAGGGCACCGATAACGACTACTTCCCGCGTCTGTCCGGCAAGCCCGCCGGGTATCTGTACAACCAGCTGCTCGCGTTCCGTGATGGCCGGCGCAAATATCCGCCGATGAACTATCTGCTCGCGTATCTCCCCGACCCGTACCTGCACAAGATCGCCGATTACTTCGCGGCTGAACGTCCGCCGTTCCCGCCGCCTTCCACGCCCACGGTCGACGCGGCAACGCTCGCGCTTGGGCAGACGCTCGTCACGCATGGAGATGCATCGCGTCAGATTCCTGCCTGCGTGGCGTGCCATGGCGGCGCGCTGACCGGCATGGAGCCGGCCATTCCGGGTCTGCTCGGGCTGCACGCGGATTACCTGAGCGCGCAGCTTGGCGCATGGCGTTACGGCACGCGTGGTACGGCCGCGCCCGATTGCATGAAGGTCGTCGCAACACACCTGAACGAGCGGGACATCACCGCCGTGGCCGCGTGGCTCGCGTCGCAGAAAGCGCCGGCCGATCCGTCTCCGGTCGCCGCCGGTTCGCTCAAGATGCCGCTCGCCTGCGGCAGCGTCCCTCACTAACCGGAGAACTGAATTGCACGCTCTCCGATACGTCAGAACGCTCAAGACTTTCACCCGCCGCGCGGCATGCGCCGTCGCGCTGTCCTCTCTGGCCGTGACGGGTGCGCATGCGCAGACCGCCGCCTCGAAAGACAACGCCAGTGTCGTGGCGCGCGGCGAATATCTCGCTCGCGCGAGCGATTGCATCGCGTGCCACACGATGCCGGCCGGCAAGCTGTTCGCCGGCACGCGCCCGATGGATACGCCGTTCGGCACGCTCTACACGCCGAACATCACGCCCGACAGGGAAACCGGCATCGGCTCATGGAGCGCCGACGATTTCTACCGGATGCTGCACGAAGGCAAGTCGAAGGACGGCACGATCCTCTATCCCGCGATGCCCTACGCGTCGTACACGCGCATGACGCGTGAGGATTCGGACGCGATGTATGCATATCTGATGTCCGTGCCTGCCGTCCATCAGCCGAACCGTCCGCACACGCTGCGTTTTCCGTTCAACAAGCGCGAACTGCTGCTGGGCTGGCGCACGCTGTATTTCCGTCAGGGCGAATACAAGGCCGATCCCACGCAGTCCGTCGAATGGAACCGGGGCGCGTATCTCGTCGAAGGTCCGGGACACTGCGCGATGTGCCACACGGCGATCAATGCGCTCGGCGGCAGCTCGGCATCGAAGGCATTCGAAGGCGGCCTGATTCCGATGCAGAACTGGTATGCGCCGTCGCTCACGTCGAACCGGGAAGCGGGTCTCGGCGACTGGAGCATCGAGGAGATTTCCGATCTGCTGCAGACGGGCGTCTCGAAGCGCGGTGCGGTGTACGGTCCGATGGCCGAAGTCGTTTACGACAGCCTGCAATACATGTCGGACGAAGATATCCGCGCGATGGCTGTCTATCTGAAGAGCCTGCCGGCACGTAGCGGCCAGCGCGCGAGCCCGCCGACGGCGGCCGTCACCGAGGAAAAGAACCGCCTGTATCCGCTCGGCAAGAAGATCTACGACGCGCAGTGCGCGGTCTGTCACGGTATCGACGGCAAGGGCAAGGTGCCGCATTTCCCGCCGCTGGCGCAAAACCAGTCGATTTTGATGACCTCGGCGGTGAACCCGGTTCGCATGGTGCTCAACGGCGGCTATCCGCCGGGCACGACGAAGAATCCGTCGCCGTATGGCATGCCGCCGTTCGCGCATACGCTTTCGGATGAAGAGGTGGCGGCTGTCGTCACGTATATCCGCACCGCGTGGGGCAATCACGGTACGCCGGTCAGCGGCAGGGAAGCGAACGAGTTGCGCACCGCGCCGCTTTATTGAGCGCACCGTCACAGCATTTTGAGCATATCGAGGAAAGCATGAGCGATTCCCCTTCCGGCCACGCGCATAGCGCGGAAGATGAAGCCGTGGACGAAATCGTCAGCCGCGGCCCAGGCGGCGCGATTGCACTCGCGGGCATTGCCACGGCCATCGTCATCGGCCTGTGGTTTGCGTTCTATTTCATCGTGTTCCTGCCTCGCGGCGTGATCCAGTGAGGCACCTTGCATGGCAATGACTCCCGCTCCTCATCATTCGTCATCGGAACAGGTCGCCGCGCGCGTCGAGCGGCGCTGGGCGATGCTCGTGGTCGGCATCGTCACGGTGCTGGTCGCGGTGATGGTCTATACCGGCCTGCACTGGGCGATGATGCCGCCTTCGCGCGTCGAGATAGTCGATCCGCTTTCGCTGCACGTATCTGGCGAATTCATCGAGAGCAATCTCGGTACCGCGAGCGAAAGCGACGGCTCGGTCACGGTGCGCCTCGTCGCGCAGCAGTATTCGTTCACGCCGCAATGTCTCGTGGTGCCGGCAAACACGCCCGTCACGTTCCGCGCCACCAGCGCGGACGTCATACACGGCCTCCTGATCACCCATACCAACATCAACTCGATGCTCGAACCCGGCTACGTCTCGACCTTCAGGACGACATTCGATCAACCTGGCGACCATCTGATGCCGTGTCATGAATACTGCGGCGTCGGCCACCAGGGCATGTGGGCGCACGTCAAGGTCGTGGACAAGGCAACGTTCGCGCAGATGGCGGCCGGTTCGCGGAGGGTCAGCTGTGTTCAATAGCAAACGGCTCGTTCTCGCGCATTTCTGGCTGGCGTTCGCCGCGTTCGGGCTCGCGCTCCTGCTGGGCGCGTGGCAGATGTATGTGCGCAGCCCGCTGCATCCGTGGCTGCAGAATCCAGAGCATTACTACCGTTCGGTGACGGCCCACGGCTCGGCCATGGGTTATGTATTCCCAACGCTGATCGCGATGGGCTTCGGCTATGCCGTCTCCGAACTCGCGCTCAAGCGTCCGCTCATCGGCCTGCGCTGGGCGTGGGCCGGTTTCTGGCTGGTGCTGGCCGGCACCGTCACGGCGATGGTGCCGGTCGCGATGGGCCTCGCTTCGGTGCTGTACACGTTCTATCCGCCGATGATCGGCAACGCGTTCTACTACATCGGCATCGTGCTCGTGGTGGTCGGCTCGTGGATCTGGGTCGCGCTGATGGGCATCAACATGCGCGCGTGGAAACGCGGGAACCCGGGCAAGCCGGTGCCGCTCGCGATGTTCGCCACCGTGGCCGGCGCGTACCTGTGGGGCTGGACCGCGGTGGGTGCCGCGCTCGAACTGCTGTTCCAGATCCTGCCGGTCGCACTCGGCTTCAAGCACACGATCGACGCGGGTCTCGCGCGCGTGTTTTTCTCGTGGACGCTGCACGCGATCGTCTACTTCTGGCTGATGCCGGCCTATATCGCGTACTACACGATCATCCCGCGCGCGATCGGCGGGCGGCTCTACAGCGACTCGATGGCGCGCATCTCGTTCATCCTGTTCCTCGTGGTGTCGATGCCGATCGGCATTCACCATCTGTTCGCCGATCCGGAAGTCGGCTCGGGCTTCAAGTTCCTGCACTCGGTGTTTACGGCGCTCGTAGCCGTGCCGACGCTGCTCACGGTCTTCACGATCAGCGCATCGGTCGAGATCGCGGCGCGGCTGCGCGGCGGCAAGGGCGCACTCGGCTGGCTGAAGGCGCTGCCGTGGGAGAACCCGATGATGCTCGCGGTGGCGTTCTCGTTCGTGATGCTCGGCTTCGGCGGGGCGGGCGGCATCATCAACATGAGCTACCAGATGGATTCGACGATCCACAACACGCAGTGGGTCACCGGCCACTTCCACCTGATTTTCGCGGGTGCGATCGTCATCATGTATTTCGTGATCGCCTACGATCTGTGGCCGCAACTCACGGGCCGCGCGGTGACGAGTCTCAAGTTGATGCGCCTGCAACTGTGGCTGTGGTTCATCGGCATGATCGTGCTGACGTTCCCGTGGCATTACGTCGGTATTCTCGGCATGCCGCGCCGCATGGCGTTCTACGATTACACGAATCCGGAAATCGCCGCGCAGGCGATCTGGGTGACGATGTCGGCGATTGGCGGATTCATTCTCGTGATCTCGGCGATCCTGTTCTTCGCGATTCTGTACCGGACGCAGCGCGGTCCCCGCGTCACGCCGCCGGAATACCGCTTCAGCACCGCGGTGCATGAGCCGGTGAAACTGCCGGTTGCCCTGAACAGCTTTAGTCTGTGGGTCACGTTGATGGTCGTACTGACCGTGACCAACTACGGCTACCCGATCGGGCAGTTACTGTCGCAGCCGCAGACATCCGTGCCGGCCGTGCCGGTTGGAGGACAGCGATGAACGACACAGGAAACGAGCGCCTGTTCTCGCTGGCCAATCCGTGGTTCAGGACGAGCGTCGGCGCGATGGTTGTTCTTATCGTGTCCGGAGTGCTGATCGGGTTCGTGTGGCTGCCGTCCGCGCAGAAAGACGCGCAGTTCCAGGGTATCTGGAACGCGATCTGCAGCGCGGCGGGTGTGCCGCAGAAATGGCTCGCGGGCGGTGAGCCCGTCGAGTCGAAAGTACGGACCAGTACTGCCGAAATCACCCCGCAACTGCTCGCGCATTCGAGTGCGTCCTCGATTGGCCGCGGTGCGACGCTCGCGATGCGCTGCACGATGTGTCACGGCGAGCGCGGCATGAGCGAAGCCAACTCGCCGAATCTCGCCGGGCAATATGCTGTTGTGATCTACAAGCAGTTGCTCGATTTTCAGTCGGGTGCGCGGACCAGTGCGGTGATGTCGCCGATGGCCGGCAATCTGGGCGATCAGGAAATGCGCGATCTGGCGGCGTACTACGCTTCGCTGCCGCGCCCCGTGCTCGCGGGCACGAAGCCGAATCCGCCGATGCCGGAGATCGTCGCGAACGGCTCGCCGATGCGTAACATCGTGTCGTGCACGGCGTGTCATGGCGATGTCGACAACAAGGCGGGAGCCCCGTGGCTCGAAGGCATGCCGGCTGCGTATGTGAAGGCGCAGTTGCAGGCGTTTGCATCGGGTGCGCGTCACAACGACATCAGCGAGCAGATGCGCAACGTCGCGCGCCAGATGACACCGGCAGAAATGGACGCGGCTGCGACGTACTACGCCGGGGCAAGCCCGGTGCATTGAGTTGAAGCATCGTCGCGCGTGAAGTGGACGGGAGGCACACGACACGAACGCGCGACGATCGCGCCCGTGCCTGCGGGGTCGCCAGTCGGCACGACCCGTTCGATTCCCGGTTTCATTACGCGTCTTTATTGCCGCTGGCGGTTTTCGCGCCCTGCGCGCCCTTTGCTTCCTGAGTATTTCCCGCCGTTTTTGCGTCCCCGGCATCGGGCTCGCGTGCCGTCGTGCCGTCCATCTGCACGAGCAGATTGCGGTTCGGATTCGCGATCTGGATGTCGCGCGCCTGGAACGTCGCGGCGATGCGCCGGTTGAATTCGCGCTGCACCGACCAGCGCGCCGTATCACGACACTGCATCTGGCCGGCCAGCGTGATAGCCGCGCCGTCGACCGCATCGACGCCCCAGAAGCTGAAGTCGGACAGGATGCCGCCCTTGAACGCATCGTCGTTGCGCAACGTAGTGCCGATCTCCTTGAGCGTTTCGATCGCGCGATCGACGTCCTGTCCGTACGCGATACTGACCCGCACCGCCGCGTTGCCGAGCCCGCGATTCGTGTTGTTGACGGTCGACACCGAACTGAACGGCACGGTATACAGCGAACCGTCGCCGCCGCGCAAACGCACCGTGCGGATCGACAGATATTCGACCGTGCCGGACACGCCCGCGAGCGTGACCCAGTCACCCACCTGCATCGCGTTTTCCATCAGCAGGAAAATACCGGTGATGAAATCCTGCACGAGCTTTTGCGAGCCGAAGCCGAGCGCCACGCCGAAGATGCTCGCACTCGCCAGCAGCGGCGCCGTGTTGACGCCAAGCTCGCTTAGCCCGGTCAGCACGACGACGAGCGCGATCACGACGAAGAGCGCCGAGCGCAGCATCGGCAGCAACGTGCGCAGACGCGCGGCGCGAATGAGATCGCCGCTGGTCTTCCACTGGTCGAGCCGCCTTTCGATCGCCACGTTCACCCATTCCCACACGACGAGCGCGACAAACGCCGCAATCGAGATCGTCACGACGGCGGAGGCGAGGCGATGGCCGACCGTGCCGTGCGAGAAAAACTGCGCGACGTTGAAACCCCACACCTGCAGCAGCACCAGCGCGGTGACCACGATCAGCAACGTCGACACCGTGCGCCGTGCGAGCGGGTAATAGCGTGAAGCGTGCTGTTGCGCGATCGACGCCTGCGCGTCCTCGTCGATATTGAACGCGCGCCCGAGCGCGCCGATGATCATGATCGATACGACGCGGGCAGCCACCAGCACGGCGAGCGAGATCACGCCGAGATGCAGCAACGCCTGATAGCCGTTATGCACGTCGAGCGCCCAGACGAACCACAGCGCCATCACGGCGAACACCGCAACGTAGGCCCAGCCGTCGGCGATCCAGTCGCCAACGATTTCCATCGACGGCATGTGGGCGACGCGCGCGCGAATCCGTGCGGCGACCGGCTGGCGGCATTGCAGGATCAGGATCGACACCATCACGTGCGCGATCAGCGCGACGAATTTCATCAACGCGAGGTGCGCGTCTTCGTTCATGCCGAGTTGCGACGCGGTTTCAGCAAGACCCGCGCCGACGCCGACCACGCTGGCAATCGCGATCACCCACCGGTGCACGAGCGCGGCCCACCGGTTGCCCATGCGCCACAGGCGCAGCGTGGGCGCGTCGGGCTGCAGGAAAAAACCGCTGATGATCACCGCGCCGCGGCTCGATACGTAGAGATCGATCAGCGCGTCGAGCACGCGACCGTCGGGGGTGTTGTCGTCGGTGAGGGTCGACATCAGCACGGTCGCGACAATCATGAAGACGACGACCGGTAGCGCCTTGAACAGCGTGTGGAGCAGGGCGCCCGGCAGGCGGCGCAGCAACGACCAGTGATGCGCCGCGCTGCGCTTTCGCTGGCTTGCGTCGGCGGCTGCGGATGTGTCCGGCAGCGGTGCGACGGATGGCATGAGCGCGGCGTCCTGCGGTTCGTGGTCCGGTCCATCCTGTTGCGCCGCGCTGGCGCGTTTTGCGTGGCGCGCGATGACCACCTCGCGCGGGCGGCGCAGCAGGCGGTGCGCCAGCCATTCGAATGCGAGCGCGGGCAGCAGCGCACTGAGCAACGTCAGCACGACGCGGCCGAGCAGCGCGCGACCGTCCGGGTTCACGAGCGCGTTATGCCACCATGCGCGCACCGACGCCACATCGAGCAAAGCCGCCACCGAATGGCGCAGCGAAGCGCCGCCATGCGCGAGCCAGTGCGCGCCCTGGCGAGCGAGTTGCGAAGCGAGGCCGTTGCGCTCGAACGCCGTGGGTATGTGTGCTGTGGCAGCCCCGGAAGCCGGCGCTGATGGCGATGCAGGCGCCGATGCGGGTATCGCGCTCAGTGCGCCGGCGGCGGCCACGGCGCGCAGCGTGTCTTCGATCTGGCTGCGTTGCTTCGGATCGTTCAGCACGTCGAGCGCCTGACGGGCTTCTTCGGGTGTGAGCCGCAGCGGCGCGGCGCTGCTCGCGCCCGCAGCCGCCGCGGCGGAGGGTGCCGACGCAGCGAGCGCGGAGAGCGCGAACATGAACAGAAGACAGGCGAGAAGGATTTTGCGCATAGGGGTCCGGTGGACAGTAAAGACGGCAGCAGTCACGGCAGCAGTTTACGGGCCAGTACACCGCCGCCCTTCAAACCGACAGCGACGCGCGTCCACAAGTTCCGCGTCGGGCCGGTCGATGTCTGCTCACGCGGCTTCGCGCTGCCGCATCAGTTCGGCTCGCAGGAAGCGCGCGAATTCGAGTGCGGCCGCATCGCCGCCGTGTGCCGGCAAATGAAGGTTGATCGCGAAGTTGGGCAGCGGGGGCAAGGCGGCGTCGGCGCCGAGAATCTCGAGATCGGCGGGCACCGTCGATGCGAGCCACGCGGTAATCGCCAGATCGGTGCGAACGGTGGCGGTCGTCGCTTCGATGTTGCCGTTCTCGAACACGGTTCGCCATTCGACGCCCTGACCGCGCAACGCGTCGAGTACGACGGGACGAAACGCGCAGGTATCGGTGACCATCGAAACGGGCAGCGGCCGCTTCGTACGCGCGACGCCGCCGCGCGCACCCACCCACACGAGCGGCTCGACCCGCAGACACTCGCCGCTCGCCACGCCCACGGGCGCTTCGACGATCGCGAGATCGACGACGCCATCGGCGAGCGCATCCACGAGTTCGGGCGACGAACCGCATACAAGCGATATCTCGACCTGCGGCCAGGCTTCAGTGTAGGCCTTGAACACGGGGGCCAGTGTGCTGCCGACCAGGTCGTACGGCACGCCAAGCCGCACGCGGCCCTGCGGCGCGCTCGCGGTCATCTCGCGCCAGATTTCGTCGTTCATGCCGAGTAGCCGCCGTGCCTTGCCCAACATGCGTTCGCCAGCAGGCGTCAGGCGCAGGCCCCGGCGTTCGCGTTCGAAGAGTGGTACGCCGAGTGCTTCCTCGAGACGGCGGATCTGCTGGCTCACCGCGCCCTGCGTCAGATGCAGGCTGTTTGCGGCGACCGTCATGCTGGCGCTGTCCGCCGCCGCGACGAAGGTGCGTACGAGCGTGATATCGAGGTTTCGGGTCATCAGCCATTATATTTGCTAATGCCGCGCATCTGTAAACATGCCTTCACTAATGCCGATGATGGCCCTACAGTCTGGCTCATTCCGATCCATACTGCTTGCATCGCCATGATCCTTGCCGGTTCCGTTGCGCCCTTGCTGCTGTTCGCGGCTGTTGCCACCGTCACGCCGGGCGGCGCCACGACGCTCGCTACCGCGTCGGGCGCGCAGTTCGGTTTTCGCCGCTCGATTCCGTTGATGACGGGCATCGCGTTCGGGCTTGCATCGCTCGCTTCGGTAGCTGCGGCGGGACTGGCCAGCCTGCTGCTGGCCGCGCCCGCGCTCGAACTCGCCATGAAGCTTGCCGGCAGTGCGTATCTGCTGTGGCTCGCGGTGAAGATCGGACGTAGCGGGCCACCCGGGCTCGACATGCAGCTCGCCTCGCCGACGAGTTTCACCGGCGGCGCATGTCTGCTGTGGCTCAACCCGAAAGGCTGGGCGATGACGCTCGGCGCGGCGGCTTCGTTTTCCGTGCTGGCAGCGGGACCGCTGCGGCTCGCCGCGCTGCTTGGCACGGCGTTCGGTATCGCGGCGCTGGTTTCGCTTTCGTTATGGTGTGCCGCCGGCATGGTGCTCGCGCGGCTACTGAAAACGCCGTGGCAGTGGCGCGTGCTCAACGTTGCGTTGGGTATGCTGCTGGCCGCTTCGATAGTTCCAATGTGGAGAGAATGATGCGTGCGTTTGCTGAAACGGTCGACCTTGCAACGGCCTTCGATGCGGTCCATGAACACTGGTCGCCGAACGTCGTCGCGCAGGTCAACGACCAGTACGTGAAAGTCGCGAAGGTGCAGGGCGAGTTTGCGTGGCACAGCCATGCGGAAGAGGACGAACTTTTTTACGTCGTGCGCGGCAACCTCGACATCGAATATGAAAACGGCCGCACGGTGAGCCTGGCTCCAGGATCGCTGCACGTCGTGCCGCGCGGTGTGCTGCACAAACCGGTGGCCGAAGAGGAGTGCTGGATCGTGCTCATCGAAACGGTGAGCACGAAGCACACAGGCGATGTCGAAACGCCGTTCACGAAGACACTCGCGCAGCAGCTCGGCGAGACGTGATCCGCCTTGAAGTTCGCGCTACCTCTCGACGAACCAGCGCATCAATGCAGTGACCGCCATCGCAAGGCTCACGATCACGACGGCGCTGAACGCGATCCCGAACAGATGCGCGGTCAGTGCCGCGCGTTCGTCGAGGCGGTGATGCGCTTCCTGAAGCGCACGCTTCGCGCAGCACCTGTCGCTCAGCCCGCGGCCTCCTGACGCTGCTGTTGCACGTGCCGGTTTTGCGGACGCGGCAGGCCCAGATTTTCACGCAACGTATGCCCTTCGTATTCGGTACGAAAGAGGCCACGCCGCTGCAGTTCCGGCACCACGAGTTCGGCGAAATCGGACAGCCCGCCCGGCAGCCACGGCGACATGATGTTGAAGCCGTCCGCGCCTTCTTCCTCGAACCATTGCTGCAACTGGTCCGCGATACCTTCGGGCGTGCCGACGACCTGCTGGTGTCCGCGCGCGCCCGCGATACGCAGATACAGGTCGCGGATCGTCAGGTTCTCGCGACGTGCAAGGTCGAACAGGAGGCGTTGCCGGCTTTTGCCGCCGTTGGTTTCCGGCAACTCCGGCAACGGGCCATCGACTGGATATGACGACAGGTCCACTTCCCCCGACATGGTCGACAGCAGCGAAAGACCGACGCTCGGATGGATGAGGTCCTGCAGCGCGTCGAATTTGCGGCGTGCTTCTTCCTGCGTGCGGCCGACGACGGGAAAGATGCCCGGCATGATCTTCAGGTGGTCGGCGTGCCGGCCGTATTTCGGCAGCCGGCCCTTGATGTCGCGATAGAACGTCTGCGCTTCTTCGAGCGTCTGATGGGCGACGAAGATCACCTCCGCCGTTTGCGCCGCGAGTTCCCGGCCCGCGTCCGACGCGCCCGCCTGCACGACGACCGGCCAGCCCTGCGGTGAACGCGCGACGTTCAGCGGTCCGCGTACCTGGAAATGCTTGCCGCGATGATTCAGCACGTGCAGTTTTTCCGGATCGAAATAGACGCCGCTTTCCTTGTCGCGCAGGAACGCGTCGTCTTCCCAGCTATCCCAGAGGCCCGCGACGACGTCGTAGAACTCGCGCGCGCGTTCATAGCGCAGCGCGTGGTCGGGATGCTTTTCGAAGCTGAAGTTGAGCGCTTCCGATTCGGTGCTCGACGTGACGAGATTCCAGCCGGATCGTCCGCCGCTCAGATGATCGAGCGACGCGAACTTGCGCGCAAGGTTGTACGGCTCGTTGAAGGTCGTCGAGACGGTCGCGATCAGGCCGATGTTTTGTGTGACCACCGACAGCGCGGAGAGCAGTGTCAATGGTTCAAAATGATCGGCGCGCGCGGTGCGGGAGAGCGAAGCGAGGTTCGTATCGCGTACGCTGACGCTGTCGGCGAAGAAGATCGTATCGAACTTCGCCCGTTCGGCTATTTTCGCTACTTCCGCGTAGTGCGCGAAATCGAGTCCGCCACCGGCGTGTGCGTCCGGGTGCCGCCACGCCGCGATGTGATGGCCTGTTTCCATCAGGAACGCGCCGAGTTTGATCTGCCGTTTGTTATTGCTCATCGTGTGCCTTGTATTGTTCGTTAGCGTGACGGGCGCAGCGCCGCCGACGAGCTTGCCGCATCGAGGTTGCGCGCGAAACAGAAGGAGTCGTCCGGTAATTGCGCGGACATTCCATGGTTACTGCGCGGCCGGCTTGCGTCCGGTTGCGAACGTCATGCGTCGCTTCAACGCGATCCCGCGCGGTCCGCGTTTCGCTTCGAGCGCATCGCCCAGCAGTTGCCGCACGCGCGCGCCTTCGGCTTCGTCAAGCGCGGAGAGGAAGTTGCCGAACGAACTGGCGCGGCTGAACGCGATCACCTCGTCGACGGTGTCGAACGCGTCGTCGAACTCGCGGATTTCGTTGTGCGTCACGTTAAAGCCGGCCGCGGCCAGCAGCAATGCGGCGCGCTCCTGCGTGAGCTGATGGGGCGCGCCGACACGCGCGGCCTGCCAGTGCGGCTCGCGGGCCAGCAACGCGCGCAGTACCCGATGCAGATCGTGAGGCGCTTCCTGCGACATCGTCGTGAAGCCGGCGCGGCCGCCCGGCTTCAAGACGCGAAACGCGTGCTGAAGCGCGGCCAGTTGGTCGGGCACCCAGTGAATGACGCTGTTGAAGTAGACGACGTCGTAGTGCGCATCCGGCACGTCGTGCAGCGCTTCGGCACGGCCGACGCGTGCATCGAAGCGCCCCTGTGCGCGTTTTCGCGCGAGTTCGACGCGCAGCGCGAGCGGATCGATGCCCAGCACTTCGCCGTCCGGGCCAGTGCGTTCCGCCACGGCCTCTGTCAGCAGACCGGTGCCGCAACCGATGTCGAGCACCTTCTCGCCGCTTTGCACCGCGAGCACGTCGATCAGTTCGAGACCATGATGAAACTGGCGTGTACCGAGCCGGTCGTATTGTTCGGCGAGCGTGACCGAATCGAGTTCAAGGCTGAGCGGAGTCGACATAGCGGTTCCATGTGGTGACGATTGCACATGGTAGAGGCCACCCCGGCGCAACTGAAACGAGAAATCCTGCTATCGATCTGACGTCGAAGCGCATGCGTCGCTATAGCATCGAATACGCGTGAATCACGCCGAAGGGGCGATTGAACGCGTTCTATCATTACAAGGTAACGTGCTGCGGTGGAATGCAGAACGTGCCGTCCACGACTTCGGCAAACGCGCGTTCTTCACGCAGGATAAAGCGCTTCGTTTGCGCCATGCGAAAGTTGGCGACGGATTCCGGATCGGTCTTCAGGCGCGCTCGATACGTTTCGTAAGCGGCGAGGCTTGCGAAGGCGATCAATCCCCACGCGATGTCGCTGGTTCCTTCATGCGGCAGAAAATAGCCGACGAGATGACCGCCGCAACGCGGAATGATGCGTCCCCATCCCTCGGCGTATTCCTTGAAGGCATCGCGCTGGAACGGGTCGATCTGATAGCGGATGAAGCAGGTGAGTGTCATGCGATGCGCTCCTGCGGGAACGTCCGGACGATGTCCGGTGCGTGTTCACAGTATGCGCAGCGCAGGGGCTGCGACGTTTCAGGCTGGATTGAAACGTGGTTGCCGGGCGCGGCTTTCGCCGGATATGGTGTCATGTCGAAATCGGGAAAGCCGGGGACCGGACGCGCCATCTGTTGTTCGAACGCGACGCCGCGCGGTAACCCAGGCCGCTCCAGCGAAGTTGCAATCACCACGCCGGAAATCGCGCGGCGATCACATGTCCGCATCGGGGCGCCTGGGGCGCGTGCGGATCATGACCGCCGAGCAGGCCGCCCCCGCGAACGCGCAGAGCGCCGACACCAGCGCGACGGCGCGTAACGCGTCGTCGATGGCGTCGTCCTGCGCGTCGGCGAGCGCCGTGTGCGGGGGAATGCGAACCAGGTTCGCGGCCGCGGACGCGTCGGATTCCGGCTCGAGCAGCTGTTCGTTTCGATGGATGCCGGCGGGAATATTCAGCGCCTTGAGGTGGACCCCGAGCGCGGCGTCGTGCGACCACACGAACACGATGCCGAGCACCGCGATGGCGAGCAGTCCGGCCACGCGTGCCACCGCGTTATTGATGCCGGAAGCGACACCCGTACGCCCGCTCGATACCGCGCTCATCACCGTGGTCGTCAACGGCGCGACGGTGACGGTCATGCCCAGTCCGATCACGACCATCGCCGGAAAGAAGCCGCTCCAGTAGCTGCCGTGTACGAACGTCAGGCCGAGCATCGCGAAGCCCAGTCCCGCGATGACGGGACCGGCCGTAAGCAGCACGCGCGGACCGAAGCGATCGGTCAATCCACCGGTGAGACGCGACAGCACACCGATGATGACCGGCACCGGCAGGATCGCCGCGCCGGCTTCGGTGGCGGTGAAATCGTGCGCGCGGATCAGCGTGAACGGCAAAAAGAAGAAGATGCCGCTCAAGCCGAAATACAGCAGCAACGTAACGACGTTCGCGCCCGCGAAATCGCGCGAGTGGAACACGTCGAGCGGCATCATCGGATTGCGGCTCTTCATTTCGATTGCAACGAACGCGATCAGCAGAACGATGCCGGCGCTCACCGAGCCCAGCACGGACGCGCTCGACAACCCGCGCGACGACGCCACGGTCAGGCCCCACGTCAGCGCGGCGAGACCGGCTGCGACGGTGATCGCGCCGGCCCAGTCGAGTTCGCGCGGAGCATCGGACTTGTGGCTATTGGGTACGGCGACGATTGCCAGCGTCATCGTGAGACAGGCAAGCGGCACGTTGAGAAAGAAGATCGCGCGCCACGAAAACACATCGACGAGCCAGCCGCCCGCAACCGGTCCCACTGCCGACGTGATCGCGCCGACGCCCGCCCACGTGCCGATCGCGCGGCCGCGTTCGTGGTCGTCGAACACCGCGCCGATGATCGCGAGACTGCTGGGGACGAGCAGCGCCGCGCCGATGCCCTGCACGGCGCGTGCGGCGATCAGCGTGCCAGACCCGGGGGCAATCCCGCAGGCAATCGAGGCCAGCGTGAAAAGCCCGATGCCCGCGATGAAAACGGTGCGCCGGCCGAGCCGGTCGCCCATCGAACCGCCCACCAGCACGAGCGAGCCGAGAAACAGCAGATACGCGTTGACGACCCATTGAATGGCCGCGACGCTCGCGCCGAATTCGCTCTGGATCGACGGCAACGCGACGTTGACGACCGAGCCGTCGATAAACGCCATGCTTGAGCCGAGTATCGTCGCGGCGAGCGCGAGACGTTTGCGCCGGCATGGACGGTCGGCAACGGAAGGCTGCGCGCGGATGACGAGTTCATCGCACGGGCTCGCCTGCGCGGCGACGACATGCACGGCCCTCGCGGGCTCGCTGGAACGCTTATGGACAGCCAAATCGACTCCTGTGCGGTCGGTCGAAGTTCCAGCATAGCAATGCGAACCCGCGAGCGACAGACGATCGTCGCCGATTCAGGTCAAAATGCGGTTTTCCGCGTTACGACCGCTGGTCATGGCCCTGACAAATCTCCTGAGAAAGCTCGATCTCACGTCGCTGCAACTGTTCCTGGCCGTGTACGAGGAGCGCACGCTCACGCGCGCGGCCGAACGCGAAGCGATTGCGGTGTCGGCCGCGAGCAAGCGTCTGCTCGAACTCGAACATGCGGTGGGTTCCGCCCTCTTCGTGAGAAAGGCGCGCGGCATGGAACTGACCGCAGCCGGTGAGACGTTGCTGCATCACGCACGGCGCGTGCTGCGCGATATCGAGAACATCGGCCTGGAACTCGCCGAGCACGCGAGCGGGGTGATCGGCTATGTGCGGATGATGGCGAACCTCTCGGCGATCGTCGAATTCCTGCCGGAAGATCTGCGCGCGTTTCTCGCGGGCAACGAGCGCGTGCGCATCGAACTCGAGGAGCGCCCGAGCGGCGGTGTGATCAGCGGCGTGGCCGACAGCCTCGTCGATCTCGGCATCTGTTCGGGCGACGCCGATACGCGCGGCCTGCACGTCACGCACTATCGACACGACCGGCTCGTGATCGTGATGCGCGACGATCATCCGCTCGCCACGCGCGAAAGCGTGGTGTTCGCCGATACGCTCGACAGCGACCACGTCGGCCTGCATGCCGCGAGTTCGATCAACATGCGCACGCATCTCGCCGCGCGCCAGGCAGGCAAGCCGTTGCGGCTGCGCATTCACGTGCCCGGTTTCGATGCCGTATGCCGGATGGTGCAGGCGGGCATGGGTGTCGGCGTGCTGCCGCTGCACGTGTACAACGCGATCGGCCGCTCGCTCGGGCTCACCGCCGTGACGCTCGATGAACCGTGGGCCGCGCGCAGCCTGCTGATCGTCGTGCGCGATCCCGACGCGCTGTCGCCCGTGAGCCGCCTGCTGTTCGATCATCTGGGCACCGTCGAAGCCCGCATGGGCGTGGCGCCCGGCACCTGAGCCGCGCTGCTTGCGAGCGTTCGCGTTTGGCGAACGCTCGTTGCCGGATTGCGGTTGGACGCCGCATCCACGTCGCCCATAACCTGTCTCCCATACGAAACATGGTCGGGAGACAGCATCATGAGTGGTCCCTTGAAGGGTATTCGGGTCATCGAAATCGGCACCCTGATCGCCGCGCCGTTCGCCGCCAGGATGCTGGCCGAATTCGGTGCGGAAGTCATCAAGATCGAAGCGCCGGACGGCGGCGATCCGCTGCGCAAATGGCGCAAGCTGCACGAAGGCACGTCGCTGTGGTGGTATCTGCAGTCGCGCAACAAGAAATCGATCTGCGTGAACCTGAAGTCCACGGAAGGCGTCTCGGTCGTCAAACGTCTCGCGGCCGACGCCGATATCGTCATCGAAAACCTGCGCCCCGGCGCGCTCGAACGGCTCGGTCTCGGCTGGGACGTGCTGCACGGCATCAACCCCAAACTCACGATGGTGCGCATCTCCGGATACGGTCAGTCCGGCCCGTATCGCGACCGTCCGGGATTTGGTGCGATCGGCGAGGCAATGGGCGGCATCCGCTACACGACAGGCGACGTGGACGGCGCGCCGGCACGCGTCGGCGTGAGTCTGGGCGATTCGCTCGCTTCGCTGCACGGCGTGATCGGCGCGCTGATGTCGGTGTTGCGTGTGAAGACGGGGCAGGGCGACGGCCAGGTTGTCGATGTGTCGCTGGTGGAGAGCGTGTTCAACCTGATGGAAAGCCTCGTGCCCGAATACGATCTGCTCGGACACGTGCGCGAACGCAGCGGCGGCGCGCTGCCGGGCATCGCGCCATCGAACACGTATCGCAGCGAAGATGGCGGCTACGTCGTGATCGCGGGCAACAGCGATCCGATTTTCCGGCGCCTGATGCAATTGATCGGGCGCGACGATCTCGCCGATGACCCGGCGCTTGCGCACAACGACGGCCGTGTCATGCAAAGCACGATGCTCGACGCGGCGATCGCCGCGTGGACCTCGCATCATTCGACCAGCGACATTCTGGCCGCGCTCGAACGGGCCCAGGTGCCGGCCGGGCGCATTTATTCGATCGCCGACATCGTCGCCGATCCGCATTACGCGGCGCGCGAGATGCTGCTGCAGGCGAGCCTGCCGGACGGCACGCCGGTCAGGATGCCGGGCATCGTGCCGAAGCTCTCTGACACACCGGGCGCGGTGCGCTGGCAAGGCCCGGCGCTGGGCGAACACACCGGCCCGGTGCTGGCGGACCTCGGCTTTAGCGCGCTTGAAATCGAGCAGTTGCGCAGCGCGGGAGCAGTGCAATGAACGCCGCGCTCAACCTGTTGCACGACGCGCTGATCGTGCAGGAAGTCGCACCGCGCGACGGGCTGCAAATCGAGCCGACGTGGGTCGAAACCGGCGACAAGGTCGCGTTGATCGACCAGCTCTCAAGCGCCGGATTTTCGCGTATCGAGGCCGGCTCGTTTGTCTCGCCGAAAGCTATCCCGGCACTACGTGACGGCGACGCGGTGTTTCATTGCATCGAGCGGCATCGCGATGTGATCTACGTTGCGCTGGTTCCGAACGTGAAGGGCGCGGAGCGCGCGGTCGCCGCACGCGCCGACGAACTGAATCTCGTGATGTCCGCGAGCCAGACGCACAACCGCGCGAACATGCGCATGAGCTGCGAGCAGTCGCTCGCGGGCTTCGGCGATATCGTGAACCTCGTCAGGGGTTCGCATGTGTCGCTGAACGGCACGGTGGCGACGGCGTTCGGTTGTCCGTTCGAAGGTGCGATCGACGAAGACCGTGTGATGGCGGCCGTCGACACGTATCTCGAACTCGGCCTGCAGGGCGTGACGCTCGCGGACACCACCGGCATGGCGAATCCGCGTCAGGTGACGCGCATCGTCACGCGCGTGCTCGAACGCATCGGCCCTGACGCGCTGACACTGCACTTTCACAACACGCGCGGCCTGGGTCTTGCGAACGTGCTGGCCGCGTATGAAGCAGGCGCACGCCGTTTCGACGCGGCGCTTGGCGGTCTGGGCGGCTGTCCGTTTGCGCCGGGCGCGTCGGGCAACATCTGTACGGAAGATCTCGTCAACCTGTGCGACGAGATGGGCATTCCGACTGGCGTCGATCTCGTGAAGCTGCTCGAGCTGTCGCGTGCGCTGCCCGCGCTGCTCGGTCACGAGGTGCCAGGGCAACTGGCGAAAGCCGGCCGCAATTGCGACGTGCATCCCGTGCCGGACTACGTTCGCAGCATCGTTTAACGCTATTCCCACCTTTCCATTCACATTCGACCGGACCGCGTACGCGCGAGTCCGGCATGGAGACAAACATGAGCGACATAAGCGCCCTCGGCAATCCTCGGGATCACGAAGCCGGGCAGATTCCGGAAACCGGGCAGGAAACCCACTCGATCATCCGCAAGGTTGCCGTGCGACTGATGCCGTTGATCATGATCTGCTATCTGTTCGCGTTCTTCGACCGGATCAACATCAGCTTCGCGAAGTTCCAGTTACAGCACGATCTTGGATTCACCGACACCGCGTACGGTCTCGGCGCCAGTCTCTTCGTGATCGGCTATGTGCTCTTCGAAGTGCCGGGCAACATGCTGCTGTACAAGGTCGGCGCACGGCGCTGGATCGCCCGCATCATGATTTCGTGGGGGCTTGCGACGGCGGCGATGGTGTTCGTCCACACCGAGTGGCAGTTTTACGGGCTGCGCTTTCTCATCGGCGCGATGGAAGCGGGGTTCGCGCCGGGCGTGCTGTATTACCTGACGCTCTGGTTCCCTGCCAGTTATCGCGGCCGCATCACGTCGCTGCTGTTTCTGGCGTCGGCGTTTTCAGGGCTGGTCGGCGCACCGCTGTCGGGGCTCGTGCTTGCACACCTGAGCGGCACGTGGGGTCTGCCGGGCTGGCACTGGCTGTTTCTGCTGGGCGGCCTGCCATGCGTGCTGCTTGGTGTGCTCGTGCTCAAGGTGCTGAAGGACCGTATCGAAGACGCGCCCTGGCTCTCCGGTGCTGAAAAGCAGTACCTGTCCGCACGTGTCGCGCAGCAGCAACCGCACCATACCGGCGGTCATTCGCTCGGCGGCGCTATCAGGACGCCCGGTTTTCTCATGCTGGGTCTGATCTATTTCCTGATCCAGGTCGCGTCGTACGGGCTGAATTTCTGGGCGCCGCATCTGATCCATGCCGCCGGCACGCAGAATCCGACGGTCATCGGTCTGCTGACTGCCGTGCCGTATCTGTGCGGCGCGATCTGCATGGTCGTGGTGGGGCGCATGTCGGATGCGACGGGGGAGCGGCGCAAGTTTGTCTGCGGGCTGCTGGTGATGGCTGCGATCGGGTTCTTCGCGGCCGGCTATTTCGACCGGCAGACAACCTGGTTGATCGTCGCGCTCGGCGTGATGGGGGCGGGCGTGGTGGCGTCGATTCCCGCGTTCTGGGCGCTTCCGCCGAAGCTCCTGACGGGTGCCGGCGCGGCCGGCGGCATCGCGCTCATCAACACGCTCGGGCAACTCGGCGGCATCGTGAGCCCGGTGATGGTGGGACGCATCAGGGACCTGACCGGCAGCACGACGCCGGCGCTGTATGTCATCGGCGCAACGAGCCTCGTGTGTGCGTTGCTCGTGCTCTACGGTGTGCCCGCTACGCTGCGCAGCAAGGACCATCCGGCTTCACGATAGATCCGCGTGTGTCGTCTGTATCGTTCGCCGCGCGCGGCCGACCGGTTTGCCTGTGATCTGCCTGCACCGGTCAGCCGCGCACGCCGCGGCGCATGAGGGCGACGCCTGCGACCTGCACAGGCACCTGCCGGCGCGCGTGATTCTCGCGAAGCGCCGGCTTCGGCGTCGCGCCGGCAGCATGCATGCCGTGCCATCCATCGTTCGTATCGGCGTGTCCGGTGCGAAAACTCACGATCACGGCCTGCAGCTGCCGCGCCTGTTCCTCGAGCGACTCCGCGGCTGCCGCGGCCTCTTCGACGAGCGCGGCGTTTTGCTGTGTCATCGTATCCATCTGCGCGACGGCGGAGTTGACCTGCTCGACACCCGTGCTCTGCTGCGCCGCGGCCGCCGCGATTTCCTGCACGACGTCCGTGACACGCGCAATCGCCGTGCGCGTCTGCTGGATCGTCTCACCTGTGCGTTCGACGAGCGCAGCGCCCGTGCCCACCTTGCCGACCGCGCTCTGGATCAGCGCGCGGATTTCCTTCGCCGCCGTCGCGCTGCGCTGCGCAAGCGTGCGCACTTCGCCCGCGACCACCGCGAAGCCGCGTCCCTCTTCGCCCGCCCGCGCCGCTTCGACGGCGGCATTGAGCGCGAGGATGTTGGTCTGGAACGCGATGCCTTCGATGACACCGACGATGTCTTCCATCTTGCGCGATTCGTCCGAGATATCGCGCATCGCGGTGACGACCTCCATCACCATCGTCTCGCCGCGATCGGCGATCTGCACGGCGCCGCTCGCGAGCTGGCTGGCCGTGCCCGCGTGATCGGCGGTCTGGCGCAGCATCGAGGTGATCTCCTCCATGCTCGAGGCCGCTTCTTCGAGCGATGCGGCCTGGTTTTCGGTGCGTGCGGAAAGATCGGCGTTGCCGGTGGCGATTTCGCGCGAAGCCGTGGCGACCTGGTCGGCGGAATCGCGAATCTGGCCGATCGTGCCGGCCAGCGCATCGCGCATGCCGCGCATCGCCAGCATCAGGCTCGCGGTGTCGTCGCTGCGCGTTTCGATCGCAACCGTGAGATCGCCTGCCGCGATCGAATCGGCGACCCGCGCGGCGCTGGCCGGATCGCCGCCGATCGTGCGCTGGATGCTGCGATTCGTGAACGCGACGAAGGTCGCAAGGAGCGTCGCCAGCACGACGAACACGCCGGCCGCGAACCACAGCGAACGCACCAGCGCGGCGTCGATGTCGTCGACGTAGGCGCCGGTCGCGATGATCCAGTCCCACGGCGCGTAGCGCACGACGTAGCCGATCTTGTCGACCGCTGTTTTGTCTTTCGCATGAGGGCGCGCGAACACATAATCGACAAAGCCGCCTTCGGGCCGCTGCGCGACCGCCGCGAACGCCACGTAGTGGTGACGGCCGTCGGCGTCCGCACTGTTGCGCAGGTCCTTGCCGTTCGTGGCGGGTTTGATCGGATGCATCACCATCCGCGGCGTCGAATCGAGAACGAGGAAGTAACCGTCTTCGCCGTAACGCACGTCACGCAGACGGTCGAGTGCCTGTTTGCGCGCTTCTTCTTCGGTGAGCGCACCGCTTTTCGCGAGCGCCGCGTATTCGGTGACAATGCTCAGACCAATATGCGCGACGTTGACGAGATCGTTCTTGCGCTCCTCGATGCGCGTCTGCCGCGACTGCCACGCGGCGGCCACCGAGACGAGCAGTAGCGCGAGCAGGCTGATGACCAGTGGCAACCAGAGTTTCTTGCGAAAGCTAAGTGTTTGCATTGCGGCAACCTCGTGTGCCCTGTACTGAACGATGGATAAAACAACCATGCCTCCATGTGTTATCGGCAGAAATGCGCCCGACATGTTGTGGATGGAAACCCTGGGGACTGATCGTGTCGTCCTGTGCTATTCGTCAGGGCAGATGGAGTGCCGACGCTGCGTTGCAAGCCGGCCGTGACGGCCGGCCTGCCGCGGGTTTAAAGCTGGCTCATGCCGCCATCGATCACGATTTCGGTACCGACGATAAACGCCGATTCGCTCGACGAGAGATGCAGTACCGTCGCGGCGATTTCCGCCGTCGTACCGAAGCGGCCGAGCGGCACCTGGCTCCTGATCTGTTCCGCCGTGCTGGCGAGCGCTTCGGCGTCGAACCCGAGCTTGCCGTGGAGCGGCGTGGCGATCGGGCCCGGGCTGATCACGTTCACGCGCGCGCCACGCGGCAGCAGTTCGGCCGAAAGCGTTTTCGCGAGCGAAATGATCGCGGCCTTGCTGGCCGCATAGACGGACGAGGCGGGCATGCCGATGTGCGCGTTGATCGAACCGTTCAGCACGATCGAGGCGCCGTGGTTCAGGTACGGCGTGAGCGCCTGAATCTGGAAGAAGGGGCCTTTGACGTTGACGTCGAACGTCTGGTCCCACATCGACTCCGCTACATCCGCGAGCGGCGCGAACCGGGCGATGCCCGCGTTGATGAACACTGCATCCAGCGTGATGTTTTCGGCCTTGATGCGCGCGGCCAGCTCCCGCGCGGCCGCGACCGAACCCGCGTCGTTGCGGATCGCGATTGCACCGGCGCCGAGCGTCGCCTGTGCTGCTTCGAGCGAGGCCGCATCGCGGCCGGTGATGACGACGCGTGCGCCTTCAGCGGCGAATGCCTGTGCGGTCGCGAGGCCCATGCCGCTGTTGCCGCCGGTGACGAGTACGGTCTTGCCTGTGAATCGGGTCATGATGTTTTCCTTGAAAGAGGAGGGTGTGAAGACATTGTTGTCTTCGGCGCCCGATTTGCCATGCGATGGTTTCGACGCAGACGTTCGATTTCTTCGAACGGGTTTAGCGTCGCAGGCCAGCGAGACGTTTTTGCCGGGCAAACCCTGCCGATGCGCAGCGCGCATCGCCGGCGGCACGATGGTGAACGACTGGCGCCACGCGCTGAGGGCGAACGGAACGGGCCGGCGGGCGGTCAAAAAAATTCCCGGGCGGTGTCGATTCGCAGGGCGGCCGCCCGTCGTGGAGAAGGAGGCGCAGCGCTTGTCATGGCCTCCTTACACCAACCCAAGGAAGGAGCCGCAACCATGACCACCCCCGTCAAACCCGTTCCGGAGGGAATGCATTCGATCACGCCGCATCTGATCTGCGCGGGCGCCGCCGACGCCATCGAGTTCTACAGGAAAGCGTTCAATGCCGTCGAGCTGGTGCGACTGCCCGGGCCGGACGGCAAGCTGATGCACGCGACCGTGCGGATCGGCGACGCCGTGCTCATGCTCGTCGATGAAGCACCCGACTATCACATGGTCGGGCCGAAAACGCTGAAAGGCACGCCGGTGACGATCCACCTGTACGTCGAGGACGCGGACGCCGTGATGCAGCAGGCCGCGGCAGCCGGCGCGACGATCACGATGCCCGCGGCCGACATGTTCTGGGGCGACCGCTACGGACAGCTCGAAGACCCGTTCGGGCACCGCTGGTCTGTTGCGACGCACAAGCGCGACGTCACGCCCGAGGAAATAAAAGACGCGATGAGCAGGATGGCGAGCGGTCAGGGCTGCTGAGCACGGGATCGTGTGCCGGGACGCTACTGCTCCACGGTGCGCCTTCCCGGCGCGAGCGGAGAGCGCATCAGATTGTCCAGCGACATCGGCCGCGCGAGGTGATAGCCCTGCACCTGCGATGCGCCGATGCCGCGCAGCACCGCGAGCGTCGCTTCGTCCTCGACACCTTCGGCGACGACGTCCAGTTCCAGCGATTCGGCCATCCGCACGATGGCGCGCACGATCGCGCGGCTACGCGCGCTCGACGTCAGTTCGAGCACGAACGACTTGTCGATTTTCAGGCCGCTGAAGTGGTATTGATGCACGTAGCTCAGCGACGAAAAACCGGTGCCGAAATCGTCCAGCACCACGGACATGCCGTTTTTCGCGAGCTTTTGCATCGTCGTGCGCGCCAGGTCCGGCTCGGCGATCAGCGCGCTCTCGGTCAATTCCAGCGAGATGCGCGACGGATGCACGTCATGACGGCCCAGTAGTTCGAGCACCTCGTCGGCGAATTCGGGGCGCGTGATGCTGTAGCTCGACAGGTTCACATGCACTGGCGGCCAGTCCGCGTGAGCGGCCTCGGCAAGGATCTCCGAGACGCGCGTGAGCATGTACATGTCGAGCCGTCCGAGCAGCTTCAGCCCTTCGACGGCCGGCAGAAAACGTCCCGGCGCCCAGATATCGCCGTTCGGCTGGCGCCAGCGGACCAGCGCTTCGAGCGCGACGAGCCGGCCCGTTTTCACATCGACGATCGGCTGGAAATACGGCAGCAGTTCGTCCTCGCGATTGAGCGCCTGGCGCAGCGCGCCTTCCGTTTCGATCTGGTCCGACAGCTCCCGGCGCAACGCCTGGTTGAACACCGCGAAGCTGTCGCGGCCGCGATTCTTCACACGATACATGGCGGTATCGGCGTCGCGCAGCAGATCGGTGGGCGCCGAATGAAAATTGCTGTCCGCGTCCACGATGCCGACGCTGCACGTCGAAAACACCACGTGTTCGCCGATGTTGAACGGCTCGTCGAACGCGGCGAGGATCCGTTCCGTCATCGCGAGCACCACCTGCAACGGCGCGCCTGGCACCATGACCGCGAATTCGTCGCCGCCGAGGCGCGCAAGCAGGTCGTCGCGGCGCATGCAGTCGCGCAGGCGCGCGGCCACCTGAACCAGCAGCGCGTCGCCGAAATGATGGCCGAGGCTGTCGTTGACGACCTTGAAGCGGTCGAGGTCGATAAACAGCACCGACAACGCCGCGCCTTCCGTGCAGTGCGCATGCCACGCGCTTTCGAGCCGTTGGCGCAGATGCGCGCGGTTCGGCAGGCCGGTCAGCGCGTCGTGAAAGTTTTCGTGCAGAAGCCGCGCGTTGGCGTCGTCGAGCTCGCGCGTGCGCTCATGCACGCGCGCCTCGAGTTCGAGATTCGCGGCCTGCTGCGCGGCGGCTGCGCGGCGGCGCGCGAGCGCCGTATCGATGTGACGCGACACAAATGTCAGCACTTCCTGATCGTGCGCGTCGTAGCGCACGCGCGGTGTATAGCTTTGCACGACGAGCACGCCGCACACCGTGTCGCGGTCGAAGAGCGGAATGCCGAGCCAGGATTGCAGCAGGATGTCTTCGTACTCGATTTCACCGCGCTCGACGAGCCGGATGGCGTCGTCCCGGTGGATCAGGCGGGGCACGGCCTGACGGATCAGATATTCGGTGAAACCGCGCTTGCCGCTGCGCGGCGCGGGCCAGTCGCGCACCTTTTCGTCGACGTAATACGGGAAAGTGACCTCACCGGTAAACGAATCGTAGAGTGCGATGTAGAAGTTGTGCGCGTATAGCAGGCCCCCGACGATCTCATGCAGGCTTCGAAAAAAATCGCCGATTTCGACGGACTGGCTCGACAGCCCGGTGATCTCGAAGAGCGCTGCCTGCAGATGCTCCGCGCGTTTGCGCTCGGCGATCTCGAGGCGCAGCGTGTCGTTCAGCTTCGAGAGTTCGGCGGTACGCACGGCGACCTGCTGTTCGAGATCGACGCGGTGCAGGATACGGTCGAGCGCCATCGCCACGTGGCGTGCGACGACCAGAAACAGCGCGCGGTCTTCGGCGGTATAGATGCGCGAAACGTCGTAGACCTGCATCGCCACCATGCCGATCACCTGGTCCGACGCGTTCTTGAGCGGCGCGCCCATCCAGAATTCCGGACGCCGCCCGACGCAACGAAAGTGGCCGGCGGCCTCGGCCGCGGCGATGCCCTCGGCGCCGATCAGAAGCGGCTGGCCGGTGGTGATCACGCGACCGGTGAGCGAAAGGCGTTCGGGATCGACGCGGTCCATGTGGCCGGGATCGACGGCATCCGTGTCGATCACGTCGACGTAGTACGGATACGTCACCATGCTCGTCGCCGGGTCGTACAGCGCGAGGTAGAAGTTCTCGGCGTCGATCAGCGTGCCGAGGCGCGCGTGAACGGCGTGCAGAAACGCCGTGCGGTCGCTGATCGAACTGGCGAGATAGGCGATGTCGTACAGCACGCGCTGCACGTTCTGCGCGCGCGCGAGCGCTTCGGCCTGCACTTCTTCGCCGATATGGCGGGCGAATTCCGTGAATGCAGGGTCGTCGGCGTGTTCGACACCGGTCAGCAGCCAGCCGAGCACGCCTTCACCCCGGCCGGTCGGTCGCGCGTGCCAGCGATGCGTCGCACAGGCAAGCGCAAGGTCGTCCTCGCCGATAAAGCGTGGCCACGCCTGCGACGTGCCGCCCGCACAGGCAAGGTGCAACTGCTCGCCCGCGCGGTACCAGGCCCACGCGCGGGTAATGCCGTTTTCCCGCGCCGCGCGAAGCAAACTTTCCCCCGACGGCTGCCGCTGGCTGGATGACGGCGACATGTTCCCCATGACTCAGCCCCTCGTCTTCCTGAATGTTTTCCCCGTTATCCTGCTATATCGACCGCGATGAAGGGGAACTTGAGGAAAATGTGTCAGCGAGATGAAGGCAAGCGAGGCGCGCGCGGGCTGGCGCGGGCCTGGCGGGCGGGCGGCGGATGGTTGAGCGAAGCCCGGCGGCGAGCCCGGTTTCGGCGCATCGAGGGGGCGGCTGGCGTGACGGGCATAACTGCGGGCATAACTGCGGGCATAACTGCGGGCATAACTGCGGGCATAACTGCGGGCGCAATCGTGGGTGCAGCCGCGCGTGCGGCTGCCGGCAAAACATTGTTTCCTGCCGCGCTCAATCCCAGATGTTCCGGAACGCGACGGCGGCGATCACCGGCATCGTCACCACGAGCGGGATGGCGAAAACGGGCACTTCGTTGAGGATCAGATAGGCGAGCCCCACGGCCAGCACAGCGAGCCCGACCAGTACGGTGAGGAAATTCAGCATCGCTTTGGAGGGCTGCTTTCTGCGTGGCCGTTCGCTGGTCGAATCGGTTTTCATGGCTCGCTCCATGTCATGCGCGCGTGTTCGCGGTGTCTGCCCTGCATCCGGCGGATTCTGTTTTTCTGGAACACTCACGGCACGTCAATTCGGGTTGGTCATCGATAAATTGTACGCGCTGGGCCTTTTATGGGTAGTGTCTTTTGCGCTAGTGGGGTCAAGACGCGTAAAGCCGCGCGGAGGCCATTTGCAGGCGCCGCTAGCGCCCATAGCGCAGCACGATGCTCGTGGCGGCCAGCACGTGGTCCTTCATCGCGGCGAGGAGCGCGTCGCGCGTGAGGCCGGCGGGCAGGGCATCGGGCGGCAGGTCGAGCGCCCAGACCTGCGCGATGTAGTGATGCGCGATCTCGCCCATCGGCGGGCACGGACCGTAGTAACCGGTGTGTCCCGTCCGGTTCGTGCCGCCGACGCTGACCGCGGGCGGCGTGCCCTCGCTGAGCGACGTCGTCGACGCCGGCATGCCGTACATCAGCCAGTGCACGACACCCAGACCTTTCGCGCCGTCGGGATCGAAAATCCCGACGGCAAAGCTCTTCGTGCCCGCGGGCGCGTTACGCCATTGCAGTGCCGGCGAGACGTTCTTGCCGCCGCAGTTCTGCGCGTCGGCGGCGTGGCTCGAATCGAGCGTCGCGCCGTCCATCGTGCCGGGCGACGACAGTTCGAACGCATTGGCCCATGCGCTCGTCGCCGGGAGCGCGAGCACGGCACAGAGCATGCTCGTGCGCAGCACGCGTCGGAGACTGTTTGAAGGCTTGCTTCGGGTCATGGCTGCCGTCCTGAATGAAAGATGAAAGGCGTGTGACGTTGCACGTGATGCGAACGGTAACAGTGCATGCTTTATTCCCCATCGCAAGGATTTCGTAACGCAGGGGAGGATGCCGCCACGCGCTCGCGGCTTAACGGCTATTCTTTTTCTTTTGCGCATCCGACGCGCCCCGCAACCTGCACATAAGGAGAGCCATGTCATGCAATATTGCAAATTCGGTCGCACAGGCCTGACTGTATCGCGCCTGTGCCTTGGCACGATGACGTTCGGCTTGCAGACCGAAGAAGATGTCGCGCACGGCATTCTCGATACGGCGAGTGAAGCGGGCGTCAATTTCATCGATACCGCCGACGTCTATCCGCTGGGCGGCGGCGAGCAGCAGGCTGGCCGCACGGAGGAAATCGTCGGCCGGTGGCTCAAGGGCCGGCGCGATCGCTACATTCTCGCGACCAAGGCGGTGGGCCAGGTCGGTCCGTCGTCGTGGGACCAGGGCGCCTCGCGCAAGCATCTGCTCGATGCGATCGATGCATCGCTGCGCCGGCTGGGCACGGATTACGTCGACCTGTACCAGCTGCATTCCGACGACGCCGAAACGCCGCTCGACGAAACGCTCGAAGCGCTCGACATCATCGTGCGTTCGGGCAAGGCGCGTTATGTGGGCGTGTCGAATTTTCTCGCGTACCGGCTGGCGCGGGCGCTGGGCCGCGCCGACGTGCTGCGCGTCGCGCGCTTCGTGTCGCTTCAGCCGCGTTACAACCTGCTGTTCCGGCAGATCGAGCGCGAGCTGCTGCCGCTTGCCGGTGAAGAAAATCTCGCGGTGATTCCGTACAACCCGCTCGCGGGCGGACTGCTCACGGGCAAGCATCGGCACGATGCGCCGCCGGCGGCAGGGCGCTTCACGAACACGGTGGGCAAGGCGGGTGCGATGTATCAGGAGCGTTACTGGCACAAGCGCGAATTCGAAACCATCGATACGCTGCGCGACATCGTCGCGCAAACCGGCGAATCGCTGACGAAGACATCGGTGGCCTGGGTGCTCGCGAATCCGCGCATCACGTCGGCGATCATCGGCGCGAGCCGGCCCGATCAACTGACCGACACGCTCGCCGCCGCCGATCTCACGCTCGATGCAACGCTCAAGGCGAAGCTCGACGATGCGACCGTCGAGTATCGCTGGGGTGATGCCGCGCGGTGAGCGGGAAGTGGCTTCTCTCGCGGTCCACGGTCGCGAGTCATGCCTGTGCGCATGCGCGATGTGCACAGGCGCAAATGGGCATCAGAACTCCACCAGCGCAAAGTCTTCCTTGCCCACATCGCAAAGCGGGCAGCGCCAGTCGTCGGGGATATCGGCCCAGCGCGTGCCGGGCGCGATGCCGTCGTCGGGTGCGCCTGCGGCTTCGTCATAGATCCAGCCGCAGATCACGCACACCCATTGCTTGAATTCATCAGCTGATGAAGCCTCGGGCTCCGTGTGCGTCGCCGCGCCCTGAACCGCGGGCGCTTCATCGAGGCTCACGACGAGCGGCGCAGCTGTTCCCGCTTCGCTCACCGCGAGCCGCGTCTGAAGCGCGTGCAGCAACTGCTGCGCTTCCTGTGCTGTCAGGTCGATCCAGTACGGGTCGCCCGCACCATCGTTGAGCCGCTCCGCAGAAAACTGGATTTCGACCGCTACGCCTTTTTTGTACATGGCTGTGGGGTGCGCTTACTGGATCAGCGCATTCGCCAGCAGGGAACCGATGATGCCGACGGCCGCCATGATGCCGAGAATCTGCATGAGCGTGAGGGATTTACGGGAAGTCGAAGTGTTCGAGGAAGAAGGCGAAGTCACGTGCAGGTTCTTTTGAAGGACGAAAGCCCAACATTATCGACGATTTTGGCCGCCCGATTCCCAACTGGCTGTAGATGGTGCAATTCCTGAGCGTCGCTGGCCGCCGCACGGCCTTACCGGGCGTGGTGTCTTGGTTGCCTGTGGCAGGTCGCTTCTGTATGTTGGGCCCATCGGCGCGTGATCCGTGCGCCCGGCTACAGGAGTCCAGAATGAGTGTCGAAGTGAACGGCGCGGTGAGCGGCCCGCTGAGTACCGACGTGCTGATCGTCGGCGCGGGGCCGGTTGGCCTCTTTGCAGCGTTCGAAGCAGGTGTCGTCGGCTTGTCGTGCCACATCGTCGACGGGCTGCCGCGCGTCGGCGGCCAGTGCATCGAGCTGTATCCCGACAAGCCGATCTACGACATTCCGGCGATTCCTTCATGTACGGCGCGCGAGCTGGTCGATCGTCTGATGGAGCAGATCCGTCCGTTCGATGTGCCGGTTCATCTCGACGAACGCGTCGAAACCGTCGAGCAGCGCGAGGACCGGCGCTGGACCGTCACGACGCATCGCGGGCGTGTCTTCGATGTCGCCGCGATCATGCTCGCCGCCGGCAACGGCGCGTTCGTGCCACAGCGCATCGCGCTCGATGAAGCCACGCCGCTCGAAGGGCGTCACGTGCATTACAGCGTGCCGGATATCGCGAAGTTTGCCGGCCGCACCGTGGTCGTCGCCGGCGGCGGCGATTCGGCGCTCGACTGGGCGCTGGCGCTGCGCGGTGTCGCGCGGCGCGTCACGCTGGTTCACCGACGCAACGGCTTCAGCGCGGCTGCATCGAGCGTCGAGCAGATGCAGCGGGCCGTCGAGGCCGGCGAAATGGACTTCATGGTCGGTGCGATCGGTGCGCTGAACGCGCCGGGCGGCACGCTCGAATCGATCGAGGTGAAGCAGATCGGCGGCGCGGCGCAACTGGAGGCCGAACACGTGATCGCACTGTACGGGCTCGTCGCCGACCTCGGGCCGATTGCGAACTGGGGCATCGCGGGCGTGGCGGGAAAGCTGACCGTCGACACGTCGAATTACGAAACGTCGCGCCCCGGTATCTTTGCCGTCGGCGATGTGGCGAACTATCCGAACAAGCAGAAGCTCATTCTGTCGGGCTTTCACGAGGCGTCGCTCGCACTGCGCAAGGCGTACACGTACGCGTATCCGGACAAAAAACGCGTCCACGTCCACTCGAGCTACGACACGAAACTCGCCGAAAAGGTCGCCGCGACGGCCACTTAGGACAGGCGCGCCGCGCCGTCCACCCCCGTTGTTACAATTTTATTTTGACAGTATCTGATTTTGCAGATATTGTTCTTTTCAACAACGGAGGTGGCGGTAATGGATCACTACACGAAAGAGGGTTTTACGCTGACGCATAGCATTGGTTTCGCGATCAACAAGGCGCGTAACCTGCTGGTCAACGAGATGGACGCCGCGTTGAAGGAACTCGACATCACGAGCCAGCAAATGGGTATCCTGCTCGCGATGAAGCGGGGCACCGCCACCACGCCGTTCGAATTATCGAAGCTGCTCGGCATCGATACCGGCTTGATGACACGCATGCTCGACAAGCTGGAAGTGAAGCAGTTTCTGGGACGCTCGCGCAGTCTCGAAGACCGTCGTGTCGTCAATCTGACGCTCACGAAAAAAGGCGAGGCCACTGCTGCGCGAATTCCCGAAATCGCGCCCGCCGTGCTGAACAACCGCCTGAAAGCGTTCACGAAGGCTGAGTTCAAGGAAATGCAGCGTCTGCTGCTGAAATTCATCGCCGACTGAGCGGCATTTTTTTTGTTCATATATCTGACAGGTCAGAAAATGAAAGAACAGCCAAATCGCAACGTAGCCATGACGCGCATCGTGAAGGTCGGCGTGAGCGTGATTTTCGCCGCGGTGCTGTCGGCGTGCGCGAACTACGCGGGCATTCACAGCGACAAGGACATGGCGCAGCCGCAAGCCTTCGCGACCGCGCGAAGCCTGCCGGCTGAAGCGGGACACTGGCCGTCAGCCGGTTGGGCCGACCAGTTCGGCGATGCGCAGCTGAAGATGCTGATTATCGAAGCGCTGAAGGGCAGCCCGACGCTTGAACAGGCGCGTGCCCGCGTCGCGGCGGCTTCGGCGTATAGCGAAACGGCGAAGGCGAACACGCTGCCGCAGGTGGGCGCGACGTATTCGTACACGCGCCAGCAGTATTCGGGGACGGCGCTCGTGCCGCCGCCGGTGGCCGGTTCCTGGCAATCGGAGAACAAGGGCCTGCTGAACGCTTCGTACGATCTGGACCTGTGGGGCAAGAACCGCGAAGCGCTGAAGGCGTCGACCTCCGAAGTGCAGGCAAGCGTTGCCGATGCCGAAGTCGTGCGCCTCACGCTGACCTCATCGATTGCACGCTCGTACAACCAGCTCGCGCGCCTTTATGTGCTGCGCGACATCGCCCAGCAGGAGATCGATCAGCGCACGCAGATCGATCGCATTACGGCAGACCGGATCGCGACGGGCCTCGACACGGAAGTCGAGCGCAAGACGGCGCTGGCGAACCTCGCGACGAGCCGCGCGGCACTGACCGCGATCGACGGCAACATCGTCACGACGCGCTACCAGATCGCCGCACTGCTCGGTGCCGGTCCGGACCGTGGCCTTGCGATTGCCCGCCCGACGCCCGGTGTCGGCGACGACGTGAACCTGCCGGACAACCTGCCGGCCGACCTCGTGAGCCGTCGCCCGGATCTGACCGCCGCCCGCTGGCGCGTCGATGCCATCACGCACGAAGTGAAGTCCGCGAAGGCCGAGTTCTATCCGGACATCAACCTGTCCGCCGCGATCGGCCTCGATGCGTTCGGCTTCGGCCGCTTCCTGACGGCGGCAAGCCGCACCGTGTCGGCGGGCCCGGCGATCCATCTGCCGATCTTCGACGGCGGTCAGCTGCGCGCGCAGTTGAAGGGCCGCTACGCCGACTTCGACTACGCGGTCGCCACCTATAACCAGACGCTCGTCACCGCGCTCTCGGAAGTCGCGACGCAACTCGCCGAAGTCCGCTCGACCGATGCGCAGCTTGTCGATGCGCAGATCGCCCAGGACAACGCGCGCCGCGCCGATCAGCTCGCGCTCACGCAGTACAAGGCCGGGCTCACGAACCAGCTGACGGTGCTCAACGCCGACATGAACGCGCTCGCCGCCGATCAGGCCGTCGCGAACCTCAAGATGAGCCGTCGCGACCAGCAGATCGCACTCGCCGTCGCGCTGGGCGGCGGCTACACCGACACGTCATCCGATGCAGCCAGCGCCGCCAATACAGCCGGCAGCACGACCAGCACGGCATTCGTAGCTCAGGCCACCGTCACTGCCACCGCCCAATAACGGCCACCGCGCGACACGTTCACGAAACCAGTCAGGAGAATCAACATGAGCGACACGATCACAACCGGCCGGAAGACGGCGGAAGACCAACCGGAACAGGCTAGCGTGGAGAGCCCGGGCAAGCGCAAGCTGATGCTCTCGCTGCTCGCCGCCGCGATCGCGGTGTCGGGCGCGGGGTGGGGCGCGTACTACTACACCGTCGGACGCTTTCATGAATCGACGGACGACGCCTACGTCAGCGGCAACCTCGTGCAACTCACGCCGCAGGTTAGCGGCACGGTCGTCGCGGTCAATGCCGACGACACGCAGATCGTGAAGCAGGGCGACCCGGTTGTCACGCTCGACGACGCCGATGCGAAAGTCGCGCTGGGCAACGCGGAAGCCGTGCTCGGCCAGACCGTGCGTCAGGTGAGTGGCCTTTACGTCAACAACGACTTCTATGCCGCAACGGTCGCCCAGCGCGCCGCCGATCTCGCCCGCGCCGAAGACGACCTGAAGCGCCGTCAGGCCGTGGCCGGCACGGGCGCGGTATCCGGTGAAGACATCGCCCATGCCCGCGATGCCGTGAACGCCGCGCAGGCCGCGCTCGACGCCGCCCGCCAGCAGGCCGAAGCGAACCACGCGCTCACCGACCACACGTCGATCGAACAGCATCCGAACGTGCAGGCCGCCGCTTCGAAGGTGCGCGACGCGTACCTCAACTACGCACGCAACACGCTGCCGGCGCCGGTCACGGGCTACGTCGCGCGCCGCTCGGTGCAGGTCGGCCAGCGCGTGGCGCCTGGCACGCCGCTGATGGCAATCGTGCCGCTGAACGGCGTGTGGGTCGACGCGAACTTCAAGGAAGTGCAACTGAAGCACATGCGCATCGGCCAGCCGGTGACGCTGACCGCCGACGCCTACGGTTCGAAGGTGAAGTATCACGGCCGCGTAGTGGGTTTCTCCGCCGGCACGGGCGCCGCGTTCGCCGTGTTGCCCGCGCAGAACGCGACCGGCAACTGGATCAAGGTCGTGCAACGTCTGCCGGCGCGGATCCAGCTCGATCAGGCGGAACTGACCGCGCATCCGCTTCGCATCGGCCTTTCGATGGACGTCGAAGTCGATACGCACGACGAAACCGGCACGCAACTCGGCGCGGCGCAGAACACGTCGTACCGCACGGATGTGTTCGCTGAATACGGCGCACAGGCCGACGCGGAAATCGCCCGGATCATCGCGCGGAACATGCCGGCCGGTCGCGCGGTTGCGGCAGCCGCAACCGTCCCCTCGTCTGCGTCAAAGCGCAAGGCCGGCTAATCTCAGCTACCCATTTTTTTTGCTGCAAATATCTGACAGGTCAGAAGCAATCGCTAATTTCTGACTGACAGGCTCCCAGACTGGTGACGACATGAATCCCTCGACGCATTCCGCCGCGCTCCCGCCCCTGACCGGTGGCAAGCTCGTTCTCGCGACCCTTGCCGTGGCGCTGGCCACGTTCATGAACGTGCTCGATTCATCGATCGCGAATGTGGCGATTCCGACGATCTCCGGCAACCTCGGCGTTTCGGTCGACGAAGGCACGTGGGTCATTACGCTCTTCGCCGCCGCGAATGCGATCGCGATTCCGCTGACCGGCTGGCTCACGCAACGCGTCGGGCAGATCAGGCTGTTCGTGTGGGCGATCCTGCTTTTCGTGATGTCGTCGTGGCTGTGCGGCATCGCGCCGACGCTGCCGGTCCTCCTCGGCGCGCGGATTCTGCAAGGCGCGGTGGCGGGTCCGCTGATTCCGCTGTCGCAGGCGATCCTGCTCGGCTCGTATCCGAAGGAAAAGAGCTCGCACGCGCTCGCCTTGTGGGCGATGACGGCAACCGTCGGCCCGATCGCAGGCCCCGCGCTCGGCGGCTGGATCACGGACAGCTACTCGTGGTCGTGGATTTTCTATATCAACATTCCGGTGGGTATTTTCGCGGCCGGCGTGACGTGGTTCATCTACCGCACCCGCGAAACGCCGACGCGCAAGCTGCCCATCGACAAGGTCGGACTGCTTTCGCTGATCGCATGGGTCGGCTCGCTGCAGATCATGCTCGACAAGGGCAAGGACCTCGACTGGTTCCATTCGCCGGTGATCGTCGCGCTGACGGTGTTTGCCGTCGTCAGCTTCGCGTTCTTCGTGATCTGGGAGTTGACGGAGAAGAATCCGATCGTCGACATCAAGCTCTTCAAGGGGCGTAATTTCCTCGGCGGCACGGTGGCGATTTCGGTGGCGTATGGGGTGTTCTTCTCGAACCTCGTGATCCTGCCGCAATGGATGCAGGGTTATCTGAACTATCGCTCGGTCGACGCAGGTCTCGTGACGGCGCCGCTCGGCATCTTCGCGGTGATTCTCGCGCCGGTGATGGCGAAGATCATGCCGAAGTCCGATGCGCGGGTACTCGCCACGCTGGCGTTTCTCGGCTTCGCCGCGGTGTTCTTCATGCGCTCGCATTACACGACCGGTGTCGATACGTTCACCCTGGTGCTGCCGACGCTGTTGCAGGGCATTCCGACGGCGCTCTTCTTCGTGCCGCTCACCGCGATCATCCTGTCCGGTCTGCCGCAGGACAGGATTCCGGCCGCGGCGGGCCTGTCGAACTTCGTGCGCGTGTTCGCGGGCGCCGTGGGCACTTCGCTGGTGACGACGGGCTGGAACAACCGCACGATCCTGCATCACGCGCAACTGGTCGAACAGACGAGCGTGAACAACCCGAACTTCACGGGCGCAATCGATTCACTGCAAGGCGTACTGGGTGGCAGCAGCGCGCAGACGATGGCGTTCTTCGAGCGTTCGCTGAACACGCAGGCGGCGATGCTGGGGCTGAACGATATCTTCTGGCTGTCCGCGGTGATCTTTATCATCATCGTGCCGCTCATCTGGGTGACGAAGCCCGGCAACGCCGGCGGCGCGGCAGCGGCGGGAGCAGGCGGTCATTGAAACAACGCGGCGCCAGCTGGTGTGCGACAGAATAATAGTGATATTGAATGACAAAAAAATAGTGATATTGAATGTCGAAATTCTAGTGATATCATGAAGCGTAAAAATAGTGAATTTACGTGAGCGAACAAAATGGCGGCACCCAACGAAAAACTGGCGGACTCTCTGAGGGTACTCAAGGCGTTGCAGGACCAGGGCTTCCGGGTCTTCCAACCGTCGGCCATGCCCTCGCTCACTCGCACTCACCGGGAACGACTGGTCAAGGCCGGGTTCCTGAAGCAGGTCATCCAGGGATGGTATCTCGCGAACAATCCAGAGGATGCTGACGGCGATTCGACACACTGGTACGCCAACATGGAGGTCTTTGTCGCGGCGTACGCCAACTCGCGCTTCGATGGCGACTGGCAACTCAGTGCAGAACTATCAGTTCTGAAGCACAGCGGTCATACCAGCATTGCGAAACAGCTACAGCTGCAGTCACCGAAAGCCAACAACCAGCTGCAGGGACTACCACATGGCTGCTCCCTGTTTCTCTACCGTATTTCGGAACCGCAACTCGCCACCTCGCGAGCCCCGGCCGCTAGTGGACTACTACTTATGCCGTTGCCTGACGCGCTGATTCGCGTCAACCCGACGTTTTTTACCCAGCATGAGATGGCCGCCCAGATTGCGATGCGGCAAGTCGACATCTCGCTGCTCATCGCACGCCTGCTCGAGGGCGGGCACAGTCAGGTTGCTGGCCGGCTGGCCGGCGCGCTCAGGGCCGCAGGGCGCGCGGCCGACGCAAACCAGTTGCTCACCACCATGAAGGCCGCTATGTACACGACAACGGAGAACAATCCGTTCGAGCGGCCTCTTGCGCAAATTAGCGGACGACGCAACGAATCTCCCTACGTTCTGCGCATCAATGCGATGTGGTCAACGATGCGCGAGACTGTCCTCAAGCGGTTTGAGAACGTTCCGATGCGGGAATTACCCGATGCGGACAGCCTGCTCGCCGACATCGCCGCCCGCTACGTCGCGGACGCATACCATTCGCTGTCCATCGAAGGTTACCGGGTCAGCGCGGAGCTGATAGAAAAGGCCCGTAATGGCCATTGGAGCCCGCTCACGCATCCGGGAGACCGGCAGACCAGAGACGCCATGGCAGCAAAGGGTTACGCGGAAACGCACAGCCACGTCAAGGCGCTCATCGGCCGCGTGATGAAAGAAGGGCTGAAACCGGCGGGAGCCTTTAGCGCCGACTTCTTTCAATGGTATGTGACGCTTTTTTCGCCCAGTGTGCAGGCCGGTATTCTCAATGCAGGAGACCTGGCCGGTTTTCGCAACAATCAGGTTTTCATCCGTAATGCCCTTCACGTGCCGCCCTCTCCGGAGGCCGTACGGGAATGCATGCCAGCTTTGATGGACCTGCTGGAAAACGAAGACCACCCCGGCGTCAGAGCCGTGCTGGGCCACTTCATTTTCGTTTTCATTCACCCGTACATGGACGGTAACGGGCGGTTGTCACGATTCATCATGAACTTCATGCTGACCACGGGCGGCTACCCATGGACAATCGTGACCGTCCAGTCGCGCAAGGCTTACCTGGACGCGCTCGAACAGGCCAGCACCTTTGGGAATATCGAACCGTTCGCCGACCTGCTTTGCAATCTGATATCAGAGCAGGCAGCGACTCCCGTCGAGCGTATTACCCAGCGTCCGGAAGCGGGCAACTGGACAGCGCCTCCGCTCTGACGACCTCTTCGTATGAAGCGCTTTTCACGTCACGCGTTCAGTGAAGCGCCGCAGGCTGGCCGACCCGCGAAGGCGGGTTGTTCAGCGCGAGGAGGAACGTGCTGAAGTTATGCGACCACGGGTTGTAGCCGGCCAGATCCTGCATCAACGTTTGCAGCAGTTCGGGCGCGACGTCGCGGTCGAATTCTTCCTGCTGCGCGCGCCTGATGCGTGCCACCAGTTCTTCATCGACGATAACCACGAGGTCGCGCGGATAACCGGCAGGACGAGGCCGGTTCGCCGGACGGGCGTGACGGATACAGAACTCGCGTTCCGCGAGGCGTGTGATGGAGCTTTGGGGGACGAGCGTCGAGAGGAGGCCGCACATGCGACTGGCAAAGTCATCCATTTTTATGATCCTTTAGTCCTGTAGACGGATTCGGAAAAATCGCCGGATCAGTTGCGAAAACCTGGCGCTGGATGCGTGGAGGGGGGGCCGCACATCAAAGGTCAAGTCAGACCCTATCGCTTCGGCGTGGTAGATGGAGCAGGATTCGCGCCAACTTGAAGTCGCGTGCCGGATGGCGCTCCGCGCCTTGTCGGGCCTTGCTCAAAAGGATTGACCTGTTTCGAGCAGGCAGGGCGGGGCGCGTGGATCGTGCAAATAATGCTCGAAGCGAGAGCAGGTTTTACGTTGTGTTACGTATCTTGCACGTGGGTTTCTGGGGGAGACGCGCGTAGGCCGCAAATAATGTTGCCAACGTCACGACATTAAAATGTCAGTGAACATGCCATTCTTCTGCGATTCCCCTGGTTGGCGTCATCTACGAGCACAGTACGCGGGGAGCCGTGCCCGGATCCGGATAATGGGTCTGGCTACGGAAAACCTGGCGCAACCCGGCCGTCGCGTCGATTTCCGCTTCGTTTCGCTCGTCAATGGTAAGCGCCGGGTCGCTGGAGAGGGCCGTGGGCAACGGCTGGTTGACCGCGCACACGACATGCTTGCCGTCGTGCAGCTGGACCTCCGTCGTGTAACGGGTGCGTGACGTTGCGAAAGCGGTGGAGACCAGGCAAAGGGTGAGAAGAATAAGGGCCGCCAATTTTCGTTGGACCTGTTGCATGATGAACACTCCTGAAGTCAGCGATGAAATCGCAGTACGCCCATTCTTCTCCAATCAAGCTTAAGCGCCGCTTATTAGTCAGTCTATTTTGGGCATTACTCATTTGCAAAGAGGAGCTTGCGTTCTGACGGTTAGATCGATTGCATCCTTATATCCGACCTGTTCATGGTGCATGCCCCTGGCGTTGATGGAATGCGCCGATGAGGTCCTCATCTGAATATCGGGCTTGAATGTCCGGCCGGACTATCAGGCTTTGCTCACCGAGGTCAGACCTGTATCGCCATCATGCCTGCTTGCCTTGTGCAACCGCCATATCAGGGGAGCTGCGAACAGTTCGATGCGCTCATCCACGTTGCGGCAACTGGCGAGCGATACGCGCGGTTACCTGTGAGCAACGCCCACGCGATGCGCGCATTCTGGTTGACTTGCGCTACGGCCGCTGCTAAAGCCCCGCGCATTGGCGCCGATGTGACCAGCCAGTGCGGTCGCCCGTCGGCACGCGGATGCCGGGAATCCCGGCAAGGCGCTGACTGGCCTCGCTGTGCCGGTGCCATTGGCGGATCTGTACTTCCATCGCATCGATCTTGCGGTCGATTTCCCTGACATCATACGTATGTCCCATCGCCGCCAGCCTGCGTGCCCAGTAATGTGCGCTGCCACAGGCCTCCATGTTGACCAGACAGGCCGGCAGGCCGGTGAAGCGGCGCCATCTGCATCTGGGGCGGTTCATGGTGTTCAGTCTGAAATCCACAACGGTTAACAATAGTCCACAAAACTACAGGAGCTTGCTGCAATTACTAACTCATTATTTTTTATTACAAATCAAATATAAAATTTTCCTTTCCGCATCGCATTCATGCGATCAGGAAATGAGTGACATCAGGGTTTTTTCGTCCGGACATGAATCTGGCGAGGGTCCGAGCATCGGCGAGCGGGCTATTGCAAATCCACGTCTGCAGGCAACATTACATCCTTCATTTGTCCGATCTTTTCCTTTCTTTCGATCTGCCTTCCACTATGCAAATATCCTTTGGTTACCATAAATTTGTTTAATTATCCATATCAAATTATTTGATCGACTCTGCTGTCTCGGCAAGAAAAACCGAAAGAGCTGAAAACAGCCAGTCCATTCAGGAGAAGGGCGATCGGAGGCCGTCGTGTAAGGTCTCGTCCCGGAATTTATGGAGTGGAAAATATATAAAACAATGTTGCCCGGGAAAGGGCGGGCAACGAGTAGTTTGTTCAGAATTTATATTTCAGTGCCAGGCTGCTCCGCGAGAGAAATCTGCATGTCTATAAAGCAGAAAAACAGACAGCCATTATTCTAAATATGACAGGAAGAGACATGAAAAGCAGTAGTTACGGCATTCTTGCCATTACCGTTATTGCAGCATCTTCGAATGCCATGGCGCAGAGCAGCGTCACGCTATATGGAACGATCGATGAGGCTGTGGCGTATTACAACAATACCGGTCAAGGTTCTGTGCTTCAATTGCAAGGAGCGGATCTGGCTTCCAACAAATGGGGGTTAAAGGGCGTAGAAGATCTGGGCGGAGGCCTTAAAACGGTTTTCGACCTCGAAAACGGTTTCGACATCAATACAGGGGTCATGAATCAGGGCGGCCGGGAGTTCGGCCACCAGGCCTATGTCGGTTTTTCGAGCGACCATCTGGGCACACTGACGCTCGGCCGGCAATATGATCCAACGGTCGATCTGGTTCAGGGAATTACGGCAGACGGGTATGGCCCTGCGTTTACGACTCCCGGCGATGCCGACAACAACGACAATTCCATTCGCGTAAGCAACGCGATCAAGTACGCAAGCCCGACCTATGCTGGCTTTCAATATGAGTTGCTCTATGCACTCGGCGGTGTCGCGGGTAACACGAGTTCCGGCCAGACCTGCTCGGCTGCCGCGCTGTATACGAACGGGGGACTGAGTCTTGCCGCGGGTTACCTGTTTGCCAAAAACGACCAGGCCGGCGGGATCGGCACGGCTGATCCGATTCAGAACAATTCGGTGACTCCGCTTTACGACGCTGCAGCATTTGTCGGTTCGAGACAGATAGCCCAGGTGGCGGCGCAGTACGTAATCTCTGCGTTTACTGTCAACGCGCGCTATAGCAATGCCCAATATAAGCCGTACATCGACTTTGGCGCATTTGACCGCACGGAGCACTTCAACATCGGCGCAGCATCTCTAGGTTATCAGGCCACACCCGCTGAACTGCTGGCGATTGGTTATACCTACACGAAGTCGAATGGCGCGTCATCCGCTACATACCATTCCGTCGCGGCCAGTTCTCAATACAGTCTTTCCAAACGCACCACCCTGTATGCCACTGCGGGCTATACGCACGCCAGCGGTACGACCTTTAGCAGCGATGGCACGGAAATCGTACCCGCTGGGGGAGCGGTGGGCGATCTGACCTCGGCGTCGGGCACGCCGAGTCAGGTCGCGGTCATGATCGGTCTGGTTCACAAGTTCTGACGTTCACGTCGACGTTCTCTTTGCCGTATCCCGCCGCACCGGATCGTTGCCGGAAGGTAGCGATTCGCCATATCAAGGTAGTCCGTGAAAATTATATTAATTGACTGGAGACATCATGTCGTCGTTCTTTAAATTTCAGGCTCTCGCCGTCGGCGTTGCCGCAGCCGCGCTCTTTTCCGTGACGGCCGGCGCGCAGACTTCTCAATACCAGTTGGTCAAAACGATCGACTTGCCAGGCGCAACCGGCGGTCATGGCGATTGGGTCACCTATGATCCGGAGACCGAAACAGTCTGGCTTTCGCAGTCTCCCGATCACAATGTCGTGGTCATCGACGCGAAGGCACTTGCCGTCAAGGACACCATATCCGGCGTGGATTCCGGCAATGGCATCGCTCTCGACGGACGCTTTGCTTTCATCACCGACGCAACGTCCGGCAAACTGGTGGTCGTGGACAAGAGAACGCGCAGGAAAGTAGCCAGTGTCGATAGTGGCGGCAAAACGCCGGACGGCGTCAACGTCGACAATCGCACCGGCAAGATTTTTGTTGCAAACGACGACAGCAATAACGAAACGGTCTTCGAGAACAAGTCGCCGTTCAGGATGCTGAACGTATTCAAGCTCAAGCCTGAGGACTCGAAAGACGGTCCCGATGTCGCACTGTATGTTCGTTCCCAGGATCGCCTGTACCAGCCGGTCGGAGGGAACATCGACGTCATCGATCCGAACACGGACAAAATCGTTGCTGTCTGGGACTTCGGAGTCAAGGGCGATGCCAAGGGCGGCATATACGACAGCAAGACTCATCACGTGATTTTCGGCACGAGCGACAAGAAAATGCTGGTTGTGGATCCGGCCAGCGGCAAACTGGTCGCCACCATCCCGGTTGCCGGTTCCGTCGACCAGACGGCGATCGATACGGCAAGACGTCGGGCTTTCGTCGGGGACAAGACGGGCAACATCGAGGTCATCGATCTCGATACCAATCAGGTGGTCGATCACATCGCCACCGAGAAGAACATGCATACGCTTGCCGTCGACACGAAGACTCACCGGATTTTTGTCTATCTGAATGCAAGCAACAAGGTAAGCGTGTTCGAGCGACGGTCCTGAGCTGGCAGGCCCGGCGTAAGGAGGAAATCGCCGGCAACGTCCGGCTGGAAGGGGAACAGGTACTGTTCCCCGCTTCACAGGCTGGCTGCCTTCGATCCGTAGTATCGCGGCTGGGGGCCGGACAGCCGCGTGCTGGCGCGCAGTGGCGTGGAAATGCTCTCCCGATTGTTCAGCGGCCTCTTGATATCATCGCTTTGTGCCCGGCAATCCGGCCCTGGCGAACGCACCTTCTAAAAAATCATTCCTCTGTGTCAACTGCCCGATCGTCGCGCGCAACGCCTTGAGGTCAACCGGCGGCCCGCTCAGCGACTGCCCCGCCGAGCCGGACACGTCGGCCGCGCGCTCTGCAATTGCTGGTTTCATTCTGTGATCTGGTTCGGGGAGACATCGAACTGGTGCGCCAATTCGGCCAGCGTCCGCTCGCTCTTCGCCCCGCGAGTCCTCCTTCCGCCTGAACGCCGCTGAGCGCGTCCGTCTCGTTCTCTTTGCCATCTTCAGTTCCCTTTGCCGGCTATTACTGCTGGCTCAACGTCGTTCCACTTCTCTTCTCCAACTGTGCGAATTTGCGTGGCCACCTCTGCATGTTTGTCCCATGCAGATACATGTCGGCGAACGTGTTGTCCTTCTGCAGGCCGGAATTCGCGACGGCGATGTCGACCGTTTTGAAATGGGTGAAAAATACATCGAAGAATGCATCGGCACCGTACAGCGTCGGACCTCTGCCTGAACGGTAACGGCAGCGCCGCCAGCAGTCACGAATCGTTCGCACGCTTGAGTGGAATCGCGTGCGGTGTGCCACGCGAGTCGACCGCATGGCCCCGAAATGTGCTCTGCGACGGGCGGGAACGGGATTTGCGTCGTGGCGAGTACCGCGATGCGTGCGCCATCTGGAACGAAGCCCCGAATGGTCGCGGCAACCGGGTAGCGTGGGCCGCGCGAATCCATCGACGGCTTGAAGGACGCGCTCGCGGGTAGCGAGAAAGTCACGGTAACGGGAAAAATGGCAGCGGGCGGCGCAGCGGCAGCTTGAAAACAGTTGCTCTCGCACCGGTCCGGAAAGAACAACGCAGATTTCCCCCGGGAACGGGGACCGGAGGCTTCATGTTGAACGGCAGCGCGTTACGCGATGAGCAGATGTGCCGCGCACTGAAACTGGCCGCGATGCTGTCGACGGTGATCTCGACCACGATGCCCGTCGCCGCGCTGGCACAGACGCCATCGCCGCTTGCCGAATGGCAATACTCGGTGGGGCTTCCGCTGGAGAAACTCTATAACGCACAGATTCCCGACTGGCAGGCACGCCTGGGCCTCGGCGTGACGGTGCGCCCGCGCTATGACGGCGCCGCGAATTATCACGCGATCGTCGGACCGACTATCGACGTGCGCTACCGCGACCTGTTCTTCCTCTCCACCGGCGAAGGGCTCGGCGTGAATCTCGTGCGCACCACGCACTGGCGCGCGGGTCTCGCGATAACCTACGACCTGGGCCGACGTGCAGAAGACAACTCGGGCCATCTCGACGGCATGGGCAACATCAATCCCGCGCCCGAGGCCAAGCTGTTCGCGGAATACGCCGTGTCGAAAGACTTTCCGCTTGTGATTCGCGCCGATATCCGGCGCAACCTCGGCGGTTCAGACGGCTGGATCGGCGACCTCGGCGCCTATATGCCGTTGCCTGGCAGCTCGGAGAAATTCTTCTGGTTCGCCGGCCCGAACCTGGTCTTCGCCGATTCGCGCTATATGCAGACGTGGTATGGCGTCAGCAGCCTGCAGTCGGTGCGTTCCGGCTATCCGCAATACGATGCGAGCGCGGGGCTTAAATCAGTGGGCTTCGGTGTCAGCGCAATCTGGTTCTTCCAGAAGCACTGGTTCGTGACGGGCGACGCCGGCCTGCAGCAACTGACAGGCGATGCGGCACGCAGCCCGGTGACGCGCAAGGCTACCAACGCAGTGTTCGATTTCTCGTTCAACTATCAGTTCTGAGTGCCGCCGCGTGTGATCGCGGCATCCCGCGATCACACTGCCACGCCGCCGGGCTTTGCCTGGCGTCCTCGCGATTCCCCGAATTGCACTACACTCTCCGACTTTTGGCGTGCGACGTTACGCGCGCCCGCGCGGGCTTTCGTCCTGATTTCCCGTATCAAACCGCGATCCTCGAACCGACCGTTTCATGACACCCGAGCCCCCGACCCAGCCGCCCGTCGATACAACCATCAGTCTGGCACGCCATGTCAGTTTTCAGCGGTTCTGGGGCGCGCGGGTCCTGTCGTCGATCTCGTTTCAGATGCTTGCAGTCGCGATCGGCTGGCACATCTACGCAATCACGCACAGCGCGTTCGCGCTTGGGCTCGTCGGGCTCGCACAGTTTCTGCCGATGTTCGCGCTCACGCTGGTTGTCGGTCACGTTGCCGACCGTTACGACAGGCGACGTATCGCGGCAGTCTGCCAGACGCTCGAAGCGCTCGCCGCAGCCGTGTTCCTGACCGGCACGCTCGGCGGCTGGCTGTCGGCACCTGTTATCTACCTGCTCGCGGCGCTCGTTGGCGCGATGCGTGCGTTCGAGTCGCCTTCGATTTCCTCGCTGCTGCCTTCCGTCGTGCCGCGCTCCGAGTTGCCGCGCGCGACAGCGTGGTCCACTTCAGCGGGGCAGGCCGCCCAGATTCTTGGGCCCGCGGCCGGCGGTCTGCTGTACGGCGTCGGCCCGGCTGCGGTGTATCTGGCGAGCGCCGTCGCGTTCATCGCGGCCGCGACGCTCGTCTGGTCGATCCCGCTGCGGACGAAGCCGGCCGCGCGCGCGCCGGTCACGCTCGAATCGGTGTTCTCGGGCATCGCGTTCATCCGGCGCCAGCCGGTGATTCTCGGCGCGCTTTCACTGGACCTGTTCGCGGTGCTGTTCGGCGGCGCGACGGCGCTCTTGCCGATCTTTGCGCGCGACGTCCTGCAGACTGGCCCGCTGGGGTTGGGCCTGCTGCGCTCGGCGCCGGCAGTGGGCGCGCTCGCCGGCACGATCTGGCTCGCGCATTTTCCGCTGCGCAACCGTCCGGGTGCGGCGATGTTCGGCGGCGTGATCGCGTTCGGCGCGGCGACGATCGTCTTCGGCCTGTCTCACTCGTTCGTGCTTTCGCTGGTGTCGCTTGCGGTGCTGGGGGCATCGGATGTGATCAGCGTGGTGGTGCGGCTTTCGCTCGTGCAACTGCGCACACCGGATGAGATGCTCGGCCGCGTCAGTGCGGTCAATGCGCTCTTTATCGGCACGTCGAACCAGCTTGGCGAGTTTGAGTCCGGTGTGACAGCGGGCTGGTGGGGTGCGGTGCCGGCCGTTCTGGTGGGCGGTGTGGCGACGATTGCGGTTGCACTGCTCTGGATGCGTCTGTTCCCGGCGCTGGCGCACACGGAAACGCTGGAGGAGCCGAAAGGCATTCGCAAGGCATGATCAGGCACGATTCGCCGAACCGGGCTGCCGCGGGCAACTGATTCTTATTGTTTTGTTGCGCTGCGACATAGGAGGGTTATAATAAGGGTTATTACCTAGGTATTAACCCGTTAACTCCCGGAGCCCACCATGAGCAATGCCACTACCGCCACCGCTACCCTCGGTACCAGCTGGTTCGCACGCCTGCGCGCACTGGCCGTCGAAGCGTGGAACCTGCACCTGCAAACGTGCGCGATCATCGCTGAATCGCATCGCCGCCCTCTGTGAGAGCGGGCAGGCAGAGGCGCGGGGTGCGTTCCGCGCTTTCTGTCTGATCTTCTTTTCGTCTGTTTGCAGTTGTTCAGCTGCATTTCCCGCCTTGCCATCGCGCTACGTTTCGCAGCGTGATCCGGTCATTTCCGCTCAAGCCGTGACACCGGCCGCTCATCGTCGATCAAGCCGTTCTTTCGTTTTTCCCCGTTTGATCGAGCAGTGTCGATAAACCTTCGCTGATTTCAGCGACGTTTTGCGGCCGCACGACACGCGCAACTTCAACGCCGTCACGCAGAAAAACCAGCGTCGGCCAGAGCTTGACCCTGAATGAGCGACCGAGCGCACGCCCGGGGCCGTCCTCGATTTTCAGATGACGTACACCGCCATGTGGCTCCAGCGCCTGGCCGATAGCTGACTGCGCGCCCTGGCAGTAGCCGCACCAGTCGGTGCCGAACTCAAGGACGGCTGCGCCGCTCAATGCGTCGACTTCAGCGCGGGTTGGGGCATTCGTTGAGTAAGCGGTGGGTTTTGCCATTGTTGCTCCGGGGATGACTGGATTTCGCGTCAGGTTCAATCTAACGTAAATCCGGGCGCGCTTCAGGCGGCGTGAAAAGCGGCTGCATGGCGATGCTCATTACGCGGCGGTTTCGAGGGGGCGAATACCGCCATGCCCGTTGCACGTGACGCGTCTTCCGCTCTCATCGCCACTTATCGTCGAACAGCGGGAATCCTTCGATCATGAAGTGCGGAGGCGATCAGCCATGCGTGCGCGCCCGCGGCTTCGGCGGCACGCAGATCGTCGACATCACGCATACCGCCCGCGCCGACAATCTGCCGCTCACCCGCACGATTTCGCACATCGGCGATTGCCGCGAGGTCGGGGCCTTCGAACGAACCCACGCGCTCCAGCGACATCACGATGACGCGCGACGGCCACCCCGATGCATCGTGCCAGTGCGACGGGTCACCCAGCGGCGTGTCATGCCGTCGGTCGAGCGAGAGAATCGCGTCGTGAGGAATCGTGTTTTCGTTCGCGCGCGCCGGGTGCATTGATGATCCATCGTTTGCGCCACGCAGCGATTCGCTGCCGAAAACGGGCGTTACGGTCGCGCCCGCTGCGTGAAGCGGTTCGATCAGCGCGCTCGCAGCATCGCGATCCGCGAAACCGGCATCGAGCCACAGTTCGATGCCGGGCATCGCCTGCATGAGACGCATCAACGCAAGTCGCTGCGGCGTGCCGCCCATGATCCCGTCGAGATCCGCCACATAAAGCACTGTTGAATTCGCGTAGTGGAGCAGGGCGCGCGCGACGTCGACGGGATCGCTGCCTTCACAGAGCCGCGAGTCAACCGGTCGATAACGGCTGCGCTCGCCGCGCATCGCATGGACGGCCACGCCGCCAAGCAGATCGAGTACCGGAATGATCTTCATCGTGCGCGCGGCCGGCCGCCCTCCTGACGCAACGTTTCCACAACGAGACCCCTGAACCATCGATGCCCCGCATCGTTGTGATGGCGTGCATGCCAGAACTGCTGCACCGTGAGGTCCGGCAGGTCGACCGGTAGTGGAAACACGTCGACATCGGCGAGACGCGCGAAGAGTTGCGCGAGTTCGTCCGGCACCGCCGCGATGAAATCCGACGTGGCAACGAGACTCGGCACGGCGAGCAGAAACGGCACCTCGACACCCACCTTCAGCCGCGCGCCATGCCGCCGCAATTCCTTTTCCAGCAACTGGTTCGTGAGCGCCAGCGTGCCCGCGACCACGTGCTTTCTCGCGACGAACTCATCGAGCGTCATGCGCACTTTCCTGCGCGTCGCACCGCCCTTGATGATGCCCACCAGCGACCGGTGAAAAAGCGGCTGCTGGTGAAGGTTTTCGCCGACCTTGCCGAGATAGCCGATCGCGAGATCGAGCTCGCCGTCCTGAAGCGCGCCCGCGAGTTCCGTCGACGGAAGCTGGATCGGTTTGAGCGATGCCAGTGGCGCACGCTCGCGCAGCGCGGCAAGCAGTTGCGGAAGGATCACGATCACGCCCATGTCGCTCAGGCAGACGGAAAACGTGCGCGTCGTGGTCCCGGCATCGAACGATTTCGCGCTCCAGATTTCCTGCTGCACGAGCGCCAGCACGTTCGCGACCCCTTCGACGAGACGCTCTCCAACGGGCGTCGGCGCCATCACCGGACCCGCGCGCACGAACAGATCGTCCTGAAACAGCGTCCGTAGTTTCCCCAGTGCATGACTGACAGCGGGTTGCGTCAGGCCGAGACGGTCGGCGGCGCGAGAGACGCTCCGCTCATCGTTGAGCGCCTGCAGGACATATAGAAAGTTCAGGTCGGGCGGCTGCATTTATGCACCAGATTCATTATGGGTATGAAAGTCATTGTATAGATTTATACGCGTCCAGCGATTAACTTCGCAACCACAGTTGAAAAAGAACGGTTCAGGAGACAGCAGTGGTGGATTGCGACGTAATCATCGTGGGTGGTGGGCCGGTTGGATTGTTCCTCGCGGCCGAGTTGGGCCAGCGCGGCATCAGCGCGGAAGTGTTCGACGCGAAGGCCGGCACGAGCACGCACCCGGCGGCGAACGCAAACAGCGCCCGCACGATGGAACATTTTCGCCGTATCGGCATTGCTTCGACGGTGCGTGCGCTGGGTCTGCCCGCCGGTTACGCGACTGACGTTGCGTACTTCACGTCGATTGCGGGCCACGAACTCGCGCGCCTGCATCAGCCCGCTTCACGGGATGCCGTCGAATGGGCAAAGGCCCATGCGTTCACGTGGGCCACGCCCGAGCCGCCGCATCGCTGCTCGCAACTGTACGTCGAACCCGTTCTGCTCGAAGCGGCGCGCAGCCACGCACAGTGTCACGTGCATTTCAACGCACGGGTGGTCGCGTTCTCGCAAGGCGAGGAGTCGGTCAGCGCGACGGTCGAATTCGACGCGACCGCGGATCGTCCCGGGGAAACACGCACCGTGACCGCGCGCTATCTGATCGGCTGCGATGGGCCGCGCAGCTTCGTGCGCAAATCGCTCGGCCTGCGCTACGCGGGTGTCTCCGGCGAGAAGCGCGAATTCATGGGCGGACAGATGGACGCCGTCTACTTCTACGCGCCCGATATCTATCGTGTGAGTCCGCATGCGCCTGCATGGCAATACTGGACGTTCAGCGCGAAACAGCGCGCGCTGATCATCGCCGTCGACGGCAAGGGGCATTTCATCATGAACGTGCAGATGCGCGACGATGAACGGCCCGACGACGACAGCGTCCGGCATCGCATCGCCGAAGCGATTGGCGCTGATATTCCGTTCGAACTGAAGAGCAGTTCGACGTGGACCGCGGGCTTCACGCTCGTCGCTGACCGCTTTGCGTCGGGGCGCGTGTTTCTTGCCGGCGACGCCGCACATCTATTCACGCCCACGGGCGGGCTCGGCTACAACACCGGCATCGAAGACGCCGCGAATCTCGCGTGGAAGCTCGAAGCGATGGTGAAGGGCCTCGCGGGTCCCGCGCTGGGCGCCAGTTATGAAGCGGAGCGCAAGCCTGCCGCGCTGCGCAACACCGCGTTCGCGCGGGGCTTTGCCGACAGCATTGGCCACGTCCAGGTGCCGCCTGAAGCGCACATACCGGGCCCGGCAGGCGATGCCGCGCGTGAAGCCGTCGGCGACTATCTGGCGTTTCATGCGACGGCCGAATTCGTGATTCCGGGCGTCCATCTCGGCACGCGTTACGAGCAGTCGCCGCTCATCGAAACGGAAGCCGGCGCCGCCGCGCCCGACAGCGCCAACCTGTATGTGCCGTGCGCGCGCGCGGGTCATCGCGCGCCGCATGCATGGCTCGAAGACGGCCGCTCGCTTTACGACCGCTTCGGCCCGGGTTTCACGCTGCTGTGCACGGATCACGAAGGCATCGCGACGTGCCATGACGCGGCGTTGCATCGCGCGGCCTCGGTGTTGCCGCAACTGGCGGTCGTGCACGTCGACGAACCGGCGGTCGCGGCGCTGTACAAGGCGGCGTTCGTGCTGATCCGTCCGGACCAGCACGTCGCCTGGCGCGGCGACGCGCTGGACGACGCATTCGAATCCGCCGCGCGGCGCGCGATGGGTCACGCGAATGCCGACATCGATTCCCGTCCGGAACCCGTATCTCCGGCGCCGGCATGAATGCAGTGTTGAACCGTTCGCCGATGTGAACGATATCGAGGCCGGCAACGGCCTTCCACAATAAAACCAGATCAGTTTCGCGACAAAGCGAACCATCCTCCGGAGACAGGACATGCACGCGCAAGCCATTACGCAGGAAGCTGCCATGGATGAGAGAAAGACCTCGTCCCTGCAGATACTCACCTTGATCATCTGCTTCTTCGTTGTCGCCGCCGACGGCTTCGACGTCGCATCGGTCGGTTACGTCGCGCCGTTGCTGAAGAAAGCGTGGACGCTCAGTCCGGCGCAACTCGGTCCGATCTTCGGCGCGGGCCTTTTTGGTCTCACGGTCGGCAGCTTCCTGTTCGGGCCGCTCGCCGACCGCATCGGCCGCAAGCGGGTCATCACGATCTCGCTGATCCTCTTTGGTCTCGGCAGTCTGGCGTGCGCTTATGCGCCTTCGCCGTTCTGGCTGATCGTGCTTCGCTTTGCCACCGGCGCCGGTCTCGGCGGCGCGATGCCCAACGCGATCACGCTTTCGTCCGAATTCAGCCCGGCGCGCAGCCGCGCGCTGATGGTCACGTTGATGTTCTGCGGCTTCACGCTCGGGCTCGCGTTTGGCGGCGCGGTGGCCGCGGTGTTGATTCCGGGCTTCGGCTGGCAGGGCGTCTTCATTTTCGGCGGCGTGTTCCCGCTCGTGCTGACACCCATCGTTTGGATCTGGATGCCGGAATCGCTGCGTTTCATGGCAGGCAAGCCGCGCTATCAACGCGAAACGCGCCAGGTACTCAAGCGCCTGACCGGCGACGCAAGCACGCCGATCGAACAGGTGATTCCCGAAGACGCGAAAACGAATGCCGTGCGCGAGAGCGCCCTTGGCACGCTGTTCAACCGCCGCTACCGGACGGGCACGCTGCTCCTGTGGATCGCGTTCTTCTGCACGCTGTGGGTGTACTACCAGATCACCAGCTGGCTGCCGACCGTCATTACCGGCGCGGGTATCGACCCGTCGCATGCAGCCCGCGTCGGCGCGATGCTGCCGCTCGGCGGCACGATCGGCTCGCTCATCAACGCGCGTCTCATGGACCGGATGAATCCGTTCTTCGTGCTGGCCGGCTCGTATGCCGTGGCCGCGGTGTCGATTGCGCTGATCGGCTTCTCGATCAACGAAGCCATGTGGGTCTATGTCGCGTGCTTCATGGCGGGGTTCGGGCTGTCGGGTGCGCAGACGGGCGCCAACGTACTCGTCGCGGGCTTCTATACGACCGCGGCGCGTGCAACCGGCGTGAGCTGGGCACTGGGCGTCGGGCGGATCGGCTCGATCATCGGTTCGATGACAGGCGGCATCCTGCTGGTCGCGTTCCATACAGCCGACATCGCGTTTGTCGCGTTCGCCGCACCGGTCGTGATCGCGGGCGTCGCGATGCTCGCGAACGGCTGGCTATATCGCGGTCGGGGCACAACGCAGGCGTGAGTCACAACGGTTTCGTTTCATGGCGGCCGAAGGTCGCCACCATCAGGAGAGATACATGCGGTACGTGAGCTTTGAAAAGGACGGCAAGGCGCTCTTGGGCGTGCGTGAGAACGGCGCGATCCGGACACTCGGTGAAGTCACGCTCGAGGCGCTGCTCGCGCGCGGCGTCGATCTGCGCACGTGGGCGAGCCGGCAGGAGGGCGGTCGCATCGAGGCGGAAGAAGGCCTGACGTTTTTGCCGCCGCTAAGCCGCCCGCCCAAGATTCTGTGCGTCGGCCTGAATTTCAGGGATCACTCGAAGGAAAGCAATTTCGAGCAGCCCGATTATCCGACGATGTTCCTGCGCCTGCATACGAGCCTCGTCGCGCATAACGCGCCGATCGTGCGCCCGCGTATCTCCGACAGTCTCGATTACGAAGGCGAGATCGCGGTCGTGCTCGGCCGCGGCGGCCGTCATATCCGCAAGGCCGATGCGCTCTCGCACGTTGCGGGCTATGCGCTCTTTAACGACGCGTCGGTGCGCGAATATCAGTTCAAAACGCCGCAATGGACGATGGGAAAGAACTTCGATGGCACCGGCGCGTTTGGCCCTGACTTCGTGACCGCCGACGAGCTTCCGCCTGGCGCGAAGGGCCTGCGCCTCGAGACGCGCCTGAACGGCGAAGTGGTGCAGTCCGCCAATACCGACGACATGGTGTTCGACGTCGAAACGCTGATCGCGATGCTAAGCGAAGCCGTGACGCTGGAAGCGGGCGACGTGATCGTCTCCGGCACGCCTTCAGGTGTGGGCTGGGCGCGCAATCCGAAGCTGCTGATGCGCCACGGCGACGTGAGCGAAGTATCGGTGGAAGGACTCGGCACGCTGCGCAACGCGATCGTCGACGAAGCCGCTGGCTAAAAAAGTTTCACCGGATCAGGACGTCAGGGAGACATCATGTCCGCAACTCGCGATTCGCAGATCACCGCGGTGCATTCAATCGATCACTTCGCGCTGAACGTGCCCTCGATTGACGACGCCGAGCGGTTTTACAGCACGTTCGGGCTCGACGTCACGCGCACGTCGACAGGACTCGATGTGCGCGCGGCGGACGGGCATCGCTGGGCGCGCATCCTGTCTTCGAGTCACAAGTCGCTCGCGCATCTGACGTTCAACTGTTTCGAGGGCGACCTCGCCGCGCTCGCGCGGCAGGTGGAAGCCGCTGGCGCCCGCGCTGATTTTGCGGTTCGCGTTGCGGACGATGCAGGCCATAGCGAAGGATTCTGGTTCAACGATCCGGACGGCAACCTGATTCAGGTTCGCGTCGGACCAAAGACTTCGCCGGATGCCAGGGCGCCGTTCACGCACGACGCCGCGCCCGCGAACGCGCGCGGTGCGTGCGTGCGCTCCGAAGTCGCGCCGGTGCGCCCGCGCCGCATGTCGCACGTGCTGCTCTTCACGCCGGATGTACTGCGCGCCCTCGCGTTCTACAGGGACGCGCTCGGCTTGCGTCTGTCAGACCGTTCCGCCGACATCATCGCGTTCACGCATGCGCCGCACGGCAGCGATCACCACCTGGTCGCGTTCGCAAGGAGTTCGGCCAAAGGCTGGCATCACGTAGCGTGGGATGTCGCGAGCATCGACGAAGTGGGCAACGGCGCATCGCAGATGGCGGCGGCCGGCTTCAAGGAAGGGTGGGGCACAGGCAGGCACGTGCTGGGCTCGAACTATTTTCACTACGTGCGCGATCCGTGGGGCTCGTTCTGCGAGTACTCGGCGGATATCGATTTCGTGTCGGCCGGTGTCGAGTGGCCCGCGGGCGACTTTGCACCGGAAGACTCGCTGTACCAGTGGGGCCCGGACGTCCCGCCTTATTTCATCCACAACACCGAGGCATGACGACGACTCACGCCATGTGAAGCGCAAATTTAAACAAAACCTCGCTCAGGACTGGAGACATGAAATACAAAACCATTGCGGCAGCCGCCGCGCTCGCCGCCAGCGGCACCGCCTTCGCGCAAAGCAGCGTCACGCTTTACGGCGTGCTCGACACCGGAATCGAACTCGTCACGCACGCCGATGCGGCGGGCGACAAGCTCATCCGCATGCCTGGCATCACGGGCTCGATGCCGTCGCGCTGGGGTGTGCGCGGCAAGGAAGATCTGGGCGGCGGTCTTGCCGCTGTCTTCACACTGGAGAACGGTTTCAACACGCGTGCCGGCGATGTAAACCAGGGCGGGCGCCTGTTCGGTCGCCAGGCATGGGTCGGACTGTCGAATCCATATGGCGCGCTGACATTTGGCCGTCAGTACACGATGACGTTCTGGGCGATCACCGATGCCGACGCGCTCGGACCGGACATCTACGGCGGCGTGGGTTCACTCGACGCCTATATACCGAACGCGCGCAGCGACAACACGGTGGCCTATAAGGGCACCTTCGGCGGCTTTACGGCGGGCGCGACATATTCGTTCGGACGCGACTCGACCGGTACCGGCAATTCGCCGGGGCAGGGCACGTGCGCCGGTTCGATTCCGGGTAACGCACAGGCGTGCCGTCAGTGGTCGGCGCTGCTGCGCTATGACGCGGCGTCGTTCGGCGTTGCGGCATCTTATGACGAGCAGCATGGCGGTCCGGGTGCCGCGGCGAATTTCTTCAACGGCGCCGCGCCGATTCCGCTGACGAACAGCGGCGACAAGGACAGCCGCACGCAGCTGAACGGTTATTTCAAGGTTGGGCCGTTCAAGTTCGGCGGCGGCTGGCTGGGACGGTTTGTCGATACATCGTCGCCCGCGGTGCCTGACGTGCATTCGAATATCTATTATCTGACGGGTACGTATTTCGCCACGCCGTATGTGGTGGTGGACGGCGGCGTGTATCGCACGATCGACAGCCGGCAGGACACGCGTGGCACGCTTGCGGCGCTGCGCGGAACGTATCTGCTGTCGAAGCAGACGAGCGTCTATTTGCAGAGCGGTTATCTCTTCAACAGCGCGAAGGCACATTACACGCTGAGCCAGGGCGGCCCCGGCACGACACCCGCCGCCGGTGTCGGCCAACTCGGCGTGATGGCGGGTATCCGGCATATGTTCTGATGTCGTGACGCTGGCCGTGGGCGTTTGTTAGCGCTGCGTCGCGATATGGGCGGGGTCCTGTCTGGGCGCCGCCCAATCGTGTTCTTCATGCTCTGCGCTCAAGGATAGGACTGCCACTCCTTCCGGCTTTAATCCGGGACCAGGCTCCTGGCCAGGTCAGGAGCATTCCCAGCACCAGCCGAGAAGCGGCGCCGATAGTCAGACGGCGTCAGACCGACAAATTTTCGGAACACGCGCCGGAAGCTACCGACGTCCTCATATCCAATGCCGGACGCGATTTCATCAACGTTCAACCGGCTAAAGACCAGCATTTCGCGCGCCCTGCAGACACGCAATCGCTGCTGGTATTCCAGCGGAGCCATATCAGTCGCCTTGACGAAGCGGCGCAGGAACGTCCTCGGTTCCAGGCAGGCGTGCCTCGCGAGTTCCGCAACGGAAACGGTACATTCTCTTTGGCTTATCAGCCACTGTTGAGCTTTCACAATGGCGCTGTCGCCGTGCTTTAGACGCGGATCAAAATCGCTGTAGAACCGTTGTTCGCGCCCCGGCGGATCGACATTCATGTAGTGCGCCGTTTCCAGCATCACGGCGAGCCCGAGCAGCCGTTCGACCAGGCGCAATCCGAGATCGGCCCAGGCCAGAACGCCACCTGCGGTCAGCACGTCTCCGTAGTCGATCACCATGTAATCCGTCTCGACACGCACGCGGGGAAATTCCCGTGCGAACTGATCGTGGAGCGCCCAATGCGTTGTCGCCTGCCGGCCTTCCAGAAGACCGGTTCTTGCCAGGATGAAAACGCCGCCGCAAACGGCCGCAATAATGACGCCTCTCGCATGCATCTGGCGCAACCAGGTCGTGAGCACTTTATCTCGGGCGGTATCCACCGTCGCCTGAAGATTACCTGGCAGTATCAGTACAGCAGGCTCGTACGCGCTACCTGGAGTGCTGTCGTAGGTGCAAGCGACTTCTTTCTGTGTCCTTTGCCAGTGGGTAATCCGCATCATTGCACGAGCGTTGCGTTTATCACGTCTGGCTGCGAAGTCTCCCGCGTATCGAAACAACTCTGTCAGACCATGTAAGCCAGTGAGAGAGGTGCCAGCGTCGCATACGATGCCCACCTCGTTCCGCGGTGTACTCGCCATGGCCGATTCACCTGCGCTTTTTGTCGCGTTCGCCCGTTGTTGGGCTGATTCCCGAGGCATATGCTGGATTCCAGAGTTGAGATAGCAGATCAACGGTGTAGTCAGGAGTAGCCGCATGCCAGGGCTTCGCGTTGTGCCGCCGAGGTTAAGGCCCATTTCAATCGCAAAGGAGAAAGATTCAATGACTCAGCACCGCACCAAGGAAGCGAATGCAGGAAGCGCCTATATTACCGTTGGCGACGGAACTGAAATCTATTACAAGGACTGGGGCTCAGGGCAACCGCTGGTTTTTCATCACGGGTGGCCTCTATCGTCGGACGATTGGGATGCGCAACTGATGTTCTTCCTTGCGCGCGGCTATCGCGTTATTGCTCATGACCGGCGCGGACATGGGAGATCGACACAAACAGTCAGCGGCAACGACATGGACACCTACGCATCCGATGTTGCCGAACTCGTAACCGCCCTGGATCTGAAGGATGCCGTGCATATTGGTCATTCCACTGGCGGCGGGGAAGTAATACGGTATGTGGCCCGTCATGCCAATGGAAGGGCGGTGAAGGCCGTCATTATTTCCGCGATTCCGCCGACGTTGATGAAATCGGACAGGAACCCCGACGGCGTGCCGAGGGAAGCGATCGACGGCATCCGCGACGGCACCGCTAATCATCGATCGCAGTTCTATCAAGACATCACCATGCCGTTTTACGGATACAACAGACCGGGCGCGGTCGTTTCTCAAGGGATTCGCGACAACTGGTGGCGGCAAGGGATGATGGGTGGCATTAAAGCCCACTACGACTGCATCCAGGTCTTTTCCGAAACCGAGTTCTACGACGATCTCGAGATGATCGATATTCCTGTCCTTGTCATGCATGGAGAGGACGACCAGATTGCGCCTTTCGCGACCACCGGGGCGAAGTCGGTGAAACTGCTTCGCAGAGGTGAATTGAAATCCTATCCGGGCCTCCCCCACGGAATGCCAACCACTCACGCGGAAATCATCAACGCGGACATCCTGGCATTTCTCAAGGGTTAGTCACTCAACAGTCGACGGTATTGGCCGAATCCAGAACAGGTGACCCGGCTCGGCCCCTGCCGCGCGAATGCATGATCTACGAGGAGACGCTTTCATGGGTGAATACAGACAGCTGGATGCGGTCGGAAGTGCTTTTGGGGTTTTTATCGAATGGCCCAGGACAATGCCTGCTCCCGTCGTGGTGGTGTTGCACGAAGTGTTTGGCGTAAACGAAGACATGCGGCAATCATGCCGTGAATTTGCCGAGCAGGGGTTTATCGCCCTCTGTCCCGATCTCTTCTGGAGGCAGGAGCCTGGGCTCGATCTCAATCACTGGTCGGACGAAGAGTGGAAGAAGGGGCTGGCACTTTATGAAGCATACGATTTCGATCAGGGCGTGCTGGATGTAGCAGCCGTGGTTGCAATGGGACGTTCGCTGCCGGAGGGCAACGGAAAGGTCGGTGTAATGGGCTACTGCCTTGGCGGCCTGATGGCATTCCTGACAGCGGCGCGTTCACGTGTGGACGCCGCCGTGGCGTATTACGGGGGTGGCACGCAAAACTACCTCGGCGACGCACACACTCTTCAGTCGCCTATGATCATGCATCTCGGCACCCAGGACGAGTTCATATCGCCGGAAGCACAGGATGCGATCAAGACAGCATTGAAGGATAGAGACAATGTGACGATCTACGGGTATCCCGGTTGCAGTCATGCGTTCGCAAGACATACAGGTACGCACTATGATGCGTCGGCTGCGGAGCTCGCCAATAGGCGCACCTATGAGTTTTTGCGAAGACAACTAATGGCGAATTAACCTCGAATGCCGAGCGCGAAGGTATGTCGTCGATCGGCAGTCGGGTATCACCGGGGTAGACCATCTGCCGACAGCGATCCTGCCGCCGGACGAATATCGTTTTCGGTCTCAATCAAGGCTAAGGCTCGAGTAACGCTCCGGATCGAAGCGATACACGTCCCACGATCTTCGCGACGATTTCCCCGCGCGGCACGAAGCGGATCAGCGTTCGGGAAGCGACGATTCCGTCGGTTCTGGTGCGAATTGCCATTGCCGATCCGAGCGGGTCGTCCGCGCCCGGATCGACGATTTCCGCGATGACGGTGCCGCGCGACACATATGCACCGAGCGGCACCTTGTAGTTGACGATTCCGCCTCGCGGCGCGATGAGAAGGTCGGTCGCAGCGAGGCTTGTGGCCTCGCATAATGATTCCGGAAGTGGCCCGGGATCGCCGGCGACCGCGCCGCGGCGCCTCAGGAATTTGAGCAGGGCATCTGCGTCACCCGACGCGAACGCCTCACCGACGTCACCTTGTCCGCGCAATTCCAGCGTCACGGAGTGGCAACCGATCGGGATTGGAAACAGATGACCCAGTTCTTTTCGCACGCGCTCCCACGTGCCGGTAAACAGATCGGTAGACGTGCCTGCGTCTTGCGTACCGTCCTCAAGGAGAACCGCTTCGCATCCAGTTTGCGCACAGAGATCGGAGACATCCGGCCATATCGATTCATACGTATAGGCATGCATGATCGCGTCGCGGTCGCAGTGGATGTCGATGGCCACGTCGGCATCGAAAGACAGCTGAAGCGCTGTTTTCTTGATCTTCTGAACTTCGCTTCCTTCGGGCAGTTCATCGGCATGCTCGCCGATGATGCGCCGCAGCGCATGCAGGTTTGCTATTTCGTCGGCCCCCAGTGCGAGTCGCGCATCCGCTGCCACGCTTTTTCCGATCGAGGGCCAGTGGCGATTGAAGTTGCCTTCACCACCCAGATCATTTCTGCCCACGAGTACGCCGTTGATCCAGCCGGCCGCGCCAACAGGATTGACGAACGGAACCAGCACGACTTCGCCGCGAATTTCGCCGCGCGCGTCACATTCATCAAGGCGCCTTGCCAGGTGCGAAAGCGCGAGCATGCCGGGTATTTCCTCGGCATGGAGACCCGCCTGCAGGTAAATCTTCGGCCGGGCGCCACGGGTCCCGTATCGATGTACGGTAATGTGGCGGCTGGTTGAAGGAAAACCAGCCTCGAGATCGATTCGTTCTATTTCTTTCGTCATCGGGTTAGCGCGTCGATTGCATCGACCTTCGACAGTCAACTGTACGGCGCGTCTTTACGCGTAGAACTCGTAGAATGCCTCGACCGGTGCCGGGACGGCAAGCGGCTGCAGCGGAAAACATCGTGCAAGGTCGTCAACATGGGTCTGATCGCAAACCCGTCGCGCGAACAACATCGCGGCGTCTTTTCTGACCCCACCGTGGCGATTCAAAAACTGTCCCCACAGTGGCATGTTGCGAAACCTGTTTGTGGCCACTGTCGCTGCGCTAATGTATGACTCGGGAAACAGTCGTCTGTAGGCAGTCAGGTTGTAGAGCCACGAGACGCCAGCTATCTGCCTGACATCTCCCTGCTGCGCGCGGACGTGCTGCACGAGCGAAGTGAGCTCAGATAGCCGTGACGACACGCGTTCGTCGCTCAAGGGTCCATGCCAGTGCCGGTTCGCGTTATGGAAATGAAGCCTGATCTGACCGGGCTCACCCAACGCATACGAGAAACAGCCGAACGTCGCGATAACCGATGCCGGCTGGACACGATGCGGTCGGTGGCGGTAAAAATGATAAGTCCAATCGCCAGGATCAATGTTGTCTCTCAGCCCGGCAAGGTATGCCGACCAAACCGGATTGTCGCGATCGAATTCCCGATCGGCAACGAACCGCACATAGAGATTCGTGTAGTCGAGGAGGGCTTCGTTCAGCGGCATGCTCCTCAACTCCGCGGCTCTTCGCGCGAAAAGAAGCTGAAGATCAAAAAATTCCCTCGCGTAGGTCATGTTAATAGCGTTCCGTCAGACGTCTCTTGTGGTTCCGGGCGTGACGATTGTCGCCAATCCGCGGGCGGCCGTCGAATGTCAGAAACTGCCGCACTGAGTCCGACGGTGACCGGTTTAGTCCGACTCGCTCTGCCGCCCGGACTGGTGCTACCGCAACAGCTGCTTAAGGTGCAACAATCATCGTGGGGTTCCGGCGGGTGGGTCGGGAGGTTTCGGCTCCGTATTCCGTAGCGGGCCCCGAATCTGGATCAAATTGCTGCCGCTGTGCTGCGGCGCCTGAATGGACGGAGACGTCATATGAAGAACTCACCATGGATGTGGCCGATGCTTCCCACGCTGGTTTTATTGCTCGCTGGCTGCGCGGCGGGCAGCATGTCGCAAAACGTGACGCACTTGAGCGCATTGCAATGTCGCGATCTGGCTGAGCTCAGGAACAACGCACCTCCGACGCCGGAGCGAAATCGCAGCGAACTGGCGGCTTTACGGAAAGCGGGCTACGACCCATCAATACGGTTCGACCCGTACTACCCCGAGGATCTGCAGGCGGCACAGCGCCAGGTCGACCGCTGGTTCCAGGCGGAATGCCAGCAGGCGCCGCCCGCCTGAAGTCAGACTCGTTTGAGCTTGAGCTTTCTTTGGTCGACCTGTTGAAGCGAAAAAGTCTGGAAAACGAATCGAAGCGGCAAACGGCAACGCCTATGCCAGCTGCAGATCCCACAACACATCGAGTACGTGTTGCGTGGAACGTTCAACGTACCCCGCACGATGTGCAATGCCTAGCCTGCGCCACAACGCCGGGCGTAGCGGACGCATGACGATGCGCCTGTCGGGTAACGGCGTAGTGGCCTCATGGGGCAACAGCGCTGCGCCGTAACCTGCCGCTACCAGACTCTTGATCGCGTCGTTGTAGTTGAGCTGAATGCGCGGCGCGGGATGGCGCCCCGCGGTCGCGAACCACTCCGCGGTCAGACGCGAGAGACGCGTGGTCGCGTCATTGAGAATGAGAGGTTGGGCGGCGAGCCATTCGGGCGTGACACGGGCCGGACAACGCCAGTGCGCCGGCACAAAGGCCATGACGGGGTCGCGGCGCCAGGGCTTGATCACGAGTCCAGCCACCGGGGGCTGAGGTAGTGCGACCAGCCCGACATCCAGCGTTCCATCCGCCAGTCGGGACAGCGTTTCGTGCGAAGTGAGTACTGCAATCTGAATGTCCTAATGCAGCGTCGGCCGATGCGCGATGCCAAATCTCCCAGCCAGGTCCGCGAGTCGCCTATCAAGCGTCCACAGCTCAGCGCCTGGCGTGATGAGCGTAGACGCCAGTAACGACATGTCCACCAACCCACACCCAAGCCCATACAGCTTTTCACGCTCAATGAACTCCATTACCTCGCTCAGACTCGCCTGATTGCACGGCTGCAAAAGACCGATGCTGGCCAGCGTCTGGATGCGCGGCGCTGGGGGTGTTCCGCACGCGATTTCGCCTATGACCATCGGGTGAGTAAGGGCGAGGTCCAGCTCGATCAGGTCAACCAGCGCGTCATTGCCGTTTCGGAAGTGGTCTACCCATACCGATGTGTCGATGAGCACACTCATTGCGAACCTGGCTCCGAGCGGCGACGTGACACGTCCTGCATGTCAGGCATGGTGCCGCCGAGCGCTGCCAGGCGTTTGGCGGCCTGCACCCGCACGAAGGTCTTGATGGCTTCGCGAAAAATGTCCGACTTATCCATGTCGGGGTCCGCCACTTCCAGGGCCTTTTCGTAAAGGGCGTCGTCAATGGTGACAGTTGTGCGCATAAGAAAGTCCTCGCATCAATAATGACATCATTATGCTTCAATATGTGCATCTCAACAAGCGGCGTCGTGTTGCAAAACTCCTAAGTTTTGCAACATTCCGCCCCGGCCGCCGCAGTCGCGCTTTGATCGCTCTGCTTACTCTCAAAAAAGTGAAGGGCAATCCACGACCCGAAGCGGGCGTTCGATACACGACCGGCTCATTGTCTCTTGCTGAAGGTATACCGCTCGCCCCGAGCGGTATCGGCGATCTTTACGGTTTAACCCGATGATCCGTGAATTCATAGTCGGCCATGCAATCGGCCGAAGGGTCTCGCTCAACAGCGGAAACATGAACGGTATCGTTGTCTATGAAAGTGTAGGTGTAGAGATCGGAGGTAGGAACTCCCTCAGTGATGAGTGAAATCTTGTCGCCCTTTGTTTCCCACTGTCCCCGCTCCTCATTCAAAAGCTGAGTCTTTTCGGGATTTTTATAGAATGAAATTTCGAACTTTCCGTCCGATGATCTTTTCATAGTCCACGCCATATAGGAACATTTTCCATCCTTATCTCTCTCACCCTGCCAGTTGCCAACCATACGATCATCGAGGGCCGAAGCGAGATTAGATACAGAGAGAAGAACCGCAATGAGCAAGAAATTTCGAATCGTGAGTTTCATAGTAGCGATTTTCAATAATGGATAAGAGCTATACCGCCTGAATCGAGCTGCGCCGCAAGCGGATCGAATCACTGTCGCCGCCGATTCCGTTTCGATCGGGATGCCGAGATCCTTTTGAGAGCCGACGGCTCCACGACCTAATCCTGAAATTCCGAGCGATTGCGACCTCGATGCGCCGGATCGCCGCTTCTAACGTTGCAGCTTTTCCCGGATACGTTGGACGCCCCGTCCGTACCTCGAACATGGGGCGATAACACCGGTTCTACGGCAACTAGGCGTGAAACTTGAGGGGGCGAACGACCGGTCTCGGACGGGCCTCTGCCGTCTGACTGTCCTGTCGACACTTCTGGCGAACGACGCCTTATGGCCGGACAGAGCCCGACGGCGGCCGGCTCAGGACGACCCTTTGCTGCCGGTCGTCCAAGTACGGGGATATGGCAGGTTGTGGACCCTAAGCAGACGCCTAGGCCGAGTGGCACACCGGTGGAGCGCGCCACTCGAATTGCCTGGATCTGGTTCGGGCTAGCGTCCGTCAGGATTTGATGAACTCAAGAAGGTCGGGGTTTAGCACGTCCGCGTGGGTGGTCAGCATGCCGTGCGGGAAGCCAGGGTATTTCTTCAGAGCACCATTCGCGAGCAGGTCGACCGCGCGGGGCACCGAACTGGCGAACGGGACGATCTGGTCGTCTTCGCCATGCATGACCAGTACCGGCACAGTGATCTTCTTCAGATCTTCGGTGTAGTCCTCCAGCCAGGAGGATACGGTCTCATAGTGGGCCTGGGCGCTGCCGGCCATGCCCTGCCGCCACCAGTTCGCGATCACCGCCTCAGACGGCTTGGCGCCCGCACGGTTGAATCCATAGAACGGACCCTCCGGGACTGCCCGGTAAAACTCCGACCGGTTGCCAAGCACGCCTGACTTAACCGCGTCGAACCACTCCCGCGGCTGACCTCCAGGATTTGCGTCGGTTTTCACCATGTTCGGCGTCAACGAGGCCACTAGCACTGCCTTGGCGACCCGCTCCTGGTGGCGAGCGACGTAGCGGGCCACCTCGCCGCCGCCGGTGGAGTGCCCGATGTGGATCGCGTCGCGGACGCCGAGGTGTTCGGTCAGTGCAGCGAGGTCGGCGACCCAGTGGTCCATGTCGTTGCCGGTGCCGACTTGCTCGGACCGACCGTGCCCGCGTCGGTCATGTGCGATCACCCGGTAGCCGTGGTGAAGGAAAAACATCATCTGGGCGTCCCAATCGTCGGCCGACAGGGGCCAGCCATGGCTGAAGACGATCGGCTGACCGGACCCCCAGTCCTTGTAGAAGATTTTTACGCCGTCCGGAGTGGTGATCGTAGGCATCGCTGATACCTCCTATAAGAGATTGATTGAAGTGTTGGTTCTCCCCGAGACATCGAGAATGCTGCCAGCGGCTTCTTTCGAAGTCTTATTTCATGCGCATCTGAAAACGCGCGAGCGGAGCGCACTCCGACAACGCGGCGATGGATATCTAAATGTCCCTCGGCGCCACGCCCTTGCTTCTGGCACTTGAACGCATCGAGTACAAGAATCGGCCTGCGATTGAGCACTCGGAATGCGATGACCGCGCCAGTGAGAACTCCAACTGGCCGCTTGGCTCGTCGCTACGACAGCCGTTCCAATATAGGTATCCCTTGCCGCGATGACAAAGACTTTCTATGATTTGACCTATGCCTCAGAGGCATACGGGAGAGCCAATGGAACTTCGACATCTGCGATATTTCATTGCGGTTGCGGAGGAAGGAAGTCTGTTGACAGCCGCCCAACGGCGGCTGCACACGTCGCAGCCGTCACTGAGCCGGCAGATCCGCGATCTTGAATTCGAAGTGGGTGTGAAATTACTGGAGCGCCAGGCACGCGGCGTGGCGCTTACCTCTGCCGGAAAAATTTTTCTCGATCACGCGCGTCTGGCGCTGCTTCAAGTCGAAGCTGGCATCGACGGCGCACGGCGTGCGGAACAGCCTGGAAAATCCGTCCTGGCCATGGGCTTCCTGGCGGGGCAGGAAGTCGTCTGGTTACCGCACGCGCTGCGCATTCTCCGCGAGGAGGCACCGGATGCGGAGATCACATTGTGCAGCCAGTCTTCTCCTGAACTCGCTCTCGGGCTGATGCGAGGAAGGCTAGACGTCGCTTTCCTTCGTCCCGAGAGACAGACCGTTGGCCTGTCATTCAAAGTCGTGGCGAAGGAGCCACTGATCGCCGTACTGCCGGCAGACCATCGGCTGACGTCACGCAAGAAAATCCGGCCGCAAGATCTGGCCGGCCAGATTTACGTCAGCTCGTCCAGGACTTCTCCCGTACTGGAATCCGTGATTCAGCACTACGCATTGAGTGTCGGAATAACGCTCAAGGCGGGATACGAGGGCGAAAACCTCCCGTCCGCAATGTCGCTTGTTACGTCAACGGGTGGCGTTACGCTTATCCCGCTGTATGCGCAAAATATGCTGACACCCAACGTTGTTGCAAGGGCGCTAGACGGCATACCTCCGACGATTGATCTCGTCTTGGGATACAGCGATGCAAATACAAACCCGTTACTTCTTCGACTGTTATCTCGTGCGGACGAGTTAGTCGCTAATGTTCAAGATCAAAGCATTATTCGCTATGCCGTCTAGGTTATGGGCGCCGCCTCGGTCACTTCGAAATCGAGTGGCCGTTTTACCGGACAGGCCGTCGCCTGAATGTCAGAGTCGCACGAAGCACGAATGACACTTCCTGGCCGACTGCTGTCTCATGCAACCGGCATGGAAGTGCGCGAGTCTCAAACTGCCGCGATCGGCAGCACGCGACCCGAAGCAGTCTGTCGCAACTCTCCGGAGCGGACGCTCAATTGACCTTCGTCGGGTATAAATCAAACGGCAATAACCGGCACAATTCCTTGTGAGGTATGGAGGACATACGACTCAAGGCCATCCAGGTCGGGAACGATTCGAACGATCAAGTCACTCTCCAAGGTCAGCGTCAGCACTTTCTGTTCGTCGAAATTGGCGTCGACGACAAGTTGATTCAAGCAGCGCTGCAGACTGCTACTGGACTGCGGGGAACTCGCGTCGCCGATGATTTCGCCTTCCGAGTGTTCTAAAGAAAAGCCGCATTGGATCAAAATCCATCCGCTTCCACTATAACGGTATCCGCGGCCAAACTCCATCGAAACTGACGCTGGATTAATGCCGACCCCCGTAATCTCACTTCCGATAATCTCTGCGAGATCGCGTTTGCTAATCATAAGTAACTGTACGTTTAGTCGCTCTGGATAATGTGCGCATCACGAGAGAATTCGTGCGCCTTCAGAATCGGACCGACCGTTTTGACCAGCAGTGCGACATGTCGTGCGGTCATGTAAATCGAGGCCCGGCTACCGTCCAACGCCACCTCGTCTCCGTCAAGTTGACCCGCCTCCGCAGCCTTCGCGGCGGCATCCAGTTCGTCCTCAAGATCATGCAGTCGCGTCAAGTCGCGGTTGCCGTAGTTCACGACAATCTCAACCTGGCTCCCCTTGACGACATTGTCCGCCCAGCTTCGAGTCGTAGAAAGGGAAAACGAGAGAGACACGACAATTGGAATCAGCGAAACACGTCTCATACGTTGGCGGCTTGTTCGATTGCAGCTCTTATCAATTCGCGTTCGAGATGTACGGAGCGGAGCGTTTATTGTCATCGATCTTGGTGTGGATGTCGAACGTCCCTTCCTGGCCGGCTATTGCCCGATTCGGTCGGCCGAAACCCCCCGGCGTCAGACTACTTGTCGTGTTATCTGATTCTTATAGACATGGTCCGGGGGCGGTAAAATCAGGGTGAATGAAAGCC
>NZ_CAJQYY010000030.1 GCF_907164575.1 Paraburkholderia gardini
ACGTGTACGTGCTCGGCATCTACCAGCAGGCGTCGGGTCACAACGCGGCAACCGGCGACGTGCAGGCACAGATCGGTTCGAGCACGAGTTTCTTTGGCCCATCAGGCACGGGCGCCGACGATCAGGCGGCATTCCGCGTCGGTATACGCCACCGCTTCTGACCCGCATATCGCCTGCGGCGCATGCGGAAAGGCGTTGGATAACGCCTTAACCTTGCATGACGCTCAGGCGGTGTCCGCCTGGGGTCGGGTCGCGCCGAAGCGCTTCGCTGGAATCGTTACAATGATGCAGATGAGCCCCCTCAACTGCATCGAGTGCCAGACATGCTGACCACCTGGTTCTGGAGTGGCGACGTCATCCGCGGTCGACGCGTGAGCGACGTCGTGCTGTCAGGCACGGTCGACGTGCCTGTGCCCCCTGCTCGTCTGCTTGCGGACTGGCAAAGGGAGATATCGTCGCGCATGGTCCTGGAACCCGGTGACGTCGAGGTCATGCCCCTGGCGCGTGCGCGGGTGCGCTGGCCGGACTACACACGCTGCGTGCAGGCCGTGTCTGACTGGACACGCGCGTCTGGACTGCCTTCGGTGCTGGCCTCCAGTGACGTCGGCCTCATGGCCTGCCGCGGTGCGAGATACCACCATGACGCCGCGCAATATGGCGGTGCGGCCTTTTGCAATCTCTTCCTGAGCGAAGACAGAGGGCTGGACCTGCATTTTCCCTCTTTGGGTCACCGCATTCCTCTGACCCGGGGAACGGCTGTGATATTCGATACTGGCCAGCCTCATGGCGTCATCCGGCGCGGTAGCAGCGGATTTAATGTCGACGACTTCGTGCCGGACCAGGACTGGATCCAGATATTCCTGACCTGGGAGCTGCCCATCGAAGATCCCGATGTTGGACATGCGCTGAAGGTTGCCTTCGACATCGCCCCTTCGACCTCATTGCAACCGGATGCAGAGCAGGTCTTGCTGAACGGCGAACAGGCCACTGTGTGCCCGGATTCTGGTCGTTGGTGCCGGGTCGACTGATCGTCTGGCGTCGCGACGGCAACGTCGTGCACACCGTCGGGCGTCTGTATGATGGCGAGCTTGCGCCCGTCCGAAAACCCGCGCTGATCGCGCACCGCCCGCTGCCGCGACGCGGCGTCAACGCATCCATTCACGATGACCCAGAGGAAGACCGCCATGACGGCCACAACGCAATTCGATCAGGTTTCCATTATCAAACGAGCCAACGTCTACTTCGATGGCAAGTGTGTCTCGCACACCGTGCTCTTTAGCGACGGCACGCGCAAGACGCTCGGCGTGATCCTGCCCGGCACGCTCAACTTCGGCACCGACGCGCCGGAACTCATGGAGGTGCAGGCCGGCCAGTGCCGCATCCGCCTCGATGGCAGTGACGAGTGGAAGACGTATGGCGCGGGCGAGTCCTTCTCCGTGCCCGGCAAGAGTCGTTTCGATATCGATGTGATCGAAACGCTCGACTACGTCTGCAGTTATCTGTAAAGACGGACCGGCGCATGGTGTCCGACGCCGCATGCGCATGCATGCGGCGGCACGGGCACGCTCCGCCTGTGCCGGACGCCTGCGCTCGATCAGTAAGCCGCTACCTCGATGACTGCGTCAGCAAACGCCTGTGGCGCTTCCTGGGGCAGGTTATGGCCGATGTCGCCGGTGATTACCCGGTGCGCGTATTTGCCGGAAAATCTGTTCGCGTAGGACGCCGCTTCCGGATGCGGTGCACCGTTGGCATCCCCTTCGAGCGTGATCGTGGGGACTGTGATGAACGGGCTGCTGGCCAGCCGCTTTTCCAGCGCGTCGTATTGCGGCTCGCCCGCGACGAGCCCCAGGCGCCAGCGATAATTACTGATCACGATGTCCACATGATCCGGATTGTCGAACGACACGGCACTGCGTTCGAACGTTGCATCGTCGAACGCCCATTTCGGTGAAGCGGTCTGCCAGACAAGCCGGGCAAACTCGCGCCGATTCTTTTCGTAGCCTGCGCGGCCGCGTTCGGTAGCGAAGTAATACTGATACCACCACGCGTACTCGGCCTTTGGCGGCAGCGGCATTCTATTGGCTTCCTGACTGCCGATCAGATATCCGCTCACGGCAACGAGCGCCTTGCAGCGCTGCGGCCAGAGCGCCGCGACAATGCAGGCCGTGCGGCCGCCCCAGTCGTAGCCGGCAAGAATCGCCCTGTCGATTTTCAGCGCGTCCATGAGCGCGATGACGTCGGCGCCGAGCGCTGCCTGCTGGCCGTTGCGTAACGTCGCGTCCGAAATGATGCGCGTCGTGCCATAACCGCGCAAATGCGGGACGATTACCCTGTAGCCTGACGCCGCCAGCAAGGGGGCGACATCGACGTAACTGTGGATGTCGTAAGGCCAGCCGTGCAGAAGGATCACCGCCGGACCATTGGCGGGACCCACCTCCACGTACCCAACGTTCAGCACGCCTGCATCGATCTGCTTCGGCGCATCGAATGACGTGTTCGCGCCCGGTTTTATCTTTTTCAATCCTGCTTGCTTTGACTGGCTGCCCTGCGCATGCGCGGAACCGGTCATGCCGAACTGGGCGGCAGCAACGGACGCAGCTGCAATACCAAACAGACGCCGGCGGTTCTGGTTGATTTCTTCGGACATGTTTGTTTCTCCTGTTGAGAGTTGGTCTGCACGCAAAGATTCGATTCCGCGAAAACCTCCTCGCATCCTGATCACGATTAGCGTGATTAACCGATGACCGGTTCCGCGACGACGCGAACGCTTTAGCAGTTCACCGGTGTGTGACCCGCTTGTTGCAACCCGGTTTATAGCCCAGACCTCGACGAGGTTTGTGTCGCAATGTATCTACCGGTCACGCCGATACACAACGTTTCCATTCGTCCGTTTTTTAATCCGACCGGGTGCCCATCCGGGTTCCAGCCACGGTTGGGAACAGGGCTTCCCGACGTGACATCCAAGTCCATGGAACAGGTAGAAGCGGATCTGGCCCGCGTGGGCCAGCCAGACACATAACCATTGCACGGGAGAAACCTCATGAAGTTGAATAACGTTGCCCTGTTCGGGGCACTGGCTCTTGTCAGCGTCTCCGGCTGGGCGCAGAGCGCGGGCCCAACCGATCCCCAGATCGCGGCCATCGTGGTGACCGCGAATCAGGTCGATATCGACGCGGGCAAGCTCGCGGAGTCGAAAACAGGATCGAAGGACGTCAAGGCGTTCGCGCAGCGAATGGTCACCGACCACAGTGGCGTCAATCAGGCCGCCACCGATCTCGTGCACAAGCTGGGCGTGACACCGGAGGCCAACCCGACAAGTCAAAGCCTGAAGCAAGGCGGCGATGCAAACCTTGCCAGTCTGAAAACGCTTAAGGGTGGAGGTTTTGACCGCGCGTATGTCGATCATGAAGTGATCTATCACGAGAACGTGCTGGCCGCGCTCGACAAGACCTTGATCCCGGGGGCCCAGAACGAAGAGCTGAAGGCGCTGCTCGTAAAGGTGCGGCCGGCGTTTGTTGCACATCTCGAACACGCCAGGCATCTTCAGGCAGAACTGGAGAAGAGCGGTGGATGATCGCCGGGGCAGCGGTGCCGGAATGCGCCGGGGCAAGGTGCGCAGGAGCGTTTTCGTGCTGGCCGGCGTTCAGGTGGCGCTCCTCGGCGCGGCACTGCATGCCAGCGCCGCCGCGGCGCCCGAAACGTACTTTGTCGTGATCGAGCAGATGCAGTTCAATCCGCCCGCGTTGAAGGTACATCGCGGGAGTCGCGTGGTGTGGGTCAACAAGGACCTGTTTCCTCACACGGCGAGCGCAAGCTCGAAGGCGTTCGACTCGGGCAATATCGCGCCGAACGCCTCCTGGAGCTACATCGCCCGCCGGCCGGGAAGCTATCCTTATCTGTGCAACCTGCACCCCACCATGCATGGCACACTCACCGTCGGGTAACGCGGTTTGGCGAAAACTTCATGACGAACAACGCTGGAACATATCCGCTGCCCCTCGCGGATGACGATCAGTCGATCGTCCGTCGCATTGTCGCGGGGGACCGATCTGCATTCGAACTGCTGATGCGCAGGCACAACCGGCGCCTGTATCGTCTGGCGCGCGGCACGCTGCATAACGACGCGGAGGCGGAAGATGCGTTGCAGGAAGCGTATATGTCGGCTTACCGGTCGATCGGCAAGTTCCGCGGCGACTCGGCGCTTTTCACCTGGTTGTCCCGGCTGGTACTCAATGAATGTTTTGGCCGCCTGCGCCGGGAGGCGCGGCGTCAAAACGTGATTCCGATGGTGGATTTGAGCACTCATCAAGATGCAGTTGACGCAATGACCGCACACGATTCCGATTCTCCAGACCACGCGGTAGCACGTGCCGAAATGCGTGCGTTACTCGAACGCAAGCTGGACGCACTGCCGGATGCCTTCCGGGTCGTCTTCGTGCTGCGTTCAATCGAGGAAATGAGTGTCGAGGAAACCGCGCAGTGTCTCGACATCCCGGAGGCAACGGTGCGCAGCCGGCATTTCCGCGCGAAGAGCCTCCTGCGTGAATCACTGGCGCGGGAAATCGATCTCGCCGAGCGCGACCTGTTCGAGTTTGGCGGATCTCAATGCGACCGGGTGGTCACCAGCGTGCTGTTGCGGATAGCGGATGAGTACGGCCCGGGCGACAGCCAGTAGCCGGTTCGACTCGCTACCGTTCAATTAATAGCGTGGCTGCCTGGGTCTGGATCTCAAGGAGACGCGGTGAACCATGCAACCGCGTATCGGAGCCGTAGTCGAGGCTCCTGAAGACAGATCCGGACTTCACGGCATCTCCAGTGACAGATGCTGCTGACCGAGCGATTCCAGAAAGTCACGTGCGTCAAAGGCCTCGCCTGCGGTGATGACGCCCGTTCCGTGAACCAGCCCACTGACGACACGCGTAGCCGCTTCGACCACGAGCGGTGCGCTGATCGCGTAGATGTCCTGCCCGCTTGCCGCCGCGCGGCGTTCGTTGTCTCCCGAACGCACGACCACCTCGACCAGAAAGGTCTGCGCGGAGCGTCCGCTTCCGTCGACCGCGGCCGGCAGCGACGGGTTCGGGTCCGACAGATCCTTGACTGCCCCGGCCGTCATGTACGAGCGGATCTCGGGCGTCCTCAGATGGCGCGAAATCGTCACCGTGTCCGCCATCGTGAATTCTCCGACGACCGGCTGCCTTCCGAGCGGTGCAGGGAACGTCCATTCGGCCAGCGGTGCGGCGTCCGTGCGGAATGCCATCTGCCCTTTTGTAAAAACGATGCGTCGCCCGTCTCTGCGCTGCCTCGAAACCTGACCGGTAACCCGTGTGCCGTGTGTCGGCCGCCAGCTGCTGAGCCCATAAGCAATGCAGATTTCGTCAGCGGCTACCCAGTCGCCCATCGCCGCCGTGGCGAGGAGATCGCCCAGGCCGCCAAAGAACGCCATCGCAGGCACAATCACGATGCCCGCATCGCGCGCCCGGTCGGCGTATTGCTCGAACGTATCCAGATTGGCCTCGATCTCCGCCGCGACGTCCAGATAAGGAATCCGCGCACGCAGCGCGGCTTCGATCACGGGCGCAGAGGTTCTGGCGAATGGGCCCGCGCAATTGATGACCGCGGCCGCACCCGCAAGCGCGCGGTCGAGCGAATCCGGGTCATCTGTCGACGCGGGTCGAATGTCCAGCTCGGGATAAGCTGCTCCGAAGGCATTCAGCTTGCTGGCATCGCGTCCAGACATGACCGGTCTCCAGCCACGCCTGACCAGCTCAGACACCACGAAGCGGCCGGTATGGCCGTAGGCGCCGAAGACGGCGACGGTTCGGTTTAATGTCATCGCAAAACTCCAGTTGTCATGGTTTTTCTTCGAACTGCGGGACAGCGGCTTCCCTATTTCGAAACGCTACAGACCTGTATGTTTTTCGAAGAATAGAGTACAGATCTGTAGCGTGTCAAGACAGATCTGGTACAGTAACCGGCAAGCCGGAACATGACGTCTCTCAGGAGGACTTGCCATGAGCAGAGGCACACTCGCCACAGCAAAAGAAGCCGGAACCGCCAGTTCCACCAGCGTTCGGGAACGCATACTCGATACAGCAGCCGATCTGTTCTACCAGGAAGGTGTCAGAGCCGTCGGCGTCGATCTCGTCGTCGAGCGGTCAGGGGTTGCGAAGACCAGTCTTTACCGGCACTTCACGACCAAGGACGAGCTCGTTGCAGCGGTGCTCGAGCGGGATGACACGAATTATTGGGTCGCCTGGGACAAGACTGCGACGCGCCACCGGAACGCCCCCAGAGATGAGCTCAAAGCTCATCTTCAGTGGATCGCTCGCGACATCGCCACGCCGAAATACCGCGGCTGTCCATTTCTCAACGTGGCAACGGAGTTTCCGGCGCCGGATCATCCCGCGCGGGTGGTGGCCCTCAGACACAAGGCCGAATTGCGCCGCCGTCTCGGTGCGCTGGTGCGGCAAATCGGCATTGCCAGGCCCGATAGTCTCGCCAGCCAGATCGCACTTCTTGTCGACGGCGCCTACGTCTACGGACAGCTTGCAAAAGGGGCGGCGCAGCCGCTCCTGCCCGCGGCGCTCGCCCTGATCTCGGCCGCGGACAATCCCGGCTGACGCGAGGCATACCGCCGCGCCTTCGCGCCGGTATGCCCGATACGCGTCGACAGTCGAAGCCGTGACAGATGCCGAAGTTGAATGGCACACCGGGCCGTTGAAAGCGGTTCCCACCGCACCGGTCAGTCGCGATCAGGAGCGCCCAGCGGAAAGAGCTTGCGGTACGGCCGCGCTTCATCCACTGCCCGCGCAAACGATGGCCGCTCCAGCAGCCGTCGACGATAGGCCGTCACGTTGGGATGAGCATTGCCGATGGGATGTGTCCAGTCTGCATAGAACAGGAAGGGCGCGGCACCGCAATCGGCAAGACTGAAATGCTCGCCGGCTGCCCATTCGCGGTGCGACATCACCTTGTCGAGCCAGGTATAAGCCGTATCGAGCATGTTCCGTGCTTCCAGCACGCCGTAGGGATCACGGGCATCTTCGGGTCGAAGCGAATCAGCCACGATCTTTTGCTGGGGCGTCGAGACATAGTTGTCGAAGAAGCGGTCCATCGTTCGCACCTCAAGTGCGGCACGCGGGTCCCCGGGAATCAGGCACACTGGGCCAGGCGCGTACAGGCCCACGTATTCGATGATGCAACTCGCCTCGATGACGGTGCGTTCGCCATCCACGAGCACCGGAAAGCGCTTCATGGACCAGCGTTCAGCCAGTTCGCGAAACGCCGGGCTGTCCGGACCGGCGAGTATGTGCGATTCGAACGGGACGGCATTTTCGTACAGCGCGACCAGTGCCTTCTGGCAACAGGACGAAAACGGGTGGTAGTAGAGTTTCAGCGTCATGAAGCGTCTCCCAGGATAGAGATAGACGGCCGCATTCAGCGGGCCTCTTACTCCTCGACGAATGAAACCACTGGAAATCGACACGACGCTGAATACATCGACCGGCCGCCCAACTTCCGCCGGTGCCATACATGCACCGCAAACCGTCAGACGCTGCCCGACGCCACCGGCAGCGCCTCCGTCTTCCAGCGCAACATGCCGCCGGCAAGGTTCGCCACCTTGCCAAAACCCGACCGCGACAACAACACGCTGGCCTGGGCCGAGCGCACTCCCGAGCGGCACACCGCCACCACTGGCCGTTCGCGGTCCAGTTCATCGAGCCGGTCCATCAACTGCGACAGCGGTATCAACCGCGCACCGGACAGATGGCCCAGACGATCGATGAATTCCGGCGCTTCACGCACATCCACGATCTGTAGCGTGGACGCATACTCGAGCAGCGTCATGGGCTCGATCTCCCATACTCCGCTGAAGCGCAGCGTCAGTGGCGCCCACGCCGGCGTCTCCGCCGGTAGCGCGTCGCGATCCGGCTCGCCGCAGCGCAGGTTGGCGGGCACCGCCACGGCCATCAGCTTCGGATGAGGCAAATTCAGATTGTTCATATGGCCGATGAAGTCGCCGACGTCCACGTCGCCGCCCAGGCGCGGGTTGAAGCGCCGCTCCTCGACCACGCTGGTGACAGTAATGCCGCGATAGTCGTGCGCGGGATAAAGCAGGCAGTCGTCGGGCAGCGTCAGGATCTGCTCGCGCACCGAGGCGAACAGCTGCTGCGGACTCCCCTGCTGGAAATCGGTCCGGCCACAGCCGCGAATCAACAGGCTGTCACCGGTGAAGGCCATCTGCTGGTCGTCCAGAACATAGGTCAGGCAGCCATTGGTATGGCCGGGTGTAGCACGCACGGTCAGGTAGCGGCTTCCGAAATCAATGCGATCGCCGTGGCGCAGCGGCTGATTCACCCCCATGGCGCCAGCTGCCCCGGCGAGCGCGATACGGCTGCCGCAGCGCTGGCTCAAACGCCAGGCGCCCGTCACGTGGTCGGCGTGCACGTGGGTGTCGAGCGTCGCCCGCAGCCGCAGGCCCAACTCCTGCAGCAACGCCAGATCGCGCGGCACCTGCTCGTAGACAGGATCGATCAGTAGCGCCTCGCCGTTATCGCTGTCGCCCAGCAGGTACGTATAGGTGGACGAGGTGGCATCGAAAAGCTGGCGGAAGATCAGCATGGCAGGCTCTGGAAGAAAGGGAGGCGATGCGCAAGCAGGGCGTGATGGTCCCGAAGCCGGAGAAGGACTGCTCAGCTTCTTCGTTACTGACTGCCGCAGTCGGTAAAACCGGGTCTATTGGGCAGCGTACAGTTCCGCAGAGGCTTTGTCAGGTTTTTGCATCGCAACGAACGACGCCGGTCAGGAGCGTAATCGTGTGCCGCTCCAGTCCGATTCGCGAGCGAGCGCGACGAAAGCCGCCAGATAATCGATGGTCTCATCCGACTCCCGGGTGCCCAGAAATATCTGCTTGGAGATGCCCTTCCTGCCGAGCCGCAGCGGCATGAGCGGCATCGAGTCCGCATACTCTTCCGCCAGCCAGCGCGGTAACGCGGCGACGCCGCGCCCGCTCGCGACCATCTGCAACATGATGTCGGTGGTCTCGATGACCTTGTGTTTTTTCGGCACGACGTTGGCCGGCGTCAGGAACTGGTTGTAGATGTCCAGCCTGTCTGTTTCGACGGGATAGGTGATCAGCACTTCGGCTCCAAGCTGCTCGGGCGTGACGTAAGGCACGTGCGCCAGCGCATGACCCTCGGCGACAACGAGCACCTGTTCATAGTCGAATACCGGCTCGAAGCGCAGTCCTGGCTTCTTCAACGGATCAGGCGTGACCAGCACGTCGATGTCATAGCCAAACAGCGCACCGATTCCGCCGAACTGAAACCGCTGCTTCACGTCGACATCAACGTCCGGCCAACGCGCCAGATACGGCGATACGACCTTGAGCAGCCACTGGTAACACGGGTGGCACTCCATGCCGATGCGCAACGTGCCACGCTCGCCGTTCGCGTACTGCTTCACGCGCGCCTCGGCAAGCTCGAACTGGGGCAGCATCCGGTTCGCGAGGCCAAGAAGGTATTGACCTGCCTGCGTGAGACGCATCGATCGCCCTTCGCGCGTCCAGACCGGCGTGCCCAGCTGCTGCTCCAGCTTCTTGACGGTATGGCTCAACGCCGACTGTGTGAGGTGCAGCACCTCGGCCGCCGCCGTCAGTGAGCCCTGGCGCTCCACTTCCCTGACAACCATCAGGTGACTGCGTTCGAGCATTGCGACTCCATGAAGTAGATTAATCGATGTATGAAATTAATCCATTTTTATTCATACTTCGAAAATTCTATCATCGCTTCCAGGTTATTTCCTCTGGACGGCGTACAAAAATGGTCACGACACACAACCTCGGCTTTCCGCGCATCGGCGCAAAACGCGAACTGAAGTTCGCACTCGAAACGTACTGGAAGGGTCAATCGTCACGCGATGAACTGAAGGCGACCGGCAAGCAACTTCGCGCACGCCACTGGGAGAATCAGGCAAAGCTGGATTTCGCTCCGGTCGGCGACTTTGCGTTTTACGACCAGGTGCTCGACATGAGCTTCACGCTCGGCAACCTGCCGGAGCGGGTGCGCGGTTTCCACGGCGACAGGCTCGACAACTATTTCCGCGTGGCGCGCGGCCGTTCGGCCCACGGCGCGGAAGACCACAGCGCCTGTTGCGGCGGCGTGGCCGCTGGCGAGATGACGAAGTGGTTCGATACGAACTACCACTACATCGTCCCCGAGTTCGATGCGGCAACGAACTTCTCGCTCGACCCCTCGCGCCTCATCGAACAGCTCGCGGAAGCCAGCGCAGCCGGCGTGAAGGCCAAGCCCGTCATCATCGGGCCGGTGTCGTACCTGTGGCTTGGCAAGGCGAAAGACGATTCCGACAAGCTCGCGCTGCTGCCGCGCATCCTTCCCGTGTATGCAGCGTTGCTCGACTACTTCACGGCGCAAGGCATCGAGTGGGTGCAGATCGACGAGCCAGTGCTCGTCACCGAGCTCGATGCGAAGTGGCGCGAAGCGTTTGTCACCGCATACGACGCGCTGTCGGCGCGCCGGGTGCGGCTGCTGCTTGCGACCTACTTCGGCCAGTTGAAGGACAACCTCGAAGTTGCATGCCAGCTTCCCGTCGACGGCCTGCATATCGATGCGATCAATGCGCGCGATGAAGTCGCCCTGGTCGCGGCGCAACTACCGGATTCGGCGGTATTGTCCGTTGGTGCGATCAACGGCCGGAACATCTGGAAGACCGACCTGAACGCGGCGCTGGAGTGGCTCGAACCGCTGCATCAGACACTGGGCGACCGGCTGTGGATTGCGCCGTCGTGCTCGCTGCTGCATACGCCGGTCGATCTGAACAGCGAGCAGAAGCTTGATGCCGGGATCAAATCGTGGCTCGCATTCGCGCTGCAAAAACTCGATGAACTGACTGTGCTGGCTGGTGCACTGAACAACGGGCGTGCGTCGGTTGCCGGTGCGCTCGCTGCGAACGCTGCTGCAATTGAAAGCCGTCGTTCGTCGCCGCGTGTACATAACCCGGCGGTCAAGGCGGCAATCGCACGCATCGATGCCGCGCTCGGCAAGCGTGCGAGCGGGTATCCGCAGCGCGCCGAAAAGCAGGCAGCGATCCTCAATCTGCCGGCTTTCCCGACGACCACGATCGGCTCGTTCCCGCAGACGGGAGAAATCCGCCACGCGCGCAGCCAGTTCAAGGCAGGTGAACTCGATGCGGCTGGATACAAGGCCGCGATGGAGCGCGAAATCACCCGCAGCGTGAAAGAACAGGAAGCGCTGGGTCTCGACGTGCTCGTGCATGGCGAAGCGGAACGCAACGACATGGTCGAATACTTCGGCGAGCAGCTTGACGGCTACGCGTTCAGCCAGTTCGGCTGGGTGCAGTCGTACGGCTCGCGCTGCGTGAAGCCGCCCATTCTGTTCGGCGACATCAGCCGTCCGAAGGCAATGACCGTCGAGTGGATCAAATACGCACAATCGCAGACGGCCAAGCCGATGAAGGGCATGCTGACCGGACCGGTCACGATCCTGAACTGGTCGTTCGTGCGCGACGACCAGCCGCGCTCGACCTCGTGCTACCAGCTGGCGCTGGCCATCCGCGAGGAAGTGCTCGACCTTGAAAAGGCCGGTGTGCGCGTGATCCAGATCGACGAAGCCGCGCTCCGCGAAGGACTGCCGCTGCGCAAGTCACAGTGGAACGAATACCTGCAGTGGGCCGTGGAATCGTTCCGTATCACCGCAAACGGTGTGAAGGACGAAACGCAGATTCACACGCATATGTGCTATTCGGAGTTCAACGACATCATCGCGTCGATCGCGGATATGGACGCGGACGTCATCACAATCGAAACGTCACGCTCGGACATGGAACTGCTCGATGCGTTCGATCACTTCAACTACCCGAACGAAATCGGCCCCGGCGTGTACGACATCCATTCGCCGAACATCCCGAGCCTGGATCATATTGTTCAGTTGATGAAGAAGGCGGCGGAACGCATTCCCGCGGAACGCCTGTGGGTGAATCCGGATTGCGGCCTGAAGACGCGTGCATGGGAAGAAGTGATTCCGGCGCTCACGAACATGGTGGCTGCCGCGAAAACCCTGCGTCAGGCTGTCTGATGTCACTTGCTACATGGGTTGCTGGCGCCGTTCGGTACTAACGGTAACGACGCCCCAGCGGACAAGGAATCAGTCAATGTATACGGCCACCGGAAGGTGGCCGTCCGCTATCTGGCGGTTCTCGCGTTCCGCGTGGCTGGCCGCATGCTCAACAGGAAACAGGCGCCGACACAGCCGTTCTCGCGGAGTGCACGATCCTCATGCGATATCAGCGGTACGTGCCCGCCAGCGCCGACACCTGCCCGATGTTCTGCTGCGTGATGAAGCCGGGCCCAGAACTGATATTGCGCGCCTCATACACAGGCTTGAGACCGTAGTCCTGCAGACGCTTCATGAACTTCGGGTTCTTCTGCAGTTCCGCACGTGCCTGCAGCACATCCGTGTTGCGATTCCTGTGCATGATCGCCAGCATCGCGATGGGAATATAGCCTTGCAGATACGGTTGCTGGTCGGTGCAGAACCTGATCGTGCCGTCCTTGATCGCCTTCGCCACATCGGAATCGATGTCGAACGTCGCGAACCAGATCTTGCCGGCAAGGCCCATTTTGGTGACCGCGCGGATCGTCGGATCAGCAGAAGTCGGGCCGAGCGTCAGCACGGCCTGAGTATCCGGATGCGTGCGCAGAAATGCGCTTACCTTCGCTTCGATGCCCGTCGGGTCCGTGCCCGAATCGAGTACCGACGTCTTCATATCCGCACCGATGGCGTCCGCGAAACCACGACAACGCTGGAACGACAACGGGTTCGTTGCGTAGTGGTTCACACATAGAAACGTCTTGATGCCGTCGGCCTTCGCGCGCAGTCCGGCCTCCTTGCCTGCCAGATATTCCGGCTGCCCGACGTGCAGCAACGCACCCAGGTCGGCGCTCTGCTGCTCCGTACCTGTATTCGCAGTGATGAACGGGATGTTCTTCGCCTTGAGCTTCGGAAACACGCTCTTTAGCAGATCGTAGTCGGCGATCGTCGAAACGACGCCGTCATAGTTGCGCGCCGCCGCCTGATTGACCAGCTGCACCATGTCCGCGATATCGCCGTTCGGCGGATTGCGGTAATCGGTCTCCACATTGAAATCCGTGTCGGCCTGCTTGATGCCGTTCTTGACCGTGTTCCACCAGGCGTCCGAATCCGGCGCATGCGAGATGAAATCGAAACGGGCGACAGGCGCGGCGAATGCGCTGGCGCACAGTCCGAGACCCAATACTACGGCAGCCAGGCGAAACGCCCGGTGGATTGATGGTTTCATGATTGTCTCCTTTATGATTGGCTTGCCGATGTCGCGCACCGGCCCATCCCGCCTTGCCTTTGTGAGGTGAACCACATCACAAAGGACGCGGCGTCACTCGTCGGCGAGGCCGATATAGACCTTGCCGTCTTCGATCCTGACGGGGTGCGTGACGAGGTTCACGCAAACGGGCGCGCCTTTCGCCGCACCGGTGGGAATATGAAAGCGCCCCATGTGCATCGGACATTCGATCACCTCGCCGAACACGAGACCTTCGGTGAGCCGTGCGGTCTCATGCGTGCAGAGACCCGCCGATGCGTAAAAACCGCTCGGTGTGTGATAGATCGCGTACAGCTTGCCGTCGTGCTCGAAATCGACGACGTCTTCTTCGTCGATGTCATCGCATGCGCAAACGTGATGCCATTGAAGAATGTTCATGATGTGTCTCCCCGATTAACGCGCCTGCGCTACGAACGGCTGATCGCCGGCCGGTTCTGCTTCGGCCTGAGCCGCTTTTCCCGGAACGTGTGGCGTCACCATGTAATCGGGATCGTGTCGCTGCATCCTGAAGACATGAATGATTTCGCCCCATGTGCTGAAGAGACCGTCGTATGCGGGCGGCAGATCTGCTTCGATTGCCTTGCGCAGTTTCGGCAGCGCATGAAACGGCACGTTCGGGAACATGTGGTGCTCGACGTGATAGTTCATGTTCCAGTAAAGGAACTGCAGGAAGCGGTTCAGCTTGAGGGTTCGCGTCGAGAAGCGGTGATCGAGTTCGTTCTCACGCAGTCCGGTGTGCTGCGTGATCGCCAGCAGTTCGTGCAGCCAGGCACCGTACGCGCGCGGCAGCAGCAAAAAGACCACCGGCAGCCAGCTGTGCGCGGCGATCGCCCACGCAATCGCGCCGATGTATAGCGCGAGGATCACGCGCGAGTTGCGGCACATCGCGCGATATTCAATCGGCGGGACAACCGCCTTCGCGTTCTTCGACACGATGCCGAAGCTGTGCAGAACGATGTTGCCCAGATGATGAATGCCATGTGAGACGCGCAGGAAATCGGTGGCGAGCTTCAGGTAGTTCGGCGGCCGCGTCACCGCCAGTTCGACGTCGGCTGGCACTGTCGCCGTCAGATGGGTGTACGTGTGATGCTGGGCATGCGACCAGCGGCTATAGACCTGTTCGCGCCACGTCATGAAACAGATGAGCCAATGGACCGACTCGTTCAACCATTCACTCCGGAATGGCGTGCGATGGCGCAACTCGTGTTCGATCGCTTCGGCGAACGCATAGATCGTCCCGTACAGCAGGAGTGCAGGCACGCACCACAGCGTGCCGCGCGACAGCCATGCGAGCACGCCGCTTGCCACGACCAGCGCGATGAAACCGCTGAGATGCAACAACGCGTCCTTATCGTTGCGCCGCGTGACTTCCTTGAGCACCTTCCTGTCGAGCCGGCACTTATACCAGTCGTCCATGGTGATCGTTTTCGTGCTGCCTTGCTGTACGGACATGAGTTGCACCTCAGTGCTTGATGTTTGACCGAGCGGTGAGCCGGATGAAGCATCGGCCATCGTTGAGCCAATTTAAGACTCTTAATGAGCACACGTCAAAGACTAATATGCCTCATTCTGAGCCACAAAGGGTATTCCAGAGGGCATTTCAGGACGATTTTTCATGTCGAAACGCGGAAAACCTCAATAACCTCAATTTGAGGCAAAATAACGGCTACGCGGACACCCTGGTCCGCCCGCAAGTGTGGGGACGCACATGAAAGACAAGCCGACGCTCAAACAGCTGATGGAGATCACACAGCTCAGCAGGGCAACCATCGATCGCGCACTGAACGATCGGCCCGGCGTGCATCCGCGCACGCGAAGCGCCGTTGAAGCGGCGTTGAGGCAACTGGCCTCGGGCTCGCCGGCACGATCGTCGGCTCGCGTCAGGCAGAGCGCTTACGATTTCAGAGTGCTGGCCCAGGCAGGTGACGCATTCACGGACGAACTCACGCGCACCGCAGCCGACCTCGAAGCGGAATTTGTCGCGTCCGGCGTAAATCTCGCGGTCGTGCCATGTGTCGGCGCTTCCGACGACGAAGTTGCCGCCCGGGTACGCGAGGCGGCCGTGGAGACCGACGGCATCGGCATCATCTGCACGAATACCGCAACGACGACCGCCGCACTGCGCGAATGCATGACCGCAGGCAAGCCGGTTGTCACGCTGATCACCGACGTCGATGCCGACGCACGTCATACGTATGTTGGGGTGAATAACCGGGCGGCCGGACAGTCAGCCGCGTTTCTCATTGGACGACATCTCCAGACGCACACTTCCCCGGACGTGGCCGTGGTCGTCGCGACGTTTTCTTATACATGCCACGAAGATCGTGAGATCGGATTTCGTTCGCTGTTACGGCATCGGTTCCCGAACGTGAACCTCGTGGAGGTGATCAAGGGCGCGGACTCCGGGGCCGCGACCTATGAAGCAACCATGCGTTTTCTGGACGAGCACGGGAAGCTCGATGCCATCTACAACGTGGCGGGTGGAAACGAAGGACTGGCGGCGGCGCTGCACGAACGCAACCTGACGGGCCGCACGATCTACGTGACCCACGAAGTCAACCGCATAACGGAACCACTTTTGCGATCCGACGCAATCGACTATCTGCTGACACAGGACCTGCGACTGCTACTGCGCACAGCCGTTGAACACCTGAAATCCGCGCGCGAAGGTCGAGCCGTTCCCGCGCAGGCGATCATCCCGATAGAAACGCATTCCCGTTACTCACTGTATTAACCTGCGTGGACGGGTTGCGACAGCCCCTTCGTGCATCGAGCATTAGCATGATGCGTTGCTGACCGTCGTCGACGATGTCATGTTCGACTTCGAACAGACGCCTTCGAAAACCGCCACGGATTCTGGGTGATGGTGCTCCCGGTGGTGAGTTTCACCACGCTCGCGGGCTGGTGGGGATTCCGTCGCCGTACAGGCCGCCAGACGCGCTCAACTCCCATGTGACGCACCGAAAATTAAATCCGTCGTTACTTCCGGCTGCCCTTACTTCTGGTTCTGGCGCCGGATCGCAACTCACCGGAAATTGACTTCCGGGACCGTAAGGATTTACCCGAATGCAATAAAGTATCGGTCAGCGGCTGTAATTTCAGTGGTGATCTCTCCGCGACAGGGCTAACTTTCATCCATGGCGGAGCGCGATACGGTGTACGCGAACCGCCCGAAAAAAATGGATCGGGAGGAAGACAGATGCACACCATTCGGGCTGCCAGCGCGCATACGGACACGCGTCGCGCCAGGATCGTCCAGCCCGATCTGGAACTAGTCGCCGTGCCGCACGATGAGTCGTTCAAGGTGTGGTCGCATGGTTATCCCTATCGCACGGTGCGCTGGCACTTCCACCCTGAATACGAAATCCAGCTCATTACATCGACGACGGGAAAATACTTCGTAGGCGATTACATCGGCGACTTCGCGCCCGGCAATCTCGTGATGACAGGACCGAACCTGCCGCACAACTGGGTCAGCAATGTGCCGCAAGGCGAGCATGTGGATGAACGCTGTCTCATCCTGCAGTTCGATGCCGGGTTTGTCGCACGCGCCATCGCGGTGTTCCCGGAGATCAGGCGCGTGGAATCCTTACTCGATGCATCGGCGTGGGGCGTGCTGTTCACAGCGGAAACGGGCGCGGCCGCCGAACCGGTCATGCGCGAAATGCTGGCTGCACAAGGCGTGCGGCGCATCACACTGTTTCTTGCCTTGCTCGACCTGCTCGTGCAAGGCGCGGAGCCGGTGAAGCTGGCGAGTGCCGCTCATCATGCGGATCCGGCACGCCATGCCGAGACCCGCATCAATCACGTGCTTGCCTATATCGGCAAGAACCTGTCGCAGGCGTTGCGCGAAGTGGAGCTGGCCGAACTCACGGGACAAAGTGTCAGCGCATTCTCACGATATTTCCGGCGGCATACCGGCGTGCCCTTCGTGCAGTATGTGAACCGGCTGCGCATCAATCTGGCGTGCCAGTTGCTGATGGCGGGCGAACTGAATATCACGGATATCTGCTACCAGGTCGGCTTTAATAATCTCTCGAACTTTAACCGGCAGTTCCTGCTGCAAAAGGACATGTCGCCTTCGCGATGGCGCGCCTGTCAGCAGCTCAATGCTGCCAGCGCGATCGAATCGCATGACTGGCACTTTTCCAGGCACCGTCACGCGAACTAACGAAGTTCAACAACAAGCCTCACCCGCGGTTCAACCACGGCGGCACCACGCCGGAATCTTACTAAAAACGGAGACACTCGATGACCAGCCTTTCGAACCAGTTGATCCGCGCCAGCGCGCTGAGCCTCAGCCTGATGAGCGCCACGGCGGCCATGGCCGCGCCCAGTGGCACGGTTGCCTTCCTGATGCCCGACCAGGCGTCGACGCGCTACGAACAGCACGACTTCCCCGGCTTCAAGGCCGAAATGAGCAAGCTCTGCCCCGACTGCAAGGTGCTCTACCAGAACGCCAATGCCGACGTCGCCATGCAGCAGCAGCAGTTCAACTCGGTGATCGCACAGGGCGCGAAGGTGATCGTCCTCGACCCGGTGGATTCGACAGCGGCCGCGTCGCTCGTCCATATGGCGCAGAGCCAGGGTATCAAGGTGATTGCCTATGACCGCCCCGTCCCTTCGACGCCCGCCAACTACTACGTGTCGTTCGACAACGAGAACATCGGCCGCGCCATCGCGCAGTCGCTCGTCCAGCACCTGAAGGAAACGGGCGTGCCGACCAGCAAGGGCGGCGTGCTCGAGGTCAACGGTTCGCCGACCGACGCGGCGGCGGGACTGATCAAGAAGGGCATCCATGCCGGGTTGCAGGGCAGCGGCTACAAGACGCTGGCCGAGTACGACACACCGGACTGGGCACCGCCGAAAGCCCAGCAATGGGTCAGCGGTCAGATCACCCGCTTCGGCTCGCAGATTGTCGGTGTCGTGGCCGCCAACGACGGCACGGGCGGCGGAGCCATCGCGGCGTTCAAGGCAGCTGGCGTGAACCCGGTGCCGCCGGTGACCGGCAACGACGCGACGATCGCGGGATTGCAGTTGATCATCGCGGGCGACGAGTACAACACGATCCTGAAGCCGAGCGAGATCGTCGCGGCGGCGGCGGCGAAGGTGGCCGTCGGCTTCCTGTCGGGCCAGACGCCGAAGGGTGAAACGACGCTCTTCAATACGCCGTCCCAGCTCTTCAAGCCGGCGGTCATCACGGCGAAGAATCTCAAGGCGGAAGTGGTCGACAAGGGCTTCGCGAGCTCGAAGGATCTGTGCACCGACCGCTATGCCGAAGGGTGCAAGAAGCTCGGCATCACGAACTGATCCGGCGCGAAGCCCGGATGGGACCCGGCTCGCGCCGGGTCTCCTTACTCATCACGAGGTATCCGTCAAATGACTGACAACTCCACAACACGGCCCGGGCCCGGCGAACTGGTGCTGAGCCTGCGCGGCGTCTCGAAGAACTTCGGAGCGGTCTCGGCCCTGACGGACATCGAGCTTGACGTGCATGCCGGCGAAGTCGTCGCGCTGGTGGGCGACAACGGTGCCGGAAAATCGACGCTGGTAAAGGTGCTCGCCGGTGTCCATCAACCCACCACCGGCACGATCACGTTCCGCGGCCAGCCGGTCACGCTTTCCAATCCGGGCGCGGCGCTCGACCTCGGCATCGCCACGGTGTTCCAGGATCTTGCCTTGTGCGAAAACCTCGATGTTGTCGCGAACATCTACCTCGGGCGCGAGCTGAATCCGCTGCGTCTCGACGAGGTCGCCATGGAGGTGAAGGCCTGGACGCTTCTGAACGAGCTGTCGGCCCGCATCCCGAGCGTGCGCGACGTGGTCGCGTCGCTGTCGGGCGGCCAGCGCCAGACCGTGGCGATCGCCCGCTCGCTGCTGCTCGACCCGAAGCTGATCATGCTCGACGAACCGACGGCGGCGCTCGGCGTGGCGCAAACCGCCGAGGTGCTGAACCTGATCGAGCGGGTACGCGACCGCGGCCACGCGGTCATCATGATCAGCCACAACATGGAGGACGTTCGCGCCGTGGCGGACCGGATCGTGGTGCTGCGGCTCGGCCGCAACAACGGTGTCTTCTATCCCGATTCGTCGAATGAAGAACTGGTGGCCGCCATCACCGGCGCCACCGAGAACGCGGTGTCACGTCGCGCCGGCCGGCGCCAGGCCGAACAGGGCGTCTGAACCAAAGGAACGATCATGAGCAACGAAATAAAAGACGGCTCCCCGCCTGAAACGCAAGGCGCGCCACAGCCGTCCACGCTCCTCGACCGCAGCGATATCCGCGTCAAGCACGTCACCGGGATTGGCGACGCCGTCGCCGCCTTCGTCTCGCGGGTGCGCTCGGGCGATCTGGGCGCGCTGCCGGTCATCGCGGGCCTGATCATTATCTGGACCGTGTTCACCAGTCTTAACCCGGTGTTCCTCTCGGCCGACAATCTGGTCAATCTGCTGTTCGACTGCTCGACGGTCGGTGTGATCTCGCTCGGCATCGTCTGCGTGCTGATGGTGGGACAGATCGATCTGTCGGTGGGCTCGATGAGCGGCTTCGCGTCGGCCCTCGTCGGGATGCTGTGGGTCAATCACGGCTGGCCGGTGCTGCTGGCCATCGTCGCCGCCGTCGCCGTCGGCGCGCTCGTCGGTGTCCTGTACGCGCTGCTGCTCAACCGCCTCGGCATGCCGAGCTTCGTCGCGACGCTGGCCGGGCTGCTGGCGATCCTCGGTTTGCAACTCTATGTCCTCGGCGCGACCGGATCGATCAACCTGCCGTACGGCTCGGCGATGGTGAACCTCGGGCAACTCATCATCATCCCCGCCGTCGTTTCCTACCTTCTTGCACTGGCGCCGGGTGTCGTGATGCTGGTGCTCGGGCTGCGCACACGCGAGCGCCGCAGCGCGTCCCGTCTCTCGGCGCCCTCGGTGAGCAGCCTGCTCGTGCGCAGCGTGGCTATCACCGTGCTGCTGGAAGCGGTGGTTGCCTACCTGAACCAGGGACGGGGTGTTCCGCTGATGTTCGGCGTCTTCCTCGGCATCGCGGTCGCGATGGATTACGCGCTCAAGAGGACGCGCTGGGGCCGGTCGATGCACGCAGTGGGCGGCAATCACGAGGCCGCGAGGCGGGCAGGCATCAAGGTCGACGCCATCTACACCAGCGCCTTCGTGCTGTGCGCCAGTCTCGCCGCGCTCGGCGGCGTGCTGACGGCCGCGCGGCTCGCCTCCGCGAGCCAGCAGGCCGGCAGCGGCGACGTGAACCTGAACGCCATCGCGGCGGCCGTGATCGGCGGCACCAGCCTCTTTGGCGGCCGCGGCAGCGCGTATTCAGCTGTGCTGGGCATTATCGTGATCCAGTCGATTGCGAGCGGGCTGACGCTCCTGAACCTGTCGTCGTCGCTGCGCTTCATGATCACCGGCGCGGTGCTGGCGATCGCGGTGATCGTCGACTCGCTCGCCCGGCAATCCCGCGTCTCGCATGGCCGCGCGTAGTTCCAGAGAATCTAGGAGAAAAGTAGATGACTGAATCCTTGAAGGGAAAGATTGCCGCCATCACGGGTGCGGCATCGGGTATCGGCCTTGCCTGCGCGCGCGCACTGATCGCGGAAGGCGTGAAGGTCGTTCTGGTCGACCGTGCAGAGGACAGGCTTACGTCACTCTGCAAGGAACTGGGCCCGAACGCGCTGCCGCTGGTCGTCGACCTGCTGAAGCCGGCGGAGGTCTCCGCGATGCTGCCGAAAATCCTCGATCTCGCCGGCGGCCTCGACATCTTCCACGCGAATGCCGGCGCTTACGTCGGCGGCGAAGTGGTCGACGGCAATCCGGACGAGTGGGATCGCGTGCTGAACCTGAACGTCAACGCCGCATTCCGGTCGGTTCACGCCGTGCTGCCGCACATGATCGCGCGGAAATCGGGCGATATCGTCTTCACCAGTTCCATCGCGGGGATGGTTCCAGTCGTGTGGGAACCGATCTACACGGCGTCGAAATTCGCGGTGCAGGCCTTCGTTCACACGACCCGGCGGCAGCTCTCCAAACATGGCGTGCGCGTCGGCGGGGTGTTGCCCGGCCCGGTCGTCACCGCATTGCTCGACGACTGGCCGAAAGCGAAGATGGAGGAAGCACTCGCCTCAGGCAGCCTGATGCAGCCCGAAGAGGTCGCCGAAGCGGTGCTCTTCATGCTGACGCGGTCGCGCAACGTGACCATCCGCGATATCGTGATCCTTCCGAACAGCGTCGATCTCTGAAACGCCTCACATAACCGACAGTGAGCCATGACCTCAGAAAACCCAACCGCCGGCACGACCGGCAGCACACGTTATGTGATCGGCGTTGACGTCGGCACGGGCAGCGCCCGCGCTGGCATCTTCGACGTTGCCGGACGCATGCTGGCCTCGGCGAAGCGTGACATCACGTTGTTCCATGCGAGCGGCTCGATCGTCGAACAGTCGAGCGGCGAGATCTGGAATGCCGTCTGTGATTCCGTGAAGGATGCGCTGTCGCAGGCCGCGGTGTCGCCCGATCAGGTCGCGGGCATCGGGTTCGACGCCACCTGTTCGCTCGTCGTGCTGGGCGCGGGCGGCCAGCCCTTGCCCGTGGGCCCGTCGGAGCAGGCGGAGCGCGACATCATCGTGTGGATGGATCACCGCGCGGTGGAGCAGGCGGAGCGCATCAACGCGACGGGCCACGAGGTGCTGAAATTTGTCGGCGGCAAGATTTCGCCGGAAATGGAAACACCGAAACTGCTGTGGCTCGTCGAGAACCGGCCGGAGGTCTTCGAGGCCGCATGGCAGTTCTTCGACCTGACCGACTTCCTGACCTGGCGCGCGACCGGGGATCTGTCCAGATCCACCTGCACGGTGACCTGCAAATGGACCTATCTCGCGCATGAGCGACGCTGGGACGAGAGCTACTTCCGCACCATCGGCCTCGGCGTGCTGGCGGACGAGGGCTTTGCGCGCATCGGCGAGCGCGTCGTCGATGCCGGAACGCCGCTCGGCAGCGGACTCACGGCAACAGCCGCATCGGAACTCGGCCTGCGCACCGGAACGCCGGTCGCCACGGGCGTGATCGATGCCCATGCCGGCGGGATCGGCACGGTGGGCGCCGATGGCGAGCCGGAGTCCTGTCTTGGCTACGTCTTCGGCACCTCGTCGTGCACGATGACCACGACCCGCAGTCCGGTCTTCGTGCCCGGCGTGTGGGGGCCTTATTTTTCGGCGATGGTGCCCGATGCATGGCTCAACGAGGGCGGGCAATCGGTGGCGGGCGCGGCGATCGAACGGCTGCTCTCGATGCACCCCGCTGCCCCGGATGCACAGCGCAAGGCGGAACAGGCTGGGCAGTCGCTGCCGGTCATGCTCGCGGCTCTCGCCGCGCAGACGGCGCACAGTTCGTCGGAGGCTGTGTTGCTGGCGAACGGGCTGCATGTCGTGCCGGAGTTTCTCGGAAACCGCGCGCCGTTCGCCGATCCGCACGCGAGAGCGGTGATCGCGGGCCTCACCATGGAAGACGACCTGGATAGCCTGGTCGCGCTCTACATTGCCGGCCTCTGCAGTATTGGTTACGGCCTTCGCCAGATCATCGAAACCCAGGCGATGGCCGGTGCGCCGATCGCGCGGGTGGTGATCAGCGGCGGCGCTGGGCGCCTCGATCTCGTTCGGCAACTGCTCGCGGATGCGACGGGCAAGCCTCTGCTCGCCACGCAGGCGGAAGATCCTGTGCTGCTGGGCTCCGCGATGCTGGGCGGCGTAGCGGGCGGCCAGTTCGACGATGTGCGCTCGGCGATGGCCAGGATGTCGCATATCAGCAAGACCTACGAGCCGGCCGCAGGTGACATCGCGGCGCGGCACGAGGCACGGTTTCGCGCGTTCACGAAGTTGCAGGGCGTGGCGAGGGAAATCCGCTAGAACCGCGACGACGGGAGTGCCGCGTGAGCGGCGTCTATCCCGTCGTCTTCCATCTACGCAAAAACGTGTGGCAACCCGTTTGCCGCGCATGGGCACGCTCTATTCGCACATCGCCAGATGTCCCGATGCCGCCGGCGATCGCTTCGAGGAACCTCGCGCGGGTTTCGAGTGGCGCTTCGCGAGCGTCACCGGCGCCCGGTCCCGGCCACGCTCGCGCCCTTCGCACGACACAGGATCGGCACCGTAATCGCCGCGAACAGCAGCAGGCATGACGCGGGAATCAACATCGGCGCCTTGACGCTGCCAGTGGTCTCGCGAACCCACGGCACCAGATTCTGCGCAATGAAGCCCCCGATATTGCCGAGCGAATTGATCGCCGCAATGCCCGCCGCGGCCTGCGCGCCGAACAGGAACTTCGAAGGCAGCGTCCAGAAACACGGAATCAGCAGATACATGCAGGGCGCGCCGAAACAGAGCGCGGCGAAACGCAGCGTATTGGTCGGCAGAAACACCGCGCTCAGGAAGCAGGCGACGCCGAGCAGCGCCGCGATCAGCATCGCGGTGATCGCCCGGTCACCGCCTCTTAGCTTCGAGGGCAGCCACGCCAGCACGATGGTCGCCATCAGCCACGGAATGATGTTCAGCAGGCCGTTGGTCGTGTTGCTGACGCCGAACCCCTTGACGAGCGTCGGCAACCAGTAGCTCACGCCGTACACGGAAATGGACAGCATCATGTAGTACAGCGCCATGCCGATCACGCGCGGCTGCACCAGCACACTGAGGAGGGAAGCATGGCCGGAGCCCGGTACATCCGCCTGCGCGCGTTCGGCGGCGAGCGTCTGGATGAGCCATTGCTTTTCGTCGACGGCAAGGAATCTTGCCTGGTCCGGCGACGCGGGCAGCAGGAACAGTACGACGAACGTGAGCAGGATCGACGGCACGCCCGTCACGAGGAAGACAAGTTGCCAGCCGTGCAGGCCGGCGAGTCCACCCTTGTCGAGCAGCCAGCCGCAAATCGGCGCACCGATCATGTTGCCCAGACTGCTGCCGACCGTGAAATATCCGAGCATCCGTACCCGATGCCGCGCCGGAAACCACAGCGTCAGATAGTAGATCACGCCCGGATACAGCCCCGCCTCCGAGGCGCCGAGCAGGAACCGCAGCACGTAAAACATCGGCGCGCTGCGGGTGAACGCGAGCAGCACGGTGACGATGCCCCAGCTCAGCATGATGCGGGCCATCCAGCGCGGCGCACCGTACTTGTGAAGCATCAGGTTGCTGGGTACCTCGAACAGCAGATAGCCGATGAAGAACAGCGACGCGCCGAGTCCATAGGCCGCCTCGGAGAGCCCGAGACTGTCGAGCATCTGCAGCTTGGCGAAGCTGATATTGGAGCGGTCGATGTACGCCACCAGATAAAGCAGGCCGAGGAGCGGCATCAATCTGAGCGCCAGACGATTAATCAGGCGCGCTTCGCCGATTGCCGGCGCAACGATATTCACGATGCCTCCTGCGCCCGCGCTGTCCGCGCGGGCGATTGCTGTGGGACGGATCGAAAAGACCTTCAGCGTCCTGTTATTTTTGCGCGAGCCATTGTGCGTAAGCAGCCAGCGTTTCTTCGTTCGGCGGGTACGTGCCGCGTAACGGCCGGCCTTCGTCGATACGCTGCGAGATGAAAACCTCGAGCTGCTCCTGCTCGATCGAATCGCGCGCGACGCCTTCGGCCATCGCGCGCGGCACGATCACGACGCCATCCACGTCCGCGACGACGATGTCGCCCGGATACACCGCCACGCCGCCGCATGCGATCGGCACGTTCACGTCGACCGCATGATGTTTCGCCAGATTCAGCGGTGCACTCGCGCCGGCGCACCACAGCGGCAGACCGAGTTCCGCGATCGTGCCGCTGTCGCGCACCGGTCCGTCGGAAACCATGCCCGCGACACCCCGTTTCGCGAGCCGCAGCGCGAGAATCGAACCGACCGAGGCCACCGTGCGCTCGCCCCGGCAGTCCTGCACCAGCACGCTACCCGGCGGCGCGGTTTCGACCGCCTTGCGCTGCGGGTGGTCGGGGTCCTGGAATATCCCGACGTGGTCGATGTCCTCACGCGCGGGAATGTTGCGCAGCGTGAACGCCGGGCCCACCAGATTCGCCGCGCCCGGCGCGGGTTTGACGAGCGGCGCGACGCCCTGCAAAAACACGTTGCGCAGGCCACGTTTGAACAGCTGCGTGGTGAGCGTGGCCGTGCTGACATGCCGGAGCTGCTCAAGCGTGGCGTCGCTGACGGTGATATCGGATGCAGTCATGAAGTGCCCTGAATGGGTTAGTGAATTTCCGGCTCGTTGCGCTTCGCCGCTTGCGACGTGTCTTGCGGCGCATCTTGCGTGGTCTGCTGAAGAGATGCCGGGGCGGACTCCGCGGGAGGCCTCACAGGCTCTTCGAGGAAGTCGAAATCGCAGCCCTTGTTCGCCTGCGTCACGTGCAGTTGATGCATGACGCCGAAGCCGCGCTCGAACGGCCGTTTTGGCGGCATCCATGCGGCCTTGCGCGCCGCCAGTTCCAGCACGCTGATATCGAGATGCAGGCGGCGGGCCGACACGTCGAGTTCGATCATGTCGCCATCCTTCACCAGTGCGAGCGGGCCACCGACGAACGATTCGGGCGCCACGTGCAGCACGCACGCACCGTAGCTCGTGCCGCTCATGCGCGCATCGGAAATCCGCAACATGTCGCGCACGCCCTGCTTCAGGAGCTTCTGCGGAATCGGCAACTGGCCCCACTCCGGCATGCCGGGTGCGCCGATCGGGCCGGCGTGCTGCAGCACGATCACCGAATCGGCGGTCACGTCGAGTTCTTCCGTGTCGATGCGCGCCGCCATGTCGGCGTAGTCGCGAAATACCACGGCCGGGCCGCGGTGCTTCAGCAGATGTGCTTCCATCGCGGCCGGTTTGATGACCGCACCGTCCGGCGCGAGATTGCCGGTCAATACCGCAAGCGCGTCGCTCGCGACGAGCGGATTGCCACGCTTGCGGATGACGTCGTCATCGAAAATTTCCGCGCCCTCGATGTTGGCGCCGAGCGTCGAGCCGTTGACGGTCATCTGCGTGCCGTCGATCAGCTCGCCCAGTTCGGCGAGCAGCGCGCGCAAGCCGCCTGCGTAGAAAAAGTCTTCCATCAGATACTGGCCGGATGGGCGCAGATTGCCCAGAACCGGTGTAATGCGCGCGAGTTCATCGAAGCGCGCTGTCGTCAGGTCGATGCCGGCGCGGCGCGCCACCGCCACGAGATGGACGATCGCATTCGTCGAGCCGGACATCGACAGCACGGTGGTGATGGCGTTGTCGAAGGACTTCGCGGTCAGGATGTCCGACGGCTTCAGGTCGGTCCATACCATCTCGACGATGCGCTGGCCGGTCAGCGACGCAAACTGCGCGTGCCGCGAATCCACCGCGGGAATCGACGAGAATCCCGGCAGTGTCAGACCGAGCGCCTCGGTGGCGCTCGTCATCGTCGAGGCCGTGCCCATCGTCATGCAGTGACCCGGCGAGCGCGCGATGCCGCTTTCGATGCCCTTCCACTCTTCCTCGGTGATTTTGCCCGCACGCAACTCGGCCCAGTATTTCCACGTGTCCGAACCACTGCCCAGCGTCCGGCCGTTCCAGTTGCCGCGCAGCATCGGCCCGGCCGGCAGAAAGATCGCCGGCAGGTTCATGCTGAGCGCGCCCATCAGCAGGCCGGGCGTGGTCTTGTCGCAGCCGCCCATCAGCACGCAGCCATCGAACGGATAGGACTTCAGCAGTTCCTCGGTTTCCATCGCGAGGAAGTTGCGGTACAGCATCGTGGTCGGTTTCTGGAACGGCTCGGCAAGCGTCATCACCGGCATCTCGACCGGAAAGCCGCCCGCCTGCCAGATACCGCGCTTCACCTCTTCGACGCGCTGCTTGAAGTGCGTATGGCAGGAATTGATCTCACTCCAGGTGTTGACCACGGCGATCACTGGCTTACCCATGTAATCCGACGCGTGGTAACCCATCTGCGCGGTTCGCGAGCGATGACCGAATGAGCGCAGATCGTTCACGCCGTACCAGCGGTAACTACGAAGCTCTTCGGGAAGTTTTCGGTTCGAGGTCAAGCTGAGTTCCACCTATAAGATAAAGATTGCCGGTTCCGGGGCGCTGGGGCACGGGTACAGCGAGGATGCGCAAGCGCATCCCCGTGCGCCTCACCCGGCTAGAACAGGAATGCGATCCCCACCATGCCGACGAATTGCGAATTTGTCGACGACGGTGTCGCGTTCTGCGAATCGCCAACCGAGGGCGTCGCGTCGATGATATTGCCTGCGCCATTCGCGCCCAGCGTCTGGCCGCTGGCACGCTGATACGCCTCCAGTGCATACAGCGAGGTGCGCTTCGACAGGTGATAGGCCTCCTTCAGCGAGTACTGCTGATAGCGCGCCGCACTGGAGATGCCGTTCGCCTTCGACGCCAGCGTGTACGAGAACGCACCAGCCACATCGAAAGCCGGCGTGAAGCGGTACGTGGCGAGCGCGGCGTAGGTGTTGAACACAGCGGTGTCGCGGAAAATCGAGTGGTTGCCCGACACGTATTCGACGTTCGTATACGTGACGCCCATCATCAGGTTGCCGATCGTGTAGTTGGCGGCGGCCGCGATGTGCTGGATCGTCTTCGCCGACGCGTAGCCCGTGTTCAGCGAAGACGTGCCGAAGCTGCCGGTGGACGCCGGATCGAAGCCCGTGGTCTGTTGCGCGTTGTCCATGCGCAGATAGCCCGCCGCGAGGCCGATGGGACCAGTCGCATACTTGACGCCCGCGCTGATCGTCTGCCCCTTGCCGGTGCTGCCCGCAATGCCGCCGAGCGCGTACATGCCGCTGGCCTGCAGGCCGTTCCAGGTCGGCGTCGTATAGACCAGCGCGTTGTTGATGCGAATCGTCGTGTCGAGCCCGTCGATGTCGCCAGGATGCGCGCCGGTCGCGCCGGTCAGCCAGGTACTCGACGCAAGCGGCCCGACGAACAGGTAGTACGGCGTGTACTGGCGGCCCATCGTGAACGTGCCGTATTGCTGGTTCTGCAAACCCACGAACGCTTCGCGGTTGAAGATCTGCGAGGACGACGACAGGGCGCCGCTATTGAGATCGAAGCCGTTCTGCAAATCGAAGATCACGCTGGTGCCGCCGCCGATGTCCTCCACGCCGCGCAGGCCCCACTTCGACGCATACAGATTGCCCTGGCGCAGATAGAAGTTCGAATGACCCTTCTGGTTGTTGGCGTAGACGAACGCGTCGTCCACCGCCCCGTACAGGGTCACGCTGCTTTGCGCATTCGCCGCGCCGGCACCCAGTGCCGCACCTGCGATCAGTAATGCCTTTATTTTTCCGTGCTTCGTCATCACGCGTCTCCTTCATCCTGTTTTTGTAAATGCAGGCGCTTGCCTGCGAGGTACGCGTGGCCCGCCCGCTCAATGACAGCGATATCATCGTCAACGTCAAAAAAACTGCCGGAGCAGTTTAGAAATGATAACGCAATCATTTAAACAAAATACAAAGGGTAAACCCTTGGCGTTACGTGAATCGTGTGTTGCAAGGTGAGCTGAACGCTCCCCTCAGGCCGTCTCGCGTCCGACCAGCGTGAAGCCGATATCGATCTTCGGCCGCGCCGGCGAGCCGTCGAGCCGGTCGATCAGACAATGCGCGGCGGTCATGCCGATGCGGCTGCCGTCCATTTGAACCGTGGTCAGGGCCGGCACCAGGTCGGCCGAGAACTCGAGATCGCCGAAGCCGCACACGGCGAGCCGCGACGGCACATCGAGGCCGCGGGCCCTCGCCTCGCTCAGTACGCCGAGCGCGAGCAGATCGGAGCCGCAGAACACTGCATCGACATCCGGGCGCTCCGCGAGAATCGTGGCAAACGAGTTATGCCCCTGCGCCACCGAGCTTGGCGGCTTGACGAGGACCTGCGCGACATTGTCGATGCCATGACGCGCCATGGTCTCAATGAAGCCCTCGCGACGGGCCATCGCACGTTCGTCGTTGGCCGAGATAATGGCTGGACGCCGCTTGCCGCGCGCCAGAAAGCGCTCCGCCACGGCGACCCCGGCGTCGTGGTGCGAGAAGCCGACCAGCATGTCGACGGGCGTGTCGGTCATGTCCCATGTTTCGACGGTGGGAATATTGACGTTCAGCAGCCGTGCACGCAGCGCTGACGAACGCGCGACGCCGATCAGCAGCATCGCTTCCGGACGCCGGCTCAACAACGCGTCCAGCACCTGGCACTCGTCGACGTCGCTGTACCCGCTCAGGCCCAGCAAAACCTGATAGCCGGCGCGTGACATCGCGTTGCTGAATGCCTGGATGGATGCCGCGAACAGCGAATGCGTGACGGTCGGCACGATTGCGGCGATGAGCCGCGACCTGGACGACGACAGGCTGCCGGCGAGCCGGTTCGGCACATAGCCGAGCTGCTGGACGGCAAGCTGGATACGTTTGAGCGTTTCCGGCGCGACAACCTGAGGATTGTTGAGCGCGCGCGACACCGTGATCGGCGATACGCGCGCCAGCGTCGCGACTTCAGTTAGACGGATCTCCCGTGATCCGCCACGCGGCCGTTTGCCGGCAAACGGCGCCACTTTTTCTTTTGGGCTGGGCATTAATAGTCTGATTCACGGTCTGCACAATTGTTACGCGGAAATTCCCGGAAGGACGGCCCGGGAACTTCTTCCCGGGCCGTCCTTCCAGATTGTGCGCGAATCAGAGTCTACCTTACGCCGCGGGCCTTCCCGCAACAAAACCAGGACACAACACAAGCCGTTGCCGGCTTCAACGCAGCGTTCAGGCCGACGTAGTGTGCTGCCCGCGCAGCTTCACCGGCGTCATGCGCGGCATCAGCAGATGAATGACACCGAGCGCGACCAGATAGGCCGACGCACCAACCGCGAAGAGCGCCCAGTACTGACCCGTGCGCTGCAACGTCTCGCCGATTACGCCTGAGTAGAAGAACGAGCCGACCATGCCTGCCACGCCGCCGATACCGATCACGGTGCCAACCAGCCGGCGCGGGAACACGTCGCCGACCGTGGTGACAAGATTCGCGGACCACCCCTGGTGAGCCGCGGCGGCCAGACCGACGGCGAACACCGCATACCACAGGCTTTGAAAATGCGAGAGCGTGGCAATCGGCAGGACGCACACCGCGCAGATGCCCATTGCGACCTTGCGTGCGACATTCGGCTTGCTGGAGCGCTTCATCAGACGGGACGACAGCCAGCCGCCCGCCACACTGCCGCCGGATGCCATCGCATAAATGACGATCAGCGGCAGACCCAGATTGCTGATGTCGATGTGCCGCGACTCGTTGAGCCATTTGGGCAGCCAGAACAGATAGAACCACCACACCGGATCGGTCAGCAGCTTGCCGAAAATGAACGCCCAGGTTTCGCGGTACTTCAGCACCGAAAGCCAGCTCACGGATTGCTCGACGCCTTCGTCCTGGTCCGCATTGATGTACGCCAGTTCGCCCGCCGATACCGACGGATGCTCCGCGGGAGGACGGTACACCAGCAGCCACACCGCCAGCCAGACGAAACCGGTCGCCCCTGCCACGACGAAGGTCGCACGCCAGCCCCACATGACCGCGGCAATCGGCACGAACGCCGGCGCGACGATCCCGCCGATAGTGGCGCCCATGTTCCACAGGCCGGTGGCCAGCGCGCGTTCCTTCTTCGGAAACCACGTGGCCGTGGTGCGGATGGCGACCGGGAAGTTCGCCGCCTCGCTGAAGCCCAGAAAACCGCGCACGGCCGCGAAGCCCGGGACGGTCGCCGCCACCGCGTGCAGCATCGCGGCGAGGCTCCACATCGCCATCGCACCACCGTAGACCACTTTGGTGCTGAACCGGTCAGCGATCCGGCCAAACGTCGCAAGGCCCACTGCATAGGTGACCGTGAACACCATCACGGTCTGCGCGTACTGGATCTGGTTCCAGCCAATATCCTTTTGCAGCAGTGGGGCCAGCAACCCCAGCATCTGGCGATCCATGTAGTTGATCGTCGTCGCAAAAAAGATGAGCGCGCAAATGGTCCATCTGTATCGTCCGCTGGCCGCTTTTCTGGCAACGGAAGTGGCTTCCATGATTTTCATCCGTGTCTCCGCAAGTTTTTTATCGATGGTATCGCTGTCATTTCAAATTAGCAGACAGCGCACCTCGCCGCGCAAGTATAGACCTGAATGGTATCGCTGTCATTTCATGTGGTCAACATGCCCCTGCTCCATGTCGACTCAGCGGTCGTGGTTAGCGGGCTCGACGTTGGGGATGGGACCGCGAGTATCTTGCATGGGACCGACCGTCCGCCTGGCGTAGCCTTCAGCGTTCCTGTCTGGCCTGACGTTCAACCAGTGGCAGCGTCATCAACCGCCCCCGCGCAGGTCTGGCCGCGCTGTCGCCGCAAAGACGCAGACACATCCAGGCAGTGGCGAGATTGCTGCTCACGACCGCCTTGCCGATCGAAGTCTCGATTTTCGCGATGACAGCCGCCGCCCGTACCGCCGTGCAGGAGATGAAGAGCGCGTCGGATTCTTCAGCCATTGCGTCAAGCGCGAACGCGACGATATCGTCGTGCGAAATCCGCGCCATCTCCCGGTCATCGGTCAAACCGAGGCACGTGAAGCGGTCGATGATGAAACCTTGTGCAGTGAAGTACCCGGCCATCGGCTGGCTGGTTTCAACGGTATAAGGCGTCAGCACGCTGATGCGGCGCGCGCCAAGCGCTTTTAGCGCGGTCACCGCGGCGGCCGTCGGCGTGACGACCTGTGCCTCGGGTTTCGCCGCATGAATCGCCCGTTCGATCTCCGCGTCGCCGATCATGACGGACGCCGACGTGCACGAATACATCACCACGTCGAGCGCTTCGCCGGGCAGGATCAGCGCGGCGCCGGCGGTCAGCGACGGCTGCATCGCGAGCAGATTCTCCCGTGTTACCGGGTTTGCATACGGCACGCGATTCACGTAGATACCGATACGCTCATTCGCGACGAGTGCCGCAAAGTCCGGCTCGGTCGTGTGATCGGTTGCGAGGATCACGAGGCCGATGCGCTTTTCGAGCGCACGCTCGTCGAGTTGCGGCGTTTTGCTTAACGGATGGATCACGGTCGGCATCGTCTAGTGCCCGAGATGGGGATAACGTTTTTCGAGCAGCCGTACACCGACCACCGCGACAAGGCTGATACACAGAAACAGCACGCCGACGAGCGTCATCGGTTCGAGGTAACGGTAGTCCGTGTTCGCGACGATCTTCGCCTCGTTCATCAATTCGAGGACCGTGATCGCCGACAGCAACGGCGTTTCCTTGAACATCGAAATCAGATAGTTCGCGAGCGCGGGCAGCATCGGCGGGACCGCTTCGGGCAAGATGATGTGCCGCCACATCTGCACCGGACTCAGGTTGCACGCCCGGGCGGCTTCCCATTGCCCACGGGGTACGTTTTCAATGCCGGTCCGGTAAACCTCGGCCGTATACGTCGCGTAATGAACGCCGAGCGCGAGTACACCGGCGGCGAGCGCCGGCATCCGGATACCGATATCGGGCAACACATAGAAAACAAAGTAAAGCTGCACGAGCAACGGGGTGCCACGAATAAAGCTCGCCACGGCCGTTGTGGTACGCGACACCGCGCGATTCGGCGAAAGCTTCAGGATCGCGAACGCCATGCCGGTCACCGCCGCCACCACCGCGCCAAGCAGGGTCGCGAGCACGGTGATCTTCAGGCCCTGCAGCAGGATCGGCATGATCTCGCGCGCGAAACTCCAGTCCCATTCCATACGGTTATCTCCTCATCCCGTCGAGACCAAAGGTCATCCGGCGTTCAAGCTTGCGCACGCCGAACGAAATCAGGCAGGCCATTGCGAAATACAGCGCGAGAATCGTCGCGAACGGTATCAGCGTATTGCCGGTTTGCGCGCGTACGACCTGCGCCTGGAACGTCATGTCGCCAAGCGAGATCAGCGAGACGACTGCCGTGCCCTTGAGCAGCTCGATCGCGTTGTTGCCAAAGGTCGGCAGCATCAGCGGCAAGGCTTGCGGCAGGATCACGTGACGCATGCGCTGATACGTGGACAGATTCAACGCGACGCATGCACTCCGCTGCTCGTCGCCGATCGCGACGATCGCGCCACGTACTACTTCGGCGCCGTACGCGCCCACGTTCAAGCCGAGTGCGAGCACGCCGGCCTGGAGCGGCGTCAGTGTGAATCCGACCATCGGCAATACGAAATACGCCCAGAACAGCTGGACGAATACCGACGTGCCGCGGAAAAACTCGATATACGAGGTAGCGAGCGCGCGCACCGCAAGGAATCGGGACAGCCGCCCGAGTCCCGCGACGAAGGCCATCACGAGCGCAAGCACCGTCCCCATCACAGTGAGTTCAACGGTTGCCTCCGCGCCTTTCAGAATCAGCAGCAGATAGCCGGACCAGTCGTTCATGAGCGCACCTCGCAGGCAACGGAATGACCGTCTGGCGTGCTACTGCATAGCGTGCCAGACGGCCTGGGCAGATCTAGTTCTTCGCCGCGCACAACTTGTCGCGGGTCGTCGACATCGCCGCCTTTGCCGAGAATCCGTACGGCTCGACGATCTTTGCGAACTCGCCGGATTCCTTCATCTTCTTCAGTTCGACGTCGAAAGCATCGCGCAGTGCGGTGTCCTGCTTGCGAAATGCCACGCCGTCGCATTGCACGGGCGTGCCCTGCACCGGCGCGATCGATTCGAGGTTCGCGTCTTTCGCTTTGGTGAGCAGGTCGCTGATCGACAACAGCGGCAGTGCGAACGCATCGATGCGACCGTCCTGCAGCATCTTCAGTCCACTCTGACCGTCCGGCACGATGATGACGCGTTCGGTCGGAATATGCGCGGCGGTCGCGAGTTTCTGTTCGGTCGTGCCGCCTTCGACGCCGATCACAGCCGCAGGATCCCTGGCGATTTCCTCGTAGGTCTTGATGCTTTTGGTGTTGCCCTTCTTGACGGCGAACGCCTCCACCGCGCACAGCACCGGCTCCGAATACGCGACGGCGGCGCAGCGCTGCGGCGTCATGAAGAGACCCGCTGCGATCGCATCATGCCGTCCCACCGCGAGGCCCGGAATCATCGCGCCATACTCGGAGATCGACGCGACGATATCGTTGACACCCAGCTTCCTGAACACCGCACGCGCCACATCAGGCCCGGCGCCCGTCACCTTGCCGTCGGCGCCGACCGCGGTAAACGGCGGTTCGTTGGCGATCGCGATGCGCGCGAAACCTTGCTCCCTGAGTTGCGCCAGTTTGTCCTGCGCGGCGACCGCAAGGCCGGTCAAGGTCAGCAGCGACAACGTCCCCGTGATCAGAATCCCTTTCAATTTCATGATTTTTGGCTCCTAAAGCGTGGTGGTGTGCAACGACAGGCGTGTGTGGCGTGGTGTGGTATACGACGGTCAGATCCGGCGCCCCCCCGCGATGATCTTGCGAAGAAATGCCTTGGTGCGCTCATGCTCTGGATGACTGAAGATATCTTCGGGCTTGCCCTCCTCCACGATCCTGCCGCGGTCGAAAAACAGCACACGGTCGGCAAAATCGTGTGCGAAACCCATTTCATGCGTGACGAGCAACATCGTCATGTCGGTCTGTCTGGCGAGCCGCTGCATCACGTTCAGCACTTCTTCCACAAGCTCGGGATCGAGCGCTGAAGTCACTTCGTCGAACAGCATGATTCTCGGTGCGAGGGCAAGCGCCCGCGCGATTGCCACGCGCTGCTTCTGGCCGCCGGACAGTTGCGCCGGACGGCTCTTTGCCTTGTCGGCCATTCCGACCATGTCGAGTAGTTCCAGCGCACGCTTTTCCGCCGACTCGCGGCTCTCGCCCTTGGTCAGCATTGGCGCGAGCGTCACGTTATCGAGCACGCTCTTGTGCGGAAACAGATTGAAGTGCTGGAAGACCATGCCGATCTTCTCGCGCATCCTCTGCAGATGGCGCTCGTTCGCAGGCACCATCTGGCCGCCGCGCGGCATATGAAACAGCTGCTCGCCGTCTACTTCGATGTGGCCGCCATCGATCGATTCGAGCGTCATCAGAATGCGCAGGATCGTGGTCTTGCCGGAACCCGACGGGCCGATCAGCGCGAGCTTCTCGCCCGGCATCACGTCGAGCGAGAGTTCGTCGAGCACGGTCAGCGCGCCATAACGCTTCGTGATGCGATCAATACTGATCAACGGCTTCGTCATCGACGCCTCCCGGCGTGGCAAAAAGGTGTCGCCAGATGCGGCCGGGCAGTCCGGGGGAAGGGTCGCCGGGGCGACGCCTGAAACGCCCAGCATGTCGGTGACTCGCGCGGTGTTCATATCGATCCGGTTCCCGTTCGTCATACCTGACCTCATTGAATGGGGTGCTGCGAGAACAACTCTGCAAACGAGAATACAAAGCCATATTCGGTATCCGATTGCTCTAGAACAATTCTTTTCCCCGCGAAAACCGGGCCACGCCATAAGGCGAAAGGCTGTCCGGGCAAGAAGCCGGCGTGCGGGTCAGGGACAACACCTATAAGCGCAGCGCGAAAAAGCTGACGATGTCGCCAGGTTCCACGCCCCCGGTTCAGGTCGGTGGCGAAGATTGAACTAGCACATTAAAAGCCGTTTTTCGCGGCATTAGACTGCGGCCATCAAAGCCTGCAGGTGTCTCATTGCGTGCACGAGGCACCGCCTTTCGCAACGACGTCACGAAGAGAGAGGGGAAGATGTCAGATACAACGCAACAGGAACCGCGGACCACGGCGCCCGTCGTACGCCTGCCATTCGAACGTGCCGAATACGCCGCCCGTATCGGCAAGACGCGCAAGGCAATGCAGGCGGCAGGGATCGAATTGCTGATCGTCTCCGATCCGACCAACATGGCGTGGCTCACCGGTTATGACGGCTGGTCGTTCTACGTGCATCAGTGCGTGCTGCTCGCGCTGGACGGCGAACCGGTCTGGTTCGGCCGTGGCCAGGACGCGAACGGTGCAAAGCGCACCGTGTTCATGGAGCACGGGCAGATAGTCGGATATCCGGATCATTACGTGCAGTCGGCCGTGCGGCATCCGATGGACTACCTCGCGCGTGAGGTAATCGAAGCGCGCGGCTGGGGCGCGTTGAAGATCGGCGTGGAAATGGACAACTACTATTTCAGCGCCGCGGCTTATCGCTCGCTCGTCGCTCATCTGCCGAAGGCGAAATGGCAGGACGCAACCAGCCTCGTGAACTGGCAGCGCGCCGTCAAGTCGCCGCGTGAAATCGAATACATGCGCGTGGCCGCACGCATCGTCGAAAAGATGCATGCGCATATCGTCGAGCGGATCGAACCCGGCATGCGCAAGAACGATCTCGTCGCCGAGATCTACTCGGCGGGTATTACCGGCGTCGACGGTTACGGTGGCGACTATCCGGCAATCGTGCCGCTGTTGCCGACCGGCGCCGATGCCGCGGCCCCGCATCTGACCTGGGACGACACGCCCTTCGCCAGGGACGCGGGCACGTTCTTCGAAATCGCCGGCTGCTTCAAGCGCTATCACTGCCCGCAATCGCGCACCGTGTACCTCGGCAAGCCGCCGAAGCATTTCATCGACGGCGAGCGCGCGGTGGTGGAAGGCATCGAGGCAGGCCTCGCCGCCGCCAGACCCGGCAACACGTGCGAAGACATCGCCAACGCGTTCTTCGCGATGCTGCACAAATACGGCATCGAGAAAAACAGCCGCTGCGGCTATCCGATCGGTGCGAGCTATCCGCCTGACTGGGGCGAACGCACGATGAGCCTGCGGCCGGGGGACAAGACGGTCCTCGAACCGGGCATGACGTTTCACTTCATGCCCGGACTGTGGCTCGACGACTGGGGACTCGAAATCACCGAAAGCATTCTGATTACGGAGTCCGGTGTCGAGACGTTCTGCAACACGCCGCGCAAGCTGTTCGTCAAACCATAAGCTCACCTACCCCTGTGCCGCCGCGGCCGCGTCGCGCACAGGGACACGTTAAAGGGAAAACATGCTTCCCAGAACAATGAAGGCCGTCGTGCTGACCGACCACGGCGGCCTCGACAAACTCGTCTATCGCGACGACGTGCCGGTTCCCGCCTGCCAGGCCGGCGAAGTGTTGCTCGAAGTCACCGCTTGCGGGCTGAACAATACCGACGTATGGGTCCGCGAGGGCGCATACGGTACGGACGACGATCCGCAAGCCGTCTCCACCTGGCGGCGCGGCCGCTCGACGCTGTCGTTCCCGCGCATTCAGGGCGCGGATATTGTCGGACGTGTGGTCGCGGTGGGCAGCGGGGTCAGCGATGCCCGTATCGGCGAACGCGTGATCGTCGATGCATCGATTTATAACCGCGACGACGACAGCCTCGCCGATATCGACTACATCGGCCACGGCCGCGACGGCGGTTACGCCGAATACACCGCAGTGCCCGCGGAGAGCGCACATCGTGTCGATTCCACTTACTCCGACGCCGAACTCGCGACGTTCTGGTGCGCGTATCACACCGGCGAACAGATGATCGAACGCGCTGCGGTAAAAAGCGGCGAAACGGTGCTCATCACGGGCGCCTCCGGCGGTGTCGGCTCGGGAATCATTCAACTGTGCCGCGCACGCGGGGCGATTCCGTATGCCGTGGTCAGCAAGGGCAAGGAAGATGCGGTGCTCAAACTCGGCGCGCAAGGCGTGATGCTTCGCGACAGCGAGAATTTCGCCACGGAAGTAGAACGGATGACCGGTGGGCGGCCGGTCGATATCGTGGCCGACCTGGTCGGCGGCGCGCTGTTCGGCAAGCTGCTCAATGTGCTTCGGCCGGAAGGCCGTTACACCACGGCCGGTGCCATTGCCGGACCGGTAGTCCAGCTGGACCTGCGCACGATGTACCTGAAGCAGTTACAGCTGAACGGGTCTTCGCAAGGGACGCGCGGCGCCTTCAAACGCGTGCTCGGTTATATCCAGGCCGGCACGATCAAGCCCATTCTGGCTGCGATGTATCCCCTGTCGCAGTTCCATGAAGCGCAAACGCAATTCATGGCCAGGCGCTTCGTGGGCAACATCGTTGTGATTCCAGACCGGCACTACACGCAAGCCACAAAACAGGCCTGAATAGCGGGCCTGCATAACACACAGCCGGGCCAGCGATCATCCGCTGGCCCGGCTGTTTTCTACTCGCTTCCCATACGATCATCGACTGGAACACCGGTGTGTGCCACCACTCGCTGCGGCACACACCGGCGCGTCGCTTCGTTACGCGGAGGCTGCTGGAGCCAGAACCTGCGACGCGACTTCATCCACCGCTTCACGTGCCAGCCTCACGATTTCGTCCACCTCATCACGCGTGGTGATCAACGGCGGCGCGAAGCCCAGGATGTCGCCGTGCGGCATGGCGCGCGCGATCAACCCGCGCTGCAACGCGGCAGCGGAGACGCGCGGGCCGACCTTCAGCGTCGCATCGAATGGTTGACGCCCGTCCTTGTCGGCCATGAATTCGAGCGCGGCCAGCATGCCCACGCCGCGCACTTCGCCGACCAGCGGATGAGAATCGAACGCCGTGTGCAACTGTTCGAGCAGATACGCACCGGTTTGCGCCGCGTTCTGCGTGAGATTCTCACGCTCGAGAATATCGAGGTTCGCGAGCGCCGCGGCGGCGCAGATCGGGTGACCCGAGTAGGTCCAGCCATGCCCCATCGCGCCGGATTCCTGCGATGCCTTGTCGATCACGTCCCACACGCCTTCGCTGACGATCACGCCCGACAGCGGCGCATACGCGCTGGTCAAACCCTTCGCCACGGTGATCAGATCCGGCGTGATGCCGTAGTGTTGCGCGCCCATCTTCGAGCCGAGTCGGCCGAAACCGCACACCACTTCATCGCAGATCATCAGGATGTCGTGCTTCTTCAACACCTGCTGGATCGCCGGCCAGTAACCCGCCGGCGGCGGCAGGATGCCGCCCGTGCCCATCACCGGTTCGGCGATGAAGGCCGCGATCGTATTCGCGCCTTCCTTCGCAATCAGTTTTTCCAGTTCCTCCACACAGTACGCAACGAATTGCGCCTCGTTCATGCCGGCCGGCGCCTGCCGGTACCAGTGCGGACACACCGTATGCTTGACACGCTCGACCGGCAAATCGAAATACTGATGGAAGCTCGGCAAGCCGGTCAGACTGCCGGTGACGATTCCCGAACCGTGATACCCGCGCTGGCGCGAGATGATTTTCTTCTTGTCCGGGCGGCCCTTCACGTTGTTGTAATACCAGACGAGCTTGATCTGCGTTTCGTTCGCGTCCGAACCGGACATGCCGTAGTACACCTTCTTCATGCCCTGCGGCGCCCAGTCGATGATGCGCGACGACAGTTCGATGATCGTATCCGTCGAGTGACCGACGTACGTGTGGTAGTACGCCAGCTTCTTCGCCTGCTCGTAGATCGCTTCGGCAACCTCGGTGCGGCCATAGCCGATGTTCACGCAATACAGACCCGCGAAAGCGTCGATAAACGTCTTGCCTTGATGGTCTTCGATGCGAATGCCTTTCGCACCGGTCACGATGCGCCCGGGCAGTGCCCCGCTCGCATGGTCGTGAGCGTGCGTCGACGGATGCATGAAGTGCGCGCGATCGGCGTCGAAGAGTTGGTCGAGCTGGGTCATGAGAAGCTCCTTTATATGATCGATGAGAGGACTGGATGGGCTCAGGCGGTCGCAGCCGCTGCGCGGTGAGCGGGAAGGCTGCCGGTTACCGGCAAACCGAGTTGGCCGAGGCAGAAATAACGGGTTTCGACAAACGGCTCGAAGCCTTCGACCCCGCCTTCGCGGCCGAGTCCGGATGATTTGATGCCGCCGAATGGAATCGGCGCGCCGGTGAATTTCGCGCCGTTTACCGACACCATGGCGAAGTCGAGACGGCGAATCAGTTGAAACACCGTGTTGAGATCTTTCGCGCAGACATACGCGGCGAGGCCGTATTCGGTGTCGTTCGCGCGTTCAATGGCTTCGTCGAGCGAGTCGAACGGCGAGACCGCCGAGATCGGCGCAAAGTTTTCTTCGTCGTAGATGCGCATGCCGGGCGCGGCGTCCGCGACCACGGTCGGTTCGAAAAACCAGCCTCCGCGTTCATGGGCCGCGCCGCCGGCCGTAATGCGCGCGCCCTTCTCTTTCGCATCGGCAATGCGCTGCGCGGTGGCGTCGAACGCCGCCTGATGCATCAGCGGACCGACGTCCACGTCCGCTTCGAATGCAGCACCGACCTTCAGCGCTTTCACGGCTTCGCTATATTGCGCGACGAACGCTTCGTACAGCGGGCGGGCAACGAAGATGCGATTCGCCGCGCAGCAGTCCTGACCCGAAGTCTGAAACTTCGCCGCGATCGCGACGCGTACAGCCTGATCGGGATCGGCATCTTCGGTCACGATGAAGGGCGCGTTGCCGCCGAGTTCGAGTGCCGTCTTCTTGATGCCGGCCTGGGCCGCGGTCTGCATGACCAGCGCGCCGACGCGCGTTGAACCCGTGAAGCTCACCGAGCGCACCCGGGTATCGCGCACCAGCGTTTCCATCGCCATTTGCGGCTCGCCGAGCACGACATTGAATACGCCTGCGGGAAAGCCCGCTTCTTCCGCGAGTTGTGCGAGCGCGAGCGCGGAGAACGGCGTTTCATGCGCGGGCTTCACCACCACGCTGCAACCGGCGGCGAGCGCGGCGGCGGCCTTGCGCGTAATCATCGCGCAGGGGAAATTCCACGGCGTGATCAGCGCCGCCACACCGACCGGCTCGATCACCGTGCCCAGGTGCGCGCCGTCGATATGCGTGGGAATCGTGCGGCCGTTCAGACGTCGCACTTCATGCGCGAACCATTCGACGAAACTCGCGCCGTAGGCGATTTCGCCCCGCGCTTCGGCGAGCGGCTTGCCCTGCTCGAGCGACAGAATCGCAGCCAGGTCATGCTGATGGCGCAGGATCAGCTCATGCCAGCGCAACAGCAGTGCCGAGCGTTTAGCGACCGGCAGCCAGCGCCATGTAGAGAACGCACGCTGCGCCGCATCGACTGCTTCGGTGATTTGCGAGGCGTCGAGCATCGGCACGTGGCCGAGCACCGCCTGATTCGCCGGATTCTGCACGGCGACACTCGCGGCGCTCGCGCTATGTACCCAGCGTCCGTCGACGTAACACAGCGATTTGAATAAAACCGGATGACCCAGCAACATGACGATCTCCTGCGTGCGATGTATGTCTGTCACTGTACTTCCGGTGGCGAGGCGGTTTTTCTGGTTGTGACGTCGCAAAACCGGTGTTTTTTCTGGATTTCACCGCGACGCGTGGCGATTTTCTGGCGAGATCGCGATGCGCTTTAACTACCGTCGCCAATCGTCTGTTCCGCCCAGTCAGGCAAGCCTTCCGCGTTGCTCTTCACCACCTTCGTGACGATGTAGGTAAAGTACTTTTCGATACCCAGTTCGTCGGTCAGGAGCGAATCGATGAAGCGTTGGTAGTGGTCGATGTCGCGCGACATCACGTGCATCACATAGTCGACGCCGCCGCCTGTCGCGTGGCATTGCACGACCTCCGGTGCGGCGGCGATCCGCTCCTCGAAGCGCCGCATGTCGTGCGCGGTATGGCGCGCCAGCGTGACCTCGACCACCACGCGGCTGCCCTTGAAGGCGCGCACCCAGTCGATATCGGCGCGATAACCGCGAATCACGCCGCCCTCTTCCAGGCGTTTGACGCGCTCCCACGCCGGCGAGATTGACAGATTGATCTCCCCGGCGAGATGCGACTTGGTGATGCGTCCGTCGTGCGCGAGGATGCGCAAAATCGCCAGATCGTAGCGGTCGAGTTTCATCGCGAGATCAGACCGTCACCGGTATGCCGCGCTCGACGACATCGGCCACCACCGCCACCGTATCGCCGATCCGCACGAGGCCCGGAAAATGCCGGGCCGCGAGCAGCCCGCTGCGTCGCGCGCGATATTCGACGGGCGCGACGCCGGTACGCGAGGCGTCGTAGATCCGCGCGATCACTTCGCCGCTTTCAACGCTCTCGCCCAGGTCCTTGCACAACTCCAGCAGACCGTCGTGTTCGCTCGTCGTAAAGCAGGTACTGTCGGGCATGTCGAGCAGCGTCGTGGTGCGCGGGGTTTCATGCCTTGTCTGACGCATGGCCTCGTCTTGCCCGAGGATGCCCGCGTGCTGCAGGAAGCCGCGCACGCCCTGCTCCGCCACCGCCACGCTTTGCACCGTCGCCGTACCGCCGCCGCCGAGTTCGGTCGACACAAAAACCTTGCCCGCTTCTTCAACCGCTGTGTCGTACAGGCCGACGCTATCGAGTTCGAGCATCCGCATTGAATACGGTGCACCGAACGCATGCATCGCCGCTTCGCACCGGGCCTGCTGACCGGCATCCGGCAGCAGGTGAATCGCGGCGAACGGCACGAAGTCGAGCGTGCGGCCACCGGCGTGCAGATCGAGCACGTAATCGGCGAGCGGCAACAGATAACGCTGAAAATAATCGGCGATCTTTTCGGTGATCGTGCCGTCCGGTTTGCCGGGAAAACTGCGATTCAGATTGCCACGATCGATCGGCGACGTGCGGCTGCCCGCGCGGAACGCGGGAAAATTCATGAACGGCACGATGATCACGCGCCCTTTGACGTCTTTGGCTTTCAACGTCGCGGCCAGCTTCGACAACGCGATCGGGCCTTCGTATTCGTCGCCGTGATTGCCGCCGGTGAGGAGCGCCGTCGGTCCGTCGCCGTTGCGGATCACCGTGACCGGAATCATCTCCGCACCCCACGCGGACGTGTCGTGCGAATGTGGCAACTTCAGAAAGCCATGTTGTTCGCCCCCGGCGTTGAAATCGACCGTCGGCTGAATAGGTGATGCCCGCATATGTATTACTCCGTCACGAACAGCTTGCACGGCGTGCCATGGAACATTTCGATGCCGGAACACGCCCGTATCCCGTTCCTTCCCGTTATGTCGTTTCAGACGTCGTCCCGTCCTGGCGCTTCACGTCATTGCGAAAAACCGTCCCCGCGCCCGCGGCATGCGCCCGCTTCAATGCGAGCGAGGCAATCGCGGTGTCCTGCGCGCCGGTGCCGGTCAGGTCGCAGATCGTCACATCGGTTTCATCGACGCGGCCCGCGGCCTGCCGGGCAATCACCTGACCCAGCTCCGTTATCGCGGCGTCGGCGCGCATCACGCCAGCCTTCAGCGCGTGATGCAACTCGCCCAGCACGCGCGTTTGCTGCGCGCGGTCGCATACATAGCGTGCCGCCGCGAGCGCTGCCGGCGCGATTTCATTCTTGTGCTCGGTGTCGGAACCCATCGCCGTGATGTGCAGGCCTGGATGCAGGTCCCCGGCTTCGATCAGGGGCGTGCGGCTTGGCGTGGTGGTGATCGCGACGTCCGCTTCGGCGAGCGCATCGTGGACATCGCGTGCAACGTCGCAGCGCACGCCGAGCGAGGCGGTTATCTCCTGCGCGAAACGCTGTGCGCTAGCCGGATTACGCGCCCATACGCGCACATGTTCGACACGACGCACCAGCATCAACGCCCGCAATTGCAGATGTGCCTGCTCGCCGGCGCCAAGCACCGCGACTTGCGGCGTATGCCGCTTCGCCAGCCAGCGCGCGGCGACCGCGCCGGCGGCTGCCGTGCGCACGGCCGTCAGATAACCGTTGTCGAGCAGCACCGCTTCGGTCAGGCCGGTCCTTGCCGACAACACCAGCATCAGCCCGTTCAGACTCGGCAAACCGAGCGACGGATTGTCGAAAAACCCGGGACTCACCTTGATAGCGAAGCTGTCGAAGCGCGGCAGATACGCCGTCTTGACGTCGACTTCGCCGTTGTGTCCAGGCAGATCGAGACGCAGGATCGGCGGCATCGCGACAGCTTCGGTGGCGAGTGCGAGAAAGGCTGCTTCGACCTGGTCGACGGCGGCAAGATCGAGCGGCACGAGTTGGCGAAGCTCAGCTTCGCCGAGGAGCGTGATCGAGGTCATGAGACAGTGTGCGAGGCAGGTTGGGTCGACGCGGCATCGACGATGCGGCGGTGCTGGTCCATATCGATATTGGCGCCCGTCACGATGAGCACGAGCGGCCCGCGTTTGATGCGCCCGGCCGGCAATACGCCATCGAGCAAGGCGGCGATGCCTGCAGCGGCCGCGCCTTCCACGACGAGCCGTTCATGCCGGTATGCATGCACGATGCCGCGTGCGATCGACGCTTCGTCGAGCAATACGGTCTCGTCGATCAGATCGCGCGTGAGCGCATACGTATAGCGGTTTTCGAGTCCGATGCCGCCGCCGAGCGAATCGGCGAGCGTTTCGACCTCTTCCACGAGTACCGGCTGGCCGGCCGCAAGACTCGCATGCATTGCGGCGCCACGCGCCATCGTCACGCCGGTCAGGCCGATCGCGCGATTCGCGCTTTTGGCGGCGAACGCAATGCCGGCAAACAGGCCGCCGCCGGATAGCGGCACGACGATGTTCGCGACCTCCGGCAACGCCTCGACGATTTCGAGTCCGATGGTCCCCTGACCGGCGATCACGTGCGGATCGTCGAATGGCGGGACGTAGGCAAAGCCTTCTTCGCGCACCAGTCTCAACGCTTCATGTTCAGCTTCGTCCTGGCTTTTGCCGGCAATCCGCACGTGCGCGCCGAGCGCCCGGACCGCATCGACCTTATTCCCCGGCACCAGCGTCGACATGCAGACCGTCGCATCGATACCCAGCGCGCGGGCCGCATGCGCAACCGCGCGGCCGTGATTGCCCGTCGAGGCGGTCACGACTTTCCGGCAGCCCTGTTCGGCGAGTCGGGCGAGTGCGTTGGTGGCCCCGCGCAGCTTGAAGCTGCCGGTCGGCTGCACGGTTTCGAGTTTCAGAAACACCGGCGTGCCCGCCCTCGCCGACAAGCTTTGCGATTCGACGAGCGGCGTATGGCAGACGCGCCCCTCGATACGGCGACGCGCGCGGTAGACATCGACTAACGACAGAACGGACATGAACTCGGCCCTGCACGAAAGGGTTCAATTCCGATGCTGTCGCACTTGCGTTGTTACGCTGGTTGCGGCCGCATCGTTTTCAATGCAGCCCAGTCTAATGTTCTAAAAAACGATTTCCATTGTCCTAGTTCATTTCATGCGAGCAGCGCGGAATCCACTTGAGGTCAGGTGAAATCGTGCACCTGCGGGTACTGCTCGAACACGTCGCGCATCGTTTCCAGTGCGCTTTTATAGGTCTCTTCGCCGACCTCGGCGCCGACGCACACGCGTACCGCATTCGGCCGGTCCGCGTCGCGCACGAGAAATGGATCAGGCGAAGTCACGGCAATATCGCGGTTGCGCAGTTCCCTCACCAGACGGTCGGTACGCCAGTGGTCGGGCACGCGCAACCAGGCAGACAGTGCCTGAGGATGCGCGCCGAGCACATAGTTGCCGAGCGTTTGCTGCAATTGCGCCTGACGCCGCCCCAGAAGCTCGCGCTGTATTTCCACGAGCCGTGCGGCAGTTCCATCGACGATCCAGCGCGTCGCCACCTCGGCCATCGGCGGCGTCGCCATCCAGCTGCTCACACGCAGCACGCTTTCCGCGCGTAGCGCGAGCCGCCGCGGAGTGGCGAGATAGCCGATCCGCAAACCGGCCATGACCGACTTCGTCAAACTCGTGCAATAGAACGACAGATCGGGAATCAGACTCGAAATCGGTGTGCCGGCTTTTGCCGGCAAGGGACCGTAGACATCGTCCTCGATAACGTACACGCCGTAGCGCTCGGCGATTTTCGCAATCGCGCGACGCCGCGAATCGGGCATCAGCGCGACCGTGGGATTGTTCAGGGTGGGCGTGCAGACAAGGGCCGTGATGCGCTCGCTATCGCACATCTCCTCGAAGTGTTCGGGGTGAATGCCGTACTCGTCGATCTCAAGACCCTTCAACGTGAAGCCCAGTACGTTCGCCGAGCCGATCACGCCGTGATCCGTGAGGCTTTCGCACAGCACCGTGTCGCCGGGTCCCACCAGCGAAGCCAGCGCCAGAAAGATGCCATGCGCGGCGCCGTTCGTGACCAGCAGCGTATCCGCCGAAGCCGGCATGCCCAACGACGCGAGCCACGCGATCCCGGCCTGCCGGTGATGCTCGAAGCCCGCGATCGGCCGGAACGCGCGAATCCAGGGCTGGTCGTCGAGCGTCGAGAGCGTCGCGCACACCTTGCGCCACATGGCGTCGTGTTCCTGCGTATGGATGATCCGCGCGATCGAGAAGTCGACCACCGAGCGCTCGGCCGTATCGAGCATATAGCTCGACATGGTTTCAGTGACGCGCGCCGCCACGAAGCTGCCGCGCCCCACCTCGCAACGGATCAACCCTTGCCGCTCCAGCTCCTTATAGGCGTTAGTCACCGTCTGCACGCTGATCGCCAGTTCTCCGGCGACGTCGCGCTGCGGCGGCAGGCGCGCGCCCGCCAGCAACGCAGCACTTTCGATGTCGCCCGCGATCGCCTTGACCAGCCGCTTATATTTCGATTCCACGCCGTGCACCGCACGCACGGCTTCCCGCCATTGCTCGATCACCGCTGCCCTCCGCTGTTGTCGGGTCACGCATTCATACCTCGCTCCGATAGTGCGGCCAAACAGTGCATGAAAATTATTGTCCTAGAGCATTAGCAAACAAAAATATGGCTTTGTATCCTGCATTCACGGACGCGCTGCCGGCCGGGTCGGTCAGCAGCAACGCCTGCCTTTCACCCCGCTGCGGCGCATGATGCACCGCGACATTCAAACGCCACGGAATGGGATCGATATGAAAGCGAAGCACACTTCAGGATTGCTGGGAGCGCTCTGCGTCGCCGCGGCGGCTCTGGTGACGCAGGCTCAGGGCGCATCGGCGGAAACGACGTTGCAGCGCATCCAGCGCACCGGCGAAGTGCGTATCGGCTATGCAAACGAAGCGCCGTTTGCCTACACGACACCTGACGGCAAGGTTACGGGCGAATCGCCGGAGATCGCCCGCAAGATTTTCGCCAAAATGGGCGTGAAGAAAGTGGACGGCGTGCTGACCGAATGGGGTTCGCTGATTCCGGGCCTGCGCGCGGGCCGTTTCGACGTGATCGCCGCCGGCATGTACATCACGCCGGAGCGTTGCAAACAGGTGGCGTTCGCCGATCCGCAGTACCAGATCCAGGACACGCTGCTCGTGCTGAAGGGCAATCCGAAGAATCTGCATAGCTTCGGCGATATCGGCAAACAGCCCGACCTGAAGCTGGCCGTGATGGCCGGCGCGGTCGAGCTCGCCAATTCGCGCGATGCAGGCGTGAAAGATGCCCAGCTGATACAGGTGCCCGACACCACCGCGCAACTGCAGGCCGTGCGCGCGCGCCGCGCCGATGCGGCCGCCGGTACGACGTTGACGATGAAAGGCCTCGCCGCCAAGGACGCTGGCCAGGTCGAAGCGGTGGCAAAGTTCACGGACGATCCGAAGCACACCGGCTACGGCGCGCTCGCGTTCCGTCCCGAGGACACCGATCTGCGCGATGCGGTCGACAAGCAATTGCACGCATGGCTCGGCACGCCCGACCATCTGCAAACGGTCGCCCCGTTCGGCTTCGACAGATCGAATCTGACGACGCGTACCGCCGCGGACATCTGCGGCAAGTAGTAGCCCGCTACACGCCCGGCTCATCGGCAACGTGGTATCGAAGGCCGGTCATGAAGCTTAAGGCGCGCGCAACCGCGCGCGCCGTCATGCAAGCGAGGAACCGCCATGCGTGAACTGTTTCCCCTGCTGCTCCAGGGCACCCTCGTCACGATCGGGATCGCCGCGTGCAGCACCGTGCTCGCCATCGCCATGGCGTTCGTCGGGACGGCCGCGAAGCTCGCGCCGTGGGCACCGCTGCGCTGGCTCGGCAACGCCTATGTCGAGACCTTTCGCGGCACCTCGTTGCTCGTGCAACTGTTCTGGTTTTTCTTCGTGCTGCCCCTGCCGCCGTTCCGGATCGAGATGACGCCGTTTACCGTCGCGATCGTCGGACTCGGTCTGCACTACGGCGCGTACGGCTCGGAAATCCTGCGTGGCGCGCTGCGCTCGGTGCCGGGCGCCCAGTTCGAGGCGGCGCTCGCGCTCAACCTGTCGCCACTGACCCGGATGCGCCGCATCATCCTGCCGCAAGCAATGATCAACGCGCTGCCGCCCGCCACCAATCTGATGATCGAGCTGCTCAAGGGCACCTCGCTGGTGTCGCTGATCACGCTGTCGGACCTGACGTTCCGCGCCCGGCAACTCGATGAGGCCACCTTCAGGACCGCGCAGATTTTCACGCTCACGCTGCTCATCTACTTCGTGCTCGCGCAGATTCTCGCCACACTGATGCGGTATTTCGAACGCCGTGTGAGTCATGGCATCAATCAGAGGGCCGTTCGATGAACAGCTTCTTCGATCTGCATTACGCAGTACGGATTCTGCCCGCCCTGCTGCACGCGTCGATGTACACGATCCTCATCACGTTGATCGGTTTCTCCGTCGCGCTGGTGCTCGGACTCGTGTTCGCGGTGCTGCGGCGCAGCCCGATCAAACCGCTGGCGCGGACCGTCGGGTTCGTCGTCGAATTCATTCGCAGCACGCCCTTGCTCATTCAGGTCTATGTGCTGTTCTATGTGCTGCCTGTGTACGGCATCACGATGTCCGCGCTGACCGCGGGTACGATCGGTATCGCGCTGCACTATGCGTGCTACACGTCCGAGGTGTATCGCGCCGGCCTGAACGGCGTGGCGCGCGGCCAGTGGGAAGCGGCGTGCGCGCTGTCGCTGTCGCCGTGGCGCACCTATAGCGGCGTGATCCTGCCACAGGCGATTCGCGCGGTGATTCCGGCACTCGGCAATTATCTGGTGGCGATGTTCAAGGACACGCCCGTGCTGTCCGCGATCACCGTGGTCGAATTGATGCAGCAGGCCAAGAACATCGGCTCGGAAACGTTTCGTTATCTGGAACCGATCACGCTGGCGGGCATCTTCTTCCTGCTGATCAGCGTGAGCTTCGCGCAACTCGTGCGACGGCTTGAAAACGGATTGAGGCTGCCGTGACCATGAAGACCGACCTTGATGCCCTCGATGCTCACCCCCCTTCGCATCCGGATCCATCCGTGGAGAACCCAATGAAACGAGACGATCCCGCCGCCGTACTTGAGTCGCAGACCGGTGCGCGAGGCGATGCGCCGATGGTGCGCTTTACCGGCGTGACGAAGCGCTACGGTGCGCTGACGGTACTCGACGAACTCGATCTGGAAGTCGGCCGCAATGAGAAAGTGGCGATCATCGGCCCGAGCGGTTCAGGAAAATCGACCCTGTTGCGCGTGTTGATGACGCTCGATCCGCTGACCGACGGCATGATCGAAGTGGACGGCGAACCGCTCACGCACATGCGCAGGAACGGCGTGCTGGTGCCGGCCTCGGTCAAACATCTACGGCGCGTGCGCAGCAAGATCGGCATGGTGTTTCAGAGCTTCAATCTGTTTCCGCACATGACGGCACTCGCCAATACGATCGAAGCGCCGATTCAGGTACTGGGGCTCTCACGCAAGGAAGCGACTGGGCGCGCCCGCGACCTGCTCGCGCTCGTCGGCCTCGAGGACAAATGCAATCACTATCCATCGCAGCTATCCGGCGGTCAGCAGCAGCGCGTGGCGATTGCCCGCGCGCTGGCGATGCGGCCGAAGGTGATGCTATTCGACGAAGTAACGTCGGCGCTCGATCCTGAACTGTGCGGCGAAGTGCTGAACGTGATCCGGCGGCTCGGCAGCGAGCACGATCTGACGATGCTGATGGTCACGCACCAGATGGGCTTCGCGCGTGAATTCGCGGACCGTGTGTGCTTTTTCTCGCAGGGCAAGATCATCGAACAGGGTCCGCCGCAACAGTTCTTCAGCGCGCCCCGGCATGAACGGACGCAGCAGTTCCTGCGGGCTGTGAAGGAAGCGGTGTGAGGTTTGCGATGGTGTCGCAGTCCGACATTTACGCGCGGCTGAGAATCCGGTACAAGTCGTTTGCGCGATTCAAATGCGCACGCATCGCTTCAGCCGCGCCGTCGCCATCATGTTTCGCGATCGCATCGACGATTCGCTGATGCTCCGACAACGTTAATTCCTCGGCACCCGGCGCGCGCACTAGCGGCTGGTAGTACTCTCCCGCCCAGCGAAACAGCGATTCGACAATCGACGGAAAAATCGGATTGCCGCTGATCAACGCGATCTCGCGATGAAACGCCATGTCCCGCTCGATAAACTCCTCGAGATTGACCATTGAAGCGCGGTGCCGGGCGACACTGAGTTGCAGCCGGGCGACGTCTTCCTCCGTTGCCCGCTCCGCCGCCATACGCGCAGTACCCATCTCGAGAAAGACGCGCGCCTCTTTCAGGTGGACCAGCATGTCGGGATGGCTGCGCAGCAGATGCATCGCGCCGCCGGCAACCTGCGCGATCAGCCGGTCTGCCGTGGGAACGACGACCCTCGCGCGCTCACCGTGGACGATCTCGACGATGCCGGAGCGCTCCAGCGTTTGCAGCGCTTCGCGGATAGCCGGCCTGCCTACCCCGTAAATTTCCATCAACTCCCGCTCGGATGGAAGCTGGGCGCCCGGCGCAATTTCGCCCGAGCGGATGCGCTCCATGAGCCGGTCGACAACTTCCTGATACAGCTTTCGACGCTGAATGATCTCAGCCATAACATGTCCGCATAAAACAGGTGGTGTAATGACCTTACCACGGACCACCCGACAGATGGAAGCGTGCCAGGCGAACGGTGAGCGTGACACCGCAAGACCACTGGCCGCGGCGCAACCGTTCGCTGTTTCGACACGCGTCCCGACGTCACGCCCCCGACACCCGCCCTTCCCTGACTGCGCCAAAGAATGCCGCATCGCCCAGCTGGCCGCCTTTCAGCACGATTTGCAGACCATCGCGCCGCGCCTCGGCGGACCACGCGCGACACAGAGGGGCGCCTGGCGCAAGTCCTGCCACGACGCTCAGCGCATCGATACCGAGCGCGCCTGCCACTTCGCCCGAGCTGTCGCCACCCGCGACCACTACACGCGGCAGATCGAAGCGGTCGAGCAGCCGCCGCATCACCTCCGCCAATGCGTGCCCGACCATGCGCGCCGCGTCGTGGCGCGCAAGCCGTGCTGACGATGCAATGGCGTCGAAGCCGGTTACCGCCGGATCGTCCGGCCCCTCGGCGCTATGCACGATCGTGCTGATCCCCTGAGTCAACGCCTGTCCGGCCGCCGTCACGACGCGTTCGATCTCCGCGGCGCCATCGCGCGGATCGAGCGCCCTGTGCAAATCCAGGCGCTCCGCGTGAAAACCGTGCGCGCGCGCCCAGCCGATCTGCGCGGCCGTCACCGGCGAGCAGCTGCCGCTTGCTACAGCAATCGCCTGAACGGGTCCGGCGACGGGTAGCGATGGCGTCGGCGGTAACAGGCCGCACGCTCGCCAGTACGCCGCAAGCGCGTATTGCAAGCCCGACGACGCCGCCGTAAAGATCCCTTCACCGCGCTGCTCCCAGATCAAACGGCCCGCCGCCGCCAGCGTCTCTTCGTCGAGCACGTCGATCAGTGCCACCGGCGTGTCGGCTGCGCTCAGTGCGCGCACCCGGGTGTCGATATCGCTGCCGCGAAGCTGGATCATGTCGATCAGTTCGATGCGGCGCGCTGTCTGCCTCGCGAGATGCAGGCGAAGATCGGCCTCGTTCATCGGCGTGACGGGATGCCGTGACATCGTCGGATGCCGGTCGAGTCTGTAGCCGGCACCATCGACCGCGGCAAACAGGTTGCCGAACATCTGATAACGCTTCAGGCGCGGCGCACCCACCACCATCGGCGACCAGCTTCCGGGCATATGCTTCACGCCGATGTCGATCGCGCGGCCGATCGACCCGACCTCCGGGGACGAATCGAACGTCGAGCAAACCTTGTATTGCAGGATCGGCGCACCGAGCGCGGCAAGGCTTGCAAATGCCTCTGGCAGTTCGTCGTCCATCCAGGTGGTCGAACGTCCACGTGAAGAGCCGGCCATGCCCACGCATCGAACTTCTGGAAATCGCGCCAGCAACTCGCGCGTGGGCTGTTGCAGACACAGCACCGTCGGCACGCCGGCGGCCGACATGGCCTCCATCGCGTCCGTCGACCCGGTGAAGTCGTCACCGTAATACGCGAGCAGCAGCCCATCGGGCCACGTCGCCTCGCTCGTTCCGTTCATTTCCAGAACTCCAGCGCGGCGTTCAGTGCGGGATGACGTGCAGCATGCTGCTTCAGCGGCACCCCTGCGATGGCCGCGACCCATGCCTCGCGCAACGCCTCGACGCCTGCCGCCACGCCGCCGGGATGACCGAAAATGCCGCCGCCGGCTGTATGAATCAGATCGGCGCAGCCGATCGCGGCGTACGTGTCCGCTGCCTGCAGGCCGGTCTGTCCCGAACTGAAGACGGGCATCGCCGGCATCGGCGCTTCGGGCATCACCGGCGCGAGCACCGCGCGCGCGGCGGCGATCACGCTGTCATCGGGTTCGCTGAACTTGTTGCGCAGTCCGTTCACATGCAAATGGTCGGCACCGGCAAGACGCCAGATCATTTGCCACGGCGCGTAGTCCCAGCCGAGTTCCGGGCAGCGCGACAGATACCCCCAGCCGGCGCGATGCGCGTGAACCGGCAATTGCGAGTGGCGACGCAGTTCATGCAGACCGACGAGGCCGACGGAGTTCAGCACCGCCATCACGCACGTCCCGCCCTCGGCCAGCACGAGATCGTGGCGACGACGCATCTGGTCCAGGTCGCCGGTCAGATTGAACGCGACCATCGCCTTCTTGCCGGTGCGATCCGCCTCCCGGTTGACCACGCGCATGACCGCCCGCACGCGCTCGTCGAACGGACAATGCGGACCATCCGCCTGCAACTCGTCGTCCTTGATGAAGTCGATGCCGCCCGCGACGAGTTCGCGCACCTGCTGCGCGGTCTCCGCCGCCGACAGGCCCACGCTCGGTTTGATGATCGTGCCGATCAACGGTCCGTGGGTCACGCCGCTCAGCCGCCGCGTGCCTTCGATACCGAACGCCGGCCCCGGATAGGCCGCCGCGAACGACGGCGGCAGTCTGAGCTCAGTCAGACGCAGGCCCGACACCTGGCGCAACTCGAACAGATTGCCGGCAATCGTGGACATCAGATTCGGCAACGATGGACCGATGTTCCCGATCGGCCACGACAGTTCGAGCGTGCAACGCGTGTACGTGTCCGACGCGATTCCACCCGGCAGGCTCGGCGCGCCAACCGTCTCCAGCACGGTGAGGCGCTCGACACGCGCGCCCGAACGGGCCTTCAGTTCCGGCGTTTCGTTGGGCAGCGCGACGAAGGTGCCGCTCGACTGTTCGCCGGCAATCACGTCGGCGGCGCGCTGTGGATCATCGCCCGTTTCGAGCCAGTAAGTGGCGTGGATACGTTCGCTCACGATATCAGTCCCTGTTCATAAATCAGCATGCAGGCATGGTTCTCCGGTCTGTCAGGTAATCCGGCGAATACTCTCGGCGATCTCCGCATGATCGAACACGTTCTTCCAGTCGTCGCGCATCAGCCGCGGCTTGCCGAATTCGATCGCCTTGTTGCACGCATCGGAGAACGCGCCGGGAATTTCGTTGAAGATCACCGCGCTCAGGATGTTCATGTGGCCGAGCAGAAAGTCGCGCGCGGCTTCCCTGGGCACGCCTCGCTTCACGGTCTCGTCCATCGCTTCGCGCATCACGTACAGCAGCGTCGCGCAGACCGTTTCCGACAGCCCGGGTTCGAGCAATGCCATCTGGTCGACACTCAGTCGATACGAGCGAAGAATCGGCGCGTAGATCACCTTCGCCACATCTTCACCGAGATCGAACGCTGCTTCCGGACCTTGCATCAGCGCGCTGGTGATCGACTGCTTCGCATACGCGCCCCCAAAGAAATCGCGGCGCGCCCTGGGATCGGCGTCGTCGTTGAAGATCAGCGGATGACACGGGTGCGCGACGAAATACGTCAGGTCGTCGCGCTTTGGCAGATGACCTGCGAACGGCGCCGCGGCATCGAGCGTCATCACCATCGTGCCCGCCGGCAGCTTCGGCGCGATCTCGTGACTGAGCTTGCCGATCAGCGTGTCAGGTACGGCGAGAATCACCACTTGCGCGCCGTCGAGCGCTGCATCGACCGATACGCACTCGACGTTCAATTCTTCCTTGAGGCGCTTCTGTCCTGCCTCGCTCACCTCGACGTGGGCGACGCGGTAGTCGGACTTCAACAGGTTGCTGGTGAGGCGAAAGCCCATCTTTCCGCCAGCGCCGAACAGTGCGATCTTTTCTTTCATGGTGCGACCTCCTTGCATGGATTCATTGAAATGCGCGACAGCTAGCCTGAATGCGATTGGGGTTCGAGCGCCGCAGGTGCAGCGCCGTCGCCGGATTGCTGCAGCCGCGAGTTACTGCAGAACGCGAAAGCGAGTCCCGCGCTAACCAGCATCAGTGCGCCGACGACAAACATGGGCATGTGATAGGAACCCGTGGCGTCCTTGACTGCGCCAGTCAGATACGGCGCGACGAAGCCCGCGAGATTGCCGATGGTGTTGATCAGCGCAATGCCCGCGGCGGCGGCGGCGCCGGACAGGAAACGCGCGGGCAGTGCCCAGAAGTTCGGCAGCGCGGAAAAGATCGCGCAAGCGGTGACGGTGATCACCGCGACGGTGGCCGCCGGCGATTGCATGTACAGCGCGACCGGGATGCTCGCCGCGCCGATCAGCGCCGGCACACCGATGTGCCAGGCACGTACGCCGTGTTTCGTCGCGTTGCGGCTCCAGAAAAACAGTGCGATTGCGGCGGGCAGATACGGAATGGCCGTGATCAAGCCTTTCTGGAACACGTTGAAATGCGTGCCGAACTGGCCTTCGAAGCCGCCGATGATCGTCGGAAGGAAAAATGCCAGCGCGTAGAGACCGTAGATCAGGCCGAAATACATCAGCGCGAACATCCAGACGCGGCCGCTTCTGAGCGCGGCAAACGCATGCATCGAGTGCGGTGTGGAAGCGTCGGCGCGGACGCGCTCCTCCGCTTCGAGTTCGGCGGTGAGCCAGGTTTTCTCGGCGGGTGTCAGCCAGCGCGCCTGCGATGGACGGTCAGCCAGATAAAACCATGCCACGACGCCGATCACGATGGCCGGCACAGCGACACCGAAGAACATCACACGCCAGCCCGCGAGCCCGAGCACGCCATGCGCCTCGATCAGCAAGGCGGCGACGGGCGCACCGATCACGATCGTCAGCGGTTGCGCCAGGTAGAAGAGCGCGAGGATGTGGCTGCGATATCGCGCGGGCACCCACATGCTGAGGAACAGGATGGCGCCCGGGAAAAATCCCGCCTCGGCGACGCCGAGCAGGAAACGCAACGTGTACAGACCGGGAATGCTGCTGACCCACGTGAACAGCAGCGCGACGATGCCCCACGACACCATGATCCGCGCCAGCCAGCGACGGGCGCCGAACTTGTGCAAGGCGAGGTTGCTCGGAATTTCCAGCACGATGTAGCCGATGAAAAACACGCCGGCTGCGAGCCCGAACTGCGCGGCGCTCAAGCCGAGATCCTTCGTCATGCCGTTCGGACCGGCGAACGAGATCGCCGTGCGGTCGAGAAAATTGATAAAGAACATCAACGCCACGAACGGCACCAGCCGGATCGACACCTTGCGTATGGCCGATCGTTCGATGGGATCCACAGGTACGGTTTGCATCTCACATCCTCCAGGCTGGCCGCCTTTCGTGCACATCACTCATGTGATGAACTGGTATGATGAGTAGACCATCATGCTTGAAATTTAGACACTGGGGTATTCACCAAGTAAGTTTCATCAGCAAGAAAAGCGGGCATCGGTCGTTCCGCCATCACGCGTTTTCGCGTTGACGTCGACAGCCGGTCAGGAAGATGAACGTCGGGCTTCGTATGGCGGGAAATCCCGTCCAAAAGGTGTCAGCCCGGAAGCGATCTGGACGCAGGCAAATGGATCGAGGGCGAAGGTGTCGCACCCGGTGCTGATGGGGTCCGCCAGTACGCGCCCGACGCGCGCCTTCGCCGCCGACGATTCGTCGAGCGTCGCGACGCCCAGTTCACCCATCCTGTTCCCGCAACCGGAATCCAGCCGCACCGTGCGTTTCTCCGGCGTCAGATTGGCGATGATCAGGCGCAGGCGTCCCCCGGCGTCCCGCGCCCCGAAGCACGCAACGTCCCGAGGTCTTTCGGAGCGGCACTGCAACCGGCTTCTACCCGCCATCCGCGCCAGCGCAGCCGCGACATGAAATACCGGGTAGCGCGCCGGATCCGTGGCGCTATCGGCCAGCCCACCGGCCAGCCCACGCGGTCCTGTCAACGCGCCGAGAGTTAGACACTCGAGCGCGGCGCCTTCCAGCGCCATCGCATAACCCGCCAGCCAGGCGGCGCCAAACAGACCGCGCTGACGTGGGTCGTCACCGGCCATCGCCACGCGCGCACCTTGCGGATTGGGCATCACGCGCGAACCATACGGGTTCTGTCGCATGCCGATCGATACCGGTCCGATCGCATACGGCTGCGTGCCGATCAACGCGCGACACGAGCGCGTTATATGCGGGATCGCCTCCAGCGTTTCCATTACGCTGCGATCGTCGGCTGCGTGAACGATTGGACAGGTTGCATGCGTGACCCAATCGACCCGATCCAGTGGCGGCCGCTTCCGGTTGAGTTCCGTGAAGTAACTCAGCATCCCGCCGCCCAGACGCAAATCCGGAAACGCCCGACGGCAGGCGCGGTACACATCGTCCAGCGACGGGCACGGCGGGCTGCTGCTCCCCGGCGGATTCGACTGCCGGTGTACGGACGGACTGACGACGATGCCGGTCAACGCGAGCCCGGCCTGCCGGATCTGTACCGCAATCGATTGCAATTCCTCTTCAGGAGCGCCGACGCCGGGCAGCGCGCATTCAAGCACGGCCGCAATCCCGGCGCGACGCTGGAATTGCGCGAACCGGTCGAGCTCCGCCTGACCGTGACCGGCGAGCGGATCGAAGTGCAGCGTCAGTTGCTGCGGCGCGAGTTCGGCCAGCAACGGCAGATTCGCAAACGCCGCGTCGATCTCATCGGGTGCAATCGCGACGCCGAGAGCGGGCATGGGTTCGTTCATGCCGTGCAGGTCGATCAGGACTTTGCATTCCCGATGCGGCACTGCCGGCAACGCGGGCGATTGCTCCCGCGCGGCTTCGATCTGAAGACGCACCGACTGCTCGTGCGTCGAGCCCGCGTCCATCGTATAGGGCCACGGCAGTTCGAGCGGCCGCGAGTAAGTCTTGAACGACGCGTCCGACCAGTTGCGCTGGTCTTCCATTTCGAAGACGTCACCCGTGAAAGAGCAGCGTACGTTCAGCCCTGACGCAGGCGAATGCTCGATCGTGCGGATGTCCTTGAACGGTTGCCACGGATCGATCAATGCGGGAAACGACGACGCGTCGACCGTGCCGTCGCCATGCCCGACGCGCGCCGCCGCGCCCGCCACGCCGTCGACCGGATGCAGAACCACGAAGCCGCAGCGCGCGGCAAGAAAGTCGGTTTGCGCCGTCGCGCGCGCGCGGAATTCGAGCGCGCCGTCAGCGTCGCAATCAATCGTGACCGCACAGGTCAGGACGTGGCCGTCGGGATTCGTGCATTCGGCGGTGTACGAGACACGGAAGCGTTCCGCATGCGAGTCGACTTCGATGTCGCGTATCACGGGCCGGCAGGTGCCCCAATCCCGGTCGCGCACGAGCCAGGCGATCGCCCGTATGACTTCGGTGCCCCGATAACGGATATCGCGCAACGCGCCGTCGACGAGCATCGTGGACCACGGTCCGGTCGCCAGAGTCTGCCCTTGCGCTTCGATCTGCGAGGTGCCGTAATACACGTGCGCGAGCGCGGTCTCACGATCATTCATCGCGACACCGCGCTCAACGAACCGGACGTGTCCACGGTCGCTTCTTCTTCGAGCGACTTCAACGTCACCGTTCGACCTTCGCGCGCGGAAAGATAAGTTGCTTCGACCAGCGTGAGTGTCTTCAGATTGTCGCGGCCGCTCGTCGCCGGTTCGCATCCATTGCGAAGGCATTCGATCCAGTGCCGCTGAATGTTCAGGACGCTGCCCTGAATGGCCTCCCAGGGCGCGGATGCCCACGCCAACGGCGGCGGCGTCACGGTTTGCCTGTGCGTGCCGTCACGGTTGTGGATCTCCAGTTGATAGTCCGCCGACAATCGCAGCGTGCCGTCCGCACCATCCACTTCGATCAACGTCTGCGGAAACAGCTCCTGCACGCGCCGCGATGCATAGCTGCAGTCCACCACGCTCGTCACGCCGGACTCATGCGTCAGCAGAATCGTCGCGACGTCTTCACCGGCGATTGCAGGATTCACCCGCGAGGTGGTCGCACTGAGGCGTTCGACGTCGCCAAACAGGAACCGTGCAATATCGAGGACATGAATGCCAAGATCTTCGACGATGAAGCGCTCGTTCCGCGCGAGATACGGTTGTCCGCTGAACACGTCGAACGCTGAACGAAACGATACCCTGCCCCAGAACGGCGCGCCAATCAGACCGTCTTGAAGCGCGCGGCCCACGGCCTGAATGGCAGGCTGCCAGCGAAAGTTCTCATGGACCATCAACGGCACACCGGCCTGATCGCACGCGGCAACCATCGCGCGTGCATCGGCTAGTGTCAACGCGAACGGCTTCTGGCAGATCGTCGCGACGCCTGCATGTGCCGCCATTTCGACGAGCAGGCGGTGGCTCGGCGCGGTCGTGGCGATGTCGACGAAATCCAGTTTCTCCGCGCTCAACATCGCCGCTGCGTCCGTGTATAAACGCTCGATACCGAACGCCTGCCCGGTTGCCTGTAACCGCTCGCTATCCGCGTCGCACAGCGCGACGATTTCAGCGGTGTCGATGTCCTGCCAGGCATGCAGATGGTTTCGCGAGAAGAACCCGCATCCGGTCAACCCGCCCCTGAAGCGCTTCGCCCCCGCGTTTTTTGCGTTCATCGTTCATGCTCCCGTCGCGGCCTGCTTCTGCAAGGCGAAGCGTTGCTGTACCCGCCGCTGTACCTGGTCGACGACCACCGCCGCCACGATCACCACACCCTTGATGACCGTCTGCCAGAACGAGCTGACGCCCATCATCACAAGCCCGTCGGACAGAATGCCGATCACGAATGCACCGATGATCGTGCCGCCGATCCGGCCCCGGCCGCCCGACATCGACGTTCCGCCCAGCACGGCCGCCGCGATCGCGTTGAGTTCGAATGTCTCGCCGCTCAGCGGATGCGACGCAACCAGTTCGGATGAAATGATCAGCCCGACGATCGCCGCGCAAAAGCCCGAGAACATGTAGACGAACATCTTCACGCGATTGACGCGCACACCGGAGAGTTGCGCCGCGCGCTCGTTGCTGCCGATCGCATAGATCTGCCGCCCAAGCGGCGTGCGTGCCGCAAGATAGGCCGCGAATACGCCGACTACGACCAGCAGCCAGACCGTCAAAGGGATGCCGAGGATGGACGCGCTGCCAAGGATCGGAAAACCTGTCGTGCCGTAATCCGGATTGCCCGTGAGGTTGGGAAACGTCTCGCCACCCGATGACAGCAGCGCCGCGCCGCGCGCGATATACAGCGTGCCGAGTGTGGCGATGAACGGCGCGACGTTCAGGCGGGTGATCAGCAGACCGTTCAACGCGCCGACCGCGACACCCGATAGCAGCGCGACGCAGATCACCTCGGGCACGCTGAGGTAAAGGGTGTAGCTGCTGCCGACCGGAATGCCGTTCAGAATCAGGCCGCCCGCCACCATCCCCGAAAGACCGACAATCGAGCCGACCGACAGATCGATGCCGCCGGTCACGATGACGAACGTCATGCCGATCGCGAGGAACGCGTTGAGCGCTACGTGACGCGACATGATCAGCATGTTCTCGATGCTGAGAAAATTATGCGCCGCGAACGAAAAGAAAATAACGACCGCAAAGAGCGCGATGAACGTCCGCAGCTTGAGCAGGACTAGAAGCGGCGCTTCTCCGAAATTCGCACCGGGTGCAGCGCTTTTTATGGCCAGGGTCATGAACGGGATCTCCATTAATACGGTCAGGCCGGCATGCGTCGCGCCAGATCAGGCAGCGGCAACTTGCCCGGCTTCATGCATGTCCACGCGGTGTCCGATCGCCGATGCCGCGACAAGCGCGTCCTGCGTCGCCCCGGCTGCATCGAATTCGGCCGTGATACGGCCGTTCGACATCACCAGAATGCGGTCGGACAGCGCCATCACCTCTTCGAGATCGGACGTGACGAACAGGATACCGAGCCCTTTGACAGCGAGGTCCCGCATCACCTTGAAGATGTCCGCCTTCGCGCCTACGTCGATGCCGCGGCTCGGCTCGTCCATCAGCAATACCTTCGGCGCCGTCATCAATGCGCGCGCGATGATCACCTTTTGCTGGTTGCCGCCGGAGAGCGAACTGACAGGCAGGTACGCGTCGGCCACCTTGATCGCCAGGTCCCGGATAAAACGCGTAATGGCGTTTTGCTCGCGCTGGCGCAGGATATGAAAACCCCGCGCGAAACCGGCGAGGCTCGACAGCGTCATGTTGCTGCCGATCGATAGAATCGGCAGCAACGCGTCGGCTTTACGGTCCTCGGGGATCAGCGCAAGACCGTCGGCCACGCGCTTTGCAATCGCCTTGCCGTTCAGCGGCTTGCCGTCGAGCACCACGTCGCCCGTGGCATGCGGATGGCAGCCGAGGACGCATTCGAACAGTTCGGAGCGCCCCGCTCCCATCAGCCCGTAGATGCCGACAATCTCGCCCGCGTGCAGCGACAGCGACACGTGGTCCACCAGCAGGCCCGTTCCCTTGCGCGGCAGCGACACATCGTGCACGGTCAACACCTCGCCGCCTCGCTCGTGTCCGATCGGGCGGGAAAAATCTTTCGTCTCACGCCCGACCATCTGCCGCACGATCCACGGCACATCCACCTGGTCCATCGGCTGATTGCCGGTGATACGGCCATCGCGCAGCACCGTGATGTAGTCGCCGATACGGATCAGCTCTTCGAGCCGATGCGAGATATAGACGATGGCAACGCCCTGTGACTTCAGATCCGCGATCACCTGAAACAGCACCTCGACCTCGGCCGCGCTCAGCGCGGAAGTCGGTTCGTCGAGGATCAGGATGCGCGCGTCATGAGCCAGCGCCTTGGCGATTTCGACCAGTTGCTGCTGCCCGATGCGCAGGTCCTCAACCAGCGTATCCGGACTGACGTCGAGTTCGAGCCGCTTCAGCAACTCGCGCACTGTGCGACGTTGCGCGCCGGCGTCGATGTCGATGCGCCCGCGTGTGATTTCGTGCGCAATGAAGACGTTTTCGGCAATCGACAGATTCGGGAACAGGTTCAACTCCTGAAACACGATGCCGATGCCATGCCGCAACGCGTCGGAACTGCTTGTCAGTTCAATGGGCTCGCCATCGAGCAGCAACCGCCCAGAGCCGGGTTGCTCCGCGCCGGCGATGATTTTCATCAGCGTCGATTTTCCGGCGCCGTTTTCGCCCACCAGCACGTTGACAGCGCCGCGTCGTACATCGAAGTTCACGTCCTTCAACGCGACGGTGCCCGGGTACATCTTCGTCACGCCTTCGACCTGAAGGATGATGTCGTCCGTGGCGTCGCTTTTCGCGAGGATTGCGCTCATGGTTTGCTCCCGAGCGCGAGCGCTAGCGGAACCACTTCCGGCTGGTCACTGGAGCTGTCATAGGAGAAAGCGCCAGTCACCGTAATCGTCTGTCCGTTGAGCCTGTCGCGCGGTAACGGTTTCATCACACGCGCTACGGCATATGCGTTGAGTGCGGTCCCGAACCTGGCGTACTCGATCTGATTGCGGAAATCCGTGAACGAGAGGAAGTCGAGCGAATCGCGCAGGGTCGTGCCCAGCACAGTCGGGCCGATGTCGACGATGACGTCGGCCTTGCCATCGCCGTCGGTATCGACGCCGACGGTTCCCTGACTCGAATTGGTGTCGACCGACACGATCGTACCGTGCACCTTCGTCGGGAAATTCCACGGGGCGCCGTCGTCCTTGCCGCGATAGCCGTACTTCCTGCCGGCCGCGTCGGGATCGGTTTTGATCGCGTCCAGCAGTACCCTGATATCGGTCGCGCGCTTCTCGACGTCGGGCACCACTTTCGTGCTCCACATCGAAGCGACCATCGCGTTCGGATCATAGCCCGCCGACGCATAGGCATCGCGTGGACCTTTGGCCGTCTGGGGGTCGTTCTTGACGAGTTTGCAACCGGACAGCGCACAGTTCGCGACCAGCAGGACCGCCGCGCATACAGAAGCTCTCATGAATGTCCTCGCTCTACGCCGGATGAGAACCTGGAGGCGTTCCACCCCCAGGGGCCTGCCTTTAGCGCAGGGCAAACATGTCGAGCTTGCCGGCGTTCGCTTTGGTAATCAATGAGCAGTTGATCAACTGTTTTTCAGGCTTGCCGGTCGAACCGGTCTTCATATATTTGTCTGCCTGCTCTACAGCTTCTGTTGCAGCCAGCGCGGCCGGTTGCAGGACTGTCGCCCGAATGTCATTGCGCATGATTGCGTCGCGAACGTCATTGCTGCCGTCGAAGCCGACCACGATCACGTCGCTGCGTTTCGCGGCCTTCAGTGCAGCCGATACCCCCATGGCCATCGTATCGTTGCCCGCGATCACGCCCTTGATATCCGGGTGGCTCTGCAGAATGGTCTCCATGACGCTAAACGCTTCCGTCTGGCTCCAGTTGGCCGATTGCCGCTCGACCATCTTCATGTTCGGGAACTGGTCGATCACATCGTGATAGCCCTTCGAACGGATACCCGCGTTGATATCGGCTTCGCGCCCAACGAGCTCGACGTAGTTACCTTTCTCGCCGAGCGCCTTGACGAATGCGCGGCCTCCAAGCTGCGCACCCTGATAGTTGTTCGATACGATCTGCGAAACGGCGATGCCTGTCGCGTTAATTTCGCGATCGATCAGGAACGACGGAATGCCCGCCGCCTTCGCCTTGCGCACCGCTGCGATCGATGCTTCGGAGCCCGCGTTGTCGAGAATGATGGCCTTGGCGCCGCGCGCGATGGCGGTGTCGACCAGATTCGACTGCTTGTTCGCATCGTCGTCATGCACGAGGACGATCGTGTCGTAGCCAAGCGCTTTGGCGCGCGCATTCGCGGCATCCGCTTCGGCCTTGAAGAACGGGTTGTCGTGCGAGGGCGTAATGATGGCGATCAGGCTGGCCGCTTCAGCAGCCCCCGCCGCGGTGAAAAGGGTAATCGTGGCTGCCGCCAGCGCGAGCCAGTGTTTTGAGGCCTTCATCGTTTGTCTCCTGTGTAAACGTCTGTGCACTGCAAAACCAGTCGCTCTGGACAGGCGCGTTCTTCTTGTTATCGCACTCGTCACTTATGGCGTCATGATGTCATCATACCAGTTGCATTCGGACGTGGAAGGACGATTTGGCCAGGGTTTTCGCTAGCTCCAAGGCGGCCTGTGGATAGCGTTTTCAAGTATGAATTCGAGGAGCGCGGTTACAAGGCACCGCCGCCGGATCTGCAGATGTTGAAGATCGTATTTGGCGGGCCTGTATGCGTCCTGAAAGATCGGCCCGGTGACGGGGAAAGGACAGACTCGTAACTATTTAGCGCAATACATCACATTGTGATATATATACGCCCCGGGCGTTATAGATCTTCGGCCGTCAAGCAAAGGGAACCATGAGCGAACACAAGGGCGATTTCGCAACAGATGTCCGACTTCTGCGTATCAGTGCCATCGCGGCGGTTGGCGGAGCGTTGAGCGCCGTCGTCGCCGATTTTCTGCTGCACCTTATCCGCCTGTTCACGAATCTGTTCTTCTTCCACACGATATCCACGGCGAATCATTCACCGTCGCAGAACACGCTTGGACTGTTCGTCGTGGCGGCTCCGGTGATTGGCGGCCTGCTGGTGGGGTTGATTGCCCGGTTCGGTTCGGAACAGATTCGCGGCCATGGCATACCCGAGGCCATCGAAGCAATTCTGTTCGGAAAGAGCAAGATGTCGCCCAAAGTGGCGATCCTCAAGCCGCTCGCGTCGGCGATCGCGATCGGCAGCGGCGGCCCCTTTGGCGCGGAAGGCCCGATCATCATGACAGGCGGAGCGATCGGTTCGCTCATTGCTCAATACTTCCATCTGTCGAGTGCCGAAAGGAAGACGCTGCTGGTTGCGGGCGCGGTCGCCGGCATGACCGCGGTGTTCGGCACGCCGGTTGCGGCCGTGCTGCTCGCCATCGAGCTTTTGCTATTCGAACTCCGGCCTCGCAGCCTCTTGCCGGTCGCCATCGCGTGTGCCGTGGCAGGCTTCACCCGGCCATTGCTGTTGGGAAGCGGACCTTTGTTTCCGCTGCATACGTTACCGCTCGGTCCGATCGGTCTCGTGTCGTCGGCCATTGCGGGATTGATCGCCGGTGCGCTGTCCTGGGGATTGTCCACGGTGCTCTACAAGGTCGAGGATATGTTCGGCAGGCTGCCGATCCACTGGATGTGGTGGCCGGCATTGGGCGCAATCGCAGTCGGTATCGGCGGATACTGTCAGCCGCGCACGCTCGGCGTCGGATACGACGTGATCGGAGACCTGCTGCAAAACCACCTTGCTGTGCAGGTCGTGATCGCGATCGTCCTGGTCAAGGCGATCATCTGGGTGATCGCGCTGGCCTCGGGCACATCGGGTGGCGTACTGGCTCCCTTGCTGATGATGGGCGCAGGCGTCGGCGCCGTTGCCGCCCCGTACATGCCCGGAGGCGAGCCCGCGGTCTGGCCGCTCATTTTCATGGCCGCGGCGCTCGGCGGCATGATGCGCGCGCCCGTGATGGCAGCAGTATTCGCATTCGAACTGACGGGCGACGCAAATGCCCTGCTTCCCCTGCTGGCGGCCGCCGCGGTCGCCTATGGTTTTACGGTCCTTCTCATGCGCCGCTCAATTCTGACCGAAAAAATTGCCCGCCGCGGCTATCACATTTATCGCGAGTACAGCATCGATCCACTCGAGAGACATTATGTCGACGAGGTCATGACTCGCACCATCGAAACGATCGACGCGAAAACGACGGTCGCCGAGGTGCTCCGGGACTATTTCGGGGCACAGCAGAAGTACCGCGCCTATCCGGTTGTCGACTCCGGAATCCTTGTGGGCATGGCAGACCGGACGCTGCTCGATCAGATTCCCCCGGAAAAAACCGATGCCCCGCTTGGCACGTTCCTCGTGCAAACGCGGCCCGAAATCGCGCTGCCGCGAGAGACTTGTAGAAGCGTGGCCGCTCGCCTCGCAATTACCGGACTCGATCGTGTTCCAGTGGTCGAAGACGAGAACACGTATCGTCTGCTCGGCATCGTATCGCGGCACGACCTCGTCAAGCCTTCAATGTCGGTGTTCGCGGACGAGCATGAAGTCGAGCAATTCCGCCGCGTGTGGATTCCGCGTAGCACGCGCATGGCGCCGACCAACAAGCGGGAAGATGTGCCAGGCAAGCACGCCGACGTGAGGCGATAAAAAAACTGCACAACGGAGAGACAGATGCCTCAGGACGGAAAAGTAACCCGGTGGCTCGGCGAGGTTCGCACGCGGATGGGCAAGTCCGCTCACACCACGCCATCGGAGAGACAGCCATACGATGTTGACAGGTCCACACACCGGAAACTTTCCGCCGTCCTGAAGTCGGCTGCAGCGAATGCGCTGCTGGAGCGCGACAGGCATCTGCGCGACGTGCCGCACGAATACCACTCAATGGGACTGGATCCGCGGATGGTCTATTCGTGCGCCTGGTTCGAGAACGGCGACGAAGATCTCGCAACCGCGCAACTGAAAAAGATCGACCATGTCCTTGCGAAAATCGGTCTCAAACCGGGGCAAAGTCTGCTCGATGTCGATTGCGGGTGGGGAGCGTTGGTGATTCGCGCTGCCGCGAAGTTCGGAGCGCATTGCGTCGGCATTACACAGTCGAAGAATCAGTTCGACTGGGCCAACGAGTGCATCAAGGCAGCAGGTCTTGCCGACCGCGTCGAAATCCGTTTGCAAGCCTGGCCGGATGTCAAAGGCCGGTTCGACCGGATCACGAGCCTCGGCATGTTCGAGTTCGACAATCGCGGCAATCTTTCGGAATACTTCTCAGTCTTGCAGGAACATCTCACAACGGATGGCGTGCTCGTCAGTCACGGAATCATGTCGGCGGGGCCGGGCAGCGGCGAGTTCGGCTTCGACGGTGGCGAGTTTTCCGGCCGATATGTGTTTCCAGACGACGAACTGCCCGATCTTGGCCATGCGTTGGCTGCAATGCGGGAAGGCGGACTGGAAGTGTCGGACATTCAGAACCTGCGTCGGCATTGTGTGAGGACGCTGCATTTGTGGGAAGAGAACTTCAGGGCGAAAGCGATGGCGCTGCGGCAACTCGTCGATGACCGGAGCTTTCAGACCTGGTGCGACTATCTGAGTGGCTGGGCCACGGCATTCGAGCATGATGATGTGGCGATTTACGAAATTGTCGGGCACAAGGTGGGCACCCGCGCCAGTGCGCTACCGTGGCCCGGCGCGGCGGGTTGATCGCCTTTGGGCGTGTCTTGCGCGCCCCACTGGCCACATCATCTGGTTCGATGCGGAACGTCGTCGGGGAAAGGATATGGTGCGTGCGGACCCGGCCATTCTGGCGCGGGCGGTCCGGTGAACGCGTCGCATCCCGCAAGGCTGGCCAGGAGCAGGCATGTGAGGAAACCGGCCCCAAGCCGCCACAACGTCTTTCGAGCGTCCATCTCGCCCCTCCTGGCACACCCACGCTGCGCTACTGATTGGACCGGCAGTCGGGGCACAGGTTGCGCTGCAATAGCCCTGGCCGCCGCATGGGTCCCGATGTGTTCGATCACGTCATGCCCGGACGGTCGATAGTTCTGACGCCACCCAGTCCTGCCTGTGGGGTTCCTCGCTCTGCGGCTGGCGAGATTCCTGCAGTCGGAACACGGCAACCGCATCGTCAAGGGCGCCCGCCTGATCTTCGAGCGACGCGGCCGCTGCCGCGGCCTGCTCAACCAGCGCGGCATTCTGCTGGGTCGCATTATCCATCTGCGTGACCGCGCGGTTGATCTGCTCGATACCTCGCGACTGTTCTTCAGAAGCCACGCTGATTTCGCTCACGATACGGGTTACGTTGCGTGCAGCGCTGACGATTTCCGCCATGGTGGCGCCGGCGCGGGTCGCGAGTTCGGCTCCGTTCTGAACCTTTGCGACCGACCCATTGATCAGCTCCCTGATCTCTTTCGCCGCTGCCGCCGAGCGTTGCGCCAGTGCACGTACTTCGCCTGCGACCACCGCGAATCCACGCCCTTCGTCACCCGCACGCGCAGCTTCGACGGCGGCATTCAGCGCGAGTATGTTGGTCTGGAATGCGATACCCTCGATGGCGCCAATAATGTCGACGATCCTGCTCGACCCCGACGACATGTCCGCGATCACGTCGATGACCTGCTCGACAACGCCGCCGCCGCGCGCCGCGATCTCCGACGCGTTTTCGGCGAGCGCGCTGGCCTGCCGTGCGTTGTCGGCATTCTGCCTGACCGTCGAGGTCAACTCTTCCATGCTCGATGCAGTCTCCTGCAGCGTCGCCGCCTGCTGCTCGGTGCGCGTCGACAGATCGACGTTGCCGCTTGCGATCTCACGCGCGCCATGTCCGATTGCCGCTGTCCCGTGACGAACCTGACTGACCGCGGCAACGAGGCTCTCCTGCATGCGGGCAAGCGCAGCCATCAGGCGGCCCATTTCGTTGACGCGCGCGCTGGCGATGTGCCCGGTGAGATCGCCGGCGGCGATCCGTTCGAAGTGCTGGATCGCGGCGTTGATCGGCCGCACGATCGACGCTGCCACCATGAAGCGCGCGAACAGACCCAGTGCGATCGCGACAAGCCCGATGGCTCCAAACACCCAGCACAGCAGATGAAAATGCGCCTGGGCCAGATTGAAACGAGCCCCCTGTTGCTGCAGCTGGGCATTCTCCAACGCACGCTGGGCACTTTTATAGTCGCTGAACACCGCCTCAGGGGCCTGACGCTCCGTGGTCCGGAACGTAATGAAATCGTTCTGATCGAGTGCCGCGACTTCGGGGGCCAGCACCTGTTTCATCAACTGCTCACGCCTGGCGCGTAGCGCGTCAGCCAGACCCTTCTCCACATCGTCCGACGGCGGCTGCGACAGGTAGGCCGCCAGTTCACGATCACTGTCCGCCAGCCCGGTGTGTACGCGGGCGAGCACCGCCTCGGTGGGTTTTCCCTGCGCGATGAGCGTTTCGTAGGCGCCGAGATCAACCCGCACCTGCAAAATTGCTTCGCCGCTCGCGGCGAGGTGGCGCAAGGCGACCGTCTCTTCGGTGTACATCTTTTCGAGCGCCGCGTTGGCCGCCTTGAGGCCCGCGACAGAGGTGGCGATCACGAACACCAGTGCGGCCGTATAGCCGGCGATCGTCACTGTCAGGGCGACGCGGATAGAGGTATTTCTGAACATGGTAGTCATCCTCGACTCGCGAAACAGAAAAAAGCGGCAAACGGATTTATCCGTCGCCGCAAACAGGCGTATTTCCAGTCGATGAATCAGCCAGGAGGAGCAACTGCCAGGATCAGAAACGGGTGCGCACGCCTGTCGTCAGTTCAAGCTGGTTGGTCGAACCAAATGTGGTTCCGACCGTATAGCCGCCGTGAAGCTTCATATAGTCGCCGGCCAGATACAGTTCAGTACGCTTGGACAGGTGGTAGAACGTCGACCAGTACAGCGTCTCCTTATAGCCGTTGTGGAGACCGGACGTCGGATCGAAAACGCCAACGTTCGCGTTCGGGATGTCGCCGCCGCTGTCGTAGGCGGCGTTGTGCACGCGCATCTGCTGGTAACCGAGTTCGTAGTCGAGCGGCCCCTTCGGCGACAGCTTGAGCGACACCGTCCATGCGTTATCCTGACGCTGACCGAGCGCGCCCTGATTGCCGAGATAACGGAAATAGCCCGCGTTGGCACGCAGGATGCCGAACGTATAGTTGCCGCCCACCGAATACGACTGGTTCGTGAAGCCGTCACGGTTGACGTGGCCGTAGAAGCCCGCCACGTTGAACGGCCCGCTGTTGTAACCGAGCGCCACCTGATAGGTGGAATTCGAGCCAAAACTCGTGCTGTTGCCGAATGCGTACCCGGCACTGGCGTAGATGCCGTTGCCAAACAGTTTCTTCCATGCGAGACCGTTGTTATAGCGGGTGCCCGTTGGGCCGGCCGCATAGAAAATCATCTGTTTGAAGTTGTTCGAATTGGTAAAACCGCCTTCGTTGGTCGAAAGTCGCGGACTACCGTACGCATCACCATAGATGGCCGCCGCATCGCGCGCGATCGTGTTCTGGAATCCTGCCGTAAACTTGCCGAACGTATCGTTCTGGATGCCGACCCACGCATCACGATCGAATATCTGGTTCGGATCTTCCATCTGCCCGTTCGCGACGACGTATTCACTCTCGAGCCGGAAAATGATCTTCGACCCGCCGCCGATGTCTTCCGCACCCTTCACGCCCCAGCGGCTGCCGCTGAACCACGGTTCACCGTCGTTGCCCATGCCGACGGCGTGATTGCCGTTAGCGTCGGCGTGCGTCCGATAGCTCGGAAAGCTCAGGTCCATCAGGCCGTAGAGCTGCACGCTCGACTGCGCATGCGCGGCGGTCGCGCCGAGCGCACCTGCCGCGATAGCCACGGTTAAGTACTTTTTCTTCAAGTCCGTCTCCTCAGGTTGCTGCGTTGAAAATCTGATTTTTCTGCTCGCGGCTGCTGCAGTCCGCCTGATCGGGTATCCGAACCCCGGCATGCGAATGAATGCAATCCTGGATACCTCAATCCTTCACCCTCCTTTCCCGTATCTTTTGTACAACTAAGTGCATTTACTGATATACGTTACGGCGACCCTTTTCGTTATCCGGAATCTCGTTGCCGGAGGATGTAGCCCAGACCCCGTAGCGTCATGATCTGTGCGCTGGATCTCGCGAGATGTTTGCGCAAGCGGTGGATATAGATGTCGATGGCGCGATTTCCCGCACGATCGACAGGCCCAGACCGGCTCCCTCGACGCCAGTCGCCCCGCGATAGAAACGTTCGAACACGTGGGCACGGGCCTCGGCCGGAATGCGGGGACCGTGATCGATAACCTGCGGTACCACTTCGTCGTTTTCCTCCCGGCGAGTTGCGATAACTTCCGACGCTCAGAACGCAGCAGGCCTCCATTTCAGCAGGCGCTTTTTCAGCGTGGCAAGTAAATAGCCGGCCGTAAGCGCGACCACCGCGGCAAATACACCACTGGCGTTAAATGCTCCCTGCGCAGTCGAGATCAGCAGGCCAATGCCCTGTTTAGAGCCGGGAAATTCGCCAACCACCGCACCAACCAGGGCGAAGCCGAAACTCACGTGCAGGCTTGCGAGAATCCACGACAGTGCGGAAGGAATCATGGGAAAAGGCGGAGCCACGAGGGTGGCACCGCGAGTGCAACGGAGTCGGACAGGACCCGTTGCACAAACGCTCCGAGGGCACCCGTGACCTATCTGGAACTGACAAACTCGTTGGTGTAGGTTTTGCCCAACTCGATATGCTTGCCCTTGACCGACGGGTTGAATGCCGAGAGCACCTTGAGCACGGTCGCAGGACCATCAGCCGGCATCTTGCCGTCGACGGTGTACATCGGCAGCGACGCCTTCAGGGCGCTCACGTAAAGCTGCTTGTCTTTCTGATAGTCGTCGGGCATCTTCGCCGCGATCTCTTCCGCGCTATGCGTGTGGATGAATTGCATCGTGCGAACGAAGGCATGCGCGAGCCTGGCCGCTTCCGCCTTGTGCGAATCGGCCCACGCGGCCTGCACGTAGAGACTCGAGGCGGGGTAGGTGCCGCCGAGCGCCGCCTTCGTGCCCTCGACCGAGCGCATGTCGACGAGCACCTTCGCCTCGCCCGATTTCAGCAATGCCGACACCGTGGGCTCAGTGGTCATGCCAGCGTCGATACGGCTTTGCCTGATCGCCGCAATAAAGCTGGCATCGGCGCCCACCGGTAGCATCGTGTATTCCGTCGACTGGATGCCGTGCTGTCCCGCGAGGTATTGCGTGAGGAAGCTGGTCGACGAACCCAGGCCCGTCACGCCGAGCGTCTTGCCCTTGACGTCGCCCATTGATTTGACTGTATCGGCAGCTTTGGTCGACACCATTTCGACTTCGCCTGGCACCTGACCAAACACGACAATCGCCTTGACTTCCTTGCCCTTGGTCTGCAGATCGATTGTGTGGTCGTAGAAGCCCACGACACCCTGGACGGCACCGGCCAGCAGTTCGTTCTCCGCATCGACACCAGCAGGCTGCGACAGCAGTTCAACGTCGAGCCCTTCGTCCTTGAAGTAGCCCAGTTGTTCGGTCAGGCGCGCCGGCAGATAGATCAGCTTCGTGATCCCGCCAACCATGATCGTGATCTTCCCGCTATCGGCTGCCGACGCATGTTGCGAGGCAAGACTGAATAGCAGGCTGGAAGCAAGAGCAATATGGCGAAACGCGCTGAGATTCGGTCGCATCGATAGTCTCCGTTATTGTTGGCAGCGGAATGCTGCCTGTCTGCATCGATGGCGCGATTATGGGAGGGTGCATCCTTCTTTCGGCTTTCACGGGAAAACCTTTCTCTTAGGGGATTTCCATGAGACGGGCGTCACTGCCTGCGGACTCACAACAGCACCGGAATCAGCATCGCCCCGTCATCGCCGGATTCACGGAAAACCATGGATTTCCGATCCGGGCCCGTGCGTTGTTCCAAAGAACACCCGACATGAAACCAGCGTAGGGCGCCAGGTCGGAGCGTTCACCGGATGCTGCGGATTGCATGCCCGGGAACGACTGCTTCGCGCATACGGATTTCCTGACTGACGACACGACTGCGAGTAAAGGATCATCCCCGGCTGGCGGACGGTGAGTTCAACGACCTTGCGGTCGACACCTGCCGCACTCCCGGGAAAAACAATGCGCCTTGACTGGGCACCATGGCATCGCGGCATGCGTTGATATAGTGGCAGGCATACGGCTTGCGGCAGCTGCAACGGGCAACGGTCTCGCGACGAAGGACAATCATGGATACGCTTTCCACCGACAAGCTGCAGACCGCGGCCCGCAAGCAGGCATCGTGGGCGGTTGGCGCATTCAAACAGTTCGCGGAAGATCGCTGCGCTGCGATGGCCGCGAGCATCGCGTTCTACGCGGCCTTTTCGCTCGCGCCGACGCTCGTCATGGTGATCGCGATCGCCGGCTGGTTCTTTGGCGCGGAAGCGGCGCGCGGCCAGCTCTTCAGCCAGGTGCATGGCGTGCTCGGCGACGACGCGGCAGCAGCCGTGCAAACCATCGTCCAGAATGCACATCACAGCGGCAGTGCGGGCGGCATCGCGGCGGCCATTTCGTTCGTGCTGCTTGCGGTCGGCGCGTCCGCGACGTTCTCGTCGCTCAACAGCGCACTCAATATAGTGTGGCCCGCCGCGGGGCCGCGCACGTCCAGCGTGATCGCACTCGTTCGCGTGCGGCTGATTTCGTTCGGGCTGGTGCTCGGCGTCGCGTTCCTGCTGATCGTTTCGCTCGTGCTCGATGCAGCCATCACGTTCATCGGCAACTGGCTGCTCGGCGATTCGCCCTACATCGTGATCGGCAACCTGTTGCAGCTCGCGGTCGGCCTGCTCGTGCTGGCTGTCGCGTTCGCCGGGCTGCTCAAGTTTCTGCCCGACGCGCCGGTCCGGTGGCGCGATGCGATGGTCGGCGGACTGGTTGCGGCCGTGCTGTTCTCGGCGGGCAAGAAGATGTTCGCGCTCTACCTTGCGCACGCCGGCATGGCCAACTCGTTCGGCGCGGCCGGCTCGCTCGCGATCCTGCTGATGTGGCTGTACTTCTCGGCGGCCGTGCTGCTGCTCGGCGCGGAGTTCTCGGCTGCTCGCGGGCGCCTGCACGATCCACGCGGCCCGTGGGCATTGCAGGACGACACGCCGCCACCCGGAAGCCGGGCAATGCTCGCTTCGGTGATGGCGGCTTCGACGAAGCCGGCCGTCGTGTCGAACGGCGCGCCGAACCGTGATGCATCGACTGCGACCATCGATGCACGCGTGGCCGCGCAGCACACGTCGGCCGGAAGCCCTGCTGGAGCGTCACGGATGACGCCACGACCCTCGACGGCCGCGGCGGCAATGCATATTGGCCGTTCGGTGGCGCACGCCGAAACCCAGGCGACGCGCGCGGCGGCCGCGACCATCGTCCGGGCGGAGCGCCATATCCGCCGGCATCCGTGGGGGTCGATGGTTCTCGTGGCTGCGGCGGCGTTCGCCGCCACGACATTCGCGGGGCGGCGCAATGACGCCGAAAACACCAAACCCGGTGCTGCCGACGACCGTTAATCAAGATAGATCGAGGCCGGTCGGGCCAGCGAAACCTGCCCGTCCGCCAGGCGAACAAAGCTGAACAGCATCCCGTCGACGCGCCCGCAAAAGCCGATCTTCCCCGCCCCACAAATCTGGAAAAAGGCGACAGACCACTCGATGTAATTAGACGACTTATTTACAATTCAACAACTATTTTGAGCAATTAGCCTCAATCACTGTCATTGAAACAACAATATTGCGTAGTCAACGATTCAATATTGCTATATCCGCAATATTCGCTGGCAAGCTTTATTTATAAGGCTTCTGGCCCTGTGTCACTTTTTAGAGACACTCATTTTTTTTCAGTTCTTACGTTCAGACACACTGCGTTATTCTCCAATCCGCAACAACTAAACCAATCATTTGCGTGGAGAAATGATGAAACGATTCGCACTTTCGACCCTCTCGCTGGCACTACTCGGCACCGCAGGCGTCGCGCACGCTCAAAGCAGCGTAACTCTTTATGGCGTGCTGGACGACTCGATCCAGTACGTTTCGAACGTTGGTGGTCACAGCCTGTGGAACATGGCTGCAGGCAACCTGCAGGGCAATCGCTGGGGCATGAAGGGTTCGGAAGACCTGGGCGGCGGCCTGAAGGCGATTTTCCAGTTGGAAAACGGCTTTAACCCGAACAACGGCGCGCTCGGTCAAGGCAACCGCATGTTTGGTCGTCAAGCGTACGTCGGCCTGACGGGCGACTCGTGGGGTACCGCAACCCTCGGTCGTCAGTACGATCCGGTGGTTGACCTCGTTCAGCCGCTGACGGCTGATAACTACTGGGGCAGCACGTTCACGACCGCAGGCGACGTCGACAACAACGACAACAGCTCGCGTACGAACAACTCGGTCAAGTACGCATCGCCGGTCTGGGGTGGCTTCCAGTTCGAAGCCATGTACGCACTGGGCGGCGTGGCAGGCTCGACGGGTTCGGGTCAAACGTGGGCAGGTGCCGCAACGTACGCAACGGGTCCGTTCTCCGTCGCTGCTGGCTACATCCGCATGGACAACACGTCGACGACCGCCCTGGTGCGCGATGGCTGGACCAGCACGTCGGACGGTACGTTTGACAGCGTCCAGAACACGGCCTATGCATCGGCCAAGTCGATCGGCATCGCATCGGTTGCGCTGCAATACGTTGCAGGTCCGTTCACGTTCGGCGGTCGTTACAGCAATGCGCAATACAAGCCGGATGCTCAGTCGACGTTCACTTCGACCGAGAAGTTCGACGTTGGCGCAGGCTTCGTGAACTATCAGCTGACGCCGGCAGCACTGCTCGGCTTCGGCTACACGTACACGCACGGCAAGGGCGACCTGAACCAGACGTACCATCAGGTCTCGCTGGGCGGCGACTACAACCTGTCGAAGCGCACGGACGTGTACCTGGTCGGCGCATGGCAACATGCTAACGGCGGCCTGAACGCGTCGGTGGCTGACTATGGCTTCACGTCGTCGAGCGAAAACCAGACGATCGTCAGCCTGGGCATCCGTCACAAGTTCTAAGCACAGAACCTGTTACGTAGCTCTGGCGGAAGCTGTATGAAACCAGCCGCAGGCGCAAGCCGGCGGCTGGTTTTTTTACGTCTGCCCTCTGCCGAAGCCAGCAGCAGCAAAGCCAGCGCCACAAACGCAAAAAGCCGGACGTCACAGCGTCCGGCTTTTTGCGTTTGCCGCGTTACTGCCGCGTAACTAGCGCTGCTTCTTCTGCGCGTCTGCCTGTGCAAGCGTCTGCGCCGGCCGCACGTCGCCGCGTCCGGCCACCCCATCGTTCGCGTCCTGCTGCGACACCACTGGCGCCCGGCTACGCTGCTGATGCGGCACGTCGCCCGAGTTTTCCCACGCCGGATCGGGAATCGCGCCGAACACCTGACGCAACTGCTCACCCCACGTGCGGTGAATCATCTGATAGTACGCATTGTCCTGATCGACGCAGACGAACCGCGTCACCCGAAGCGTGTCTTTCTCATAGACCAGCAGATCCAGCGGCAGCCCGACCGAGAGGTTCGAGCGCAGCGTCGAATCCATCGAGATCAACGCGCACTTGGCGGCTTCGTCGAGCGGTGTGGAGGGAATCAGCACGCGGTCGATGATCGGCTTGCCGTACTTCGATTCGCCGATCTGGAAATACGGGCAGACGCTCGACGCCTCGATGAAATTGCCCGCCGGATAGATCATGAAAAGACGCGGCGTCGAAGGCGCGCCGCTATCGGCCGAAGCGACGATCTGCCCGCCCAGAATGAACGCGCAGTTGAAGTCGACGCCGAATTCCTGCAGCGCCCGCGCCTCGCGCAGATACACCCGACGCACCGCATCGCCGACCACGCGCGCGGCCTCGGGCATCGACGAAGCCGTCCAGAGCGTCGGTTTGCCGGCCTCTGCGGGCTCGCTAAGCGCCTGGAGCACCGCCTGGGTCAGAGAGAGGTTCCCGGCGCCCAGCAGCACGAGCACGCGCTCGCCAGGCTGCTCGAACACGGACATCTTGCGCGCCGTGCTGATGTGATCGACGCCCGCGTTGGTGCGCGTGTCCGAGAGAAACACGAGCCCTTCATCCACGCACATCGCCACGCAGTAAGTCATGGTTGCCAACCTGGAAAACGACAGAACGCCGCTATTGTAATGCGCCGGCACACCGCCTCTGACGCTTCCTCCGGTATGACGGCGCCAAAGCGGCCTTTATGAAGGCCGCGTCGTCCCAGGATGCAGATTTCCCGCGCTCTACTGCGGTGTCTGTGCGCTGACCGTCACCGACACGCTGAGTTTTTCCTCGCGCCCGCCGATCCGTCTTCCACGCACAGGCGATGCCGCTTCGTAATCGCGCCCGACAGCAAGCCGGCAATAGATGTTGCTTGCGAACGCCGCGTGCGTGACGTCGACGGACGTCCAGCCCACGCCATCGATCCAGACGTCGACCCATGCGTGACTCGCGCCGTGCTCGACGTCGCCCGGTTCGATGTAGCCGCTCACGTAGCGCGCCGGCACGCCGCGCGCGCGGCAGCAGGCGAGCATCAGATGCGCGTGGTCCTGACAGACACCCTTGCCGAGCGCCAGCGCTTCCGCAGCGGTGCTCGTGACCTCGGTGATGCCGGACTGGAACTGCACGCGCTGCACGATCTGCTCCGACAACGCGATCAACGAAGCCGGCGTATCGAGCGCGGGCACCGAAGCCGCGAGTTCCCGCACCGCGGCATCACAGTCGGTCAAAGGCGTCGAGCACGTGAAATGTTCGAGCGGAATCGGGCCGACGCCGTCGGGCAACCGGCCGTCGACGAGCGCGAACGTGTCGACCTCGCCCGAAACACGCACGCGGATCTCGCTGTGCGGCTTGTTCAACACGAGCGTGTGCAACACGTTGCCGTAGGCGTCGAAGGTGGAGTCGAGCTTGCCAGGTGCATCGAGCGTCCAGCGGCGCACGACCTGCGCGCCGCCGCTCGCGGGCGTCAGGCGCAACTGCTGGATCGAATAGTGGACCGTTGATTCGTAACGGTACGAGGTGTCGTGTCGAATCGAGAGATACATAGGTCAGGCTCCATCAGGCAACCGGCAACATCAGATAGGTACGTGCCACCAGTCCGCCGAGTTCGAACACGCGGGCAAGGAACTGCGTCAGATACGCATGCAGTCCCGCCTCGAAAATCTGCCGGATGTCGGAATACACGAGTTCCGCACGCAGCTTGCCAGCGAAGCGCTCGCATTCGTTCGATCCCGACGTGCGCAGCATCGCGAGATTCGCGCACACGCCTTCGAGCGACGCGAGCAGCGAACGCGGCATCTGCTGGTTCAGGATCATCAGTTCGACCACGCGCGCGGGCGTCACGACATCGCGATAGACCTTGCGATAGATTTCGAGCGCCGAAACCGAACTCAGGATCGACGTCCAGTAATAGAAATCTTCGAGTTGTCGCGCTGCATCGCGCGAATTCGGCTCGACGTTGGCGAACCGCACGTCGAGAATCCGTGCCGTGTTGTCGGCGCGTTCCAGGAATGTGCCCAACTGTGTGAAGAAAAACGCGTCGTCCTGCAACGCGGTGCCGAGCGTCACGCCGCGCGACAGATGCGAGCGGAACTTGACCCATTCGAAGAGCGTCACCGGATGCGCCATCAATTGCCCGGACGACGCACGCTCATTGAATTCAAGCCATGTGTCGTTGATCGTCTCCCACCATTCCGTGGTCAACGTGCCGCGCACGGCGCGGGCATTTTCGCGCGCCGCCTGCAGACACGAGTAAATGCTCGAAGGATTGGTGGAATCGGCCACCATGAAATGCAGCACATGCTCGCGCGAAGGTTCGTCGTAGCGCTCCGCGAACGCACCCTCGAGTTCGGAGATGCGCAGCACGGAACGTTGCGTACGCGCTTCCTGTTCGGGCGTCTGCGGCAGCAGCAGCGCCTTCAGGTTGATGTCGAGCATGCGGGCGGTGTTCTCCGCGCGCTCCATGTAACGGGCCATCCAGAAGAGATGATCGGCAGTGCGGCTTAGCATGGCGGCTTTCCGTTATCGATGAACGCATGACCCTGAATCTTCGAGGCCTGCGCTGGTTACCGGGCATTTTCCGTTTGTCACCTGTCACCGGCGATACGCGTCGCCGGTACGGTCCTCACTGGTTGCGGATGCAACCACTCATTTCAGTCGACCATCCAGGTGTCCTTGGTCCCCCCGCCCTGCGACGAGTTGACGACGAGCGAGCCTTCCTGCAACGCGACGCGAGTCAGGCCGCCCGCCACCATCGTCGTCGTCTTGCCGGACAGCACGAACGGCCGCAGATCGATGTGGCGCGGCGCAATACCCGATTCGACGAACGTCGGACACGCGGAAAGCGCGAGCGTCGGCTGCGCGATATAACCCACCGGCCGCGCGATCAGACGCTTGCGGAAGTCCTCGATTTCGGCGGCGGTGGATGCCGGTCCCACCAGCATGCCGTAGCCGCCCGCACCATGCACTTCCTTCACGACGAGTTCGGGCAGATGCGCGAGCGTGTAGGCCAGATCGTCGGGCTTGCGGCACTGAAACGTGGGAACGTTGTTAAGAACCGGTTTCTCACCAAGATAAAACTCGATCATCTCCGGCACGTACGGATAGATCGATTTGTCGTCGGCGATACCGGTGCCCATTGCGTTCGCGAGCGCGACGCGGCCGGCGCGATAGGCGGTGAGAAGACCCGGCACGCCGAGCGCGGAATCGCTGCGAAACGCGAGCGGATCGAGAAAATCGTCGTCGACGCGGCGATAGATCACGTCGACGCGCTTCGGCCCCTGCGTCGTGCGCATGAACACGTAGTTGTCGTCGACGAAGAGATCCTTGCCTTCCACCAGCTCGACACCCATCTGCTGCGCGAGGAACGTGTGCTCGAAGTACGCCGAGTTGTACATGCCCGGCGTCAGCACGACGACGACCGGATCGTCGACGCCTTCAGGCGCCACCGAGCGCAGCGTATCGAGCAGCAGATCGGGGTAATGCGCGACCGGCGCGATACGGTTCTGCACGAAAAGCTCGGGGAAAAGCCGCATCATCATCTTGCGGTTTTCCAGCATGTACGACACGCCCGACGGCACGCGCAGGTTATCTTCGAGCACGAAGAACTGACCGTCGTCGCCCGCGCGCACCACGTCGACGCCAGCGATATGCGCATAGACGCCGAGCGGCACGTTCACGCCCTGCATTTCCGGCCGGTACTGTGCGTTGGTATACACCTGCGCGGCCGGCACGATGCCCGCCCGCACGATGTTGCGGTCGTGATAAACGTCGTGGATGAACAGGTTGAGCGCCTGCACGCGCTGACGCAAACCGGTTTCGAGCGTCTGCCATTCGCTGCGCGGAATGATGCGCGGAATCAGATCGAAAGGAATCAGTCGCTCTGTGCCGGACAGATCGCCGTTGACCGCGAAAGTGATACCGACGCGCCGGAACAGCAGATCCGCCTCGGCACGCTTGCGGGCAATCGCATCCCCGCCCTGCTGAACGAGCCAGCGCTCGAACCGCGCGTAGTGCGGTCGCACGGCTTCGTCGTGATGACGCATCTCGTCATAGCATCGCATGTCACGCCCCGCTCTTTTGTCGGATAGAAGGCGAATGCGCTGCGCATTCGGTGTTCGACAGCCCTCTGTTTCAAGCAAGCGCTATGCCATTCGCTTCACGCTGAAATCGGGCGCTGGATGCACCCGAAGTGCGCATCCAGCAGGCATGGGCGACGTCCTCATCGTACCGCTGCGCCGGTCAATGCGCTACTGCGGTGCATTCGGGCGTCGAAGCGTCAATGTCCGTTTCGTGACGAAAGCGCTGTTCGAGGCAACGCGACGGCGAGCAAGCGTGCGCGCATTCCGGGATGCTCACAAGAACGCACCACGAAAAAAATCCCCGTGGGCTTGCGCCCACAGGGACTCCTTTTTTTACAGCGCGTTACGCGACCGGTCGTGACCGCCGCCCAGGGG
>NZ_CAJQYY010000031.1 GCF_907164575.1 Paraburkholderia gardini
GCCCAGGTGGCGGAATTGGTAGACGCACATGGTTCAGGTCCATGCGCCGCAAGGTGTGGAGGTTCGAGTCCTCTCCTGGGCACCACGAAGATAGATCCAGATCAGTTGCTGGACTGAAGTTCACGAAAATGCCCGCTTTTGCGGGCTTTTTTGTTTCTGGAATGCCTCGCGGAAGCTCGCGTCCAACGATAAACCAACGTCGACCATCCACGATCGCTGCTAACGCCCGTTGCAAGGGCGCCCCAAAAATCCGCCCTTTTCGCAACTCGACCTCGTCGCATGTTGCAACCTGTTGATCTATCTTGACCGCGATGTTCAGCGGCAGGATGTGTGCAGGTTGAAGATACAGGACAAGGAATCGCACCTGATTTTCTCTCCCGCGTCTTCGACATGTTTAGCCGGGGCGCGCGGGTACCTGGTGATCAGCCCGGTTATTTGCGCTCTTGCAAAAAGCATCACTGAAAAAGACCCACCGGTGCACCCGCGCTATTTATGAATGGCGCTACGCACGCTCGTCACATCGCGCGTCGTGACAGGCAGCGCCGAGTTGCCCCACGTATTGCGGATGAACGTCAACACCTGAGCCATTTCCTCGCTGCTCAGCCTGTCCGCGAAGGACGGCATCTTGCGCGAGGGCGGCCCGTTCTCCGTGTGCGGACTCGCGCCGCCCTCGACCAGCAGACGCACGAGCGACGTGGTCTGCGGCGCGAGTACCGCGGGATTGCCCGCGAGGCGCGGATACTTCTGCGCGACACCGAGCCCGTTTGACTGGTGACAACGTGCGCAATAGCTCTGGAAGACGCCGGCGCCCGGCCGTTCAACGTCGCCGGTGTGCAGCGCCTGCACGGTTTGCCGCGCCGCGCGCGAATGACTGTCGTAGAGTCCAGCCGGCTCGCGCGGTGGCAAGCTCTTCAGGTACGCGGCGATGGCGTCCAGGTCGTTGTCGTTGAGATACTGCGTGCTGTCCTCGACGACCTGAACCATGCTGCCGAACGTGATGAGCCCCCCGCCGTGCCCGCTTCGCAGAAACGCTGCGAGGTCCTGCGACGGCACCCGTCCGAGGCCCGAACCCGGGTCGCCCGTGAGGTTCGGCGCGAACCAGTGATCGTTGGTGCCGCCCGTCAGATAAAGATGCGCATCACCGTCGTAGCCGCGTTCCTCATAGGCCGGACCGCGCGGCGTATGGCACGCGCCGCAATGGCCGAGCGATTGCACGAGGTAGGCGCCACGATTCCACTGCGCGTCGCGACCGGGTTGCGACACGTATTGTCCATTCGGCACGAACGCCCAGTCCCATAACATCAGCGCCCAGCGCTGGCTGAACGGAAAAGGCAGACGCGTCGGCGGTGTCGGCTGTGCGACCGGTTTGACGCCGTGCATGAAGTACGCGTACAGCGCGCGCATGTCATCGTCGTCGATCTTCGCGAAAGACGGGAACGGCATCGCCGGATAGAGTCGCTTGCCGCCGGGCGCGATCCCTTTGCGCAGCGCCCGGGCAAAGTCGTCGTAGGTATAGCGCCCAATGCCATTGACCGGATCCGGCGTGATGTTGGACGTGTAGATCGTGCCGAATGGCGAGGCCATGCCCAGGCCGCCGGCGAATGGCGCAGGTGGCGCCCCGCCGCCCGGTCGGCCACCAGTGGGCGCTGCGGTATGGCAGCCCGCGCAATCGGCGGCTTTGGCCAGATACGCGCCACGTGCGATCAGTGCCTGATCCGGAACGGCCTGCCCGGCACCGGCCAGCGGCACGGCTGGTTGGGCCGCGCGAAGCGCCGTCGACGCGCCCAGCATGCACGCGAAAACCGCGGCGCAACCCACGGCCACCACCACCACGACACGCAGGCGCTGGCTGCCGGGCCGGCCGTTGAAACGGCCTCGCGTGGCTCGGCGTGCGGATTGGCGCGCGTTCATTTTCACCACCGGCAAGGTGAGACGATCAGCACCGCGATATCGGTGGCGATCAGCGCGAACAGGAACAGGGTGCTGCACATCACCCCTACCCTTGCGAGGAAACCGTCCAGCAGATCTTTTTCATCGCTCTCATGATCTGGCATTCCAGAACGAATCCGTTTGACGAACCGGACGTTGCGCCATGCGACGAAGGCACCCAGACAGCCCAGCACCAGACAGACAAAATTGACCGCGAGAATCGCGGCATCCAGCCACGGCAATATCGGGGCCGTCAGCGGATGATTGCGGGGAAAGCAGCTGTGCGCGGCCATTGCCTCGGTGATGCCCATCTGCATCACCCACGCGAACGGCGCGGCGAGCATGCCGATCAGCGCGTGCGAACCGCGCAGGCGCGGGGTAACGGCCGATGTGGACGACTGCGCTGCTGACGACGCGTGGGTTCTGGCCGGGCTCATGACGCTTGCCTGAATAGATACGGCGTCAGATACAGCGTGGTGAAGATAAACAGCCACACCACATCGACGAAGTGCCAGTACAGTCCGCCGATCGTCAACGCGACGCAACGCCGCTCGTCGAAGTAGCCAAACGCCGTCCACAACAACAGCAGGAACAGCACGACGATACCCACGGCGACGTGCACCATATGAAAACCGGTGATCGTAAAGTAAAGCGAGCTATACAGTTGCGCAGTCAGCCCGTACGGATGGTTATGCCACTCGCGAAACTGGATGCCGATGAACGTGATGCCCAGCACCACCGCCACGCCCATCGAAGCGACACCCCAGCGAAGCCGTCTGCGCCGCACGCAGCGCTCGCAGAACCAGACGAAGCCGCTGCTCGACAACAGGATGCCGGTGTTCAGAATGCCGGGGCCGAGCCTGGGCAGCCCCTCGGGCGGCCATTGCTGACCGGTTTCCGACGCAAGGTACAGATACGAAAAGATCAGATAGCCGAACAGCGATCCCTCGGTGACGATCAGCGCGAGGCAGCCCCACCATCCGCCGGAGCGCTCGCCGGCACTGCCGACCGGGAGTGTGTATTCGCTGTGCGCCGTGACTTCGCCCATGTCAGTCTCCCGCATCGGTCACGGTCTGCGGCTCGCGCTGGATCAGCGCGCGTTCGGGCCACAACCACACCACGATGATGATTGCGCAGGCGAGCAGCGCCGCCGCCGTAAAGAACCTGGCATGCAACGCGAGTCCGGCGAATACGAGCGTCGCGAACAGGCCGAGCCAGAACGGCGCGTACGAATCGTCGGGCATCTTCAGGATCACGTCCGGCTTGCCTTCAAGCGCCGTGGTGCCGAGCGCCTCGCGGCCTTCGCCCAGCAGGAAGCCCTCGTCGAGCTTCGAGCGGCGGCGCGGCGCTTCACCGGCTGCGCCCTCTTCCATCCGCCCTTCCCACAGCGGATGACGGCTCGCGACGAACGGCACCACCGCGAAGTTATACGGCGGCGGCGGCGACGAAACAGACCATTCGAGCGTCGGCGCATCCCACGGGTTGTTGCCCGCGATAGCGCCACGTTTGACGCTATACAGCAGATCGACGAGGAAAATCAGCACGCCGAACGCGAACACGAACGAACCGAGCGAGGTCACCAGATTCACGGTGTTCCAGCCCATATCGGCCGGATACGTGTAGATGCGCCTCGGCATGCCGAGCAGTCCGGCGATATGCATCGGAAAGAACGCGGTGTTAAAACCGACGAACATCACCCAGAAACCGGTCTTGCCAAGCCGCTCGCTCATCATCCGGCCGGTGAACTTCGGAAACCAGAAGTAGATGCCGCCAATCACCGGAAACACGTTGATGCCAAGCAGCACGTAGTGCAGATGCGCGACGACGAAATACGTATCGGTCAGTTGCCAGTCGAACGGTACGGCGGCCGTCATCACCCCCGACACGCCGCCCACCACGAACAGGAACACAAAGCCGGCAAAGAACAGGAACGGCGCGCGCATGACCGGCCTGCCCGTCCAGATCGTCGCGATCCACGCGAACGTCGCCACCGCGCTGGGCACCGCGATCACCATGCTGGCCGCGCCAAAAAACGACAGCGCGAGCGCCGGAATGCCGGTCGCGAACATATGATGGATCCACACGACGAAACCCACCAGCATCGTCGCCACGGTCGAGAGCGCCACCGGCCCATAGCCGACCAGCGGTCTGCGGCAAAACACCGGCAACGCATCCGAGACGATGCCCATCGCCGGCAGCACGACCGCGTATACCCAGGGGTGCGCGAAAATCCAGAACAGGTGCTGCCAGAGCAACGGCCGGCCGCCGTTCAGGACGTCGAAGAAATGGGTGCCCACGCGCCGGTCCATCCACAGCAGAAAAAACGCCAGGCTCACCGACGGCACCGCCAGCAGATTGGCACCCGATGCGGTCAGCGTGCCCCACACCAGCACCGGGATCCGGTCGAGCGACATGCCCGGCGCGCGCATTCGTAGCAGCGTGACGACGAAGTTGATCGAGCCGACGGTGGTCGAAATGCCGAGCAACACCATGCCGAGCGCGTACACGTCGATGTTGGGTCCGGTGTTGTACTCCAACCCGGACAGCGGCGCATAGTTGAACCAGCCTGCATTCGGTGCCTCGCCAAGCGGAAAGCTCGCATACAGAAACAGCCCCGCGAACACGAACACCCAGTAGGAGAACGCATTAAGGCGCGGAAACGCCATATCGCGTGCGCCGAGAATCAGCGGCCACAGATAATTCGAGAAACCGGATAACACAGGCAGCGCGTACAGAAAAATCATCGTCACGCCGTGCATCGTGAAGAGCTGGTTGTACTGTTCGGGTGTCAGCACCGTCGCGTTGGGGCGCGCCAGTTGCACGCGCATCAGCAGCGCCTCAATGCCGCCCGCCAGCAGAAACAGAAAGGCCGTCACCAGATAGCGCAGGCCGATGGTCTTGTGATCGACCGTCGAGAACCAGCCGCGCCAGCCGGGGCGTGCCTCCCACAGTTCCCGCAAGCGCGCTTCCTCAGTGCTGCCCGGTTCGATGCGGCCGATGCGCAGCGTACGCGACAGACGTAACGCCTCGGGTCGCGCTGGAGACACGGTGGAATCGGCCATCAGCTGGGCTCCCTGGTCAGTGTAGCGTGGACAGATACGCAGATAGCGCAGCGGCATCGGCCGCGCTCAGCGCAATGGACGGCATCAGCGAGTCAGGCTTGATCCGTTGCGCATGCTGGATCCAGTCGAGCTGATTCGCAGACGTGTTGGCGAGCGCCCCGGCGGCCAGCAGGCGGCGCGAGCCCAGATGCGTCAGATCGGGCGCCTGTACGCCCAGCGCATCGGTGCCGCGCACCGTATGACATCCCGCGCAACGCTCGCCGAACAGCTTCTGCCCCGCCGCCGCGGTAGCGCCGCTCACCGGTTGCGCAGCCTGCCCCTGAGCGAGACGCCACGCGTCGAAATCCTGGGCGTTTTGCGCAACCACTTCGAACGCCATGTGCGCATGCTGCGCACCGCAGAACTGCGAACACTGGCCGCGATAGGTGCCCGGCCGGTCGGCCTCGATCCATTGTTCGTTGATCTGGCCGGGAATCGTCTGTGTCTTGCCGGCGAGTTGCGGCACCCAGAACGCGTGGATCACATCGGCGCTCTGCAATTCGATCTTCACCGGCTCACCGACCGGAATATGAATTTCATTCGCGGTCGCGAAGTTGCGCGCCGGGTCGGGCGAGTCGCTGTAGGTCACCTTCCACCACCAGTCGTACGCGGTGACGGTGATCGTCAGGTTCGGCTGCCGGGCGGGCGCGGCGACGGTTTCGAGGGTCATCAGCACATAGACAAGTGTCGCGAGCAGCACGATCGACGAGACCCCCGTGCCGATATAGATCCACGCCACGCCGCCGCTGTCGGGATGCACCGCGGCCGGGTCGGCACGCGGCCGGCGGCGTGCGATGGCGACCAGCAACAGCGTCGCCACCAGTAACGACACCGCTACCGCCAGCGCCGTGAGCATCCAGCCCAGGTGCATGGTGGGCGCCGCAGCGGGGCCAGCCGCGTGCAGGAAGTAATTGAGCGGTGCGATGCCCGGCGCCGGTTGCGCGGCGGCGGGCATCGCGGCAAGCCAGGCTGATGCGGCACACGTGCGCATTGCAGCGCAGCCGCGCAATGCCGCCGTGAACTGTTGCCGTGTCCGCATCCGTCCCGTCTCCATGAGTCCTGGTTTCGCGGCAGGCTGTCCGGAAGGGAAACGTCCTGCGTGTGGGCGAGCAGCAAAAAACGGGCCGTACCCAGCGAGCGGACAAACTCGACGCCGTCCCCGATGGCGGTAACAAACACCTCAGCGCCCTTTTCTTTCACGAATTGCACGGCAAAATGGCCGGCGCCACCGGCGCCCGCATGAATCAGCACTCGCTCGCCGCGCTCAAGGCAGCCATGATCAAAGAGTCCTTGCCAGGCGGTCAGCACCGCGAGTGGCACCGCGCCGGCGACCGTTGCGTCGATTGAAGCGGGACGCCGCGCGAGCGCGGTCGCATCCAGTTTCACGTATTCGGCGTACGCGCCCGGTCCCTGCCCAACAAAGGCGAATACCTCGTCGCCTGGGGCCCACTTCACGCTTTCGCCGGCCTGCTCCACTACCCCGCAACAGTCGCGGCCCAGCGTGTAAGGCAAGTCGTTCTCACGGATCAGCGGATAGTGGCCCGCGCGCGTTTTCAGATCGACTGGATTGACGCCCGCTGCGCGCAGCATGAATGCAGCATCCGTTGCCGCAAAGGCTGATTTCCCGATCCGCTTGTTGACTACCGTCGCCGTCGCTGGCGGGTGCGCCAGCGCGCGATGCGAGCCAGTTTGGTGAGCAAAGTCTGCATTGCACCGCGCATTTTTTTCAAAGCAGCGTTGACTCAGCCGACGATGTGACGGACCGGCCTGGCACACGCATTGCGACGCCTTCCGTATGACGTATCAAGCCGGCGCCAGCTGACTGGCAGGCGCCCGCTATCCAGCGTGCGGGCCGTCAGTCGAGCGCCCCTAGCCAACGATCCAGTAGAGAGCACCACGGCCATGCAATCGATGCCGCTCGTCCCGGACTGGCAAGACTTCGTGATCCGGCTCGCGATAGCGCTCGTCACCGGCACCGCGATCGGTCTGAATCGCGGTGAATCGGGCAAGGCCGCGGGGTTGCGCACGACACTGCTGGTTTGCCTCGCCGCGTGCATCGCCATGCTTCAGGTGAACGTCTTGCTGCCGCAAGCCGGCAAACCGGAGAATTCATTCGTCGTGCTCGATTTGATGCGCTTGCCGCTTGGCATCCTGTCCGGCGTCGGCTTCATCGGTGCGGGCGCGATTCTGCGCAAGGACGGCCTCATCGTGGGGGTGACGACCGCCGCGACGCTGTGGTTCGTCACCGTGATCGGACTGTGCGCTGGCGGCGGTCAGATCGCGCTGGCGGTGGCCGGCACCGCGCTCGGCCTGATCGTGCTGGAAGTGCTCGCCGTGCTCGAACGCCGCCTGCCGCGCGCTCATCGCGCGTGGCTGACCGTCGAATACGCCGCGGCGTCGCGCGAGCGCGGCGTCGTAATCGAGCGTCTCGAACAGCAGCGCTGCGACGTGAATTCGAAGGGCGTGCGCATGAACGCGAGCAGCGGGCTCCTTGAAGAGCGCTTCGAGATCCGCTGGCGCGCGCCGCTGAAGAATGATGCAGTCGAACGTGCCTTGAGCGCGCTCGTCAGCGCCAGCAGCCATGCGGCATCATGGTCCGTCGAGGTGTGAGCGCGCGCATGAACTGCGCCGCGCCGCGAGCCGTGTATGACGCGCTGGCGTCCAACGTCGCCGTGGCGCTCTGCAAATACGCACCGGCGGCCTATACCCATTCCGGTTCGGCATTGGCCGAAGCGATCCACTCCAGCGCCGACTGCATGAACCAGTTTCTGCTGTTGATCGGCAACCGGGCGGCCCGCAATCGTGCGGATGAGCAACACCCGCCCGGTTTCGGCCGTGAAACGCATTTCCATGCACTGATGGTGGCGTTGCAGATCTTTCTGGTGGGCGGCGTCGCGTCGGTCACGGCGGGCGTGGTACGGCTGCTGCATCGTTCGCCGATCGAGCATCCGTACGGGGTGATTGTCGTGCTGTGCGTGTCGGGCGTGATCGAAGGCGAGGTGGCTCACCGTCACGTGAGGCAAGCCATGCAGGCGTGGCTTGCGCAAGGCCCGAGGTTGGGCGGGTGGTGAGTCTGGTCGTGCTGAAATGGGCCGACGATCTGGTGGTGGCGATCCAGGCTGAATTACGGTCACACGCGAGCACCGAGGATCTCGTGCGCACCATCAACCAGATCGAAACCGATCTGAAGAGCGCGTTTCCGTCGGTAAAATGGATATTCCTCGAGCCCGAGTTGCGCGAACACGGTAGTCATCCGCTATGGATATTCTGGCACCGGCTCGTCCGCCATCCTGCGCGAGGGTCGCGACGCGTCCTGCACCCGCTTTCGGGTCCGTTTATTGCGGCGCCATTCGTGAAACCGGCGTGCGCCTGCCGGCCAGCTCGCGAAGGAGTCGCCATGAGTTCAGACACACCCGTCAAGGAATATCGCCATCCAGCCGGCGGCTGGGGTTCGGCCAAAGCGGTCGCCTCGATTCTCGTGCAGGAGCATGTTGCGCTGCATGGCAGCCGCATCCTGATGCATCAGAACAAACCGGATGGCTTTGCCTGTGTCAGCTGCTCGTGGGCGAAGCCTGCCGATCCGCATCTGTTCGAGTTCTGCGAAAACGGCGCGAAGGCGACCGCATGGGAGATCACCAGCAAGCGCGCGGATGCGGAGTTCTTTGCAGCCCATACGCTCACGGAACTGGAGTCATGGTCCGGTTTCGAACTCGAATCGAGTGGACGGCTCACCGTGCCGCTACGCTGGGACCCGGAAAGCGACCGCTACGTGCAGACGACCTGGGAACATGCGTTTGCCGACATCGCGCGAGAACTGAAGGCGCTGAATCCGGACGAAGCGGTGTTTTACACGTCGGGCCGGGCATCGCTCGAGACCTCGTATATGTATCAGCTGCTCGCGCGGATGTACGGCACCAACAATTTGCCGGACAGCTCGAACATGTGCCACGAAAGCACCTCGGTCGGCCTGCCCAAAAGCATCGGCGCGCCGGTTGGCACCGTGACGCTCGACGATTTCGCGCAAGCCGATTGCCTGTTCTTCTTCGGCCACAACACGGGCACGAACGCGCCGCGCATGCTGCATCAGTTGCAGGACGCGCGCAAACGCGGCGTGCAGATCATCACGTTCAATCCGTTGAAAGAGCGCGGACTCGTGAGCTTCGCGAATCCACAAGCACCGCTCGAGATGCTCACCCCCAGCGAGACGGAGATCAGCACCCAGTACCATCAGGTCAAGACAGGCGGCGACGCGGCAGCCATCGCCGGGATTTGCAAGCTGTTGATCGAATGGGACGACGAGGCCCGGCGCACCGGCGCGCCGCGCGTGCTCGACGCGGCGTTCATCGCCGAACATACGCACGGCCTTGAAGATTTCGCGCAGGCGATGCGGGACACCTCGTGGCAGACCATCGAACGCTACTCGCAGCTGACCCGCGCGGCGCTCGAAGCGGCTGCCAGCGAATACGCGAAGGCGAAAGCCGTGATCGTGTTATACGGCATGGGCATCACACAGCATCACAACGGCGTGCACAACGTACAGATGCTGACCAATCTGCTGCTTCTGCGCGGCAATATCGGACGGCCCGGCGCCGGCATCTGCCCAATTCGCGGCCATTCGAACGTGCAGGGACAACGCACGGTGGGCATTACCGAGAAGCCCGAGCTCGCGCCGCTCGACAAGCTGGCCGACTTCTATGATTTCGAGCCGCCGCGCGACAAGGGCATGAGCACGGTCGAAGTCTGTCAGGGCGTGCTCGACGGCAAGGTCAAGGCATTCATCGGACTGGGTGGTAACTTTCAGGTCGCCACACCCGACCACCACGTGATGGGCCCCGCATGGCGCAAATTGCGGCTCACCGTGCAGATCGCGACGAAGCTCAACCGCAGTCACCTGATCCATGGCGAAGTGGCCTATCTGCTGCCCTGTCTTGGCCGCATCGAAATCGACCGCCAGGCGAGCGGCGAGCAGGCCGTCAGCGTCGAGGACAGCACCGCCTGCATCCACGGCTCGCACGGCTATGCGGAGCCCGCCAGCGAGATGCTGATGTCGGAACCGGCGATCGTCGCCGGACTCGCGAACGCGTTGCTGCCGCGCAATCCGCGCATCGACTGGGATGCATGGGCCGGCGATTACGCGCTGGTCCGCGACGCGATCGAACGAACTTACCCTGACCAGTTCCGCGATTTCAACCAGCGCTTCTGGCAGCCCGGCGGCTTTCACCGGCCGATTGCCGCATGCGGGCGCAAGTGGCAAACGCCGAACGGCAAGGCGAATTTCATTGCGCCAGATACGCTCGACGAAGACGCGGACATGCCGGCAACAGGCGAGGACGTGCTGCGACTGATGACGACGCGCGGCGACAGCCAGTTCAATACGACCGTCTATTCGCTTGACGACCGCTTTCGCGGCGTCAAGGGCACTCGCGACGTATTGCTGATGCATCGGGACGACATGGCACGTCTGGGGTTCGACGAGGGCAGCGAGGTATGCATCGCAACCGTATCGAACGACGGCATTACGCGTGAAATCGATGGCATGCGAGTGCATGCGTACGATATTCCGCAAGGGTGCCTGATGGGCTATTACCCAGAGTGCAATCCGCTGATCCCCCTTTCGCATCACGCGAAAGACAGCCTGGTGCCGGCCGCCAAATCGATTCCGGTACGGTTGCGCAAATCGGGGCTTGTGGAGCAAAGCGCATAAGCTCGTTCGCGATGGATGGGCGGCACATAAATGGCGTCACGCCGGGTCGCTTCAATATCTGGCAATCACCGGTTTGCGCCGCCATGGCGACGCCGGCCTCGCGCAGACAATCGCGACGCGCCGGATTCGCACTAACGTCACGTATTACCCGCACTGGCAAAGTTCGTCGAGAACTACGATGTCGACGAACTTGCCGGCTTCCGCGGCATCCGTCGTGACGGCCGGCAAGACATGCATCGACTACATGCGGCGCCGGACAGCCCTTGATCGTCGTTACGCTATGCCGGCACCGTCTGCGCCAGCGCCGCGCGCGACCATACGCGGTGCTGTTCCGCCGCTGCGATAAACGCTTTTAGCACCTCGGCGCCCTGGCTGTCGTCGCCGGTTGCGACGCCATCGGCATGGTCGGGCAGCTGGGCCGCGCCCAGCACGTCGCGCCCCGCCCCGAGCGCGGCAATCGCTTTCAGATGCTTGAACGCTTCGAGCACGAAATGGCGCGCGTCGCCGGATTGTGCCAGCGCTTTTGCACCGGCTTCGCCTCCGCAGACGATCACCGCGTCGAACATGATCGACGGCATTCCGGCAATCGTCGCGTCCGGCCGCAAACCGTCGATCGCAGCGAAGGTCGGCGCGATCAGCAAAGGCGTCGCGCCCTCGCCCCGCAGCGCCTGCTGAAGCGTCCTGATCGATGCAGCATCGGCGCCGGGCGCGGCCAGCAACGCGATCTTGCATGTCTTGATGCCCGGCTTCACGCGATTGAGCAGGCTCAGCGCCGGCGAGGTTCGCGGCTTCGATGCAGGGGGTGCCTTGCCCTTTGCTGGTGCGGGCAGGCCCAGGCCGGCCGCGACCTTCGCGGCCAGACCGCCGTCGAAACTGGCAAGAATGTCGTTCACCACACGCTCGCGAATCTCCTGCTTCGTTACCTTGCCGAGTTCGAACTGATACGCGGCGCTGATATGTTCCTGCTCGACCTCCGACATGCTGCGATAGAACAGCGCGGCTTGCGAAAAATGATCGGCAAAAGACTCGCTGCGCACGCGGATCTTCACGCCGTCGACGCGTTCCGGATAACTCTCGAAGCCGCCATCGGACGGCGCCGGACTGGTTTCCTTCGGCCAGCCTCCGTTCAGCGAGTTTGGCTCGTAGGATGCCTGTCCGACGCTGATTGCCTGACGATGCATGGCGTCGCGCTGGTTGTTATGAAACGGGCATACCGGCCGGTTGATCGGAATCTCGTGGAAGTTCGGACCACCGAGCCTGCTGATCTGCGTATCCGTGTACGAAAAGAGTCGGCCTTGCAGCAATGGGTCATTGCTGAAGTCGATACCCGGCACGACGTGACCCGGATGAAACGCGACCTGCTCGGTCTCGGCAAAGAAGTTGTCCGGATTGCGGTTGAGCGTCATTTTGCCGATGATTTTTACCGGCACGAGTTCTTCCGGAATCAGCTTGGTCGGATCGAGCAGATCGAAACCGAAGCTGTCTTCATCCTGTTCCTCGACGATCTGCACGCCGAATTCGTATTCGGGGAAGTCGCCCCGTTCGATTGCCTCCCACAGATCGCGCCGGTGGAAATCGGGATCCTTGCCGGCGAGCTTCTGCGCTTCGTCCCACAGCAACGAACAGGAGCCCAGCACCGGGCGCCAGTGGAATTTGACGAAGCGCGCCTTGCCTTGCGCATTCACGAAGCGGAAAGTGTGAACGCCAAAACCTTCCATTGTGCGCAGGCTGCGTGGGATCGCGCGGTCAGACATGGTCCACAGCACCATGTGCGTGGACTCGGGCACCAGCGACACGAAATCCCAGAACGTATCGTGCGCCGAGCCGCCGGTGGGCATCTCGTTGGGCGCTTCCGGTTTGACGGCATGGACGAAGTCGGGAAACTTGATCGCATCCTGAATGAAGAATACCGGCATGTTGTTGCTCACCAGATCGTAATTACCCTCCTGCGTGTAGAACTTCACCGCGAAACCGCGCACGTCGCGCACCGTATCCGCCGACCCGCGCGGCCCCTGAACGGTGGAAAACCGCACGTAGACCGGAGTCTGAACAGCCGGATCCTGCAGAAACGCGGCTTTCGTGTACCCGGTCATCGGCTCGTATAACTGGAATACGCCGTGCGCGGCGGAACCACGTGCATGCACGATGCGTTCGGGAATCCGCTCGTGATCGAAGTGCGTGATCTTCTCGCGCATGATGAAATCTTCGAGGAGCGAGGGACCACGCGGACCGGCGCGCAATGTGTTCTGGTTGTCGGCGATCTTCACGCCCTGGTTGGTTCGGAGCGCCGCACCGTCGGGACGCACGCGAAACGGGTCGAGATCCTGCGATTTTCTGTCGTCGGACGGCTTTGCGGGCTGACGGCTACCGGTTCTTCCTGCCATGGAAACACTCCTTGCGTTGGCGGCGCCACGCGACGATTCGCATTGGCTCGAACCTCGGAATCAGCAAGCGATGTTCCCGATGAAGTGTGCGTTACTCCCCTCCGGCAATGCGTCCTCGCACTCGCTCCGTATGCGGCGAGCAGGTACACGGGTTGCTTGGAGGTGAAGCATGTGCACCCGTGTGTATCCGGCACGGTGCCTCTGGACGGCGCGTTGCAGCAGCGGCCACGGTATGACGTAGCGCGCAAAGCCGTCCTTGCCATCCATTTGTGGAGACTGCAATGACCCAGACCGTCGGTGACTTTATTGTAGAAAGACTGCATGCATGGGGCGTCCGGCGTATCTACGGGTATCCGGGAGACGGCATCAATGGCGTGTTCGGGGCGCTGAACCGGGCGAAGGGAAAGATCGAATTCGTGCAGGTACGGCACGAGGAAATGGCCGCATTCATGGCCTCGGCGCACGCGAAGTTCACCGGCGAACTGGGTGTATGCATTGCCACCTCCGGACCGGGCGCCTCACATCTGATCACCGGACTCTACGACGCTCGCATGGACCATATGCCCGTGCTGGCGATTGCCGGGCAACAGGCGCGTGCGGCACTCGGCGGCCACTATCAGCAGGAACTGGATCTGGTCTCGATGTTCAAGGACGTCGCCGGTGCGTTCGTGGAGCAGGCGAGCGTGCCTTCGCAAGTCCGGCATCTGGTCGATCGCGCGGTACGGACCGCGTTATCGGAACGCAAGGTCACGGCAATCGTGCTGCCCAACGATTTACAGGACCTCCCCTATGAAGCACCCGGCCGCAAGCACGGCACCCTGCATTCGGGCGTCGGCTATCGTGCCCCGCGACTCGTTCCCTACCCTGACGATCTGCAGCAGGCGGCCGACGTGCTCAACGCCGGCAGGAAAGTCGCCATTCTGGTCGGCGCAGGTGCGCTGCACGCCACGGATGAAGTCATCGCCGTCGCCGGGAAGCTCGGCGCGGGCGTCGCCAAGGCTTTGCTGGGCAAAGCGGCGTTGCCGGATGATTTGCCCTGGGTCACCGGATCGATCGGACTGCTCGGTACCAAACCCAGCTACGATCTGATGAACGAATGCGACACCCTGTTGATGATCGGCTCCGGTTTTCCGTACTCTGAATTCCTCCCGAAAGAAGGCGCCGCCCGCGGCGTGCAGATCGACCTCAAGGCCGACATGCTCAGTCTGCGCTATCCAATGGAAGTCAATCTGGTGGGCGATAGCGCCGAGACGCTGCGCGCCTTGCTGCCGTTACTCGATGAGAAACGGGACCGCGCGTGGCGCGAGAAAATCGAGGGTTGGACTGCCGACTGGTGGAAGACACTCGACAAGCGCGCCCATGAGGCCGGCAAGAACGGTATGAACCCTCAGCGCAGTGTGTGGGAACTCTCTCCCCGCATACCGGCTAATGCAATCGTTACAAGCGACTCCGGCTCCTGCGCGAACTGGTATGCACGCGATCTGAAAATACAGCGCGGCATGATGTGTTCGCTGTCGGGAGGACTTGCCTCGATGGGTGCCGCGGTGCCGTATGCGATCGCCGCGAAATTCGCCTGCCCCGAGCGCCCCGTCATCGCGCTGGTCGGCGATGGCGCGATGCAGATGAACAACATGGCCGAGCTCATCACGGTGGCCAAATACTGGAAACAGTGGGCCAATCCACGCTGGATCTGCATGGTGCTCAACAACAGCGATTTGAATCAGGTGACCTGGGAGCAGCGTGCAATGGAAGGCGACCCGAAGTTCGAGGCGTCACAGGATATTCCATCCGTGCCCTATCACCGCTTCGCGGAACTGATCGGCCTGAAAGGCATTTACGTCGATGACGCCGAACGCATGGGCGCAGCATGGGATGAGGCGCTCGCGTCGGACCGGCCAGTGGTCATCGAGGTAAAGGCCGATCCGGATATTCCGCCTCTACCACCGCATATCACGCTGGCGCAAGCCAGGGCGTTCGCATCGACGCTAATCAGGCGCGATCCGAACGAAGGCAACGTTATCGTCGAAACGGCGAAGCAGGTGCTCGACGCCGTGTTGCCGGGACATCGCGACAAATGATGCCGCGTCTTGCCGAACCATCTCCGGCGTCGCCAGGAACGGATCCATCGCCTGGGCGAGTGCCGATTACCGCGTTGCGGGCGCAAGCGTTTCGTATCCCGACCGATCTGCCGGAAGCCGACGGCACCTTCGCATGGGATGCCACCACGCTCGTGCTCGTCGAGATAGAGGCCGGCGGCCAGACCGGTACTGGCTACACGTATAGCGACGCGAGCATCGTCAAGCTGATTCATGACACGCTTGGTGCATGCGTGCTGGACGCCGACGTCTGGCACATCGGCGCGCTCTGGCTGCACATGCAGCAGCAAGTGCGCAATCTGGGGCGCGCGGGACTCGCCGCTACCGCCATCTCGGCGGTGGATTGCGCGCTATGGGATCTCAAGGCCAGGCTGCTTGGCGTGCCGCTCGTGCAGTTGCTCGGTGCACGGCGCGCGAGCGTGCCGATCTACGGCAGCGGCGGTTTCACGACCTATGACGACAAACAGATGCGCGACCAGCTGACGCGCTGGGTCCGCGAGGATGGTTGCCGCTGGGTCAAGATCAAGGTCGGCACGCAGCCGGACAAGGATCCCCAGCGGGTTGCAGTGGCACGCGCGGCGATCGGCGATGCGGGACTGTTCGTCGACGCCAATGGCGCGCTCAGCGTCAAGGCAGCGCTGCACCTTGCGCAGCAGTTTGCCGCGCAAGGCGTTGAATGGTTCGAGGAACCGGTTTCGTCCGATGACCTGCCGGGCCTCGCGGCGTTGCGCGAACGCGTGCCCGCAGGCATGGAGATCGCCGCGGGCGAATACGGCTACACGCTGGACGACTTTCGTCTGCTGCTCGAGGCGCGCGCCGTCGATGTGCTGCAGGCAGACGTGAGCCGTTGCGGCGGCGTTACCGGCTTCCTGCAGGCGGCAACACTCTGCGAGGCGTTTCATATACCGTTGTCGGCGCATTGCGCGCCGGCCCTGCACCTGCATGTGGCCAGCGCGGTCCCGCGTCTGCGTCATCAGGAATGGTTCCACGATCACGTGCGCATCGAAGCGCTGTTATTCGATGGCGCGCCGACGCCATCGAACGGCGCTATCGCACCTGACATGACACGGCCCGGTTGCGGCCTGAAATTCAGGCACCGCGTCGCGCAGCGCTATCTGATGCAATGAACGGAGGGATCTGGCGAATGGGCTCTCAACGTGTTCCCGGTCTGGTTTGCGCTGCGGTGGGCGCAGCCGCGCTCACTGCCGTCGCCGCGCGAAATGCAGCCGCAATGAAGGCGACGGCGCAGCGCCCGAATTCGACTGCGGTCCCTGTTCCGCGCTTCCAGCACGCGCCACGCGAACTGGCGCACATCACCGCCGCGCGCTCGCTCAATCGCGGCTCCGCCCTTCTCGCCCTCTCGGTGCTCGCCGACAGCGCGATGGAACACTATCGCGGTTCCTTCGACAATTCCGCGATGTATACACCGCTCGTTTCGTCGGCACTCTCGCTGCTTGCGGGCCTGCACGGCGGCGGCGATCCGCGTTCGCACAGGCACACTCTCCGGCACGCCGTTTATCTGACGGCTGCCATCGCTGGCGTGTCGGGCACCGCTTTCCATGTCTACAACGTCACCAAACGGCCTGGCGGCTGGAGCTGGAACAACCTGTTTCATGCCGCGCCGATCGGCGCACCCATGGCGCTGCTGCTCTCGGGCGCGCTGGGCGCGGCCGCGGAACGTCTGCGCGACGAACCCGCCGTCGACCCGCAATTGTTCGGCATGCCTGCCGGACGCGCACTCGGCCTGCTGGTGACGGCCGGTCTTGCCGGCACGATCGCCGAGGTCGGCCTGCTGCATTTTCGCGGCTCCTTCCAGAACCCGGTCATGTATGCGCCTGTCATGCTGCCGCCCGTCGCGGCCGCATTGCTCGCGCAAGCCTCGCTCGGCGCGCCGTGCGAACGGTGGTTCACACGGCTGTGGCTGCGGATCACCGCGGCGCTTGGCTTTGTCGGCGTCGGTTTTCACGCGCGCGGCATTGCCCGCAATCAGGGCGGCTGGCGCAACTGGAGCCAGAACCTTTTCAACGGACCGCCGCTGCCCGCGCCGCCCGGTTTTTCAGCATTGGCGCTGGCCGGCCTTGCGGCGCTGCGCCTGCGGGAGACGGAAAAATGACCCGGCCCAGAAGCACCCGCTATCCCGGCTACGACGTGCTGAACAAACGCGGCACGCCGTCGTGGGACGACGCGACGCGCGCGGTCATTGACGAGCGCCTCGCCACGCCTCGCGAGCCGCGATTTTTCAACGCCGTGCAGTGGCTGGGCGTGATTCATCTATGCCGCTGCATCGTGCCGCAGGCGGAAGCCGATCCGGTGGTGCCGCTCGCGGCCATGCTCGACGCAAAGCTCACGAAAAACACCGGCGACGGCTATCGTGACGCGCGTCTTCCGCCGACACGCGACGCCTGGCGCATCGGCCTCGCCGCCCTCGACGCCGAGAGTCGCTCGCAGTTCGACTTGCCGTTCCCGAGCCTGGAAATAGCCGTTCAGCACGCGCTGCTCGAACAGATGCAGAGAGGCGACATGCACGACAACGCCTGGCAAGGCATGTCGGCGCAGCTTTTTTTCAGCAAGCACGTGCTGCACGATATTTGTAGCGCTTACTACTCGCATCCCCACGCGTGGAGCGAAATGGGCTTCGGCGGTCCGGCGAATCCGCGCGGCTACGTCCGCATGTACTTCGACCGGCGCGATCCGTGGGAAGCCGCGGAGGCCCAACCGGGCGTCGAAGGTAAAGCACGCAGGGAGAATCGCCGTGCTCGATGACGCCCTGCATCATCCACGTGGCAAGGACGGGCGCGCCCCGGATGTGTTCCGCGCCGGCGCATGGGTGCCGATGCGCGAGTATCGCAATGACGAGGAAGTCGACTTTGCGATTGTCGGCACCGGTGCGGGCGGCGGCACGCTGGCATGCCGCCTCGCCGAACAGGGCTTCAAGGTGGTCGCGTTCGACGCGGGCGCGTGGTGGCGTCCGCTTGAAGAATTCGCATCGGACGAAACACACCAGACCAAACTGTTCTGGACTGACGAGCGCATCTGCGACGGCGACAATCCGCTGCAACTCGGCAATAACAACAGCGGCAAGGCCGTGGGCGGCAGCACCGTGCACTTCGCGATGGTGTCGCTGCGCTTTCGTCCCGAGTGGTTCAAATCGCGCAGCGTGCTCGGCTACGGCGCGGACTGGCCCCTCGACTGGCGCGAGATGTGGCGCTACTACGCGCAGGTCGAAGACGCGTTGAAAATATCGGGGCCGGTGAACTATCCATGGGGGCCGCCACGGCCGCGCTACCCATACCGTGCGCATGAACTGAATGCTGCCGCGCTGGTACTCGCGCGCGGCGCCGAGGCAATGGGCATCCGCTGGACCGAGACACCGCTCGCCACACTGTCAGCGCCACGCGGACTCGCACACCCTTGCGCGTATCGCGGCTTTTGCGTGTCCGGGTGTGCAACCAATGCCAAGCAAAGCGTGCTGGTCACGTGGATTCCGCGGGCCCTGCAGGCCGGTGCCGAAATACGCGATCTCGCCATGGTCGGCCGGATCGCGACGAACGCCGCGGGCCGCGTGAACGGCGTCGACTATCTGCGCGAAGGACGCTGGCAGTTTCAGCGCGCCAAAAACGTGGTGGTGGCCGGCTACGCGATCGAAACGCCTCGCCTGTTGCTGATGTCGGCGACCAGCCGGTATCCCGACGGTCTCGCGAACAGCTCGGGACTCGTCGGCAGGAACCTGATGGCGCAGTCGAACCAGGCGGTCTACGGCACGCTGGATGAGGAAATCCGCTGGTACAAGGGACCGCCGTCGCTGGCCATCACCGAGCACTGGAATTACACCGACACGGGCAAGGACTTCTTCGGCGGTTACGCTTATATGAGCCAGGGACCGTTGCCCGAAGTGTGGGCCGCCGCGCAGAACAAACGCGGCTTGTGGGGCGAGGCACTCGCCGCCGAAATGCAGAAGTACAACCATCAGGCGGGACTGAAGATTGTCGGCGAGATGCTGCCGCAGGAGCGCAACTGCGTCACGCTCGCCGACGAGAAAGATCAGTACGGCCTGCCGGTCGCGCGCGTCACATATTCGTGGTGCGACAACGACCAGCGGCTCATCGCGCATTCGCTCGACTTCATGGAGCAGGCGCTTGCCGCAGCCGGCGGCCGCGAAATCTGGCGCGAAACCGACGATACCTGTCATCTGAACGGCACCGCGCGCATGGGTGACGATCCGGCAACGAGTGTCGTCAACGCCGACTGCCGAAGCTGGGATATCCGTAATCTGTGGATTTGCGACGGGTCGGTGTTCCCGACCGTGGGCGGCGTGAATCCTTCGCTGACGATCCAGGCGATTGCCTGCCGCACGGCGGATCGCATCGCCTTGCTCGCCGCGCGTGGCGAACTGTAGCGCGAAGCCGCGATCAACACCGGTGCGAAGCGATGCGCACGGTCCATCAATCAGGAGGCGTTATGCAGCGCAAGCTTGACCGGCCGAAAGTCGTGGTCATCACCGGGGCGAGTGCGGGCGTGGGGCGGGCTGCCGCTCTCGCCTTCGCCCAACGGGGCGCGCATATCGCGCTGTTGGCGCGTGACGCGGCTGCGCTCGACGACACCGCGGATCAGGTCCGCAAGTCCGGCGTGCGAGCCATGCCGGTTGCACTCGACGTCAGCGATGCCGACGCTGTCGAAGCGGCAGCATCGCGCGTGGAAGCGGAGCTGGGTCCGATCGACGTATGGGTCAACAATGCGATGCTCACCGTGTTCGGCCCGGTCGCCAGCCTGACGCCGCAGGAGTTCTCGCGTGTCACACAGGTGACGTACCTGGGCTACGTCTGGGGCACGATGGCCGCGCTAAAACGCATGGCGACGCGCAATCACGGATGCATCGTTCAGGTCGGCTCGGCACTCGCCTACCGGTCAATTCCGCTGCAATCGGCCTATTGCGGCGCCAAGCATGCGATCCGCGGCTTCACCGACGCGTTGCGATGTGAACTGCTGCACGAACACAGTCGCGTGCACCTGACGATGGTGCAGATGCCCGCATTGAACACGCCACAGTTCGACTGGGCCGAGAACCACATGCCTCATGCTCCGCAGCCGGTGGCGCCCATCTATCAGCCGGAAGTCGCGGCGCGCGCGATCGTCTGGGCGGCAGCGCACCGGCGACGGGAAGTCTATGTCGGGATGTCCACGGCGAAGGCCATTCTTGCCAACAAGATTGCCCCCGGCTTACTGGATCGTTTTCTCGGACGTACCGGATATCAGACACAGGAACGGGCGGCTCCGGCCAGTGCGGCAGGCCCTTCCAACCTCTGGCAACCGGTGACGGGCGCCCATCGTATTCATGGCCCATTCGACGCGCAAGCAACCGGGCACAGCGTCGCACTATGGCTGGACACCCACCGGCCATTCGCGCTGGGCGCCGCGTTGACCATCGCGGCGTTGAGCTGGCGCCGCTGGTGTCGGCGTCCGGACGGTTAGGCGGGTGTCCCATGGCCATGCGCATCGAGGACTACGCGCTGCTCGGTGACGGCGAAAGCGCGGCACTGGTCGACCGGCGGGGATCCATCGACTGGCTTTGCTGGCCCGCATTCGATGCGGATACGTGTTTTGCGGCACTGCTCGGTGGCCCGCGCCATGGGCACTGGCAAATCGCGCCGCGGGAACCCGTGGCACGCAGTTCGCGACGCTACCGCGGCGACACGCTGATTCTCGAAACGACGTTCGAGAGCCCATCCGGCACCCTCGTGCTGACCGACTGGATGGCGTGGAACGCCCCCCGGCCCGTGCTCGTCAGACAGCTGCGTTGCGAGCGCGGCAGCGTGCGGGTGGTCAGCAAGCTGGCGGCGCGTTTCGACTATGGCAGGGCTGTTCCCTGGTGCACGAAAACCGGCACACGCGTCCAGATGGTGTGCGGTCCGCGAGCGCTCTGGCTCGACAGTACCGCGCGCGTCACGTGTGACAGGGACGCGGTACGTGCCAGCTTCGCAATGTCAGCGGGAGAGCAGCGGGACTTCGCCCTGACGTGTTGCCGATCATATGACGACGCACCGCCACGGCCGGACATCGACCCGCTCTTTGCCGACACAAGCCGTTTCTGGACAGACTGGTATGCGCGGAGCAAGGTCGAGGGGGACTACGCCGAGCCTGTCCGGCGCTCGTTGATCACCCTGCGCGCATTGACGAGCACCGCCACCGGCGGCATCGTCGCGGCGCCTACCAGTTCGCTGCCTGAGCGGATTGGCGGCACGCGTAACTGGGACTATCGCTTCTGCTGGCTGCGCGATGCCGGCTTCACGCTGCTTGCACTACTCGGCGGCGGCTATCACGTAGAGGCCGCGCGCTGGCGTGACTGGCTCGTGCGAGCGATCGCGGGTCACCCGGCGCAATTGCAGATTCTGTATGGCGTCGACGGCTCGCGCCGTGTCGACGAGTGGGAATGTCCATGGCTGCCCGGCTACGAGCATTCAGCTCCGGTGCGCTTCGGCAATGCGGCGGTGAATCAACCGCAACTCGACGTGTATGGAGAGGTGCTCAACGCGCTGTATATGTCGCGCTGCGCCGGGTTACCGCCGGATGGCAACGCATGGTCGCTCGAGCAGCGCCTGGTCGATCATCTGCAAGGCATCTGGCGCGAGCCCGACGACGGCATCTGGGAAGTGCGCAGCGGCGCCCGGCAGTTTACGTTCTCGAAAGTGATGGCATGGGTCGCGGTCAATCGGGCGCTGCGCTCAGCCTGCGAATTTGGCATGCCCGCTCCAACCGCGCGCTGGTCCGCGCTGGCCGCCGAGATCCATCAGGACGTGCTCACGCACGGCTTCGACACGCAGCTTCAGACGTTCACGCAAAGCTACGGCAGCCAGCGGCTCGACGCGAGTTGCCTGTTGATTCCCGTGACGGGATTTTTGCCTGTCGGCGATCCCCGGGTCACGGGAACGGTGAAGGCCATCGAAGCCGGTCTGATGGACGAGGGCCTGGTGCTGCGCTATCGCGAAGATGGCATCGACAACGGTCCGTCCAATGACCAGCCGTTTCTGCCATGCAGTTTCTGGCTGGCCCAGGTGCGACAGATGCAAGGTCGTGGTGTCGAAGCGCGCGAACTGTTCGGTCGGTTGCTTGCATTGCGAAACGATGTCGGCCTTCTCGCCGAAAAGTACGACACCGTCCGCAAGCGGCAAGTCGGCAATTTCCCGCAGGCGTTCTCGCATGTCGCACTGGTCAATGCAGGATTGAGTTTGAATGACGATGCCTGCCGCGGCGCGGCAGGGCGATGACGGTAGCGGCTTCTTCCGTCCGCTGCCCAGGCGCCAAGCCGGGATAACGGTCGCTGCCGGCAGCACGGCGCCCTGACGGCGGGTCGGGCATGAGTGATGCTTCAGTGACAACGTCGCAGCAGCATCATTTTTATGCGTTCTGCCATTCTGGAGCAGCCATGACCCCATCCAGTCTTTTGCGGCAACCTGCCGAACAGCAACTCGCCAGCCTGCCGCTGCCCTGCTCGGTCTGGCTTCCCGACGGTCAGCGCATCGGAGCGGCGCAACCGCGGCTGTCGTTCGTCATCCGCGACATGCGTGCGCTCCTGCACCTGACACAGGGTGCAATCGGGCGGCTGGCGGAAGACTATGTGGAAGGCCGGCTCGAGATCGAAGGCGACATGCATGACCTGATGGCGAGCGCCCCTGCGCTGCTCCGCCAGGACCCCACGCAGGAAGCGCCCGGGTGGCTAATGCGCCGGATCCATCGCACCCGCCACGCCATCTGGGCACGCACGCACCATAGCCGGGCGAGAGATGCCGCCCAGATCCAGCATCATTACGATCTTTCCGATGAGTTCTACGCCCTCTGGCTCGACCCGCTGCGCGTGTACTCATGTGCGTATTTTTCAACGCCCGCCATGTCATTGGCCGAGGCCCAGCAAGCCAAGCTCGATCACATCTGCAGGAAACTCATGATGCGCCCCGGTGAGCGTTTTCTCGACGTGGGCGCCGGTTGGGGGGCGCTGCTGCTGTGGGCTGCGGAGCACTATGGCGTTACCGCGACCGGCATCACCCTGTCGAGGAATCAGCACGCCTATGTCAACCGGATTATCGGGCAAAAGGGACTGCGCGGCCGCGTCAGCATGCTGCTGCAGGACTACCGCGACGTCGACGAGTCCATGCCCTTCGACAAAATCGCATCGGTAGGCATGTGCGAACACGTGGGCCGCCCCAACCTGCCTCTGTACTTCGCGAAGATGCGACGTCTGCTCAGACCAGGCGGCCTCATGATGAATCACAGCATTACCGCTGGCGGCACCGATAACTCGCAACTCGATGGCGGCATGGGTGACTTCATCGACAAATATATCTTCCCGGGTGGCCAGCTCGTGCACGTTAGCGTGATGATGGACGCCATGACCCGCGGCCATCTGGAACCCGTGGATGCCGAGTGCCTGCGCCCGCACTACATCCGCACACTCTGGCTTTGGGCCGATGCCCTGGAGGCCCATCTCGACGAAGCACGCCGGATGCTCGGCAAGGATGCAGAAAGAATCATTCGCGCGTACCGTCTCTATCTGGCGGGTTCTGCCATGGGATTCGAGCGGGGGTGGACGTCGCTGTTCCAGATACTGGCGTCTCGCCCCGACGATAAATTCGAAGACCGGTATCCGTTCAATCGCGCATACATGTATACGCAAGGTTCAACAGCCGGGCCAGTGGACAGAGTGGTCGGGTAATGGGCTGACTTCACCCGCTTGCGGCGCGTGGCCGTTCTTGCTTCGGCCCCGGCTTGCGTCAATGCGCGTTTCGGTTCGGGCAGCTCAGCGTGCTCGAAACCGTCGACCGCGAGTACCGCTACCTTGCAGCCTGCGGGTTCATTAACCATCTGTGTTGCTCCATTGAAAATGCAGGGACTTTCCGCGACAGCCCGGTATCGGTCGCACTCGCGCGGTCACGGGTGGCTACGGCACTCCGGGCGGCACAGTTGCCGGGGGCGGGCAAGGTTCGGGCACGGGCGCCCCGCCTGGCACGATAACGCCGGATAGCAGGAATTCGATGCGCCCGGATGGCACCAACAGCACGAACGGCAACGACATGAACCCGTCGAAGCCGGATACGTTGCAAAACGGCCAATAGACGCACGACCATCGTGGGGCGAGCGGCCGTGCGCCCGGCTTTCACGAGCGCGGCATTCCATCGGCTGGAAGATTTCTTCAAGGCTTGCGGTTTCAGGCCACGCCGAGCCATTGCTCGATGACGGGTCCGCGCTCACCCAGCACAGGATCGCTCGGGGGAAACGGCAGCGCCTCCATCGCAACAAGTTCGTCCGGCGTCAGCCGCTCGCGCCGAATGTCCCACTGCTGCCCGGGTGGGTAGGCGCCCACCACGCGCAGATTGCCGGCTGCTGCCTGCAGGCAATGTCCAGTGCCGGCAGGCAGCAGCACCGCGTCTCCCGCATGCAACGTGACTACCCGTCCACCTGGACCGCCAATGATGAGTTCAGCCGAGCCCGATGCAATGCCTAACACCTCGTGCGCCGTCGAATGAAAATGGTGATAGTCGAAGATGCTGTCCCGCCATCGCGGCGGCCACTGGTTATGTTTAAACAGCGCTTCGAATCCGGCGATCAGATCATCGCCCGCGCCCGGCATCGCCGCCCGGTAAATCGCCACGGCGAGCTTGCGATTGTTTGGCACCCAGTCGCGAGGCGCCAGCGTGAATGCTTCGTAGTGTCCCTGTTCTATCTGTCGCCTGTATTGCATATCGACCGTCCCTGATTCCCGAACTGGTGTGTCCATCAGCATTGCTTTACGCGCTGCCACGGCGAATTTCAGCGAAAAACCCTGCATGGCTCCGGGCATGATTTTTAATGCCTTCGAATCGCACCATGGTCCTGTACGCATCAGGAGGTGCGCTGATAACCCGCAATCATTGCCGTGTTGACTGGCTCGAACGGTATGCCTGAATCCGCTGTAATCAGGACACGCTGTTTCGTGCAACTTTTGTACCTGACGCCTGACCAATGCGCCTCGACCACCAGCGCGGTCGCATTTCCATCTCGCACGTTCCATCTGACCGGATGCATGAACAGGACGCCATATCGAACAGGTTTCATGGTGGCCGGCCGGATTTTGCGAATGGCTTCTGGAATGATTCATGCTGCGGTGAACTGGCAAACCGGAGCGACTGAACCCCATCGATCGATGCACAAGGCGGTTCCCGGTCGCCGCGGCCCGCATGAACCTGCATGGCCTGGACAAGCGCCCGCGCAGCCGTATCCAGAACCTCTTGCGAATGAAATCCGGAGTTCGATCATGAACCTGAATGTCGCGCAAAAACTGATCCAGTCTCACCTGGTTCACGGTGCCATGGAGGCCGGCGAGGAGATCGGCATTTCGATTGATCAGACATTGACCCAGGATGCCACCGGCACGCTGGTGATGCTGGAGCTGGAAGCCATGGGACTCGATCGCGCGAAAACCGGGCTGAGCGTGCAGTACGTCGACCACAATCTGATTCAGGAGGACTACCGGAACGCCGACGATCATCTCTTTCTGCGCAGCGCGGCCGAGCGTTTTGGCCTCTGGTATTCGCGAGCTGGAAACGGTGTGAGCCATCCCTGCCATCAGGAGAACTTCGGCAAGCCGGGCAAGACGCTGCTCGGTTCGGACAGTCACACGCCCGCCGCTGGCGCCATCGGCATGCTGGCGATTGGCGCGGGCGGCCTCGAAGTCGCGCTGGCCATAGCGGGAGAACCTTTCTTCACGCGAATGCCCCAGATCTGGGGCGTGAAGCTCACCGGCCAGTTACCCGACTGGGTCAGCGCCAGGGACGTGATTCTCGAGATGTTGCGTCGTCACGGCGTGGACGGCGGCGCAGGCCGGATCATCGAATATGACGGTCCCGGGCTGGACACGCTCAGCGCAATGGACCGGCACGTGATCGCCAACATGGGCGCGGAACTCGGCGCGACGACGACCGTTTTTCCCTCCGGTCAGGAAGTCCGGCGCTTCCTGCGCGCATGGAGTCGCGAGTCGGACTGGATCGAACTGGTAGCCGAACGCGGCGCGACCTACGATCTGCACGATGAAATCGATCTCGCAAGCCTTGAGCCATTGATCGCGATGCCGTCCAGTCCGGACAATGTGCGCCCGGTGCGTGAAGTCGCGGGCGAGCCGATCCACCAGGCGTACATCGGTTCGTCGGCGAATCCTGGCTACCGCGACTTCGCCGTTGCGGCGACGATGGTCCGCGACCGGCTCGTTCACGACCGGGTCTCGTTCGACGTCAACCCCACCTCCCGCGCACAACTCGAAATGCTGGTGCGCGACGGGCACATCGAGCATCTTCTTCATGCTGGCGCACGACTGCATCAGGCCGGCTGCAACGGCTGCATCGGCATGGGTCAGGCGCCGGCCACGAACGGACTGTCGCTGCGTACCGTACCGCGCAACTTTCCGGGCCGCTCAGGCACGCGCGAGGACAAGGTGTGTCTCGTCAGTCCCGAGACGAGAACACGACCCGGGGCACGACGTTCAAGGTCTGCCATTTCATGTCGCCACGCCAGGTTCAGTATGTGTTGTGCGGAGGTCGGGTGAACTGGATGAAGGAGCGGCTGGCGGGGGCCGCCGCGCGTCCCGACGTATGACAGCTATCTCTCCGGAGGTCAGAATGTCCACGCAGCCGACCAGCGCGCAAATCGAAGTATCACGGGACGATCCCGTGATCCAGGCGATATCGGTCCCATACAACACGCCCGTGTGCAACGGGCGTTACCGGCTCACCGTGCGTGCAAGAGCAGGTGGCCTCAAGGTCGTCGCCACCTGGCAGACCCTCGGTTGCGAAGCTTGCCACGCCGACCACGTCCGGTTCCGCGTCGATCGCCGTCACCATTTCGAAGAAGTGACCTTCGCGTTCGCCTCCGTGTCCCCTGACGTGCTCGCTGCGATCGTGACCCGGCTGATCGCACTGCCATGGGTGCTGGACGTGTACTTTTATCCGTGAGCCGTGTGGACGGATGTCATACGAAAGAATTGCAAACCCGCCAGTATTCTTTACCCGCGCCGCGCTGTCGCATCCGGAACGTCACGCCTCCGTCCCGGCACGTGCATGGCCGGCATCGCCGCGCTCCTGCCTGCGTGCCTGCGCCCACATTTGCGCAGCCCGTGCACAGGCCGGCAGTAACTGCTGAAACGACGCAACGACGGGAATCTCGCGTCCGGGTAGCGCGACAGACGAATCCCTGCTCGCGGGTTCGTCTTCCGCCGTCATGCCCAGTATCACCCCACGGGAAACGCGCGCCTCGCTCAAGCGCTGCAGCAGGTTACGCAGATACGGCGGAAACTCGCCCGCGTCGAATGAAATCACGCAGATCATTGGGCGCGAAGCAAGCCGCGCCTCATCGAACCGCCCTGCGGCAAACCGTTCATGGTTCGCCTGCGACGCCTCGAAACCGTGTTTGTTCAGCAGTTGCACGGCGATCGCGACCAGCAGATCGTCGAGCTTGCCGCGGCCGCCGATACATAACACGGGTCTGGGCTGCAACGGTTCGTTGTTCGATTCGGTTGTCGTCACATCGCCAGCCCCTACCAGTGCGGCGATGATCGTGTGCGTCGCCGACCGGACCAGCCTGAGCTGAGCCGCCGGCACCACGCCGCGCCGGACGTCGGCGTGAGCGATCCGCAGGCCGGCCAGTACCACGTCGTCGTAATACGCCGCCAGCGAACACGTTTTCAACAGGACGTTCGCCTGCTGCAACGCCTCGACCGGATCGTTGGCCAGCAGCCTCTGATAGAGATTTTCGGCCGGTGTCAGGCCGGGGCGATCGCCGAACAGGACATCCAGGAATTCGAGCCGTTCGACATGGCGGCCCAGCGTCACCGCGCACAGCATCAGCGGCGTCGATAGCACCAGTCCCACCGGCCCCCACAGCCAGCTCCAGAAAATCGCCGCGACGATCACGGCAAGTGGGGAGAGTCCATTGCCACGCCCATACAGCAGCGGCTCGATCAACTGACTCGATACGCCTTCGGTCACGGCAAAGAGACCTGCGGTGGCGAGCGCCATCCACCATCCTGGGCTGACCGCGGTGGCCATGACGACTGCCATGAGCGCCGCTATCCAGGCGCCGACGTACGGCACGAATCGCAGTAGCGCCGTCACGACGCCGAACAGCAGCGAACCAGGCATTCCGATGACCGCAAGGCCGATCGCGACAACAGCCCCGACACCGGCATTGATCGCCAGTTGCATCGCAAAGTAGCGGCTCAGGCGAGCGGCGGCTTCACTGATGGCCGTTGACGTTCGATGCAGGTCGCCCAGGCCGAATAGCCGGATCATCCGGTCGCGCAGGCGCTCGCGCTCCAGCAGGATGAAGATCGCGACCACCAGCACGATACCGGCTGTTTCCAGTGGGCTGACCACCGGCGACAGATAGCGCTGTGCCAGTTCGACTGACGACGGCGTCGGTTCGTGCACTTCGACGGGTAGCGGCGCACCGCCGTCCGCGGAAACCGGACTGTCTTTTCTGTGCAAGTCGCCAGGCGGCGGCGTAAAGCGCTTTAGTGCATTCGATGTCATCGCGAGCAGCGTATCCGCGCGACCGAGGGTATTTTCCTGTATGACATCGATCTTGCGCTCGATGGTCCACTGGTACTGCGGCAGATCTCCCGCCAGTTGGGCCACCTGCGCGCCGATCAACACGCCGACGGCCGACAGTGTGGAAAGTGCGAACAGCACCGCGACGGTCACCGACGGTAACTGACCCATGCGGAACCGCCTGAGCAGCCCAACGAGCGGCGCGACGATGAAGCTCAGCAGCACGGCCAGCGTAATCGGGATCAGCACGCCCCGCCCGACGTACAGGGCGGCGATCACGACCACGCCGCTGGCCAGCGAGTTCAGCGCGCGCAGGCTCTGTGCCACGGGCGCCAGTTCTTGCCGGCGTGGCGACTGATGCGGTGGCGAGCGGGGTTTCATGCTGGCAGGCGCCGAAATCACGCGAATACCTTGTCCAGCGCAATCGGCAGGTTGTGATTCATCACGCGGCGCAGGTCATGATTGAATTGCCTCCCTTCCCGCAACGCCATACTGATGCCCCACACCAGTCCGCCGGCGATCTGACTCGCCGCGGCTTCCGGATTCGCAATCCGGCCGGCCGCGACGGCGCTAACGATGCGCGTGACGCACACCCCGGTGAACACGGCCGAATGCGTATCCATTGAATACTGCTGTTGCCTGTCTTCAGGACTGTCTGTTGCGTGCCCGTCGAGCCGCTCGATGCCGGCCCGATCCAGCAGCGGGTCGATCGTTATCGCATCACATCTTTCGGCGCCGCAAGCCAGTTGCACACCTTCGCGCGGGATCCCGGCATGAGCCGCACGGTCAAACGTTTCGCCGCCGTATTCGCACGCCAGGTTGATCTCGAAGGTTACGGTCACGCGCAGCACATCCGGACCGGCAACGTCCAGTAGAGCCGGGGCGTCGCGCGTGTTCAGCGGGTTCATCTGGCGTTCCTTGATTTGTCGCGGGTGGAGCGGATATCGAATTGCTGCGCATCCCGCGTGCCTGGCAAGGACCCGCCGGATTCCGCCTGCTGGCTGTGATATTTCGAGCCGGTGATCAGCGTTGCAATGACGGGCAGAACGCTCTCCCGGTGCATGCCGCGGGACAGCGCGGCACGAGGCGCGCACGACGAACGGCCTGCGGGGCGGATGGAATATCTACGTGCCACGCGGCAATTCTTGCAAGGAAACGCGTCGCGCCAATGCTGTTGTGCACGTTGCGCGTCTATATCCGACCGGTATCAACGCATGCCCATCGCGGAAGGCGCCGCGATATGGGAATCGGCCAGCGCGCCGAAGCCCGGTACGAGCGCCGCAGCCCCACCCCGGCGTCGAGCGAGCCAGCCGTTGTAACCGGAACCGATCCAGCGGTAAGCGGATCGTCAGTTCCGCAGAAAAATGCCGGCTATGAAGGGTGTGTCCGCATGAATGAGATCGACCTGAACCAACCCTTTAGTTTTGGACCGCCAGCACACCATCGCTTCGGGAGAACGGACACCGAACAGCAAGTGCCCTGCGTCGAACACAAAGTGCGGCACCGTTCCGGTCAGACAGGTTCATGGACCCGTGTGCGAGACGTTTCTCCGTCGGCATGGCCGCGCCGAAGCTCGCCTCGATGCTGTGACGGGCGCGCAGGTGAGCGACCGGCTCCGGTTGTTTCCGTGGCGTCGCGTCACCTCAGCGGTCCTGATTCGCGATCCTGGCTGGCAATTCGGGACAACCCGATTCCATCGCCATCTCGACGAACACACGCATCGCCTCCGTCACATAGCGCTGCTGATGACGCAGCATCAGGAAATCCCGCGACGGCAGAGGCCAACGGAGTTCTGTCAGCGTCCCGGCACTGAGTGAGGAAGCCGCGACCAGACGGGACATCACGGTCGCGCCAGCACCGGCCTCGACCGCGGCGCGTACTGCTTCGTTCGACGGAAGCTCCAGCGCGATCTCGAACCCGGATGGATCGCCCCCCAGGCTTCGCACCATCTTCCCGAAAATGCCGCGCGTGCCGGATCCCGGTTCACGCAGCACCCAGGGACTATCACGCAAGTCAATACTATCGGTGGCCGTCGAATCGCGGCCGGCCCAGGGATGGCTGGGGGCGACCACCAGCACCAGTTCATCCTGGGCAACCGCGTGCACGTCGAGACCGTGGGCGTCCACCTGGTCTTCCACGAAACCGAGATCGACGGCGCCTTCGGCAACCTGCCGCACGACCTGTCCGGTATTCGTGATCGAGAGCTTGAGCGAAACACCGGGACAGGCCGCACGGAAGCGCTGCATCACCTTCGGTATCCAGTAGTTCGCAACCGTCTGACTCGCCGCAAGCGACAATGCACCGCGCCGCAATCCGGCCAGATCGGCCAGCATGTTTCCAGCAGACGACGCACGGGCGAGCACCGCGCGCGCTTCGCCGAGAAACTGCTGGCCGGCGTCAGTCAGCACAATATTCCGGCGAATCCGGTGGAACAGCTTGATGTCGTACTGGGTTTCGAGAGCGGCGATTGAACTGCTCACCGCCGATTGCGATAGCGCCAGCACGTTGGCTGCACGCGTCACATGCTGCTGCTCCGCAACCACAACAAAGACACGAAGTTGATCGAGCGTCATGGCTTTCACCGCACCTCAAACTTTTTACGCGATGCCCAGCACGCGGATCAGCACGAGGCTGATGAGCGCGAGCGCGACGATCGACAGCACCACCGCGAGTGTCACACGGGGGCCGGCTTTGGCGACCATTCGCACATCGACGCCCAGGCCGAGTGCCGCCATCGAAATGATCGTCAATATGTTCGCCGTGCTGTTGATGGGCGGTAACGCGGCCGTCGGAACGAGGTTGGCCGAACGAAGGGCAACCAGTACCAGAAAGCCAATAATGAACCAGGGCACGACTTTGTGCCAGGCGATGCGCGACTCCTTCGACGCACCGGGCAATGCGGCAGCATCCGCACCACGACGCGCACCGATTGACAGGACGAGGATCACGGGACCGAGCATCAGCACACGGACCAGTTTGACCAGCGTTCCGATATGGGCGCTGAGCGCCGAAACAGGGACCGTTGCAGCAAGCACCTGCGGCACCGCGTAGACCGTCAGTCCGGCCAGTACCCCGTATTGCAGGTTGCCGAGGTGCAGCACCGGAATCAGCAGCGGCAGTCCGAGCACGACGATGACGCCCAGCACCGCGGTAAAGGCAATCGACGCGGCCACGTCATCGCTATGCGCCCGGATCACGGGAGCCACGGCGGCGATCGCCGAGTTGCCGCAGATCGAGTTGCCGCATGCGACCAGCAAGGCGATCCGGTGATGCAAGCCAAGAAGGCGCCCGGTGCCGTAGCTGACCACGATGGCCACCCCGACGACGGCCACGATACCTGCCAGCAGTCCTGCCCCGGCCGCGTTAAGGGTCTGGGTGCTGAGCGAGGCGCCCAGCAGCACCACGGCGATTTCCAGCAAGGTTTTAGCGCTGAAATTGATCCCGGCGTGCCAGTGAGACGCAGGCTCCCAGACACTTCGCACAGCCGTGCCGATGAGAATGGCGAGGACCAGTGCTTCCAGCCAGACGCGCCCGAACAGGTGTTGCTCAGCCAGTTGCAACCCGAAAGCGGCCAGCGTGACGGCAATGCACAGGGCAACGCCTGGCGTATGGGCTCGCACCCAGCTCAGGATGCTGAACTCGACCGGGCGCCTTTCGGTTAAAACAGGGGACTCTAGCGGGGTTGACATCGCGCTCTCGATATTTCAGTGCTCAGGGAGATGAGCAAGTATCGCGATGACGGGCTCTATATTCCAACGCGGAATATAGAACGTATTGATCGGTTATATAGAACGATGCTCGAGATGACGGTCGGACGCTCACACCGCCTGGCGGATCACGCGGAGCAGTGCGCCCACAGGCAGCGCTTCCGCAGACGGGAACTGCATCACGCTTTACGGCGCCGCGTGTATCGCCTTGCGCTTCGCAAGCCCGCCGACGCCATGCTTGCCGCCGTAATGAAATCGTTGACCCGATACTCCGGTTGCGCATCGAAACCGCCGATGCGGCCGAGTCTGGCGAGATCTTCCGCGAAGCCGGCCGTCTCGTTGAACTGCGGCGCAATGAATGACAACCCTCGCAACTGGGAAGCCTTCACGGCTTTCGCGCGCACGCGCGAGTGGGCTGTCCGCCGGCAGGGCAACCAGCAGGCGTTCGCGCTGCACGACTTTGGCTGTGACCCCGTCGGGCTGGCTTCTTCGTCGATTGCGAGAGTATCGGACCGGGAAGTGACGACGCACCCAGGCAGTACGAGAAATAACGCCAGCGCCCTCGTCAGCCAGCCGCCTCCAGCCGGAATACGGCAACCTGCCGCCCAAGCTCCCGTGAGTGTTGATCGAGCGCCTGTGCGGCCGCGCTCGCCTGCTCGACGAGCGCGGCATTTTGCTGCGTAACCGAATCCATGAGACCAAGCGCCGCGTCGACCTGCTCAAAGCCCGTGCGCTGCTCGTCAGCTGCATCGACGATCCCGTTCATGATCGCCGCGAAACGCTCCGAGGCCTGAAGCACGTCATGCATCGCGTGCCCGGCGTCGACGACCAGCGCGGTGCCATCGGCCGCCGCGCTGACCGAATCCGCGATCAGCTGGCCGATTTCCTTCGCAGCCGTCGATGCATGCTGCGCAAGCTCGCGTACCTCGGCGGCGACAACCGCGAAACCCCGTCCCTGGGCGCCGGCACGCGCCGCCTCGACCGCCGCATTGAGCGCCAGAATGTTGGTCTTGAACGCTATGCCCTCGATGATGCCGGTGATATCGGCGATCCTGCGCGAACCCGTATCGACGCGGGTCATCGTGCCGCGCATCCGGTCAATTACTTCGTTGCCGTTCTGTGCGGCGAGCGATGCTTCCCCGGCGAGCGTTCGGGCCTGCTGCGCATGCTCGACGTTCTGCCTGACGGTTGCGGTCAGCTCGCTCATGCTGGCCGCGGTCTCTTCCAGCGAGGCAGCCTGCTCTTCGGTGCGTGACGACAAATCGAGCGTTCCAGCCGCAATCTCGTGAGTCGCCACACCGATCGACTGGCAACTGCCGCGCACCGCGTCCACCGTCTGCGCAAGCTGCGCCTGCATCGCACGAAGGCCCTGCAGCAGCATCCCCATCTCGTCCCCGCGATGGCTTGCGATATGCCGGCTCAAATCTCCCGTGGCGATCGCATCGAAATGCGCGAGTGCATCCTTTAACGGTGTCATGATCGCGCGGCGCAATGAGACCCAGCTCCATACCGCGGCCAGTACGCCAGACACGATCATCGCCACCGAGGCCACGAAGAATGCCCTGAAATACCGTTGGGCATCTTCGTAACTGCGCTTCGCATTCGCATACAGCGTGCGCTTCAACTGTTCGTTCGCGGCGCTCATGTCGTTGAAGAGCGGACTGAGCTGTGAGGTGCCGATGCGCTCGGCCGTCGCACGGTCATGCGCCTTGAGTGCGTCGATAAATGCGCTCATCGCCTGGCGCATCGCGTTGCGGCGCCCGCTCGCCGCGTCGATGAACGTCTCCTCGCCCGCTTCGTGCGGCTCGTCGACGAAGCGACGCCATGCGTCGTCGGACTGCCGGAAAAACTCGCTCGCGTGCTGGATCTGATTCTGGGCACGCACATCGTCGAGCTGCACCATCGCCCCACCGAGCACGAGCCGTGTGCGCGCGATCAGCAGTTCCGCGTCTCCGATATGAATGGCGGCAGTCAGCTTGTTTTCGTAAGTATCGCGAGTCGCACGGTTCGCGCGGTAACCGCCGGCGAGTCCGATCGCACCGATCGCAAGCATCAGCACGGCCAGCACGCCGACCGTGAGCGCGATACGCGCCTGGAGCGACAGCGACCTGCCGCGCCCGGCTGCGCGCATCGGGACGACATCGTCACGGGGCGAAACTGCATCGGCTATCAGGGTTTGCGTCATGGGAGTGAGCCTGTCGTTCGTGTTCTTTCGTGATCTGACTGATGTCGTGAGGGTCATCCCGACTGTGTTGCGCAACGGTTCATCGCAGCCAGGGCGAGCGTTGCAGATGGGTGGCCTCGAACTCGCGAATCCAGTCGGCGAACACAAGCGTCGCACCGGTTTCGTCGAGTCCTTCGAGCAGCAGCGTTTTCAGCGCGGGCGCAATGTCGAACGACAGCGCGTCGCCGGCCGGCGTGGTCACGGTCTGCGACGCGAGGTCGACGTGCAGCCGGAAACCGGGTGTCGCCTCGACGTCGCGCAACAGTCGTTCAATCCGCGCTGCGTCGAGCACGACGGGCAGCAGGCCGTTCTTGCAGCAGTTGTTGAAGAAGATATCGGCGAAGCTTTCCGCAACCAGCACGCGAAAGCCGTATTGATGAAGCGCCCACGGCGCGTGCTCGCGCGAACTGCCGCAGCCGAAGTTGCGCCGTGTCAGCAACACCGACGCCTCCGCGTATCGTGGCAGATTCAGTACAAAATCCGCCTCGGGCTGACGTGTTCCGGCCGGCTTGCCGTAGTAGCCCGGGTCACGATAGCGCCACGCGTCGAACAGGTGGGGACCGAAACCGGTGCGCGCAATCGACTTCATGAACTGCCTGGGGATGATCGCGTCGGTGTCGACGTTCTCACGATCGAGTGGCGCAACGAGCCCTTCGTGGCTGACGAACGGTTCCATCATCGCCCTCCCGCCGCGGCGAGCAGCGTGCGCACGTCGGTGAAGCGACCCGCGAGCGCCGCCGCGGCAGCCATCGCGGGGCTCACGAGATGCGAACGGCCGCCTGCACCCTGGCGGCCTTCGAAGTTCCGGTTCGAGGTCGAGGCGACGCGCTCGCCCGGTTCGAGCCGGTCGGGATTCATCGCGAGACACATCGAACAGCCCGGCTCGCGCCATTGAAAACCGGCCGCACCGAAAACTTCGTGCAGCCCCTCCTCCTCGGCATGCCGCTTGACCGCCTGTGACCCCGGCACCGCGAGCGCGAGTCGCACGTTCGGTGCAATCCGGCCGCCGGCCGCACGCAGCACATTGGCCGCCGCACGCAGGTCCTCGATGCGTCCGTTGGTACATGAGCCGATGAACACCTTGTCGATCGCGATCTCGCTCATCGGTGTGCCGGACACGAGACCCATGTAGTCGAGTGCGCGTGCATACGACGCGCGCCGGCCCGGATCGTCGACGCGCTGTGGATCGGGCACGCACTGGGCGATGCCGACGACCATTTCGGGCGAGGTCCCCCACGTCACCTGCGGCGAAAGACCGGAAACGTCAAGCCGGAATTCGGCGTCGAAGCGTGCGTCGTCATCCGAACGCAACTGGCGCCAGGCGCGCGCCGGGCGCTCCCAGTCGGCGCCCCGCGGCGCATAAGGCCGCGCGCGGCAATAGTCGAGCGTGATGTCGTCGACGGCGATCAGACCCGCGCGTGCACCCGCCTCGATCGACATGTTGCACAGGGTCATGCGCCCTTCCATCGACAGCGCGCGCACCACGGGCCCCGCGAATTCGATCGCATAGCCGGTGGCCCCCGCCGTGCCGAGCTTGCCGATCAGCGCAAGTGCCACGTCCTTCGCGACACAGCCCGCAGGCAACGTGCCGTCGATCGTCACCCGCATCGTGCGGCTGCGCCGCGTGAGCAGGGTCTGCGTGCCAAGCACGTGTTCGATCTCCGACGTGCCAATGCCGAACGCGAGGGCACCAAACGCGCCATGCGTGCTCGTATGCGAATCGCCGCAGACGATGGTCATGCCCGGCAGCGTGCTGCCGAGCTCGGGCCCGACGACATGGACGATGCCCTGGCGCTCGTCGTCCATGCCGAAATGCGTGATGCCGCTACGCTCGCAGTTCGCGCGCAACGCATCGACCTGGATGCGCGACACCGGATCGGCGATGCCCGCGCGCCGGTCGGTGGTCGGTACGTTGTGGTCCGCGACCGCGAGACTGGCCGACGGCCGCCACACCGGGCGCCCTTGCAGCCGCAATGATTCAAATGCCTGCGGACTCGTCACCTCGTTGAGCAGATGCCGGTCGATATAGAGCGTCACCGTGCCGTCCGCATCGGTGCGAACCGTATGGGCGTCGAAAATCCTGTCGTAGAGCGTCTGGCTCATCGGAATGGGTCCTGGCGATGACCGGGCCGCCCGGCCGCCGGCATCGCCGTTGCAGGGGTGTCCCGGAATCCTGTGGAGTTGGCTGCCTCGATGCGCAGCTATCGCGCTCGTCGCGCGCTGCTCACGAATCGCCCAGCGCGGAGTGCCGCAATGGATCGACGACGGTTGTCTGGGCAGCACGCTGCGCGCCGAAACGCGTGCGGTACAGAAGCGCGAGCACGGCCGAAAACACGGCGACGATCAGGAACAGCAGCGCCGCGGCATGAAACAGCTGCGCGACAGGCAGATGCATCGACAACAACAGGCCGCCGATGACCGGCCCCGACACCGAGCCGATCTTGCCCACCGAGATCGCACTGCCGACACCCGCCGAACGGAACGCGGTCGGGTAGATCATGCCGGCTACCGCATAGAGGCCGTATTGCGCCCCGACCACGCAAAAGCCCGTCGCGAACACGGCCAGCATCAGCCATCCCTCGGACGAGCCGTGGCCGAGCAGCGCAACGACCGGACAGCCGATCGCGGGCAGCGAAATGATCGCCAGCACGCCGTGCCGGTCGACGAAGCGGCACAGGATCAACCCGCCGAGTACGCCGCCGACCGAGAACATCGTCGTGATGATGCCCGCGCCGCCCGGGTCGATGCCGAGGCCTTCCATCAGGATCGGCAACCAGTTCTGCAGGAAATAGAGCGCCATCGAGTTCACTATGAACACGATCCAGAGGAGCGGCGTGATCGCGGCGAGACCGTCCGAGAAAATCAGCTTCAGCACGAAGCGCGGCTTTTCCTGCACTTCGCCCGCGACGAACTGCGCGTCGGACGGAATCTGCAGTTCGGGACGCAGCCGCGCGACGAGTTTGCGCACCGTCTCGACGCTGCGCTGCCGGACAACCAGCAGCTTCGCCGATTCGGGCAGCGTGAAGATCAGCAGCACCGCCACCAGCAGCGAGCCCACGCCGCCCAGCACGAACATGACGGGCCAGCCGTAGCGTGAAATCAACGCCGACGAGACGAGCCCGCCCGAACCCGCGCCGATCGAGAAGCCCGAAAACATCAACGTGACCCACGTCGCGCGCAGGCGTTTCGGCGCGTATTCAGCGACGAGCGCGACAGAATTGGGAATCACGCCGCCCATGCCGATACCGGCAAGAAAGCGCAGCAGCATCAGTTCGTGCAGCGAGGTAGCCCATACCGATACGAGCGTGAGCGCGCCGAAGAACAGGCCGCCCAGAATAATCGCCTTCTTGCGGCCGAGCCGGTCGCCAAGATAGCCGAAGACAAATGAACCGATCAGCGTGCCGAACAGGCCGGCGCCGAACACGGATCCGAAGGCCCCGCGCGCGACGTGCCATTCCTTGATGATCGCGGGCGCCGCAAACGAGACAGCGGTCTGGTCGTAACCGTCCATCAGCATGATGAGGAAACACCAGAACAGCAGGCCGACGGCGAACCGCCCCGTCTTCTGCTCTTCTATCAGTGTCGCGATGTTGAAAGTCCGGTCTGCTTGCATGTATCTTCCATTTGCTCGTCGTCAGGCGAGGCCCCTTGCCGGGATGCGTGTGCCTGTGCCATTGCTCTTCATGCCTCGCGGCACCGCCGCCCGCGGAGTCACAATATATGACGCCGCGGGCAACGGCAGAATCAAAAAGTCGCGATGAAGAGATAGAAAAAAGTGAATAAAGCCGTCGCCATCCTCATCTCACCGCTCCATATCGCCTCCACATCAGAACATGTGATTGACGCCAATCCGCGCCACGGTCTGGCTACCCGTGCTCGACGCGTTATAGCCAAACTGCGCCGCCTGCGCGTTCGGCCCCGAGGCCCGCTCGAAGCCGACGCCCGCGTAGATCTGCGTGCTCTTCGACAGATAGTGGGTCAGGAACAGGTTGTACTGGTTGAACGCCAGATCCTCGAACGTCGAATGATCGAATGAGAGACCGAGAATATAGAAACGCGCGCCGCCGCTCAGATCGATGTTCACGCCGGCCTGGTAATTGTGCAGCGACGCCGAGCCCTGGCTGTTTTCGAGCTTGACGTCCGAATACGTGGCATGGGGCGTGAAGTTGCCGATCTTCACCGAGCCGGCGATCGCGAGCGTGCTGTAGCGGCTCGCGTTGAACGACGTGCCCGCGCCCAGCTTCTGGCCGAGCAGCGAGGTGATGCTGAAGGTGCCGAATACATCGGCCGTACGGTTGTGCGACATCGTGTATGCAGCGCCGATCCTGACGACCCCGTTCCCGTACTGCGCACCGGCGCTGTACTGCCGCCCGGCGCTAAAGTCGCCTGACTGGTTGCCGAAGCCATTCATCACGCCCGCCTGAAAGCCGCGGTAGTTGATCGTCTCGTACTTCACGGCATTGTTCATCGCATGCGTGTTGGCGAGACCGTCGAGGTTGCCCGGCGTGTAGAACGACGAGATGCCCGGCACTGAGTTGTTCAGCGCCCCGACGTACTGGTACACGTAGTCGTTGATGTTGCCGAGGCTCAGCGAACCCCAACGGTCATTGGAGACACCTACGTACGCGTTGCGATTGAAGAAGCTGGTCGGATTGATCTGCGCGCCCGTGTTGCTCAGGAAGCCCGATTCGAGCCGGGCGAACGCCGTGTTGCCGCCGCCCAGGTCTTCCTTGACGAGAAAGCCGAAGCGGTCGGGCGTACGTTTGCCGGCGGACTCCTGGATCAGGCTCTTGCCCTTCGAATTCGATACATAGTCGATGCCGGCATCCACGCTGCCGTAGATCGTGACGGACGACTGCGCCCAGGCGGGACAGCTCAGGAGCGCGGCGCAGGCGCCGGCGATTAAACGTGTTCTCAACGGTAGTCTCCAATATTTTTATCAGCCACCGGACGCTGGCTGGCGTCGGCACTTGCGCGCATCACGAAGGGTCTGCTGCCGCGGTGCATTTCACACACCGCCCCTTCTGCATGCTGCGCGAAGTGTAGCCGCTTCATTTCCGCTTTTGAATCGCGAATTGTTTATCAATTAATAGAACAAAATGAATACTGGGCCAGGGTATTTACCAGTCTGCCTTCAAAATACGTATTACACCGCTTTAGCAATGCGTATTTACCGTGCTAACATCCGCCGCGTTAACGCGCTGAAACAACCGCATATCGGAGATATCAGAATGCAGATCAGAGCATTACCGCCCCGGCGCATGATCGTGGGCATTAGCGGCGCGTCCGGCGTCCTGTATGGAGTGAGACTGCTGCAGCTACTCCGGCAGCTCGACATCGAGTCGCATCTGGTGATGAGCCGGTCGGCCCAGGTCACACTGGCGCACGAATCCACCTACAGCGTCGCCGACGTGCGCGCGCTCGCCACCGTCAGCTATTCGAACACCGACATCGGCGCCGCGATCTCGAGCGGCTCGTTCCCGGTCGCGGGGATGATCGTGGCGCCCTGCTCGATCAAGACGCTGTCCGAAGTCGCGACAGGCGTGACGAGCGGCCTGCTGTCGCGCGCCGCTGACGTCACACTGAAGGAGCGCCGCCGGCTCGTGCTGATGGTGCGCGAAACACCGCTCCACCTCGGCCATCTGCGCAGCATGACGAGCGTGACCGAAGCGGGCGCGATCGTCTATCCGCCCGTGCCGGCCTTCTACGCCAACCCCGAATCGCTCGACGACATGGTCGATCACACCCTCGGCCGCGTACTCGACCTGTTCGGCATCGAGACTTCGGTGGTGCATCGCTGGGGCATGTGAGTACATGGCGAGGCATTGCGTCCGCTGCCTCCCCGATTATCAAAATTGATTAATGATTCATTCGGATTATTTTGCTTCTTTAGCGCCAGGCGTTGATTTAAAGTCCTTCCATTGTCATCGGGACCGGCATTTAAAAGATTTATCGATTGATTGATAAATTAACCCGATAAAAGGCGCCCACCACACAAAGAGGTTGAATCGTCGAATGAAGATCGTTATTGCAGGTGCCGGTATCGGCGGATTGACGGCCGGAGCCGCTTTGCTGAAAAAAGGCTTCGATGTCACCATTCTCGAACAGGCGCAGGCGCTAAAGGAAATCGGCGCGGGCGTTCAGCTCAGTCCGAATGCGACGCGCGTGCTGTACCGGATCGGTGTCGGCGACACCCTCGAAGGACTCGCCTGCGAGCCCCCCGGCAAGCGTGTACGACTCTGGAACACCGGTCAGACATGGCGCCTGTTCGATCTCGGCGCAGCCTCGCGCGAAGTGTACGGCTACCCCTATTTCACGCTGCATCGCGCCGATCTGCATCAGGCGCTCGCCGATGCCGTGTACGCGCTCAGTCCGGATGCGATCCGGCTCGGCGAAAAAGTCGAAGGCATCAGGCAGACCGGCGGCAAGGTCGAAGTGCAGACGGTCGCGGGCACGGTGTACGAGGCCGATCTGCTGATCGGCGCGGACGGCGTCCACTCGCGGGTGCGCCGCGCGCTGTTCGGTCCCGACGAGCCGGTTTATTCGGGCGTCATGGCATGGCGCGGCGTGATCGATGCCGAAGCGCTGCCCGAACATCTGCGCACCGCCTACGGCACCAACTGGGTCGGCCCCGGCGCGCACGTCATCCATTACCCGTTGCGCGGCCACAAGCTCGTCAACTTCGTCGGCGCGGTCGAACGCTCGGGCTGGCAGGTCGAATCGTGGTCCGAGCGCGGCACGCTTGCGGAATGCCTGAGCGATTTCCAGGGCTGGCACGAAGACGTCCGCACGCTGATCTCGGCGATCGACATTCCGTATAAATGGGCCTTGATGGTGCGCGAACCGATGGCGCGCTGGAGTTCAGGCAACGCCACGCTGCTCGGCGACGCCTGTCATCCGACCTTGCCGTTCCTCGCCCAGGGCGCCGGCATGGCAATCGAGGACGGCTACCTGATCGCACGCTGCCTTGCACGCTACGAAGACGATTTGCCGCGCGCGCTGGCCCGCTACGAAGCGCTACGGCTCGAACGTACCGCGCGCGTGGTGCGCGGATCGGCGGCGAACACCACGCGCTTTCACAATCCGCAACTTGCGCACGCGGAAGGCGCAGCCGAATACGTCGATCGCGAATGGAGCGAGGAGCGCGTCAAGGAGCGCTACAACTGGCTGTTCGAATACAACGTGGATACGGTCGAAGTCTGATCGCCTTCACCGCACAAGGAGACACCATATGTCCACCCTCCCCCCGATTCTCGGCCTGCATCATTTCGCCTGGCGCTGCCGCAATGCCGAAGAGACGCGTCACTTCTACGAAGACGTGCTCGGCCTGCGACTGGTTCACGTGATCCGCCTCGACCGCGTGCCGAGCACCGGCGAATATTGCCCATACGTGCACGTATTCTTCGAAATGGCGGATGGCTCCAACATCGCCTTCTTCGATCTCGGCGACGACACCGCCGCGGAACCATCGCCGAATACGCCGCCGTGGGTGAACCACATCGCGCTGCGCCTGTCGTCACTCGACGAACTCGAAACGATGAAGCAACGCCTGATCGAACACGGCATCGAAGTGCTCGGCGTGACCGATCACCACTTCGTGCGCTCGATCTATTTCTTCGACCCGAACGGCTTCCGTCTCGAACTGACGGTACCGGTGGCGCCCGCCGAAACGCTGGCCGGCTATAGAATGCAGGCTCGCTCCGCGCTCGACGCGTGGACGGAAGAACGACAAAACGCGGTATCGGAGACGCGTTCGGCATGACTACCCTGAATTCCACACACGATCCAGCCCGGCGCAGCTGGATCGAATCGGCCAATCTGCCCGGCGCGGATTTCCCGGTTCAGAACCTGCCGTTCGGCGTTTTCGAGCGCGACGGTAAAGCGCGCTGCGGCGTCGCGATCGGAGAGCACGCCGTCGACCTGCGTGCGCTGCATGATGCCGGGCTGCTTGACGGCGACGCCGCGCTCGCCTGTGCCGCGGCTGGCGGCGACAGCCTGAAGCCGTTGATGTCGATGGAGCCGCGTTACGCGAGCGCGCTGCGCCGCGCGCTATCCGACCTGCTGCGTAGCGACGCGCCGCAACTCGCCCGCATCCAGCAGCGCGCCGACGCGCTGCTGCCGCGTCTGGCCGACGTGACGCCGCGGTTGCCGTGCGAGATCGGCGACTACACCGATTTCCTGACGTCGCTGCACCACACCGAACGGCATGGCCGCTACAAGGGTCTGGCCGATCCGTTGCCGGCCGCGTTCAAGTCGCTACCGATCGCCTATCACGGCCGCGCCTCGTCGCTGCGTGTGAGCGGCGGCGACGTGCGCCGCCCCCACGGCCAGTATCGCGACGCACATGGCGAAGTGCGTTTCGGCCCGGCGCCCGCGCTCGATTTCGAACTCGAACTGGCGGCGTTGATCGGCCGCGGCAACCCGCTCACGCAGCCGGTTCCGGTCGACGCGGCGCGCGATCATATCTTCGGCTATTGCCTGTTGAACGACTGGTCCGCGAAGAGCATTCAATGGTTCGAGCAGGTGCTCGGCCCGTTTCTCGGCAAGAGTTTTCATTCGAGCCTGTCGCCGTGGATCGTCACCGGGGAAGCGCTGGCGCCATTCCGCAAGCCGGCTGCACCACGCGGCGCGGGCGATCCGGCGATCCTGCCGCACCTCCACGGCGCGCTCGATCAGGCAAGCGGCGGCCTCGATCTCGAACTCGAAGCGCTTCTGTCGACCGCGCGGCTCCGCGAAGCCGGTGCGGCACCTGTGCGGATCACGCAAACGCATCTCGACAACCTGTACTGGACCTTTGCGCAGATGGTCGCGCATCACACCAGCAACGGCTGCAATCTGCGCACCGGCGACCTGCTCGGCAGCGGCACGATTTCCGGCGCCGCCGACGTATCGCGCGCCTGCCTGACCGAACTGAGCAACGCGGGCAAGAACCCGCTCGCCCTGCCCAACGGCGAAACCCGCACGGCGCTCGAGGACGGCGACGAAATCGTGCTGCGCGCACGGGCCAGCAGGCCCGGCGCGGTGACGATCGGCTTCGGCGAATGCCGCGGACGGATCGCGCCGGCGCTCGAACTGAACTATCCCGACGCGCCCGTGCGCCACGAGGAGCCGCACGCATGACGACGCTCAACGGCTTCGTGCAACTCGGCCATGGTCCGCGCAAGGTGTTCGTGCTGAGCGGCTGGTTCGGCAGCTCGAAGGACTGGCAGGCGCTGACGCCGGCGCTCGATCTCGACAGCTTCACCTACGTGTTCTTCGACTACCGCGGTTACGGCCGCTCGCTGGAACGCGACGGCGAATTCACCTTCGAGGAAGCCGCGCAGGACGTGCTCGTACTCGCCGACCATCTCGACTGGGATCGCTTCAGCCTGATCGGCCATTCGATGGGCGGCATGGCGATGCAGCGTGTGCTGCTCGCGGCGCCGCAGCGGGTCGAACGGATGGCGGGTGTGTCGGCCGTTCCCGCGTGCGGTTCGCGGATGGACGAGACGCGTGTCGCCGGGTTTCGCGCCGCGGTCGACGACGTCGCCAGACGCGCCGCGATCATCGCGTACTCGACCGGCAATCGTCTCGCGCCGCGCTGGAGCGCGCACCTGGCCGGCGAATCGGCAAGGCTGTCGAGCCGCGAAGCATTCGCGGGCTATCTGCCGCAGTGGGCGATGCACGACTTCTCCGCTGAGGTCGCGGGCAACACGGTACCCGTGAAGCTCTTTATCGGCGAGCACGATCCGACGCTCACCGCCGGATTGATGACCCGCACGTGGCTCGCGTGGTATCCGCGTGCCCAGCTCGAAACGCTGCGCAACGCGGGACACTACGCGATGTATGAAGTACCGGTCGCGCTTGCCACGGCGCTCGAAGACTGGCTGAAACAGACGGCCTGACCATACCGGCCGCGTGCCGTGGTCCGGCCCGCGACTGCAGGAGACTCCATGTACGAGACCACCTACCTTCGGGCAAGCTCACTGGACGAAGCGCTCGCCTGGCTGCGCGAACATGAGGAAGCCCGCCCGCTGTCCGGCGGCATGACGCTGATCCCCACCCTCAAGCAGCGGCTCGCGGCGCCCTCGCATCTGCTCGATCTCACGCGGATCGAGGCGTTGCGCGGCATCAGCGTCGCCAGTGGCGTGCTGCGGGTCGGCGCGCTGACGAAACATGCCGAAGTCGCGGCTTCGCCAGTGGTCGCCGCGGCGATCCCGGCGCTCGCGCAACTGGCCAGTGTGATCGCCGATCCCCAGGTGCGCAATCGCGGGACGATGGGCGGCTCGGTCGCGAACAACGATCCGGCAGCAGACTACCCGTCGGCGGTGCTGGCGCTCGATGCCGGGGTGGTCACTTCAGCGCGGCGCGTCGCCGCCGACGATTTCTTCGTCGACACCTTCGAAACCGTGCTCGGTGCCGATGAACTGGTGACGGCGCTCGAGTTCGCGATCCCGTTGCGTGCCGCCTACGCAAAGTTTCGCCAGCCGGCTTCGGGTTATGCCGTGGTCGGCGTTTTTATCGCGCAGTACGCCGATGCGGTGCGCGTTGCCGTGACCGGCGCGGGCGCTTCGGTGTTCCGCTGGTCTGACGCCGAAGCGGCACTGTCGGCTGATCTGTCGGAAGCGTCGCTGGCCCCGCTCAAGGTCGACCCGTCGACGCTGCCCGACGACGACAACGCCTCCGCCGCGTATCGCGCGCATCTGATCGAAACCTACACACATCGCGCCTTACAGGCGCTGCTCGCGCAATCGTTGCGCCAGCCCGCTTAATTCAGGAGACACAAGGATGGAATTCACCGGATCGCAGACCATCGCCGCATCGCGCGAAGCGGTATGGAAAGGATTGAACGACGCGGCCGTGCTGCAGGCATGCGTGCCCGGCTGCGAGGCGTTCACGGCGGACAGCGACGACGAGTTCAAGGCCGTCGTGGTCGCGTCGGTCGGCCCCGTCAAGGCCCGCTTCAAGGGCACGCTGCTGCTTTCCGAACGCGATGCGCCGAACGGCTACCGGATCGTCGGTCAGGGCGAAGGCGGCATTGCCGGTTTCGGCAAGATGACCGCGGCCGTGATGCTCGCCGACGCGCAGGAAGGCGGCACCCTGCTCACCTACGTCGCCGAGGCGCAGGTCGGCGGCAAGCTCGCGCAGATCGGCTCGCGGCTCGTCACATCGGTCGCGAACAAGCTGGCGAGCGAGTTCTTCAAGCGCTTCAACGCCACGCTGAGCGCGCCGGCGGATGCCGTCGACGCGCAGTGAGCTTTGTTCCGGCGTGCCGCTGCGTGCGCGCGTCCGGACGACACAGAACAGGGTGAACCATGGTTGAAGTCCAATTGCAGGTCAACGGCGTCGAAGTCCGGCGCGAAGTGCCCGACCACACGCTGCTGGTCGAATTTCTGCGCGAGACGCTGCGTCTTACCGGCACGCACGTCGGCTGCGACACGAGCCAGTGCGGCGCATGCACGGTCAATCTCGACGGCGTGTCGGTGAAGTCGTGCACGGTACTGGCCGCCCAGGCGAGCGGCGGCACGGTCGCGACCGTGGAAGGATTGCGCGCGAGCGCTGGCAGGACACTCCATCCGGTACAGAACGCGTTCGTTCAGTGTCACGGATTGCAATGCGGCTTCTGCACGCCCGGCATGATCATGTCCGCCGATTTCTATCTGCGCGAGGTACCCGCGCTCGACGACGAGAGCATCTGTCACGCGCTCGAAGGCAACATCTGCCGCTGTACCGGCTATGTCAACATCGTCGAGGCGGTGCGTCACGCCGCCCGCGAGATGTATCCGGAACTGGTTGGCACGCAGCAGGAGGGCCAGCACTCATGATCGGCAAACCGATACCGCGCGTCGAAGACCTTCGCTTCGTGACCGGCAAGGGCCAGTACACCGACGATCTGCACGTCGACGGCCAGCTATACGCGGCCTTCCTGCGTTCGCCGCACGCCCATGCGGCGCTGCGCTCGGTCGACGTCTCGGCCGCTCGCGAAGCACCCGGCGTGATCGCTGTATTGCTCGGCCAGGACTATCTCGACGACGGCTTCCAGGGTGTCGACCACGTACCCAATCCGGTCGACGCGGTGGATGCGACCAGGAAGGCGTTCCTGACTTCGCTGACCGGTTCGATCTTCAATCAATTCCATATCCCGTTGCCGGTCGACCGTGTTCGCTACGTCGGCGAGGCGATCGCGATGGTGATCGCCGAAACGCAGCTGCAGGCGCGCAACGCGACAGAACTGATCGAGGTCGATTACGACGCGCTCGACGCTGTCGTCAACGGCGCCGATGCGATGCGCGACGACGCCCCGCAGCTATGGGAAGGCGCGCCCGGCAATCTGTGCTTTCAGACCCAGATCGGCGAGCGCGAGACCGCACGCGCGATTCTGGCGAACGCCCATCACGTGGTGCGGCGCGAGTTTCATCACAGTCGCGTCGTCAACTGCCAGATGGAGCCGCGCAGCGCGATCGGCGCGTACGACGCGCAGACCGATGCGTACACGCTGATTTCGGGCAGCCAGGGTGCGGTGCGCCAGAAGCTGTGCCTCGCGGCCGCGCTGAAGGTGCCGCCGTCGCAGGTGCGCGTGGTGTGCCCCGACACTGGCGGCGGTTTCGGCCCGCGCTCGTTCATCTATGTCGAGCAGCTCGCGGTGGTATGGGCCGCGCGCCGCGTGGGACGCCCCGTCAAATGGACGAGCGATCGCAGCGAAGCGTTCCTGTCCGACTATCAGGGCCGCGACGCGATCATCCGCTCGGCAATCGGCTTTTCGAAGGACGGCCGCATTCTGGCTATCGACAACGAATGGATCGGCAACGTCGGCGCGCATACCGTGTCGTACGTGCCGATGTCGAACGGCACGCGCATCATGACGACCGTCTACGATGTGCCGGTCGCGGCGGTCCATGTGAGCGCGGTGCTGACCAACACCGTGCCGACCGCGCCGTATCGCGGCGCGGGGCGCCCCGAAGCGACCCACGTGATGGAGCGCATGCTCGATCTCGCGGCGGACGAACTGGGCCTCGGGCGCGCCGAGATCCGCCGCCGCAATCTGGTTTCGCATGACAAGCTGCCGTACCTCAGCCCGATGGGCCTGACCTACGACAGCGGCGAGTTCGCGCGCAACATGGAACGCGCGCTCGTGCTCGCGGAGTGGGACAGCTTCGAGGCGCGGCGCGCGGCCTCGCATGCGAACGGCAAACTGCGCGGCATCGGCCTCGCGAATTACATCGAGTCGCCGGTCGGCGCGCCGCGCGAGCGCATCGAACTGACCGTGCTGCCGGACGGCCGCGTCGATATCGTGTCGGGCACGCAATCGACCGGCCAGGGCCACGAAACCACCTTCGCGCAGGTGATCGCGCAACATCTGGGCGTGCCGATGCAGGCCGTGACGCTGCGCACCGGCGACACCGCGTTCGTGAGCGTCGGCGGCGGCAGCCACTCGGACCGCAGCATGCGGCTCGGCGGCATGCTGCTCGTCGACACCGCCGCGCAGATCGTCGCGACCGGCAAGCGCGTCGCCGCCGTGCTGTTCGGCACGACACCGGAACAGATCCGGTTCGCCGACGGCGATTTTGTCGATGACGCATCGGCGCGCCGCATCGGCCTTTTCGACGTAGCCGGCCAGATCGCCAGCGACGGCCTGCCCGGCGACGCCGCGACGAGGAAGCTCCATGCCGCGGCCGAGGTCAACGCGCGCGTGCCCGCGCACCCGACCGGCGCGGCGGTCTGCGAACTCGAAGTCGATCCGGACACCGGCATCGTCACGCTGCTCAACTACACCTCGGTCGACGACGTCGGCCAGCCGATCAATCCGCTGATCGTCGAAGGCCAGGTGCATGGCGGCCTCGCGCAGGGCATCGGCCAGGCGCTGTCCGAGGGGTGCTATCTGGACCGCGAGACGGGCCAGGTGCTGACCGGCTCCTACATGGATTACGGCATGCCGCGCGCCGGCGCGGTGCCGCCGCTGCGCGTCGAATTGACCGAAGACCCGACGCACGGCAATCCGCTGCGCGTGAAGGGCGGCGGCGAAAGCGGCATCACGCCCGCCACCGCCACGATCTTCAATGCGCTCGCCGATGCCCTCAGGGAATCCGGCAAGGAAGAACTCGCGATGCCCGCCACCCCCAAGGTGGTCTGGGAATTTATCCACCGGCCCGCAGCCTGAAGGAATCCGTCATGTCTACTGAATTCGTTGCCATCCATCGAAACGGCCCACTCGTCGAAATCGTGCTCGACCGTCCGGAGAACGGCAATCTGATCAACGCGGAAATGAGCGATGCGATCATCGCGGCCGTCTCGTCGCTCGACGACGAGGTGAAGCTCGTGCGTATCGGCAGCAGCGGCGCCGACTTCTGCAAGGGCCGCCAGTCGCCGATGCCGGCCGCCGACGCAAAGCCTTCCGCGGAAACGCTGCGCCGCGTGGTCGCCGCCCCGCCGCTCGCACTCTACGATGCGCTCAAGGCGGTGCGCGTGCCGGTGATATCGGTGGTGCGCGGCGCGGCGCTCGGCGTCGGCTGTGCACTCGCCGGCGTGTGCGACGTCGTACTTGCGGCCGACGATGCCGTGTTCCAGATTCCCGAGATGGAGCGCGATATTCCACCGACGCTCGTCATGTCCGCGCTGATCGGCCGCGTGCCGGTGAAAACCGTCGCGCACATGGTCCTGAGCCGCCAGCGGCTGTCCGCCGCCGAGGCGCTGCAGGCCGGGCTCGTGAGCCGCATCGTGCCGGCGGCGAGCCTCGACGCCGAGGCGAACGCGCTCACGCAGACACTGCTCGGCTGCAGCGCGGTGACGCTGCGCGCGGTCAAGCAGTTCCTGCATCTCGCACCGGAGATGTCCGCCACCGGCGCGAGCGGCTTCGCCGCGCATCTGGCGGCCACCGCGTTGTCGGCCCGCTTCTGATTGCCCGCTTCTGATTGAATGAGCCAGCGGCGCGCGCCACGCGGACCGCCGCCTCCGAAACGACGATCCATCGACTACAACACCGCGCGACACGTTGCGCGAGGAGCCCAGATTGAGACCCAGGACAACGATCCCCTCCACCGCGGAAGGTACACCCGCCCCCGACCTCGAACAGTTCCGCCTGCGACGTTTTCTCGAATCGCTCGACGATACCGAACTCGAACGCCATGCAGCGCCGGTCGATCTCGCGGACATTGCCGCGATCATGGAAGGCAACCCGCGCGCGATCTGGTTCGAGCGGCCGTCCGGCGGCACGACGTCGCTCGCCGGCAGCGTCGCCGCGAGCCGCTCGCGGCTTGCAAAGGCATTCGACACGACCCCGCAGCGTCTGCTCGAAACGGTACGTGAACGGCTGCGCGTGAAGGGCAAGCTCGTCGAGGTGAGCCGCGACGAAGCGCCGGTCCAGCAGGTCGTGCTGACCGGCGACGACTGCGACTTCACCGCGCTGCCCGTGCATCTGCAACACGACCTGGACGGCGCGCCGTACATCTCGGCGTCGATCGACTTCGCGGTCGATCCGGAAACCGGCTGGACCAACGTCGGCATCCGCCGGCTGATGCTGCGCGGTCGCCGCACGGCCGGCATCGACCTCGTCGCGCCGTCCGACCTGCGCGCGATCGCCATCGCGCACGCGAAACGCGGCGAGCGCACGCCGATCGCATTCGCGGTGGGCACGCACCCGATCGACCACGTCGGCGCGACGATGCGCATTCCGACCGACGAACTGGAACTCGTCGCCGCGCTGCGCGGCACGCCGATGGGCGTCGTCAAATGCGTGACGAACGACCTGCTCGTTCCCGCCGACGCCGAATTCATTCTCGAAGGCTATCTGGACGAGCGCGGCCACGTCGAACCGGAAGGCCCGTACGGCGAGTTCCTCGGCTACTACGGCGGCGTGAAGACGAACCCGGTGTTCCATCTGACCGCGATCACGCACCGGCGCGACGCGGTGTTCCAGACCTGCACGATCGGCGGCCGCTCGATGGCGCGCACCGATACCGCGCAACTCGCCGCGCTGCGCACTGAAGTCACTGTGTGGCGCGCGCTCGAAACGGCGGTGCGCGAAGTGAAGGCCGTCTACGCGAACCCGGCGACGGGCGGCATGTTCAACGTGCGCATCGCGATGCAGCAGCGGGTGCCCGGCGAAGCGCGCAACGCGATCGCGGCGGTGTTCGCGTCGCTCGCGAACGTGAAGCACGTGTTCGTCGTCGATCCCGACATCGACGTGTTCTCCGACGAGCAGATGGACTGGGCCCTCGCGACGCGCTTCCAGGCCGACCGCGATCTCGTGCTCCAGGACAGCATGCGCGCGATGCCGCTCGACCCGTCGCTGCTCGGCGCGACGAAAACCGCGAAAGCCGGCTTCGACCTCACGCTGCCGCTGCTCGCGCCGGGCGCGCAGCGCGATCTCGAACACCGCGTGCCGACGCCGCCGGCCTGGCAGGGCGCGCGCTTCGATTCGCTCGAAGCAGCGCTCGAACACGGTCCGAAGCGCTTCTCCGAACTGATGGCCGCGACCGGCACGCGCGATGGCCGCGAGGTGGTGCGCTGGCTCGAGGACATCGCGCGGGAACGCGCGCTCTCGCGCGACGCCGAGGGACGCTACGCGTTCGCCTGACGCGCCGGCAACTGCCGCACGGGCGTCCCGACGTGCGGCAGCCGCTGCGGCAGACGGGATAGAATCGGGCTTGCCCAAGCCCGATACACGAAGGATCTGCTGTCGATGAACCTGTCCCTTAAACAGCTCAAGGTATTTCTTGGGGTTGCAAACACGTCGAGCTTCACGAAGACCGCACAGAGCATGCATCTGAGCCAGGCGGCGCTCAGTGCGATCATCCGCGAACTGGAAACGCAGTTGCGGTGCCGGTTGCTCGAACGCACGACACGCACCGTGTCGTTGACCGAGGCGGGCCGCGTGTTCTATCCGACCGCGATGAAGATCGTCGAGACGCTCGAAAAATCGGTAACCGAACTGAACGAGCTGGGGCGCCAGAAACAATCGTCGTTGTTGCTGGGCTGCACACCGATGATCGCCGCGAGCCTGATGCCGCCGGTGCTCGCACGCTTCTCGCAGATCTATCCGAACTCGCAGATCGAACTGGTCGACCGGCCGCCGGGCGAACTGGTGCACATGGTCGAGGAAGGGCATCTCGACGCGGCATTCGGCGTGTTCTTCTCGCAGATCTCCGGCATCGACCGCGTGCCGATCTTTCCGACGCGGTTCGTTGCGGTATCGGCAGACAACGGCGCGCTGCTCGGCGCGGCCGCAGCGCGCGGCGGCATCCGCTGGACCGCCCTCGAAGGCCTGCCGTTGATCGCACTACCGAAGGACAATCCACTGCAGCGGCTGATCGAAGCGACGCTCTCGAAAGAGGAAGTGAACGTGAGCCGGCGCATCGTCGTCGGTCATCTTCAGACCGCGATCGCGATGGCGCAGGAAGGGCTCGGCATCGCGATCATGCCGTCGTTCTGCAAGCATATCTGCCGGCATTACCGTGTGAGGATCGACGCGATCCGGCCCGAGGTCGCGCTATCGTTCTACCGGATCACGCGAGTCGGCCGCGATGCACTCGCGGTACTCGACCAGTTCACCGAAATGTTCACCGAAGCCGCGCAGGAACCCGTAGCCGCCATCGCCGACGACGAGCTGGACTGAGTCACTGGCGGTACGTCATGCGGCGCACAACGCATTGACCGACGCGTCGATTTCGCGCGCCGCCTTCGCCCCCTCCACCCGGGACGCCGCCGGCAGCACCACGCCGTTCTTCGCGGCGGTCACTTCGGAGAGGATCGAGAGTGCGATTTCGGGCGGCGTACGGCTGCCAATGTAGATACCTGCCGGCCCATGTAACCGCGCGAGCCCGGCTTCGGTCAAATCAAACTCTTTCAGCCGTTCGCGCCGCGCCGAGTTGTTGCGTCGCGAGCCGAGCGCACCGACGTAGAACGAAGGCGTCTTCAACGCCTCGATCAATGCGAGATCGTCGAGCTTCGGGTCGTGCGTGAGCGCGATCACCGCGCTGCGCTCGTCAAGCTTCATGCCGAGCACCGTATCGTCGGGCATCGTGCGAACGAGCGTCGTGCCGGGTACATCCCACGTATCGGCGTATTCCTCGCGCGGGTCGCACACCGTCACCTGATAATCGAGCCCCACCGCAATCGACGCCAGATAGCACGACAACTGCCCCGAGCCGATCACCAGCATCCGGTAACGCGGACCGTGTATCGTGACGAACCGCTCGCCGTCGAACGCGACACCGTCGGTCGCCTGCGCGGCGGACAGCGTCGCGACACCGGTTGCCATGTCGAGTGTGCGAGCAACGAGCTCACCCGCTTCGACGCGACGGCATAGCGCCGAGATCCCGCGCGCATCGGACAGCGGTTCGAGCATCAGTTCGATCGTGCCGCCGCACGGCAGGCCGAAACGATGTGCGTCGTCCGCGCTGATGCCATATTTGAGTGGCTGCGGCCGGTCCGGTGTCACAGCGTGGCGGCGCACGCGGTCGATCAGATCGTCTTCGATGCAGCCACCCGATACTGAGCCCGCCACGAGGCCGTCGTCGCGAACGACGAGCATCGATCCCTCGGGGCGTGGGGACGAGCCCCACGTCTTCACCACCGTCACCAGCCACGCGCGATGGCCCGCGCCGAGCCAGCGCACGCTGGCCTTGAGGACTTCGAGATTCACGCTGTCCATGATCGTCTCCGGCTGTCGACCGGAGTTGACGCTTTAGCGCGTTACCCTGGTCCCATGCAAGTTGTTGCGGTCCACGCGGGCAACGCAAGTACACATCGCATCGGCCGACATCGCCGGGAAACGACACAAGGCCAACGACAGCAACAAGCATGAGCGCGGAATGAATACCGGACACCACGCGTCCGGGTTTGCCGTCGAGTGTAGAGAAACCGCGTTGCGCGGGGAATCAGCGATTTTCGATCAATCCATCGGGCTGGCCGATCAATGCAGCCGGGTCGTCACCGGAAATACATCGCCACAAACATTACAAATCACTTAAATAAATATATCTATATCAATACGAATATTTCATATTGCCGACAGAAGATCATGCTCGTTTGCATCGAGTACGAATTTACTCGGGGATTACCATGAAAAAGGGGAAGTTGAATCACGCACCCGTTTAACAGCCGGCGTACACTTTCGCGAAGCCCGCTCCCACGAGGCATGTGAGACACGCCGGAGACCGCGTCGCATGTATGCGGGGTACTGTGGAACAGGAGAACAACGAGATGAGCTGGACACGGGAACAGAGAAACGTCACGATTGCCGCCTATCTGGGCTGGACACTCGACGCATTCGATTTCTTTCTGATGGTTTTTATATTGAAAGATATCGCCGCCGAGTTTCATACGGAAATATCTTCCGTCACCTACGCCATTTTCCTGACGCTAATGGCGCGACCCGTCGGCGCCCTCATCTTCGGACGGCTCGCTGACCGGTTCGGCCGCCGTCCCACGCTGATGATCAACATCGCGTGTTATTCCCTGCTCGAACTGCTGTCGGGCTTTTCGCCGAATCTCGCCACCCTGCTCGTCCTGCGCACGCTCTTCGGCGTCGCGATGGGCGGCGAATGGGGCGTCGGTTCCGCGCTCACCATGGAAACCATTCCGCCCCATGCGCGCGGTTTCGTGTCCGGCCTGCTGCAGGCGGGCTACCCGAGCGGCTACCTGCTCGCTTCCCTCGTATTCGGCCAGCTCTATCAGTACATCGGCTGGCGCGGCATGTTCTTCATCGGTGTGCTGCCCGCGCTGCTCGTGCTGTACGTTCGCGCGCACGTGCCCGAATCGCCCGCATGGCAAACGATGCAGCAGCGGCCACGCCCCGGCCTCATCGCCACGCTGCGGCAGAACGTCAAGCTCTCGATCTATGCGATCGTGCTGATGACGGCGTTCAACTTCTTCTCGCACGGCACCCAGGACCTGTATCCGACGTTCCTGCGCGTGCAGCACAAGTTCGGTCCGGAGATCGTGCAGAACATCAGCATCGTGCTGAACGTCGGCGCGATTGTCGGGGGTCTCTTCTTCGGCGCGCTCTCCGAAAAGATCGGCCGTAAGCGGGCCATCTTCATCGCGGCGCTGATCGCCCTGCCGGCCCTCTGGCCGTGGGCATTCTCGACGACTCCGCTCATGCTCGCCGCCGGCGCGTTCCTGATGCAGATCTCGGTGCAAGGCGCGTGGGGCGTGATTCCGGTGCATCTGAACGAGATCTCCCCCGACGATATCCGCGCGACCTTCCCCGGTCTCGTCTATCAGCTCGGCAATCTGCTCGCCGCGATCAACGGGCCGATGCAGGCGAAGTTCGCGGAAGCGCACGGCAACAACTACGCACTGCCGATGGCACTCGTCGCGGGCATCGTGGCGGTCGTGATCGCCATGCTGATCCTGTTTAGCCGTGAACGACGCGGCATCGATATGACGCAGTCAGCCAGGGAGGTCGCGGCGCTCCACTGAACGCGACGTCCTGAACGCCGGCCCGGTGCCGGCGCGAACATCCGGCAACAGGCAGCACCCGCGCTGCTTTCGCCCGTTATACGAGGCCGTTCCGATTTTGTCCGGAACGGCCTTTTTTCATTTGCACGCCACCCGACGCATGCGCTGTCGCAACGCAGCAAACAGCGGCGATCGAGCACTTTTTAGAGGCGTCCACCCACATTCCCGCTTGCTGTTAAAAGCATCGCCTTCTTATCCTGAAAAAAACGTCCGTTTCAATCGGATACTTGAATCGCCTGTTCGCGGTCGGGCGATCGACACTGGGAGGCGCAACATGGCAGTTCGCACCACAGGCCGGCTTGCCGGCGACACGAAGTCGCGCATCCTCGACGCTGCCGAAACCCTCTTCATCGAATGCGGCTATGAGGCGATGTCGTTGCGGCAGATCACGTCGCGCGCCGAGGTCAATCTCGCGGCGGTCAACTATCACTTCGGCAGCAAGGAAGCGCTAATCCACGCGATGCTGTCGCGACGCCTCGACCGGCTGAACCAGGAGCGTCTGAAGCTGCTGGACCGCTTCGACGCGATGCCCGGCTCGCGCCTCACCTGCGAACACGTGCTCGGCGCGATGTTCATTCCCGCGCTGCGGCTGTCGCGCGATCCGCAGGTCGGCGGCAAGGCGTTCCTGCGGCTCCTCGGCCGCGCCTATACCGATCCTTCCTCGTTCATTCGCGACTTTCTCGCGGCGCATTACGAGTCTGTCGCGATGCGTTTCTTCGACGCGTTCCAGCGCGCGCTGCCGCATCTGCCGCGCGAGGAACTCGGCTGGCGTCTGCACTTCGCGATCGGCGCGCTGTCCGGCGTGCTGGCCGGCACGGACACCGAGAGCCTCATCGCCGGGTTCTCGCAGGGCAAGTCGATGAACGACCTGCAACTGATCGCACGCCTCGCTTCGCTGATGGTGTCCGCGCTGAAGGCACCGCTGCCGGATGCTTCGCAGTTCGCCGCGTTCGCCGCTGTCCTTGGCGATGCCGCCGACGGCAGTGAACCCGACTGCCCAGACACCTCGTCTGCTGGTTCGGACGCGGGCGCTGCTGGTGCGTCCAGCATGCGCGACAACGCGGGTTCCGGCACAACCGCCGACGATCCGCCGCCGCACACGACCGCACCATCCGCTCAATCCGCCAGTACAGTCGAACGCGCAGTGAACCATCCGGTCTGACAGTTAAACAGGGTCGACGGGCAATCAGGAACACGCGCGCCGTTTGCGCGGACGTGCCCGATTACACCGTGAAAACAGGGAGAATTCGTCATGCAGTGGCTTATCGTTGCGCTCTTCGTCGTGAGTGCCGGGCTTGTCTTCATGCAGGCACGCGCCGCATGGTGGCTGGCGTTCATGGCCGTGTGGGTCGCCACCGCCTTCCTGACGGGTGCGGCGGGACCGGTCGCCACGACGTGCCTTGCCATCGTCCTCGTGATTCCCGCGCTCGTTCTCGCACTAAAGCCCCTGCGCCGTTTATGGCTCACGAAGCCCGTGCTCGAAATCTTCCGCAAGATCCTGCCCGAGATGTCGCCAACCGAGCGCGACGCCATCGAAGCCGGCACTGTGTGGTGGGATGCCGCACTCTTCTCCGGGCGTCCGCACTGGGACACGCTGCTCGCTCATGGTCCGGTCACGCTCACGGCTGAAGAGCAGGCGTTTCTCGACAACGAATGCCAGCACCTGTGCGATCTCGCGAACGACTGGGAAACCAGCGCGGTCTGGCAGGATCTCTCGCCGCAAACGTGGCAGTTCATCAAGGAGAAAGGCTTCCTCGGCATGATCATTCCGAAGCAGTATGGCGGCAAGCAGTTCTCCGCGTACGCGCATTCGCAGGTCATCATGAAGCTCGCCACGCGCTGTTCGGCGGCTGCCGTTTCGGTGATGGTGCCGAACTCGCTCGGCCCCGCCGAACTGCTGATGCACTACGGCACCGAAGCGCAGAAAAATCACTATCTGCCGCGTCTCGCGAGCGGCGAGGAAATTCCCTGCTTCGCGCTGACGAGCCCGTACGCCGGTTCCGATGCGGCTGCGATTCCGGATGTGGGCATCGTCTGCGAAGGCACGTTCGAAGGCCGCGAAACGCTGGGTTTTCGCGTGACGTGGGACAAGCGCTACATCACGCTCGGACCGGTCGCGACGGTGCTCGGTCTCGCCTTTCGCGTGCGCGACCCGGACCATCTGCTGGGCGTCGACGACGAACCCGGCATCACCTGCGCGCTGATTCCAGCGACGCATCCCGGCGTGAAGATCGGTCGCCGTCACTGGCCGCTGAACGCCGTGTTCCAGAATGGCCCGAACGCCGGCCGCGACGTGTTCATTCCGCTCGACTGGGTGATCGGCGGACGCGAGCAGGTGGGCAACGGCTGGCGCATGTTGATGGAATGTCTCGCGGCGGGCCGGGCGATTTCGCTGCCGTCGTCGAACGTCGGCATGGCGAAACTCGCCGTGCGCGGCACGGGTGCCTATGCCGCGGTGCGCCGGCAGTTCCGCACGGCCGTCGGCAGGTTCGAGGGCGTGCAGGAAGCGCTCGGCCGCATGGGCGGCAACCTCTACGTGATGGACGCCGCGCGCCGCCTGTCGGCGCAGGCGGTCGATCTCGGCGAAAAGCCCTCGGTGATTTCGGCGATCGTGAAGTATCACATCACCGAACGCGCCCGGAAGGTCATTAACGACGGCATGGACGTCGTCGCCGGCAAGGGCATCTGCATGGGGCCGTCGAATTTCCTCGCGCGCGCCTACCAGCAGGTGCCGATCTCGATCACCGTCGAAGGCGCGAATATTCTCACGCGCTGCCTGATCATCTTCGGTCAGGGCGCGATCCGCTGCCATCCGTACGTGCTGAAGGAAATGGCCGCCACGCGGGAGGCCGATCGTCACAAGGCGCTGCGCGATTTCGACGAAGCGTTCTTCGGACACGCGAGCTTCACGCTATCGAATGCGATGCGCAGTTTCGTTTATGGGCTGACGGGTGGCGTTTTCATCGCGAAGCCGCAGCGCGCGCACGCGCCGCTCGTTCACCACTATCGCGCCGCGACACGCATGTCGACCGCGTTCGCGCTGCTCGCCGATATTTCGATGTTCGTGCTGGGCGCCGACCTGAAGCGTCGCGAGCGCATTTCGGGGCGGCTCGGCGACGTGCTTTCGCAGCTGTACCTGATTTCGGCGACGCTCAAGCGCTTCGAGGACGAAGGCCGCCAGGAGAGCGATCTGCCGCTCGTATGCTGGGGCGTCGAGGATGCGCTGTATCGGGCGCAGCAGGCCATCGACGGCGTGCTCGCGAATTATCCGAACCGGCTCGCGGCGGGTCTGGTGCGCGTGCTCGCGTTTCCGTTCGGTCTGCCGCATCGCGCGCCGTCGGACAGCCTCGGCACGGCGATTGCCGAACTGATGCAGACGCCCGGTGCGGCACGCGAGCGCCTCGTCGCTGATTCGTACGTTCCGCCGGTCGACGTCGATCCGCTCGGCTATGGCGAACTCGTGTTCGCGCTAACGCCGCGCGTCACGCAGATCGAGCAGAAGCTGCGCGAGGCCGTCAAAAGCGGCCTGATCGGGCCGATGCCGCAAAGCCTGCCCGATCTGGCCGCATGGATCGAAACCGCCGAAGGACTCGGCCTGATCGACGGCAGCGAACGCGGCGTGCTGGCCGACTATGCACGCTACGGCGCGGAAGTCGTCAAGGTCGACGACTTCCCGGCCGACTTCGGCATGCTCGCCGATCTGCAAAAGCGCAAGGATGCGCTCGAGCGCGCGATGGAAATGGCCGTCTGACTCGAAACACGCGCCCCGCCGTGCACGCCGCACGCGGGACGCTTCGCACACAGTGAACGCCCACACAGCACACCGCGGAACCGGACGATGAACGACTCCTACCTGAACTTCGTCAACTCGCCATTTGGCGCGCGGCTCGCAAGCTCGCTTGGACTGCCGAAGCCCGAGGTGCTGCGCCGCTATCGCGCGGACCGGCCTGAATTCGAAGGGCTGATTGCCGTCGGCGCGGGACCGCAGCCGCGGATGCTTGAGGCGCTCGCCGGCATGATCGCGCGTACCGGCATGACGGGCGTCGCCCATGAAAGTGCGGGGTTGTGGATTCCCCTCGCGCAACGACACGGAATGTTGACCGGCCGCTTCGAGCCGGTCGCGAGTGGTGCACGTGGAGCGAGCGGTTCGGCGCAAGGCCGCATGAGCGCACTGCTGTTCGACGCCAGCGGTATCGAGGACACCACGCAGTTCGATACGCTCTACGCGTTCTTTCACGACGCGTTGCGTTCGCTCGACAAATGCGGGCGCATCGTCGTGTTCGGCCGGCCACCGGAAGTGTGTGCAACCACAAGGCAATGGACCGCTCAACGCGCGCTCGAAGGCTTCACGCGTTCGCTTGGCAAGGAAGCACGTCGCGGCATCACGTCCAACCTGATCCACGTGGCACCCGGCGCGGAAGCGCTGGCCGAAGCCACGCTGCGGTTTTTCCTGTCGCCGCGCTCGGCGTATGTGTCGGGCCAGGTCGTACGCATCGAAACCGTGACACACGCGCTGCCCGTATTCGACTGGAAGCAGCCGCTCGCGGGCCGTCGCGCGCTGGTGACGGGTGCCGCGCGTGGCATCGGCGCATCGATTGCGGAGGTGCTCTCGGCCGAAGGCGCGCAGGTGATCGGCGTCGACATTCCGTCCGCGAAAGAGGTGCTCGACCGTACGATGCGCGCGCTGAACGGCACCGCCCTCGCCTTCGACATCGCCGCACCGGAAACGCCGGCGCAACTCGCGGCGGCGCTCGATGAAAACGGTGTCGACATCATCGTGCACAATGCCGGCATCACGAAGGACAAAACCATCGCGAAGATGACGGCTGCCGCGTGGCACAGCGTCATCGACATCAATCTGGCGGCGCAGGAACGCATCGACGATACGCTGCTCGAAGCGGGCACGCTGCGCCATGGCGGACGGATTATCGGTGTGTCGTCGATCAGCGGCATCGCGGGCAATCGCGGGCAAAGCAACTACGCGACGTCGAAAGCGGGCGTGATCGGACGCGTGCAGAGCATGGCGCCGCATCTGCTCGAACGGCACATCACGATCAACGCGGTCGCACCTGGCTTCATCGAAACGCAGATGACCGCGAAGATACCGCTCGCGATCCGCGAGGCAGGACGTCGCATGAATTCGATGAGCCAGGGCGGCCAGCCGGTCGATGTCGCGCAGACGATCGCATGGCTCGCGCACCCGGCCTCAGCGGGTGTGACGGGTCAGGTGGTGCGCGTGTGCGGCCAGAGCCTGCTCGGAGCCTGACGATGGGCGAGCCCTCCCGCTTCGGCGAGACACCTGGCGCCGTGCGCCCGGAAACGGTGATGATCCAGCGTCTGCCGCAACCTGCCGCGCTCTACGGGCGGGCGCTGTCCGGTGTGTTCAAGCGTGGCCGTGCAACGCGTCTGCCGCCGCTGCGGCTCGTGCGCCCCGCCGTGCCACTCGAACAGGCCGCGATCGATCGCTATGCACGCGTCTGCGGTTTCATTCCGGAGCAGGGTCTGCCGTTCACGTTTCCGCATCTGCTCGCGTTTCCGCTGCATCTGCTGATACTCACCGACCCGGCCTTTCCATGGCCTGCACCAGGACTCGTGCATCTCGCGAACAGCGTGCATCAGCACCAGCCGCTCTATCCCGACGACGTGCTGCGCGTCGAAGTCGAATTCGGTGCGCTGCTGCGTCACGAAAAAGGCCAGGTGTTCGTACTCCATTCGCGCCTCTACCGACGCGGTGAAGCAGTCTGGGACGGCGACAGTGTCTATCTGAAGCGCGGCATCGCGCCGGACGGCGTGAGAGGTTCCGCGCTCGCGCCACTGCAGATCGAGCGCGCCGCGCTGGTTCGTCACACGCGCTGGCAGTTGCCGCCGCAGCTGGGCCGCGATTACGCGAGGGTATCCGGCGACTACAACCCGATTCACCTGAGCACCCTTTCCGCGCGGGCATTCGGCTTTCCGCGCGCGATCGCGCACGGCATGTGGACGCTCGCGCGCGCGGCGGCCGCATTGCAGCCGCCCAAACGCCTCGCAAACGCCGTCATCAGCGGCGAATTCAAGCTGCCGATGTTTCTGCCGGGCGACGCATCGATCTGGACGTCGTCCACCGCGCCGACCATGCGCGAGCTCGAAGTGCGCGACAGCGCCGGCGAAAAACCGCATCTGCGCGCGCGACTTCAGTGGACGCTGCAATGAGCGCCCATGCCATGCGTTACGTTATGTCACGTCACGGCGAAATCGTGGAATCAATGTCGTACGTATTTCGTTACTGCTTTTGCAGCGGTCGATGCAGACGATCCGCCGCATTCGTCTGAATCTATCGATAATCAGGGCATGACCTGAAGGAGCCGAGCATGTCTCACCCGCTTCCTGCCGTGCGGCGCGTCGCCGTCGTCGGCGGCAACCGCATTCCGTTCGCGCGGTCCAACACGGCTTACGCAAGCGCATCGAACCAGGACATGCTGACGTTCACGCTGCAGGGTCTGATCGACCGCTTCAACCTGCACGGCATGAGACTGGGCGAAGTCGCGGCGGGCGCGGTCATCAAACATTCACGTGACTTCAACCTGACGCGCGAATCGCTGCTCTCCACCACGCTCGCGAAGGAAACCCCTGCCTACGACGTGCAGCAGGCCTGCGGCACCGGCCTCGAAGCAGCGATTCTCGTCGCGAACAAGATCGCGCTCGGGCAGATCGAAGCGGGCATCGCGGGCGGCGTCGATACGACGTCGGACGCGCCGGTCGGCGTCAACGAAAAGATGCGCCAGATCCTCCTCGAAGCGAACCGCGGCAAGACAACCGGCCAGCGCGTCGGCGCGCTGGCAAAGCTGCGCCCGCGGATGTTTTTCACACCGCTGCTGCCGCGCAACGTCGAGCCGCGCACGGGCCTTTCGATGGGCGAGCATTGCGAGCGCATGGCGAAGCGTTGGGGCATCGAGCGCGAAGCGCAGGATGCGCTCGCGCTCGAAAGCCACCGCAAGCTCGCAGAAGCCAGCCGGAACGGTTTCCTCAATGATCTGATGACGCCGTATCGCGGCCTGACAGGCGACAACAACCTGCGCGCCGATCTCACGCCCGAAAAACTCGCCGGGCTCAAGCCCGCATTCGATCGCGACGCGGGCACGCTGACGGCCGGCAATTCGACGCCGCTCACCGACGGTGCGTCCGCCGTGCTGCTTGCGAGCGAAGCGTGGGCGGCCGAACGCGGCCTGCCGGTGCTCGCGTATCTGACATGGTCGGAGACCGCCGCTGTCGATTTCTTCGATAAAAAGGAAGGCCTGCTGATGGCGCCCGCGTATGCGGTGCCGCGCATGCTGGCGCGCGCCGGCCTGAGCCTGCAGGACTTCGACTTCTACGAAATTCACGAGGCGTTCGCGGCGCAGGTGCTGTGCACGCTCGCGGCGTGGCAGGATGACGAGTATTGCCGCACGCAACTGGACCTGCCCGGCCCGCTCGGCACGATCGATCGCACGAAACTGAACGTGAACGGCGGTTCGCTCGCAACGGGCCATCCGTTCGCGGCCACCGGCGGACGTATCGTTGCAGGACTCGCAAAGCTGCTTGCTCAACTCGACAAGCCAGCAGGCACCGCGCGCGGACTGATCTCGATCTGCGCGGCGGGCGGCCAGGGCGTTGTCGCCATTCTCGAACGCTAGCGGCACCACGGTGAGCATTAAAATGACAACCACAACAATACAGTCAGACTCAGGAGACAAGCGATGATCCCGACCACGCAATCGCCTTCGACAGGCGCAGCATCTTCGCAGGACGCCATGGGCGGAGCCGCATCGAAGGCATCGACAGTGCCGAATACCGACGGCATCTGGTTCGACTCCTGGCCATCCGGCGTGCCGCACGAAATCGACGTCAACCAGTACGCGTCGCTCGTGCAGTTTTTCGACGAATGCGTCGCGCAGTTCCGCGAGCGCGTGGCGTACGTGAGCGTCGGCGAAGAGATGACGTATGGCGAACTCGCGCGCAAGGCCACCGCGTTCGCCGCCTACCTGCAGGGCATCGGCGTGAAACCCGGCGATCGCGTCGCGATCATGCTGCCGAACACCTTCCAGTATCCGGTGTCGCTCTTTGGCGTGCTGAAGGCCGGTGCGGTGGTCGTGAACGTGAATCCGCTCTACACCGTGCGCGAACTCGCCCATCAGCTCAAGGACAGCGGCGCGCAGACGATCATCGTGTTCGAGAACTTCGCGAAGGTGGTCGAAGAGGCGCTGCCCGGCACGAAGGTGCAAAACGTGATCGTGACCGGGCTCGGCGATCTGCTCAAGGATGGCCTGAACATCAAGGGCCGTCTGATCAATTTCATGCTGCGCCACGTCAAGAAACTGGTGCCGGCCTGGCACATTCCGCAAGCCGTGAAACTACTCGACGCGCTGGCGACCGGCTACACGCGTCCGCTCACCCCCGTGCATCCGACGCATGACGACATCGCGTTCCTGCAATACACCGGCGGCACCACGGGTGTTGCGAAAGGCGCGATGCTCACGCATCGCAACATCATCGCGAACCTGCTGCAGGCAAAGGCGTGGTCCGCCGGTCAACTGACGGGCGATGCCGAGACCGTGCTCACGCCGTTGCCGCTTTATCACATCTTTTCGCTGACAGTGAACGCGCTGATTTTCATGGGACTCGGCGGGCGCAACATCCTGATCGCGAATCCGCGCGACGTGAAGCGCGTGATGATGATCATCCGTCACGAGAAATTCACCGGCATCACGGCGGTCAATACACTCTATAACGCGTTCCTCGAAAACGAAGAGTTCTGCAAGCGCGATTTCTCGAACCTGAAGCTCGCGATGGCAGGTGGCATGGCAACGCAGAAGGCCGTCGCGGATCGCTTCAAGGCGGTGACCGGCCAGCCGATCATCGAAGGTTACGGGCTCACCGAATGCTCGCCGATCGTCTCGATGAATCCGGTCGACCTGAAGCACATGCGCGATTTCGAAGGCTCGATCGGCCTGCCCGCGCCTTCCACGCAGGTTCGTTTCAGGAAGGACGACGGTACGTGGGCGAACGTAGGCGAAGCGGGCGAGTTGTGCGTGAAGGGTCCGCAGGTGATGAAGGGCTACTGGAACCGTCCGGAGGAAACCGCGAAGGTGTTCGACGAAGATGGCTGGCTCGCCACCGGTGACATCGGCGTCATGGATTCGCGCGGTTTCATGCGTCTCATCGATCGCAAGAAGGACATGATTCTCGTGTCCGGCTTCAACGTGTACCCGAACGAAGTGGAAGACGTGATCGCGATGCATCCGGATGTGCGCGAAGTCGCGGCCATCGGCATCCCCGATGCCGCGCAGGGCGAGCGCATCAAGGTGTTCATCGTGCCGCGCAACCGCTCGCTCACGCAGGAGCAGGTCATCGCGCATTGCCGCAAGTTGCTGACAGGTTACAAGGTGCCGAAGGTGGTCGAGTTCCGCGACGAACTGCCGCAAACCAACGTCGGCAAGATCCTGCGCCGTCAGTTGCGCGAAGAGGAACTCGCAAAGCAGAAGCCGGAGTAAGCGCGCACCGGCAAACCGTGCGCACCGGCGTTGACCCGGGAGAGAGCAGGATGACGTATCCGCGGTATCGATCGACGCGCACTGCACCGCACGTCCGTTTCGTCGCATGCGGGGTGCTGGTTTGCGCGGGCATCGTGGCGAATGCTGTCCACGCGCAGGGCGGCACGCCCTCGCCTTTGCTCTCGCCCACCGGCGCGGCAACCACCATCGTCGCGCCGGCGCAGGTCGGCCGGCTGCCCGTCGATCAGCAGGTGCGCTGGCTGCGTCGCGCATCGCAAAGCGGCGCCCTCGAGAAACTCGATGACGCGCAGCTGCTCGCGCTGTTCCAGTCGCTCGATTCGCAGACTGTGCCGCGCTACGTGAAGGAAGGGCCAAACGGTTATCCGTCGTATGAGTTCACGATGGCGCGGCAGGAACGCATCCGGGGCGTGTGGCCCGACAAGCCTGATCATATGCTCGTGCGCCTCACGCGCGACCCGCTGCGGATCTACGCGAAATGGCTGCCCGACGGCGCGCATTCGGGCCAGGAAATCATCTACGACGAATCGAAACGCAGCGATGAAATGTACGGCCACCTTGGCGGCCTCCTGAACGTGATGCCGCTGTGGACGTCGCTAAACGGCGCACTCGCGCGCGCCCAGTCGAACCATCAGGTGCGCGATCTCGGAACGGAATACATCGCGCAGCAGTTTCTCTCGGAAGGGCAGAAGTTTGCCGACGCCGGCATCGGGCATCCGAACCAGATCGAGGTGAAAACCATCGACGACGTGCGCGTGGTCGCCTTCACCTATGAAACGCCGACCGGCCAGCCCGCGTTCTACGCAAAAAAGGAAACGCTCGGGCTCGATCTGCGGCATCCGTGGTTTCGCAGCGTCGAATCCTATGACAACGAAGGCCGGATCTTCGAGAAAATCGTCTTCGAAACCGTCACGCCGAAAACCTTCGACGACGCTACATTCGACCCGAAAAATCCGGGTTACAGGTTCTAGGCTTCGTCTTTTGCGTTTCTGGTTTTGCGTGTTACGTCGCGCGGGCGGGTTGCGCAGTCAATGACGAAGTGGGATGCCCCCGTCGACTCCAGCCTGCGTGAAATGTCTCGCTGTAAAGCGGCTCCGCCCATCGTGCGTGCAACGAACTGCGTCAGCACGAAATAATCGGAGCGACGCGTCACGCCGATCAGCAAACCGCGCTTTTGCACGACGTGCGGCGCGAGCGTCGCATACCAGAGCGCGCCGATATCCTCGCCGGTATCGAACGCGGGCAAACCGCTCGCCGCCGCGTGTTCCGCCAGCGCGCGGCCATGTGCGAGCGTCAGGTCATACACCGCAATTGTGCCGGGCATGCGGATCGCGTGCGCAAACGCGGGCGTCGCGCACCCAGCCGCGACGAGCAGCACGCTGTGTGTCATGAACGTGCGTCGATCCATCTGCGTCCCCCTGCGCATGCGTCGTGTGAATCCAGATGCCCACGGTCGTCCGCGTTCACGTTCACGTGTAACCCCGCTTGTCGCGCCATGCGCGCGGCCAGATGCCCTGCTTGCCCGGCGACAGAATGCCCGCGGGATCGAGCGCGTCCTTGACCGTCTCCGACAGCCGCAGCATCGCGCCATCGTTGAAGCTGTATTGCGCCGCGGCGAAATCCATGTACGCGAGGTGCGCGCGATATTCGCCGTAGCCCGCGGCTCGCGCGTCGCTCATCAGCGCGCGCAGCAGATCGCCCGCGACTTCAGGTTGCCGCGCGTCGTCGCGATCGAAAATGATCGCGAAGATGTGATGCAGATGGCGCGTGCCCGCCGTGAAGCCGCCGTAGTAATCGAAGCCATATTCCGCCGCGCGCGCCTTCACCATCGTGTACTGACGCATCGCATCGCGGCCGGTTGCCGGACACACCGGCGAGAAATCGACATGCGCACCCGCGCCGCCCCGCCAGTCGAGCATGCGAAACGCGCTCATCGCGGGAATGCCGGCGAGGTTGCGGTCGCCACCGCCGGCAGGCTGCGCATCGCCCGCGTAACGCGCCGCCGACAGCACCGCGCCCGGCACTCGCGCAAACGCACGATGCACGCTTGCGTACTGCGCGTCGATCACGTCCTCGTTGCCGTAGAGCGCGAAATGCAGGTTCCAGCGGCCGATGTGCAACCGGTCCATCATCGCGAGAACCGCGCGCTCGGGCATCGGCCCCGCACCGTCGTAATACTGCGAGCGCGGTGCAAGACCTGCTGCACGCCGGATCGCCCCTTCGATCACCGCGTGGTTGCGGATCGTGTCGTCGAGCCGCAGCGGCCGCAGCGTTTCGACGATCGTCTCAAGATCGCTTTCGTTGCGAAACTGGAATTCGCCGAGCAGATACGCAGGCGGTGCCGGCATCAGCCACACGCCCATCTTCGTGACGATGCCGAAGTTCGACTGCATGAACATCGCATCGAACGACGGGCCATAGCCTGGCTTGTACAACTGCCACGACGTACCGGGCTCGATGCCGCCCATGCCTGTGCGCACCACGTCGCCGTTTGCCAGCACGACTTCCATGCCGCACTGCGTCGCGGCATGATCGCCGTACGGTGTATAGCCAAAACCGCGTTCGAGCGTGTTGCCGATCACGCTGCCCCAGCCCGCCGCGGGCGGATCGACCCACAGCCGGTAACCCTTGTCGCGCAGATGCGCGTGGAGATAGAAATAGCTGACGCCCGGTTCGACGAGCGCGTAAGCGAGCGATTCATCGACATGGAGGATCCGGTTCATCCGTTGCAGGTCGAGCACGACGGAGCCGGCCAGACGCGGCGCCGCGCCGCCGTACGCGAAGTTGCGTCCGGTCGAAACGGTCCACAGTGGAATGCGAAACTGCGTGGCGACGCGCAACAGCGCGCGGATTTCATCCACGGAAGCCGGCAGCAGCGCGGCCGATGCGGCGAAATCAAACGCCTTGCCGGGCGCAAACGGATCGCGATACGGCGCAAGCCCCGTGGACGACGACACGACGTTAGCGGCGCCGACAATCGACGCCCACGCATCGAGCGCGCGCTCGAAGTTCGCTCCGGATACGGCCGGCGGCAAGATGCGGTCCAAGTCACCCTCCTCGATGCAGGCGGCCATCGACTGTCGACGGCCGACAGCGGTGCAACCGGCACGCACAAACGCCGGTGCGAACGGAGCGTGATGTCACCCGCTAGCGTCGCCCCCGTCCGCCCGACAAGCCGCCGGTCGGCCGCATACCGCCCATGCCGTGAAAACCGCCGCCTGTGCCGTGAAAGCCGCCGTGCATGCCCATGCCATACGATGGATGTCCGTAGTGGATGGGATCCATGTGATGGAAGTGGTGAAAATGATCGACGAAGATAAACGAGGCACCCACGCCGATCGCAACAGGCGGCCCCCAGTACCACGGGTCGTAATACGGATAGTACGGATACGCGGGAACGGGGTAAATGGCGGCCTCGCTGCCGTCGGCGTCCTGCACGATCTGCCAGGTGCCGTCCGGCTGCCGGCACGCGCGTCCGACAATCTGCTGCGTCACACCGTCGATTTGTGCCTCGCCGAAAACAGTACGGCACATCAGCGCCGGATCGTTCAGCGGATCGTCCGTCACCGATTGCGATGCCACCGGCGTCGTGCATGCGATGCAAGTACCCAGCACCGCTCCCAGTCCAGTCAGATTGCGCATGATGCTGCCCTGCCTTGACGGCTTGCGTCGCCGTCCTTGCCGATCCCCGCGCGGTCCTGCCTTTGTATGTCCTTGTTCCTTGTCGTGCGTTGCGTTGCTTCAGTGTCGTCGGGCTGCCAGCGCCACGGGCAAAAAGCACGTTATTGCCATGACTCCGGCCGCCCGCCGAGCTCGCTGCAGACATCGATTGCGATGGTGCGCAGCTTGCCTTCCGAAATCGGTCCGGAAAGCGCGTAGCCCATTTCGTCGCTCACCCAGTAGAACGTGCGGCGGTTGCCGTCGCGGAACAGGCGGAACGCCGTTTCACCCTTTCGCGTGGCGGTGACGTAAAGCGTCAGGCGCGCGCCGAGGTGATTCTCGTACATGAACTGCGCCGCGGGCCCCGCTTCGCCCGGCAGCAGCCGGCCTCCGACGAGCGTATAGCCGTACTCCTGCAGCGATGGCACCGAAAGCGACCGGTTCAGCCGCTTCGAGAGCCACGTGATGAGATGCTCCTCTTCGGACGCGGCCACTTCCACTGGATGCCGGCGCTCCGGCGTGTAGACGGCATAAGCGATATCGGCGCGCTGCGCGAACGTGGGCTCGCCGCTTCCGCCACCGATCAGGCGCGGCGCGATCGGCGCGAGCGTCAGCGCGAGGCTCGCGCCCGCCACCAGCCAGCACGCCGCGATTCCCGCCTGCCCCCACCACGGCCGGTGCGGACGCAAAACGACCACCTGTGGCGCGCTGTTGTGCGCCGCCGATGCGCCGAGCGCCTGCAAGGCGGCCTTTTGCGCCCGGTAGCCGGCGACCCGGCTGGCCGCGTCCGGATCCTGCTCCAGCCGTTCAAGGAGCGCCGCGCGCGCGCTTTCGGGCAACTCGTCGTCGACGAGCGCCGATAGCGCGCGCAGATCCAGCCCGGATGCGCAATCAGGATCGTGAACGTGATCGTGTTCTTCGTCGTTCGTCATCACGCGCCTCTTACGACTTTCAACGGCGGGGTTTTGCGCGCCGGGCCTTCGGTCAGCAGGGCCCGCATGTGTTCACGCGCGCGGGACAACCGCGACATCACCGTACCGATCGGCACCCCAAGCGCCGTCGATGTTTCCTGATACGACAATTCCTCGATACACACCAGTAGCAAAACCTCGCGTTGCTCGACCGGCAGGTAATACAGCGCCCGCTGCACATCGCGCAGCACGAGCCCGTCGACCTCGCCGTGCGGCGCTTCCATGTTTCGCCACGGCGCGCTTTCGTCGTCGACGGCGATCTCGCGGCGCATCCGCAGCTGGTCGATATACAGATGCCGCAGGATCGTCAGCAGCCACGCGCGCAGGTTCGTATCCGGCCGGAACGCCGTCCAGCGGGCGAGCGCGCGCTCCGCGGTGTCCTGCACCAGATCGTCCGCCCACGCGACATCACCCGTCAGCGCGCGCGCATAGCGGCGCAGCTGCGGGAGCCATGAAATGACGTCGGCTTCGAAGCTCGCCCGCCGGGCGTTCAGACGCAGCACAGAGTCAGTAGCCGCCGCTGCTGCTGCCGCTGCTCGACGTGCCGCTGCCCGAGGCGCCCATATCGCCACACGCCGCCGTCAGCGACGAAAGCGCGAGTACGAGAACCGTCAGTGCAGCGGAAAGAATGCGAGGCATGTTCATCAGTCGTCTCCTGCGGGTGGGCACTGGACGGCGCGGGCGCCGCCCCACGGACGTGCGGCAGTCGCGCGGGCCGGCGGGCTCGCCCAGGTTGGGTCGGGTGTCGCGGGTTCCGTCGGACTGGAGGCGCCGGATCATCTGGCGCTCACCATGCAGACTTAACGTTCCCCACCCTGCTTTTATTCCGGCAACCGTTGCCCGCCCCACCCGTGACCGGCCATCACAGGCCGCTGCGGCACGTCATTTCGCGCGCGGGACGGCGATAATTCGTAACTACACGTTACACCATACGTTAAGGGGTGCTTCCGGGCGCGCAAGCCGTTATAGTGGGCGTGAGGCCGCCCGCACAGCGCGTTTGTATCCGGTACAGGGTAGAATCGCGGCGAGTAGCCATTCTTATAACTGACCGCGGCGCATCGCTGCCCGCCTCCGAATCGCCCATGCCTTCCGCAGAATCGCATCCGCAAAACGACTTCATGAACGCAGCGCGCAAAGAACGAAAGCGCGTTGAAATTTATCTCGTCAATGGCATTCGCCTGACGGGATGCATCGAGTCGTTCGATCAGTACCTGGTGATGCTGCGCACGCCCGTTGGCCTGCAGGGCATCTACAAACGCGCCATCTCGACCATCCAGCTCGATACCGGCACCCGTCCGGCGCCGCGCGCGGGCCGGCCGTCGCATGGCGAACACACAACGCGTGGGCCGCACGGCTCGCGCGATCACCGTGAGCCGCGCGAACCCCGCGAGCCGCGTGGCCCGTATGGTTCGGGTTCTTCGGGCCCGTCGTCGTCTTCGCCTTCTTCGTCCGCTCCGGATTCAGGTGCGGGCGGCGGATCGGGTCCGGGCAGCTCGTCGGCCCCGCCGGATCGCCCCGCGTCGGACGGCCCGGTCGTCGTGACGCGTCGCCGGCGCCTGTTCGGCAACGCCAACGGTGACGGCAACAACAATAGCGGCAACGAATAACCGGTCCGGGCGGCCGGTCTTCGGGCGCTTCACGCAATCTGGAAGACCGGCGCTACCGGAGGCGATTGTCGAGTCGCTGCAGGATCGCTTCGATCCGCTTCAGGATGACCTCGACGCGCTGCCCCTGCTGCGGCGTCAATTCAAACCTGCATTTCACCGCGAGCACGCGGCGCTGCCAGTAGTCGGGGCTCAGCGTCCGGTCGACCGGTTGCCGCGTCGCCCATTCCAGATGTGCCAGTTCCGCCTCCACCACGTGCGAGGCATGAACGCGTTGCGCCGGCCCCTTCGTTTTCATGTCCATGTCAGAGTCGCCCTGTCCGTATGTCGACGCGAATGGCACCAGCTTGTGCTATCGCCGTGACACAACCAGGACGAGCGATACGGCGCGATTTTTCAGCTTCCGCCGAAAGTCTTCGATCGGGCCTGACGTGACACCGGCACGCGACGCGGAAATGGCCGGACGGCCAGGTGTTCTGTGCACATGTCTTTGCGCTATGCTGGCTGTTCCACCTCTTCGAGCGGAGCGCAATCATGTCGAAACCCACAACCCGTGCGCCGGAGCCGCAGCCGGAACCGGCCGATCCGACAGACGACCGTCTCGACGAGGCGCTTGAGGAAACCTTTCCCGCCAGCGACCCAATCGCGGTTCATCCCGAAGAGGATGAAGACAAGGCGCGAAAGAGTGCAGGTCGTACGTTGCACTGACCGGGTCATGGCGCGCCATGCGCTGACCATGGCAACACGGTATGTCCGCCCGGACGGGTCCGCGCAGTCGCCGATGACCGGCCGCGCGCGAGCCTGGACGTCCCGGAGCGTCCAGCACAAGGAACGACACCATGCCGACCGGCACCGCCCGTTTCCTGCGTCCACGCGACGGTCAGGAAGCGCGGGTTACCTATGTCGAACTGTTCTTCGACCTGATCTATGCATTCGCGGTCACGCAACTGTCGCACCGGCTCGTCCACGACCTGAGTGCGTTCGGCGCGCTGCAGACGCTCATTCTCTGGTTCGCGGTCTGGCTCGGCTGGCAGTACACGTGCTGGGTCACCAACTGGTTCGATCCCGAGCGTATTCCGGTGCGGCTGCTGCTTTTCGCGGTGATGCTGGTCGGCATGGTGATGGCCGCCAGTCTGCCGCTCGCCTGGGGCGAGCGTGGGCTGGTGTTCGCGATCAGTTACGTGACGATCCAGGTGGGCCGAAGCATCGTCGTGCTGCGTTTTCTGGGCAGCCAGCACGCGCTGACGGCGAACTTCCGGCGCATCTGCGGATGGCTCGTGATTTCGGGTATCGCCTGGATCGTGGGCGGGGTTCTTGAAGGCCCCGGGCGTTTCGCGTGCTGGGCCTTCGCGGTGCTCTGCGAGTACCTGTCGCCCATGTTCGGCTTTCCGCTGCCAGGGCTCGGCCGTTCGGGCGCGGCAGACTGGCGTTCAGCCGAAGGCGGCCATATCGCGGAACGCTGCCAGGCGTTCGTGATACTCGCGCTGGGCGAATCGGTGCTGGTGACCGGCGGTACGCTGTCGGACATCGAGGCATGGAGCGCGCCTGCCGTCATCGCGTTTCTGGTGTGCTTTTTCGGCAGCGTCGCGATGTGGTGGGTGTACTTCGACTCCAGCAGCAGCGCCGGAAGCCGTGCGATCAGACGCTCCGGCGAACCCGGGCTCATGGCCGCGTATTTCCACTATGTGCATGTGATCCTGATCGCCGGGATCATCGTCTGCGCCGCGGCCGACGATCTCGTGATCCTGCATCCGGACGAGCGTATCGCGTGGGCAACAGCGTGGCTGCTCACCGGTGGCCCGGCGATCTTTATCGTGGGCAACGGACTATACAAGCGGGTCGTGTACGGCTGGTTTCCGCTGTCGCATTGGGTCGGGCTTGTCCTGCTCGCAATCGTGTCACCGTTCGCGCTGCACACCGACCTGCTGATGACGGGCGGCCTCACGACCGTCGTCATGATCGTCGTTGCAGTATGGGAGAGTGTGTCGCGGCGGCGCCTCGCGCGGGCGGAAGCAGCGGGCACACAGTAGCGTGGCGGCGCGCCGGAAATCGCCCGAATGGAGAGCTGGGGCGTCGCTGCCGCATCGGTCACCGGCGTATCAACCCCACGACGCGGCGACGCAAGACAGCAACGAAGTTTGACAGGACAGCCAGCAGCAAACGGACACGCCCCGTCCGGCGAACCGGGAACGGAGCGAGTCGAATGCCTGACTGAACCGCGTTAAAACACAGCGCCCATGATGCGCGGCCAGCGCCGCGCCGGGCGCTACGCTCGATTAACGCGAAACCGGCAGACCGGATTCCAGCTGACGCTGCAGGTTGCGCACCTGACGCTGCGCCGTACGCAACTGCTCCTGTGCGGCAAGCTTCTGCGTCTGCAGCGCGGCGGCTTCGTCGCGATTCTGCTTCTGCTGGTCAGCGACGATGGCCTGTTGCTGGCGTGCAACGGTCAGATCAGCCTGGAGGCGGTTCGCGCGGTCCTGCGACAGCGCGACCATGCGTTCCGTGAATGCCTTCTGCGCGTCGAGCCGCGCGCGGCGGATCTCGACGTCGGAAAGCTGCACGGTCTGACGGGCGAAGTCGCGATAGATCGCTTCAGCGCGGCCTTCATCCGACGTCTTGATCACGCGCCAGAAATTCTTCTGCTGGAACAAGGCGACATACCACGTCATCTCCTTGCCGTAGAAGAACAGGCTCGCGCCGTAACTGCCGTTATGGGTCGTGCGCAGCTCGCTGAGTTCCGATCCGTTGATCATCTGTTGCAGCTCAGCGACATTACCTGTCGCCGACTGCTTCGCCTCATCGGCGGTCAGCACGACCGGCTGTGCCGGCGCTGCGGAAAGTACGGAACTCGCGGCAGGATCCGCAGCAGGCAGAGCGGTGGTTTCGCTTGCGACTGCAACGTTTGCGACAGGTTCGGGACTCGTCTGTGCGCAAACAACCTGCATTCCCCCGATCACTACCAGCCCTGCCAACCCAACCAGCTTCAGGTGGCGAACTTTTGACTTATGGTCCATGTTTTTTTGTGCTCGAACATTTGTTTTAGCCTATCTGTCTCATTATTACTCACTTTCACGGGTTTCGGGTTCTTCATCAAAAATTTGGTACTTCCGTATCTTTTCCCACCACACCTTCCGGTTGATGACGCGGTGCGGCCAGGCAGCCCACGTTCGCAGCGACGCCCCCGCGACAGGAAAGCGCCGTGCCCGGGTAGCGTCCGGGCATTGATTAGAGGGCCCACTATCAAACGGCACAGGTGCTTTCACGTATTCTGCCCGGACCCCTTTCAAGGCCTGGCGTCGCCTGACACTCACCACGACGCCGCGCGACTCCAGTCGCGACGATTTTCAACAAGGAGAATGAAATGAACGCGTCCCACCCGGAGCGGTGAGAGCAGAGGCGGGAGGTGGATCCTCACGGGCCAACGGCATCGAAGTGCCCAGGTGGAAAATGCACGCATTTCCCGGCAACCGGAGTATCCACGATGAACAGTATGGCCGTGGGCGTTGATATCGCCAAGCTGGTTTTCCAGGTGCATTACGTCGATCAGGAAACCGGAGAGGTCGTGAACAAGCCGATCAAGCGGGCGAGGTTCCTCGAGCACTTCGCGAATCGAGCACCGTGCCTGATCGGGATGGAGGCGTGCGGCGGCGCCCACCACTGGGCACGGCAACTGACGCAGATGGGTCACGAGGTGAGGCTGATGCCGGCGCAGTTCGTGAAGGCGTTCAACATTCGGAACAAGAACGATGCGGCGGATGCGCGAGCGATCTGGCTGGCGGTGCAGCAGCCGGGCAAGCCGGTGGCGGTGAAGACCGAGATGCAACAGGCGATGCTGGCGCTGCACCGGATGCGCGAGCAACTGGTGAAGTTTCGCACGATGCAGATCAACGGACTGCGCGGTCTGCTGACGGAATACGGCGAGGTGATGAGCAAGGGACGAGCGAAGCTGGACCAGGAAATACCGGCCGCGCTGGGCCGGCTCGCGGATCGCCTGCCGGCGGCGC
>NZ_CAJQYY010000032.1 GCF_907164575.1 Paraburkholderia gardini
TCTGGTTCGAATCGTCGTCGATCGCCTGCTTGCCGAGGATCACCAGCTGGGGCTGTTCCCTGTCGACCAGCGCCTTGAGCAGCTTGGCAACGGCCAGCGGCTGCAGCTCTTCATTCGACTCGATCAGGATCGCGCGGTCCGCGCCAATCGCCAGCGCCGTGCGCAGCGTTTCCTGACATTGCGTCACGCCACACGATACGGCGATCACTTCAGTCGCCACGCCCGCTTCCTTCAGGCGCACCGCTTCTTCCACCGCGATCTCGTCGAACGGATTCATCGACATCTTCACGTTCGCGATGTCCGGACCTGTGTTGTCCGATTTGACGCTAACTTTCACATTGGCATCGATCACCCTTTTTACTGCTACAAACACTCTCATTGCCTTCTCCGCACTTTAACGCAAACATAATGTGGCATCGGAGGCATCCTCCTCGCGATACCGAAAAGCAGTGTGTTCCCAACGTTACACCTGATGCCGTGAGAGGCAGCAGGGGTAACGGCGTTAATACGCGCATCGACCGCGATGTGCATTTTCGGACAACTCATCGAAGGAGTCGAATTCAAGAATCACTGTATTGAGTCGATGTGTAAATGGACCCAATACATGTTCCGTATTTCTGAAAATACGGTCTTGTGCAGGGCTTCCGCTAAAAACCGTCCCGAGCACCTGTCCGGCACGCGAGACGGTTTGGCGAGGCGTCAGAAATTGTGACGCAGGCCGAGGTTGACCGCTGTACTTCCCGAATGCGGCGCCACTGGAGCACCATACGTTATCGACGTGGTCATCGTTCCTTCGTTGTTCACATGGCCGGCCTGCGCATACAGAATTGTGGCTTTGGAAAGGCTGTATTCGACACCCGCGGCGAATTCGAGGGATTTGTTGGCAGAATTGTTTGTGTCCTTGAGATAGTAGATACCGCCTGTCAGCTTCAACGCGGGCGAGAAGCGATATCCGAGGCCGCCGGAATACATGTCAAGATCCACCACGTTCGGCCGGGACGGGTCCCGGCCATTTGCGTATGATGCGGACACCGAGAAACCGTGAGTCGTATATTCCGCGCCGGCGTACACGAACCGGTTGTTATCACGGCCAGTGGCGACCGTCGTGGCTCCCGGGTTGGTGTCGTGACCGTTATAGTAAATGGCCGCCAGACTGAGTCCGTAGTTGGCATACTTCAGCACCGCGGATTCACGGGTACCCCCCTGGAAGCTGCCTGCGACACCACCGGGCGCGTATTCCAGCGCAACGCTGACGCCGGCGAACCTGGGGGAGTTATAGACGATCGCGTTACTGTCATACAGCGCGCCGAGCGGTCCGTTGGTGGAGGTGCCGACCCAGCCCGCGGACTGATTCATACCTAGCCAGGTGGTCAGAATGCTGCCGAAGTACTGGCCGCCGCGTACGTCAGTCTCGGCGAGAGCATAAGCCATCGGTGCGAACTGACGACCTGCGTTGAGCGAGCCAAACGGGCCAGACACGCCGACGCTCGCTTCCTGATTGAACAATGCTGATACCCCCGGCGTATCAGACAGCCGAAGCGCGCCGGTGTTGCTTGTGAATGCGCCTTGTAACCTGAAATGAACGGAGTATCCCCCGCCGATATCTTCGGTTCCCTTAAGGCCCCACACGCTTGAGTAGATTCCGCCATCCTTGAGCGCATAAACCCGTCCAAGGTTTTTAGCCGCTGGATTGAACGATGCCGCGGACGTGCTTTGATAGAGCAGACCTGAATCGAGCACGCCATAGAGCGTCACCGAGGATTCTGCGTATGCCGTGCTGCCAAGCGTAGCCATTGTAGCCATCACGAACCATTTCAACTTCATTTCGTCTCCTCTCCTTTGTTATAAAAGTCCGAAAAACAGAGATCGATTCGCGACTACTTTCATCGCCCGAGCGCTTATCGATATGGTGCATACGTTTCCGATTCTTTCGGTCCTGCTGGTTCCGGCTTTCTTTGTTAACCGCGTTGCCGGAATCCGGGTGCGACATCAGTCAGACGAGATGCGCCTTTTGAACCGCCGCTCCGGGAAGCACGGCCACATCCGCCTTCATTAGCGAGCTGCGGTGAGACGCCAATGAATTACCCGGCGTCTGCCAGAAGGGACGCGAAATTTGCGGCCAGTAGCATGCGGTACGCCGGTTCATCGTTCAGACGTGCCTTGGGAACATCGCTCGCAACGTATCGGCCCTTGAACGGGTGAGTGTCTCGCGAAAGCGCGCCGGTTTTATCGCGCCGATGACTGTCGTCCATGTGTTCGGGGTGAGTCGATCCTGCTGGAAGCCATTCGTCCTGAGAGGTGCTTTAACGCGCGCTAACGTTCCTGCTCGCAACGCCACCGGTCCATCTTCGCCTGAAGCCCAAGGTTATACGGTGTACGTTTGTCTCCTCAACTGAAAGACATTGTCGATTCTCAATTGAAGACTGTCGTAGTCCGATCTACCTATATTGTTGGCACAGCCAGCCCGTCGTTTTCCCTGGTATCTCGCGGAATGGGCCAGATAGAGCTATTCCTGTCACGCGCAAATCAAGTGTCTCGAAGACAGGGGTGCACGCGGAGCAAGCGGGTTTGCTCCTGCGTGAAGCGCGGGCTGCCAGCCGCCACGACGTCGATTTTCTCGCGGGGACGCCGCGTTGAAGGTCGCTCGCAAGTTTCTTTGGGCTTGCGCCGCATCGCGTCCGCGGCCGATGCGATTTTCGCGATCGATGCGGGACTCAAGGCAGACCGAAGTTCACCGGGGAGGCCGTGTCGCTTTGGTCCGGGAGCGCGCATGAATAGCGGCGCAGACGACGGGCGCCAGAGAAATTGTCGAGGGCAGCGAGGCCTGTCCGACCGACGAACCCGCTATCGACTTCCGTCAGTCCCATTGACTTTCGCGGAGAGCTGAACGGGACGCCCCTTGCTATGTCTGTTTCGTCGAAAGAAGCGGCAAGGGGATGTGCCTCCGACGGTCACCTGCTTTTGCGCCGCAGACCCGAAGGAACGCCAGGCCGACGGCGGGTTTCTCACGCTACGCCACGCTTCTGATTCGCCCAGAACGTCTCGCGCAATGTGTTCTTTTGAATCTTTCCAACAGGTGAGATGGGGAGGGACTCGCGAAACTCTACGCTACGGGGGCATTTGTATCCCGCGATGCGTTCACGACAATGAGCCTGAATTGCCTCTGCTGTGGCGACCTCGCCGGGCTTCGCGACGATTATGGCGTGAACGGATTCGCCCCATCTGTCATTCGGTATTCCGATAACAGCGCATTGAGCGACAGCCGGATGGCTCGAGATCGCGTTTTCGACTTCGGCGGAATAGATGTTTTCGCCTCCGGAGACAATCATGTCCTTCAGGCGATCGACAACGTAAAGCAGACCGTCGTCATCCATGTAGCCACCGTCGCCCGTGTGCATCCAGCCGTCGCGAAGCGTTTCGGCCGTAACCTCCGGCAGGTTCCAGTAGCCAAGCATCACATTGGGGCCACGTACGACAATTTCACCGGTTGTACCGCGCGGCACTTCCCGGCCTTGTGGATCAACGATCTTGACTTCAACGCACATCAGCGGCTTGCCCGCAGCGCGCATCTTGCCGTTGGCATAGGCTTCCTCTGTATGGTATTCCGGCCCAAGCGATGCACAGACGGGAGAGAGTTCCGTCATGCCGTAGCCCTGGACAAATTCAGCCTTGGGAAACGTCTTCTGTGCACGCCGAAGGAGCGTTTGCGAAATCGGCGAAGCGCCGTACATGATTCGTGTGAGAGAAGACTTGTTCAGGCCTGTGCTTTCAGCCGCATGGTTGTCGATCCAGTCAATCATCATCTGGAGCATAGTAGGCGCCAGCATGACCCGATTCACGCCATGCCTGGAAATGGCCTCCATCGTCGTTTGCGGCGTGAAGGTCGGCACCACCACGTGCACTCCGCCGCAGGCGAGGAGCGAGTTGATTGCCGCGAAACCGGCCAGGTGGAACATTGGCATTGCATGAAGAAACACCGTGCCCGGTATGACGTGACCAACGGCGAGCGTGGCGAGTGCGGCCACGCCGAGGTTCGTATGGCTCAACATCACGCCCTTCGGAAAACCGGTAGTTCCTCCCGTGTAGAAGATGCCAGCCAGATCGTCGCCCTGACGCACCGCGTCTTCGACCGGTTCGGACTGGGCAATCAGGCTTTCGTAGTCCAGCATGCCGTCCGGAACATCGCCGTCGCCAGCATAGATGATATGTCGTAGTGTGCCGGCTTCGCGCGCCAGTTTGACACCCAGGGCGAGGAACGTTTCGTCGACGATCAGGATGGACGTGCCGGAGTCGTTCAGCGCATACAGCAATTCGCTTGCGCTCCAGCGGATATTGAGCGGATTCAGAACGCCGCCCGCCCACGGTGTCGCCATGTAGTATTCGATGTATCGAGGCGAGTTGACTGACAGCATCGCGACCCGTTCGCCGCTTCCGGCGCCCAGTTGCCGAAGCGCCCCTGCGAGCCGCGCAACGCGCGCACCCAGTTCGGCGTAGGTCAATGCCTCGCTCTGGAAATGTATCGCTGTCGCATTCGGCCGTTGCTGCACGCTGCGATGCAGCCCTTGTGTCAAGTACATTTCTCATCTCCGTCTATCGTTTTCGACCACTTTTGCCGGGTTTTGCAGGTGGCGTTGCGTCGAGTAATGCACGTCATTCCGCTGCTGGCCCGAGCCAATATCATCGCAGTATCTACGGGGCGTTTCCAGCCTACCCCCCCCCATCAAGGGGGGGGCAAATAACCGCTCGCGGAGCCGCTTGGGGCGGGGCTCCGAAAGCGAGCAACGATGCGGGCAGGCACCGTATCGCGGTATGGGCGGCTCTTTAATCCTGTGAATTCGCGTGCATCCCGGATCTGGAACTCTTTCCCGCGAGAATCACGGCCGTTCGTGTCCGTTGACCCCGCATGGTTAGCGTGTGTCTTGCCTGCCGTCTGCGGGGCGGCGGTATTGTGCTCCGTGGCGCAGCGGTGCGGCTGGCCTCAACCCGTACGGGCGGCTCAACGATTGGGCGGCGGGATATAATCCCTCATCAACTTTGCCGCTCGTTGGTTGCACGCGTCCGGTAAACGCGCGTTTGCGCCCGGCCACGCATCAAGTTTCCGCCTCATATCCCAGTCCTATACGCCGTTGACTGAAGTGTCCCGCTCCCCTGTCCAGATTGAAGCTTCCGTCGCCGGCACCAAACTGGCTCCGCCGCGCGCGGTGCGTCGTTTGCTGCCACGGGAAGCGTTGCTCGCTCGGCTGGTCGCAACGCGTCGGCAGCGCTTTGTCCTGCTCCGCGGGCCCGCTGGCAGCGGCAAGACCACGACCCTGGTGACATGGCGGCAGGCGTTGCTCTCTTTTGATTTCGACGTTGCGTGGCTTTCGCTGACCGTCGACGACAACAATCCCGCGCGTTTCTTCGACTGCCTGCTGGCGAGCCTGGCGGAGGTGGACCCCGCAATGGTGTGCGAAGTCGCAATGCTTTCGGGAGAGGACTGGGAAGCGTCGAAAGTCGAGCACCGGATGATCATGCTCGTCAACGGCATTGCCCGCCGGTCGCGCGAACTGGTGCTAATGCTGGACGACGCGCAGCATCTGACCGATCCCCTGATCACGCTCGCGCTGCAACACCTGATCGACTACGCCCCCGCTCACTTCCATCTGATCATCGCCTCCCGAAGTGCATTGCAACTTTCCCTGTGGCGCCTCGAGTCTCAGGGCCAGTGCAGCGAGTTCGACCTGCGCGATCTGCGCTTCTCGCTTGCCGAGTCAGAACAGTTTCTGCGCGACCAGCTAGGCGAAATCGATCCGCGCGACGCGCAGGTTCTTTACGAACTGACCGGCGGCTGGATTGCTGGCCTGCAGTTGTTCGCGGTGGACCTGAAGGGTCGTCGCGACGGGCGCTATGCCTGTATTCAAGTGCGTGACGCTCGCAGTTTTGCAGACTATTTCGAGCGCGAAGTGCTGACCCGGCTGGCACCGGGAGATCTTGAGCTGCTGGTATGCCTGTCGATCTGCGACCGTTTTTGTCCTTCGTTATGCGCAAACCTGATGGGCCAACCGCATGCATTTGTGCGCATGTCGACCCGGCTCGTTCATCTGGAAGCCGAAAATCTCTTTCTTGAACAGGTGCGCGGGCGTGACCGGGAAACATGGTACCGGCTGCATCCAATGCTGCGCGAGGCACTGCAGGTCCGCGTCGCTACGCTTTCGGAAACTGAACGGCGCGCTCTGCACGCAAAGGCCTGGCGCTGGTTCGACCGGAATGGTTTTGTCGACGAAGCCGTGCACCACGCAGTGCTGGCCGATGAGCCGCAAGCCGCGGCTGAGATGGTGCAGGGCTGCGCGCAGGCGTTGGTAGCGCAGGGCGAGCTTGGCCAGGTTGCCGGTCTGCTGCGGCAGCTTCCAGACGATGTGATCGAAGCGCGATTCGATCTGCGCCTTCTGGCCGCACATCTGCAACTGGCGGCGCGCAATCTCGACGTCGCCGCGCAGTCCATCCAGGCAATGCAGGCCGAGGTTGCACACGGCGGTCTGGATGACCATCAACGCTTCGCGCTGAGCCTGTTGCGTGGCCTTGTCGCACTTCAGCGCGACGACACCGACGCGTTGGCGCTGATTCTGCCCGAGCTGCAACGGCCGCCTGCCGATACCGATGACTTCAAGTTATCCGGGTGCAGCAGCATCATGTCCTGGATGTACATGTACACGGGCGAATACGAAACGGCCCGCGAAGTGCTCGAGGCCGGCACCCGTCGTGAGGGAGCGCCTCGCGTCGATCTCGTCGCGCGTTGTCTGGCCGGAATGAGCCACGCACTGGAAGGCAGGATGGTCATCGCGGAAGGCATTTACCGTGAAGTGCTCAAGGACGCGGAAAAATACGGAGCGGCGTACATTGGCGCCGCGTGTATGGCGACAGGCCTGCTCGGCGATGCTTTGTTCGAGCTCAACGATTTCGACGCTGCGCGCGCGATGCTTGAGGAACGCATCGAGTTCATGGAGCGCGTCTCCATTCCGGACATCGTGCTGAGCGCGTTCATAACGCTCGCCGCTGCGCATCGCCTCGCAGGACGGCCTCTGGAAGCTTATGCCTACATAGAACGCCTCGAGGAATACGCGATCAAGTATCGCCTTGACAGGCTGCTTGCTCACGCCCTTCTCGAGGCAGTCCGCTGGAACCTCATGCAAGGCGAGCCGGATCAGGCCGACGCCGCGCTGAAACGCGCCGAAGCACTTGGCGCCCGGTATGCCGGCGCGACTCGTGGGACGGCACTGGAGATTCGGGTCGTTACCCAGCGCGCGCAAATCGACATGTCCCTACACCGAAAGGCGTTTGACGACGCCCGTTCGCGGCTGGTTTCACTCGTTGCGATTTCCGAAGAAGGCGGGCGGTGGCGGAGGGCGGCGAGCCTGCGCGTGCAACTTGCTTCGGCGGAGCTGGCGCGTGGCTCCGATCGTTCGGCCCGGGACAATCTGCTGCAGGCCATTCACCTTGGGCACCGTCTGGGATTGCAACGAACGCTTGTCGACGCTGCGCCGGGTCTGACTGAAATGCTGGAAACGATCGTCGAGAAAGAAGCGCTTGAACCAGTTCTCGCGTTCTATGTCCAGCGGCTTAAGGCGTGTGTCGACGTGACTGGCGCAGGGGTTTCGGTCGCACCAACCGCCGATTCGGGCGGTGGCATAAAGGCGCTCAGCGAACGCGAAACCGAAGTGCTCGAACTTCTCGCGATGGCTATGCCGAACAAAAGGATTGCACGTGTGCTTGGTGTGACGCCCGAGACGGTCAAATGGCATCTGAAGAACATCTACATCAAGCTCGGCGTGACGGGCCGTGACGAAGCCGCAGCCCGTCTGCGGGATTTCTCGGGCGGCGTTCCCCCCGTGCAGCCTCACTAGGAAGCCCGGTTTCGGCCATAGACGGGGCACACGGCGTCGGAATTTAACTCCAGACACGCAAACATTGCACATCTGCGATCCGGAAATAAAGCACCAAGGGCCAAAGCCAGCATGGTGCTTCTCGATCCGCAGGGGTTTCTCCTAGTAGGCGGGATTCACGCGCCGGACCGCCGCGCCCCTTGATGCCACGTCGCCGGCATCGGACAAATACATCCACGCCAGACCAGGCGCGCAAACCCATCAAAACGTCGCCCGGCCCCCCCAAGATGGGTGGCTTTCTTGCGAAAACGCCTCAAGCATGATCAGCGCACTGATGCGTCGTTTCGCGGGTCGCCAGAAGTGCCGGTGAGCAGCCGATCGATGCGCTTCCCCTTTTTGCGAGGAGTAGTAGATGGAAGTTATTCGCCGCGTCTATCGTGAAGATCACGAGCAATTCCGCGTATCTGTGCGGCGCTTTATGGAACGCGAATGCGCGCCACGCCAGCAAGCGTGGAACAAGGAGGGCGAAGTTGATCGTGAGACCTGGCTGAAGGCGGGCTGCGAGGGCATGCTGTGCACGACCTTGCCCGCCGAGTACGGCGGCGGCGGCGGTGATTTCGGCCATGCGGCGATCCTTGCGGAAGAGCTGGCCTATTGCGGCGTGAGCGGATTGTCGATCGGCCTGCACTCGGACATTGTCGCGCCCTACATCAACCGGCTCGGCACAGAAGAACAAAAGATGCGCTGGTTGCCGAAGGTCTGCGCCGGCGAAATCATTCTGGCCATCGCCATGACCGAACCCGGCGGCGGCAGCGACCTGAAGTCGGTGCGCACGACGGCCGTGCGCGAGGGCGACGAATACGTGATCAACGGCAGCAAAACGTTCATCACCAACGGTTGCGTCTCTGACCTGGTGCTGGTCGTGTGCAAGACCGATCCGGCAGCCGGCGCGAAGGGTGTCAGTCTGATCATGGTGGAGACGAACCGCGAGGGTTTTCGCCGGGGGCGCAAGCTTGAAAAAGTCGGCATGCACGCCCAGGACACCGCGGAACTGTTCTTCGACAACGTGCGGGTGCCGGTTGCCAACCGCCTGGGCGAGGAGAACAAGGGGTTCACGTACATGATGCAGGACCTGGCGCAGGAGCGTTTCATGATCGCAGTGAACGCCGCCGCGAAAGTGGAGCGCCTGCTGGAACAGACACTGGAATACGTGAAAGACCGCAAGGCATTTGGTCAGACTGTGTGGGACTTTCAGAACACCAGGTTCAAGCTGGCCGATATAAAGGCACAAGCCGTGGCCTTGCGCACCATGGTCGATTACTACATCAGCGAACATATACGACGAAAGTTGACCGCCGAAGAAGCGGCGATCGCCAAGCTTTACGCTAGCGAAACCATGTGGAAATGCATCGACGATATGGTGCAGTTGCATGGCGGATACGGCTACATGCTCGAATACCCGATTGCGCGCGCCTTTGTCGATATGCGGGTATCACGTATATACGGCGGTACCAATGAGGTCATGCGCGAACTCATATCGCGCAAGCTCTAGTTCTGAATTGCTCCTTCGGGCGCGACGCCGCGTGTCTCGCGGCGTCGCCGCGCCTGGAGCCTGCGTCCAGATGCACGGCTACGGACCCGGCGGCGCAAAACATCGCAACCGGCCGCCCGTCGTTCGCGCGAACTGAGTGGCCACGTGCAGTACGCGCGTGCGACTACGTGTCTATAACTTCAGTACGCCATGCATCAAAATCTCTTGCCTTCCAAGCTGGCTCCGCCTCGTCCGCCTCTGTTTCAATTGCGGCGGGCGCAATTGAGTGAGCGCATCAATGACGCAGGCGATGTACGCCTGATCGTGCTGCGTGCGCCAGCCGGATTCGGCAAAACGACGGCCATGCTGCAGTACTCGGCGCGGCGGCAGGAGAGTGGCGCGGTTATCAGGTGGCTCAATCTGGACGCATCTGACAACGATCTTGGCCGCTTCCTTGCACACTTCGATGCGGCAATCGCGTGCGTCGCGCCGCGCGTCGGTACCGCTTCTGGCGAACCGGGCCTGCTCGAACTGATCGACCGCGTCGCTGCGTCCCGTGCCAATTTCACAATGTTTCTGGATGACTTCGAGGTCGTCGAAAGTCTTGCTGTGCTGGATCTGATCCGGCAACTCGTGGATCACCTCCCATCTGGCTGGCAAATCGTGATCGGCTCGCGTGTCGTGCCTGGCCTCGGCTTGGGCCGGCTGCGCGCGCGCGGCCAGTTGCTGGAAGTCGGACCGGGGCACTTGCGTTTTTCTCTGGAAGAAACCGCCGAATATCTGCACAACCGACGCGGCCTCACGCTGGCCAGCAGTGAACTCGGCCGACTTCACAAGGTTACTGACGGTTGGGCCACAGCAGTCTGGCTGGCTTCTCTCGCACTGGAAGGACACGACGATCCGGGGACCTTTCTTGCCACTTTCTCGGGTTCCCACGCCGCAATTACAGAGTATCTGGCCGAAGACGTGCTTGTCAGATTGCCCGATGCACAGCGCGAGTTTCTGTTGCGCACAAGCGTGCTCCATGAACTCAGCGCGCCCGTCTGCGATGCCTTGCTTGAACACACCGGTAGCGCCGCGCTACTCGCGGAACTCGAGCGTGCAAACCTCTTTCTGACGACGTTGGACAATCCAGGCCATTACCGGTACCACAGCCTGTTTCGCGAATTTCTGTGCGCGCAACTGACTCAACTCGATCCTTCCGCGTTGCCCGTTCTCCATATGCGGGCCTCGCAGTGGTATGAGGGCGAGGGACGGCCGGTGCCTGCCATTGAGCATGCATTGCACGCAGGGGACCACGACTGCGCCGGGCGCCTTCTTGACATACACGCGCAGCGACTGCTGGATCTCGGCCGCTTCCGCCTGCTGGCCCGCTGGCTCGACAGCCTGCCTCAGGTTCTGCTGGATAGCCGGTACAAACTGAATGTCGTCCGCGCGTGGGCACTCATTTTTACGCACCGGTATGCGGATGCGCAGGCGCTCGTGCGACGCATAGACGAAACCATGCAACGGGACGAAGCCGGCTGGAATACGGAGTTGCGGGCTCACATGCTTGCGCTCCGTCCCATGCTGCTGGTGATGACGGATCAGGCTCATGGGCTTGCCATGGGTATCGAAAATCACGCGCGGATCGATCCTCGCTATGCCTTTCCATACGGTTTACTGACCAATTTGCTGGCGAAACTCTACGCTGCACTCGAGCGTCATGAAGAGGCGCGCGCACTGCTGGATCAGGCGCGCCGTTCGCACATCGAAATCGGCAGCACTTTTAGCCTGGTGATGGCTGAGGCGCTGGAAGGCACGATTAGTCTGAGACAGGGACGGTTGCAGGACGCCATTGCACGTTTTCGTCTCGCGACAAACAACATGGCCGACGATGTCGCGGGCCGGGCCACTGGCAGCGCGCCGTCGGCGATGCTGTTTGCCGAGGCATTGTACGAAGCCGGTCATCTCGAACAGGCCGGACAGGTTCTGACCATCTACATGGCGCTCGCGCGGGAGTCAGGAGCAAGCGGCCAGATGGTGCGAGGCTATATCACGCAGTCGCGACTGGCGTGGCAACGCGGCGAGCCGGACCGCGCCTACGGCGTGCTCGGCGAGCTGGAATTCATCGGCCACCGCCAGAGCATCGGTCGTCTCGTCGTCAGCGCGGAACTTGAGCGTTCGCGACTGGCGTTGATCCAGGGCGATGTAGCTGCGGCTGCGGCGTGTCTGCGTCGAGCCGAAGCGCCGGAATTGTGGAGCCCGGAGCGCGCGGTTCCCGTGCCACTGCATGAGGTGGAGACGCTGGAGATGGGACGCCTGCGGTTGCGCGTTCACGCGGCGGAAGAAGGTGCAGGTAGCGCCGCCCTCGACGACCTGCTGGCAGAGCTACCTGCTTCGATCGAACAGCTCCACGCGCAACGCCGTCAGCGCCTGGCCCTTCGGACCAGCCTTTTGCTGGCTGAAGCGTTGCAGCGGGCCGGACGGCCGGAAGCCGCACTCGAACGCATGGCGCAGGTGCTGTCGTACGCCTGTACCGAAGGCATCGTGCAACCGTTCGCCGACGAAGGACCTGTCATCGCATCACTCGCCTTGTCGCGTGCGCGCGCAGTGCTGGCGTCGGGAAAGATGCCGGCCGGTGCGATGGCTGGCTACTTCGAACGGCTGGAGCTTGCTTGCGCTGGCGCCGCAGGCGACTTCGAAGCATCGTCGAATTCTGCCGCTATTCAGCAGGGCCGGCGCGGGGACGCGCTCACTCAACGTGAGATCCACGTTCTGAAGTTGCTGGCGCTCGGCAAATCCAATGCTGCGCTTGCAGAAGCCCTGTTTCTGTCACAGGCGACGATACGTGCGCATCTGCGCAATATCTCGGGCAAGCTCGGCGCGAGCAATCGCACCGAAGCCGTAGCACGGGCACGCGAGCAGGGGCTGATCAGCTAGATGCGGCCGCAATATAGGTAGTTCGGACGACGACAACGTTTGACTGCTCGACCAGAATGTTCGTGTACAGAGGAGACAAGTAAATGGAACGCCTCATCTTCGAAGCGGAACACGAGATATTCCGCGAATCCGCCCGGCGCTTTTATCAGCGCGAGGTCGGCCCGCACGGCGAGCAATGGCGCGAGCGCGGCTGTGTCGACCGGGAGGTCTTCCTGAAGGCGGGCGAGCAAGGCTATCTGCTGATGTGGGCAGATCAGGAGCACGGTGGCGCAGGAGTCGCAGACTTCCGCTACGAGCAGATCCTGATGGAGGAGAACGCTCGCTACGGCGATTCGGGCTTTTTTCATACGCTGCACTCTCGCCTCGTTGGGCCTTACATCGGCAAGCTGGGCAACGATGAGCAGCGTGCGCGCATTCTGCCGAAGGCGGCCCGTGGCGAAGCGATTCTTGCCATTGCCATGACCGAGCCGCAAACGGGTTCGGACCTGGCGGGCATTCGCGCCCGGGCAAAGGAAAAGGGCGACTACTGGTTACTCAACGGCGCGAAGACGTATATCTCGAACGGCATTCTGGCTGACTACGTGGTAGTGGCTGCACGAACCTCGCCGGACAACCCGCATGCTATCGGTCTCTTCATTGTGGAGCGCGGAATGCCGGGTTTTGAGCGCGGCCGCAAGTTGAAGAAAATGGGCCTGCAGTCGCAGGACACCGCGGAGTTGTTCTTCGATAACGTCCGGGTTCCCAAAGCCAACGTGCTCGGCGATGCCGCTCAGGGCTTCCGTTATCTCACGCGCCACCTGGCGGAGGAGCGTTTGCTGGGCGCGTGCGGTTACCTCGCCAGCGCGCAGGTGGCCTTCGACCTGACGCTCGACTACGTGAAGGAGCGTAAGGCATTTGGCCGGCCGGTCGGCACGTTTCAGAACTCGCGTTTCAAGCTCGCGCAGTTGCGTGCGGAACTCGACGCGCTACAGACATTTGTGGACCAGTGCGTGCTGCTGCACAACGCGGGCAGGTTGAGCTCGGAAACGGCTGCCGCGGCCAAGCTGCTCTGCTCGGAGCTGGAGGGGCGCATGACGGATGAAGGCGTGCAGTTGCATGGCGGCGCCGGCTACATGGATGAATACCGCATTAGCCGCATGTACACCGACGCCCGCATCTCGCGCATCTACGCAGGCAGCAGCGAAATCATGAAAGAGATCATTGGGCGCAGCCTCGGTCTGGACGACCGCAAGCTGGGCTGAACCCGGCGCCACATTGACGGTGGGGAAACGGGCGCCGTCTGCGGCGCTGCGAAAGGTGATTGCGCGTGCGAGGCACTCCGGGAGTCCTGATGGCGACTGTGTCATTGCGCGCTCCCAACGCCCCCGTTATCGATGTAGTCGCGATATTTATCGAAGAATCGAGACCTCAAAACCTCATTTGAAAGAATCAGGACGATTTGACATGAGCGGACCATTACAGGGCATTCGGGTATTGGAAATGGTGGGCATCGGGCCGGGACCGTTCTGCGGGATGATGCTCGCGGACATGGGCGCCGATGTCATTCGCGTGGACCGTCCCGCAGGCAGGCGTTCGGGCCTCGACGGCACGCCGCCAGCGCAGGATTCGCTTCGCTATGACGTCACGGCGCGCGGCAAGCGCACGGTCACGATCGACCTCAAATCGGCTGAAGGTGCCCAGCAGGTGCTGGCACTCGTCGAGCAGGCCGACGCGCTGATCGAAGGGTTTCGGCCGGGCGTGATGGAGCGGCTTGGCCTCGGCCCGGAGGTTTGCCTGCAACGCAATCCGAAGCTCGTATACGGCCGCATGACCGGCTGGGGGCAATCTGGGCCGCTCGCGCAGGCAGCGGGCCATGACATCAACTACATCTCGATCAGCGGCATGCTGGGCTCGATGGGCCGCGCGGAAGAAGCACCGCCTCCGCCGCTCAATCTGGTCGGCGATCTGGGCGGCGGCGCGATGATGCTGGCGTTCGGTGTGGCGTGCGCGCTCGTCGAGGCACGCAACAGCGGCAAGGGACAGGTGATCGATGCCGCGATGACCGACGGCACGGCGCTGCTCGGCGCGATGTTCTACGGCATGCAGGCGCAGGGCAGGTGGAGCGCCCGGCGCGGCAGCAATCTGCTGGATGGCTCCGCGCACTTCTACGACACGTACGAATGTGCCGACGGCAAATACATCGCGATCGGCTCGATCGAGCCGCAGTTCTACGCGGAACTGCTCGCGCGCCTCGAGATTACCGATTCAGTTTTTTCTCACCAGTTCGAGCCGCGTCACTGGCCGGAGCTAAAGCGCCGCCTGGCTGCGCACTTCGTCACGCGCACCCGCGCGCAGTGGACCGAAGTGCTGGAAGGCACGGACGTTTGCTTTGCACCGGTGCTCGATATGGATGAGGCGCCGCAACACGAACACAACGTTGCGCGACGTACCTTCATCGAGATCGATGGTGTCGTGCAACCCGCGCCGGCGCCGCGTTTCAGCCGCACGGTACCCGAAGTGCTTCGTTCAGCCGAAGGCCAGGATGTGAACCTGGACGTTGTGCTGGGCGCATGGCGTAACACGTCCCGCTGAATGCCGGCAGCTAGCGGCATTCATTAACTAACGAATTTTAAAGAACCAGAGAAGGAGACAGACGATGTCTGAGAAAGTGGTAGTCGCCGGTGTCGGCATGATTCAGTTCAAGAAACCAGGTGCGAGCGCTTCGTATGTCGAGATGGGCTCGGAAGCCGCGCGCGCCGCGCTTGCAGATGCGGGCATTTCGTATGACCTCGTGCAGCAGGCGTATGTCGGCTACGTCTACGGTGACTCATGCTGTGGGCAGGCTGCGCTGTACCCGGTGGGGTTGACGCAGATCCCGGTGCTCAACGTCACGAATAACTGCGCAACCGGTTCAAGCGCGTTGTTCATGGCGCGTCAGGCAGTCGAAAGCGGTGCGGTGGAATGTGCGATCGCGCTCGGTTTCGAGCAGATGCAGCCGGGCGCGCTCGGCGGGATCTGGCATGACCGTCCCAGCCCGCTGGGCAGCTCGTCCGTTCTTGCAGCGGAACTGAATCCCGATGCTGTCGAGTCGAAAGTGCCGGGCGCGCTGATGATGTTCGGTGGCGCGGGCAAGGAGCACATGGAGAAGTACGGCACGAAGATGGAAACCTTCGCGAAGATCCGCGCGAAGGCGAGCCGTCACGCTGCGAACAATCCGCTCGCGATTTTCCGCAAGATCGTGAGCGCCGAAGACGTGATGGCCGATCCAGTCGTGTGGCCGGGCGTGATGACGCGTCTGATGGCCTGCCCGCCGACCTGCGGCGCAGCGGCCGCGATTATCTGCTCGGAAGCCTTCGCGAAGAAGCACAACATTCGCACCGACGTGCAGATCCTTGCGCAATCGATGACGACCGACAGCCCGGCAACCTTGGGCGAGCGTTCGATGATCGAGCTGGTCGGCTTCAGCATGGCTCGCGAAGCCGCGCGCCAGGTGTACGAAAAGGCTGGCGTGGGCCCGTCGGATATCAAGGTCGTCGAACTGCACGATTGCTTCGCGCATAACGAACTGGTGACCTATGAATCGCTGGGCTTCTGCCCGGTGGGCGGCGCCGAGAAGTTCGTCAACGATGGCGACAACACGTATGGCGGCAAGGTCGTGACCAATCCGTCGGGCGGTCTGCTCTCGAAGGGTCACCCGCTGGGTGCGACAGGACTGGCTCAGTGTTACGAACTCACGAACCAGTTGCGCGGTACGGCGGACGCTCGTCAGGTCGACGGCGCAAAGCTCGCACTGCAGCACAACCTGGGTCTGGGCGGCGCCTGCGTGGTGACGCTGTACGGTCGCGCCTGATGGCGTGATGGAAATGGCGGGCGGCGTGACTGTCGCGCGCCATTTCTTTTGAGGAGAGTTTGTAATGGCAGACAAAAGCATGATCGGCCGCGTGATGTCACGCGGCACCGTCGATGTCGAGAAGGGCCGCCTGCGCTTTTTTGCCAAGGCCATTGGCGAAACCAACCCGTTGTACACCGACGAATCCGTCGCTCGCGATGCCGGCTATCCCGGCTTGCCGGTGCCGCCGACCTTCCTGTTCTGCATGAACAGTGAAACGGGCGATCTGGTTGCGACACTGAAGTCTCTGGATTTGGATCTGGCACGCATCCTCCATGCCGAGCAAGCGTTCACGTATCACCGGATGGCCTACGCAGGCGACACGCTCAGCTTCGAGACGAAGCTCGCTGACGTCTACGAGAAAAAAGGCGGCGCGCTGCAATTCGTCGTGCAGGAAACCCGCGTGACGAATCAGGCGCACGAGCACGTCGCTGATCTGCGCGGCGTGATCGTGCAGCGCAACGGTTAAGGAGACGCTCGATGCAAGTACCTCGTTTTAACGATGTGAAGGTGGGCGACACGTTGCCCGCGCTCTCCCTGCCGGCGATCAACCGCACCACGCTGGCGCTCTATTGTGGCGCCTCGGGCGACCACAATCCGATCCACGTCGACATTGATTTCGCCCGCAAGGCGCGCATGCCGGACGTGTTCGCACACGGCATGTTGTCAGTCGCTTATCTGGGCCGACTGCTGACGGGTTGGGTGCCGCAGACGCAGATCCGCAGTGTGGCGGTCCGTTTCACCGGCATCACGCATCTGGGCAATCAACCTGCCTGCACCGGTCAAGTGATCGAGAAGTTCGAGGCAGACGGTGAGCAACGCGTGAAGCTCGCGCTCAGGTGTATCAACCAGTTCGGCGACGAGAAGCTGCTCGGCGAAGCCGTGGTGGCACTGAACTGATTATTTAAAGAACAACGCGTATCAAACGGAAAGGAAGATTGAGATGAGCAAGCTCGCAGGCAAGACCGCATTGGTGACCGGCTCCGGCCGTGGCATTGGCCGTGAAGTGGCATTGAAACTGGCTTCGGAAGGCGCTCGCGTTGTCATCAACGACCTCGACGCAGATCCGGCCAACGAAGTGGCCGAGCTGATCCGCGCCCAGGGTGGCGAGGCAGCCGTGTGCGCCGGCAGCGTGACAGCAAGCGACTTTGCCGAGCGTTTCATCGGCACCGCGGTGTCCAACTTCAAGAGCGTGGACATCATCGTCAACAACGCTGGCTTTACATGGGACAACGTCGTTCAGAAGATGACCGACGAACAGTGGTACGCGATCATGGACTGTCACCTGACGGCGCCGTTCCGTATCCTGCGCGCAGCCTATCCGGTGATCAGCGCGGCGGCCAAGGCTGAAGCCGCCGAGGGCCGTGAAGTGTTCCGTAAGGTGGTGAATATCTCGTCAGTAGCAGCCGGTGGCAACGCGGGACAGATCAACTACTCGTCGGCCAAGGCCGGTATCCTGGGCATGACCAAGACCATGGCCAAGGAGTGGGGTCGCCTGAAGGTCAACGTGAACGCGGTGGCATTCGGTCTCATCGAAACGCGTCTGACGCAGGCGCTGGCTGGCGAAGAAAGCAAGACCGTGAACATCGAAGGTCGCGAGATCAAGGTCGGTGTGCAGCAGTCGATGCTCGATGGCGCGAGCCGTATGATTCCGCTGGGTCGTCCGGGCACCGCTGTGGAAGCGGCAGGGTCGGTGTACCTGTTCTGCTCGCCGGAGTCGAACTATGTTTCGGGTCAAGTTCTGGTCTGCGGCGGCGGTTACAGCAACCTTTGATTCGACTTCTTCGCGGCCCTGGAACGCTTTCCGGGACCGCGGCGTTTGCCGCCCGCAGCCGCGTTCCAACTAGCGGCTAGAGCCGCTGGCAGCCAATGCCTCCAATGCGGGCAAATCCAGAACGTCGATTTTTCCGTAATCGATCGTGATCAGCCCTTTGGCTGACAGCTTACCCAATTCCTTGTTGATTGTTTGACGCGATTTTCCGAGCATGGAAGCGAGTTTGCTCTGGCTTAAGTGCAGCGACTGACCACGGCCACCGGCTCCGGAAATGTCTGACGCGGCCAGCAGTTCGACGATCCGTGCGGCAAGTTGAGTCGACAGATCGCTCAGGACACGCTGTTGCATCGATACGGCGTTGTCGCGTTGTCGCGAGAGTAAGAGGAGCGCGACCGAACGCCAGAGAATCGGCTCGTCATTCATGATTTCAATCATCGCATCGCTTGGCGCATGCACCAGCAGCGCCTCCTCAAGCACGACGTAATCATAGGGCGCACGAATTTCCGGTAACAGGCGCACGAGGCCTGAGCAGTCACCTGCGCGCATCAGAATACCCACAAACCTGGAACCGTCCGCGTTCGTGCGGCTTACCTCAACACTTCCAGAAACGACGACCAGGACCTCGCGCCGTTCGCGATCTGCCGCCAGAACTTGCGTGTGCTTCTTGTGATGCTCCAGACGCGCCATCTTTGCGAGACGCTCGATACTGGGAAGTGGCCATTCTGCGAAAAGCGTACTGGCTCGAAGCGCCCGGCAGATCAGTGCGAAACAGTCTGCGGCGCTCGGCTGGTGGCCCATATACATCTCCAGATACTGAACAAGCAAAAGCCGAATGCGGGAATGTCCTGGCTCCGCTGTCAACGAGATTGTCAATTCATCGACTGACTCGGCTTAGCGTGCATTTTATCCTATCCGTTACTGAGTTCCTTTCGTGAACTCCATATCCTTTCCTCTGGAATGAACAATATGTTTGAGACGCGTGAACTCACGGAATTCAGGAGACAGGCTCGCGAATTCGTGCAGACCAATTTGCCGTCCGATATCCGCGACATGGTTCGAAGCGGGCGTCAGATTCCGCGCGAGCGCGTGGTGGCCTGGTATCAGATCCTCGCGGCGCATGGTTACCTCGTGCCGCATTGGCCGCGTGAATGGGGCGGTCAAGGCTGGACAGTGCAGCAAGAGCTCGCGTTCGAAGAGGAGCTCTGCAATAACGACGCTCCAGAAATCATCATGGTCAGTTTCTCGATGATCGCGCCGATCCTGATGCGCTTCGGAACCGCTGCCCAGCGCGATCGATTCTTGCCCGAGATAGCGGCAGGAAGGCAGTGGTGGTGCCAGGGGTACTCGGAACCCAACGCGGGGTCCGATCTTGTCTCGGTGAAAACGCGAGCCGAGCGTACCGATGGTGGATACGTCATCAACGGATCGAAGATCTGGACGTCTTATGCACAGTATTCGGACTGGATTTTCTGTATCGTGCGCACGGACCCGGAAGCGAAGCCGCAGGAAGGCATTTCGTTCCTGCTCGTCGACATGAAGTCGCCCGGCGTCACGGTCCGGCCTATCGTTGGCATCCATGGCTGGGTCGTCTTCAACGAAGTGTTCTTCGACAACGTGGAGGTCCCGTTTGAGAACCTCGTTGGTAAGGAAAACGAAGGTTGGAAGATTGCGAAGTCGCTACTCGAATTCGAACGTCTGAAGCTCGCGCGAATCGGCGAGAACAAGCGGCGCAGGGCACGCGCCCAGGAAGTCGCAATGACGCGCACTGAAGGCGGCGTGCGCCTCGCCGACTGCTCCTGGTTCCGGCAACGGTTCGCCGAACTGGAAATGCGCTTGATGGCACTCGAAGCCAACGCTGCCCGTTTCATCCAGCGATCCATCTCGGGCCACCCGATCGGCCCTGAAGCTTCCATGTTGAAGCTGAGGGGCAGCCGCCTGATTCAGCTTTGGGAACAGCTGATTGTCGATGCCCTGGGTCAGGAAGGCCTGGTCCTCGATCCTGAGGTGCTTGAAGTGGGCCCGCCGTCACCGCACCAGGACCCTATTGCCGCGACCGCTTCGTCGCGACGGTTCGTCGCGCGTGGCTACACGATCGCCGGGGGCAGCAGCGAAATCCAGCGCAACATTCTTTCCAAAGCGGTACTCGGACTATGAGCGAACAAAATCTGAACGACGACCAGGACATGCTGGCCGACAGCGCCCGTAAATATATCGCCCGCGGGTATGGCAACGCCGTGCGAGAGGCGTCGTTCGCGCACCCGCATGGATGCCTGCCCGCGCGCTGGAATGAATTTGCGGAACTCGGCTGGCTCGCGATGCCGGTTCCCGAAGCCGACGATGGCTTGAACAGTTCGCTGGGCGACATTTGCGTTCTGGTGGAGGAACTCGGGCGTGGGCTGGTCAACGAGCCCTTCGTCGCCTCGGCTGTGTTGGCCACCATGCTGTTCGTCGATGTGGCCAAACCTGAGCTTCGGGCACGTTACCTTCCCGGCGTCGTCGCTGGCAGCCAGCGTCTCGCGTTTGCCGCCTGGGAGCCGGGCATCTCGTTCGATGCGGGTGCCGTCGCCATGACCGCGCAGCCGACCGGACAGGGCTTCTCGCTGAAGGGCAAGAAATCGCTCGTGCTGGGTGGCGCCGGAGCACACGCGTATCTGCTCGCTGCCATGGTGGGGAGCGACAGCATCGGCCTCTTCCTCATGGAAGCGGGTTCGCCCGGTCTGACAGTCACGCCGCGCTCGCTGTACGACGGCCAGCGCGTAGCCGACATCGTGCTCGACGGGGTCGAATGCGCCCAGGCCCTGGCGATGGGGTCGCGTGATGAAGTGCTGCCATTGATCGAACGCGCGATCGACCGTGCGACCGTCGCGCATTGCGCCGAGACGGTGGGAGTGATGGCCGCCGCGTTCGACATTACCCGTGAGTACCTCACTACGCGCAAGCAGTTTGGCCGCACCATCGGCGCGAATCAGGTGATTCAGCATCGCATGGTCGACCTCATGGTGGAGATCGAGGAAGCCCGCGCGTTGACGCGCGCTGCGGCCAGCGTGTTCGATCAGGAAGACGGCGGCAACGCCACCGTGCGACGCCGCTACAGCGCGGCCGCCAAGGCCTTTGTCGCGCGAGCGGCAACGCTCATGTGGGAAGAGTCGGTGCAGCTCCATGGCGCAATCGGTATGACCCAGGAGTACACGCTGGGCCACTTCGTTAAACGCCTGGCAGCGGCCTCAACCCTTTACGGCGGCGCCGAGTATCAGCTCGAACAGCTAGCGTCGACTGTGGTTGATGGCTCGTTGGCTGCGTGCTGCTAAGCAGCTTCCCTGCAAACCTCGAAGGCGTCAGCAGTCAACGCAGATGCGTGGGGTGTCGCCTTACCGAAAGTGGACCGGCGCCGTCAGCCGGGTTCGTCGAATGTCGCGGCCGTCGTTTGAAGGCGGTAAGGAACGCTCATGTCACATGACAGACAAAGCACGCCCGAAAATGCCCCTTTGAAGGGACTGCGTGTCGTCGAGTTCGGGCAGTACATCGCGGTGCCGGCGTGTGGCCAGACGATGGCCGAACTGGGCGCCGACGTCATCAAGGTAGAACCGCCCGAGGGTGACGCCGGCCGATATGCAGGCTGGAACAAGGACCACTTCGGACCGCTATTTTCGGCCTGCAACCGGTCGAAGCGCTCGGTTGTTCTCGATCTGCGCAATCCCGAGGCGCGAAAGGACGCACTCGCGCTGGCCTGCACCGCAGACGTGGTCCTCCAGAACAACCGGCCCGGCGTCATGGAAAAGCTGGGGCTCGATGCGGCTACGCTGACCGATAGAGTGCCCCGTCTTGTGTACGGGCAGGTCAGTGGCTTTGGTCAAACCGGCCCCGCGAGCCAACGCGCGGGCTTCGACATTGCCGCGCAAGCCGAGAGCGGCATGATGAGCATCAATGGCGACGGCGACCGCGACCCGACACGCGTGGGCTTCACCGTGGTCGATGTAATGGCTGCCAACGCATTGACCTCGGCTGTACTTGCGGCGCTGGTAAGACGATCCGTAAGCGGTCGCGGCGGCATCGTCGACGTCTCGCTCGTCGATGTTGCTGTGTCGGCGATGTCCAGCACATGGGCCGAATATCGCCTGAGCGGCGCGGTGCCGGTCCGCTCGGGTAACGGCCAGACCAATGCGGCGCCGGCCGCCGAAGTGATGCCCACCGTCGATGGCAACGTCATCATTTCAGCCTATACGAAGGAACACTTCGCGCGTCTGTGCGCCGCGCTTCAACGACCGGAAATAGCCGCTGACCCGCGCTTCTGCGAAAACGCTGCGCGTCTGCAGAACCGGCAGGCCATGCTCGCGGAACTGCGCAGCGCAACCGGCCGGCTTTCCACAGCCGATCTATGTGAACGTCTCACCCACGCCGGTGTCGTTTTTGGCATGGTGCGAACCCTGGACGACGTAAGACCGGGCCACGGTGGTGTATCAGCGGATCTGTTCGTCAAGGTCCACGCAGCGGGACGCGATCCAGTGTTACTGCCGGGTTGCCCCGCAAACTTTAACGACTACCGCCGACAGGACGGACGCTTGCCCGAGATAGGCGAGCATACGGCGGAAGTACTCGCCGAGCTCTCGCTTGATAGAACCGGCCAGTGTGCGGTTTGAAGAAATACGAGCGCCGCGCCGCTGAATATCTGAAAAAGCGAAATACGGAAACCACATGAATTGCCCTGATGATCTGATTCACTCGAATTCGCCGCTTCTGTCCTGGCGCGACGGCGCAATTGCGCATCTTCGATTTAATCGCCCGGCAGCACTGAACGCCATCGATCTGGCGACTGCGCAGGCGTTCCGTTCCGCATGTGAAGTTCTGGCGGAGGACCGCGAGGTACGCGCGGTTGTCATCAGCGGTGCGGGGCGGGCGTTTATTGCTGGAGGCGACGTCGCGTCGCTTCGCGAAGACCCTGTTGCGAACGCGCAGAAAGGTATCGCGCTGGTGCATGCCGGTGTGAGCATTCTGGCCGCGCTCGAAGCGCCCGTCATTGCGAGCGTGCACGGTGCTGTCGCTGGCGGAGGCCTGGGAATCATGCTCGGCTGCGACCTCACCATCGCTGCTGAAGGGACGCGTTTCAGTCTCGCGTACCCCAATCTCGGCGCGAGTTGCGACTGTTCTACCTCGTGGGTCCTTCCGCGCGTAGTGGGACTGCGCAAGGCGCTGGAGATCGCATTGCTCGACGGCATGTTCGACGCCGATGAGGCATTGCGTCTCGGCGTGGTCAACCGGGTCGTGCCTGCGGATCGGTTGGAGCAGGAAGCCGGTGCACTGGCGGCAAGGCTTGCGTCCGGTCCGACGCGTGCGCTGGGCCAGCTCAAGCGCTTGATGTGTGACTCGTTCGAACGCAGTTTCGATGAACAACTGGCCGCCGAGGCCGAAGCATTTGTCCAGTGTGCGAGTACCGCCGACTTCCGGGAAGGCGTCGGCGCATTCGTCGAAAAACGTACGCCTTGTTTTCGCGGTGAATGAACTGGATTTGTCGATCCCCGGATCGCGGAACAACTCTCAAGTGTAAGTAAAGGATCGTTATGAAGACGCGTATTACAGATTTGCTCGGCATCCGTTTTCCTGTCATTCAGGGCGGCATGCAGTGGGTGGGGCGAGCGGAACTGGCGTCGGCGGTTTCCAATGCGGGCGGCCTGGGCGTGCTGACGGCGCTGACCCAGCCGGATCCAGACGCATTAGCGCGCGAAATCGAGCGCTGCCGAACGATGACCGACAAGCCTTTCGGCGTCAATTTGACCATCCTTCCGTCTGCGAGTCCGCCTCCCTACGCGGAATACCTCGATGTGATCATCGGGAGCGGCGTGAAGACGATCGAAACGGCTGGCAGCAGTCCCAGGGAATTCATCGAGAAGCTCAAGCGCAACGGGGTGAAGATTCTTCACAAGTGCGCGAGCGTCAGGCACGCACTGTCTGCCGAACGCAACGGCGTGGACGCAGTCAGCATCGACGGATTCGAATGCGCCGGACACCCGGGAGAAGACGACGTACCAGGTCTGATACTGATTCCTCTCGCGGCCCGGGCGTTAAAGATTCCGGTCATCGCTTCGGGTGGCATCGCCGACGGATACGGCATGGCTGCGGCGCTCGCCCTGGGTGCCGAAGGTGTGAACATGGGAACCCGTTTTTGCGCGACCGTCGAGGCGCCGTTGCACGAGCATATCAAGCAGAAGCTCGTGGGTGCGAGCGAACGGGATACGCAACTTATCTTCCGCACGTTGCGCAATACGGCACGCGTACTCAGAAATGCCGTGTCCGACGAGGTGGTCGCCACCGAGCGGCGCCCGGGCGGCTGTGCGTTCGAGGACATCCGGCATCTGGTGGCTGGTCGTCGCGGACACGATGCGCTTCAAACCGGCGAGGTCGATGCGGGACTGGTATGGGCGGGGCAGGTGGTTGGGCTCATCGACGATATTCCGACTTGTGAAGCACTGTTGACCCGCATCGTGTCGCAGTGCCGCGAGCGGTTGGTGGTGGCCACTTCACTCGCCGCCGCTCATGAGTGCGCCGCTCAGGTGATGCCGGGCGCCTGAGGAGTTCTTTGCGAAGTCCTGACATAGGGAAACCATGCAGGTCGAATGAAGCCGGATTGTCAACTCGTTGACCGTCTTGCCGGGCGCTTCGGCTCTAGGATATCAACGATCCCGAAGGCGTCGCTGCTCCGGTGAGAAACCCGTGTTCGCTTCATCGGCCGGGCCGCATTTCCACGGTCGCCTGCTGCGGCGTTTCGTGTCCTCGCAGCAAAGGCCGAAAAAAGCTCCGATGTGCGTACCGTTTTGCTACTACAAATCTAATTGCCTGTCGGGACCGAGGTTTGGCATTGTCTGGACGCCGGTCCGAAGCGATCCAAGGAGGAGACATGTTTCAGAAAACCAGTCGATTGCGTGCCTGGATCGTGGTCGCCATGCTGTTCCTTTTCATGGTGATCAATTTCGCGGACAAGGCCGTCATTGGGCTTGCCGCCGTGCCCATCATGCGCGATCTCGGGCTATCGCATCAGCAGTTCGGGTTTGTCGGGGGCAGTTTCTTCCTGCTGTTCACTGTTTCCGGACTGCTCTTCGGGCTCGCGTCCACACGTATCAAAACCCGGTGGCTACTGGCGCTGCTGTCGATCGTATGGGCAATCGCGCAGTTTCCGCTCGTCGGGGCGGTGACCTATCCCATGCTGATAGCGTGCCGTGTGCTGCTCGGAGCGGGCGAAGGCCCCGCCTATGCGCTCGCCGCCCACGCCAGTTATAAATGGTTCGATAACACGAAGCGTAACTTTCCGACTGTCATCGTTCAGCAAGGCGCGAGTGTGGGGCTGCTGCTGGCAGGTCCGTGTCTGACTTTCCTGATCACGCGCTACAACTGGCATGCCGCATTCCTTGCCCTCGGTGTTGTCGGATGTCTTTGGACGGCATTGTGGCTGGTCGTCGGAGAGGAGGGCACCGTCGATGAAACGCCTCCTGCCAGCGAGCGGAAGGCGGGCGGGGCCCTAACGGACGCCCCTGCAGAAAGCGTGGGCTTCATCGTCAGGCAGATCGCGACCGACAGGACGCTGGTGGGCGGCATCATTCTGACATTTGTCGGATACGCCGTCGTCTCCGTCAACTTCACGTGGTTTCCTGCGTACCTGCGCACGGGACTTGGCTACCCGGCGAGCGAAACAGGCTGGCTGTTTTCGCTTATGGCGGGCCTGTCGATACCGGCCATGCTGACGGTCGCGTGGATTTCGCGCGTGCTGAAAGACAGAGGTGCTTCGTCGCATCTGTCGCGTGGTGTCATGGCCAGTGTGCCCGTTGCCCTGGCAGGCATCTTCATGTTGTGCACGACAGCTGACATTAGCGCGAGTGCAAAACTCGTGTGCTACACCATCGCGAGCGTACTGAGCCAGTGCGGCATGACCCTCTCGCCGATGATGATCGGCGAAGTGGTGGCGACACGGCAGCGAGGCGCATGGCTATCCGTCGTCACGGCGCTCGGCACGTTCGCCGGAGTACTCGCCCCGCCCATGATGGGCCATTTCGTCAGCGTGGCGCATGGATCTGCCGTGGGATTCGAGAATGGCTTTGCCGTCCTTGGTGGGCTGCTGATTCCAGCAGGACTACTCGGTATCTGGCTGATGAATCCAGAGGCATCGGCGCGGCGGTTGCAACTGCGACGCATGCTTCGCGAGAATGCCAACGCGCAGAGCCCCGCCGCATATGAAGAGAGCAGCTCCGATACGGCGCAACCCCTGAAGCGAAGCGTATAGCGAGTGGTTGGCCGCTTTAATGGCATCCCGGATTCCCCGGATATCTACTACCTGCCTTCAATGAACCGGCTCGCTGCCGGGGGAGAGACCTATGTCCCGTGAAATCAGGCACACGCCGCTGGAGTCTGCCGCATGACACATGATCAGTTGCTGTTTGATGTAAAAGACGGCGTCGCCACGCTGACACTGAACCGTCCCGAGCAAAAGAACGCGCTGGATCTGCCCATGCGCGACGGGCTCGATGATGCAGTCCGACGGATCCGGCGCGACCGTGAAATTCACGCAGTTATTTTGCGCGGAGCTGGCGGCGACTTCTGCTCCGGCGGTGACGTACGCGGCATGTCGCCGCGAAGCGCGGAAGACGGGCGCAACCGTATCGACGATCTGCATCCGTTTGTGAGCGCTCTGATAGATCTGGACCGGCCGGTGATCGCGGCGGTAGACGGGGTCGCGTATGGCGCGGGTTTCAGCCTGGCCCTGACAGCTGACTTTGTGATCGCCACGCCGCGCGCGCGGTTCTGTCTGCCGTTCCTCAAGGTCGGTCTCGTGCCGGACTGCGGCGCGTTTTATACGCTGCCGCGCGTGATGGGCCTTTCGCGGGCGAAAGATCTGGTTTTCACCGCGCGTGAAATCGGCGCCGACGAAGCGCAACGAATGGGCGCCGTATTTGAAATCCATTCCCCCGACAAGCTGTACCACCGGGCAGAGCAGATCGCGCAAAGTCTCAGCGGGGCTTCTTCTATCGCGTTCGGGCTCTCGAAACGGGCCTTGAACATGTCGCTAGGCAGCGATTTACGAACGATGCTGGAAATGGAGTCGACGGCGCAGGGTATCGCGTGCACCACGCAAGCGCATCAGGATGCCGTACAACGTTTCAAGGAAAAGCTGCCCGCGCGCTTCCAGTGGACCGCAGCGTAGACGTCATTCGTTGAAGGCGACCGCTCTTGCGGGGACACGGCAGTTCAACGTTGAGCAGTGAGGAAACAGGTGAAGGGCGCTCCTGCGAACGTCGACAACACTTGTGAACAGATTTCAGGAAAGAGGACAGGCAGATGGACTTACGCCCTACCGCAACGGAACAGGCCTTCCGTGAAGAAGTCAGGGCCTTTTTGCAAGCCCAACTTCCGGCTGACATCCGCGACAAAGTGCTAGGCCACCAGCGCATGGAGAAAGACGACTATGTGCGCTGGCATCGCATCCTGCACGCGCACGGATGGGGCGCGCCGGGCTGGCCGAAGGAGTTCGGCGGCACCGGCTGGAACACAATGCAACGGCTCATCTTCGATATCGAGACTGGACGTGCGGGCGCACCATGGTTTCTGCCGTTTGGTGTCAACATGATCGGGCCTGTGTTGATCAAGTACGCCAGCCCCGAGATTCAGGCGCGCTTTTTACCGCGGATTCTGGCGGTAGACGATTTCTGGTGCCAGGGCTATTCCGAGCCCGGCTCCGGCTCCGATCTCGCTTCGCTCAGGACAAGCGCGATCAGGAAAGGCGACCGCTATATCGTGAACGGCCAGAAGACCTGGACCACGATGGCGCACTTCGCCGACTGGATTTTCTGCCTCGTGCGCACGAATCCCGAAGCGAAGCCGCAGGAAGGCATTTCGCTGCTGCTGATCGACATGAAATCGCCCGGCGTCAGTGTGCGCCCGATCGTGACGCTCGACGGCGGACACGACGTCAACGAAACGTGGTTCGAGGAAGTTGAGGTGCCGGTCGAGAATCTGGTGGGTGAGGAAAATCGCGGCTGGACTTACGCGAAGTATCTGCTTGGGCACGAGCGCACGGGCATTGCCGGAATCGGCCACTGCTATCGCGAGCTGCGTCTTTTGAAGCGCTACGCTGCGCAGTCCCCCGACGGCGCGGGCGGCACCATGCTCGACGACGTACGCATGCGCGACAAGATCGCGCGTATCGAAATGGATGTGATGGCGCTGGAGATGCTGCTGCTGCGCGTGGCGACGGCGGATGCCTGGAAAGCGCCGGGTCCGGAGGCGTCGATCGTAAAGATCCGCGGCTCGGAACTTCAGCAGGACATCGCGATGTTGCAGCTGGAGGTTGCCGGACCGCATGCGTGGCCTTATTCGCCGCAATGGCTCGAGGCCGGCGCCGAACAGCCTGTCAACGGGCCGGCATGGGCCGCGCCTGCTGTTTCCACGTATTTCGACATGCGCAAGACGTCGATCTATGGGGGGGCGACCGAAGTGCAGAAAAACATCATCTCCAGGATGATTCTCGGCCTTTAGGAAAGAACCATGGATTTCACTTACAGCGAAGAGCAGCAGATGCTCGCGGACAGTCTGCGCCGTTTTGTTGAGACCGAATACACGTTTGAAAAGCGGCGCAGGCGTGCGCGCGAAGCAGCGAGCTTCGACCCGCGGATCTGGTCGTTGCTGGCGGACATGGGTGTCATCGGCCTCACTGTGCCGGAGGAGTACGGTGGCTTTGGCCAGGGCCCCGCGAGCAGGGTCGTGGTGCTGCGTGAACTGGGTCGGGCGCTGGTGGTCGAACCGGTCGTTCCGGGCGGCGTCGTCGCGGCGGAAGTGCTGAATGCATTTGGCAGCGCGGCGCAGAAAGATGCGTGGCTGGCAGCGATCGCCAGCGGTAAACGTATCGTGACGACTGCGTGGCTCGAACCGGGCACACGTTACCGGCCGGAAGCCGTGAGCACGGTCGCACATCGAACTCGGGACGGCTACGTGCTCGACGGTGTCAAGTCACTCGTCTGGCACGGCGAAACAGCCGATGCGATGTTGGTCACGGCGAAACTCGACGACAGCAACGAGATCGGACTCTTCATCGTGCCGCGCACCACGCCAGGCCTCACCGTCACCGATTACCCCACCATGGATGGACTGCGTGCCGCTGACCTGACGCTGGAATCCGCTATGGTTGAAGAAGATGCGGTCGTAGGTCGGCCGCAAGACGGGCTGAACGCGCTCACGCATGGGCTCGATCACGGCATTGCTGCAATCTGCGCAGAGGCTGCCGGCGCGATGGAGAAGCTGATCGAGATCACAGTGGAATATTTGCGTAACCGTCGTCAGTTCGGCCAGCCGCTGGGTGCTTTTCAGGCTTTGCAGCATCGCATGGCCGACATGCTCGTGCAGAAGGAGCTGGCGCTGTCGATGGCCTATGTTGCGGCTCAGGCGCTCGACGAAGCGGATCCGGCCCAGCGCCGCCGCATGCTGTCTGCCGCCAAGGTCACGGTCGCAAAAGCGGGGCGTTTTGTCGGCCAGCAGGCAGTGCAACTGCATGGGGGAATGGGTATGACCGACGAACTGGAAGTCGGCGACTATCTGAAGCGCCTCACGATGTTCGATCCGTTATTCGGCGACAGCGACTACCATGTCGCGCGTTATTGCGAGGTCATGCAAGGCTGAGCGTGATGGCTGCGGCGCATCGCTGCCCGGGCGTCGTACGGGCGCCCGTTGGCGATGCGTGGCCAGGGGCTCGCGGAACGGTAGCCGATCTTGTGGGTTTGCGCGCAATGCTGGCGGGGAGTTGATGCAGCCATCTTCTAGGCGGAAATCCACTGGACGGCTTCTTCGAGCGGGGCGCGATTCGTTCGATACGAATTGGCAGGATGTCCTTCGTCTGCATAGCCGAAGGATATCGCACACACCATCCGCCGGTCCGCGCCCAGGTTCAATTCGCGCCTGACGACCTTCGCGTACGATGACAGCGCCGCTTGAGGAACCGTTGCGACGCCGCTCGCGTGCGCGGCAAGCAGAAAGTTGCTGACGTAACATCCACAGTCGATTGCCCCATAGATGCCGAGTGCCTCGTCCGTGGTGATAATGGCCACATGCGGAGCGCCGAAACACCGAAAGTTCTCGAGCGCCTGCTGGCTATAGGCGGCCTTATCGCCACGTCCAATTCCCAACGCGCTGTAGAGCTGGAATCCGGTCTCGCGCCGACGGTCCAGATAGACCCCCTTGTACTCGCGGGGGAATGCAAAGTCGGGTTCCTGAGGTGCTTCGTTTGACGCATGTTCGTAGAGTGTGCGCATGAGTCGCTCAGTACCTTCGCCCTCCGTGATCGTGACATGCCATGACTGACTGTTGCACCACGAGGCCGTCCGTTGGGCCGTGACGAGAATTTTCTCGATGGCGTCCCGGGGAACAGGCCCCGGCCGGAATGCGCGACAGCTATACCGCTCGTCAAGCAGTCGTCGAACGACCTCAAAATCGTTGTCGTGGCGTGTGGTCGCCGATAGTTTTTCTGGTCCAGACGAATACATGGGGACTCCGGATTCCGGTGGGATTTTTTAATTGGGCTGGCACGCTCGATCCGGATTCCGGCCGGGACTCTCCCGGCGGTTCGCACGCTGCGTCTGGACAGAGGTATCAATGCCAGACAATCTTTGCCAAGCCAGCCGCTGTCTCGTCCACGATTATGCCGCTTCGTCATTTTAGTTGAACAGGTATTTCGTTATGTATTCAGAGGTTGTGCCGCAGCTACAGGACCGCAACTCCTCGCCGCTCGTGTGAGCACACTGCCGGACAATTGAACGCTCGCTTCGCGTCAGACAGCGGTGGGAACTGCCAGGGTCGTCGCCGTGCGGCGGCGAACCGGCTCAACGGTTCACGCTTCTGGCAACACCGCCTGCAAGTCCAGCCGTGCCGAAGTCGACTAGTTGATTGAGCAGGGTCGTCGTGGCGCCTTCCCTCCCGGTTTCGCGCAGGACACGAGCGACGGAAAAGATCACCGTGTCCGTCAGGAAGGCGAATCGCCTCCGGATCGTTGCCGCCGGGATACCGGGCAATGCCTTGTCGATCAGATCGAACGCACGGGTGAGCGCGTCCCTGACATTCGGGTCGGTGGCTTCAAATCCCCTTAGCGCAGGGCTTAGATTCGTTTGCGCCAGAACCTGGACATAGTAAATTCCCCACGCCTCTTTCCGAACAACATCGAATAACGGTCGTACTGTTGCGAGAACGATGGCACGCACATCTCCAGCTTGACCCTTCTGCTCGAGACGGTCGAGGTACTGTTGTCGAACGGCGTTGATGTGCCGAAGGCGCATATGAAGCAACTGCGATACGAGCCCGGCGCGCGAGCCGAAGTGATAGTGCAGCGCCGACGGGTTCCGCTGACCACCCTCGTTGACGATGCGACTCAGGGATACCGCTTCCACGCCGTTTTCAGCAAAGAGCCGCTCCGCGATCTCGATTAGCAGGGCCACTGTCGAAGGCAGGGCGTCTGGGGCATGCACCGGGTCCGCGGCGCCTGCACGGGGTCTCCCGGCATTCCGCTTGACCGGGGGGGCTGCACTCGATGGCATGCCGCAACTCCATAGTCAGATTGATGTAGGTTGTCAATGCTACCTGAACGCCAACACCTCTCCGTGTCTCCAGGGAATACGCCGATTGGGACGTGTCGCATAGAATTAATATAATGCATTACATTAATCAGGTGTGGCGCTGGGTAGCTCGCCCGGATGCCCCAGCAAGGAAACAGCTATCACATGATCCAGCCTGTTACCCGCCGTTCCGTTCTGCAAGCCCTTCCGGCGACAGGCATGAACAGCATCCTGGTCGCCTGTGCAATGCGTGGCAACGCGGGCCAGCCAGTTGCGGATGCATATCAGTTCGGGTATCGCGCGTACTTGTATGGCTTCCCCACGATCTGCCTGACCCGATTGAGCTACAGGCGCATGGCGATCGGAGATCCGGTAACCGGCGAGCATCACCGCTGGGGTGTCAGGGCGTTTCGGGATCACTTCATCACGCTTGCCGTGGTCGGTGCGCCGCAGACCGATACGCTCTATTCGAACGCGTGGATCGATCGCACGCGCGAGCCTCACCTGCTGGAGATTCCGCACATCGACGGCCGTTACCGGAGCATGCAATGCTGCGATTTCTTCGGTACGACCTTTGACCTGCCGAGCCGACGTACCGCCCCGGAAGAGACAGTTGTCGCGCTGCCCGGGTTAGTTCCGGCTACTACTGCCTGAAAGACCGTAACAACTCCACCAGCCATCCGGAAGGAGTTGCCGTTGACGCAGACTACAGCGCGTCGAAACGGACGACGCTTTACGCGCAGTTCAGACATGTCGACGACAAAGGCACCATGACCACGACGATTGCATACCGCCAGCCGGTCGCGCCGGAGATGTCGGGCACGGCTGCGATGATCGGCACTCACCACAATTTCTGACACCATGACGACAAGAAAAGGAGTAGCACGATGAAGATGACCACATGCAAATTGGGAATCAGCGCATTGATCGCCGCGGTTTGTGCGGGTGGCGTAACGCCAGCATGGTCGCAATCAAGCGATACTGTCTCGGCCGCGTCTGGCGCTGCGGCGTCTGGTGCCTCGAACGCCAAGGCGGAGCGGCGGGCGAATCGTGTGCTTCAGAAGCAAATTTATGCGGCCTTCGCGAAGCACCAGGAGATCGACGCGGGCAGTATCAGCGTCAAGGCGAAGAACGGCGCCGTGACCATCAACGGCACGGTGACGGATGCCACGCAGATCGAAAAAATTACTGGCATTGCGCGGGGCGTTGCAGGCGTGACGTCGGTTACGACGAAGCTCTCCGTGCAGCGGCCGTTAGGGCAGTAAGGGAGCGTAAGTCTTTAGGCGTGGGTTCACAGTGAATGCCACGCCGTGGGTAATCTCTCGCTGCAAAAACGTTCCGGCGGCCCGATGGCGCCCGCTCCACCCTTGTGCTTCCTTTGCCAGCCAGGCGCACTTAGCGACGCGCGGACCTGCGGCAGACATTCCAGAGCTTGGCGCCGCGCGCATTGACGAAAGCCTGGTCGGTCGCAGGCGGTTTTTCCCGCACACTTCGATGTGCACCGCTACGAAAACGATGTGATGACGCCTCGCGCAGCCTGATCGCGATACGGGGGGAAGAGCAGGGGATATCCGCCGCGAGCCAGACCTGGCGCGGCGTTCAATCAGAAGATGGACTGTTCGGTGAACGTGGTGAGCCATTCCAGTGCGAGCGTGCCGGCGAGCGAATTACCGTTCGCGTCGAGCCCCGGCGACCAGACGCATACCGCCATTTCACCGGGCAGCACCGCGACGATGCCGCCACCGACGCCGCTTTTGGCCGGCAGTCCGACGCGGTAGACGAAATCGCCGGCGGCGTCATAGGTGCCGCAGGTCAGCATCAGGGCGGAGAGCCGTTTGGCCGAACTGGCGTCGACGATGTGTTCGCCGGTCGAAGGCACCACGCCGCGGTTGGCGAGAAACAGCGCCGCGCGCGCCAGCTCGACACAGCTCATCGAAATCGCGCACTGACGGGTGTATGCGTCGACCACGAGGTCAGGCGGCATCTTCAGATTGCCGAAGCTCGCCATGAAATGCGCCATCGCACGATTGCGGTGGGCGTGCTGCAGCTCCGAGTGCGCGACGGCCGCGTCGTAGCCGATTGCGCGCTCGCCCGAAAGGCGCCGGATGAATTCCACCAGCGCCGTCTCCGCCTTCACGAACCGGCGGCACAGGACGTCGGTGACGACCAGCGCGCCGGCATTGATAAACGGGTTGCGCGGCTTGCCCTGTTCGGCCTCCAGCTGCACGAGCGAGTTGAACGCCGTGCCCGACGGCTCGCGGCCGACGCGCTGCCAGAGGTCGTCGCCGAGCAGCTGGAACGCCAGCGTGCAGGCGAACAGCTTCGAGATGCTCTGGATCGAAAAGCGCGTGTCGGCTTCGCCGGTGCAAAACACTTCGCCGGTCGTGCGGACGATCGCCATGCCGAAGCGCTCAGCGGAGATATTCGCCAGTTCGGGGATGTAACTGGCGACGCGCCCCTTTCCCAGCCAGGGCTTGAGATCGCAATGAATCTGGTCGAGGATGCCGGAATAGTTCATGGGTGAGCACGGTTGAAAGTCGCGATTCTAGCGGTAACCCGGGGCTGGCGGCGCGCCGGCGCAGATGCTGCGCGCCTTCGTTCAACATGCTAGATTTGCTCCGTTTTATCGATCGGCAGGGCAAAACGGACAACCATGAACGACGTGATCGATCCGGAACCTTCTGGCGGCGCTGTCTTCGTGATGGCGGAGCGGTGTCTGGCCGGCGCGGGCATCTGGCACACGGGCGCGCGGGCGCGACTCGTCGGAGCGCGTGATCGGGTGCTCACGGTGCGCACGGAAGCCGGCATGTGGGTCGCGCCGCCGAAGTGCGCGGTGTGGGTGCCGGCCGGCGTGCTGCATCGCGTGTCGTGCGCGAAGGACGCCGCGCTGCGCACGCTGTACGTCGACGGCGATGCGGCGCCGGCTCCTGAACATTGCTGCGTGGTGAGCGTCGATCCGCTGACCGACGCGCTGCTGACGGCCGCCAGCGCATTCGGCGCCGATTATCCGCCCGAAGGGCCGCAGGCCCGCATCGTGAGCGTCATTCTCGACCAGTTGCCGCTGCTCGCGCCCGTGCCGCTCGCGCTGAACTGGCCGAGGGACCTGCGGGCCCAGCATATCGCCGACGCATTGCTTGCCAACCCCGCATGCCCCGACGTCCTCGACGATCTCGCCGAGGCCGCCAGCGTGACCGCGCGCACGGCGGCGCGTCTTTTCTCGAAGGAGACGGGGCAGACGTTCGGCCAGTGGCGCCAGCAGTTGCGCCTGCTCTGCGCGCTGGCGCGGCTCGGTTACGGCGCGAGCGTCACACAGGTGGCGCTGGAGGTGGGATATAACGACGTGTCGTCGTTTATCGCGGTGTTCCGGCAGGCGCTGGGTGAAACGCCCGCGCGGTATTTCCGCTGAGCGCCGCCGCGTGACGCATGACGCATGGCCGTGGCCTGCTGAAACACACAGATCTTGAGCGCCGCGTCAATGCGCGCCCGACGCGCCTCCACCGCCGCCTTTGCCCGGCCGCGTGATCCAGATGAGCGGAATGATCAGGATGAAAATGATCGCCGAGATAAAGAAGATGTCGTTGAGCCCCATCATCGCGGCCTGCGTATTCACCTGAAAATCGAACAGCGCATGCGCCGATTGCGTATTCAGATGCAGCAGCGACTGCGTCGAATCGATCTGCTGGTTGAAGAGGGGATTATTGATGCTGGCGCGCTCGGTCAGCCGTTCGTGATGGAGCACCGTGCGGTTATTCCAGGTGTTGGTCGCAATCGATGTCCCGACCGCGCCGCAGAACACCCGCACGAAATTCGACAGCCCTGCGGCCGCCGGTATTTTATGGGGCGGCTGCCCGGCGAGGATGATCGCCGTGAGCGGCACGAAGAACATCGCCATCGGAATGCCCTGCAGCAGCGTCGGAAGCACGAGATGCCAGGTGTCGATCTCGATCACATACTTCGAGCGCATATAAAAGACGATCGCGAAGCCGACAAACGCGAGCGTCGCGATAATGCGCGCGTCCGAGCGTGGCAGCACCCGCCCCATCACGGGCGCGAGAATCACCGCGAAGATGCCGAGCGGCGCGGTCACGAGGCCGGCATCGACGGAGCGGTAGTTCAGATACTCCTGCATCCATTGCGGCAGCAGCACGAGATTGCCGAAGAACACGCCGTAGGCGACCGAAATCGCAATCGTCCCGCCGAGAAAATTGCGCTGTTTGAAAAGACGCAGATCCACGATCGGGTTTTCCCCGGTCAATTCCCACACGAGAAAGAGCGCGAAGCAGATCACCGCCGTAAGGCCGAGCACGACGATAAACGGTGACGAAAACCAGTCCAGATCCTTGCCCTTGTCGAGCATGATCTGGAGCGAGGCGACCCAGGCGACCAGCAGCCCAAGGCCGACGACATCGATCGGCAGCTTGCGGGTGGGGCTTTCGCGATGACGGTAGATCATCCACGTCACGCCCGCCGCGAAAATGCCGACCGGAATATTGATGTAGAAAATCCACGCCCACGAATAGCTGTCGGTGATCCAGCCGCCGAGGGCAGGACCCGCAATCGGGCCGACGGTCGCGGTCATCGCCCAGAGCGACAGCGCCGTCGATGATTTTTCCTTCGGCCACGAGCTCAGCAGGATCGCCTGCGAGAGCGGAATCAGCGGCCCGGCGACGGCGCCCTGCAGCACCCGTGCGCAGAGCAGGATGGGCAGCGTCGGCGCGATCCCGCATAGCCACGACGATAACGAGAACATCAGGATCGCGCCCACGAACAGCTTGATCTGGCCGAGACGCTGCGTGAGCCAGCCGGTCAGCGGAATCGACACGGCGTTGGCCGCGGCAAAGACGGTAATGACCCACGTGCCTTCATCGACGGATACGCCCAGGTTGCCCGAGATGGTCGGAATCGCCACGTTGGCGATCGACGAGTCGAGCACATTCATGAACGTGGCGAGTGCGACGGCAAATGTCGCGAGCGCCAGCTGGGCGCCATGAAGCGGCGCGGGCGCGGCGGGTTGCCCTGGTGGGCCTGACGGACGAGGCCCGGCCGGCCCGGCGGTAGTGCCGGGCGAACCGGATGAACCCGGCGGGGCAGGAGGCTGACTCAAGCGATTCTCCAATCCAGTCCAGTGAACGCTTCCATGCGACGCACGGAGCAGCAATAGAAAAAGGCGTGAAAAGGATACCTGCAATCGGGAGCCCATGTGGCGCGCGCGGACACTGGCGCATCCGGAACAGGGCGCCTGTTTCAGTTTGAAAGGATTTCGGGCGTATGGCGGCGGCTATATCGCGTCGCGCACTGCAATATCACCCGATATTTCACGCAAAATCTGATGATCGACGTAAAAAACACTCTGACAGTGGGCGTTTAGGCATTATCCCAATCGGTAATAATTTAATTCCAAGTGTAATTTTGTGTAAAATCGCGCGCCCCCTCAAGTTTTTTGAGCGGGGTGCCGTTAATGGGTTAATAGCCCGAAAAAAGCACCTGACGCGCGATCGTGGCCCGCCTCTCAAGGCTCGACGCAATGCCGACGGACATCTGGCCGCTCCGGCAGCGGACGGCCGCTTACACCAGTAGAGCCTGCCCATGGCCCGCGCGATGCCGCAACAATCCTTCTTCAAACGGTTCTTCAGCCCGAACGTGGCTGTGGACCTCGGCACGGCCAATACGCTCATCTATACGCAGGACGACGGCGTAGTGCTCAACCAGCCTTCCGTGGTGTGCTTCCAGAAGCACGCGCCGGCCGGTCAGGAGCGGGTGGCGGCGGTGGGCAAGGAAGCCAAGCAGCTGCTCGGCCGGGTGCCTGGCAATCTCGAAGCGGTACGCCCGATGCGTCACGGCGTGATCGCGAATTTTGCCGCAGCTGAACACATGATCCGCCAGTTCGTCGACATGTCGAGCACGGTGCCGCGTTTCGGCCGCCGTGCGTCGTTCACGATCTGCGTGCCGGCAGGTGCTACCCAGGTCGAGCGTCGCGCGATCCGCGAAGCCGCGACCGCCGCGGGCGCGTGGAAAGTGAACCTGATCGGCGAATCGCTTGCCTCGGCCGTCGGCGCGGGGTTGCCGGTGTCGGAAGCGACCGGTTCGATGGTTGTCGATATTGGCGGCGGTACGACGGAAGTCGGCGTGATCGCGCTGGGCGGCATGGCGTATAGCGGCTCGATTCGCGTTGGCGGCGACCAGTTCGACCTCGCGATTGTCAATTACGTGCGCAGCGTCTACGGCGTCGTGATCGGCGACCAGACCGCGGAGCACGTGAAGAAGACCATCGGCACCGCGATCCGCGACGTGCCGACCGAGCGCATCAACGCAACCGGCCGCAGCCTCGACGACGGCCTGCCGCGTACCGTCCAGCTGACGAACCAGGACATCGCCGATGCGATTGTCTCGCCGCTCGCACAGGTGATCGGCGCGGTGAAAATGGCGCTTGAATGCGCGCCGCCGGAACTCGTGACGGACATCGCCCACAGCGGCATCGTGCTGACGGGTGGCGGGTCGCTGCTCGCGAATCTCGACCGTTATCTCGCGAACCAGCTGGGCCTCGACGTACGCGTCGCCGACGAGCCACTGACGTGCGCCGTGCGCGGCGCGGGCGCGGCGTCTACACTGCTGCATTCGCACGCTTTCGACTGAGCGCGCGCGGCGCACGCAGTACGACTGCAGGCGGCGCGCGCGCCGCTTCCATTTGCCATTTGTGAACTCTCCCGATCCTGTTTCATCGCTGCCGCTCGTTACCTTGAGCAACGGCTTACGCATGCCTTACGAGGCGCGTGGTGACGGCGAGCTGCTGCTGTTCGTCCACGGCTCGCTGTGCGACTACCGTTACTGGCAACCGCAGATGAGCGGCCTGTCGGCCCGCTACCGGTGCGTCGCGGTCAGCCTCACGCACTACTGGCCCGCCACGGAAACACCGGCCGGCATGCCGTTCAGCTGGAGCCAGCACGCCGACGAAGTCGCGGAATTCATCGACCGTCTGGGGGCCGGGCCCGCGCACGTCGTGGGCCATTCGCGCGGCGGCTGCGTGACCTTTCATTGCGCGCGGCGTCATCCGCAGCACGTTCGAACCCTGACGCTCGCCGATCCGGGCGGACCGCTGCAGATCGCCGGGCGACCGCCCGCGACGCTGCCGGCACCCGTCAACGCGCTGCGCGCCCGCGCGGCGCAACTGATCGAGACGGGCGACGTGGAAGCCGGGCTGCAACTCTTCGTCGATTCGGTGAGCCGTCCGGGTTTCTGGGCGAAAAGCACCGCCGGTTTTCGCCGCATGGCAACCGACAACGCACATACGCTCGCTCCGCAGTTCCAGGATCCGCTGCCGGCCTACACACCCGACGATGCCGCGGGTGTCCGCTGTCCGGTGCTGCTGATCGACGGCGAGAAAAGCCCCCTGATGTTTCATCGCACGGTTGACGCGCTCGCGTCATGGCTGCCCGATGCGCGTCGCGAAACGGTGGCAGGCGCCTCGCACGGCATGAACCTCGCGCACCCCGCGGCGTTCAATCGCTATATCGATGGAATGATCAGCGACGTCGGCGTCGGCACGACGCGCTGAAGCGCGGATGCTTCGCATGGGTACCGATGGTTTATCGCTATCGTCGCGGCGCGCCGTTCGCGTATACCGCGAAACCGCCCGTCTGCCGTTCAATCCTGATATATCGCAAGCGTCCTCTATTCGTGCGATTCACGAAGACCTTCTACAATCGGTACGACGCTAACCGGAAGGAGAAAAGTTGATGCAGGATCCAGAAGCACTCGGTGGACTGTCGCATGCGGGCCAGCAGGACGTGAATGCGCCCGATGCGGATGCCGTTTTCATTCCGCCGGAAAACCTCCCGGTTGCGGCCGCGAACCAGTACGTGCTGAAATCGGGCGATACGTTTATCGTCAACGACCCGCTCGGCGATATCACGGGCCGCGACGACGGGCTTTTTGTTAACGACATGCGTGTGCTGTCGGCGCTGCGTCTCACGTTCGGCGGCCGTGCGCCTTCGCTGCTCTCGGGCAGCGTCAGCAGCGACAACACGGCGTTTACCGCGCATCTGACGAATCGTCCGTTGCCGCCGCTCGGCGGCACGAGCACACCCGAAGGCGTGATCCACGTCGAGCGCGTGCGTGTGCTTTCCGGCACCGTGCTGAACGAAGCCATCGAACTGACGAACTACGGCACGAGCGATGCCGTCGTGCCTCTGTCCATTTCGTTTGCGAGCGATTTCCGCGACATGTTCGAAGTGCGCGGCCTCAAGCGTCCGAAGCAGGGCACGATCGAGGCGCCGCGCGTCGAGAACGGCGAGGTGCTGCTCGGCTATGTCGGGCTCGACAACGTCGCGCGCCGCGTGCGCATCGCGTTTTCACCGACGCCCATCAAACTGCTCGCCGACCGCGCTGACTTTTCGGTGCAACTGCCGGCGCAGGCGTGCGTGTCGATCTATCTTTCAGTTGCGGTCAAGGTTGAAGCGCACGGTGCGGCCGTCGCGAGCGCGCAGATTTCGAAACCGGCGCATGGCACGAGCGAAACGCACCTGTCGCAGATCGACACCGCGCGACCGCGCGTGGGACGCGCGGCTGTGCGTGCCGCGCTCGTCGACGCCCATCTCGTGATGCGCGAGCGGCGCCGTGTGACGGCGCGCGTGCGCTCCAGCAATCCGCTCTTTAATGCGTGGATCGAACGGTCGCTCGCCGACCTCGGCCTGCTGACCACGGACCTCGCGACCGGGCCGTATCCGTACGCGGGCATTCCGTGGTTCTCGACGCCGTTTGGCCGCGATGCCGTCATCACGTCGTTGCAGACGTTGTGGCTGCAACCGGGCCTGGCGCGCGGCGTGCTGCGCTTTCTCGCCGAACATCAGGCACGCGAAAATTCCGCGTTTCGCGATGCCGAAGTCGGCAAGATCATGCACGAGATGCGCAAGGGCGAAATGGCCGCGACCGGCGAGGTGCCGTTCGCGCTCTACTACGGCGGCGTCGACACCACGCCGCTCTTTATCGTGCTGGCCGGCGCCTACGTCGCGCGCACCGACGATCGCGGCCTGATCGACGAACTGTGGCCGGCACTCGTGCGCGCCGCGGCGTGGGTCTCGGGCGTGTGCGACAAGAATCGCTATGGCCTGCTCGACTATCAGCGCGCGTCCGATGGCGGTCTGGCAAACCAGGGCTGGAAAGACAGTCACGACTCCGTTTTTCACGCTGACGGACACTTCCCCGACGGCCCGATCGCGCTGGTCGAGGTACAGGCCTACGCGAGCGCCGCGTTCGACACGATGGCACATTTCGCCAGACTGCGCGGCCTGACTGACGAGGCCGCAGGCTACGCAAAGCGCGCGTGGTCGATTCGCGAATGCGTCGAAGAGAAGTACTGGATGGAAGACATGGGCTTCTACGGTATCGCGCTCGACGGTCATGGCGATCTGTGTCGCGTGATGGCATCGAACGCCGGGCATCTGCTGGCGTTCGGGCTCGCCGGGAAGGAGCGCGGCGAAGCGGTGGCACGCGGTCTCGAATCGGCGCTCTTTCACACCGGCTGGGGCGTGCGCACGCTCGCCGCCGACCAGGCCCGTTTCAACCCGATGGCGTATCACAACGGTTCCGTCTGGCCGCACGACAACGCGTTGTGCGCGCGCGGCCTCGCGCGTTACGGCGCGAAGGGTGCGGCAGTGCGGCTGTTGCAGGCGCTCTTCCAGGCGGCGGTGAACTTCGATATGCGCCTGCCCGAACTCTTCTGCGGCTTCCCGCGTCGTCGCGGCGAACCGCCCACGGCCTATCCGGTCGCGTGCCTGCCGCAGGCGTGGGCCGCGGGGTCGCCGTTCATGATGCTGGAAGCGTGTCTCGGCATCACGATCGACGCCGAAAAACGCGAAGTCCTGATCGAACAGCCGATGCTGCCGGATGGTATCGACTGGCTCGAAGTGGGAGACCTGCGCGTGGGCGATGCGTCGGTGACGATCACGTTCACGCGCGTGGCCGGCAAGGTCGTGGCTTCGGCGGAACAGGGCGATGTCAGAGTGGTGGCGTTGCTATAGCACGACGCGGCGCATGCGATGTTCCGGGTGGTAACATTTGTTGTCATCCTCCTTCCCGGTACATCGCATGCCCGACAGTTTCGACCAGCTCGCCGCCCTGATCCGGGCGCGCTTCTCCGAACTGAGCCCGCAATTCCAGATGGGCGCGGCATTTCTGCTCGATCATCCCGACGAAGTCGCGGTTTCCTCGATGCGCAAGGTGGCGGAGCGCGCGCATGTGCAACCGGCGTCGCTCGTGCGTCTTTCACAGCAACTCGGCTTTCCCGGCTGGAACGAACTACGTGATCTGTTCGTCGCACGCGTGCGCACGCGGCCGGAGCCGCTCACCAGCCGCGCGCGTTCGCTCGTCAAGGCCAGCGCCAAGGATGCGCTTGCACACGACCTGCTCGTCGCGCAGCAACACAATCTCGAACTGACCGCGGCTCACAACGCACGCACTACCGTCGAGGCCGCGCGCGTGCTGCGGCGCGCGCCGCACGTGCACGTCGGCGGGTTTCGCTCGTGCTATGCCGTCGCGTTCGGGCTGGTGTATGGCTACCGGCTGTTTCGCTCATCGGTGTCGCTGCTTACCGGTGAAGCGGGCACACTCGAAATGCAGTTGCGCGGTATCGATCGGGACAGCGCGACGATCGTGATCAGCTTCGCGCCGTATTCGGTCGAAGCCGTGCGCGTTGCCGAAGCGGCACTCGAAAAAGGCAGCAAGCTGATCGCCATCACCGACAGCGCGGTGTCCCCGATCGCGCTGAACGCCGACAAGGTGCTGATCTTTTCGCATGAGAGCCCGTCGTTCTTTCCATCGCTGGTGGCGGCCACGGCGATCGCCGAATCGCTGGTCGCGCATCTGCTGGCACTCGAAGGCGCGGGCGCCGTCGAGCAGCTCGAACAGGCCGAGCGCGCGCTGCATGCGAAGGGCGCTTACGTCGCCTGATTCCAGATTGCGATTCGCTTCGGTCCGGTATTCATTTGATGTGTCGGCATCCGTTTTGACAACATATGTTGCGATGATGTATAAATGCACATCGCGTGTTGAAACTCCCCGCTCGTCAAAAGGAATCGCATGTCCACCGTCTTTCACCGGATGCCGAAGAAGGCATTGCCCGTAGCCGTCGCTGGTGACGGCATTGAAATCATCGATTCGACCGGCAAGCGTTATATCGATGCCTCCGGCGGCGCGGCTGTTTCGTGTCTGGGGCACAGCAACCAGCGTGTGATCGATGCGATGAACCGGCAGGCGCGGCAACTGCCTTATGCACACACCTCGTTTTTTACAACCGGTGTGGCCGAGGAACTCGCCGACCGTCTGGTGGCCGACGCGCCGGAAGGTCTCGACCATGTGTATTTCGTCTCGGGCGGTTCGGAGGCAATCGAAGCGGCGCTCAAGCTTGCACGGCAATACTTCGTCGAGAAGGGCGAATTGCAGCGGCGCCATTTCATCGCGCGCCGGCAGAGCTATCACGGCAACACGCTGGGCGCGCTCGCGATCGGCGGCAATGCATGGCGGCGCGAACCGTTTCTGCCATTGCTGATCGAGGCGCATCACGTGAGCCCGTGCTACGCGTATCGCGAGCAGCGCGCGGACGAAACGGAAGAAGCGTTCGCGCAGCGTCTTGCCGACGAGCTTGAACAGAAGATCCTGACGCTCGGCCCCGATACGGTCGCGGCCTTTGTCGCGGAAACCGTCGTGGGCGCGACGGCCGGCGCGGTGCCGCCAGTGCGCGAGTACTTTCGCAAGATTCGCGCCGTGTGCGACCGCTACGGCGTGCTCCTGATCCTCGACGAAATCATGTCGGGCATGGGGCGCACCGGCTATCTGTACGCATGCGACGAAGATGGTGTCGCGCCCGATCTGCTGACCATCGCGAAGGGTCTCGGCGCCGGTTATCAGCCGATCGGCGCGACGCTCGTGAGCGACCGGATCTATCGGACGATTACCGGTGGGTCGGGATTTTTCCAGCACGGTCACACGTATATCGGGCACGCCACGGCCTGCGCGGCCGCACTCGAAGTGCAGCGCGTGATTGCCGAAGACGCGTTGCTCGACAATGTGCGCGCGCGCGGCGAGCAGTTGCGCGCGCTGCTGCGCGGGCACTACGCGCAGCATCCGCATATCGGCGACGTGCGCGGCCGGGGTCTCTTTGTCGGCGTCGAACTGGTGCGCGACCGCGAAACGAAGACGCCGTTCGATGCCACACTGAAGCTTCATGCAAGGATCAAGGCCGAAGCGTTTCAACGCGGCTTGATGGTGTATCCCATGGGCGGCACGGTCGATGGAAAAAACGGCGATCATGTATTGCTCGCGCCGCCGTTTATCTGCACGGAGGGCGACATCGGCAACATCGTCGGCCGGCTCGCCGATGCAATCGATGCCGCGTTGCCCGCCTGATGCCTGATAACCGCGCACTTTCATCACGACCTGACACGAACCGACCATGACCAGCCGTCTGCCTGACTTCGACCCGTCGCGCGCGACGCCTGAACAGAAAGCCGTGCTCGACGAAATCCTGTCGGGGCCGCGCGGCAATCTGAACGGACCGTTCCCCGGCTGGATTCACAGCCCCGAACTCGCGCAGCATGCGCAACGGCTGGGCGCGTTCTGCCGTTACCAGACGGGGCTGCCGCTGCGCCTCTCCGAACTCGCGATCCTGGTGACCGCACAACGCTGGCAGGCACAGGCCGAGTGGTACATCCATCATCCGATCGCGCTAGGAGCGGGCGTGCCGGAAGCCGTCGCCGAAGCGATCCGCAACGGCCAGCGTCCGTCGTTCGACAACACCGACGACGCGCTCATCTTCGATTTCGCCAGCGAACTGTACGAGACGAAACGTGTATCCGACGCAACTTATACGAAGACCGTCGGGCGCTTTGGACACACGGTGACGATCAATCTCGTCGGTCTGCTCGGCTATTACGCACTGGTCGCGATGACGCTCAACGTGTTCGGCATGCGTGCAGAGGGGCAGGAGAGCCTGCCGTTCGCGGAATAAGCCTTACCGCACAAACCGGCGCGGAATGCGGAATGTGGAATGCGAAAACGCCCCGACTGGCATGGCCAGTCGGGGCGTCTCTTTTACTGCTCGACGCTTGCTGGCTGTTACGCCAGCCGCTCGCTCAGCTACCGCGTTTAGTTACCGCGATACGTCGCGAAGATGCCGTTTTCGAGCTCCGGGCGGCTGCCCGATTGCGACGTCGAAGTCTTCACGCCGCCCACTGCCTCATTCTGTTGCGGCGTCACCGAAGCGGGCGTGGCGGTCTGGGCCGAATACAGCTTCGGATAGTTCGTGTCATTCTGGTTGAGCAAGCCCGCTTTCTGCGCGGCTACCAGTTCTGCGCGAACCTGTGCGCGGGTCAGCGGCGCGTTGGACTGCTGAGCGAACGAGACGGCAGGAACAGCGAGAACGGATGCAATCAGTGCTGCGGAAAGAAGGGATTTCATGACAACCTCCAGGGTTTGATTATGGGTTCTTTGTGGCTTAATTGCCCTGCCTGAACCGTTGAATCAAGTCTATTCCGCAGTCTCCGTGTGAAAAAGCGCGAATTGGGATAAGCATTGTTACTAATCCTGAAATAATGGCGGCGCCACTGTGGGTGAGAGGATCACGTCACGGCGCTTACATCGGGAAGCGCCTATCATGAAGAGCGGTCTACGCCCACGCCTGTCCGACGCACGGCGCACATGACATTCCGCCGATCCGCAGAACCCCAGGGCGAAACCGCTGCGGAAGGATGGAAAGGGAATCGCGGCTGTGCAGGCAGCGCATTACTGGAGAGAAGCGATGAAGCGCAAGGCATCAGCAGTCTGGCAAGGCGGCCTGCAGGACGGCAAGGGCTCGATCTCCACCGAAAGTACGGTTCTCAAGGAGACGCAATACTCTTTCTCGACGCGCTTCGAAAACGGCGTCGGCACCAATCCTGAAGAACTGATCGCGGCTGCGCATGCGGGCTGCTTCTCGATGGCGCTGTCGGCGGAACTGGGCAAGGCGAATCTCAAGGCCGAACGCATCGACACGACGGCGACGGTCACGCTCGACAAGGTGGACGGCGGTTTCGCGATCACGTCATCTCACCTTGACGTGAAGGTCAGGATTCCAGGCGCCGACAAGGCAGCGTTCGACAAAGCCGCGGGCGACGCGGAAAAGGGCTGCCCGATCTCGAAGGTCCTGAACGCCAAGGTCTCGATGAACGCGACGCTCGAAAGTTGAGTGCGGGTTGCAGGCCTGTTTGCGTAGTGACCGGACGTCAGGGCGGCGCGGACATCCGGACCGGTTCCGGTCCGTCCGCGCCCGCCGGGCCGCTGAACCTCCGGCCCGACAGCGTCTTTCCGGATTCGTGTGAACACGCGCCGTATGCGGCGACCATGATGCACGGTTGCATGAATCCGCCCGTCGAACTTCAACGGAATCCGCGATGAAATCACAGTCAGAAAAAGCCCAGCTTCTCAGGACGTATCACGAGAACAAGGAGACGTTCGTCATTCCCAACCCGTGGGACATCGGCAGCGCCCGGCTGCTCGCGCTCGCGGGCTTCAAGGCGCTCGCGACGAGCAGTGCCGGCTACGCGTTCACGCGCGGTCTGCCGGACAACTCGATCGGGCGTGAACAGATGATGCTGCACCTCGCCGAGATCGCGTCGGCGACCGATCTGCCGGTGAGCGCCGATCTCGAGAACGGCTTCGGCGACGCGCCGCAGGAGGCCGCTGAAACGATTTCGCCAGGCGGCGGCAACGGGCGTAGTGGGCGGCTCGATCGAAGACGCAACGGGCCGCGCCGGCGATCCGCTGTACGCGATCGATTTCGCCACTGAACGCGTGCGCGCCGCGGTCGAAGCGGCACGCGCGCTGTCGTTTCCCTTCGCGTTGACCGCCCGCGCCGAGAACTATCTGGTCGGCCACGCGGACCTCGCCGATACGATCCGACGCCTGCAGGCATACCAGGAAGCCGGCGCCGACGTGCTGTACGCGCCAGGCCTGAAGAGCCGCGAGGACATCGCGGAAGTCGTCCGGTCCGTCGACCGTCCGGTCAATGTGCTGATGGGATTGCAGGGCGCGCTACTGAGCGTCGAGGATCTCGCCGCGCTCGGCGTGCGGCGTATCAGTGTGGGCGGATCGCTGGCGCGCGCGGCGCTCGGCGCGTTGGTGCGGGCGGCCGGGGAAATCATGGAGCACGGCACGTTTACGTATTCCAGCGACGCGGCCAGCAACGCCGATATCAACGCGCTTTTCGCGAAAGCGTCGCATACGTGGGGTGCGAAGTAGGGACGACGCGCGGCGATCCGCACGCCGCCGCGCACCCCTGGCGTATGGCTGCATGCCGGCTCCGCGACCAGAGCCCTTGAATTATTGAACAACCAGTCATAATATACGGGCCATGAGTAAGCCCGTCATCTCCCGAAAACCGTCTGCCTCACCCGGCCGTGGCCGCCCGCGCGAGTTCGATACGCAGACGGTGCTCGCCTGCGCCAGCGAGGTTTTCTGGAACCACGGTTATCACGCCACGTCGGTCGACGATCTCTGCAAGGCGACCGGTGTGCTGCGTGGCAGCCTGTACGGCGTGTTCGGCGACAAGCACGGGTTGCTGCTGGCCGCGCTCGACCATTACGCGGACGGCTCGATTGCCCGGCTCGCCGAGCGTCTGAGCGCGAACGTGCCGCCCGAAGAAGCGCTGCGCAACGCCTTGATGCACCACGCGCGCGCCGCGTCGGCGCTGAATGCGCAACGCAGCTGTTTCATTACCAACGCCACACTCGAGATGTCGGCCGACGACATCGCATTGCGCGAGCGTATCGAATCCATCCAGCGCCGTACTATCACGCTGCTATCGGCGGCGGTGATCCGCGGGCAGGCAAGCGGCGCCTTTAACGCCACGCTCGACGAAAAATCCGTCGGCGAATTCCTGTTGTGCATCACGCAAGGGCTGCGCGTGCTCGGCAAAACGCCGCGCGACGAGCAGCAACTGACCTCCATCGTCGATCTCGCCATGCGCGCGCTCGTCTGATTTTTTTCGCTAATTTTTGAACGATCGGTCATGAATAATCAATCCTTGAAGCCTTCTGCATCGGGTGTGGCGGTGTGCCCGGCAGGGGCTGGCGCACCCGGTTCCCGTGCGGCGGCTGCGCCGCAGCGGTTCGAGCGACAGGGGCCCGCGCTGACCGTGCTGTTCATCGGCGCCTTTCTCGCGCCGCTCGACTACTTCATCGTCAATCTCGCGCTGCCGTCGATCCATACCGGCCTGCAGGCCACCGACGCCCAGTTGCAACTGATCGTGTCGGCGTATGCGTCGGCCTACGCGGTGCTGCTGATCACCGGCGGCCGCCTCGGCGATCTGTTTGGCCGCAAGCGCATGTTCATGGGCGGCATGGCGGCCTTTGTACTCGCGTCGGCGCTGTGCGGCTTCGCGACGAGCGGCCATATGCTCGTGCTTTCGCGCATCGTGCAGGGCATCGCCGCCGCCGTGATGGCGCCTCAGGTGCTCGCGACGATCCGCGCCGTCGTGCCGACGCACCAGCAAACCAGGGTGATGAGCTTTTACGGCTTTGTTTTCGGGCTCTCGTCGATCGTCGGGCAGCTCGGCGGTGGTGCGCTGATTACCTATCGCCCGTTCGGCCTCGACTGGCGAATCATCTTTCTGCTCAACATTCCAGTCGGTATCCTGGCGTTTCTCGGCACATGGCGGTTCGTGCCTGAGAGCCAGCCGGCCGAAAGCACCGGTGTCGATCTGAAGGGCGTCGGGCTGCTGTCGCTGCTGCTGATGCTGGTCATCTATCCGATGACGCATGGGCGCGAAGCCGGCTGGCCCGCATGGACCTTCGTGATGTTCGCGCTCAGCGTGCCGGTGCTCGCGCTCTTTATCGCCGTCGAGCGGCGGATCGAACGCGCGGGCGGCCATCCGCTCGTCGACCTGAAGCTGTTCCGCAATCCGGCATTCGCAACGGGGCTTGTGCTGGCGTTCCTGTTTTACTGTGAAAGCGCGTTCTTTCTAACCTACGGCATTTATCTGCAGACCGGCCTGCACTGGACGCCGTTCGCCTCCGGTATCGCCATCATGCCGTTCGCGACGGGCTTTATCGTGGGCCCGTTCATGTCGCCGGCGATCGTGCGGCGCATCGGCAGCCATGTGCTGACACTCGGGTTCACAATGCTGGCGGCGGGCTTTTCGGTCGTCACATGGGCCGCCGGCCAGAGCGCGACTCCGCAACCGGTTTTCTATCTGGGTCTCGTCTGTGTGGGGATCGGCCAGGGGCTCGTGTTGCCTTCGCTGATGCGCATCGTGCTCGCCGAGGTCGTGCCGGAAAAGGCGGGCCTCGCCTCCGGCATCGTTTCATCGACGTTGCAGATCGGCGCCGCATTCGGCACGGCCGCGATCAGCGGGGTGTTCTTCGGCGTACTCGGGCATCAGACGACGGCCGCTGCGTATTCGCACGCGTTCCAGGTCTGTATTGGCATCACTACCGTGCTGTTGTTCATCTGCATTGCCTTGAGCATGCTGCTGGTCCGGCATCAGCGGATCGCGGCGCGGCATGCGTGATCCGGATGAACCCGGATTGCAATGACGCTTTAATTAAAGATGAGCCGTCTGATTGACATACGGATGACAAAATCGTCAGGGTCATTTACTGCGACGCGAAAACGATTTCCAGATTTCATGTGAATATTTAATGGATTTAAGAAATCCACGTATGCATCGCGTGTTCAGGGATGATTAAAAACCCTGCTTCGCGAAAGCCATGGTGGTAATTTTATTAATAATAGACACGGAATCCGGGAATCGTTGCGACACGAGAAGGCCGTCAGCCGGAATTTCATGTAAATTGCGCGCGACTGCGAAAACCTGTGTGCGCCTGCCCGCAAGACTTTTGCGGCGGCGCATCACTGACTGGCATGTTACGTTCCGCCTGCGCAGCAGTATGTTTCAATCTGTTCCTGAAAGTAATAAACCGTATTGATTGAAAAAACACTTGCCTGGATAAAATTCGATTGTTAATCTTGGCGGGCATTTTGAATTTAACGTCAGTCCGGTGATCGGAATTCGAAGGTCTGGATTGAAGGCGAAGTCCGATTTTGTGAACGACAGTGCTTGAATCGCGGTTCACATTCAAAATCTGCTTAAGTGTTGTCTGCGCGTTGCATGAATTCCGGACCTCGGGATAGCCACGGCAGTTCCGCTTCGACCATGTCCTGTGTTTCATGCAAGTTTCACGCTTTGCATATTCCTTCGCATCGCTCGCTGTATCGCCGAAAAGCCTGATTTGACGTTCCAGACCAGACTGTCGTTCCTGCTGCTGAATGAACGGAGCCCGTCAGTGGGTGGCGTCCCGTCGTACACAGCGCCAGGTGGCCTGTTTCAGGTTCACGCATCGCGGCATCGACAGCTGGGCGCAATTGATCTATTCGTACCGGGGATACTTATGTTGACTGCTACCCTCGACACTGCCGATACGCCGCAACCCGACACCTACCGCGTCGGTGACGTGGTGACACTGAAATCAGGCGGCGCGCGCATGACCGTGACCCATGTGGGGCCCGTTGCGCTGGCGGAAGGGAGCTGGCTCGTCTGCCAGTGGTTCGACGAGCATGGCGAATTGCGCCAGGACGTGTTTGCGCTCGACCGCGTGCGGCCCGAGCCGCGCTCCATCTCCGCCGGCTCCGTGCAGTTACAGCAGCGGTTCGTGCGATTCGGTTACGGACGCTGATTGCGCGTCGACGCCGTCTGTCCGCGCTTTCGTCATTCTTTTCATCCGCTCACGCCGGCGCGCCCGTTCGCGTCGGGCTGCTGCATCGTGAGACGTTCCTGAAACGGCCGCTTCCGCGCGGCCGCTCAACGTTGTTCCGCTTCACGCGCGTCTTGACGTAATAACGTACGTCAGGCTTGCTAGCGACGCGCCTCGGTCGCCATTTTCACGGCGAGCCCGGTGAGCACCGTCCCCATCAGCCAGCGCTGAACGACAATCCACGCCGGACGTTTCGCGAGGAACACCGCGATCGATCCCGCCATGATTGCGACGATCGCATTGATACTCAGGCTCATCATGATCTGCACCGAGCCGAGTGTCAGCGATTGCGCGAGCACGCTGCCGTGCTGCGGATCGATGAACTGCGGCAGCAGCGACAGATACAGCACGGCGATTTTCGGATTCAGCATGTTCGTGACGAAGCCCATCGCGAAGAGTTTGCGGGGCCCGTCAGCGGGAAGATCGCGCACCTGGAACGGCGAGCGGCCACCCGGTTTCACGGCCTGCCACGCGAGCCACAGCAGATAGAGCGCACCGCCGAAGCGCAGCGCGTCGTACGCGAACGGCACCGCGAGCAGCAGCGCGGTAATACCAAGTGCCGCGGACAGCATGTAAAACACGAAGCCGAGCGCGACGCCGCCAAGTGAAATCAGGCCCGCCGTGCGGCCCTGGCAGATGGACCGCGAGATCAGGTAGAGCATGTTCGGGCCGGGCGTGAGCGCCATCCCGAGGGAGACGAGTCCGAAGGCCAGGAGACTGGAAAGATGCGGCATTGCATGGCTCCGTGAAAAGTTATCGGTAGCGGAGTGATCCACAACGATCAGGCAATGCCCAGGCGCGCGGCTAGAACGAGAGCGCACGTAACGACATCACCGTGCTCACGGTCCGCGTTTCCCGATGGTGTCTCCATCTTTCAGCGCCAGTCGCGCGGACCACGGCATTATTTCACGTGTGAACGAATCGCGCGAGAAGCGGCGCGCAACAGAAGCATCGCGCGGTGCCCGGCACGCTGTCAGCGCCGCAGCGGCCTGAAAAACCGGCGGATCTCCCCGGCCAGCAGCGCGGGCTGCTCCATCGCGGCGAAGTGCCCGCCGCGCGGCATGTCGGCCCATTGCGTGAGATCGAACACGCGTTCGATCCACGATTGCGGCGGCCGGCTGATTTCCCTGGGAAAGCGCGCAAAGCCAAGCGGCGGACGCACCCGTTCTCCGTGCGTGAAACGCAGCGGCTTCAGGCGCATCTCCCAGTAAAAGCGCATCGACGACGCGATCGTCTGCGTATACCAGTAGAGCGACAGGTTCGTCAGCAGCTCATCCCTGGAGAACACGCTTTCGATGTCGCCGTTGCAGTCGCTCCACGTGCGGAATTTTTCGACGATCCATGCGGCGAGCCCCGCAGGCGAATCGTTCAGCGAAGTGGCGAGCGTCTGCGGCTTCGTGCTGTGCACGTGCGCGTAGCCGCCTTCGAGCGCGGCCCACGTCGCCTTCGCGTCGAGGAAGGTCTGTTCGCGCGGTGTGATGGGCGGATCGCCGGCGGTAAGCGGGGGCTCGTATGAACCGGGCAGGTAATTCAGATGGATGCCGTCGACGTGTTGCGGATGCCGTAACGCAAGCGCAATCGAAACCGCCGCGCCGAGATCGCCACCCTGCGCGCCGAAGCGTTCATAGCCAAGCCCGTGCATCAGTCCGGCCCACAGGTCCGCCGTCGCGAATGCTGACGTGCCCGGTTTCGCCGGCCGCTCCGAAAAGCCGAAGCCGGGCAGCGAGGGCACTACGACGTCGAACGCATCGGCCGGGTCCGCGCCGACCGACGCCGGATCGCACAGATGCGGCAGCAGTTCCATGAACTCGATGAACGACCCCGGCCAGCCGTGTGTGAGCACGAGCGGATAGGGCCTCGGTCCGACGCCCCGCCGATGCACATAATGAATATTGAGGCCGCCCACCTGCGCGACGAACTGCGGCTCGCGGTTCAGGCGCTGCTCGGCGCCGCGCCAGTCGTAGCCTTTCGCCCAGTACTGCGCGAGTTCGCGCACATACGCAGGATCGACACCGAGCGCCCACGGCGAGCCGTCGTAGTGATCGGGCCAGCGCGTATGCTCCAGCCGCGCGCTGAGCGCGAGTACCTGCGTTTCGGGAATCGCAATGAGGAACGGTGTCGTTTCCATCCAGTCTCTCTGGTGAGTGTCGTGTGGCTACTTCATGGGCCGGTCGCGCGTCGCGGCGCGCGACGCGCGCATCCGTACACGCTCGACCAGTTGCTTCGAAAATCCGCGCATCGCCGCGCTACGCCGCGTCGCGACCACTTCACCGGCGACGTTGACGGGTGGATTCGGCTGCAGCGCCCAGTAGAGCGCGAGCCCCCAGCCGAACACCGTCCATCCGAGCACGGCGTTGAAGAGCGCGATCACGAGCACGTCGCGGCGCTTGCGACGGTCCGCGAGAATCGCCGGCAGGAAATAGACCGCAAGCGCGATCGCGGCTCCAATGGCCTGAACAATCAGGCTGACTCCCATGACGGCTCCTGGACGCGTGGCGTGTCTGGCGATTGTCGCGCGAACGCGGTGATCGTGCATCGCGCCTGTCGAACGGATGGCGCGCGTCATGAAGCGTTTCATGATCGTCGTGCGAGGACTATGATTGGCGTTTTGCACGCGCGGAGGGCCATCATGATTTCTGACGACACCACCCAGCAGGCTCAGCAGGTCGATCACCAGGCACTTCGGGAGTTCGTCGAGCGCAAATGGAACGACGAGATCGTGCCCGCGTTGACGGACTACATCGCGGTACCGGCCAAAAGCCCCGCGTTCGATCCGGACTGGGTCGGAAACGGCTATATCGAACGCGTCGTGACCGACGCCGCGCAATGGGCCGAACAGCAGCCGGTACGCGGTCTCACGCTGGAAATCGTGCGCCTGCCGGGCCGCACGCCGGTGATCTTCTTCGAAACAGCGGCGACGCGCTCAGGCAGCACCGAGACCATCGTGCTGTACGGTCACCTCGACAAACAGCCGGAATTCTCGGGCTGGCGCAACGACCTCGGCCCGTGGACGCCGAAACTCGAGGACGGCAAGCTGTACGGCCGCGGCGGCGCCGACGACGGCTACGCGATCTACGCAAGCCTGACCGCGCTGGCAGCGCTCGATGCGCAGGGTGTCGAGCGTTCGCGTTGCGTCGGCATCATCGAAACCTGCGAGGAATCGGGCAGCTACGATCTGCTGCCGTACGTCGATGCGCTTCGCGAGCGACTCGGCAAGGTCGGACTCGTGGTCTGCCTCGATTCGGGTGCGGGCAATTACGACCAGTTGTGGCTGACCACGTCGCTGCGCGGTCTCGTCGCGGGCGACCTGGAAGTGCAGGTGCTCGACGAAGGCATTCATTCGGGCGGCTATGGCGGCATCACGCCATCGAGCTTTCGCATCATGCGCCAGCTGTTCGAACGTCTCGAAGACGCGTCGACCGGCAATCTGCTGCCGAAGGGTTTTCATTGCGCGATTCCGGCTGGGCGGCTGCGCGAAGCGCAAGCCACCGCGCGGATTCTCGGCGACGACGTATGGAAGAAGATCCCATGGGCCTGCGGCCAGGATGGCCGTCAGGTACTGCCCACCACGACCGATCCGCAGGAAGCACTGCTGAATTCGACGTGGCGTCCGTCGCTCTCGGTGACGGGCGCGGCCGGCCTGCCTTCGCTTGCCGATGCGGGCAACGTGCTGCGCCCGCGCACGGCATTCAAGCTGTCGCTGCGGTTGCCGCCGCTCATCGACGCCGCGCAGGCCGTGACCACCCTGAAGGCGTTGTTCGAATTCGATCCGCCGTACAACGCGAAGGTCACGTTCAGGCCGGATCAGGGTGCGGCCACCGGCTGGAGCGCGCCGGACCTCGCGCCGTGGCTCGCGTCCGCGCTCAATGGCGCATCGCAGCAGCACTACGGCGCGGACTGCGCGTACATCGGGCAGGGCGGCACGATCCCGCTGATGAACGTGTTGAAGGAAGGCTTTCCGCAGTCGCAGTTCATGGTGTGCGGCGTGCTTGGCCCGAAATCCAACGCACACGGCCCGAACGAATTCCTGCACGTGCCGTATGCGAAGAAGCTGACGGCCACCGTCGCCGAAGTGATCGCGGCGGCCCCCGGATAACGTGCCAGCGATTTTTCAGGCCATCCAGACTATTCAGACCACTAACGGCGCAACGAGATGAACGCCCCGCACGCTACGAAACAACCGATGCCGCTGCGTATCGATGCCGCTCAACTGCACGCGTTCGTATGTGCGATCTGGGAGACGGCGGGCAGTGCGCCGCGCGAAGCCGCATTGGTCGCCGACCATCTGGTTGCGGCCAGCCTGACCGGGCACGATTCGCACGGCGTCGGCATGATTCCGCGTTACGTGGCGTCGATGCGCGATAACGAGCTCAAGCTGAACCTGCATGCGCAGGTCGTGCGCGACGCGGGCGCGGTCCTCACCGTCGAAGGTAACAGGGGCTTCGGCCAGGTCGTTGCGTTCGAGGCGATGGAACTCGGCGTCGCGCGCGCGAAAAAGCTGGGCGTCTGCGCAGTGGGGTTGCGCGGTGCGCATCACATCGGGCGCATCGGCCACTGGGCCGAACAGTGCGCCGCAGCCGGGCTGGTGTCGTTTCACTTTGTCAACGTGGCGGGCGATCCGCTTGTCGCACCGTTCGGCGGCACGGACCGGCGCATCGGCACGAATCCGTTTTGCGCTGCGTTCCCGCGCGCGGGCAAGCCGCCGCTCGTGCTCGACTTCGCCACCAGCGCGATCGCGTATGGCAAGGCGCGCGTGGCGTTCAACCAGGGCAAGGAGACGCCGCCGGGCTCGCTGATCGATCACGAAGGGCGTCCGAGCGTCGAACCCCGGGTGATGATGGAAGCGCCGTTCGGATCGCTGACGCCGATGGGCGGCCACAAGGGCTTTGGTCTTGCGGCGATGTGCGAGATATTCGGCGGCGCGCTGTCCGGCGGCTTTACCACGCACGCCGATACGCTCGGCACGACGAACGCGATCGTCAACTGCATGTTGTCGGTGATCCTCGACCCCAACGCGTTCGATGCGCCAAACGCCGAAGCAGAAGCGGACGCGTTCGTCGAATGGGTAAAAGCGTCGCCGCTCGCAGCCGGCACCGGGCGTATTTTCGTGCCGGGTGAGCCGGAACGTGCCACGCGCGACGAGCGTAGCGCCCAGGGTGTGCCGGTCGATCCGGCTACGTGGCAACAGATCCTCGATGCCGCGCGCGACGCCGGCATGCCGGCGTCCGACGTCGAGACGTGGGCGCAAAAACTCTACTGAACGCCACCGCGGGCACCGTCGGCTTTTGATGAAAGCGCAATCCGCCGGATTGCGCGGCCGGGCCGTCCGCTTCCCCGTCTATTCCCATATCTATAAAGCGCATTGTCTGCAATGAGGACAAACGCGTCTTTTTGCGTACCAATTCCTTAATTCGCCACATATTGTCGAAAAGCGGAATTTTTACCTATGCAAATTCAATAAAAAATGTGGGCCTTGCCACCATCATCTCGCTGAATTCTTTCAATCAGCTTTATTTCATCGCGCGTCTGGAAGTTTTCCTCCAGCGTGCCGCAGGCGTCGCCGAGGCGCCACGGTACGCGTGAAATCGTGTGCCGACGGGGCGGCTCAGTTCGACACGCATCCGTTTCTTCCTTTAGCAAGCATGAAATCCATATAGGGATTTGCCATGTTCTGTTCGCCCCCGCTCCCCACGGGATTCCGGTCTGTTTTAGGCTCCCATTGCTTTACCCGTATTTAAAATACCTGATGAGGACCAAAAAATGAATCTCCGTAACCATCACGCCTGCCGTCCTTTCCTGGAAGCTGGCAATCTGTCGCAAATTTCCGCCTACTACGAAGAAGGCCGCAACATCATGTGGATGATGTTGCGTGCTCAACCACGTCCGTGTTTCAACATTGAGCTGGTGCATGACATCCTGAGCCTCGCGCGTTCCGCGCGTGAGTCGAAGCTGCCGATCGACTTCTGGGTGACCGGCTCGCTGATTCCGTCGATATTCAACGTCGGCGGCGATCTCGACTTTTTTTCCGATGCGATCCGTACCGGCAAGCGCGAGGAGCTGTTGGCCTATGCGCGTTCCTGCGTCGATTGTGTGCATGCGGCGGCGCGCGGTTTCGACACCGGCGCGATCTCGATCGCGATGGTGGAGGGCACGGCGCTCGGCGGTGGCTTCGAGGCGGCGCTCGCACACCATTTCCTGCTCGCCCAGAACGACGCGCGCATGGGCTTCCCCGAAATCGCGTTCAATCTGTTCCCGGGCATGGGTGGCTATTCGCTCGTCGCGCGCAAGGCGGGCATGCGCCTTGCGGAGGAACTGATCGGTGTCGGCGAATCGCACACGGCGGAATGGCATTCGGCGCGCGGGCTCGTCGACCAGCTGTTCGAACCGGGCGAGGCATATATCGCCACGCGCACCTTCATCGATACGATGCGCCCGAAGCTGAACGGCATTCGCGCGATGATGCGGGCGCGTCAGCGTGTGCTGCAGCTCTCGCGAGCCGAGCTGATGGAGATCACGGAGGATTGGGTCGAGGCGGCGTTCACGATCGAGGAAAAGGATCTCGCGTTCATGGAACGTCTCGTGATGGTGCAGAACCGCCGCACGTCGAATCTGCGCGCGAGCCCGGCGCCAAGCGCGAACGTGGCGTAGTGCTCATCCCGTCAGCCATGGCCGCACCCGGACCCGAACCAGCACGGCCGGCAACAACAGAAAACGGTAACCGGTAATGGCAGTAGCAGTAAGCGCGACAGCAGGCTGTCAGGCGATGAGCCTGATTTTCTGTCTGTCGCGCAACCACGCCTCGAATTCCGCGACGGGCATCGGGCGGGCATAACGGAACCCCTGCACGTATTCGACGCCGAGCCCCTTCATGAAGACTTCTTCGGCTTCAGTTTCGATCCCTTCGGCGACCACTTTCAGTTCCAGTTCCTGCGCCACGGCCACCATCGAGCGCACCAGCGCCTGCGCCTTCTTGTCGGCGTCGATCGAGCGCACGAAACTGCGGTCGAGCTTGATCATGTCGAGCGGAATCCGGCCCAGTTGCGACAGCGACGAATAACCCGTGCCGAAATCGTCCAGATGCACCTGCGCGCCCAGTTCGCGGAATTGTGTGATCAGGTCGATCGCGGCGGCTTCGTCTTCGATCAGGCAACTTTCCGTCAGCTCCAGATCGACGAGACAGCTTTCGAGATCCGCGCGTTCGAGCGCTTCGCGGAAATGTCGCACCACGGCGGTATCCACCAGTTGCCGCGCCGAGACGTTGATCGCCACGCGCAGATCCAGCCCCTGCGCTTTCCACGCGGCCGCCTGCAGCGCCGCGGTCTGCATGACCCAGCGGCCGAGCGGTCCGATCAGGCCGGATTCCTCGGCATAACCGATGAACTCGTTTGGCTGGATCTGGCCGCGCTCCGGCGAATTCCAGCGCACCAGCGCCTCGACGCTCCTGACGACGCCCGTGGCGAGCTCCAGCTTCGGCTGGTAGAGCAGGGTGAGCTGGCCTTCCTCGAGGCCGCGCCGCAGGTTCGTATCGAGCCACATGTACTCGGCGACCTTGTGGTCCATCTCCGGAGAAAACACGCGGCAGGTGCGCTTGCCTTCGTCTTTCGCAACGTACATCGCGGTGTCGGCGGAGCGGATCACCGATTCGAGACTGTCGCCATGCTCCGGGCACAGCGCGATACCGATCGAGCAGCCCGTGTAGACCTCGACGAGCCCGAGGCTGAACGGCGTGCGCAACCGTTCGAGGATGCGCTGCGCGGTCGCTTCGAGTGCGGAGCGGGTCGCGTCGACCGCGAGCACGATGAATTCGTCGCCGCCGAGCCGCGCGAGCGTATCGCCCGCATCGAGGCAGCCGCGGATCGCCGACGACACGTCCTGGATCAGCCGGTCGCCGAACACATGTCCATAGTGGTCGTTGACCTTCTTGAAGTTGTCGAGATCGAGAAAAAGAATGCCGGTCGATTCGCCTTCCTTCGCGGATTCGATCGCCAGGCGGATGCGGTCCTGGATCGCGTTGCGGTTCGGCAGGCCCGTGAGCGAATCGGTATTGGCCAGCTCCGAAAGGCGTGCCTGGGCGCGGCGTTCCTCGGTGATGTCGGTGCCCGAGCAGATCAGGAACTGCTCGTCGACACCGCTGCCGCTTTTCACGAACTTGTTGCGAAACAGGAACAGACGCTCGCCGTGGACGGTTTTCACGAGCCGCTCGACTTCGTACGACACGCCGCGGTTGAAAAATCCGCTGATATTGAAGCTCGACGCCGCGCCATCCTCGGAAGACATGAAGAGCGCCCAGACGTTTTTGCCGATAACGTCTTCTTCCTTCATGCCGGACAGTTCTTCGCCGAGACGATTGAAGCGCTGGATGCGTCCCGCCTGGTCGAGAATCACGACGAGCGAATTGACTTCCGACACGACCTGTTCGGCAAACGACAGGCCATGCACCAGATCGCGCGCGACGGATTCGGTATCGGAATAGGCGGACGCCGTGCCGGCCCACGAGGAGCCGTTCAGCTTCCGGCCAACCAGATGCAGGCGCAACGGTTCGCCGAACAGACGAATATCGAGGATCAGGTTCGAGGTAATGCCGGTCAGGCGGCGGATCTGCGCGGCCTGCTGGACGGTGAGGGCGATGGCGACGTCGGCGGGGCCGGCTCCGGTTTCCGCGGTCAACTCCAGCGCGTTGCTGTCTTTCGACAGGCGCCAGCATGGGCTGGTCGTGCCGAAGTGTGCAAAAAGCACCTGATGATCCTGGTCGTCCTGCATTGAGTCCCCCGGACAGGCTCCGCCATCCGGCTCGTTATTCACGCTGGCGAGCGGTCGGGCGGCAAACGGTCTTCCGTCGAAGATTGGCTTCATTGTATCCAGGTGGCCGAATGACGGGGTTCGTAACGGGTTAACGACGCGCGAATCCCTTTTCTTTAACAGATTTGCAGGTTTAAAGCCAGGTATGGGGATGCGGCTGCGCGGCTTGAGGTGCGATGCGGTGCGCGGCACTAGCCGCGCTGTATCAGCGCAATTCGCATGCGATCGCGTGTTTGCGCGTCGAAATCGGCGAGATAGCCGAACGTACCCGCGACGAGCGTCGCCACCGGCACCCCATCGCGATACAGCAGACGGTTGCCGCTCACCGCAGGCACCTTGTCGCCTGGCAACAACGTACCGGCGAGATTCAGCGGATCGGTGCCCGATACGCAGATAAAAGCACCATCGTTCGCATGGCGGCGTATTTCGCGAAGCACGGGAATCGCTTCGGGCAGCGCGAACTGTTCGCCCGCGAGTCCGTTGACGAAACGCCCGCCGCGCACGAGTCCGCGCGCTTCGAGCTTTTGCAGCGTGCGCAGCAGTTCGCGCCATGGCGGCAGCCAGTCGGCCTCGCGTTCGAGCAGACGCCAGAACACGATGCCATAGCGGCACAGCAGCGTCATCGCGATATGTTCGAGCACCTCGGGATCGGTGGGCGGCGTGCGGCCTGGTGTGACAGCAACCCCTCCAGTGGGCTGCGTTACGCGCCGCCGCACCAGCGCCCAGCGACCCGCGTCGTCCATGCCGCCGATCAGCGCGCCCGCGCCGCGCGGACGGCGGCTACCGTAGTAGGCGTTGCGTTTCGCGACCGGTTTGAGCAGCGCGCGCAAACCCGCGAAGCTGTCGGAGTTCGCAAGACCGGCCGCGACCAGTTCGCCGAGCGCGTTTTCCAGTTCGATCTTGAGGCCATGGACGTCGTTTAACAGCTCGTCGAAGAACATCGCGCCGTGTTCCTTTAGCGCGTCGTACACGTGCTGCGCGCGCGCCGACAATGTCAGTGGCTTCGACGTATCGACGAGCGCGCTCCAGATGTTCATGTTCCGGCGCGGCAACAACACGACCGGCGTGCTGCGCACCGGCGCGCTCGCTACCTTCGTGCGTCCGGTCAGGCGCGTCCACACCACCTTGCCGGAACGGCACAGTTCGTCGAGCGCCGTGATCGAATAGTCCTTGAGACGCGCGGGCAGGATGTCTTCTTCCCACGCGCCGGCAGCGGCCTGGAATCCTTCGAGCTGATCGACCACCGCCGCCAGCGCGTCGCGTCCCTCGCCGCGCGTATCGGGTGTCAGGTGCTGCCACGCAAACAGAAAGCGCATGAAATCGTGCCGCTCCACCGGCTCGATTTCGCGACGCAGCCGCTTCACCGTATAGCGGTTGATACGCGCGAGCAGATGCCGTTCGCACCATTCTTCCTCGCTTGCGCCAGGCGTGAAACGGCCGCGCATCACGTAGCCTTCTGCTTCGAGCCGCACCAGCGCCTGGGCCACGCGCGATGCGGGCAACGCAAGCGGACCCGCGATCCGCGTGACGGGCAGCGGCCCCGATCCAGTCATGCGTGCGCGCACGACGTCGACGATGGCGTCGTCTTCAGTCCACGCTTCGGTATAGCCCCTCGGTGCCTTGAGCGCCGGATGAAGCGGCGCATCGGGATAGATCGCGCGCAGACACGTGAGGCGTTCGGCGGGCCACCATAACGCGTCGCCCTGATCCAGCGGCATGCGCGTCGCGCGTCCGCCCGCGGCGAGCGCATCGAGCCAGCCAGGCCAGCCCTCGTTGCGCTGTGCTTCCGCTTCGCCGATGCAGGCGAGACCCGTCAGCGCTTCATGCATTTCATCCACGTTGCGCGCTTCCGGCCACGCTTCACGACGCACGCTTTCGATCGCCTCGGGGTCGAGCGCGCCGAGATCGTCGGCGGATGCGGGATCGGTATATCGGCGGTTCAGCACGGCCTGGGTGCGGCGTTCCTCGAGCGGCGCATCGTCGAGAAAGGCGTAGGGCTTCGCCGTGAGAATTTCGGCGGCGAGCGGCGAGGGGGCCGGCAGATCGCGCGTGACGAGCGTCAACGTGCCCGCTTCGATACGTCGCAACAGCGCGAGCCAGCCATCGGTATCCATCGCTTCATGCAGACAGTCGTCGATGGTCTGCTCGACGAGCGGATGCGCGGGCACGTCGCGTTCACCGACGATGTTTTCGAGGCACGCGGCCTGGTCCGGAAACACGGCGGCGAGCAGATCGTCGCTGCGCATGCGCTGGATTTGCGGTGCCGTCTTGCGACCGCCGCTGTAGCGCGGCAACGCAAGGGCGGTCGTCGCGTTCCAGCGCCAGCGCACGCCGAAGAGCGGCGCGTCGAGCAGCGCCTGGATCAGCAGGTGTTCAGCGGTATTCGAATGCAGATAGCGCCACACATCATCGAGTACGAAACTGTGGCTGCCGGTCAGCGAAAGAATGATCGCGTCCTCGGTGGCGGCGGCCTGCAGTTCGAAATTGAACGTGCGGCAAAAGCGTTTGCGCAGCGCCAGACCCCACGCGCGATTCAGGCGGCTGCCAAACGGCGCATGAATGACAAGCTGCGTGCCACCCGATTCGTCGAAGAAGCGCTCCATCACGAGCGTATCCTGCGACGGCAAAACGCGTAACGCCGAGCGCGCCCGCGCGAGATATTCGACGATCTGCCGCGCGGCGGATTCATCGATGCCGACATGTCCGGTCAGCCAGTCGATCGCGTGGTCGATCCGCGGCGCGAGCGTCGCGGTTTCGGTTTCGGTTTCGGCTTCGGCTTCGGCGAGGACGATGCCATCGCCATCGCCATCGCTCGCCAACACACTGGTTGCGCGTGCAACGTCCGACGTTTCGGGTGTGGGTGCGAGGAGACGGTCGATCTCGCCGCGCAACCGCGCGACGCCCATCGACAGTTCGTCGCTACGCCCAGGCGCTTCGCCGAGCCAGAACGGAATGTTCGGCGACTGCCCGTGCGCATCCTCCACGCGCACGCGGCCGGTTTCGACGCGCAGGATGCGGTACGACGTATTGCCGAGCTGAAACACGTCGCCCGCGAGACTTTCAACCGCGAAGTCTTCGTTCACGGTGCCGATGTTGACGCCCTGCGGTTCGAGAATCACCGCGTAATCGGCGTTCTCGGGAATCGTGCCGCCTGACGTGACCGCGACGAGCCTGCTGCCGCGCCGGCCGCGCAGCATGCCGTTCACCGCGTCGCGATGGAGGTGCGCGCCGCGTGCGCCGTGACGCGTGGTATAGCCTTCGGCGAGCATGCGCAGCACGGCGTCGAACTGCTCGCGCGCGAGGGTTGCGTACGGCGCCGCGCGACGAAAGAGTTCGAAGAGCGCGTCTTCGCTCCATTCCTCGTTCGCGACTTCCGCGGTGATCTGTTGCGCCAGCACATCAAGCGGCGCGCGTGGGATGGTGAGCGTATCGAGTTCGCCGCGCCGCACGCAGTCGAGCAATGCCGCGCATTCGATCAGGTCGTCGCGCGAGGTGGGAAAGAGCCGCCCTTTAGGCATGCCGCCCACCTGGTGCCCCGAGCGGCCCACGCGCTGCAGAAACGGCGCGATGCCGCGCGGCGAACCCATCTGGCAGACCAGATCGACGTCGCCGATATCGATGCCGAGTTCGAGCGAAGCCGTCGCGATCAGCACGCGCAGGTCGCCGCGCTTCAGGCGCTGCTCCGCGTCGAACCGGTGTTCCTTCGCCATGCTGCCGTGATGCGCGGCCACCGCTTCCTTGCCGAGCCGCCCGGTCAGATGCCGCGCCGCGCGCTCCGCCATGCGTCGCGTGTTGACGAAGACGAGCGTCGTGCGATGCAGCGCGACGAGTTCCGCGAGACGGTCATAGACGCGTTCCCACACTTCGTTCGCCATCACCGCTTCGAGTTGCACCGGTGGCAGCTCCAGCGCGAGGTCGCGCGCGCGAACGTGACCGACGTCGATGATCGCGCAGTCGGCAGGCGCGGGGTCGTCGATCGCGGCGCCACCGGTCAGAAAGCGCGCGACCGCCATAACCGGCTTTTGCGTCGCGGAGAGGCCGATGCGCGGCAGACGCCGTCCGCACAACGCATCGAGCCGTTCGAGACTGAGCGAAAGATGGCTGCCACGCTTTCCGCCGGCAATCGCATGAATTTCGTCGACGATGACCGTGCGCGTCGTCGACAGCATGCGACGGCCTGAACCGGAACCGAGCAGCACGTAAAGCGATTCGGGCGTGGTGACGAGAATGTGCGGCGCGCGTTTGCGCAGCGCGGTGCGCTCCTGCTGCGTGGTGTCGCCGGTGCGCACGGCGGTACGGATATCGAGCGGGGGCAGGCCGAGCGCGGCCAGTTCGTTCGCGATGCCTTCGAGCGGCGTTTGCAGATTGATGCGGATATCGTTCGACAGCGCCTTTAGCGGCGACACATAGACGACGAGCGTTTCATCGGGCAGCTCGCCATTGTTCGCGATGCCTTCCCTGACGAGTTCGTCGATGGCCGACAGAAACGCGGTCAGCGTCTTGCCGGAACCGGTTGGCGCGGCGACGAGCGTCGAGCGGCCGCCGCGGATCTGCGGCCAGGCGGCCGCCTGGGCGTCGGTGGGCGCGGGGAACGTCTTGAGAAACCAGCTGGCGAGCGCCGGATGAAATCCTGCCAGCGCATCTGTTGCGAAAGAGCCAGGTGTCATGGAGCCGTAGGTAGGGGCGCGACGTGCCATTTCCAGAGGGCGGCGGGCACCGTCCGTTTCGGTGGTCGAACGGAAAGTCTGGCAGGTTTTCGCAACCCGTGCCAGCGCCGCGAAAACGGGTGCGGGTTGGGTATCGGCATCGTGCCCGAGAAAAAGCGGCTTATGCGCTGCCGTCTGGCTTCATCACGCGCGCAGGCAAACGCAACCGCGCAACCACACAACCACGCGCCTACCAGGCCCAGCGCACGCCTGCGTCGCCGAGCACGGTCCGTTGATGGGGGCCGCCGAGGTTGGTGAGCCAGCTTGCCGTCGCGAAGAGGCTTGCCGCCCGGCTGATCCTTGCGACCACGCCCGCGCCAATCTGCCCGGCGGTCTGCCCGACGGTCGTGCCGATCACGGTTGTGCCCGCGAACGTCGCCTTGTCGTCCGATCCGAACGAGCGCAGCACGTTCACGCGCAGCCACGGCTGCCAGTTCGCACCCATTGCATCGAAGTGCCCCTGCAGACGCACGCCGATCCGTCCAAGGAAGGTGTTGCCGTTGTTGAAGCTGACTGTGGAGATGCCGTCGTTCAGGTCGTTCACCGACAGGTGCTGCCAGATCAGCTGCGCCTGCGGTTCGACCGTCAGGCCTGTGGTGAGCGGAACCGGCAGCCCGCCTTCGAGCGATCCCGTCACCGCCGTGCCGTGTGTCGTCGCGCCCACGTTGTCGCGCGAGACCGGGGTCATCGTGAGCGAACTGCCCATCAGCACGGCGTCCGTGTACCAGCCGCCTGGTCCGATATGCGTCCAGTAGCCGCCGAGACTGTAAGCGTCGACCGAGAGATGCCCGGCGTCGAGATTCGGCGTGCCAAGCGCGAAACCCTCGACGTCGCCCGTGGCGCGCGCGAAGCCGGCGAACAGGCCGTAGTGGTTGCGATGACCGCTCGCGTTCGAGTCGGCGTAGAGATCGTGGCCCGCCTGCGCGCCGAAGACCGAACCGTCGAAACCGGGGCTGGCGGTGCCGTCCTCGCGAAAATCGCTGTGACCGCCCCAGACGCGTCCCCAGGCAGCCGGCACCGTGCCTGTCTCCGTGAGCAACGACTGCTCGCCTTCACGTTCGTGGAACGTGTCGACCTGCAGCACGCCGAGTTGCCGCGCGACGGCGGGCATGACCGCGTAGACCGGCACTTCGGGGCGATACAGCGGCACGGGATCCGATCCCGCCGGCGGCGGGGCGGGCAGCGGCGGTGTGCCCGCGGCCGCGACCGGTATGCCGGTGTCGCCGTCGGGTGCCGCGACCGAGGGGAGGGGCGCGACGGTATTGCGCAGATACCAGTTGTCGCTGGTGCCGCCCGTCACGCCGCCTTTCGCGAGAAAGTACGAATACGCGCCGGCCTTCACTGGCGCCGCAAGCGTGAAGGCGTCGGGCGTGGTGCTCGCGCCCTGCGCTGTCGAGACGATTTCGATGCCGTTCGCGACCGTCTGCGCACCGTTGCCGCCGACGTTCGTGACCTTCAGGCTGGTGGTCCCGCTCCCTGCGCCGCCATTCAGCACGAGCCTGTCCGAGGCGGCATTGTCGGATTCGACGACCGTGTTCAGCGCGACCACACCGCTCTGGCCGGTGTAGTTGCCGTTGACGACCAGCTGGTTGCCCACGCCGTTGCCGCCGATCTGCACGAGTCCCGCATTCACGAGCGATCCGTTGACCGTGAAGTTGCCGTTTGCAGCATCGGCAAAGGCGGGCAGTGCGTTCGCGACCGCGATGGTGCCGCTGTTCGAAACCGCGCCGGTGACGCTGCCATATCCGCCGAGCGTCGCGCCCGCCGCCACCGTTGTGTTGCCGCCGCCCGTCAGCGCCGCGCTGGCGTGCGCCGCGTCGCCCAGAGCGAGCGTGCCCGCCGCGACGTTCGTCGCGCCGCTGTAGGTGCTTGTGCCGTTCATCACGAGCGAACCGCTGCCGGCTTTCGTCAGGCCGCCTGCGCCGGTCACGGGCTGCGCGAGCGTCGACGAAAACGACTGCGTATCGATCGTGCCGCCACCGGCGTTCAATGTGATGGCGCGCGTGCCTGCGAGATCGAACGTCTGGGCCAGCTGCAACGTGCCGCCATCGAACGTCACACCGCCCGTGCCGGCGCCGAGTGCGTTGTCCGCGCCGACCGCGAGCGTGCCGCCGTCGATCAGGGTGCTGCCCGAATATGTGTTGCCGCCGGCTGCCGTGGGCGCGAGCGTCAATGTGCCCGCGCCGCTTTTCTCGACGACACCCGTGCCGCCGATCAGACCGGCGTAAGTGCCGGTAGCGCTCTGCGCGAAGCGCACGAACCCGTTGTCCGTCACGGTCAGGGGCAGGTTCTGCGAGGTTGCCTGCAATGTCGCGCCTGCGTCGACGAGTGCGCCCGTCGTGCTGCCGAGCGTGCCGGTCAGATTCAGCGTGCCGCTTTGCACACGCGCTGTCGTGAACGTGCCGGTGCCTGTCCAGTCCCATTGCGTGCCCTGCATCAGCAGTGTCTGGAAGTTCGTGAATGCGTTCGCGGCGGTGCCGGTTCCCTGCAGCGTCACCGTATTGCTGCCGGCACCGCCATCGGCGCTGCCGTTGATCACCGAGCCGGTTTGCAGGATCAGCGCGTTGCTGCCGTTGCCCATCGTGATCGCCGTGCCGACGCCGCTTTGCAGCAACCCCGCGTTGATGATCGTCGTGTTGCCGTTGAGCGTGTGGATAGCCGACCCGTTCTGGCTGATGATGCTGCCGCCCGCGCGGTTTTCGATCTGCGCCGTGAAGCTCGATCCAACTGTGTTGGAGAACACGGCGTCCGAGGCGCTGCCGCTCGCCGAGATCGTGCCGGTGTTGATCAGACTATCGTTGTTGCCCTGCATGTACGCGGCGGGGCTCCCGGCGCCCGTCGTCGAAAGCGTGCCGCTGTTGTTGATCAGCCCGCTGCCGCCGAGAATCGAAGCCGCCCGCGCGTTGCTGCCCGACGTCGATACGCTGCCTGTATTCACGATCGTGTTGTTCAACTGTCCTGAGTTCGTTTGCCCCCACGCCGCGGTCATGCCGTAGGCGTTGGGGCCGGCCGTCGTGATCCGTCCGTTGTTGGTCAGCGTGTTGCCGCTGCCATTGGCCGCCATGCCGTCGTTGAATGCCCCCGTCGTGCTGATGACGCCTGTCGCTGTATTCGTCAACTGGTTGTTGTTCGTGGCGCCCAGCAGTACCGCGCCACGCGCTGTACCGGTGCCGCCGCTGCCAGTCAGCGAGAAATTGCCGTTACTCGTGATCGTGCTGGCGTGATCGACGCTGAAACCCATGGCGGTCGCCGAGCGTACGAAGCTTGCGGCGGTGGTCGGATCGAGATTGATCGTAACGCCGGTGCTGGTGATTGGGGTGATGACGGAAGGCGTGTTGGCGCCGCTGCAGGTGACGGTGGTGTTGCTGGGTGGGGAAGTGGTCGAGCATGCCGCATCGGCATTGGGCTGGAAGATGATTTCGACAAGCATGACAACGCTGCCGACACCGATTTCAAACGATCGCTTCATTGATACGTCCTTCCGTTAAATGACAGCGGGGGCGGCATCAACCACGGGTTCAGTGAGTTATAGGTTTATTCCAGGAAAATTCAAAATCCGTTTAATAGCATGACGATTGAATGCCGGGCATGCCCGGTTCAATGTTCAGGTTTCCGGTTCAGACGCGGGTCAGACGCAATCGCGGCAGACTTTCCTGACCATAAGCTTTCAGCGCAATGGCCGTCATGAAGACTTTCGACGTGTGCAGTATTCTCATACGTTGCCTTCTTCACTCACGGAGCGTTGAGATGCGATACAACCAGATGGGCCGTACCGGCGTGTTCGTTTCCGAGCTGTGCCTGGGCACGATGACGTTTGGCGGCGGCGGGGGCATATGGAAACAGATTGGCGATCTGCAGCAGGCCGATGCCGAGCGTCTTGTAGGTCGCGCGCTCGATGCCGGCATCAATTTCATCGATACCGCCGACGTCTACTCAGAAGGTCTTTCCGAGCAGATCACCGGACAGGCGCTGAAGAATCTCAAGGTGCCGCGCGACAGTGTCGTCGTCGCGACGAAGGTGTTCGGGCAAACCGGCGAGTTTCCGAATGCGCGGGGTGCATCGCGGTTTCACATCATCGACGGCGTGAAGGCGAGCTTGAAGCGTCTGCAACTCGATCACGTCGACCTGTACCAGATCCACGGTTTCGATCCGGCTACGCCCGTCGAGGAAACCGTGCGCGCACTCGATACGCTCGTGCAGCATGGACACGTGCGTTACGTCGGCGTGTCGAACTGGGCTGCGTGGCAGATCGTGAAGGCGCTCGGTATCGCGGAACGTCTGGGCCTCGCGCGCTTCGAGACGCTGCAGGCGTATTACACGCTTGCCGGCCGCGATCTCGAGCGCGAACTGGTTCCGATGCTGCAAGGCGAAGGGCTCGGGCTCATGGTGTGGAGCCCGCTGGCGGGCGGCCTGCTGAGCGGCAAGTATGGGCGCGACCAGCCAGGCGAAGCAGGCAGCCGGCGCACGACGTTCGATTTTCCGCCAGTCAATCGGGACCGCGCGTTCGACTGCATCGACGCGATGCGTGGCATTGCAGAGGCCAAAGGCGTGTCGGTTGCGCAGATCGCGCTTGCGTGGCTGCTGCATCAGCGCGCGGTCACGACGGTGATTGTCGGCGCCAAAAAGATCGAGCAGCTTGACGACAACATCGCGGCGACGCAGGTCACGCTGTCCGCCGATGAACTGGCGAAGCTCGACGAAGTGAGCACACTGCCGTCGGAGTATCCCGGCTGGATGCTTGCGCGGCAGGGCGAGCAGCGTCGCGAACAGCTGGCGCAGTCGGGTACCGCCGTGCGGGCAAAATAAAAGCGGCGTTGCCTGCCGGATTGGTGGGCGGCGCCCCCGCGGGGGGGCCGCCCCCGCGCGGCCCCC
>NZ_CAJQYY010000033.1 GCF_907164575.1 Paraburkholderia gardini
CAACTTCCCGAACCGCCCGGTGCGGACCCGCATGCCGGGTGGTGTGGCAGGGGTACGGCCTCATGGCCGTCCCCTATGCCGATTCTTCTCTATAAGCCGACGCAGTCGGTTGTCTTGATCCGAATGAGTTTGAGCTTCCGGATAGCGCGGATTGCCTGTTCACACGTCATGTATTGCAAACGGGTTTCGTCCGTACTACACGCGCCGGAAATTTCGGTCACAAACGCGGAATAACCGGGTAGCGCCAAAGCTTTCGGGTGCGATAAATTCGCCCTGTCGTTGATTCTTTCATATCGAAAGAAATCGGTTTCGAATTTTTTAATCGCTATCGTCGAATCCAATTGTCTCTACACGGCGCCCGGATCTTGTGATCGATTTGTGAATGCTCGTTTTCGGAGATAGGCATCTTGTCTATGCGATCGAATATCTGTTGGTAATTTTATTTTTTGAAAGTCTTAACTTTCAAAGAGTGCCGGGTTTTTCAGATTGCGGCGGTTGTAAAACAACTGCCTACAGATCATAAATTGATACGGTTTGTGAAGTGTCAGTGGGAGAAAATTTCGACATGAGTATATTAAGAATACTGATATTCGGCCTTGCGTTTTCAACTGCCACGGCCGGGTGCAAGCGAGAACATACGAAAGACCGAGTGCCGATTTCAGTGCCATTCAATCTTGCCACGTCCGGAAACGATGTTTCGGTGAATTTTGTTGTCGATAAGGAATTCTTTTGCGCTGTCAATCTGAAATACTTCTTTCAGAGCGAAAATCCTGCTGACCGGGAGCGGGTATGGGCGTTAGTAGGCGGAATGAAAATGTCTGGGACAGCATTTGACGAGCGTGGGGCACCGGTCACCGTGCGAGTTTCCATATGGAAAATTTTAGGTGAGGACGAGAGTCTCTTGACGGAGCAAATCGTCTCGTCACCACGCTTGTCCTCATGGGGACAGACGCTCAATGCCAGGCTAATGTTGATCAAGCTCGAACCGGGTCGCTATGTAATTCGGGCGTCCACGCTGCTTGGGGCACCTCAGCTTTCTAAAGTCGAAACACAACTATCAGTTGTTCAAGCATATTTGGGTAAATAAGTGAGGTTGTCATGCCAAGAATTACGATAAAGATCGCAGGTCGCGGAACGCCGATGGCTGACGGCGGTGCGTCCGCGGTAGGTCACATGTGATTTGTGCTGGACAACGGCCATGGCATTTCCCAAAGCTACGGATTCGCCCCTGACGAAGATCATCATGGCCAGCCGTTCGCTCAGGGACGCCTATATGATGATGACGATGCAAATTATCAAACTCGCACCTACATAAACACAATTGAAATAACGGACGCGCAGTATGCCTCCATCGTTGCGTTCGCGGCGAGTCCCGCAGTCTACGGCTTCGATCTGCAATACAACGGTTTAAACAACAGCTGCATCGACTTTGTCTGGAAAGCGCTAGAAGTAGCCGGCCTTAACCCGTCGGGTTTCGAAGGGCAGATCTGGCCGACGCTGAACTCGCTTCAGGTTGAAATGATCCGAGACGGGTTCGCTAATGGCGATGACTCGCTACTCGGCAGTCTTACGTTTCCTGCATTCGACCTGCCTTTCGGGATTTATGACTTCTTCAAGCAACTCGGCCTTGCTCTGGGCATGATCGATCCATTGATTCTCGACTTCGACGGCGACGGTATCCAGACCATCAATCCGGACGACTCCACAGCCTATTTCGATTTTGACGGCGGCGGTAGTCGAACGCACACGGGCTGGATCAGCACGGGCGATGGTTTCCTCGTGCTGGATCGCAACCACAACGGCGCAATCGATTCGGGCGCGGAGATGTTAGCGATTTTACGCAGCGGGTGAGATGGTAACGCTCGACGCGCTTGGCATAGTCGCGATCAGTCTGAATAAAGACGGCGCCATCCGGACGCTGGAAAACGGTAACGTAGTACGCGGCACCGGCACGTTCGTACAGGTGATGGATGGAATCGCCGTCAATCGCGAAATTTTTGCTTCTGGTTCTTCATTTTTCTCCGTAAGCCGGTGCAGTCGACGAATTCGATTCGACCGAGGTCGATTTCGCTTGTACGGATGCGGGCTCGCGTGTCTGCTTCTCGGAAGAGTCAGTCATATACACAACTGCCCAGGAAATTTCGCTCTGAAACGCAGAATTATCGTGTATCGCAAGGATCTCGAGTTGCGGTAAATTCGCGTCTTCAACCGAATCTTTCATTATGAAAGGAATCGGCGATGATGGAGATTTTAGAGAGTTGTTATTGAACTAAATAGTTCTCGGTTTTTCGTAAATCCGTGGGAATGAATTTTAGCGAAAAGCCGGTTCCAACGCCGCCCGATAGTATGTCTGTTTCTGCGAATTTCCCGATTTTCTCCGGTCTCATCGCGAGCATTAACAGGGAATTTCAATGCTCGCAATTGATGGAACGGCAGCGGATGCTCGCCGAGGTGCGGCGTGAATTGTATCCAGATGGAGATCGTGGGTGCTTTATATATTTAAGCCGTTAGTGCCCATTGCGTATGCAAGGACACTTTTGTATTGCTTCGGAATTATGTTGGCGTTGGCCGGTCTGTTGTTTCCTGCAGAAATTCCAGTCAACGGAGGGGTGGCGCGCTGGATGTGTGATCTCGGACGACAGGTGCCGATAGTGCGTAGCCTCGATACGTCCATGAGATACACCTGCGCGCTGTCAGTCAGCCTGGGAGGAGCAGTTTATTTTGGATTTCTCGTCGGAGTGCTGCTGTGTTTCTGCAGGCTCCGCGACCCCATTCCTATACGCCAGTTTATAGCAGCCGACTGGAAGAAAAAAATCTCACTTCTATTAATCGTCGTAATTTTCCTTGGTGGAACGTGGACGACGAATACTGCTCCATTAATAGGGGGGATATTTAGGTTTATTTCGTTAAGTAGAATAACAATCGCCATTGTGGCGCCAGGTTATCTTTTTGCTCATGCACTAATGTGGTCGCTAGCGCTTTTTTACGTGAAATTCTGCTTCGGGATACGACATGAATTCTATTAACCAAGAATATTTTAAAAATCTTCAGGATGTGTTGTCGGATCGTTCTGCAGATTTTTGGACGATGGGTTCCGGTGCATTGGCGGCGGCGTTGACCCAGCTTGAAAAATCTGCGGAAACGTCCGCGGTAGTGTATGAGACGCTTGGCCGCACGATGGCGGACCAGGCTGCCAGGCTAGCTGCCGATTTGATAGCTCTTGGCGAAGGTGTGGGCACGGAATCACAGAGGGCCTTCCTGTTACATAACGCTCAAGCTATTTCATTGCGTATCGACGATTTGCGGGCCGGCGGCGCTGCCGCTTATGCGGAATACGGTGAGGCTATTGCAGCGGCGGCGAGAGGGGCGACGTCCGCGAAGGCGATTATGGGAGTTGGTGCATTCGTCGACGGGATCACTCTCGCCAGTGCAGTAAATGACGCACAGCGGACAGGAAACTGGACCAATGTTGCGAGTGCAATAGGATCAATCATCGCCATTAGCGCGACGGTAGACTTGGGAATTGCCGCTGGTACTCTCGCGGCGGGGTATGGAAGCGCGTTTCCTCGACGGCGAATTCATTGATTTCCAGTCGAAGCTGGCTCGTCTCGATGCGGAGATCGCGAAGAATCAGGCCGAATTGCAGACGGTCGAAGCCGTTGTGCAACGCCTGAAGCGGACGCTTCAGATTGCACGTGTGCGCGAGGCTGATCTGAATGAGCTTGTGGCAAGGAACTACGTGTCTCGCCACGAATACCTGGAAAAGCAGCAGGTCGTCATCGAGCAGGAAGGCGAACTCGCTGCACAGAAAAGCCGGACGGATGAAATCCGGGCGGTGATTTTCGCAGGCCGGCGGCAGCGCGATGAACTGACAGCCACGACACGTCGCCAGACGCTGGATAACCTGAACGCGGCTATTCAGAAAGCAGCGGAATTTCGCGAGGAATTCGCGAAGGCGGACGCACGTGATCGTGTGATGACGCTGGTCGCGCCAGTCGATGGGGCCGTCCAGCAGCTTGTCGTGCATACGGTTGGCGGAGTAGTCACCGCAGCCCAGCCGCTCATGGTGATCGTGCCGAACGACCGGCCGGTTGAAATCGAGGCTTTCCTGGAGAACAAGGATGTCGGATTTGTCCAGGCCGGTCAGCGCGCCGCCGCGAAGATCGAAACGTTTCTGTACACCCGCTATGGAACGTTGCCGGCTGAAGTGGTCAGCGTGTCTCACGACGCGATCGGCGGGGAGCTCACGCATTCGTTCGCGTGGTCGCGACGTCGCTCTGTCTGGTAGCCGCCGATGCGCGGGCCGAGACGTTCGATCCGCTTCGCACCGGCGAAGCGGTGCCGATGGTTCCTGTCACTGCGAGGATTCCGGGAAGCGTCGGCGTTGTGCCGTGCGAATATGGTCCGCCTGCGTCGGCGATGCAACTCGATGAGGTAGTGGAGCGGGCGCTGTGTCGCAATCCCCTCACTGCGCGGACATGGGCAAACGCGCAGGTGCAGGCGGCACGACTGGGACAGGCGCAGGCCGCCCGGCTGCCGACAATTTCCGGCGTCGTAAGCGGATCGGCCAATCAGGCGAATACGTCGTCCACCAGTTCGCTCGCATCGCAAGGTGCCTACGACGGTCCGGCTCGCGCGGCGGAACTGTCGCTTGATTGGGTCCTGCTCGATTTCGGTGCGCGTCGGGCGGAAGTCAGGAAAGCTCGCGAACTTCTTGCTGCCGCAGACGAGTCATTCAACGCGGCGGTGCTGGATGTTCTTTACGCAACGGCGCGCGACTATTTTGCTGCGCTGACTGCGCGAGCTCAGGTTGACGCAGCGAGAATGGCGCAAGCGAATGCATTGCAGAGTCTGAATGCCGTGCGAGCGAGGCTGGCATCCGGCGTTGTGTCGATAGCGGACGAATTGCAGGCGCGGACCGCACACAACGAGGCGACACTTCGTGTGGTCAAGGCCACGAACGCCCTTCACGAAGCCGAAGGAACCCTGGCCATCGATATGGGACTTCAACCCGACGTGCCGATCCACCTGGTGGACATTCCGGAAAACGTGAGAGATACCCGCCCTCCACTAGAGGGTATCCGGCTTCTGATCGAGCAGGCGCTGGCGACGCACCCGCGTCTGCGGGCAGCGCGGGCGGAACGCAATGCGACGGATGCAGCCGTGGATGTGAGTCGTGCCCAGGGTCTCCCGAGCGTGCATCTGGAGGCGGGCCTGTCGCGGAGTACGCGCCCTGGCGCGAGCATGGGAGACGACCTGCCTGTTACGTCAACGTCGCGCAGCAACTACGTCGGTGTGCGTGTGACCATTCCATTCTTCGACGGATTTGGAACGACATACCGTATCAAGGAGGCGCGGATGCAGGCTGAGGTCCAGCGGGCAAATCTGGCCGAGACAGAACAGCAGGTCGCGCTGAATGTCTGGAAAAGCTATGAAGCTGTGCGTTCAGGTGCGGATACGCTTGAGCAGGCCGAAGCGTTACAGCAGAATGCGGCGCTGGCGTTCGATGCCACCCGTGCGCGCTACAACGCGGGGATCGCGAACATCGTCGAATTGCTGCGTGCACAGGACGTACTTGTCGATGCCACGCAGCAGCGCATTTCCGTGCAATCGGACTGGAGGGTCGCGCGTCTCAGTCTGGCGGCAAGTCTTGGAAAGCTTGACATCTCTACGTTCCGAAACCGCCCGTGACAATGACCACCCCTAAAACACCTCCATCTCACTCTTCGGCTTCTCGGCAAAAAACCGTCCCATCTCACGCGCCAGTTCGTTCAACGCCGCCATCTCTTTCTGTGAGATCTTGCGCGGTTCCTGCGAATGCGACCAGTCGCCGTACATGAGCGCGACCGTCGACTGATTCTCTTCCAGCACGACCGGCAGGATCACGAACGAACGCGCATCGTCGAATGCACGACGGAACCACGCCGGCAGACGCGCCATGATCTTCGGGTCGCGCGCATTCTCGATGAAAATGCCGACCGAATTCGCGATCGCCAGATGGAACACGTCTGGTTCGAACGTCGCGGTGAAGCCGAGCGTCGGCAGCATCGCATCCATCTTCGGACCGAGTCCGAGTCGCGCCTTGAACGAGCCGGCACCATGCCTCACGAACACGACCGTGCGCGTGAAATTGAGCCCTGCCAGAACGGTCTCGGATGCCATCGCGAGCACCGGGCCGATCGGATTGTCGGAAGGCAGCGCACGCAGGTCCTCGACACCGGCGGCGATACGCGCTTCGGGATCGAGCGCTTCGCGTGCGATCGCATCGGCGTTCGCACGCAGTTCGACGATCTCACGCATCACGCCGTCGTCGGACTCTTCGCCGGCGAGCGCGATGCTCATCGCGACGAGTGTTTCCGGGTCGGTGCCGAGCATGTGGCCGTAGCGGTGCGCAAGCTCGGCGATACTCGTTTCGCGCACCGCGTCGGACATGTTCGGCGTCGTCAGGACGTGCGAGACTTCGGTCGAATAGTTGGTGATGGCGCGCAGCCACTGTACCTGGCGCGACGGATTGTCCGGCGTTTCGTACGTCGTCATGCCGGCGCGGATCGTGTCGGGCAGACGCCAGCGCGTTGCCGCTTCAAGACCGATTTCGTCGAACGTGACGCCGAGTTCGTTGTTGCACGCCTGGTTTTCATCGACGCCCGCGTCGATTGCGCGGCGGATCTTGTCCCACTCGGTGTCAAGGTAGAAGACGACCAGCAGCTTGCCCACCTGACGCATCAGCGTGCAGACGACGGCCTCTTCACCGGCGCGCAGATCGCCTCGCTCGGTGAGCTTGCGTGCGACGCAGCCCGAGAGCATCGTGCGGTTCAGCTCGAGCTTCGCGTCGATGCGGCGCGGCACGCTGTGGTGGAAGTGATCGACGAGCTTCAGGCCGACGATCAGATGGCCGACGGCGTCCATGCCGAGCACCATGAGCGCACGCGTGACGGTCGTGATGTTGCCGCCGAACGCCATGTACATCGCCGAATTGGCGAGCCGCAGCACCTTTTGCGTGAGGGCGAAATCCGACAGCACGACTTGCACGAGCGCGGAGAAATCGAGCTCGTCATTGTTCATCGCCGACATGGTGGTGCGCATCGCGTGCGAGAGCATGGGGAAGTCCCCGCGCTCGTTCATTCGCGACCACAGCCTGTCCAGCAGCGTAGCCTTCATTTAAGTCCCGCCAAAGCCATACGTATTCCAGTGTTCAGCATGCCGGTACGCCCCGGGTATCCGGGCTCCGGGTAGTTCGGGTACATCAGGACACCGCGCCATGCAGACGGAGCGCGCGGGACTCGAAGCGCTGCGCCAGTTCGTCCGACGGCAGCGCCTTGCATACCAGCCAGCCCTGAATGTGATCGCAGCCCATCTCGGTCAGAAGGGCACGTTGTGCCTCGGTTTCGACGCCTTCGGCGACGAGTTCGAGATTGAGTGTCTGTGCCAGTCCGACAACCGCGCTAACGATCGCCTGATCGTTTCGCGAGGTTAGCAGATTCTCCACGAAGCTACGGTCGATCTTGAGCTTCGCAAGCGGGAAGCGTTGCAGATACGCGAGGCTCGAATAGCCGGTGCCGAAATCGTCGACGGCAAAGCGGATGCCGATCGCGGTCATCTCCTCGAGCAACGCCTTCGCGTGCACCGGGTCGTGCATCAGCAGGCTTTCCGTGATCTCGAACACAAGCCGGTGCGGGTCGATGCCGGTGAGCGCGATCGCCTCGTGCACGCTCTCGGTAAAGCGCGGATCGCGAAATTGCTGGGGCGACACGTTCACCGCGACGTATTGCAGCGAAATGCCTTGCGTGTCCCACTGGATCAGCTGCATGCACGCGATCTTCAACACCCAGTTACCCAGATAGTTGATGAGGCCGACCGATTCGGCGAGCGGGATGAACATCGATGGCGGCACGAGACCGTGCACCGGATGCAGCCAGCGGATCAGCGCCTCGACGCCGACGACGCCATGCGTCTGGCTGCTCGTGATCGGCTGGAAGTGTAGCGAGAACTCGCCGTTGCGCACGCCGTCGTAGAGATCGGACTCGAGTTTGAGGCGTTCGGCGTCGGCGGGGTTGTTGTCGGGGATATAGAACGCGAGCGTGTTGCCGCCAGACGTCTTGGCCTGCATCAGCGCATGATCGGCGCAGCGTAGCAACTGGCTGTCGTCGGCGGGCGTGTCCTTCAGATGTCGCGCGTCAGGGTAGAGCGCGATGCCGACACTCGCCGACAGATGCACCTGCTGGCCGTTGAACGAATATGGCCGCTGGACGGCGGTCAGCAGGCGCCGCGCGAGCGCTTCGGCGGCAAGCGCGGCGTTCTGGTGCGTCGAGATCAGCGGCATCAGGATCGCGAACTCGTCGCTCGCGACGCGCGCGAGGATCTCGCCGCCGTTCATCATGTTCTGCAGGCGGCGCGCGGTATCGCGCAGCATCTCGTCGCCGGCGTCGTAGCCGAGCGCGCGGTTCACGCGCTGATAGTCGTCGATGTCGAGCAGCAGCAGCGCCGCGCTGGAGCCGTGCGCGTCGGCCTGCTGCTGGGCGTGCAGCAGCGCGAGCGTCAAGGCGGACTGGTTCGCGAGGCCGGTCAACCGGTCGTGATGCAGCGCGTGATTGAGACGGTCCTCCGTCGCGCGCCAGGCCGAAACGTCGAAGCCCGCGATCGCATAGCCGTCGACGCCGTCGTGCGTGTTGCGTACCACGCGCAGTTCGACCGCGACCGGATAGGTCAGCGACTTCACGAGGTCGAGCGTGGTTTTTTCGATGGTGTTGCTGTCCCGGGCGCTGGCGAGCAGGGCGTCGAGCTTCGCGACGTCGCCAGGGGCGACCAGATCGTGGAGCGTGATCGTCTGCAGGTATTCGCGGTGGTAGCCGATGAAGCGCAGGCTCGCGTCCGACACGTACAGGAACTTGAGGCTGGCGTCGACATGGGCGAGGAAATCCACGGCGCCGACGGCCACGAGGGTATCGCCGCCTGACGGCCGGCTGCCTCGACCGGTGGCTTCCCTGTCCGCGCGCCGGCCAAGCATGCGTAACCGGTCGATGACCGTGCGCAGAGGGCCCCGGCGGGGCGCGATGACGCTGTTCGCTTCCATGTTTGTCGCTGGCAACCCGTGTTCTCATTTGCTGGCGGACGACCGGTTCCGCCGTTTTCGGGGGCGCGGCTCGGAGACACGAGCCCGCCTATCAGAACAAGATAACGACCCCGGCGCGAAAATCTTTAGCCGGGAGGGCAAAAAAGCGACGATCAGCGGAAGCGCTTCCATGGGGGCTGTAATAATTTCCGGTTTCGGTTACAGTGGCGCGAATATCGTCGATCCGCCAACGTTCCAGGAGAAGCGCAAGCTCGGGGATCGTGCGCGCTGTGGTCCAACAGAATTCCACCCGCCAACAGACATGTCTGAACCGATCGAGCCCAGATCAACGATCGCACGTGCCGATACCGACGCGGCCTTGCCGGCGCCGGACGGCACCGTCGCGGCGTGCCAGTTCGCGTTCCTCGGCCGTCAGCCGATCCTTGACCGCTCGGGTGCGCTTTCCGCGTATGAGCTGCTGTTCCGCTCCGGCGAGCAGAACTTCGCGCAGGTCAGCAACGACGACGAAGCCACCGCTCACGTGGTCGCCCGCACGATTGGCGGGCTCGGCGTGCCGGCCGTGCTGGGCGAGCATCGCGGTTATGTGAACATCGGCCGCGACATGCTTTTCGACGACATTGTTCACGTGATGTCCCCCGAGCGCTTCGTGCTCGAAATCCTCGAGACCGTCACGTTCGACGCCCAGGTGGTGAAGCGTCTCACGCAGTTGCGTCGCGCCGGTTTCCAGATCGCGCTGGACGACGTGGTCGAACTCTCCGATGGTCTGATCACGATTTTGCCGCATGCGGACATCGTCAAGATCGACTTCCTGCTGACCGACCGCGCGAAGCTGCCCGAACTCGTGTCGGCGATCCGGAGGTTCGGCAAGACGCTGGTCGCGGAAAAAGTCGAGACACGCGAAGACTTCGCGCTTGCCAGCGAGCTGGGTTTCGATCTCTTCCAGGGTTACTTCTTCGCGCGGCCCCAGGTGCTGGCCGCACCGCGTCCGCGTTCGTCGCGCGAAGCGCTGCTGCGGCTTCTCGCGCTGCTGTCCCGCGAGCCCGACATCAATGAAATCGAAGACGAACTGAAGCGCAATCCGGGCGTCGTCGTGCAACTGCTGCGGCTCGCGAATTCGAGCGCGTTCGCGCTCGGCCGCGAAATCTCGTCGTTGCGCCAGGCGATCACCGCAACCGGCACGCGGCAGATCGCGCGCTGGACCCAGCTGCTGCTGTACGCCGACGGCCGCGCGCTGCCGTGGCGCTCCGATCCGCTCGTGCAGCTCGCGGGTACGCGCTCGCGCTTCATGGAACTGATGGGCAACTGGCTGCATCCTTTCGATGACCGGTTCGCCGATGCCGCGTTCATGACCGGCATTTTTTCGCTCGTGCACGTGGTGGTCGGTTCGACGCCGGAGAGCACGCTCGACCGGCTGGGTCTCGCGCCGCAGATTCGCGACGCTATCGTCAATTACGCGGGGCCGCTCGGTACGCTGCTGCGCATCACCGAGGCGGTCGAGCAGGGCCAGGACATCGATGCGATCGCACGTGAAACGCCGCTGCAGGAATTCGCCGGGCTCACGCCGGAGGTGCTGGCTGAATTGAGTCTTTCTGCAGCATCGTGGACAGGCGGGCATACTGACGACTAGTGCAGCTTCGCCGGTATGCGCGATCGGGCTCGATTCGTGCCCGCAGGCTGTCCGTCAGTCGCCAGAAAGGAAACCCGTGATGAAACGAAATACATGGCCGTGGATCGCTGCCGCCTGTGTGTCCGCGGCGCTGTCGCTGCATGCGCTCACCGCCAGCGCGACGCTGAAGCCGGGCGACGCCGCGCCTGACTTCACGACACAGGCATCGCTCGGCGGCAAGACGTACACCTACGCACTCGCCGACGCGTTGAAGAAGGGCCCCGTCGTGCTGTACTTCTACCCGGCGGCGTTCACGAAGGGCTGCACGATCGAAGCGCATGAATTCGCGGACGCAGTCGACCAGTACAAGAAATACGGCGCGACCGTGATCGGCGTCTCGCACGACAACATCGAAACGCTGACGAAATTCTCGGTTAGCGAATGCCGCAGCAAATTTCCCGTGGCCGCCGACGAGAACAGCAAGATCATCGATGCGTACGATGCCGGGTTGCCGATGCATGCCTCGATGGCGAACCGCGTGTCGTACGTGATCGCGCCCGATGGCAAGGTGATCTACGAGTACACGAGCCTTTCGCCGGACCAGCATGTCGCGAACACGCTGAAGGCGGTGAAGGACTGGGCCGCCACGCACAGGCAGCCCTGAGCGTAGTGCTCAGATCGCGCGCGGCGGGTTATTCCGCCGCTTTCCTTTTGTACACGCCGCGCGCGTTCGTGGCCCGGCGCGCTCACACCCGCGGGCCGCGTGAATTTGTATCGAGGTGATGTCGAATGCCGGTTCTGGTAGTTCTCTTTGCGTTGATCGCGCTGGTGTACGGCGCGGTGCAGGCGTTCTATTTTCTGTCGCGGCAATTTGGTCTCGCCGTGGCGACCGGTGTGGCCGTGACGGTCATCGTTGCGTTGCTGCTGGCGATCGCGTGGTGGTGGCGACGCCGTCGCGAGGTATCCGCCAACGTGCGCGACGGCGACTGGACGCACGAGCTGAAAGGCGAGTGGGGCGAGCTGAAACTGGCCGCCGCGAAGCGCTTCATGACGGTGCGCACGGGCGACGCCGTCGGCGAGTTTATTTTCGCGGATCTCGTTCAGGCCGAGGCCGCGCACGCAGCGGGCGGCTGGCAGGTCGCGCTGACGGTCCGGAATACCAGGCAGCCCGTCTGGCATCTGCCGATGGCAAGCGAACGGCAGGCAAGACAATGGGCGAGAATTCTTGTGCTGGCGGCGGCGCAAAAACTCAAGGGGTGAGCAGTCGCGCGACGCCCTGAAAAGGCGTCGCGTTCCGTCATTTACTCCACGGCAGGCGTCGAGCCGCCGCGACGTCGTTCACGCCGCGCTTCCCAGCGCACGCGCAGCCGGTCCATATACAGATAGACGACCGGCGTCGTATAGAGCGTGAGCATCTGGCTCACGATCAATCCGCCCACAATCGAGATGCCGAGCGGCGCGCGCAACTCTGCGCCTTCGCCGCGGCCGAAGGCGAGCGGCAGCGCGCCGAGCAGCGCCGCGCAGGTCGTCATCATGATCGGGCGAAAGCGCAGCAGGCACGCCTGGAAGATCGCGTCGCGCGAAGAAAGCCCTTGCCGCGACGCTTCGATTGCGAAGTCCACCATCATGATCGCGTTCTTTTTCACGATGCCGATCAGCAGAATCACGCCGATCAGCGCGATGATGCTGAACTCCGTTTTGAAGAGCAGCAGCGCGAGCAGTGCGCCGACGCCCGCCGAAGGCAGCGTGGAGAGAATCGTCAGCGGATGGATGTAGCTCTCGTAAAGTATCCCAAGCACGATATAGACGGCGGCCAGCGCGGCCAGAATCAGGATCGGCTGGTCCGACATCGACTGCTGGAACGCCTGCGCGGTGCCCTGGAAGCTGCCGCGTACCGTGCCCGGCACGCCGATCTCCGCCATCGTCCGGTAGATGGCGTCGGTGGCGTCCGAGAGCGACTTGCCCGGCGGCAGATTGAACGAGATCGTCGACGCGACGAACTGGCTCTGGTGATTCACCGAGAGCGCCGTGTTGCCCGGCCCGAAGCTCGCGATCGCCGACAGCGGGATCATCGTTTCCTTCGAGGTCGACACCGCCGCGCCCGACGATGCGCTCGACTTGCCGCTCGCGGCGATCGAGTTGGTCGCCTGGTTGCGCGCGGAGTCGGCGGCGATCGAGGCCGCGCTCGAAGCGGTCGTGCCGGCCGTTCCGCCGGTTTTCGCGCTCGTACTGGTTGCCGCCGACGTGACGGTGCCGGCGGTCGCGTTGGTGGTCTGCGCGCCGCTTGCGCTGCCGCCTGACGTGCTGACCCAGATCTGGTTCAGCATGTCGGGGCTTTGCCAGTATTTCGGCGCGACTTCCATCACCACGTGATACTGGTTCAGCGGGTTGTAGATCGTCGACACCTGGCGCTGGCCGAACGCGTCGTAAAGCGTGTTGTCGATCTGCGCCGGCTTGATGTTCAGCCGGGCAGCGGTGGCCCGGTCGATCGTGATCATCGCTTCGAGGCCGCCTTGCTGCTGGTCGGAGTTGACGTCGGCGAGTTCCGGGAGACGCTGGAGTGCTTCAGTCAGCTTCGGCACCCACTTGTAGAGATCGGCGGTCGAATCGGACAGCAGCGTGAACTGGTACTGCGCGTTCGACTGCCGGCCGCCCACGCGGATGTCCTGCACCGCCTGCAGGAACGTGCGCGCGCCCGCGACGCTGCTGAGCGGCCCGCGCATCTGCTGGATGACCTGGTCGGCGGAAAGACCGCGCTCGCTCTTCGGCTTGAGCGTGACGAACATGAAACCCGAATTGGTCTGCCGCCCGCCCGTGAACCCGACCACGCTGTCGACCGCCGGATTCTTCTGCACGATCGCCATCATCTGCGAAAACTTGACCTTCATCGCCTGGAACGACGTGCTCTGGTCGGCCTGAATACCGCCAACCAGCCGCCCGGTGTCCTGCTGCGGGAAAAAGCCCTTCGGGATGATGATATAGAGCCACACGTTCAGGCCGATCGTCGCGATCAGGATCGTCGCGATCAGGCGCGGATGTAGCAGCGCCCAGCCGAGCGTGCGCTCGTAGCCGCGGTGCATCGCCGTGAAGCCCCGTTCGAGCCAGCGCCCGAAGCGGCCTTCTTCCTTTTTCTCGTGATGCTCCTCGAGCAGGCGCGAACACATCATCGGCGTGAGCGTCAGCGAGACGATCAGCGACACGCCGATCGCGAGCGAAAGCGTAATCGCGAATTCGCGGAACAGACGCCCGACGATGCCGCCCATCAGCAGGATCGGCAGGAACACCGCGACGAGCGAGATGCTGATCGACATCACCGTGAAGCCGACCTCGCGCGCGCCGAGAAGCGCGGCCTTCATGCGCGGCATGCCGCTTTCGATGTGCCGCGAAATGTTCTCCAGCACGACGATCGCATCGTCGACCACGAAGCCCGTCGCGATCGTCAACGCCATCAGCGAGAGGTTGTCGATCGAAAAGCCAAGCAGGTACATCGCGGCGAACGTGCCGATGATCGAGATCGGCACCGCGACGCTCGGAATCAGCGTCGCGCGCCAGTTGCGCAGGAACAGGAACACGACCATCACGACGAGCGCGACCGCGATGATCAGCGTGCGCTCGGTGTCCCTCAGCGACATGCGGATCGTGGTCGAACGGTCGGAGGTCGGGATCACGTCGACGTCGGCGGGCAGCGATGCTTTCAGTTGCGGCAGCATCGCCTTCACGCGATCGATCGTCTCGATGATGTTCGCGCCGGGTTGGCGGTACAGGATCACGAGCACCGCGCGCCGGCCGTTGATGAGACCGAGATTGCGCAGGTCCTCGACCGAATCGACGACTTCCGCGACGTCGGACAGATGCACCGCCGCGCCGTTGCGGTAGGCGATCACCAGATCCTTGTACTGCGCGGCTTTGGTTGCCTGATCGTTGGTGTACAGCTGCACGTGGTTCGGGCCGAACTCGATCGAGCCCTTCGGGCTGTTCGCGTTCGCGGCGGCGAGCGCCGCGCGCACGTCCTCGAGCCCGATGCCGTAGTGGAACAGCATCTGCGGTTCGAGCTCGACGCGCACCGCCGGATTGGTCGAGCCGCTCACGTCGACTTCGCCCACGCCGTCGACCTGCGACAGCGACTGCTGCAGGACAGTCGCCGCCGAATCGTAGAGCTGGCCCGCCGGCAGCGTATTCGACGTAAGCGCGAGGATGAGGATCGGCGCGTCGGCCGGGTTGACCTTGTGATACGTCGGGTTGCTGCGCAGGCTCGCGGGCAGGTCGGCGCGCGCCGCGTTGATGGCGGCCTGCACGTCGCGCGCGGCGCCGTCGATGTCGCGGTTCAAACCGAACTGCAGGACGATGCGCGCGGAACCGACCGAACTCGTCGAGGTCATTTCGGAGACGTCCGCGATCGAGCCGAGATGCCGCTCCAGCGGACTCGCGACGCTCGTCGCGACGGTTTCCGGGCTGGCACCCGGCAGGCTCGCCTGCACCGAGATCGTCGGGAAATCGACCTGCGGCAGCGGTGCGACCGGCAGCTTCACGAACGCGAAGCTGCCGGCGAGCGCGATCCCGATCGCGAGCAGCGTCGTCGCGACGGGCCGGGAAATGAACGGACGCGACAGGTTCATCGCTCAGTTCCCCGCATCGGTGGCCGGCGGCGCGTCGTTCGGCGCATCGTCACGGTGAAAGCGCGCGCGCACGCGCCGCGCGAGCGAATCGAAGCCGAGATAGATGACCGGCGTCGTGAAGAGCGTGAGCAGCTGGCTCACGATCAGACCGCCCGCGATCGCGATACCGAGCGGACGGCGCAGCTCGGAACCGGCGCCGGTTCCTAGCATCAGCGGCAGCGCGCCGAGGAGGGCGGCCAGCGTCGTCATCAGGATCGGGCGGAAACGCAGCAGACACGCCTGATAGATCGCCTCGCGCGGCGATTTGCCCTGTTCGCGTTCGGCTTCGAGCGCGAAGTCGATCATCATGATCGCGTTCTTCTTCACGATGCCGATCAGCAGCACGATGCCGATGATGCCGATGATGTCCAGATCGTGACCGGTGATGAGGAGCGCGAGCAATGCGCCGAGACCGGCCGACGGCAGCGTCGAGAGAATCGTGATCGGGTGGATGAAGCTCTCGTACAGTACGCCGAGCACGATATACATCGTCACGATCGCGGCGAGTATCAGGAACAGTTCGTTCGACAGCGACGCCTGGAACGCGAGCGCCGCGCCCTGGAAACGCGTCTGGAACGAAGCGGGCAGGGCGATCTCTTTTTCCGCCTGATCGATCGCCTTCACCGCCGCGCCAAGCGACGCGCCGGGCGCGAGGTTGAACGACACGGTAGTAGCGGGGAACTGGCCCAGATGCGTGACGAGGAGCGGCGCGGGTCGCTCGTGGAAGCTTGCGATCGAGTTGAGCGGCACCTGGCCGCCCGTCGAGGTGGAAGAGGGCAGATAGATCGAATTGAGCGAATCGATGTAATGCTGCATCGTCGGCTGCGCTTCGAGAATCACGCGGTACTGGTTCGACTGCGTGAAGATCGTCGAGATGATGCGCTGGCCGAACGCGTCGTAAAGCGCGTTGTCGACCGTGGCCGGCGTGATGCCGTAACGCGCGGCCGTCGCGCGATCGATTTCGACGTACACCGACTGTCCGTTTTCCTGCAGGTCGGTGGCGACGTCCGCGAGTTCGGGCGACTGCTTGAGCCGGTCGATGAGCTTCGGCACCCACGTCGCGAACTCGGTGATATTCGGATCGGTCAGCAGGAACTGGTATTGCGTCGGGCTCACGGTCGAATCGATGGTCAGATCCTGCACCGGCTGCATGTAGAGCGACGCGCCCGGAATATGCGCGACGTCCTGCTGCAACTGGCGGATCACCTGGCTCGCGGTGTTGCTGCGGTCGTCGCGCGGCTTCAGGTTGATCAGCATCCGGCCGCTGTTGAGCGTGATGTTGCTGCCGTCCACCCCGATGAACGACGTGAGGCTTTCCACATCCGGATTTTTCAGGATCTGGGTAGCGAGTTCCTGCTGGCGCTCGGCCATCGACTGATACGACACCGACTGCGGCGCCTGCGTGATCGCCTGGATCACCCCCGTGTCCTGCACCGGGAAGAAGCCCTTCGGAATCACCACGTAGAGCAGCGCGGTGAAGACGAGCGTGAGCAGGGCGACGAAGAGCGTGGAGCGCTGGCGATCCAGCACCCATGTGAGCGCGACCGCGTAACGGCCGATCACGTAATCGATGAACCGGTGCGCCTTCGCCTCGAAGCGATGGCTCTCCTTGGGCGGCGTGTGACGCAGCAGCTTCGCGCACATCATCGGCACGAGCGTGAGCGACACCACCGCTGAAATCACGATCGTCACCGCCAGCGTGATCGCGAACTCATGGAACAGGCGCCCGACCACGTCGCCCATGAAGAGCAGCGGAATCAGCACCGCGATCAGCGAAACCGTCAGCGAGATGATCGTGAAGCCGATCTGCTTCGAGCCCTTTAGCGCCGCTTCGAGCGGTGGATCGCCTTCTTCCACGTAACGTGCGATATTTTCGATCATCACGATCGCGTCGTCCACGACGAAGCCGGTCGCGATGGTGAGCGCCATCAGCGAGAGGTTGTCGAGCGAGAAGCCGCACAGGTACATCACGGCGAGCGTGCCGATCAGCGAAAGCGGCACCGACAGGCTCGGAATGATCGTCGCGTAGATGTTCGCGAGGAACAGGTACATCACGAGCACGACCAGCACGACCGACATCAGCAGCTCGAACTCCACGTCGCGCACGGACGCGCGGATCGTGGTGGTGCGGTCGGTGACGACCTCGACGTCGAGCGCCGCGGGCAGCGACTGCTGCAACTGCGGCAGCAGCTTCTTGATGTTGTCGACCACCTGGATCACGTTCGCACCCGGCTGGCGCTGCACGTTCAGGATGATCGCCGGCGTGTTGTCGACCCACGCGCCGAGTTTCGTGTTCTCCGCGCCCTGCACGATGGTCGCGACATCCGTCAGCATGACCGGACGGCCGTTCTTGTACGCGACGACCGCGCTCTTGTACGCGTCGGCGTCAGTTAACTGGTCGTTGGCGTTGATCGTGTACGCGCGCGTCGGGCCATCGAAATTGCCCTTCGGCGTGTTCACGTTCAGGTTCGAAATCGTGGTGCGCAGGTCGTCCAGATTCAGGCCGTACGACGCGAGCGCACGCGGGTTCGCCTGAATCCGCACCGCCGGCCGCTGGCCGCCCGAGAGGCTCACGAGACCCACGCCCGCCACCTGCGAGATTTTCTGCGCGAGACGCGTGTCGGCCAGATCCTGGACCTGTGTCAATGGCAGCGTCTTCGACGTGATCGCGAGCGTGATGATCGGCGCGTCGGCCGGATTCACCTTCGCGTAGATCGGCGGCGCGGGCAGGTCGGACGGCAGCAGGTTGCCCGCCGCGTTGATCGCGGCCTGGACTTCCTGCTCGGCGATGTCGAGCGGCAGGTCGAGGCTGAACTGCAGCGTGATGATCGACGAGCCGGCCGAGCTTTGCGAAGACATCTGGTTCAACGACGGCATCTGCCCGAACTGCCGTTCGAGCGGCGCGGTGACCGACGACGTCATCACGTCCGGGCTAGCGCCCGGGTAGAAGGTTTGCACCTGGATCGTCGGGTAGTCGACTTCCGGCAGCGCCGACAGCGGCAGGAAGCGCAGCGCGACGAGCCCGACCAGCATGATCGCCGCCATCAGCAGGGCGGTGCCGACCGGGCGCAGGATAAAAGCGCGGGATGGATTCATTCGGTATCAGCCGTGCCTTATTCCGCCGACGCCTGTGACGCGTGCTTGTGACGGCGCGCGCCCGATGCAGCGGCAGCACCCGATGCGTGGGCCGTACCCGACGCAGCCGACGCAGCCGACGCAGCCGACGCAGCCGACGCAGCCGATGCAGCCGATGCAGCCGATGCAGCCGATGCAGCCGACGCAGCCGACGCACCGGCCGCGCCCGAAGCAGCCGGAATTGTGATTTTCGCGCCTTCACGCAGGCGGTCAGAACCGTCGATCACGACGCGCTCGCCGACCTGCAGGCCGGACTGGATGCTGGTGCGCTCTCCGTCCACCGGCCCGACCTTTACCTGCCGCACGGTGACCGTGTTGTCCGGCTTGACCACATACACGAATTGTCCCATCGAACCGTTGAGTACCGCCGACGTCGGCACGATGACGGCATCCTTGATGGCGTTGACGAGCAGGCGCGTATTGACGAACTGGTTCGGGAACAGCAGGTTGTTCGGGTTCTGGAACATCGCGCGCAGCTTGACCGTGCCGGTGGTGGTGTCGATCTGGTTGTCGACGGTTTCGAGGTAGCCCGCTTCGAGCGACGTCGTATTGCTGCGGTCATAGGCCGTGACCGACATCTTCGTGCCCGTGCGCATCTGCTTCGTGATGGCCGGCAGATTGTCTTCGGACGTCGTGAACAGAATGCTGATCGGTTGAAGCTGCGTAATGACGACGATGCCGTTCGTATCGCCCGGAGTCACGTAGTTGCCCGGATCGACCTGGCGCAGGCCCACCCGGCCCGAGACCGGCGCCGTGATGCGCGCATAGACGAGATCGAGCTTGAAGGTATCGATGTTCGCCTGGTCCGATTTGACCGTGCCTTCGTACTGTTTGACGAGCGACGCCTGCGTGTCCACCTGCTGCCTCGCGATCGAATCCTGCGAGAGCAGCGTCTGGTAGCGCTTCAGATCGAGGCGGGCGGTCTGCAGCAGCGCCTGGTCTTTCGCGAGCGTGCCCTCGGCGTTCTCAAGCGAGATCTGGTAGGGACGCGGATCGATCTGCGCGAGCACGTCGCCCTTTTTAACCATCTGGCCTTCCTGGAACGCGACGGTCTGCAGGATGCCGCTCAGCTGGGTACGAACCGTGACGTTCGCAAGCGGCGTGACCGTGCCGAGCGCGGTGAGCACCACGGGCATTTCGCCCTGCGTCGCCGTGGCGACGTGTACCGGCTGCGGCACATTGGCGGCATTGCCGCCGCGACCGCCGCGACCAGCGCGTGCGCCGCTCGCGCCACCGGCACCACTGGCGCCGGCGGCCGTGGCGCCGCTCGCGCTGCCCCACGGATGCGAGCGCACCAGTACGATGCCCGCGATCACCACGACCGCGACGATCGCGGCGATCACGCGGCCGCGGTGCCGCTTCGGCGTGGGCGGCGTGCCGTTGCCGGATCCGCCCGGACCGCCGGGTGTGCCAGCGGCACCGGCCGGTCGTTGAGCGGAGTCATGAGGGCGTGGCGTTTCCGGATGCTTTTGTTGTTCGTCCATCGGTTCGGTCAGGTGGCTGGCGTGGAATCGGAAATATGGATTGGCGCGCGGCGCGTTGCCCGGCGCATGCACGACATCATCGGTAACAGGCTGCCGGCAGGCATTCCGCGTGCGATGCCGGGCACGTGCTGTGCCGGCTCTTACGCCCCGGCTGATACGTTGATGTCTGTGCCTGCGCGATGCTACGCGAGGCGCGCGGAAAAGAGGTTACACGTGTAATGTTCGGCGACCATGAAAATGCAACGCCGGGTAGCGCGCGACGCGTTCGCGATGGCCGGGCCAGGTCGGGCGGCGGCGCGTGCCGTCGCGGCCGAAAGCATGATGCTACGTCCCGCCCCTTGTTACAGTCCAGCGACGTATTTTTCGTTTGATTACCCTGGTTAGAGAAGTGCAAGGCCGGAGCGTTGGGTCCGCGCCCTGGGTTCGACGTGTGACGGGGTGCTCAGTTGTCGAGCCGGCGGCCGGGCGTGCCTCCCACTTCGTGGACGATTTTCTCGATGCATTCGAGAAGGGCGGGTGCCGCGCGCTCCATCAGCCATTCGCGTGGGCACTGGTGCGCGGAACCCCCGCAATTGACTGCGTAGCGCTCGCCCGAGGGCCCGACGAAGCCGGCCGCGATCGCGTTCAGCCCTTCGTGCCATTCGCCCACGGCGATCGCGTAGCCGCGGAAGGCGGTTTCCCGCAACGCGGTATGCAGCCGGTTGCCCAGATGGCCCCAGTCATCGCCGGTCGCGGCCTGCACGCCGACGAGCAGTCTTTCGCGTTCCGGTTCGCTGAGCGCCGCCAGATACGCCCGGCCGACGGCCGTGCGGCACATGTCCATCCGCGAACCCACCTCGAGACGCGATACGAGCACCGCCGAGCGTGGCCGGATCGCGTCGATCACGACCATGTCGAGCCGGTCGCGCACGGCGAGATGCACCGAAAGAGCGGTCCGTTCGGCCAGCTCGATCAGGAAGGGCCGTGAGCGGGCGCGGATATCGAAATTACGCAGAAAACCGTTGCTCAGTTCGAGCACCGAGGAGGTCAGCACGAAGCGCTCGCTGTCCGGCAGGCGGAACAGGTAGCCCGCGCCGACGAGCGTGGCGGTGATGCGCGAGACGGTCGGCTTCGGAATGCCGGTGAGTTCGGTGAGCTCGCGGTTGCTGAGCGGCGCATCGGCGGCGGCGATCCGCCGGAGGACCGTCAGACCGCGTGCCAGTGCTGTCACTTCGTCGCCGGAACCTTCTTTTTCCTGAAGGGGATCGGCGTTGCCGATAGACGTTTGTCGCTTGTTCATGTCGTTTTTATGGAACTGTATTTCAATTTAATTGCTTTAATCGACCGGGCGTACGGATAACACAAAATCCCTGCAAACCTTTTCAAGTGGAGTATTCAGCGGTTTCTTATGATGATTCATTGTATCGGAAGGCTCGGTGTGGGCACGCAGACGTGGGATACTTTTTGCTTGACTTGGTCAGCATAAACATAAAAAATGGAATTTCATTTCGAAAGACGATCTACTCATCTTTGTTTCGAATCTTTTCGTCGCGTGGCTGAACGGCACCGGGTGCGGGTTCAGGCTGGAGCTTAAGGGTTTAGGCAGAGCCTGATGGGAGCGTTCGAATTTCGGATCCCGTCTCTCAGGTTCTAGCACGGCCCTCGGAATGGCTAGAACTTTTCAAGGCGTCACGGTTACGTGACGCCTTTTTTTTGGCCTGCGCTGGTAAAACCAGATTCGCACAAGGTTCGGTTCGCCCATTTCTGATATTTCGCCCCGGTCCGTCGCTGCCCTGGCGGGGGCGAGGCGCAGGCGACTGGTAGACTGGCAGGCAATTCAGCCGCCGCGCCGGCAGTGTGGGCTCCGCGCGGACATTGTTTCGGGAACGGATCACCATCATGCCGATCAACTATCTCCGGGCGTTCACCTCGCCCGCCCGCACGGACAGCTCAAACCGGCGGCTGGGATGCGCGCTCGCGTTCGTCGCCGGTGCCGCGAATGCCGGCGGCTTTCTGGCCGTCGGTCAATACACGTCTCATATGTCGGGGATCGTCTCTTCGCTCGCGGACAACCTGATTCTCGGGCAGGTGGCATTCGTCGTTTCCGCGGCGGGATCCGTGGCCTCTTTTCTGGCCGGTGCCGCGACCTCCGCCGTGCTGATCAACTGGGGACGCCTGCATCGCGCCAGGAGCATCTACGCGACGCCGCTGCTGCTAGAGGCGATCCTGTTGCTCTGTTTCGGGTTGCTGGGTGCAAACCTCGAAGCACACCGTGTCTTTTACATACCGACGACGGTTGCGCTGCTGTGTTTTGTGATGGGCCTTCAGAACGCGATGATCACGAAGATCTCGAAGGCTGAAATCCGGACCACGCACATGACGGGTCTGGTGACCGATATCGGAATCGAGCTGGGCAAGGGCCTCTACTGGAATCGCGGCACACCGCTGACCGCTCCGCACTATGTCCGCGCCGATCGCCGCAAGCTCACGCTGTTTGCTTCCCTGCTCGGCATGTTTCTGGCCGGAGGCATTACAGGCGCATTCGGGTTCAAGCAGTTCGGCTTCGTCGCGACAGTGCCGCTGGCCGCCGTGCTCCTGACGTTCGCCGGGGTGCCTCTCGGTGACGATCTTGCATCGTTGCGCCGTCGCGGGCGGTTCTGAGACGGCGGTCTTTGCAGCCGGTGCCGGGTCGTTGTCGCATACGTGCAGGTGAAACCGTCGACGCCGGAACAATGCGAACGCATCTGTGAAAAAAAGAAGGCACGGCATCAAGCCGTGCCCGCGACAGGAAAAGGACAGACAGGGTATGGAGGCGTTGTCCTTCGTTCGCAAAAATGGCCGACCCGGGAGGTCAGCCGTTCGATAACCAGTGCATCGAAGGTTACAGTGCATCGCGGCGGGGATACAGGCCGTCCGGTCGAAAACACTGGTTGGGAAAAGCGAACAATGACATGCCCATGCAGCGTCGCAAAGGGCGGGAAACGAGGCTTTACACTACATGTTCCTCGCTTCCGGTCCGGATGGTCGTTCAATGTCTGATCGCTCATTAACGCTGAATCGCCACCTGTTCCGTTATGTGTTCGCGACGTTTTTCGTCACGTTGCCGATGCCGGCTGCGCATGCGGCGAGTTTCGACTGCGGGCAGGCGAAACAGCCCGACGAGCGCGCGATCTGCCGGTCGCGGCAGTTGAGCGAGATGGATGTGGAAATGGCGGTGCGTTATGGCACGCTGACGGGTCTCGTCGCCATGGGCACACGCGGCGACATGCAGGACGAGCAGCGCGCCTGGCTGCACGCGCGCGCGGCTTGCCGTGGTGACCGGCGCTGTCTGCGGGCCTCGTACACGAAGCGCATCGACGTGCTGAAACGCGAGTACGAACAGCTGAAAAGCCGCGGACCGTTCTAGCGCGAACGCGAACGCGAACACGAACCAGCGTACCGGCGGGCAGCGCGTTCCGGACGCGCACACACCCGGGCGAAGGCGATGCCCGGACTTACCGCGTGACGAGCGCGACGGTGCCGAGGCCGAGCAGCGTCATGGCGAGCGAACTGCCGACGTGAATGGCTATCTCGGCGGCGGCCCAGCCGGGCCGGCCCTGCTGCAGATGGCCGACGACTTCGGCGGAAAACGTCGAGAACGTCGATAGTCCGCCCATCAAGCCGGTGATCACGAAGAGCCGCCATTCGGGCGCGATGCCCGGATATCGCGCAAATACCGCGATGGCGAGGCCGATCACATATCCAGCGAGGATGTTCGCCGCGAGCGTGCCGAGCGGCAGCGCAGGCAGCACGGCATTGAGCCGCAGACCGAGAACCCAGCGAAGCAGTGAACCGAGTGCGCCGCCGATGCCGACAGCAAGAATGGACAGATACATTGTTGTTAGAGATCCAGGCAGGTCGGTAAACCGGGGCGTATGCGGGCAGACATGGCACTGCCCGCCGGTTTCCCGGACGAGGGCAGGCATCATCAGCCACAAGGGCGGTTTAGGGACAACGGAGAATGCCATCTCCGGCCCGCAGTCTATCACCGGGGCGCCGCGTCAGCGGGTCGCGGCGGCCTTCGTGCGGATCGGCACAGCAACACGGAAGGCGTAAACTAGAATGAAACGACGGCCGCCGCCGATGCGATTTTCGCCTCGCCGACGGGCCCGCCGCCGGAACATCGCTCCTTGCCGGAGACCGTTCATGAAGGGCTACCAACTCACTTTCTACACCGAGCAGAACCACCGGCACGGCCGGCAACCGGTGATCGACTGGCTGCTTGCGAAGGCGAAGCACGCCGGCATTCAGGGCGCGACCGTCATCGCGGCGGCCGAGGGCGTCAGCCACGCGGGCGTGCACCATGCCGCGCGCTTTTTCGAACTGACCGACCAGCCGATGCAGGTCATTTTCGCGGTCACGGAAATCGAGTCGGAACTCATGCTCGACGCAATCCGCCGCGAAAACCTCCACGTGTTCTACACGCGCTGCCCGATCGACTTCGGCGTGCTGGGAGGAGACCTGCCGGCGCCGCGCCGGACGAAACTGTCTTCGCTGTTTCATCGCGTGCACCGCCCGGCGCATTGAACGGGCGCCCGATGCGCTCGATCCGGCAGCCGGGCCGCGTTCAGCCGGCGGTCTCGCGTTCTGGCGTCGACGTGATCCGGTGAATGGAGAGGTCGGCGCCGTTGAACTCGTCTTCCTGATCGAGGCGCAGCCCGACGGTCATGCGAATCGCACCGTAGACGAGCGTGCCGCCAAGCGAAGCCACCACGATGCCGCCCAGCGTGCCGACAATCTGCGCGCCGAACGACACGCCGCCGAGTCCGCCGAGCGCGTGCAGCCCGAAAATGCCCGCGGCGATGCCGCCCCATGCACCGCACAGGCCGTGCAGCGGCCACACGCCGAGCACGTCGTCGATCTTCCAGCGGTTCTGCACGCACGTGAACATATAGACGAAGAGCGCGCCCGCGATGCCGCCCGTCACCAGCGCACCGAGCGGGTGCATGACGTCGGACCCGGCGCACACCGCGACGAGCCCGGCGAGCGGACCGTTATACGTGAAGCCCGGATCGTTGCGGCCGGCAAGCCAGGCCGTCAGCGTGCCGCCGGCCATCGCCATCAGCGAATTGACAGCGACCAGGCCGCTGATCTTGTCGACGGTCTGTGCGCTCATCACGTTAAAGCCAAACCAGCCGACCGTCAGCACCCACGCGCCGAGCGCGAGGAATGGAATATTCGACGGCGGATGCGCGGCGATACGGCCGTCGCGGTGATAGCGTCCGTGGCGCGCGCCGAGCAGCAGCACCGCGGGCAGGGCGACCCAGCCGCCGAACGCATGCACCACCACCGAGCCCGCGAAATCGTGGAACGGCGCGCCGAACGTCGCGGCGATCCAGCTCTGGATCCCGAACCGCCCGTTCCACACGATGCCCTCGAAAAACGGGTAGATGAAACCGACCAGCACGAACGTCGCGAAGAGTTGCGGATTGAATTTCGAGCGCTCGGCGATACCGCCCGAGACGATCGCCGGAATGGCGGCCGCGAAAGTCAGCAGAAAGAAGAAGCGCACGAGCGCATAGCCGTTGTGGGCCGCGAGAAGATCGGCCGGTTCGAAGAACTGCACCCCGTACGCAATCGTGTAGCCGATGAAGAAATAGGCGATCGTCGATACCGAAAAGTCGACGAGAATCTTCACGAGCGCGTTGACCTGATTCTTTTTTCGTACCGTGCCAAGTTCGAGAAACGCGAAGCCCGCATGCATCGCGAGCACCATGGCGGCGCCGATCAGCAGGAACAGCGTGTCGGTGCCGGTTTTCAAGCTTTCCATCCGTAAGTCCCGATTTGCGCAAAAAACGGGCACGGAACGCAAGAAATGGGCCAAAGAAGGGCCTGACATTGACGATCTCGGTGCATGCGGGCACCAGCATGGTTTTCCCGGTTTCACGGATGATCTTCTCGCTGGTTCGAGTGGTGGCGTGTACGCACCATTTATGTGCTTGATTCTCGAAACCGGGCGCTGAACGTCCCATATCGGGGCGATATTTTCGATTTTGTTTACGCATTTATTCGGTTTGGTAACGGCTGTGAGTGACGATGCCCGGTTGTGGGAAGGGACATCTGAAACCCGGTGCCTCGCGACGCGCATGTCGTGCCTTTGTCATCCCGTGCAAACGCCGACATAATGGCCGTCGCAACGCAGCGTCCGCTACGTACAGTTTTTCCTTTCGCGCGCATGAGACTGACTACCAAAGGCCTGTTGCTGATCGCGATTCCCGCGCTGTTCGAACTCGCGCTGCTGGCGGGCGTCGTCGAGGCGCAGGCCGATGCGACCGATGCCGAACGCTGGGCGCTGCACAGTCAGGTCGTGCTGCGCCAGACCACCGCGATCCTCGAACCCGTGCAGTTCGAATCGGTGCGCCTGCGCGGTTCGGCCGTCGGCGGTGACGCCGGCGCGGCCACGCCGATCGCGATGTGGATGGACATCGACCGCCGGATCGACCAGCTCGTCGAACTGGTCGCCGACAACCCGTCGCAGGTGGAACGCGCGGTGCGGATCCGTCAGGCGATCCAGTCGTACCGGCAATGGTCCGACCGGATTCAGGACCTGCTGCGCTCCGGGCGCCGCGCCGACGTGCTCGAACGTTTTCGCGATCCGGGCGCCGAAGCTGTGCTCGATCAGGTGCGCACGCAGGTGGCCGCGTTCCAGCAGGAGGAGCGGCGGCTCGACGTCGCGCGCACGGAAGCAGCGGCGCGCGCGCGCGGGCGTCAGCAGATGCTGGTTGTCGCGGCGGTGACCGGTTCGATCCTGTTCGTGGCGATCGCGTTCGTGCTGCTCGCGCGCGGCCTGCGCGGCCGGCTCGCCGCGTTGACCGGCAATGCGCGGCGTCTTGCGCAAAACCAGCCGCTCGCGCCGCTCACCCCGGGCACCGACGAGATCGCGCGGCTCGATGCCGCGTTGCACGACACCAGCCGGCGGCTTCTCGACGCTGACCGCATGCAGGCACGCTTTCAGTCGGATCTCGCGCGCCGCGCCGGCGAGCTTGCCCGCATCAACGAAACGCTGCGCCAGCAGACGCAGGAAAACGAGATGTTCATTCACAGCGTGTCGCACGATCTGCGCTCGCCACTCGTCAACCTGCAGGGGTTTTCGAAGGAACTGATCCACGCGTGCGACGACCTGCGCGCGGCGGTGCGCGCGTCGTCGCTGACCGACGCGCAGCGCGCGCACATCGGGCATCTCATCGACCAGGACATCAGCGAGGCGCTACGTTATCTGCAGACGGCCGTGCTGCGCGCGTCGCACATCATCGACGCGCTGCTGCGGCTTTCGCGCGTGGGGCGCGTCGAGTACCGGCATCAGCACGTCGACGTCGGCGATATCGTGCAGCGCGTGATCGATGCGATGCAGGTATCGATCCGCTCGCGCGGCGCGCAGATCGTGGTGCGCGAACTGCCGACGGTCTGGGGCGACGCGACCGCGCTTGAACAGGTGTTCGGCAACCTGATCGGCAACGCGGTGAATTATCTGGACCCGGTGCGGGCAGGGCGCATCGAGATCGGCACGACTGCCGGGCCGCCGGGCGTGCATTCGCTACGGATTTTCTACGTGAAGGACAACGGGCTTGGCATCGCGGAAGTCGCGCTGCCGCGACTGTTCGGCGCGTTCCAGCGGCTGCACGGCAACGTCGCGCCTGGCGAAGGAATCGGCCTCGCACTTGTACGGCGGATGGTGGAGCGGCACGGCGGCCGCGTCTGGGCGGAATCGGCGGAAGGCGTCGGCACGACGTTTTATCTGTCGTTGCCGGAGGCGGAGCAGGTGACGCGCGATGCGCCGGAAAGCATCGTCAGCGAGGCGAAAACCTGACGTGCGAAGGTACCGCGCGCTTTCAGTGTCTAACGCCAGGGTGTTGCGAAGAGCTGGCGGGGTTTCAGCAGACGGGTGCCGCGCACGGACCAGTAACATGCGGCGGCGGCCAGAATCAATGCACAGGCGATGACGACGTGCGGCGCGGGACGCAGCCCGGCGACGTCGTCGAACGAAAACACGCCGCGCTGAACGAGCAGCAGCGCTAACCACAGCGCGATGGCGGCCTGCACGAGCAGACGCGTTCCAGTGAGGCGTCGCATGCGGTTTTCGAGCGACCAGGCGGTGGGCGCGCGCAGGCAGAAAAATGCGATCGCCATCAACGCGACCGCGAGGATAACGATCCAGTCTGTCAGTTCCATCGAAAGGCTCTCAAAAGTCGACCGGCGACTATAGGAAAGCGCGTTCTTTGGATAAATCAGACTGGTCTCAAATGGGGGGCGGGCTGGCCCGGAAGTGGCGCGGGCTGCGCGAACCGCAGCCCGGTTCAAGGCGGTATTACAGTTCGATGCGCGTGCCGAGCAGCACGAGGAACTGGCGGATCCACTCAGGGTGAGCGGGCCACGCTGGCGCGGTCACGAATGGTGCATCGGTGACGGCGGCGTCGATCGGGATGTCCGCGTAGTCGGCGCCGGCCATCCTGACTTCGGCGGCGCAGGCCGGGTACGCGGAGATCCGCTTGCCGCGGATCACGTCGGCGGCGGCCAGCAACTGCGCCGCGTGGCAGACCGCCGCAACCGGTTTTTTCGCTTCGGCGAACTGGCGCACGATGTCGATGACTTTCTGGTTCATCCGCAGATACTCGGGCGCGCGGCCGCCGGCGATCGCGAGCGCGTCGTACCGGGTTGCATCGACGTCGTCGAAGGTGGCGTTGAGTGTGAACTGATGACCCGGCTTTTCGGTGTACGTCTGATCGCCTTCGAAATCGTGAATCGCGGTCTTGATCCGGTCGCCGGCTTTCTTGCCGGGACACACCGCATCGACCGTATGGCCAACTGCCTGCAGTGCCTGGAACGGCACCATCGTCTCGTAATCCTCGGCGAAATCTCCGGTCAGAAACAGGATCTTCTTCGCTGCCATCGCATGCCTCCAGTGGTGGGTGGAATACATCGAACGCTCCCGCAGTCTACTCCAGCGTGCATGACGGATGCGCGACCTGACAGCTTCGCAGTCAGGTGGAATGTGCGCTGGATGAATGCATGAAGCCAGACAAAGCGCGTGTGTTACGGACGGAACGGGCAACGGCGTATGATGGGCAGCGTTTCCGCATATCGAAGCCGCTCAGCCCGGCTCACTTCCGTAATGATCTCTTTCCGTTCCTCTCCTCTGATTCGCCGTACGGCGCTGGCGCTGGCCTTGCTCGGTGTGCTGGCCGCGTGCCAGAAGAACGACGCATCCGCTGGTCAGGTCGCCGGCAAGCTCGATGACGCCGCGCAGGTCGCGGGCCAGAAACTCGATCAGGCCGCAAGCTACGTGGGCCAGCAGGTCGACGCGACGCGCGCCACGGCCGAGCAGAACCTCAATTCCGCCGCCTCGGCGCCTTCGGTCAGGATCGATCCTGCCGATCTCGCATCGTCGGCGCAGGCGAACCTGCAGAACGCCGCCAGCGCCACCAGCGCGGCGATCGATCACGCGGCCTCGCTGACGGACGAAGGCCTGCAGACCACCGGGCGCAAGCTTCAGCAGTGGTCGAGCCAGAGCACGGCCGCCTCGTCGTCCGCTTCGACATCGACGTCCAGCTCGACGGATTCGACCGACGCCCAGAAGCAGATGGACAAATGACCGGCGATTTGACGTCAGTGTTAAATGTAATTACCATGGTTACACATCGTCGCCGGAAACAGTCGCTGTGAATACGAGTAGCCGGTTCGCTTTTGCCGTGCATGTGCTGGCGCTGCTGTCGCTGCAGGAGGGCGTGCCGCTGTCGTCGGACATGATTGCGGGCAGCGTGAACACCAATCCGGTACTGGTGCGCCGGCTGCTTTCGATGCTGTCGGCAGCCGGGCTCACCACGTCGCAACTGGGCGCGGGCGGCGGCGCATTGCTCGCGCGCGCGCCGCGGGACATCACGCTGCTGGAAATCTATCGCGCGGTCGACGATGCGCAACTCTTCGGGCTTCATCGCGAAGAGCCGAACCCGGCGTGCATGGTCGGGCGCAACATTCAGGTGGTGCTGCGCGGCATCATCGACGACGCGCAGCGGGCCATGGAAAGCTCGCTTGGAGCACGCACACTCGCGGATGCGACGGCGGATGTCGAGCGGGCAGAGCGACAGCGCGGGGGCAAGAAACGCGCGCGCGGTTAAAGGATTCGAAAGCAGGGATTTCCGCGCACAAGGCGCGGCAATGCAGGGTGCAGGATTCACACGGGGCGAAGCCCCTCTTTTTTCCTTGATATATGTAATCGATGTGGTTACATATAAATACTTAACGGGAGCATCAGGATGAGCAAGGCACTGAAAATCGCGCTGTTCGGCGCGACGGGCATGATCGGTTCACGCGTCGCGGCGGAAGCGGCGCGTCGCGGGCACACGGTGGTTGCGCTGTCGCGCAATCCGGAGCGCGTTTCGACGGGTGTCGCCAACCTGACGGCGGCGTCCGCGAATGTGCTCGATGCCGCGAGCGTGGCGGATGCGGTGCGCGGCAGCGACGTCGTCGCGAGTGCCTATGCGCCGCCGCAGGGGGACCTGGGCGCGATCGTGGCGGCATCGAAAGCGCTGGTCGACGGTGCGCGCACGGCCGGTGTGAAGCGTGTGGTGGTCGTGGGCGGCGCGGGCTCGCTCGAAGTCGCGCCGGGCACGCAACTGGTGGATACAGCCGGTTTCCCGGACGCCTACAAGGCGATTGCACTCGCGCACCGCGACGCGTTGGCGTATTACCGCACGGTCGGCGACCTCGACTGGACGTTTTTCGCACCTGCCGCGCTGATCGCGCCGGGCGAGCGTACGGGCACGTTCCGCACCGCTGCCAACGTGCTCGTCGCCGACAGGGACGGCAACAGCACGATCTCCGCCGAAGACTACGCCATCGCGTTCGTCGATGAAATCGAGCAGGGCCGCTTCATTCGTCAGATCGCGACGGCCGCGTACTGACGCTGACTGGCCCACTCGCGGGCAAACCGGCGCGGTTTCCCGCTGTTTCCAGCCCGCGCCGGTATCTGCAAGCGTTCTAACATCCGGTTACGCATGTAAGTGTCGACGCACCGCAACTGCGACTACACTGGCATGTCCCGTTTTGTCACCGGATCTCATGAAGTCATGCCCGTCGCGGCGTGAGCCCGGGACCGCGCCGTCGCACGGCGCGCGACCGGCCGCTCACGCCGTTTTGTCGCCATTTCCACATTCCCGCCGCCAGTCTGCTTCCGCGCGCGCGCCGTCGTGGTGCGCTGCGTGGTCTTCGGCTGTATGGCTGGCCTTCGTGCTGTGCGCTGTCTTGCTGACGGGCGCGCCGCAACTCGCGCGGGCGGCCGGCACGCCGGTGATTCCGGCGTTGCAGAGCCTGATCAACAGCGCGACCGCGTCATCCGCCGCGGCGGGCTCGGCGCCCGAGGCGGCGTCCGCGCCGACGCCTGCGAGCCAGGCCGAACTGTCGCGCTCGCTCGACAACGTCATCTCGACGCTCGATAACGACCGGCAGCGCACGGCGCTCGTCACGCAGCTGAAAAAGCTGCGCGACGTGTCGAAGACCGTGAGTCCCGTCGCGCCCGCGCAACCGGGTTCGGGTCTGCTCGGTGCGATCGCTTCGGGCATCGCATCGGTCGAAACCGACGTGAGCAACGGCCGCACGCCGCTGCGCTACTGGGCGGGGCGTTTCAACGCGGCGGGCAACGAGGTCTACACGATCGTCGCGAGTCAGGGCCGCGAGTCGTTCGGCCGCGTGCTGCTCGACCTCTTCACCATGCTGGCCGGCTGGGGCGCCTGCGCAGGCGGCCTGATCTATCTGCAAAAGCGGATGTACGCCCGTTTTGGCGTGGTCAATGAGCTGAAGCCGAATCCCACTACGCGCGAGTTGCTGATTTTCGCGCTCAGGCGAGTGGGGCCGTGGATCGTCGCGTTCGTCGCCGCGCTGCTCTTCGCGCGCGCGATGCCGGTCGCGCTCGGCCGCACGCTCGGCATGGTGATCACCTATGCGATCGTTGCCGGCGCGGTGTTCTCGGCGATCTGCCTGATCATGTTCTCGCTGTTCGGCTCCGGGCACCGGCGTGTCGCGGTGAGGCTGCTGCTCGCGCACGGTCGCCGTCTGCTGTTCGTGATCGGCATCTGCAGCGCGCTGGGCGACGCGGCCGTGAATTACGACGTCGCGCATCAACTCGGCCCGAACCTCGCGGCGCTGGTATCGACGGTGGCGAACATGACAGCCGCGCTACTCACCGGCTATTTCGCGCTTGCGTTCCGCCGTCCCGTCGCGCATTTGATCCGCAATCGCTCGTATGAGCAGCGGCACGGCCACAAGGCCGCCACCGATGCATTCGACGTGCTCGCATCGCTCTGGCATTTGCCGATGCTGTTGCTCGCGGCCGTCTCGGTGATCGCGACGATCGCTGGCATCGGCACGAGCGAAAACGTGTTGCAGATTTCCGTGTTGACGGCGCTGCTGCTGGTGCTGGCGTTCTTCATGAGCGCGATCGTGCTGCGCATCACGCGCCCCGGTGACGTCCGCCGCCGGCGTCGCTCGCCTTACGTGTCGCGTCTGTTGCGCTTCATCGGCACGTTGATGGTGCTGTTCATCTGGCTTGCATTCCTCGAATTCGCCGCGCGCCTGTGGGACATTTCCATCGCGGAATTCGTCGAGGAAAGCGTCACCGCGCGCGGCATCGCGCACGCGGTCACGGCGATCATCACCACGGTGTTCGTCGCGTGGCTGATCTGGATTCTGGTCGACACGGCGATTCTCGAAGCACTCAACCCGAGCAGCCCGCGCACGAAAGGGCGCAATACGAGCACGCGCGCGCGCACGATGTTGCCGCTCGTGCGCAACGCGCTGCTCGTGACGATCCTGATGATCGCCGGAATCGTGACGGCCGCGAATCTCGGTATCAACGTGACGCCGCTGCTGGCCGGCGCGGGCGTGATCGGACTCGCGATCGGTTTTGGCGCGCAGTCGCTCGTGACCGACCTGATCACCGGGCTCTTCATCATCATCGAAGATACGATTTCAGTGGGTGACTGGATCGATGTGGACGGCGGTCACGCCGGTACGGTCGAGCACCTGACGATCCGCACGGTGCGTCTGCGCGACGGGCAGGGCGCGATTCACGCCATTCCGTTCTCGCAGATCAAGATCGTGAAGAACCTGTCGCGCGATTTCGCGTACGCGGTGTTCGAGGTGCGCGTGCCGTTCTCCGCGGATGTCGATCAGGTGACGCACCTGATTCGGGAAGTCGGCGCCGATCTGATGGCCGATTTCCGCTATCGACGCGAAATGCTGGGCTCCGTCGAAGTATGGGGACTCGACCGTTTCGATCCGAACTGGATGGTCGTCAAAGGGCAGATCAAGACGCGGCCGCTGCAGCAATGGAGCGTCGCGCGCGCGTTCAATCTGCGCCTGAAGCGCAAGATGGACGATGCCGGCATCGAGATTCCGGTACCGCAGATGCGCGTCTATACGTCGACGAAGGATGAAGCCGGGGTCGATATCGAGCGGGAAGAAACGCACGCGGCGATGCACGCCACGGGCGCGGGCCATGCGCAGGCTTCGGCTGCTCCGGTCGTGGCGCCACGCGATGTGTCGCACGCGCCGCGTCCGGCGCCGCCATCCACGGGTGAAACGGCGCCCGTCGCGCCGCAGATCCCGACTGCCGGTGAGACCGGCAGAAACTAGCGACGCGACATAACCGTCATGCGAAGGTGCGCTCGGCCGCGCCTTCGGTCGCTGCGGCGACGCGGAGCAGATCGTTCACGTGCGTGGCGATCTGTTCGCCCTGCACGCCATACACGTGCAGCGACACCGCGCGTGCGTCACTGAGATTGCCGAGCTGATGAATGCCGGTTCGCCCGGCACGCGTGAACGACACGGCGCTGCGCTCGCGCGGATGAGTGCGCACTTCGGACGCGCACTGACCGGCCTCGTTCCATTCGAAAACCGTCTCCGTGAGCGCGCCTTCAATGACGGCGTAGCCGCACCACGTGTGATGGGCGTGCACCGGGCTCATCTGGCCCGGCATCCAGACGAGGGCGGCGACAGCGTAACGGCCAAGCGGATCGGCGGCGAGCAGATGACGGCGATAGCCGTCAGGCGAGCCTTCGCGCTGCGTGGAGCCCAGCAGGGTGTCGTCAGCGATGGCTTCGGCCAGCGCGGCGCGCACGGCGCGTGCGAAATCCGCCTCGTGCGACGACTCGACGTGGCTGACGCAGCGGGCGGGGCCGCCAAAAGCATTGTCGAGCGAGCGACACAGCCGGTCGATGACCGCGAGCGGCCGCATGGCCTGCTGCTCGCGCGCCTGAAGACGTCGGGTGTCCGCGCCAGCGAGCGTAAGGGTGGCACGGTCGGAGGGCATCAGGTTGGCGTCGTGACTCATGGCGGTATTGGATGTGTTGTTGTGTGGTGTTCGGACAACGACATTTATACCGGTTTGCACAGAGAAAGAGTTTCCATATAATTTCCCTTGATGCCGTAAAAATAGAATAATTTTCTACCTGGGTGCCCTCATGGGAATGGACCTTATCGACCGGAAGCTGCTCGAACTGCTTCAGTCGGACGCTACGATGCCGGTCGCGGAACTCGCGCAGAAGGTGAACCTGTCGCAGACGCCTTGCTGGAAGCGCGTGCAACGGCTGAAGGAAGCCGGCGTGATTCGCGCGCAGGTGGCACTGTGCGACCCGCGCAAGCTGGGCGTCGGGACAACCGTGTTCGTGGCCGTGCGCACGAACCAGCACACCGAGGAATGGGCGCAGATGTTTACGCGCGCCGTACAGGCTATTCCCGAAGTGGTGGAGGTCTACCGCATGAGCGGGGAGACGGACTACCTGCTGCGCGTCGTGGTGTCCGACATCGACGATTACGACCGCGTCTACAAACTGCTGATTCATGCGGTGCCGCTCTACGACGTCAGCTCCAGTTTTGCGATGGAGCAGATCAAGTATTCGACGGCGTTGCCCGTGCGCGAGACGGCGATCACGTAGATAGCGCGGAGCACGTCGGCCATGCGAGTGCTGGCTGATTGCCCGGTGGCGGTCGACATGCAAAGCCAGCCGCGCGACCAGCGGCGTACTGCAAGCAGAGTGCAAGGACTGCGGGCGTAGAATGCCGCTTCCTTCGACACAACCCACCCTCTGGTGTTTTCATGAACGAACCGCGCAGGAAGAATCCGACTTTTGGCGTCGCCGTATTTATCGTGGTCGTCGTGCTGATCGTGATCGGGACGCTGGCCTATAACTCGATCAAGGACAAGCGCGAGTTCGACCAGCAAAATGCATCGGTGCCTCAGGCCGCCTCGCTCACAACAACGACGACCGGCACGACCGGCGCGACCGGCGCCTCGCAGTAACGCGGCATGCCGCGTTGGATCAGGTCTGTCAGTCTTCCGGCAACCTGATCACGCTCGCGTCGCGGCGAATCTGCGAGGCCGCCGCGATCATCTGCTTGCACTGATGCGCGAGCTGTTTCAGGTCATGAACCGCGTCCGTCGAATAGCCCGCTGACTGTTCAGCTTCCACCACCGTGGTGTCGAGTTCGCGCGTCATCTGTTTCGCGATGTCGGCCTGATCGGCCGGCGGCGCGCTTCCCAGTTCGGCTTCGCTCAGGTTGTCCCGCACGAGGGTGAGCGCACGCTGCAGCGAGTTCAGCGACACGTCGTCTTTTTGCTGCGCCGCCGTGCGCAACAACGGCGCGGCGGCCGTGATGTGCGACGCGAGCACGTGACTGCGAACCAGCAGGTCATTCAGTTCGGGCACGAACTTCTGTACCGACTTCGGTTCGAGCATCATGCGCTGGAACGCCTGGCCGAGATTCGCAAACGCGACGTGCACGTTCTTGCGCGCGAGGCGATAACGGAAGTCGCGATCGAGCGCGTTAGTGGCGGCTGCGGCGGCGGGCGTCTTTGCGGAGGGCGTGGCGGTTGTTTTCGGCGACACGCCGGGCACAGCGGTTGCGGCGCCGGCGGCCGGATTGAGCGCCACGTTGCCCACGACTGACGGCGCGAGCACAGCCGTATCGCCGCCTGCCGACACTTCCGCCAGCGCCGCGACCGGTGCCCGTGCACCCGCTTCGGTTACCGCCGTCGCGGAAATGCCGGCGCTCGCCGCGGCAGGCTTGCCGCTCCACCACCAGCTCGCTTCCAGATACTGCCGGGTCGCCGAGATCATGTCGTTGACGAGCTTGCCCATCAGCCGGTATTCCCAGTACGGAAACAGATGACTCGCGGCGATCGCGATCGCGCAACCCACGACGGTATCGATCGCGCGCTCGCCGATGATGTGCAGGCTGCCCGGCGCGAGCAGATGAAACATCAACAGAACATACGACGACGTGAACACGACACTTGCCGTGTAATTGAACAGCAACAGGCTGTAGCTCATCACCATCGAGGCGAACATCACGATCAGCAGGATGTGCGGTTCCTTCACGAAGATCATCAGCGCGATACTGGCCGCGCAGCCGATCATCGTGCCGATGATCCGCTGCCCGTTGCGCTGCTTTGTCAGCGAATAGCCAGGCTTCAGGATGATGACGGTGGTCATCACGATCCAGTACGCGTTCGTGAGCGGCAGCAGACGGCCAAGCCAGAAGCCGACCGCGACCGCGATCGTCACGCGCAGCGCGTGCCTGAAACTCGGCGACGCCATGGTCAGGTTCGAGAAGATCTGCCGGAACGGTACGCGGCGGCTGGAGATGAAGCGTGACAGTGCCTGGTCGACACGGACTTCGGTTTCCGTCACGCTGGCGTCGTCAGCCAGGCTCTTCCGCATCCGGTCGATCAGACGCGTTGCGCTCCAGATGCGCCGGAAGGTCGCCGACACCGCGGCGTAGGCCTCCGGGTTTTTCGCCTGCACGTCCTGCTTGCGCAGCTGTTCGAGTTCGTATTCGATGGCCCGCAGTTCGGCTTTCGTGCTGATACGCAGGCGTGGCGGCCGGTTACGCAGTGCCGCGAGCCCGATGTCCTCGAGATCGGCTGCGACCTTGCGCATGAGATCCCGATAAAAGATCAGCAGGTCGGAGCCGCCAAACGTATTGCGCACCAGCGGATAGTCGGTGTGCGCCCCGACTATTAGTTCATGCAGATCGACCGTATTGATAAAGAGATTGAACAGGGCGGCACGGCGGCCGTCCATCCGGCCGCTTTTCAGTTTCGGCAGGTTGCGCAGTACGATGTCGCGAGCCGCATCCTGACGCTCGACCGCTGCGATCTGCCTCGCGACCAGATTGCGATAGCACTCGTCGAGATCGCGATCGAGGTCATAGAAATCGGAGCGGGCCAGCAGGTAATCGGCGCAGGCGAATACGCCTTCGGCGAGCGCCTGCTGTTCGATGCGGTGCATCTGCCAGCGGCTCACCAGCGTGGCCCAGTACGTGTACCACAGCCCGCCGAGCAGGATCCACGAGGCGTTGACGAGCGCCTGCACCGGCGTGAAGTGGTCCTCCAGCGTCATGATCATCATGAAGAGCGTCGCGAAGCTGATCTGCGGCCAGCGGTTGCCGTAGACGACGATCAGCGAGAGCACGAACGTAAGCGGGACGACGGTGCACCAGAGCGCCACGGAGTTGACCGTGGCGAGCCCGGTGGCGAGCGCGGAAAGAAACCCGATCACCGTGCAGGCAAGCATCTCGTTGTGCTTGTACTTGAGCGGGCCGGGCATGTCCACGACGCAGGCGCCGAGTGCGCCGGTGGCGATCGTGAACCCCAGGTCGCGGTTATGGAACACGACGAGGCAAAGCACGGCCGGCAACGATACGCCCACCGCAATGCGCAGTCCGCCATAGAAGTACTGGCTGTACAAAAATTTCTTGATTTCGACCGAATAGCGCATCGACTGCCTGAGCTTTACTGAGTGGAGGGGAAACGTAAAAACGCTTGAGGGGCCAGACTCAAGCTGCGTCGAGTCTAACTGATTTTGCACGTGCTCTGACCTCATCCATCCGGCCAGGTTCTACGCGATCCACGCCTTTGTTATGCTGTCGCCTCAATGTCTGTCGCCGTGTCCTGTCAGGGTCGCGGTGCCGCTTTCCCGGGTCCCATGCTCCAGCTCTTCTATTCGAACCGTTACGAGACGCTCGCAGCCGCGTTGCTCGATGACCTGTTGGCCGCGCCGTCCGATCCATGGGCGGGGCAGTCCGTCATCGTGCCGAGCGCCGCGGTGCGCCGCCAGCTCGAAATCGATATCGCGGAGCGGCATGGCGTCTGCGCGAACATCAACTTTGGCTATCTCGCGCAATGGCTATGGGCGCGTATCGACGGCGTGATTCCCGTGCCGGTTCATTCGCCTTTCGCGCCCGACCGGCTCGTGTGGCGTTGCTACCGTCTGCTGGGCGAACCGGCGGGCGAAGGCGATGGCGCGCCGTGGAACGCGTCGCCGCGTCTGCGCAGCTATCTCGACGCCGCGGATGCACCGATGCGCTACGAACTCGCACGGCGCATCGCAACGGTGCTGGATCATTACCTGACGTACCGGCCCGAGTGGCTGACGCAATGGCAGGCGGGCGGCTCGATCTTCGCGGGTGCGCCGGGGTCCGCACAGGATCGCGGCCCGCGGCTCACGGGTGGCACCGGGGCCCTCCGCGAGGACGAACGCTGGCAGGCCGCGCTCTGGCGCGCGCTTTCGATGGAAGTCGCGGGCAACGTGCCGTCGCCAGCCGATGCGGCGCCACCGGCCTACCGCTTTCTCGATCAGGTGCGCGCGCTCGATCTCGATGCCGTCGCGCGGGCGCGATGGCCGGAGTCGGTGAGTGTGTTCGCGCTGCCGACCATGCCGCCGCTGCACGTCGCGCTGCTGCGTGAACTGTCGCGCTGGGTCGACGTGCGTTTGTACGTGATGAATCCGTGCCGCGAGTACTGGTTCGATATCGTCAGCGAAGGCCGTATCGAATCGCTCGACGCGAAGGATCAGCTCGACTTCCAGGAGGTGGGGCATCCGCTGCTCGCGGAGTGGGGCAGACAGACCCAGGCGCAACTGCACATGCTGCACGAGCTGACGGAGAGCGCTGCGTCGAGCGAAGTGTCGCACTTCGTCGAAAATTCCGGTTCGAGCTGGCTTGCCAGCGTGCAGAACGCGATTCTCGATCTGCGCGACGAAGCCAACGGCGAGCGGCCCGCCGTGAATGGCATCGAGGTCCACGTGTGTCACAGCCTGTCGCGCCAGCTCGAAGTGCTGCACGACCGTCTGCTTGGCTGGTTCGACGAGTTCGACGACCTGCAACCGTCGGACGTGCTCGTCGCGTTTCCCGATCTCGGGGCCGCCGGTCCGCTGATCGACGCGGTGTTCGGCACGGCGCCGCCTGGGGACACACGGCGTATTCCGTATCGCATCACGGGCTTGCCGCCTTCGCAGGCCAATCCTGTCGCACGTGTACTGCTCGACTGGCTGGCGTTGCCGGAGCGCAGCGTGGGCGCACCGGAACTGGTCGAATGGTTGCGCGTCGATGCGATCGGCGCGCGCTACGGCATCGACGCAGTCGCGCTCGAAGCCGCGCAGGAATGGCTGGCGGCTGCTGGTGCGCGTCGCGGGCTCGCCCCGGTCGAGCCGGACGACGCAACGGTGCCCGTTGCCCGCCATACGTTTTCGGACGCGCTGACGCGCCTCTTTCTCGGCTACGCGATGCCCGATGGCGGCGACCCCGTCGATGTCTGGCTTCCCGTCGAAGGCGCTGACGGTTCCGATGCCGAACTGCTGGGGCGGCTCGCGCGCTTCGTCGACGATATCGACGCGTTTGCGCGCATTTGCGAGACGGAGCACACGCCGGCCGGATGGACCGGGTTGCTGCTCGAAACGCTCGGTCAGTGCTTCGACGGCGGCGTGCTGTTTGCCGATGCGCTCTCGGACGTGCGCGACGCGCTCGATGCAATGGGCGCCGCGATGCATGCCGGTGCTGAACATCTGACGTTGCCGGCAGCGGTGGTGCGCACCGCGTTTGCCGAAGCGCTCGACGATCCCGCACGCGGCGGTGTGCCGTGGGGCAGCGTGACGTTTTCGTCGCTAACAAGCCTGCGCGGTTTGCCGTATCGCATCGTGTGTCTGCTCGGCATGGACGACGGTGTGCTGCCAAGCCTCGCCCGCGCCGATGAGTTCGATCTGATGGCGGCGTTCGGCAAGGCCGGGGACCGCCAGCGGCGCGATGACGAACGCAACCTGTTCCTCGATCTCGTACTGGCCGCGCGCGACCGTCTGCTGATCGGCTATACAGGGCGCAGCATTCGCGACAATGCGCCGTTACCGCCGGCCGCGCTGGTCGATGAATTGCTCGATCACCTTGCGCGTGCCTCGTCGGAGCCGGATGCAACGCCGGCCGAAATGGATCTTGCGCGGCGCGCATTCATCGTCGAGCATCCGCTGCAGCCCTTCGCATCGGATTACTTCGAGTCGAACAACGGTCTTTTTACGTACGACGCGGACCGCGCGGAGCTTGCTGGTTTGCTGACCGCACCGTCGCAGGTAGCCGTCGCGCCGTTCTTCGCACAACCGTTGCCAGTCGAGGCGGCAGCGCCCGTTGCGTTCGACGGTTTTCTGCACTTCTGGCGTCATCCCGCGCGCGCGATCCTGCGCGACCGGCTTGGCATTGTGCTGTCGGATGCGCAGGGAGAACTGCTCGATGTCGAGCCGTTCGAACTCGACTATGCGGGCCGCGACACGCTGGCTGACCGGTTGCTCCCCGGGCTGCTCGAACGCGATGAAGGCGGCGATGCGTTTGCGCGGGCGCGTCGCGTGGCGGAAGCGAGCCCGGAGTTGCCCGGTGGTGCGACGGGCGCCGTGTGGCGCGCGCGCGAGCTTGGCGCGCTGTGCCATCTGGCGGAGCGCGTGCGAAGTGAGCTCGCCACGGGTGTCGAGCGTTTGCCTTTTGCGCTCGATATCGTCCCGGTCTGGCCCGACACCGGCGACGTCACATTGTTCGGCGAGCACGACACGATGCTTCGGCAGGCAGCGCTTGAATCGCCATTCCAGCTGCATGGCACGCTCAACCTGCTCACGGAGGCCGGTCAGGTCCTGTTTCGATATGCACGCCCTTCGGCGCGCGATTATCTGTCGGCGTGGCTTGCGCATCTTGTCTACTGCGCGGCATACCCGTCCGGCCCACGGCGCACCGTGTGGCATGGCAGCGGCGAGACTTTCGAACTCGCGCCCGTCGAGTCACCGCTCGACGAACTCGCGCCGCTCGCCGCGCTGTATCGGGCCGGGCGCATGTTGCCGTTGCGCTTCTTTCCGAAGAGCGCGTGGGCCAGGATCAGCAACGGCGAGTCGGCTGCCCAGGGCGCGTGGATCAACGACCGCGTGCGTGGCGAATCCGAAGATGCGGCGTTGCGGGTCGCGTTGCGCGGCATACCGCTGACGCTCGACGAGCCGTTCGGCACGCTCGCCGCGATTGTTTTCAAACCGCTTGTCCAGCACCTGCGGAGCGGATCATGAGCGGCGCGTCATGGGTGCATGAAACCGCGACGCAGGAGCTCGATGTTTTCGCGTGCGCGCTCGACGGCGTGAACCAGATCGAGGCTTCGGCGGGAACTGGCAAGACCTGGAATATCTGCGCGCTGTACGTGCGGTTGCTGCTCGAAAAGAAGCTGAACGCCGACCAGATTCTCGTGGTCACCTTCACGAAGGCGGCGACAGCTGAATTGCACGAACGCATTCGCGGACGGCTCGCCGAGCTGGACCGCGCAATCGAAACCGGTGATGACAGCGGCGACCCGTTTATCGCGCGGCTGTTCGAGACCACGCTCGCACCGGAAAATGGTATCGACCTTGCCGACGCGGCGAAGATCGTGCGTCGCGCGTTGCGCACGTTCGATCAGGCAGCCATTCATACGATTCACGCGTTCTGTCAGCGTGCGCTGCAGGAAGCACCGTTCGCCGCGGCCATGCCGTTTGCCTTCGATATGGAAGCCGATGACGCCGCATTGCGCTTCGAACTCGCCGCCGGTTTCTGGCGTCAGCGTGTCGAGCCGCTCGCGGCTTTGCATCCCGCGTTCGCGTCCTGGCTCGTGGCAAGGCATGCGGGGCCCGCGTCGCTCGACGAGCAACTCGCGCGGCGTCTCAAGAAGCCGCTTGCCCAGTTGCGCTGGAGCGGTCTCGACCTCGCTGATGCGTCGGATGCATCCGGGGCGTCCGGCGCGCATGCCATGCAGGCGCGCTTCGACAACGCGCACGAACTCTGGCGCGCGCAGCGTGAGGCAGTCGCCGGATTGCTGGCCACGGCGCAGGAGCGTCTGAGCCGGACAACGCACAAGCCCGAGCAGGTGAGCGTCGCGATCTCCGCGTGGACTGAATACTTCGCCGGCGGCGATCCTCACGAGGCGCCGCCCAAAGCCGCGCTGAAGCTGACCGCATCCGCACTGAAGAAGGCGACGAAGGTCAAATTCGAGCCGCCGGAGCATCCGTTCTTCGCGCTGGCTGAAGAGCTTGCGGCTGCGGTCGTCGCATCGGAGGCGATGCAGCGGGTGCGCTGGCTCACGCTCGTCCAGACGTGGCTCGACACCGCGCCGGTTGAGTTGAGCGCGCGCAAGCGCACGCGCCGGGTGGTGTCGTTCGACGATCTCCTGTCGAACCTGTATTGCGCGCTCGCATCGCATCCGTGGCTGGCCGACGCGTTGCGTGCCCGCTATCCGGCCGCGTTGATCGACGAGTTTCAGGACACGGACCCGCTGCAGTTCGCGATCTTCGATCGCATTTTCGCGCCGGCGGGGCCGCTTTTTCTCGTCGGCGATCCGAAGCAGGCGATCTACAGCTTCCGCGCGGCCGATCTGCACACGTATCTGGCGGCGCGCGATGCCGCGTCCGCCCGCTATACGCTCGCCGTCAACCAGCGTTCGACGCCGCCCATCGTCGAGGCCTGCAACCGGATTTTCGCGGCGAATCCACGAGGGTTCGTGCTGGAAGGGCTCGACTACCATCCGGTGCGCGCGGGCGAGCGGCAACGTCCGCCGTTCGTCGACCGTCACGGCGCGGGAGCGGACTTCCGTGTGTGGATGCTGCCGCAAGGCGAAGCTGCGTTGAACAAGCGCCAGGCACAGTATCAGGCGAGCGAGGCGTGCGCGGCGGAGATCGTGCGTCTGCTGCGCGGCGCGCGCGAAGGCTTTGTATCGATCGGTGGCGTGCCGCTTGCGCCGGCCAGCATTGCCGTGCTCGTGCAGACGCACCGGCAGGGGAGTCTCGTCAAACGGTCGCTGGCGGCGTGGGGTGTCGGCAGCGTCGAACTGGCCCAGGCGTCGGTATTCTCGACGCTGGATGCCGGGCAGATCGGGCGCGTGCTGGCGGCAGTCGACACGCCAGGGGATCTGCGCCGGCTGCGGGCCGCGCTCGCCACCGACTGGTTCGGGCTCGACGCCGCGGCGTTGTGGCGTCTCGAACAGATCGCGGAAGCGCCTCAGGCGTTGGACGACCCCGCGCATGCGGCCGATGCGATGAGCTGGGTCGAGCGTTTTTCCCGCTACCGGACGCTCTGGCACGAACGCGGCTTCGCGGTGATGTGGCGCACGCTGATGCGCGAGCTTCGCGTCGCGCAGCGGCTGGTGACAGGCGTGGATGGCGAGCGCCGTCTGACCGATATCAACCATCTCGCCGAACTCGTGCAGGCGCGCGCGGCGACGCAGCCGGGCATCGCGCCGACGCTGCGCTGGCTTGCCGCTCAACGCACGCAGGGCGGCGGCGAAGAGGCGCAGCTGCGTCTCGAATCCGACCGCAATCTCGTGCAGATCGTCACGGTGCACAAGTCGAAGGGTCTCGAATACGCGGTCGTATTCTGCCCGTTTCTCAATGATGGCAAGTTGCGCGAGCCGCCTTCCTCGGGTCTGCCGGACGCGCGTGAGTATCACGATGACGAAGGCGCCGCCGTGCTGCATTACGGTTGCGACGACGATGAAGCGGAGCGCGCGCAGCGTTCTGCCACGCGTGAACAGGCGGCCGAGCGGGCGCGGCTCGTGTACGTGGCACTCACGCGCGCGGTGTATCGCTGCTATCTCGTCGGTGGCGTCTATCTGGCGTCGCGTGCGACCAGGGAGTCGCGCCGTAGCGTGCTGAACTGGCTGGTGGCGGGCGAGGGCTACACGTTCGACGGCTGGCTCGCTGACCCGCCCGATGAAGGCGTGCTGCAGGCGCGCTGGCAGGCACTCTCCGGCGGACCGGTTTCGGTCGAACCGTTGCCGGCGCTGACGCGTCGCGTGCCACTCGAACGCCAGCAGGGCGACAGCGCGAACATGCGGTCGCGCACGAACCGCCGGCTGTTGCGCGATCAATGGCGCATTGCCAGCTTCAGTGGGCTCGTCGCGGCGGGCGCGCGTACTGAAGAGGCCTTTACACCGACTGGGGAAGCGCGTCCCGATCACGATGAGGTCGTCGATGTGGCGGCGGGCGTGAGCGCCGCGCCGGTTATCGCCCAGCGCCCGGTGCATGGGCCGGACGACATCCTCGGCTTTCCTCGTGGAGCCGCCGCCGGCGAGTGTTTGCACCTGATGTTCGAACTGGCCGATTTCTCCGATCCCGCAACCTGGCCCACCGCGATCGAACGCGCGTTGCGCGAGCGGCCTGCGCCCGCGCTGCCGGAACTGGCGCGCCAGATGCCTTCGATGATGCACGCGCTGCTGACGGACATCGTCGCGACCGAACTCGTGCCCGGCATGACGCTCGCTGCGTTGGACCCGCAGCGTCGGCTGAACGAGCTCGAGTTCCTGTTTCCCGCGCACGCGCTGGATTTTTCCGCGCTGCGTGCACTGCTGGTGTCGCACGGCTATCCGGACGTCGCGCTGGAAATGGGCGCATTGCGCGGTTTCGTCAAAGGATTTATCGACATGATCGTCGAGCACGATGGCCGCTACTGGATCGTCGACTGGAAATCGAATCACCTGGGCGATACGCCGGATGATTACGATGCGGCTTCGCTGAATGTGGCGATGGCGGACCACGCGTATCACCTTCAGGCGCTGCTCTATACGGTTGCGTTGCATCGCTATCTGCGCACACGCGTGCGCGACTATGCATACGACACGCATATCGGGGGCTACCTGTATCTCTTCGTGCGGGGCGTGCGGCCTCAGTGGCGTAATGGCGGTGGTGCCGCCGGTGTACACGTGCGCACGCCATCGGCGCAACTTGTCTTTGCGCTCGATGCCCTGATGGACGGAGGCGCGCCATGAGCGCATTCGAACCGCCGCCGCTCGATATCGAGGTCACGCTGCCGACGCCGGCAGATTTCAGCACGGCACTCGCCGAAGGTTTCGCGCGGCGGCTCGGCGTGCTGGCGCGCCGGCTCGGCGGCAACGCGGCCAGTGTGCGCTGGGCGCAGCGGGCGGCGTTTGCCGTCAGTCGCGCAACGTCTGAGGGACACGTCTGCGTGCCGCTCGATGTACTTGCCGCGCGCTATGAAACGCCGGAAGCGGATGTGCGCGCGGCGCTGGCGGCAAGCGGAATCGCCTGTGACGGCTCGGCGGAAGCGGCGGCGCTGCGGCCGCTCGTCGTCGACGCGCAGGGCCGTGTATTTCTCGCCCGTTACTACGAGCACGAGCGGCAGCTTGCACGCGCGCTTGTCGCGCATGCGGGGCGCGACGACGGGCCATCCGCGTCGGCGATGCACGACGTGGCGCAAGACGCGGACGCGCTCCGCGCGCGGCTGCTGCGCTACTTTGGTCCGCCGCGCGATGACGAACTCGACTGGCAGCGCGTCGCCGCGGTCATGGCGTTGTCGGGTCGTCTCACGATCGTGAGCGGTGGCCCCGGTACGGGCAAGACGACGACCGTCGTGGGCGTCCTTGCGTGTCTTCTCGACGCGGCGCCCGATTTGCGTATCGCGCTCGCCGCGCCTACCGGCAAAGCCGCGCAGCGCATGCAGGAAGCGCTGCTCGCCCGCGCTGGCGACCTGCCGCCAGAGATCGCCGTGCGGCTGCCGCAGACGTCCAGTACGCTGCATCGGCTGCTCGGCGGCGGGCCGGGCGGCCGCTTCAGACATCATCGCGACAATCCGCTGCCGTTCGACGTGATCGTGATCGATGAAGCATCGATGATCGACGTCGCGATGGCCGCGCATCTGCTCGACGCGATTGCGCCACGGACGCGTCTCGTGATGCTGGGCGACAAGGATCAACTCGCGGCGGTCGAGGCAGGCGCCGTGTTCGCCGAACTCAGCGCGCGTCCGGTGTTCAGCGCCGACGGAATCGCTCGCGTCGCGGCGGCGCTGGATATCGGCATCGCGCAACTCACCGCGGCTCTACCGGGGACGGCGTCCGGCGCGGCTTTCTCGTTGGTGCCGTCGGCGGTGCTGAAGGCGTCGAACGCAGAAGGATCGACATCAGCACTATTCGAAGACGACCGGTCCGGCATGACTGCATACGAGGACGGTCGCGCCACCCACCCTGCGCCCGCGCCAACCGGAGGGCCGCTCGCCGACGCCGTCGTCTGGCTCGAGCGCAACTACCGGTTTCGTCTGGATTCGGCGATCGGCCGCCTGTCGCTCGCGATTCGAGGCGGCGATCCACAGGCCGTGCTCGACACGCTCACACCGAACCCTGACGCGCCGTGCGCGGCCGCGCTCCACGAAGACGCGTCGCCTGCCTTGAGCGAGCGCACCGTCGCGCGACTCGCGGCCGGTTTCGCGCCGTATGCCGAAGCGCTCGCGAATGCGCTTGCTTCCCGCGCGCCAGATCCCGCACCGCTCTTCGAGGCGCTGAATCGCTTTCGCATTCTGTGCGCGACGCGTTCGGGACTTCGCGGCGTCGAGCAGGTCAACACGCTGATGGCGGCTCAGGTGCGTCGTATGGCGCGTATTCCTTTGACTGTCGGCGCCGGCTGGTTCGCGGGCAGGCCGGTGATGGTCACGCGCAACGATTACGCGCTTGGCCTTTTCAACGGCGACATCGGTATTGCGCTGCCAGGCGCGGATGGCGCGCTGCGCGTGTACTTCTGGACGGGCGACGGCAGTTCGCGCGCCGTGTCACCGGCGGCGTTACCGCCTCACGATACGGCCTTCGCGCTCACGGTCCACAAGTCACAGGGGTCGGAGTTCGAGCACGCCGCGCTCGTGCTGCCGACGGCGTTTAGCCGCGTGCTGTCGAGGGAGCTCGTTTATACGGCGATCACGCGCGCGCGTGAGCGGGTGGAAGTGATCGGCTCACGCGCGATACTGGCGCAGGCGATCGCCGCGCCAACGCAGCGCGACTCCGGTCTCGCTGCACGTATCGAGGAGGCAATGGCGCGCGAGTCGTGACGCGTGACTGGCCGCGCCGCGGCGCATCTCGATCCGTGCCAGCGGGCGCCACTGCATGCGGCATGCTTCGCCGGATCGCCTCGGCACAGGCTATGTCGTGAGCGGGGCCGTTCCACACGTACACTCGCTGACCGGGGCGATACCTGAGAACACCCTATTCAGCAAAACCGCCCGTGGCGTCGCCCGTCTCCGAAGCGCGCTGGCGAAGACTTTTCCGGTACCACAACGTCCACAGCAGCAACGTGCCGTAGATGCCGTAACTCACAAACGGCGACACGACCAGAAAGCGCTCGACGGGCCACGTCATCGCCATGAAGGCGCGCAGCGCGGTTTCGACCGTCAGTCCCGCGCCCCACACGAGCGTCATCAGCCGAAGCGCGGATGCGAAAGCAGGGCGCGCGTGCCACAGTGCGTCGATCTGCGCGGCGCCGTCCGCCTTTTCGCGCGCGACGGTCGCCCGGGCGAGATAGAACACGAGCGGTCGTCGCATCACGAGCGAAACCAGGAACGCGACGCCGACCGCGCCCGACACCAGCGATTCCCGCAGCAACAGCATGCGCGGACTGCCGCCTGCCGCCATCGCCGCGATCGACAGCACGATGCCGAGCAGCACCAGCACGCTGAGCGCATCGACGCGGCGAAAGCGCGCGAGTTCGACGACGCTCCAGATCACCGGCGGCACCGCCGATGCGATGAGGCCGCCCGTTTCTCCCCAATGTGGCGCGGCGAGGCGATATGCAAGCCACGGCAGCGCCAGGTTCACGACCAGTTCCAGCAAAAAGCTCGCGCGTATTTTCATGCTGATCCGTCAGCTCTCAAGGTGTCGCAAGTATCGTGAGCGCACCGGTTGCCGGCAAATGTTTTTTATTCGATGCGCCCGGTCCGCGACGCGGGTAAAGTGCCGCGCATACGACAGGACGCCGTGCCATCGCTTTGGCGGTGCGGTCCTCACGTGCACGATTCTCCGGGGCTTCGTGCGAAGCGCACGGCGACGGCTGCCCAGGCTATCCTCGCATTTGATCGAAATCCATCCGAGCCATGACTTCCCGTTACCCGGTCCCACTGAATGAAATCGAACTGACGGCCGTTCGCGCGCAAGGAGCGGGCGGGCAGAACGTCAACAAGGTGTCGAGCGCGATTCATCTGCGCTTCGACGTGCGGGCGTCGTCGTTGCCGGACGTGCTCAAGATGCGCCTGCTCGCGCTGTCGGATCATCGTTTGACGCGCGACGGCGTCGTGATCATCAAGGCGCAGGAACACCGGACGCAGGAGATGAATCGCGCAGCCGCGCTGGCACGGCTCGACCAGCTGATCGAAAGTGTCAGCGTCAGTCGCAAGGCGCGCGTCGCGACACGTCCGACGCGCGCATCGAACCGGCGCAGGCTCGATGGAAAAACAAAACGCGGTGAAATCAAGGCAGGCCGCGCACGCATCGACGACTGAGGTGTCCGCGCGCCGGCGAACTCAGCGCGTCGTGTCGCGCGATTTCCCGGATCGGTCAGGCAGAAAATCCGCGCAGAATACATCCGGGCCTTCGCTGCCATCGGCGCTATCGATGGTGATGGCGGCGGTATAGCAATCGTCGCCCTCGGTGAGCGAATAGTGTGGCCCCATCAGAGCGACGCGCCCAGGTGTTGCCAGCGCGTGACGGAAATACGCGCGCCGTGACCAGTTGCTATGCGTATCGGGAAAGAGCGGCGCAAGACGATCTGGCGGCGGCGCGAGATCCTTCGCGGTGACGGACGGCTGTTCCTGCAGCCCATGCGAGTTGAGGACGAAGATGCGTCGTGCGTCGCTCACGGTGAAAACGTGCTCCGCCGCCTGCGCGAGATTCCGCGTCGCCGAATACACGCTCGCGCCCGCGCGCACCGCTTCGGCATAGGTCTCGAAACCCAGTTGCTGGTGGCGCCTGTTCGCGCGGTCATACGCCTCGTATTTGCTCCACATCGAATCGATCAGCTCCGGTGCGCCGTTACCGGCCGCCCGCACGGACGCCTGTGGCTTGCCGAACCAGTATCCCTGCACGAAATCCACGTCGGCCTGCATGAGAATCATCAGCTCGTCATCGGTCTCGACACCTTCGGCGAGCACGAGCGTGCCGGCCTGATGCAGCATCGCGATCAGATGCATCATCAGCGATTCATCGCCGTCACGCTTGCCGGCGCGCGCGATCAGCGAGCGGTCCAGCTTGACGATATCCGGACGCAGCCGCCACACGCGGTCGAAGTTCGAAAAGCCGGTGCCGAAGTCGTCGATCGCGATCAGAAAGTCGCGCGGCCTGGCAGCGGCGAGCGTGCGCGCCACGGCCTCTTCATCGCCGGCGGGCTGCTCCAGCAGTTCGATCACGATGCGCTCGAGAGGCAGGCCGAAATGAGTGGACAGTTCGTCGATAAACGCGCGATGCGGCCACTTCGTTTCGAAAACCTGCGGCAGTGCGTTCAGAAACAGCCAGCACGCATCGATTTTCTGTTCGACGAAATTCGCGACGTGCAGACAGCGCGAGAGCCGGTCGAGGATCGGTGCGTTGGCGTGAACCTGCGCCTGTGAGAAGAGTGCTTCGGGTGTGACCGGGTTGCCCGCCGAATCGGTCGCGCGCAACAGCGCCTCATAGCCGACGATGCGTTGATGCGTGATCGACAGCACCGGCTGGAACACGCTGTGCAGCGTGATGGAACGCCAGTTGGCCGACCAGCCGTCCCCCGCCCGGACGATGCGGGGCAAGAGGCGGCCAAGCGTCAGTTCGTCGATGGTGGACATCCGGGTTTGTGATGGGCAAGGTGCTTCGGCATGCTGCCGGCCGCGCATTTTCGCGCGTTTTCTCGATACCGGCCGGCGAAAGCCCCGCCTGCGCGCGGCTGCGTAACCTGTGCCTGAAGGCATGCTCCAGCGATCTCGCGTGGAACGCCATGCAGACCTGGGGTCGAAAAGAGTCTATCAGTTCATTTGCCAGATGAGTGTTCGGCGGGCCACAGAATCCGGTGTTCAGCGCGTTGGCGACGCCGCGGGTATGCTGCTGCTTTTCTGGAATGGAGAGCGATATGTCGGAAGTGGCGGTGGTGGCAATCTCGGTAGCGAAGCCGGGCTGCGAGGAACAGTTGCGCGAGGCAATGGTGGGGATCGTCGGGCCGACGCGCAGGGAGCCAGGTGCGCTGCAATACGATCTGCATCGCGATGTGAAGGAACCGCGCCGCTTCGTGTTTGTCGAGCGCTGGGAGAGCGAGGCCGCACTCGCCGCGCACGCAAAGTCCGCGCATATCGCTGCCTACAAGGCAGCGACCGTGGACTGGGTCGAACTCTTCGAAATTCGCGTCGTCTCGAAGATCGCGTGATGACGTGGCCGGAGGCATCTGGCTGCATGCCGGTGACGGATCAGGCGACCCCGGATGGACCGACGGCGGGCATATGCCCGCCGTCGTTGTTCTGGCCTGTCGTCGATGTCAGGCACGTGTTCGCTGAAAGCGGCGCCTTAGTGCGTGGCCTGCGGAACGTCGAGGATCAGGATGATCGTCCAGTCCGCGTCGCCTTCGTGATGGTACTGCCGCTCCGCGACGATAAACGGCTGCTGCTTGCCAGCCGGGCCGAGGAAGAGCACATCGCCTTCCATGGGCAGGCATTCGACCGGCGGTAACGCGAGAAACGCTTCCTGGCTGCCACGCGGCATCAGTTTTTCAATCTTGCGGGACGCTGCTTCGGTCCATTCGATGTCCAGCTCGATGTTGCTCATACTGTCCTCCGCACCAGGGTGCGCACGGGTTGGGATGGGTGGGTGCGCGACTTTAGCATACCGTCATCCACACGCCGGCAATAAAAAAGCCGAAGCCGATGACGCCGGCTTCGGCTTTCTCTCCTTGATGCGGCACGATCTTGCCGCGACGCCGGAGCAGACGTTATTCGGCCTTCGGGGCCTTCTTGTGCTTCATCGACTTGCCATGGTGGTGAGCCGGCATCGGCGCGCTTTCCATGGCTTGCTGCTTTGCCTGCAAATCTTGCGCACGTTGTTCGACGTCGGCTGCCTTTGCCGGATCGGTGCTCATCGTGACGCCGTTACCGGACTGCGCATAAGCCGCCGTCGTCAGCGCCGAAAGGGCAACCAGGACTGCCAGGGACGCTTTTTTCATTGCTACCTCCGTAGAGTGATTGATGGACCCGAGTAAAGCCTGTCCAGTCGGAAAGACACTGCATTCTAGCGAGCAATATCTGTTATCGCGGACCGCTCGTAACAGAATTGACAGTTCGTTACATTCAGTTACATTCGACTCCGATCCTTGTCCTGGGTGGCCAGCGCAGTATCGATGCGATTCGCATGCGTCGGTCCGCAGGGCGTGCTCATATGGGCCGCCCATTCGAGCAGCATTCTGCGTGCCCTGGTCTGATCAGAACCAGCCGATCGCACGATAGACGTGAAATTGTACAATTCCGATTAGTTCGTGCAGCGCGATGTCCGCGTTGACAAGGTTGATGTAGCGCGGCAGGACGCCGGGGTGTGCGCGACGCGTATTGGAAATAACTGGCTGCGGGAAACTGCCGAAACGGTGGAAGTCGAGCAACGCGCGTGGCATCTGATGCGCGGATGTCACGAGTATCGTCGAATCGTAATGTTCGCGTTGCAGAATGGGTACGACGAGCTTTGCATTTTCGTAAGTCGTGAGGCTGCGGTTTTCGAGCACGATATCGCTGCGCGCGACGCCGCGTTCCACGAGCCAGGGCAGATAGATATCGGCTTCGGCGGCTTCGTGCCGCTGTGGATTGCCTCCGCTTACGATGACATCGCAGTGCGTCGCGACGTGCGTGCAGTCGGCGTAGAGCGCGGCGGTTTTTTCGATGCGTGCGATGGCGTCGTGCTTCGGCATCAGGCGGCCGTTGCTGTCGTATTCGGTGCCGCTGCCAAGCAGCACGATCGCGGCGCGCCCGGAGAAAGTTGCGTGTGCAACCGGACTTGCTCCGCGCTCGGCCCATGCGAGAAGCGGCGCCGTCAGCCATCCGGACGAGAGCAGCCAGAAGAGCGCAAGCGCGATAATGAAAATGATCGAACGCTGCCGGCGCAAGAGCAGGAAAGCTGCAAAAAAAAGCGCCAATAAAGTGAATAGAATCAATTTAAATGGGGTAACGTATGACTTTCGGGACAATCTTCGCGCCTGCCATCGCACCGGTACGGATCGCATCGTCGGCACGGGGATAGAACGTCGGCAACGCGTTCGTACGGGGGTTCTGAATATAACAGGCAGCACCCGGTGGCAAACGGAACATCGGGAGAATCCGGTGCTTCGCCTCTCACCAGTGGCGCGGTGACAAGCGTTGCGCAAGTCGTGTCATGGCTGCACTTTAAGAAAGAAGTGAGATGACCACGTATTCCAACGAAGCGGTACTCGAAGCGCTAAGGCGGGCGCAATATCGCCAGGTACCCTGGGCCAGACGACCCGGTGTTTTCGAATATCTTCGCGCGCAAGGTCTCATGGAGACCGTTCGACAGCGCACGGTGGCGCCGGCGCCGGGCTTTCATGCCCCGGTCGATATCGCGGTGCTGACCGAGCGGGGCAGGGCAGAGTTCGCGCGACTCGAACGCGACGAGCGCTCACTGCAGTGGCATGCCCACCGGATGAACGACTACATCGTCATCACACCTGAAGCGAGCCCGGTCGTCGATCTCGAAGCGCGTTCGTAACCGCTACTGATTCGGCCCTGCGCGAACCGGCGCCGTGCGTCGGCGAGACCACCTTTCGCAAAAAAAAGCCCATATCGCGAGATACGGGCTTACCGGATTTGCTTCTGCCACGCTGTACTTATGGCGTGGGTGAGACAGCGCTCATTTCGAAGTGGTTCCCGGCATTGTTCGCATGGTTCGCTCAGGATCGTAGCGGCGCCTGACGGTTATGAACCTGCTTCCTTCCAACGCGCGCCCGTATCTTCATCCGGTTGTGTAAAACAGCCGCAATTTCCTGCGTGCCTGCTGGATGGAGAAGCGCTAACGCCTGCGCTGATCGTTGTCGCGCGATACGTCTGGCCGCTCGCGCGCGTTGCTCGCGATATCGCCGCGTAGATTGCCACGTGGGGTGGGCGGTGTGAAGCTGCGATCCGGCGTGTCGTTCTGCCCGGTTTTGAGGCTGGCAGAACGTTCCGGATGCCAGTTCCACATCTGCGGTCGTTCCTGGGCCAGCGTGCGTACGGCAAGTAATGAAACCACCATGCCGTACAGAAGCAGGGACACTGGTTTCATGATGGGCTCCCGTCAAGCCACCTGGTTCAGGCTTGTTTGCATACTCATACGGTATGCCTGGGAGCGAAAGCGCACTGTAAATAATGGTAAAGAGATGTTTCGCCAGCCGCTGAATACCGCGTAGGGATTGCGATGCGGAACCTGCGTTGGAAAACGCTATTCCCGGTGTCGGCAGGACAGAAGCGAAGCAGGAGAAAACGCCTTCACCCCCGCAGCGAACGAAGCGGAACCCATGCGCGAGACCTCGCAGATGCGCATCGGGCGCCCAAAGGCGCCCAATGGCATGGGGGTGGCGTCAGGCCATCTTGACCGGTGCGCGCCAGGATTCCGGATTGGTCCAGAAAGCGCCGCGCAGACGGTCGCGGCTCGGCGGTGCGGGCGGCTTGGCTGCCGTCGCGCCGATGCGTCCGCGCAACGAAATTTCGCGGCCGCTCGTGCCCAGTCGCTTGACTATTTCGGCGAGCGTACCATCGGCTTGCCACTCGTCGAAACGACGGCGGCACGTGGGCGGTGACGGGTAGCGGCCCGGCAGTTTCGACCAGCCTTCACCGGTCGACAGCACCCACAGCACGGCATTGACAACCGCGCGGGCTTCCACGCGAGGACGGCCGCGTCGTTCGCTTCGTGCTGGCTCCGCACAAAACAACGCCTCGACCAGCGCCCACTCGTTGTCTCTCAAATCGTCGAACAGCATCATATTTTCACCTCAGCGAAGCTAACTCCGGTGCGCTGCCCCGCGCCGCGCACTCTTCATGCACCCAGATTCGGGTGCCAGGCGGGGTCGGGCTTGCCACGGCGTGTTGAGCGTCAATCCAGCGGCGAGGAGCGCCGACCCAGTGATCACCCTAATGCATGAAGCGTGCCATTGCCTCGACAAACGCTCAGGAACCCTGTGGCATCGGGCCAGCGCGGGCGCTAGCCAGGGGCGTATAAGAATCCAAAAAACCCATTCCGCAAATCGGGACAATCACCAATCTTGTGCAATCAAGCCCGCCCAGCGTGCGTCTGCGCTTTATTGCTGCATTGCAGCGAATAGTGATTTGTGCCTTTGCGCGTTCAGAAACAATACAATACGCATGAAAGACGTCAATTGATGAGGTGAATGGATGAATGTGACGCTGCGTCAGTTACGCGTGTTTATCGAGGTGGCGCGACTGCAGAGCTTCAGTCGGGCGGGCGACGAGATCGGGCTGACACAGTCGGCGGTGAGCCGGTGTGTGCGCGAACTGGAGGGGGAAATCGGTCTCAAGCTGATCGACCGGACGACGCGTGAAGTCCAGCTCACGGACGTCGGCGGCAATCTGGTGGCGAGCGTATCGCGGCTGCTCACGGATCTGGACGACGCGCTGCGCGAGATCCGCGAGATCGGCCAGCAGCGGCGCGGGCGGGTCGTGGTGGCGGCGAGCCCGACGGTGGCGTGCCGGCTGATGCCGCAGATCATCGCGAGCTGCGGGCGGGATTTTCCGTACGTCACGCTGGGGCTGCGCGACGACGTACAGAGCGACGTGGTGCGCAAGGTGAAGTCGGGCGAGGTGGATTTCGGCGTCGTGATCGGGCCATTGTCCACGGACGATCTTATGTGCGAGCCGATGATGACCGATTCGTTCTGCCTCGTGTCGCGCAGCGATCACCGGCTGGCTGCGCGGCGCCAGGTCGCGTGGACGGATCTGGAGGGCGAACGGCTCGTGATGCTCGACTACGCGTCGGGCAGCCGGCCGATCATCGATGCCGTCATGGCCGAACACAACGTCACCGCTACCGTCGCGCAGGAGCTTGGTCATTCGGCGACCGTGTTCGGGCTGGTCGAGGCTGGTATCGGCGTGACCGTGCTGCCGTGGCTGTCATTGCCGCTGCCGGCGAATTCGTCGCTCGTGGCGCGACCCCTGGTGCCGCGCGCGGAGCGGACGGTGGAACTGGTGCGCCGCCGGGACCGGTCGCTGTCGCCCGCGGCCGAGGCGGTCTGGGGATTGATCCGCCAGTTGCCCGCACGGGCGGAGGATTTGCGGTAACGTTACCGCCGTCGCGAACCGCTTCACCGATAACCAGACAGCACAATGACCGAACTGCATTTGCACCAACCTTCAGCCCCTGATGCCCGGGATGCCGTCCGGGCGCTGCGGCCCTCGCAGATCCGTGAAGTGGCGAATGCCGGATTTGGCATCGAGAACGTACTGCCGTTCTGGTTCGGCGAATCCGACCGGGTGACGCCGCAGTTCATCCGCGATGCGGCCAGCGCCGCGCTTAACGATGGCGCAACCTTCTACACGCACAATCTCGGCATCGCACCGCTTCGGGAGGCGCTTGCAGGGTACGTGAGCACGTTGCATGGCGCGACCCCGGCGGGACACGTCGCCGTGACGAGCGCCGGCGTGAACGCGCTGATGCTGGCCGCGCAGCTGGTGGTCGGCGCGGGAGACCGCGTGGTCGCCGTCACGCCGCTCTGGCCGAATCTCGTCGAAATTCCCAAAATCCTCGGTGCGCACGTCGACACCGTCGCGCTCGATTATGGCGCGGATGGCTGGACGCTCGATCTGGAACGGCTGCTGGCGTCCCTCACGCCGGACACGAAGCTGTTGATGATCAATTCGCCGAATAATCCGACCGGCTGGGTGATGACGCGTGAGCAGCAGCGCGCGGTGCTCGGGCATTGCCGTCGTCACGGCATCTGGATCGTCGCCGACGAAGTCTACGAGCGCCTTTATTACGCCGATGACGCCAGCGGTGCCCGCGCGGCACCGTCGTTCCTCGATCTCGCGACACGCGACGAGCGAGTGATCTGCGTCAATTCGTTTTCGAAAGCGTGGCTCATGACGGGCTGGCGGCTCGGCTGGATCGTCGCGCCGGCCGCGCTGATGGATGATCTCGGCAAGCTCGTCGAGTACAACACGTCCTGCGCGCCGTCGTTCGTGCAGCAGGCCGGCGTGGCCGCGATCGGGCAGGGCGAGGCGTTCACGCGGCAACTCGTCGCCGATCTGCACGCTTCACGCGATCATCTGGTGCGCGCGCTTTCATCGATAGCCGGTGTCGACGTCAAGGCTCCGGCGGGGGCGATGTATCTGTTCTTCTCGCTGCCGGGTGCAAAACAGAGTCTCGAACTGTGCAAGGCGCTGGTCCGGGAAGCCGGGCTTGGACTGGCGCCAGGCAGCGCATTCGGTCCTGAAGGTGAGGGCTTCGTGCGCTGGTGCTATGCCTGCGACACGGCGCGCCTCGACGCGGGGGTGGAGCGCCTGCGACGCTATCTGACAGCGCGCGGCGGCCGTTGACAGCCGCCGGACATCGGCGGGACGGACCGTCTGGCGGCCGCATGGCCGGCATTTCGCCTTTACGCTTCGATTTTTTTTGCGTAAGATGGCGCTCAGTCACGCGATTCCTTACGGGAATTTCGCTGCTCCGTCCGGCTGGGTTTGGCTCGATTAGCCTGTTTCGCCTCCCCCCGGTGCGTGCTCCCATCAATATGACCGATCAGAATCGGGCGAGCGCGTCTTCAGTTCCAAATCGTCTGTCTGATCCGGTTCTTTGACCCTAACTCATAAGGTCGACCTGGCTGCATGAATACCCAAGAGGCGAAAATCGTCCTCGAGACTGCCTTGATCTGCGCGCAGGAGCCGTTAAAGCTCGGCGAGCTGCGCAAGCTCTTTGCCGACGGCGTGTCGGCAGACACGGTTCGCACGTTGCTCGAAGACCTGAAGCTGGACTGGTCGGATCGCGGGGTGGAACTGGTCGGGCTGGCGTCCGGCTGGCGCTTCCAGAGCAAGCCTGCAATGCGCTCGTACCTGGACCGTCTGCATCCCGAGAAACCGCCGAAATATTCGCGTGCGGTACTCGAGACGCTCGCGATCATCGCCTATCGTCAGCCCGTTACGCGCGGCGATATCGAAGAAATCCGTGGTGTGACGGTGAACACGCAGGTCGTCAAGCAGCTCGAAGATCGTGGCTGGATCGAAGTGATTGGTCACCGTGATGTGCCGGGGCGCCCGGCGCTCTATGCAACGACGCGTTCGTTCCTCGATGACCTGGGGCTGAAGGCGCTCGACGAATTGCCGCCGCTCGACGATCCGTCGGCGCAGCTGAACGCGAATCTGCTGGGGCAGCGCGCAATCGAATTCGCCGATGGCGAAGCCGCCGCGGGTGAGGCGACCGATGCGGATGCGGTCAACACGAAGCCTGTTGAAGATGCGATGGAAACGTCCGGTGCGGCTGATGCGGATGTCGATACACCGCATGTCGAAGCAGCGCATGCTGAATCGGGTGACGCGACCAGGGCGCACGCAAACGTAGAAACCGGCCCGGCGGACATCGGAACCGAGGCAGCCGGCGATGCGTCGCACGTGTCTGCGATGAACGGAGAAGGTCCGTTCGCGAGTGCCGATGCCAGTGTCAGTGCCGAAGGGCAACCGCTCGCGGCGCAAGCCGATGAACACACGCATTCTGCCGAAGCGCCCGGCGAAGTACATGCCGATGCGCACGCGCAACCGGCTGAGCCGCTCGCCGACGCAGATGTGGAACCGAAAGCCGGCGATGCCTCGGGTATCGCCAGTCATGCAGAAAATCAGGATATGGCCTCCCAGGCCGATCCCGCAATACCCGCGCACGGCTCGGGCGAACTCCGCGAAACGGAGCACGCCAGTGAGTCGAACCCGACACGTGCGGCACACGACGATCAGGAAGATCGTGACGATGCCGCGCGGGACGCAGGCCTCCTGACCGACGACGAAACCGAATCGCGCAGCGCCTGACGTAACCGAACTTTTGCCGCGCCCGCAATGGACGCGCGCGACCTGACATTTTGAGGTTGTTTTGACACATACCCACGACACCGATTCGTCCGAATCCGAGCGCGCCGTGAAATCCGCGCGTCCCGACGAGACGCGCGAATCACAGGCAACGGCCGGCGAAAGCGATCGCACGGGCGACACCGCGGGCGCCGACGGCGAAGACCGTCCGCGCCGCGGTCTGCGCCGCGGTCCGCGCAGCCTGATTGCACGCCGCCGCTCAGGCGTCAGGGCGAAGGGCGCGGAAGGCGCGCCGGCACAAGGCGAGCCGGTCGCAACCGAAACGCCGCCGGACGGCGAGGTGGTCGCGCAGCCGCGCCCGCCTCGCAAGGAAGGTGGTCCGCGGCAAGGCCAGGGTCAAGGCCAGGGTCAGCGCCGCAATGCAGGCGGCAAGCGGCCTCAGGCGCCTCGCGACGGTGCGCCGCGCGAAGGCGGTCAGCGCCAGCAGAATCGCCGCGGCGAAGCGTCCGTCGCAGCAGTCGCAACCGATGCTTCCACGGACGATCTTTTCTCCTACGTGACCTCGCCGGCGTTCGACGCCGACAACAGCACGACTGGCGGCGTACGCGCGCCGATGGTCCGTGGCCGGGCCGCCGCGCCGAAACGCGTGCTCTCCCCGGACGATGACGCGCCGAAGCTGCACAAGGTGCTCGCCGAAGCCGGCATGGGTTCGCGCCGCGACATGGAAGAGCTGATCGTCGCTGGACGGGTGTCCGTCAACGGCGAGCCGGCGCACATTGGCCAGCGCATCATGCCGACCGACCAGGTCCGCATCAACGGCAAGCCGGTCAAGCGCAAGCTGGCGAACAAGCCGCCGCGCGTGCTTCTCTATCACAAACCGACCGGCGAAATCGTCAGCCACGCAGATCCCGAAGGCCGCCCGTCGGTGTTCGACAAGCTGCCGCCGATGAAGACCGCCAAGTGGCTCGCGGTCGGCCGTCTCGACTTCAACACCGAAGGTCTGCTGATGCTGACCACGTCGGGCGATCTGGCGAACCGCTTCATGCATCCGCGCTACAGCGTCGAGCGCGAATACGCGGTGCGCGTGGTCGGCGAGCTCGCCGAAGGCATGCGTCAGAAGCTGCTGCACGGCGTCGAGCTCGAAGACGGCCCGGCGAATTTCCTGCGCATCCGCGATGGCGGCGGCGAAGGCACGAATCACTGGTATCACGTTGCGCTCGCCGAAGGCCGGAATCGCGAAGTGCGTCGTATGTTCGAGGCGGCTGGGCTGATGGTGAGCCGCCTGATCCGTACGCGTCACGGCCCGATCTCGCTGCCGAAGGGTCTGAAGCGCGGCCGCTGGGAAGAGCTCGAGGACAATCAGGTGCGCAGCCTGATGGCGTCGGTTGGACTCAAGGCGCCGGCTGAGGAAAAGGGCGGTCGCAACGGGGCGCCGGAGCGCCGTCAGCCGGATCCGATGCAAACGTCGATGGGTTTCATCAACCGCGAGCCGGTACTGATGTCGCATGCGCGTCTGACTGATCCGGCGCCGCGCGGCCAGGGCCGTCGCGGTGGCGCTGGCGGCGGCTTCGGTGGTGGCTTCGGCGGCGGTGCGTCGTCGGGCTTTGGTGGAGCGGGAGCCGGTGGATACGGCGGCCGCGGCACGGGCGGAGGTCGAGGCACAGGCGGCGCAGGCGGTGCCGGTGGTGGTCGAGGCGGCAATCCGGGTGCGCGCGGTGGACGCGATATCGATGGTAACCGTGCGCCCTCGGGTAACGGCGGCAATCGTGCTGCGGGCGGCGGCGGTGCGAATCGTGCCGGCAGCGGCGGCGGGAATCGCACGCCGGGCGGCAGTCGCGGCGGCAATGCCGGTGGCGGCAACGCGGGCAATCGCACGGGCGGTAGCCCGAATGCGGCCGGTAATCGGGGCGGCCCGCGCGGTACACCGCGCAACCGCACACGCGGTCGCTGAAGCGCCGGATGAATCGTGCGTCGCGCGGGCGGCTGACCGCCGTCGACGCACGCAACCCGATGCGCTGGTCGTGCGGTCGCGGCGGGCTTCGCTAAAACGCGGGGGAAACCGTGAAATTCCTGTTAAAACAGGCTTCAGCAGGCGTTCTGCGGGTATCGCGGGTTTGCATTTGTCCCGAAAAATGCTAGAATCGCGAAGTCGCTGGGTGTGCGGTTTTTCGTGTGCGACTCAGGTGCGAGCACCTGGCAACAAGATGATGGGCGTTTCGCCCATTTTTTTTTGCCAGTGCGTTTTTGCATCCCGGGTAACACGAACGCGCGCCGGCTTTGCGCGCGGCCCGCAGGTGTGATCGTTGGGGCAACCTGGTTGGCAACCCGCTGGCCCGCCGCGCGAACATCCTGGAGGGCACTGTGCAACTGACGGAACTGATTGAAACCACGGTCGTGGGCCTCGGCTACGAGCTCGTCGATCTCGAGCGCACCGGGCGCGGCATGATGTGCGTGTATATCGACCAGCCGGCCGGCATCGCAATCGAAGACTGCGAGAAGGTCACGCGTCAGCTCCAGCACGTTCTGACGGTCGAAAACATCGATTACGAGCGGCTTGAAGTGTCGTCGCCCGGTCTCGACCGTCCGCTGAAAAAACTGGCGGACTTCGAACGCTTCGCTGGCAGCGAAGTGGTCATCACGTTGAAAAAGCCATTGGACGGACGGAAATCGTACCGGGGCATCCTGCATGCACCCGAGGGCGAGACGATCGGTCTGGAATTCGAAGGGAAGGAAGGTGCCGCGATGCTCGATTTTACAGTCGCGGATATCGACAAGGCACGCCTCGTCCCCCAAGTTGATTTTAGGAGCCGCAAACAATGAGTCGCGAAGTGTTGATGCTGGTGGATGCGCTGGCACGCGAGAAGAACGTCGACAAGGACGTGGTTTTTGCCGCCCTTGAGGCGGCGCTCGCTTCGGCCTCCAAGAAACTCTTCGAAGAAGATGCGGACATCCGCGTCCATATCGACCGTGAAAGCGGTGAGCACGAAACGTACCGCCGCTGGCGCGTGGTGCCCGACGAAGCGGGTTTGCAGGAACCGGATCAGGAAATCCTGCTGTTCGAAGCACGCGAACAGAAGGCCGATATCCAGCTCGACGAGTTCATCGAAGAACCGGTGCCGTCGATCGAATTCGGTCGTATCGGCGCGCAGGCCGCCAAGCAGGTGATCCTGCAGAAGGTGCGCGACGCTGAACGCGAGCAGATCCTGAATGACTTCCTGGAACGCGGCGAACACATCATGACCGGCTCGGTCAAGCGCCTCGACAAGGGTAACTTCATCGTCGAAACCGGCCGTGTCGAAGCGCTGCTGCGCCGCGACCAGCTGATTCCGAAGGAAAACCTGCGCGTCGGCGACCGGGTTCGCGCGTATATCGCAAAGGTCGATCGCACCGCGCGCGGTCCGCAGATCGAACTGTCGCGTACCGCGCCCGAATTCCTGATGAAGCTGTTCGAAATGGAAGTGCCGGAAATCGAGCAGGGCCTGCTGGAAATCAAGGCGGCTGCACGTGATCCGGGTGTTCGGGCGAAGATCGGCGTGGTTGCCTACGACAAGCGCATCGATCCGATCGGCACCTGCGTGGGCATTCGTGGTTCACGCGTGCAAGCCGTCCGTAATGAGCTCGGTGGCGAAAACGTCGACATCGTGCTATGGTCGGAGGATCCCGCCCAGTTCGTGATCGGCGCGCTCGCGCCGGCAGCCGTCCAGTCGATCGTCGTCGATGAAGAAAAACATTCGATGGACGTCGTCGTGGACGAAAACGAACTCGCGGTCGCAATCGGCCGCAGTGGCCAGAACGTGCGTCTTGCCAGCGAACTCACCGGCTGGCAGATCAACATCATGACGCCGGACGAATCTGCACAAAAGCAGAATCAGGAACGCAGCGTACTGCGTGACCTGTTCATGGCGCGTCTCGATGTCGATGAGGAAGTAGCCGACATCCTGATCGACGAGGGCTTTACGAGCCTCGAAGAGATTGCCTATGTGCCGCTCAACGAGATGCTCGAAATCGAAGCCTTCGACGAAGACACCGTGCATGAATTGCGCAATCGCGCCCGCGACGCCTTGCTCACGCAGGCGATTGCTAACGAAGAGAAGGTCGAAAACGTAGCGCTCGACCTGAAGAGCCTTGATGGCATGGACGCCGACCTGCTCACGAAGCTGGCCGAACACCAGATCCAGACCCGCGACGAACTCGCGGAACTGGCGGTGGACGAGCTGACCGAGATGACAGGTATGGAAGAAGAGGCTGCCAAGGCGTTGATCATGAAGGCCCGTGAACACTGGTTCCAGTGAAAATGACCATGACCCACTGACCTGAAAGCGGCCGTCAGGCCGCATGACCCGATGCTAACCGCAAGGAATCGGTCCTTGCATTAAGAGGAATGAATGGCGAGTAACAACGTAGCCCAATTTGCCGCGGAACTGAAAATGCCTGCCGGCGTGCTGCTCGAGCAGCTGCAGGCGGCGGGCGTCACCAAAGCGAGCGAAGACGACACCCTGTCCGAAACGGACAAGGCGCGCCTGCTCGACCACTTGCGCAAGTCGCACGGTTCGACTGATGCCGACAAGCGCAAGATCACGCTGACGAAACGGCACACGTCGGAGATCAAGCAATCCGACGCGACGGGCAAAGCTCGCACCATTCAGGTCGAAGTGCGCAAGAAGCGCACGTTCGTCCGCCGTGACGAAGCGGCTGGCGAAGGCGGCGATGCATCGAACCATGTGGCTGAGGATGTCGCCGAGGTCGATGACCTCGAACTTCAGCGTCGCGAGGAAGAAGCGCGGCACGAAGCCGAGCTGCTTGAAAAGCAGGCGCAGGAACTGAAGGCCCGTCAGGAACAGCTCGAGCGCGAAGAAGCAGAGCGCCAGGCACGCGAACAGGCGGCCGAGGCGGAGCGTCGTCGCGCGGAAGAGGATGCTGCGAAGAAGCGCGCGGCGGTTGCTGAAGCGACTGCGCGTGTCGAAGCGGAGCAGGCGGAGGCCGTTCAGGCCGAACGCCCGTCCGAGCAGGACGACGAACGTGCCGCCGCGGAGCGCGCAGCGCAACGCGAAGCCGCGAAGAAGGCGGAAGACGCAGCGCGTCAGGCTGCTGAAAAGACGCGCGCCGAGCAGGAAGAAGTCAGCAAGCGCCGCGCGGCGGCCGAAGCCGAAGCGCGTGCGATCCGCGAAATGATGAACACGCCTCGCAAGGCGCAGCAGGCCAAGGCGCCGGAACCGGCGCCAAAGGCCGCTGAGCCGGCGAAGGCCGCCGAAGCCAAGGGTACGCTGCACAAGCCGGCGCGTCCGGAGGGCGCCGCAACGGCCCGTCCGGCCGCGAAGAAGCCTGCGGCTGCACCGGCCACGACGGCGGCGCCGTCCTCGGTGGGCGACAAGAAGAAGCCGGGTGGCGGCAAGGGCGGCTGGCAGGACGATGCAGCGAAGCGCCGTGGCATCAAGACGCGCGGCGATTCCAGCGGCGGCGTCGATCGCGGCTGGCGCGGCGGTCCGAAGGGCCGTGGCAAGCATCAGGACCAGAACACCACGTTCCAGGCACCGACCGAACCGATCGTACGCGAAGTGCACGTGCCGGAAACGATTACGGTGGCCGATCTGGCGCACAAGATGGCCGTGAAGGCTTCGGAAGTCATCAAGTCGATGATGAAGCTTGGCCAGATGGTCACGATCAACCAGATGCTGGACCAGGAAACGGCGATGATCATCGTCGAGGAACTGGGCCATCACGCCGTCGCGGCGAAGCTGGACGATCCGGAAGCGATGCTCGTCGAGGGCGAAATTTCCGATGCTGAAGCGTTGCCGCGTCCGCCGGTCGTCACCGTCATGGGTCACGTCGACCACGGCAAGACCTCGCTGCTCGATTACATCCGTCGCGCGAAGGTTGCGGCGGGCGAAGCCGGCGGTATTACGCAGCACATCGGCGCGTACCACGTCGAAACGCCGCGCGGCGTCATCACGTTCCTCGACACGCCGGGCCACGAGGCCTTCACGGCCATGCGTGCCCGCGGTGCGAAGGCAACGGACATCGTGATTCTGGTGGTGGCTGCCGACGACGGCGTGATGCCGCAGACGAAGGAAGCGATCGCCCACGCGAAGGCCGGCGGCGTGCCGCTCGTCGTCGCGATCAACAAGATCGACAAGCCGGATGCGAATCTGGACCGCGTGAAGCAGGAACTCGTCGCGGAAGGCGTCGTGCCGGAAGAATACGGTGGCGATTCGCCGTTCGTGGCAGTGTCGGCGAAAACCGGTGCGGGTATCGACGACCTGCTCGAAAACGTGCTGCTGCAGGCCGAAGTGCTGGAACTGAAGGCACCGATCGATGCGCCGGCCAAGGGTCTCGTGATCGAAGCGAAGCTCGACAAGGGTAAGGGTCCGGTTGCAACGATCCTCGTCCAGTCCGGCACGCTGAACCGCGGCGACGTCGTGCTGGCTGGCAGCGCCTACGGTCGCGTGCGTGCCATGCTCGACGAAACCGGCAAGCCGACGAAGTCAGCGGGTCCGTCGATTCCGGTTGAAATCCAGGGTCTGTCGGAAGTGCCGCAGGCTGGCGAAGAAGTCATCGTCATGCCGGACGACCGCAAGGCGCGTGAAGTCGCACTGTTCCGTCAAGGCAAGTTCCGCGACGTCAAGCTGGCCAAACAGCAGGCCGCGAAGCTCGAGAACATGCTCGAACAGATGGGCGAAGGCGAAGTGCAGCACCTGCCGCTTATCGTCAAGGCGGACGTGCAGGGCTCGCAGGAAGCACTGGTCCAGTCGCTGCTCAAGCTCTCGACCGACGAAGTTCGCGTGCAGGTCGTGCACAGCGCGGTGGGTGGTATCAGCGAATCCGACGTCAACCTGGCAACGGCTTCGAAGGCAGTCATCATTGGCTTCAACACGCGTGCGGATGCGCAGGCGCGCAAGCTCGCGGAATCCAATGGCATCGACATTCGCTACTACAACATCATCTATGACGCAGTGGATGAGGTGAAGGCCGCGATGTCGGGCATGCTGGCGCCGGAGAAGCGCGAGGTGATCACCGGTATGGTCGAAGTCCGTCAGGTCTTCAAGGTACCGAAGATCGGCGCGGTGGCCGGCTGTATGGTCACGGACGGTGTGGTCAAGCGTTCGTCGTCGGTGCGCGTGCTGCGCAACAACGTCGTGATCCACACCGGCGAACTCGACTCGCTGAAGCGCTTCAAGGACGACGTCAAGGAAGTCCGTCAGGGCTTCGAATGCGGTATGTCGGTGAAGAACTTCAACGATATCGTCGAAGGCGATCAGTTCGAAGTCTTCGAAGTCACGGAAGTCGCGCGTACGCTGTAAGTCAGGCGTAGCGCTCGAAGGGCGGAGCGGGCGCTTGCCCGGCTCCGCCCTTTGTTTTTGCGTCGGTGTCTGCGTGCGTATTCAGGTCGCGGCGGGTCATTTCATTACCCCTGCCGTTCCGGCCTGAACGCAACGCAGCCGACAAACCGGATCACGGATTCACCATGCCTAAAAAACGTTCTTCTCCCAATCGCAACGTGCAGATCGCCGATCAGATCCAGCGCGATCTGTCCGAGCTGCTGCGCGAAGTGAAAGACCCGCGCATCGGGCTCGTCACGTTCCAGAGCGTCGAATTGACGCCGGACTACGCTCACGCAAAAGTGTTCTTCACGACGCTGACGGGCGATCCGCAGCAGACGCAGGACGCGCTCAATCACGCGGCCGGCCATCTGCACAACCAGCTGTTCAAGCGCTTGCATATTCACACCGTGCCGACGCTGCATTTCCACTACGACAAGACGATCGAAAAGGCCGTCGAAATGTCGCGTCTGATCGACGAAGCGAACGCTTCGCGCGCCAAAGACGAGTGAGCCCGCGTTCTTCACTCAAGCCAGCGTTCGATTGATATGACTGCACCACAACGCCCGCGCATTGCGCGCCGTGCGCTCGACGGCGTGCTGCTGCTCGACAAGCCCATCGGCCTGTCGAGCAACGACGCGCTGATTCGCGCCAAGCGTCTCTATCTTGCGAAGAAGGCGGGCCATACGGGCACGCTCGATCCGCTCGCATCCGGCCTGCTGCCGCTGTGTTTCGGCGAAGCGACCAAGTTCTCGCAGGATCTGCTCGAAGCCGACAAGACGTATGAAGCGACGATGCGTCTCGGCGTTCGCACGACTACTGGCGACGCCGAAGGCGAAGCCGCGGAAACGCGCGAAGTTTTGTGCGACGAGGCCGCGGTGCTCGACGCAATGGTGCGTTTTCGCGGCGACATCGTCCAGATTCCGCCGATGTATTCCGCCTTGAAGCGCGACGGCAAGCCGCTGTACGAATACGCGCGCGCCGGGCAGGTGGTCGAACGGGAAGGGCGCCAGGTCACGATCCACGTACTCGAACTGATTGCGTGCGCGTTGCCCGACGTCACATTCCGCGTCACGTGCAGCAAGGGCACCTACGTTCGTACGCTGGCCGAGGACATCGGCGAAGCACTCGGTTGCGGCGCGCACCTGGTGGCGTTGCGCCGGACGGGTGTCGGCGTGTTGACGCTCGAACATGCGGTCACGCTCGATGCGCTTTCGGACGCAGCAGAATCGGAGCGCGACGCCTGGCTGCAACCCGTCGACGCGTTGCTTTCGACGTTCCCCGAAGTGCAACTCGACGCTGAAGCCACGCGACGCTTTTTGCACGGCCAGCGTCTGCGGCTCGACGAACTGGCTATCAGCGAAGACGTGCTGAAGCAGTCGCCGCGCATGCGCGTGTATGGCGAAGGCCGGCTGCTTGGTGTCGCGAAGGCGGCCGACGGCGTGCTCGCGCCGGAGCGGCTCGTCGTGACCGCCGCGAACTGAAGCGCGAGCCGCGCCTCACAACGAAAAAAGCGGTGCCGCGTGATTGATCGCGGCACCGCTTTTTTCATTCCGCGACGCATCGATTACCGCGTCGCGGATAGACGAACCTCAGTGCGCGGCTGCCGCCGCGGCACCCGCGTCGCCGCCGGCGCGCTCCGGCTTCGTGATCCAGATCAGCGCGATCAGCGCGACAAAGATGCCGGCCGAGACGTAGAACAGGTCGTTCACGCCAAGCTGGGCGGCCTGCTGCGTCGCCATCGCGTTGAAGAGGCCGTACGCCTGCGGCTGGTTGAACCCGGCTGCGCTGAACTGCTGCATCGAATGATCGAACACCGGGTTGTAGACGTTTGCCTGTTCCGAGAGTTGCGCGTGATGCATGATTGTCCGGTGATCCCAGGCCGTCTGGAAAATCGACGTGCCGATCCCGCCGCACATGATCCGCACGAAATTCGACAGGCCCGACGCGGCCGGAATCCGGTTGCCCGGCAGGCCCGACAACGTGATCGACACCAGCGGAATAAAGAAGCCGGCCATGCCGATGCCCTGGATCAGCGTTGGCGCGAGCAGCGAAAACGTGTCGACGCCCGTCGTGTAGCGCGAGCGCATCCAGAAGCACAACGCGAACACGAGGAACGACGCGGTCGCGATATAGCGCGGATCGGTGCGCGGCAGGAACTTGCCGGTGAGCGGCGAGAGCAGCACCGCGAAGAGCCCGACGGGCGCCATCACGAGCCCCGCCTCGGTCGCGGTATAGCCGATGTCGGTCTGCAGCCACAGCGGCAACAGCACGAGATTGCCGAAGTACAGGCCGTAGCCGATCGACAGCGCGACGGTGCCGCCCGTGAAGTTGCGCTTCGAGAAGAGCGACAGGTCGACCACCGGATGCTCCGCCGTCAATTCCCAGACGATGAAGAACGCGAGCGCGATCACGGCGGTGAGGGCGAGCACGACGACCGTCGTCGACGAAAACCAGTCGAGATCCTTGCCCTTGTCGAGCATGACCTGCAGCGAGCCGACCCACGTGATCAGCAGCGCGAGACCGACGCCGTCGATCGGCGCCTTGCGGATGACCGAGTCGCGGTTGCGAAAGATCGCCCACGTCGCCGCCGCGGCCACGAACCCGACCGGAATGTTCACGTAGAAGATCCACGGCCATGAGATGTTGTCGGAGATCCAGCCGCCGAGAATCGGCCCGGCCACCGGCGCGATCAGTGTGGTCATCGCCCACATCGAGAGCGCCATCGGCGCCTTGGCGCGTGGATAGCTCGCGAGCAGCAACGTTTGCGACAGCGGAATCATCGGGCCTGCAACCGCGCCCTGCAGCACGCGCGACGCGAGCAGGAACGGCAGCGTCGGCGCGAGCCCGCACATCCACGACGAGATCACGAACAGGATGATCGACGCCATGAAGAGACGCACCTGGCCGATGCGCTCGGTGAGCCAGCCGGTCAGCGGCACGGAGATCGCGTTCGCCACCGCGAACGACGTGATCACCCACGTGCCCTGATCCGACGAGACGCCGAGGTCGCCCGAAATCGACGGGATCGACACGTTGGCAATCGACGTATCGAGCACGTTCATGAAAACCGCGAGCGAAACGGCGATCGTGCCGATCACCAGTTGCGGCCCCCCCCCCGGCGGGGGGGGGGGGTGAGGCGGGGCCAAGAAAACCTTTTTATTATT
>NZ_CAJQYY010000034.1 GCF_907164575.1 Paraburkholderia gardini
AACCCCCGTATTAACCGGGCTTTCGGGCTATCACCCCGGGGGGCGGCGCGGGGTGCGCGCGGCCCATGCCGCGTCCGGGCTTCACGGCGCCGGTTGCGGCCGCAACCATCGCCGCCATCGCCGGTGCGGCTACCTTCGCAATCCGTGTCTGGTCTCTTTGTCTGAGGGTTTCCTGACCTATGAGCAGTCCACCGAATGCAGGCGCTGTGCCGCCGGAGTTGCAGGCGCCTCTTGCATTGACGCCGACGCCGCCAGCAAAGGGCGCGGGCCAGTCCGCATCGTTATGGACGTGGATCGGCGTGTTGCCGTTCTTCGTGTTCGCGCTACTGTTCCTGATTTTGCCGACAGCCATTCTGGTGGTCGGTGCGTTTCAGGATCCGCAGGGTCATTTCACGCTCGCCAACTTTCGCGACCTCTTCTCGGAGGGCGTGATCGACGCGTACTGGATCAGCTTCAAGGTCAGCGCCGCATCGGCGTTCGGCGGCGCGCTCATCGGTTCGCTCCTTGCTTGGGCGGCAGTGCAGGGCCAGTTACCCGGCTGGATTCGCCCGACGCTGATGACGTTTTCCGGTGTCGCGTCGAACTTCGCCGGCGTGCCGCTGGCGTTTGCGTTCATCTGCACGCTGGGGCGCGTGGGGCTCGTCACGGTCCTGCTCAAGAAATACACGGGCCTGAATCTCTATTCGACGGGCTTCAGCATTCTGAGCTTCACCGGTTTGACGCTGACGTACCTGTATTTCCAGATTCCGTTGATGGTGCTGATCATCACGCCCGCGCTCGACGGTCTGAAGCGCGAATGGCGTGAAGCCTGTGATTGTCTTGGCGGCACCGCGTTCCAGTACTGGCGTTACGTCGCGTTGCCGGTATTGTGGCCGAGCGTGCTGGGCGCCGCGTTGCTGCTGTTTGCGAATGCATTCGGCGCAGTGGCGACCGCGTATGCGCTCACCGGCAGTTCGCTGAATATCGTGACGATCCTGCTGTACGCGCAGATTCGCGGTGACGTATTGCACAATCCGAATCTCGGTTACGCGCTCGCGCTTGGCATGATCCTGGTGACAGGCATCTCGAATGGCGGTTATATCTGGCTGCGTGCACGCGCCGAAAGGGGGCGTCGATGAATTCCCGGTCACGTGCGGGGGCGTGGGTTGCCATCGTCGTCGGTTCGCTGTATTTCCTGATTCCGCTGATCGCGACGTTCGAGTTCAGCCTGCGCATGAAGCGCGGTGTGTACAGCTTCGAAGCGTACAGGGTGGTGCTTGGCGATGCGCATTTTCAGGCGTCGTTTGGGTATTCGATCCTGATGGCGTTGCTGACGATCGTCGTCGGCATCCTGCTGGTGGTGCCGACGGCGTACTGGGTGCAGTTGCGTCTGCCGAAGCTGCGGCCGGTCGTCGAATTCATCACGCTGCTGCCGCTCGTGATTCCGGCGATCGTGATCGTCTTCGGCTATCTGCGCATGTACAACAGCAGTTCGATTTTGCCGCTGACCGGTAACGAACGCGCTACCGACCTGCTGCTCGTATTCGGATACGTGACGCTTTCGCTGCCGTATATGTACCGCGCGGTCGATGCCGGTTTGAGCGCGATCGACGTGCGCTCGCTGACCGAAGCCGCCGAATGTCTCGGCGCGAGTTGGCCGACGATCCTCTTCAAGGTGATCTTTCCGAATATCCGCTCCGGCATCCTGTCGGGCGCGTTCCTGACGTTTGCCGTGGTGATCGGCGAATTCACGATTGCGAGCCTGCTCGACCGGCCGGCGTTTGGCCCCTACCTGCAGTTGATCGGCGCGAATCGCGCATATGAACCTTCGGCGCTCGCGATCATCGCGTTCGCGATTACGTGGGCGTCGATGGGTCTGATCCAAGTGTTCGGCTCGGCCCGCAGAACGAGTCGTGCTCCTGCGCTCGCCGCACAGAAACCCTGATGAATGAAGGCGTCCGCCATGGTATTCCTTGAAATAGAAAACCTGCACAAGACCTTTGGATCGAACACCGCGCTGCATCGCTTCGACATGAAGATCGAGCGTGGCGAATTCGTCACGTTCCTCGGGCCGTCGGGTTGCGGCAAGACGACGGTGCTGCGCATGATCGCGGGCTTCGAAAGTCCGACGCGCGGCACGATCCGCCTCGATGGACGCGACGTCACGCATCTGCGCACACGTCAGCGCAAGGTCGGCATGGTGTTCCAGTCGTATGCGCTGTTTCCGAACATGACGGTGGCGGCCAACATCGGTTTTGGGCTGCGTGTCGCCGGGCGGCCGGACGCGGAAATCCGCAAGCGTGTCGATGAAATGCTGGCGCTGATCAAGCTGCCGGATCTCGGCGACCGTTACCCGTGGCAGATGTCAGGCGGACAGCAGCAGCGTGTCGCGCTGGCGCGCGCGCTTGCCGGCAAGCCGCAGGTGCTGCTGCTCGATGAACCGCTGTCGGCACTCGATGCGAAGATCCGTATTTCGCTGCGTCAGGACATTCGCATGCTGCAGCGTGAACTCGGCATCACGTCGATTTTCGTGACGCACGATCAGGAAGAAGCATTGTCGATCTCCGACAGGATCGTCGTGATGAACGAGGGGCGCGTCGAACAGGTCGGCACACCGTCGGAAATCTATAACTATCCGCGCACGCGTTTTGTGGCTTCGTTTGTCGGCACACTCAACATCCTGACGGGACATGTGGTGGACCCCTCCACGGGCAGGATGGCCGTCGAAGGACAGGAGCTGATCACGACCCAGACGCTTGCGCCGGACGACGCTGGCAGGAAGCGCATGCTTGCCTTGCGGCCGGAAGCGATCGTGCTGGAAGCGCCAGCGCCTGGCCGCAATACGCTGGCCGCAACGGTCGAGGACGTCAGTTTCCTGGGGGCTGTCGTGCGGATTCGCGCGCGCGTGCAGGAAGCGGTCATTTCGCTCGATATCTTCAACGACCCGAATCGCAGCCTGCCGGAGCGCGGCCAGCCAGTTGCGCTGGGTTTTTCCCACGAAAATCTGCTGGTGCTCGAAGAGGGCGCCTGATTTCGGGGTGGGCCGCTACTGCGCGCTTTCCTGCCGTTTTCTGTGTTCAAATGGAACCGCCGCCGTTGTCCACAGCCGGAGGTTCCCGTTTTATGTCTGCCCCGCAAGCAGGACCGTTGTGCGCCTTTGTCGCCATGCTTCGTGTAGAGCAGGCCAGTCTGACCGAGCGCTGGATGAAGGCGGTGTTCCGCGACGACGTTCTGAACGACAGCGACAAGCTCACTTACGAGCAGCTCGCCGACCATCTGCCGAATGTTTTCGACGAAATCGGCGTCGCGCTGGAAAACGAGGACCTCGACAAGGTCGAGCCCGCCATCGAGCGTAACGCGCGCCTGCACGGCAAGATGCGCTGGCGTCAGGGCTACCGGGTCGACGAACTGGTGCGCGAGCTCGAACTGTTCCGTCAGGTGCTGACGGGCGCGGTCATGCAGTTCGCCGAGGCCCATCCCGAGTTCACGCGGCGCAGCGAGGAACGCGCGCGCTACTATATCGACGAGGCACTCAGCTTCGTCACGCTGACGTCGATTCGCGAAGTCATGACCGAGCGCGACCGCAAGATCGACGAATACACTGGCCGGCTCGAACGCGCCAACCATGAGCTGCAACTGAAGCAGCATCTCGTCAGCGACCTGTATGAATCGCGCATGCAGATCACACGCAGCGTCGTGCACGATCTGCGTAACTTCCTGAACGTGTTTTCGATGGCGCTGCAACTGGCTGCCCGCACGCCGTCCAAGACGGAAACCGCGCTCGCGCTCGCCAACCGTCAGGCGGCCGACATGAAAGCGCTGGTCGACGAACTCGTCGAGTATGCGGTCGTGCTGCGCGACGCGGATACAGTCGCGATCGAGGTGTTTTCACTGCGTGAGCTGTTCGACGAACTGGTCGCGTCGTGCCGGCCTCCGGTCGAGGCGAAAGGCTTGCGGTTCGCGACGTCCTTCGACGGGCAGCTGGCGGTCGTGTCGTCGAACCGCCTCAAGCTGAAGCAGATCGCACTGAATCTGCTGACTAACGCCGCGAAGTACACGAAGACCGGCCAGATCGGCCTGACGATGACCGGAGACGGCGACGATCACTGGCGGCTGCGTGTGTCGGATACGGGTGTCGGTATCGGCCAGCACGATCGCGAACGCGTCTTCGAGGAGTTCGAGCGCATTGCGGGCGACGACGTGCCGGGCGTCGGGCTTGGCCTCGCGATCGTCAAGGAGCTGTGCCGCGTGCTGGATGGCGAGATTCACTTCGATTCGCGCGAAGGTCTCGGCACGACGTTCGAGATCCGCTTTCCCATGGTGTTAAAACTGAAGGATTGAACCGGCGGGCGTGCGTCGGGCGACGCCGGGCGCGCGCGAATGTTCGCTGGACCGCACATCGCGGGGTGGAATGCGTGCCAGAGCACAGTCACCGTATCTATCAGATGTCATGCTGGTGAAGCTACCAGTCTTGTGACCGAACTGTTCAGATACGGAGTTCAGATGGCACTGCATCGCGACCTCACCGATGCGCAATGGAGTAGCGTGGAAGGACTCTTTATCGCGTTTCGCGCCCGCAAGGATCCGCGCGGGCGGCCCACGCGCAACACGCGCATGGTACTGAACGGCGTGCTATGGGTGCTCACGAGCTGTGCCGCATGGGCCGCGCTGCCCACGCGCTACCCGGACTACCGCACGTGCCATCGGCGCTTCAAGGGATGGTTCGATTCAGGCGTTCTGCAGCGTGCGATGCACGACCTGTACGGCGAGACCGGCGACGCGATGTGCGAAGCCGTCATTGCGCGCATGCATCGTCCGCAGCCTGGGGATCGGGGCGCGTCGGGCGGTACACCGGCTTCGGGGCGCGGGCGGGATCGTGCACGACCCATGGCTCGCGCGGTCGATTGATCATCGCCGCGGGATTGTCGCCATCGACACGCGACGATGTGATCGACACGGGCAATGCGCCGTCGGTGGCAAACCGGCAAACAGATCCAGCAGGGGCGCGTGAGCCGCGCCCCTTTCCACGTGGTTCACTGTCCGGCGACGAAACGCCGGACCTCGCACTTACTTTACCGCGTTGCCTTCACGCGTGACTTCGGCTGCGGTAGCCGACACGAACACCGCGTGTACCGTATCGCCGACCTTCAGCTTGTCGATCGAAACGTCCGGCGCCACTTCGAGCGTTTGCGTGCGATTCGGGCCGCGCAGCGTCACGAGACGCTTCTTGCGGTCGATCTTCTGCACGGTGGCCAACACTTCGACGCGGCGTGCCGATGCCACGACGCCTTCCGAAGCCGGTATCGCCGCGGTCGTCTCGACGCGTTCACGGATACCGCTCGCCTGCGTCTTGTCGACAGCCAGCAGGATTGCGTTTTTGTACGCGATGTCGACCTTGTCGCCGAGTTGCAGCTTCTTCACGTCACCGACCTGCGGATCGACGTCGACCACCGCCGCGTTGCCGCGCGGCCCGCGCAGCGTGACGCTGTTCGTCACGGTGTCGATGCCGATGACGGTCGCCTGAACGTGTACGAGTGCGGCGCCGCCGATGGCTTTCTGTCCATCGGTCGAACCGGCGTTCTGTGCGAATGCTGGCCAGGACAGCGCCACCGACAACAGCATGGCTGCCTTGATCGCCGTCGTGCGTTTCAGGCCGGTTTTCAGGGGTGACTTCATGACTGCTCCTTTTGCGTTACTGCGTTGTGTTGCGAGAGATACGTAACGTGCGGGCCCGGGTGCGGTGTGCGGCAGTCCGCCGTGAAAACCATCTGCACCCGTAACGCCTACTGGAACGTGGCACCGACGGAAAGCAGGACCGCGTTGCCCTTCGGGCGTGCCTGCACTTCGAATTCATTGACCCAGCGCAGCGACGCCGAGACCGGCGTCTTGTCGATTGCGCCGGACCACGTCACGATCGGGCCGATACCGAGTGAATGGCCGCGCGCGCCGTCCGTCTGACTGGCGAGGTCGCCGGTGTCGTCGCCGAGTTGCTGGATCCAGCCGCCGACCACGCCGACGCCCCAGCCGCCCTTGAAGCGCTTGAGCGCGAGCAGGTCGAGCACGCTGAGCGGTGCGTTGTGATAGTTGGTGGCACTGTTGGTTGTGTAGAACTCGACGCCGTAGTTCGCCGACAACTCGATTTCCTGCGCGGGGAAGAGCTTCGTGTACGAGATGGTTGGCGTGAACGTCCACGTGTTCTGGCCCGCGTTCGCAAGACGGTTCGGGTTGTAGGCGCCCGTCGGCGCGTAGATCTGGACGCTTAACGCGACGTGATCGGTCTTCGTCAGGTGATAGCCCGCCACGACCGGCGTGAAGAAGATATCGGCAAACTGGGTGGCATGGTCGTCAGGCAGGATTCCGTGAAACGACGACGCATTCGTGTACTGCACCGGCACGCCGAACGACGAAGCGAAATTCCATCCGCCCGCGGTGATGCCCCACGTCTTGACCGCATTCGCGATGCTGTACACGATCTGGTAGTTCAGACCGGCTGTGATCGTGCCCGCAACCGGCAGCGTCTTGCTCGCGCCGAGCGAGCCCTGGTAGTAGATCGTCGAGAGCGACACGATCCAGTCCGAGGTGGGCGGCACCACGCCGGCGTATGGCATCACCTGCATGCCGGTGATCGGCCGGCCGACACCGCCTTCCGTTGCGTGAGCCTGCTGCGCGAAGCTCAGGCCCGCGATCCCCACAGCCAGCGTGACGTTAATGCCGGCGCGTCGTGCTTCGTGCATCGGGCGTCCGAAGTATCGAATGATATTTTTCATCCTGGCTTTACTCCCTGTAACTTTTCCGTGTTCGCATCGTGACTGAACTGTATCGCCGCGATCCTGCATGTGAGCCCTTCGCGGAAGAAACTCCGGACGGACGGTATTTCACCTGCGAGGAACGCCATCGTGTATGCGTTCGCGCCGTTTGGTGGCTCGCCCGATGCATCGTCGTCCAGATAAAAATAGCGTGTTTCGTTCGTCATGTTGATGAAAATATTCGACTGGGCCGTGCTCATGCGCCGCGCCGTCCATCTGACATCAGCCTTTTTTCGGCTCGGGAAATTTCCAGCCGCCATCGAACACGGCCTGCCCGGGGCCGTAAATGCGCATGATCACGGTGTAAGGGCCCTGCGGCGCGGGCAGCCAGTTCGCCTCTTTCGCTGCACCGGGAGAAGTGTGCTGGACGTAGATGTCGAGCGAGCCGTCGGCGTTGTATTTCAGGCCCTGGGTGCGGTCGCCAATCGAATACCGACTGATCGGATTGGGTACAAGATGGCGCGCCGGCAGGTCGTACATCGTCATTGACCAGAAGAACTTCGCCGGCGGCAGATCCGTTTTGTCGAAGTGAATCACATACGGCTGCGACCCGACCAGCTGCTGATGGTCGCCGTCCAGACGCGTGCCGACGTAGACGGCCTCTTCCTTCGTGTTGCCGTAGATCCCCATCGCCGCCGCGACGGCCCGCTTCATGTAGTCGCCCTTGAGCGCTTCGCGGGTGCCGAAGATATCGAACGAGCTGGTGGTGTGGTTCACGGCGTCCGCAAGCGCCGCCTTGCCATCGGCGACGCCGCCTTCGATCGCCGCGCGCGTGCCGGCCGGCAACGCCGCTGCGTTGAACGGCTTGCCTGGCGCGATGCCGATCTTCGCGAAGCGCTCAAGCAGTTCCGTTTCGGACGGCGCCGGCGGCTGCGTGAACGTCAGCAGGAAATTCAGGTACGCGATGAAATCGATCGATGTCGCCTTCGCTTCATCCCATTTCGGGAAGTCCGGCCGTGGCACGGCTGGCGGCGGCGCGGTGTGTTCGAATGCCGACAGCGGCGTCAGTTTGTAGCCTTTCTGGACGGCCTGCACGTTCTTCACATCGCCCGGGCCGTTGAGCGCGGTGCGCCCGAGTGCCAGGACGATATCGGTTTCCGGGCGCAATACCTGGTCGATCCCCCTGGGCGTTTCGCCTTTCCAGTCGGGGCCGGCGAGCAGGTAATGACCCGCGCCGTTGCCGGTGGTGCGCGATCCGATATAGGCGAAGTTGTATGTGAAGAGATCGACCCACTGGAACACGTAGTAGCGGTTGTCCGGCACCTCGGGCACGGTTAGCACCCACGGCTCACGACGCAGGTCGAGCCACGCCCACGAATAGGGCGTGTCGTTGTTCGGCGTGACGATTTCCCTGTTCTCGGGACCGTAGGGCTGCGAGTAATTCCGGAACCGGCCGAAACCGCCCACGTACGACTTCGACGTCGGATCGACGGCCTGCTGGTACAGCGTCTTGTAGTTGAAGAGCATGGGGTACGCGTAGATGAACGCGTCCTTCGCGATGGCGCGCGCTTCGTCCGGCGAGACGGCGTTCTGCACCTGGGCGATTGCGGCGCCGCCGATCATGAGACTGGCTCCGAGCGCTGCGGCATGCATGAAATTCGACAGTTTCCTCACATCGATCACCTTGTCTGAAACGGTTTGCTGGCCGGGTGACGCGCTCGCGCTGCGCCACCCATATGCGTCGCACTTACTTGCCAAACGTCATGTTCAGCCCGGCGAAAATCGTAAACTGCGGCACGCCCGCACCTGAATGGGCGATGGAGTACTGCGGTTCGATGAAGGCGTTATAGATGGTGGATCCGCCTTTCCATGCCTTGCCGGCACCGAGGCCAACCGGGATGTAATAGCTGCCGTGCTGGAGGTCGAACGTCCATGTGCCGGTCGAGCGGATATACCAGCCGCCCGGCAGGTTGAAAATGCCGAAGGGCTGCGCGGTGAGCGACTGCGTGGTCGGCCGGCTGCTCTGGCCGGCGAACGAGTGTTGCCACTGGACCAGCGCGCCGAGCAGCCGCGCTTTCGTCGCGCTCACGGCGACCGCGGCGAGACCCGCCTGCCATTTGCCCGTGCCGAGGCTTGGGTCGGTTGCGGTGGGCATGGTGACGAGTGGTCCGACGCCGACCTGGAACTCACCCTGACTCAGCAGAAGGATATCGAACAGGTTGATGTCGCCGAGGCCGGTGTTGTAGCCGCCGCTCGGGTCAGGGCGCGTGCTGATGGGCACCGTGCCGCGGAAAATCTGTGGCACGCCGATCAGCCCCGGGCCTACCGGCACCGTGGGACGTAGCAGCAGATCGTTGGTATGAGCGCTCCCGCCAAACACGCTCGGCGTGTAGAAATTCTGGACGTTGAACGAGGCAGCGAGATTGAGCGGGTTGTTACTCTTGTTGGCGTCTTCCGCGGTCTGCGCGTGTGCGCCCTGAGCGATAAACAAGATTGAAAGTAGCGACACCCGGAAAAACCGGCGAGCAAGGTTCATGTTTTATATAGAAAATACGGACGCGCCGAACGCAGCTACCCATTTGCTTTCGCAAACCAGATTAAACAATACGCATATCAACTGGAGCGATAATCGGCCGCACAAGGACCGATTCCGCTGAGGTCATGGCAGAATAAAATCTTTCAGTAACTGAAATGACTGTCTGCAGACCGGCTTTGCGGTCAGCCGGTTATGAAGGTGTAGGTAGAACCGTTCTCACGCACATATAGAGAGCCTCCTTGAGGGGTAGACAGTACCTGATGCGGCGAAAAAAATGGGTTCGCATGTCCCGACGGTTCGCAGATATTAGCAAACGTTCAAATACGTCACACGCATAATTTGTAACACGGCCGAAAATTTTAACGATCGAGAGGATTATTCCGACTTAGGTACCTTGAGTCAAGGCGATGATTGCACTGGCTTGATATTTCTCAGTGGACGTGAAGACGATGGGGTATTTAAGATTTTTCCAGCAGAACCGAATCGAAAATTCAAAATAAAAAAGCCGGGCATCAAGCCCGGCTTACTGTAAATAACTTAAAAGAAACGTATCTAGCTGAAGAGCTTCATTGCCTGAATCAGCGTGTTCACAACGCCCCACGCCAGGGGAATCAGCACATAGGCCCAGAAGACCACCAGTTTGCCTTTGCTGGTCGGGTGCACGGTGTTCGATGCGGTCATGTCGGTCTCCTTACTGGCCGGCGAGCTGTGTTTCGCTCATATGATGTTTGTCGTTCACGCGCTTGACGAGCAGGTTGCAGACAAAGCCCACTATCAGCAGCACGGTCATGATGTGCACGGTCATCGTGTACGCATCGGCCTTGGCCACGCCATGCGCAACCTGATAGGCGCGGATGTAGTTGACCAGCACCGGGCCCGCCACGCCAGCCGCCGCCCACGCTGTCAGCAGACGGCCGTGAATGCCGCCGACGAACGCGGTGCCGAACATGTCCGCGAGATACGCGGGAACCGTCGAGAAGCCGCCGCCATACATCGAGATAATCAGGCAGAACGCCAGCACGAAGAGCGCGATGTTGCCCGACGCGGCGAAGCCTGGCACCGAGTAGTACAGCACGGCGCCGAACACGAAGAAGACGTAGTACGTATTCTTGCGACCGATGAAGTCCGACGCCGACGCCCATACGAAACGGCCGCCCATGTTGAAGAGCGAGAGCAGCCCGACGAAGCCGGCAGCGGCGCCCGCTGTCACGGTGTTCTTGAAGCTCTCCTGGATCATCACCGAAGCCTGGCCGAGAATGCCGATGCCAGCCGTCACGTTCAGGAACAGCACCAGCCAGATCAGATAGAACTGCGGCGTCTTCAGCGCCTGATCGATGTGCACGTGGTTGCGCGTGATCATCTGGTGCGACGTTTCCGGCGGTGTCCAGCCGGCCGGCTTCCAGTCGTGCGCCGGAATGCGGATCGCAAGGGCACCGATCGTCATCGAGATGAAGTATGCGATGCCGAGCACCACGAACGTTTCGGCGACGCCGATGCTCGTTGCGCTCTTGAAGTGGTTCATCAGCGCCACCGACAGCGGCGCTGCGATCATCGCGCCGCCACCGAAGCCCATGATGGCGAGACCGGTCGCCATGCCGCGGCGGTCCGGGAACCAGCGGATCAGCGTCGAAACCGGCGACACATAACCGAGCCCGAGCCCGATGCCGCCAATCACGCCGTAGCCGAGATAGAGCAGCACGATCTGATGCAGCCACACGCCCACGGCAGAGATGATGAAACCGCCGCCGAAGCAGCATGCCGCCGTGATCATCGTGCGACGCGGCCCGACACGTTCGAGCCACTTGCCGGCGAATGCGGCGGACAGGCCGAGGAACACGATGGCGAGCGAGAAGATCCAGCCAAGGGTCGTGAGCGTCCAGTCGTCCGGTGCGGATTGCGTGATGCCGATCACTTTCGTGAGCGGGCCGTTGAAGACGGAGAACGCGTAGGCCTGGCCGATACACAGATGCACGGCGAGCGCGGCGGGTGGAACCATCCAGCGGGAAAAGCCTGGCTTTGCGACGGTAGCCTGTTTGGAAAAGAAGCCGGACGAGCCCGGGCTCTCCGGGTGGTCGGTCATGCTGCTCATGGTCGGTCTCCGTTAAGGGGTAACTGATTGATACTTATCGGCTCTGTTGCGCTTTTTCTTTAGCGCCGGTCTTCGAGTCCTGTGCGTTGCGCGCTCCACAATATGAGGAGCGGCCCGGGTTGGCAATATGAGACGCGAATGCATAACGGGTTTGCCCGAAGGAACCCACAGATGAATCGAAACCTTGCGGACAGCGCGCCACACGACGTTTTTGCGACCCACATAGTGTGATTTGCGTTCTGTTTTCAGGGGTGGATTCAGATACCGGGACGCTTAGGGTTTTGGAGCATGCAGATTGCCGGGCGCGTGTCGCTAGCAAGACGTGCAAGACCAAACCAGTGAGGAAGCGCATGATCAGAAAACTGTCTATCCGGGCGACGTTGACCGCCGTTATTGGCGTGTTGTCGCTCATGTCGATCGCGATCGGTGCGATGGGCATTGCGGGGACGCGCATGAGCAATGTCGCGCTGCAAAAAATGTACAGCGATGACACGGGCGCACTGGTCGCCCTGCATCAAAGTTCGGAAGAAGTATTGCGTGCGCGTTTGCTGATGAACAGCTATTACGCGCTCTATGGTCTTGGCGAGCCGGACCCGGCGCTCCTCGATGAGTCGCATCGCGCGGTCACTGTCGCCGATGCGGCGTACAAGCGCTTCGACGGCATCGCCAGACAGGACGACAATCTGCGTGCCGACGTGGAGAGTCTCGCCGTCACGCGCACGAAGCTTGTTTCGCAGGCGTTGCTGCCGGCGTTCAAGGCGCTCGATACCAATGACTTCATCTCGTTCAAGCAACTCCAGGGCAAGGAGACCGAAGCGATCGCCGGCCAGTACGCGCGCGCCGTCGCCTCGCTCGAAGCACGTTTGATGCAGCGTCAGGAGGGGCGTTTCCTGAAGGCGCAAAGCCGCTTCATGCTGACCGTGCAGGTGCTGGTCGGCGTGACCGTGCTGCTGCTCGCCGTGAGCATCGCCGGTCGCATGACGTTGATGCGCGCGATCATCCGTCCGGTCGAACGTGCGATCGCACAGTTTCGCCTGATCGCGGGCGGCGATCTGTCGGGCGAAATTCCCAACGAACGCAACAATGAAATGGGCGCGTTGCTGGGCGCGCTCAGCCAGATGCAGGACGGCCTGCGCCGTACGGTGGTGACGGTGCGCGGTAGCACGGATGTGATCCATACGGGCGCGCAGGAAATCGCGCTTGGCAATACCGATCTGTCGTCGCGCACGGAACAGCAGGCGGCGGCGCTCGAGAAGGCCGCCGTCGGCATGGAAGAGCTGACGATCACCGTGCGCCAGAACGCCGACAACGCGAAGCAGGCCAACGAGCTGGCGCAGAAGGCGTCGGAAACGGCCGTCGCGGGCGGCGGCGTGGTGCACGAAGCGGTCAGCACGATGCGCGACATTTCGCGCGACTCGCAGCGGATCGCCGAGATCATCGGCGTCATCGATGGCATCGCGTTCCAGACGAATATCCTCGCGCTCAACGCGGCCGTCGAATCGGCGCGTGCGGGCGAGCAGGGAAGAGGCTTCGCCGTCGTGGCCGCCGAAGTGCGCAGTCTCGCGCAACGCACGGCAGCGGCGGCGAAGGAAATCGCTTCGCTGATCGGCAGTTCCGTTGAGCGGATCCGCTCCGGCGAAGCGCTCGTGGAGCGCGCGGGTGTCACGATGAGCGACGTCGTCGCTTCCGTGCAACGTGTGACGCTCATCATGTCGGAAATCTCGAGCGCCGCGGAACAGCAGCATCACGGCCTCGAGCAGATCAACGTCACGGTCACGCAGATGGACCAGTCGACACAACAGAACGCCGCGCTCGTCGAACAGGCCGCGGCGGCGGCGGAATCTCTGCGGGCCCAGTCGAAGCTGCTGAAAGAAGCGGTCTCCGTGTTCCGCCTGGAGACGGTCGCGATCGTCTGACGCGGCCGACTTCTGCGGTGCGCGTGGTTTCGCGCGCGCCGGGCCGGTTCTCCCCACTGCTTGTGTCTCGCCGGGCGCCCGCACGCAACCTCGCTGCGTTGGCCTGCGCATGTTGCGACCCCATCGCGCGTCGGATCGCATGTCAGCATGCCAGTCAGCGCGCACCGCGAGCGCGCATCCTTCCTACCCGTGCTACCGTGTGCCTGTGTTCTAGAAGCAACAGTCAGTGATATATCACATACGAAATATTGATTTTTGCGGCAATGCAGCATATGATTGAGTCATTCACTCACTCATTCGGAGCTTCAAATGGATTTTGTTTCTCTGTCGCTGCTTGCCATCGGTGTGGTTGGTCTGGGTTCCGCTGCCACTGTTTTGCTGACAAAATGGATTCCGCAGCCGGTTGCTGAACTTGCCGCGCTGCACGGCCGTTATGTCGGCCTCGGTGAAGCGGCCTCTGCCGCGAAACCGCATCGTGAGCGTGTTCAACAAGAGGCGATGAATGTCGTCAGAACTTCAAACTGAAATAGTGGCTACACCCGCCGTTGCACTTCCGGTCGCATCGCTGACGCTGGCACTCCAGCCGATCAATGCGACCGCCAGCCTGCGCGACCAGGCTTACGCCATGCTGCGCCAGGCCATTGCGGACGCGGATATTTACCAGTCGCGCGAGGAAATCCGCCTCGACGAACGCGTGCTGAGCGAAACGCTCGGCGTGAGCCGTACACCCGTTCGCGAAGCGATGACGCTGCTGGAGCAGGAGGGCTTTTTGCGCATGGTGCCGCGTCGCGGGATCTATATCGTGCGCAAGAGCAAGCGTGAAATCGTCGAAATGATCCAGATGTGGGCCGCGCTCGAAAGCATGGCCGCGCGTCTCGCCACCCAAAACGCGACGGACGCGGAAATCGCGCATCTGCGCCACATGTTCGATCATTTCCGCGATGCCACGCCGGCCGAGCACATCGCTGAATACTCGGACGCGAATATCGCGTTCCACCAGGCGATTGTGGAACTGTCGAAGTCGCAGATCATCCTCGAAACGATCAAGAACATCTTCATCCACGTGCGCGCAATCCGCCGCATGACGATTTCGCAGAGCGACCGCGCGTCACGTTCCATCGTCGATCATCTGCGGATCATCGAGGCGCTCGAGCAGCGCGATACCGAACTGGCCGAGCGTCTGACGCGCCAGCATTCGCTGGATCTCGCCACGTTTGTCGAGGCGAACTGCGATTTTCTCGACTGAACGGTTCACTGAAGATCAGCTTCAAGGCAACAGGGCCAGCGGTGGCGTCACCGCTGGCCCTGTTGCTGTTTACGCCCCATAAATGTGGCTGCCGGCTTCATCTCATACCACGCACGATCCGGTAAACGCCGGGAAAGCCCTCCCTTGACGCCTCATGAAATCTGGTATGTGATATATCACAACGAATCGTGAATGAATGCGGCTCGGTATTTTCCCCTGGTCAAGACATGGAGACGTGACGTGCATCCGGCCGGAAACCCAGGCCAGACGGCGCTAGAGCGGATATTTGACCAGAAAGGCAGCAGCGAAAATACGCTTGAATGAATGTGATATATCACATACCGTGTCGGTCAGGGCAGGTCGATCTTGCCGCGGATCGCAGTCATGCACGACGGACCGGTGTACACACAGAACGCATACATCATTGAAGGAGACATGACATGGGTAAAGCGCTCGACGGCGTGAGGATTCTCGACTTCACACATGTGCAGTCGGGTCCGACGTGCACGCAGTTGCTGGCATGGTTCGGCGCCGACGTGATCAAGGTGGAGCGGGCCGGTGCAGGCGACATCACACGTGAGCAGTTGCGCGATATTCCGGACGTCGACAGCCTGTATTTCACGATGCTCAACCACAACAAGCGCTCGGTCACGATCGACACGAAGAACCCGGAAGGCAAGCTGGTTCTCGAAGCGCTGATCCAGAAATGCGACGTGCTGGTCGAGAATTTCGCGCCGGGCGCGCTCGATCGGATGGGCTTCACCTGGGAGCGCATCCAGGAACTCAATCCGAAGATGATCGTCGCGTCCGTGAAGGGCTTCGGCCCCGGTCCCTACGAAGACTGCAAGGTCTACGAGAACGTCGCGCAATGCGTGGGCGGCTCGGCGTCGACAACCGGTTTCGACGACGGTCCGCCGGTCGTCACCGGCGCGCAGATCGGCGATAGCGGCACGGGGCTGCATCTCGCGCTCGGCATCGTCACGGCGCTCTATCAGCGCACGATGACGGGGCGCGGCCAGAAGGTGCTGGCGGCGATGCAGGACGGCGTGCTGAACCTGTGCCGCGTGAAGCTGCGCGACCAGCAGCGGCTCGAACGTACCGGCGTCATGAAGGAATATCCGCAGTACCCGAACGGCACGTTCGGCGAAGCGGTGCCGCGCGCGGGCAATGCGTCGGGTGGCGGCCAGCCGGGCTGGATCCTGAAGTGCAAGGGTTGGGAAGCGGATCCGAACGCGTACATCTACTTCATCACGCAGGCGCCGGTGTGGGCGAAGATCTGCAACGTGATCGGCAAGGAAGAATGGGCCACCGATCCCGACTACGCGACACCGGCGGCGCGTCTGCCGCGTCTGAAGGAAATCTTCGCCGAGATCGAACGCTGGACGATGAGCAAGACCAAGTTCGAGGCCATGGAAATCCTCAACGGGCACGACATTCCGTGCGGCCCGATCCTGTCGATGAAGGAAATCGCGGAAGAGCCGTCGCTGCGCAAGACCGGCACGATCGTCGAAGTCGATCATCCGACGCGCGGCAAGTATCTGACGGTCGGCAATCCGATCAAGCTGTCGGACAGTCCCACTGAAGTGACACGCTCGCCGCTGCTCGGCGAACACACCGACGAGGTGATGGCTGAACTCGGCTACTCGCTGGAGCAGATCAGCGCGCTGCGTGTGGCCGGCGCCATCTGACGCTTTCGTTCATGCGGGAAGATCGAACTTCACTTACAGGGAATTGATCGTGGAAACCTGGATGCGCTTCAAGTCGAATGGCGGCAACATCGTCTTCGGCCGTGTTGAAAACGGCTATCTGCACGAATACGCAGGTCTTCATCATCCGGTGCCGACGGGCGCCGTGCTATCGACGCGCGCGCTCACGCAGATCGCGCCCTGCGCGCCCGGCAAGGTCGTCGCGCTGTGGAACAACTTCCATGCGCTCGCCGCAAAACTCGACAAGCCGGTGCCGTCGCATCCGCTCTTTCTGATCAAGCCGGCGGAATCGGTGATCGGGTCCGGCGATCCGATCCGGCGCCCGGTCAGCTACGCGGGCAAGATCGCCTACGAAGGCGAACTCGGCATCGTGATCGGCAAGCGCTGCCGCAACGCGAGCATCGAGGAGGCCGCGGCGTCGATCTTCGGCTACACGATCGTCAACGACGTGACGGCGGCCGAACTGCTCAACGAGAATCCGCACTTTCCGCAATGGTGCCGCGCGAAGGGCTTCGATACGTTTTGCTGTGTCGGTCCGGCGATCGTGTCGGGTCTCGACTGGCATGCGTGTCACGTCGTGACGATGGTCGACGGCGTGGAGCGGCAGAACTATCCGTTGTCGGACATGGTGTTTTCGCCGGCGGAGCAGGTCAGCATGATTTCTCACGACCTGACACTGGAACCGGGCGACGTAATCGCCTGCGGAACGTCGATTGGCGTCGGGTCGATCAAGGATGGCGCGACCGTTACGGTTTCGATCGAAGGCATTGGTACGTTGAGCAATATCCTCGCCTTGACGGGCAAGGGCACAGAACAGGCCGCTATCACGGCCGCGAGTATTTCCGTCTGATCTGGGCGACGCCGTACCACGGCGTCGCGGGAGGAGGAGACATGCCGGAAGAATCAGGCAATGCCATCTATGCAATTGTCGGCGTTCTGTTGATTGTTGCAGGTGCAACGTTTTGCGCGCGGACGGTTCGCCACCGCGACCTGCTGCACAGGCCGGGTTTCCTGACACTGCTTGGCAGCGGTGTCGGGCTGATGGTGACCGGCGCGGGCTTCGCGCGCTATCTGCTTGCCACGATGCCGGTGGGCATCGAACGCGTCGAATCATGCGTCGCGGTGTTTATCGGCGGACTCGTGTTTGCCGGCTGCGCGATTGCGTTCTTCAAGCTACACGGCCTGCTCGTGGATCGTAACGCTGCGTTTCCCGGCTACAAGATCGTCAACATCGTCGCGCTGCTGCTGTGTGCGTGGCTCGGCTACGCGTTCGTGACGGAAGACACCCATAACTTCGACGTGGCCGCGCTCTTCGCGATGAGTCTGCTTGCCGCCGCGCTCGGCGCGCACATGATGACCGCCGCCGATCACGAACCCCATGCGCCCGCGTTCGCGATACCCGGTGCGCGTGTTCATGCGCGCTGCGGCGTCATGCACCGGCGCGGCATCCTGGAGCGCATCGAATGGCGCGGTGACCCTTCACACGTTGTACCCGGCGACGATTTCTCGACGCCTTGCTGGTCGCTGCGCGACGAATGCGGCGTCCAGCGCGCGGGCGCGTACCGGCGCGACGTCGAATGGCGGTATCGCGGCAGGCAGCGTTATCGCGCGATGCGTCACCCGGTGGGTGCGCCGCCGAAGTGAGCAGGAATGAGAATGCACGCGCACTGCATGAGGCGCGTGCAGGCAGGGTTGTATCGAATCAGGCGCCGCGTGCCGGCGTGAAGGCATCGAAGTACTGGCTCTTCTTCTGCAGGATCAGCCGGGCCAGAAAGTCGGCGTCGTAGGCCTTGTGCAGATGGGCGTGAAACCGCTCGATGTACGCGGTAATACGCGCGAGTTCGCAGTTGAACTCGTTGAGCGCATCGAGCGTGTCGCGGTCCCAGCGGAACCGCAAGCCGAGGTCGCTGAATGCCGCGTTCCATGCGCTTAAGTGTGCATCGTCAGGACTGTCCGCAATGACGCGGCCAGCACGCGAGGTGGTATGAGACTGAACCGAAGCGTGGTTGATCATCATCGGGCTCCCAGGCGGTCGAGTGAAATGGCTCGACTCAAGCATAGGCATGCGCACCGATCGGCAATAGTTAAAGTTTTATTGGAAAACCATACGCTATCGCTTATACACGCCCGAATCCTTCAGGTTGGTGATCTGTTCGATGAGGTTCGCGCCTTCTTCCATCAGGAAGCGCTTGAACGCTTCGGCGACGGGCGGCAGGCGCTTGTTCTTGCGATGCACCACGTACCAGTTGAGCATGACCGGGAAGCCTTCCACGTCCAGCACGGCGAGATTGCCGACCTGCAGTTCGAGGCTGATCGTATGCGCGGACAGAAACGCGATGCCCATGCCCGCGATGACCGCCTGCTTGATCGTTTCCGTGCTCTTGATCTCCATCGCGATCTTCAGATTCGTGAGCCGGCCGGCGAAGCCTTCTTCCATCGAATTCCAGGTGTCGGAGCCGCGCTCGCGCACGATGAACGCCTCGTTCGCCAGCTGGCTCAACCTGATGTTGCTCTTTCTTGTGAGCGGATGGCTGGGCGGCGCGACGATGACGTAAGGGTGCGGCGCGAACGGCTCGTTGACCGAATCCATTTCGTGCGGCGGACGAACCATCACCGCGAGATCTGTCTGGTTGGTCGACAGCTGGTGCAGCAGTTCCTCGCGGTTGTGTACCGCAAGATTGAGCGTCACGCCCGAGTAGCGGCGCGTGAATTCGGCCAGCAGGCGCGGAAAGAAGTAGTCGCCGGCGCTGATCACCGCCACGTTCAACGTGCCGCCCGAGACGCCTTTAAGCCGGCCCATCGCTTCGTCGACTTCGTGGAACTGCTGGATGATCGCGCGGCTGTAGTGAAGCATCTCCGTGCCGGCGGGCGTCAGGTAAATCTTCTTGCCGAGCTGCTCGAAAAGAGGGAGCCCGGCGTGATCCTCAAGCTGACGGACCTGGGTGGAAACGGCCGGCTGCGTGAGATGCAGTTCCTCTGCCGCGCGCGAAAAACTGAGGTGCCGCGCGACCGTTTCGAAGACCTTCAACTGGCGAAGTGTTGCGTTTCTCATCGTCATTGGCCGATGTATAAGCAAAGGTGAATCTACATAATAACAAACTTTAATTATTAGTTATTGAGCAATGACCCTAGCATGGTTCTGTAAGACGACGGTCTTTCATGCGTGGTACGCCGGGTTAACGCGTAGGGGTCCGAGCATATGCAGTAAGGGTTTGATCCGGTTAAAGCAGGATAAACAAAGTCCGTTCTTTCAGTCTGATGATTTTCGCATTGCTTTTTATAAGGAATTATATTTGGGCAATGCAGGTGTCGAATATTCCCGATGGAGTTAATTTTCGGGTCTTAACTATAAGGTGGCATGGATGCAACATGGCGATCAGGCCCGTTGCACTGAATAGATAGCGGAGACAAGACACATGAACGTTCTTACCCAGCAACCGCCGGCCCCTTCTTTTATAGGGAACCGGTGGACTCAACTCGTCATTGGCATGGTGTGCATGGCACTCGTCGCCAATCTTCAATACGCATGGACGCTGTTCGTCGGGCCGATGAACGCGCGGCACCACTGGGGGCAGGCATCGATCCAGCTGGCCTTTTCGATTTTCATCCTGACCGAGACGTGGCTCGTGCCGGTTGAGGGCTGGCTGGTCGACAAGTTCGGTCCACGACCGGTGGTCGCCGTCGGCGCGCTGTGCGCGGGCGTCGCGTGGATCATGAATTCGTATGCAACGACCTTGCCTGAGTTGTACGCGGCCGCGGTGATCGCGGGTCTCGGCGCGGGCGGCGTGTATGGCACGTGCGTCGGCAATGCGCTGAAACTGTTTCCGGACCGGCGCGGGCTCGCGGCCGGACTGACGGCGGCGGGTTTTGGCGCCGGCGCCGCGGTCACGGTGATTCCGATCGCCAACATGATCACGCGCACGGGCTACGAACATACGTTCCTGTTCTTCGGCATCCTGCAGGGCGTATGCATCTTCGTGCTGGCGCTGCTGCTGCTCAAGCCGGCGCCGCGTCCGGCGTCCACCGCGAAGCGGAAGTTCGCGATGAGCAAGATCGATTACACGCCGGGCCAGATGATCAAGACACCGGTGTTCTGGGTGATCTACGCATCGTTCGTCGCGGTGGCCGCGGGCGGCCTGATGGCCACCGCGCAGATCGGCCCGATCGCGAAAGATTGGGGCCTCGCCAAACTGCCGATGAACTTCTTCGGCATGACGCTGCCGCTGCTCACGATGACGCTCTCGGTCGACAACATCTGCAACGGCTTCACGCGTCCTTTCTGCGGTTTCATCTCCGACAAGATCGGCCGTGAGAACACGATGTTTTTCATCTTCATCGGTGAGGGGCTCGCGCTGCTCGGCCTGATGCAGTACGGCAGCAACCCGTATGCGTTCATGACGTTCGCCGCATTGATCTTCCTGTTCTGGGGCGAGATCTTCTCGATCTTCCCGGCGATCTGCGCGGACACGTTCGGCAGCAAATATGCGGCGGCCAACGCGGGCACGCTGTATACGGCGAAGGGCACGGCATCCTTGATCGTGCCGATCGCCTCGGTGCTCTCGGCGACGGGCGGCTGGAACCTCGTGTTCATCGTCTCGGCGGTCATCACGATCGCGGCCGGCATCTCGGCGAAGTTCATTCTCGCGCCGATGCGCTCGCGCTGGGTGGATGCGAGCGAAAACCCGGTCGTGCAGACCAAAAGCGCCTCCCGACTGAGCCACTGGCCGGAGCAGACGGGTGAATAAACCACGGCCTTTAGCGTCATGAATATCTCGCTTCATCAACTGAGAGTGTTCGTTGCGGTCGCGCGCCAGCGGAGCTTTACCCGCGCGGCGCGCGAATTCGATCTCACGCAGTCGGCGGTCAGCCGCTGCGTGAGAGAGCTCGAGGAAGCGATCGAGCTGCGGCTCTTCGACCGCACGACGCGTCAGGTCGAACTGACGACGGCCGGCGCCAGTCTCGAACGCCGTATCGGCCGTCTGCTCGACGAAATCGACATCACGCTGCGCGAGGGCCGTGCCGCGCACGAGAGCCATACGGGCGTCGTGGTGATCGCGAGCAATCCGGTGCTGTCGTCGAGCTGGCTGCCCGGCGGCCTTGCACGCTGCGCGGCCGCTTTCCCCGATCTGATCATCTCCGTCAAGGACGTCCCGCAGGCGGCCGTGCTGGCAGGCGTCGAGCATGGCGAAGTCGACTTTGGCGTCGTCTCCGATTTCGATCCCGCTGCATACACCGGCATGCACGCGCAGGTGCTGTTTTCCACGCCGCTGTGCGCGGTATTACCCGAAGCTCATCCGCTCGCGCTGCGTTCCACGCTCGCTTGGAACGCGCTCGACGACGTGCCGCTCGTCACGCTGAACGCGGATGCCGGCAGTCGCGCGAGCGTCGACCGCGCGCTTGGCGCGTTGCGCCCGCGTGCGCGTCCGGTTCAGGAACTGGGGCACGTGGCCGCTGTTCTGCGCATGATCGAACTCGGGCTCGGCGTCGGGGTTCTGCCTGTCGACGCACACTGGCCCGCGCATTCGGGTCGTACCGTCACCCGGCCGCTACTTCCGGAAGTCTCGCTTGTGACGATGCTCGTCCGCCGCAAGAACCGCTCGCTCCGGCCGAACGCGGAAGCGGTCTGGTCGCAGTTCTTCAAGGAAGCACACCCTCAGGGCCAGGTCGATGGCGCGGCCCCGATGTGGCCGGGCGTCGGTCCGCGCACGCTCGCGGCGATACCCGGCAATGGCACGGCGTTACGAACGCCGTAGCCCGCGCGGTCCTGTGCTTTTGGACGCGCAATGAATGACTTTTGCAAGGAGCACGAAAATGGACATTCGAACGAACGCGGACCTCAAACGCCATGACCTGCTGATCGACGGCAAGCGCGTGCCGCCTGGCGGCGGTGAATACTCCGTCGATGTGAATCCCGCTACCGAAGAACCGATCGCGCTCGTCGCCCAGGGCAGCGCGGCGGACGTCGACAAAGCGGTCGCGGCCGCGCGCGCCGCGCTCAAGGTGTGGAACGCACTGCGCGCCGCGGAACGCGGACGCATCCTCAACCGCTTCGCCGAACTTCTGCGCACCCATCAGGATGAAATCGCCGCGCTCGAAAGCCTCGACGCGGGCAAGCCGATCGCCTCGGTGATGCGCCAGGACGTGCCTGCCGCGATCGACACGCTCGCGTACTACGCCGGCTGGTGCGACAAGATCAACGGCCAGGTGGTGCCGGTGCGCCCCGACGCGCTGACGTACACGCTGCGCGAGCCGGTCGGCGTGGTCGCCGCGATCGTGCCGTGGAATTTTCCGTTGATGATCGGCATGTGGAAGATCGCGCCGGCACTCGCATGCGGCTGCACGATGATCGTGAAGCCCGCTGAAATCACGCCGCTGTCGGCATTGCGCATCGGCGAACTCGCACTCGAAGCGGGCGTGCCGCCGGGCGTGCTGAACATCGTGACCGGCAAGGGGCGCGTGGTGGGCGACGCGCTCGTCGCGCATCCGGGCGTCGACAAGGTTACGTTCACGGGATCGCCTTCGGTGGGCCGCGGCATCCTGCAGGGCGCCGCGGGCAACTTCAAGCGCGTGACGCTCGAACTCGGCGGCAAGTCGGCGAACGTGATCTTCGACGATGCGAACGTCGACAACGCCGTGCGCGCCGCCGCATCGGGGATTTTCTTCAACACCGGGCAGGTGTGTTCGGCGGGCTCGCGCATTCTCGCGCATCGCAACGTGTACGACGAAGTGGTCGAGCGGCTTGCGGCGCGGGCAAAAGCGATCCGTGTCGGCGACCCGACTTCGCGCGAAACGGCGATGGGCCCGCTCGTTTCCGCGACGCAGATGAAGACGGTGCTCGATTACGTCGATATCGGCCGGAACGAGGGCGCTTCGCTCGTGACTGGCGGCGCGCGGATCGGCGAGCGCGGCTTCTTCGTCGAGCCGACGGTGTTCGCCAACGTCGAGCACGAGATGCGTATCTCGCAGGAGGAAATCTTCGGCCCGGTGGCGAGCGTGATTCGCTTCAACGACGAAGCCGACGCGATCCGCATCGCGAACGGCACGCTTTATAGCCTCGCGGCCGGCGTGTGGAGCAGGGACATTGGCCGCGTGCATCGCGTCGCGCGTGAACTGCGAGCGGGCACTGTGTGGATCAACACGTACGGCTATACCGATGTGCGTCTGCCGTGGGGCGGCTCGGGCGACTCGGGCTTCGGACGCGAGCATGGCGATGTCGCGATCGAAAACTTCACGGAGCCGAAGGCGGTGTGGCTGTCGCTCGATCATTGAGCGACATGCTGCGTTGATGGGTTGATGCGCTGTCGGATTGGGACCGAAAGCGAAGGGGACCGGATGCGACGCATCCGGTCCCCTTCGTCGTTCAGGCCATGCCGTGAAAATCAGTCGCCCTGCAGCGCCATCTTTTCGCGCTGCTTGACGAGCGCGAGCACGACATCGATGGTCGGCGTGGGCGCATTGACGAGGCGTCCCATCTCCTGCACGACGGTCAGGAGCGGATCGATTTCCATCGGCCGTTTGTGCAGCAGGTCGACCAGCATCGACGTTCTGTGCGCGCCGACCGCGCCCGCGCCATCGATCCGTTTCTCGACGTCGACGCGAAAGTGCACGCCGAACTGTTCGGCAATCTGCTTGCCCTCGATCATCATCGCGCGCGACAGCGCACGCGTGCCAGGATCGCTCGTGATGATGTCGAGCGTCGCGTGCGTGAGCGCGCTGATCGGGTTGAAGCAGAGATTGCCCCACAGCTTGAGCCAGATTTCGTCGCGGATGTTCTCGCGGATCGGCGCGTCGAAACCGGCGGCCTGCATGATCTCGTGAAACTGCTGGATCCGCGGCGTGCGTTCGCCGCCCGGCTCGCCGATCGGGAATTTCTTGCCGTACACGTGCTTGATGACGCCAGGCTCCGCGATCTCGGCAGCGGGATACAGCACACAGCCAATCGCGCGTTCAGGGCCCAGCCGCGACCATTGCGAGCCGTCCGGATCGACGCTCGCGAGGCGCGTGCCCGCGAACTTGCCGCCGTGTTGATAGAAGTACCAGTAAGGGATGCCGTTCGTGCCTGTGATAATGGCCGTGTGCTTGCCGAACAGCGGCTGCATCGACTCGACGACGCCTGGCAGTGAATGCGCCTTGAGCGTGATGATCACGTAGTCCTGCACGCCCAGTTCTTGCGGATCGGACGTACAACGCACCCTGGCGGAGACTTCCTCGCCATCCATCTGCAGCCGCACGCCGTGTTCACGCATGGCGGCGAGGTGCGGGCCGCGTGCGACGAAGCTCACGTCGGCCCCCGCCCGCGCCAGTTGCACACCCATCAGCCCGCCTATTGCACCCGCTCCGAAGACACAGATCTTCATGGTTTGCCCCAGTGACAATTGAAAGCCGTCTGCCCGTTACCGCAAGTCCAGCGCCTGCGCGTGAGAGGTGCCGTTACGTCGGCATTGCGCGTGTCATGCGGCCAGTTCGGGCGATGTTTCGAGAATAAGTGGATGCATCGATTGATGATAGTTAAAGTTATTGACTGAATGCATTAGCAATAACTTATGGTTCGTGCAGTTCGTGTATCCGGCGCGCTGCTGCGCGGTATGGCGCTCAGGCGTGACGCGCCAACAGGAAGCTGAGGCCGATCGCACCCAGAAACGTCCCGCAGCAGCGGTTGAACCAGCGGCGCACATCGGCGCGCGTGAGCCAGCGGCCGAGCCACATGCCTGCGGCGCAATACAGCACGATCGCAACCGATTCGAGGACGAGAAAGCTCGCGCTGAGCACGGTGAACTGCGGCAGCACCGGTTGCGTGATGTCGACGAATTGCGGCAGGAACGCGGTGAACACCAGAATCGCTTTCGGGTTGCCGGCGGCAACGAGACATTCGCGTCGTGCGAGACGCCAGAGCGACGCGTCCTCGTGTTTCGCTGATTCGAAGCTGGTGGCCTTGCTGCGCCACAACTGGACCGCGAGCCAGATCAGATAGCCCGCGCCGGCGAGCTTGATGCCGAGAAACACCCAGGCCGACGCGTGCAGCACGGCGGCAAGCCCCGTGGCGGTCAACGCGAGCATCGCGGCGAACGCGACGAGGCGGCCCGCGCCTGCGATGCCGGCCATCCAGAAGCCATGACGCGCCGCGGCATTGATCGACAGCAGGTTGTTGGGCCCAGGCGCCATGTTGAGCGCAAAACAGGCGGGCAGGAAGAACAGCCAGGCGGTAAAGGACATGAGCGACTCGCGGGATGAGCACCGTTGTTCGAGCGGTCAGCGCAACCGACCCGGCAACGGGCGACAGGACAGGTCTTGACGATTGTACCGAACTGGCGAAGCCGCGCCCTTCCAATGTTCGATCAACGTTCGGTCAATGCAGCACGCGCACGAAATCAGGATCGTCGAGTAGTACGGACACGTTGGCCGCCACGGTGTCCTCGAGCGCGATCGTGTTGCTGGTGAACGTATGGAACCGACGTCGCACGATTTTCGTCGATGCGTAGAGTTCGCGTTTCGAGTCGGTCTCGATCAGCACGTAATGCATCTTCAACGTCCACCATGCGGGCGAGCGCTCGTCTTCCACCGAGAACGCCTCGATGCGCGCGCTCAGGGTGCGCGCGTTGTCGGCGGTGTCGACGCCGGCGCGCGTGAGCGTTTTCGCAACCGCGTCGCGTACGCTCGCATCGATGTTCTTCTTGAGCGTGATGCTCGACGAAGCCGTGTTCTGGATGCGGTTCGGCGACAGCCGGCCGCCCTCCGCGGGCACATAGGCGAAACTGGACGCGGGTGCGACGGTGAGAGAGCCCGTGGTGGCGGGGAGGGTATCGCTCTTGTGCCGGTGGCCCGGGAAGAAGCAGCACGCCGACAGCAGCATCGCGCTGCCGAGCACGCCGTAGCGGGCGAAGGGGGAAAGGTTCACGTCGTCAGAGGCTCGCCGGTTCGATGGATGCGGACGTGGTGCGATGCGCCACGTCCGGGCATTTCCTGTGAAAGGACGAAAGTGTTGGGCAAGATGACGTGCCGTCGAAATGGGATGTATCCGAAAAGGCAAAGGGTGCTCTCATGAGTCTGGGTCTGTCCTGTTCGGTGAATTTTGTCTCCGTCTGGTGTCGATTCTAAACAATCGAAAAAAACATATCGATCTTTGTGATGAGGCGGATGCCCGGAAGGTCCAATTGTCATAAAGTGAGGCGCCGTGGTCCGGCCCCTTGCGCTGGCGTCCGCCGCGGGATTTAATACCCGCAGGCGATGCTGCTCCTCAAGGCCGGAGGGGCGCTACCGGCGATGGTGCGAACCGCGCGGGACATATCTTCCAGGCTGGTCAGGCAATTCAGGTCACAGCGGGTAAGCGGTCGCCGCATGCCAGTCCATGACAATTCGAAGAAACCGGAGAAATGCATGACGTCGAATACGATCGTTGAACGGGAAGCGGCCGGTCGCGCCGCGCGCGAACATAGCAAACGCTCAAGCCATCGTGCGACTGGCGATCTCGATCGCGATCCCATCGCGCTGCTACGCAAGAGCAGCGAAGGGCGCGTGTCGCGTCTTGTGCCATTGCGGTATGGGCGCATGGCGGTGTCGCCGTTCACGTTCTTTCGCGGTACCGCGATCATTCAGGCGCACGATCTCAGCAAGGTGCAGGACACGGGCATCGTCATGCCGATCTGTGGCGACGGCCATCTGATGAACTTCGGCGGCTTTGCGACACCCGAGCGGCAACTGGCGTTCGATCTGAACGACTTCGACGAAGTCGCATACGGCCCGTGGGAATGGGATCTGAAGCGGCTGACAGCGAGCTTCGTCGTCGCGGCAAGACATATGCGGCTAAGCCGCGGCACGGCCGAAGGGCTCGTGATGACGGTCGCCACGACGTACCGTGACTGGATGCGGACATACTCGGAGTACGGCACGCTCGAACTCTGGTACGACCGCATCACGTTCGAGCGGATGATCGAGACGGCGGTCTCGCCAGAGGCGCGCCGCGCCCTCAAACGCGGCATGGAAAAAGCGGCATCGCGCACGCACGAAAGCATGCTTGAGAAGATGGCTGAACGCGTCGACGATACATGGCACATACGTGATGCGCCGCCGGGTCTTTTTCACGTGCACGGCAACAACACGCTGTTCGCACCGGAGGACGACTGGCTCACGATGGGCGACTGGCGTCCGCTTGTCGGCGGCATGTACGAGGACTACCTGAAGACGCTCGCGCACGACCGGCGCAACCTGCTTCGTCACTTCGAGCCGCAGGATCTGGTGTTCAAGGTCGTGGGTGTGGGTAGCGTCGGCACGCGCTGCCTCGTGATGCTCAACACCGATCATCTCGACAAGCCGCTCTTCCTGCAGATCAAGGAAGCGAGCCAGTCGGTCATCGGGCAGTACTTCAAGCCGCCACAGCATTTCCGGACCGAAGCGGGCATCCGGCATCACGGCGAGCGCGTCGTGCGCGGGCAACGTGCGCTGCAGGCCGTCAGCGATATTTTCCTCGGCTGGACAACCGGCCCATCGGGGCGCAACTTCTATGTTCGCCAGTTGCGCGACATGAAGCTGTCCGCCAACATCGAACTGTTCGACAACACCCTGCTGGAAGGGTACGCGCGCATATGCGGCTGGATCATGGCCCGCGCGCACGCCAAGGCGAGCGGTCGGGCCATCGAGATCAGCGCATACATCGGCCGCGGCGACCAGTTCGCGGAAGCGCTGACCGGCTATGCTTCCGCCTACGCGGATCAGGTCGAAAAAGACTATGACGTATTCATCAAGGCGTGTCGCAACGGTGATCTCGAAGCACGCACCGACGAGGACATGGCCGCCGATTTTCGTGTGTAGTGTGGCTGGTCGCGGAATACGCTTCGCGCATCGACAGGCTCACGCGATGTGTTCCCGGCCGGCAAAATTCGTGTGCAACAACTTGTTCAACGGGAGAGTTATATGTTTGCGCTCATCGGTACGCTGATTGTGGGTCTGGTCGTAGGACTGATCGCACGGGCACTCAAACCCGGCGACGACAACATGGGCATCATCATGACGATGGCCGTGGGTATTGTCGGGTCGCTGATCGCGGGTTACGTGGGCCGCGCGCTCGGCTGGTATCAACCCGGTCAGGCGGCGGGCTGGATCGCGTCCGTGGTCGGGGCGATCGTGCTGCTGGTGATCGTCGGTTTCGTCAAGCGCCGGATGTAGCGTCTGAACCCGCGCGGATGGGACCGCCGCCGCTCTGGGGGCGGTTTCGTCCGCGTGCGTCACGTGGGTTTCATTCAGTTTCATGCAACCTTGCGCGCTTCGCGCAACGTGACGAAGCGCAGGTCCTGACGCCGTGCCGCTTCGATCACGCGTGGCAACACGGCGAGCACCAGCGGTTCGCCGTCCTCCGTGGCGGCGGCGTTGCCGTCGTGCAGGAGCAGGATGTCGCGGGCGGCGAGTCCGTCGAGCAACCGGTGCGCAACGATTTCCGGATCGCGCTCGCGCGTGTCGAAGCCGCGCCGCGTCCATGCCGCGAGGCGCAGATCGAGTTTCCCCAGAACCGGTTCGAGAAAGACATTGCGCAGCCCGGCGGGCGCGCGGAAAAAATACGGGCGCTCGCCGGTCAGCGTCTCGAAGGTCTGCTGCGCGGCTTCGATCTCACGCCTGAGCGCGCCGGGCGGCGTGACCGAAAACGTGTGAACGTGAACCTGCGAGTGGTTTTCCACGGCATGCCCGCGCGCGACGATTTCGCGTGTCAACGCGGCATGACGCTGTGCGTTGGCGCCGATGCAGAAGAACGTCGCACGCACGCCGTAGCGGTCGAGCAGGTCGAGCACCTGTGGCGTGACAACCGGGTCCGGGCCGTCGTCGATGGTGAGCGCGATGGCATCGGCGTTGCCTGCATGAGCAGGCAGACGCGTCCAGTTCGGACCCAGCAGCGACGAGCGCGGCCATAACCCGGCGATGGTCACCATCGCATGATTGAGCATCACGAACGCGAGCCACCAGGGCCATGCGCGGGGCGTGCTCAGGAAGCCGGCAAGCGCGAGCGCGTGCCAGGCGATGGTGGCCTTCAGCATGGGCGGAAAGCCTTCGTAGCGCCAGCGGCGCGCGGAGGGAGTGCGAGGCCCGTGCTGCGGGGCCGGACTTGATTCGATCATGATGCTTTCTGTCCACCTTCCTCGTGCGAGAAAGGGCTGCGGGTGCGCGCGAATCCGCGCCTGAACGCTCAAAGATACCATTTGCGCGCGTCCGGGCTCGCCGTCATATTTTCGCCATACGCATCGCGTACTTTCCTTCAGTCGGCTTTCTGTCGTTCCGCTGTTTTTCCCTGCCTCGTCGAATCCACGCTGTTCCCGCGGTTCCCCTGTTTCTTCATGGTCCGGCCTTGTTCTGGCATCCGGCCCGCTGGCGCTTTTCGTCGGGTCCCGCCGGTCCCGTCAGTTCGCCAGTCCTGATCACCCGTTTTTAACACCAGGAGACGTTACCGTGTTCCAGTCGAAACTGTTATCCGCGGCCATTGCGTCGCTGCTCGCGATGCCCGCCGCGTATGCCGCGCCCGACCTCGTCGCCACCGGTAGTCTGGATGGACATCTGGCCGACCGCTCGACCGAAACGGCCGCGCCGCTCGAAAACGGCGTCGCGGGCAACCTGCTCGGCGGTCTGGGTTCGGGCATCGCGTACGCCGGCTGTCAGACGTTTCTTGCCGTGCCGGACCGTGGTCCGAATGCAGTGTCGTTCAACGCGGCAGTCGACGATACCGCGTCGTACATCAACCGCTTCCAGACGCTGCGCATGCGTCTCACGCCTTCGGCGAAGGGCGCGGCACTGCCGCTCACGCTCACGCCCACGCTCGTCGCGACGACGCTCCTGCATAGCGACGATCGTCTCGTCTATGGTTCGGGCAGCGCGGCGGGTCTGCCGAACGGCGCGCCGGCGCTCAACGCGCGGCGCCACACCCACTATTTCACGGGCCGCTCCGACAATTTCGACGTGACGCATCTGTCGACCTGGCCGCGCGACGCCCGCTTCGATCCGGAAAGCATCCGCGTGAGCAACGATGGCGCAAGCGTCTTCATTTCGGACGAATACGGCCCGTACATCTATCGTTTCGATCGCCGCACCGGCGAACGCACGGGCGTGGTCAAGGTGCCCGACGCCTTCGCGGTGACGACGTTGAGCGCGCTCGGCGATCAGGAAATCAGCCAGAACACGTCGGGGCGCGTCGCCAACAAGGGCATGGAAGGACTCGCGATATCGCCGGACGGACGCACGCTGTTCGGCGCGATGCAAAGTCCGCTGCTGCAGGACAACGGTACGGACGGCGGCTACACGCGAATCCTGAAGATCGATATCGCGACGGGCGCAACGACGCAATATGCGTATCCGTTGACCAACATCGGCACCGCGAAGAAGCCGAAGTACCCGACGATCAGCGACGTGGTGGCGATCAACGATCACGAACTGCTCGTCGACGAACGCGACGGCAAGGGTCTCGGCGACGATTCGACGGCCGCGTTCAAACAGCTCTCGCGCATCGATCTGACCGGCGCGCAGGACGTGACGCATGCGGTCAGCGAAAGCGGGCTTGCGCCGTTCGCGGTTCCGAAGACGCTCTTCATCGATGTGGTGGCGGTATTGACCGCGCACGGTTTCAGTCCGGCCGACATTCCGGCGAAGCTCGAAGGCACGGCGTTCGGGCCGGATGTGATCGTGAACGGCGTGAAGAAGCACACGCTGTTTCTTGCCAACGACAACGATTTTCTCGCGACTGTGACGGACACGAACCATCCGGCCGGCATCGACAATCCGAACCGCTTCTTCGTGTTTGCTTTCGACGCGAGCGATCTGCCGTCATACGTGCCGCAACGGCTCGGTCAGCGCAACTGCGGGCGTGATGGCTTTTGCGGCTTCGACGATCACGGCGGTCACGACGGTTCGCATGGCCGCGATGGCGGTTTCGAGCCGCCGTTCGGACGCTGCGACGACTGATCGATGCGGCGTGACAAAGCGGGCGATGGCGTGCAGCCATCGCCCGCTTTTGCATTGCGGCGACGCTCGGGGTACTGGAACGTTAGCGATAGCGGCACGCCGTGACGCACCGTGCGGCGCGAACCTCGACATTTGTGATTGACGATCCGCTGCTGTATGGTGCGAGGGCGAAGAAAGCGAACCAGAACGAACACAAAGGAACAGACGTGGTGAGTACCGATATGAAGCAGGGCAAGGTTGCGTTGATCACGGGTGCGGGTAGCGGTATTGGCCGCGCGAGTGCGGAGCGCCTGTTGCAGCATGGTTATCGCGTCGTGCTGGCGGGCCGCCGCCAGGCACCGCTCGATGCCGTCGCCGAAGCCGCCGCGCAGCGCGGTGAAGACGCACTCGCCGTTTCGTGCGACGTCACGGATGAAGCCAGCGTGGCCGCGCTGTTCGACGCGATCCGCACGCGTTATGGCCGCCTCGACGTGCTGTTCAACAACGCGGGCCGCAATGCGCCGCCGGTCGATATCGACGAAATCAGCATCGATGACTGGCGCTCGGTCGTCGACACGAATCTGACCGGCGTGTTTCTGTGCACGCGCGCGGCGTTCGGCATGATGAAGACGCAGTCGCCGCGCGGCGGGCGCATCATCAATAACGGTTCGATCTCGGCGCATGCTCCGCGTCCGTGGAGCATTGCCTATACGGCCACGAAGCACGCGATTACCGGTCTCACGAAATCCGTGTCGCTCGACGGACGTCGGCACGACATCGTCTGCGGACAGATCGACATCGGCAATGCCGGGACGGAAATGGCCGCGCGGATGGCGCGCGGCGTGCCGCAGGCGAACGGCGAAACGGCGATCGAACCGTTGATGGATGTGGGGCTCGTCGCCGATGCCGTGCTGCACATGGCGAGCCTGCCGCTTTCCGCGAACGTGCAGTTCATGACGATCATGGCGAGCAAGATGCCGTTCGTCGGTCGGGGTTAGGCCAGGCGTACCGCGTCATGTGACGGGGTGCGACGGGATGTGGCGCCGGCAGCGCGCCGCGTGGGTTCCCCCTATACTGTTCAATCCCTGTCATTACCCGGATACCGTCGTGCCGCAACCCTCGACTGAGGACGACCCGATGCCGGTGCCTCCCACGCGGCCAGAACTCGAGGAGTGTTGCGGCACCGGGTGCGATCCGTGCATCTTCGATATTTACGAAGCCGCGCTTGAACGCTATCGTGCCGCGCTCGCCGCGTGGGAAGAGCGGCATCGTGCGAAGCGTGCCCCGCGCGCCGGCGATGCACGTGCCGCGCGCGAAAAGAAACCCCGCCGTACCCGTTCATGAACGAACCTCTGTTAGCTGCTGCTCCCGCTACCGAACCGCATGCGCTGTCCGCGCTGCACGATTTCGTGCGGCGCCATCCACGGCTTTTCGTGTTGACGGGAGCGGGTATCAGCACCGGCTCCGGCATCCCTGGCTATCGTGACGAGAACGGCGAGTGGAAGCGCTCGCCGCCGATCACGCTCCAGGAATTCCTCGGCACCGAACATTCCCGCAAGCGCTACTGGGCGCGCAGCATGATCGGCTGGCCGGTGGTCGCCGATGCCGCGCCGAACGCCGCGCATCGCGCACTTGCTCAACTCGAAGCCGCCGGCAACGTTGAAACGCTCGTGACGCAGAACGTCGACGGTCTGCATCAACGCGCCGGCAGTTCGGGCGTGATCGAACTGCACGGCAGCATCGGCGGCGTGACGTGTCTGGACTGCGGTGCGCAGCACACGCGCGCCACGATCCAGCACACGCTCGTCGCTGAAAATCCCGCGCTCCTCGAAGCAAGCGCCGAACCCGCCGCCGATGGCGACGCGCATCTCGAATGGCAAGATCTCGACGCATTCCGCGTGCCGCCATGTCCGGCGTGCGGTGGTTTGCTGAAACCGTCGGTGGTGTTTTTCGGCGAGAACGTGCCGCGCGAGCGTGTCGAGTCGGCCGGGCGTGCGCTCGAGGAAGCGGATGCGGTGCTGGTGGTCGGCTCTTCGCTGATGGTGTATTCGGGCTATCGCTTTTGCGTCTGGGCCGAAAAGGCCGGCAAGCCGGTTGCGGCGATCAACCTCGGCAGAACGCGCGCCGATCCGTTGCTGGCGCTGAAAGTGGTCGCGCCCTGTGCGGACGCGTTGACCGCGCTCGCCGCGCAACTGGCATCCCGGGCGAACACATGACCCGGCTCACACTCTTCCCGAATCGATGAACACACCGAACCCGAACCTGCGACAGCGCTCGCCGTCCGCCGAACGCAATCGCGATCCGATTCTCACCGTGCTACGACAGGTGCTGCCCCAGAGCGGCCTCGTGCTCGAAATCGCGAGCGGCACGGGTCAGCACGTGACGCATTTTGCATCCGCGCTGCCGGCGCTCACGTGGCAGCCGAGCGATCCGGATGCAGAAGCGCGCGCGTCGGTTGCCGGGTGGACCGCGCATGCCGGGCTCGTGAACGTGCGCGCGCCGCTCGCGCTCGATGTGCGCCGCACGCCGTGGGGCATCGACGCCGCGAACGCGGTGATCTGCATCAACATGGTCCACATTTCGCCGTGGGCCGCGACCGAAGCGCTCTTCGCCGGTGCCGGGCGCATACTGGAGCGCGGCGGCGTGCTCTTTCTGTATGGGCCGTACCGCCGCAACGGCGCGCATACCGCAGGGAGCAATGCAGCATTCGATCAGCAGTTGCGCAGTCGCGATCCCGAATGGGGCGTGCGCGATATGGAAGCCGTCGTGGAACTGGCCGCTGCCGCGGCGTTCGAAGGGGAAGAGCCGGTAGCGATGCCCGCGAACAACTTCAGTCTCGTGTTCCGCAAGCGCTAGCGTGTGCCGGATGAGTCGCAGACAAGCGGCATCCGGTCATTTCTTTTATCCTTTCACCCTCGACGCCGCGCGGGCAGGCAATCAGGCGCGGCATCCCGTTTTTCTGGACTCTGGAGAATTCATATCATGGGCAAGCAGGCAATCGGCGTGGTAGGGCTGGCGGTCATGGGCCGCAATCTGGCGCTCAACATCGAGAGCCGCGGTCACGCGGTTTCCGTCTACAACCGGAGCCGCGAGAAAACCGATGAGCTGATCAAGGACTGTCCGGATCGCAAGCTCGTGCCGGCTTACACGCTGGAAGAATTCGTCGACTCGCTGGAAAAACCGCGCCGCATCCTGATGATGGTCAAGGCCGGTGTGCCGACCGACGACACGATCGCCTCGCTCAAGCCGCTGCTGGACAAGGGCGACATCCTGATCGATGGCGGCAATACGCATTTCACCGACACGATCCGCCGCAACCAGGAACTCGCGAAAGCGGGGCTCCATTTCATCGGCACGGGTGTGTCGGGTGGCGAAGAGGGCGCGCTGAAGGGGCCGTCGATCATGCCGGGCGGCCCGCGCGACGCCTACGATCTGGTCGCCCCGATCCTCACCGAGATTGCCGCGAAGGCGCCGGACGGCGAGCCGTGCGTCGCGTACATGGGACCGGACGGCGCGGGCCACTTCGTGAAGATGGTGCATAACGGTATCGAATACGGCGACATGCAGCTGATCGCCGAAAGCTACTGGGTGCTCAAGCAGGTGCTGGGCCTGTCGAACGAAGAACTCGGCAAGGTCTACACCGAATGGAACAAAGGCGAACTCGACAGCTATCTGATCGAAATCACCTCGAAGATCTTCGGCAAGAAAGATGACGAAACGGGCAAGGACCTGGTCGACGTGATCCTCGATCGCGCGGCGCAGAAAGGCACCGGCAAGTGGACGAGCCAGAACGCGCTCGACCTCGGCATCCCGCTGCCGCTAATCACCGAAGCCGTTTTCGCACGCGTGCTGTCTTCGCTGAAGGATCAGCGCGTGGCCGCGAGCAAGGTCATCACGGGCCCGGAGAAGAAAGCGTTCAGCGGCGATCGCGCGGCCTTCATCGAGTCGGTGCGTCGTGCGCTGTACTTCAGCAAGGTGATTTCGTATGCGCAGGGCTTCGCCCAGCTGCGCGCGGCTTCCGATGAATACAAGTGGGACCTCGATTACGGCACGATCGCGAAGATTTTCCGCGCCGGCTGCATCATTCGCGCCCGCTTTCTGCAGAAGATCACCGACGCCTATTCGAAAGAGAAAGGAATCGCGAACCTGCTGCTCGATCCGTACTTCAACGATATCGCGTCGAAGTACCAGGGCGCGCTGCGCGACGTGGTCGTCGCCGCGGTGCAGGCCGGTGTCGCCGTGCCGGCGTTCGCTTCGGCGATTGCCTACTTCGACGGCTATCGCTCGGAGCGTCTGCCCGCGAACCTCGTGCAGTCGCAACGCGACTTCTTCGGTGCGCATACGTTCGAACGCATCGACAAGCCGGGCAGCTTCCACGCGAACTGGTCCTGATCGATGTAGGGCACCGGCAACGTGACATGGGTGGGCGTGACTGCGGGCACGTCCTTCCTGCTCCGTTGACTGTTGCTAAACATAACAGGACAGTTTCGGTAATCGGGTTGTCAGAACGGCAATTGTTGCAATTTCGACAATAGAGTTTAACTGGATTAGTGGTTTCCCCTGGTTGGTGGCTTCACTAGACTTGCGCTTAAGCGCTGCAGGACATGATTCCGCGGCGATTCAAAAACAAGTCCGGAGGTAGTTACCATGAAAGCACTGATCAAAGCAGCCGTTGTCGCAGCTGTTCTCGCCGCTCCTGTCGTGTCGTTCGCCCAGTCGAACGAGCCGGTCACGCGCGCCCAGGTTCGCGAAGAACTCGTACAGCTCCAGAAGGCCGGCTACAGCCCGCTCGATGACCGTAACAGCTATCCGGTTCACATCCAGGAAGCCGAGGCCCGCATCGCGGCGCAAAACGGCACCTCGCCGGTGAACAACAGCTACGGCTCGACGATGAAGGGTTCGTCGCAAGCCGGCACGCGCGCTGGGCAGACGGGTCCGCAATCGGTTTTCTTCGGCAACTGAGCCTGGAGTGACTGAGGCAGGGCGACCGCCGCGCAGCGTGCGATATCGTGCGGTTGGCAGCCAGGATCGCAGGCAATGAAAAAACGCTGGCCGGAGTCATCCGGCCAGCGTTTTTTTGCGTCAGTGCAGCGTGCGATGACGGCGGGCGATGTCGTCGAACAGTTCGCGACTCGGCTCCAGCGCAAGCAGCCAGGTTTCGTCGTAGCCGCTCAGCGTGTCGAGCGCTTCACGCAGACGTTCGATCGCGACCGCGGGTAGCTCGACGGTCGCCTCCACGCCGCTCGACAGGCGCGCGATGCTGGCGAGCTGAACCAGGGCGTCGGCCGCCTCGGCGACATCGGTGGCAAAGACAAGGTGTGTGTTCAGCAGCTCCGCCAGCCCGGGCGACGTCGCGACATCCTCGACATTGAGCTGCAGGGCCAGAAACGTGGCTTTGTTCATCCTCGAACTCCTCGCGGACAGGACATCGCGGTAATCGGCAATCGGTTCACCCGCGTGGGCTCGCGGCAGACAGTAAAGGGCAGTATAGGCCAGGGCCCGGGGTAATCAATGCAGGTCCCGGAGCGCCAATTCCGTTTCAAATGCCGCCAGTCTGCCCTGACACGGCCTGCTGCAGGCCTGCGAGCCATATAATGATCCGGCACCTTCTCCCGACCAGCAGGCTGGCCGTCCGTCATTTGCCCCAGCCCGCCCAGGCCGGCCGGGTTTGCGTGATCGGGGGACGAACCGGAAACGCATGGCACGATCATGAAAATCATCCGTACGAGGAATTTCACGGCGAGCCGCCCGTGGGGCGCGCTCGACATCGCGAACATGGGCGGCATCACCACCCGCCTGCACTGGACCGACCAGCCCTACAAATGGCACGTCAACGACGGCGAGGAAGTGTTCGCCGTCCTCGATGGCCGCGTCGAGATGCGCTATCGCGTCGACGGCGACGAACATTCGGCCATTCTGGAAACTGGCGACGTGTTTTACGCGTCTATGGGTACAGAGCATGTCGCTTATCCACTCGGCGAGGCGCGCATTCTGGTAGTTGAAACCGGAGGCAGTGTCTGACGCAGTGCAACACCAGCGAGGACGAACAATGACCGCAGCGTGGTCGCGCCGCACGGCGCAGGTTCTACTTTCCATGGGCGTGGCGATATCGATGGGCGCCTGCACGATTGTCCCGTGGAGCGATACGACGCACCCCAGTACCTCTGCCCAGGCGTATCAATCCTCTTCGGGCGGCGTGCCGGCGGGTTACTACCGCGTGAACCCAGGCGATTCGCTGCTTTCGGTGGCGACGGCCTTCGGCCAGCGTGCCGAAGATGTCGCGAGCTGGAATCATCTGGCGCCGAACGCGCCTGTCACCGCCGGGCAGATCCTGCGCGTCGCGCCACCTGCGGCGATCGTGACAGGGCCCGGCGGCGTCGTTCCGCCTGCTGGCGGCACGCCCGCGCCGGAGGTATCGATGGTCAGGCTGGAGTGGCCCGTGCACGGCCCGGTCCTGTCGACGTTCAGCGCCGCCCGGAAGGGCATCGTGATCGGCGGCAAGCCGGGTGAACCGGTCAAGGCAGCGGCGACCGGACGCGTGGTCTACGCGGGAACCGGCATGGAGGCGTACGGGCCGCTCATCATCATCAAGCACGACGCGACGATCATCACCGCGTACGGCCACAACCGCGTGCTGCTCGTGAAGGAAGGCGACGCCGTCACGCAGGGCCAGACGATCGCGGAAATGGGCGCCGACGCGAACGGTTCCGGTTCGTTGCAGTTCGAAGTGCGCAGCAACGGCAAGCCAGTCGATCCGTTGACCTTGTTGCCGAAGGCTGGCGGCTGATCCGTCCGTTCAGGTGAAGCGGCGCACGCCGACGTGCGCACGGTTCTCAGCGCATCCATATTTGCATACACTGTCAGGTTCCATCTGCCGCGCCGCTGCGATTGTCTCGTTTCGCGGTGCCGCGCGGCACCGACCGCCAGTACAGGACCTACACATGATCGATTTGCGCAGCGATACCGTTACCCGTCCCACCGCGCCGATGCTGGCCGCCATGACGTCGGCCGAAGTGGGCGACGACGTCTGGGGTGACGATCCGACCGTCCTGCGTCTGCAGGCGACGGTTGCGGAACGCACCGGCAAGGAGGACGGCCTCTTCTTCCCGAGCGGCACGCAAAGCAACCTTGCCGCGTTGATGGCGCATTGCGCTCGCGGCGACGAATACATCGTCGGTCAGCTCGCGCACACGTACAAATACGAAGGTGGCGGCGCGGCGGTTCTGGGCAGCATCCAGCCGCAGCCGCTCGAAAACGCCGCCGACGGCACACTGGCGCTCGACAAGGTCGCGGCCGCGATCAAGCCGGTCGACGATCACTTCGCGCGTACACGTCTCTTCGCGCTCGAAAACACGATCGGCGGCAGGGTGCTGCCGGCGGGTTACGTCGCCGAAGCGGTGGCGTTCGTGCGCCAGCATGGCCTTGCCACTCACCTCGACGGCGCGCGGGTCTGCAACGCGGCGGTCGGTTCGGGCCAGCCGGTCAAATCGCTGTGCGACCCGTTCGATTCGGTGTCGATCTGTTTTTCGAAGGGACTGGGCGCGCCGGTTGGCTCGGTGCTGGTGGGCAGCAAGGCGCTGATCGACAGCGCGCATCGCTGGCGCAAGGTGCTGGGCGGCGGCATGCGGCAATCGGGCGTGCTGGCGGCGGCGTGCCTGTATGCGTTCGATCACAACGTCGAGCGTCTCGCCGACGATCACGCGAACGCGGCGCACCTCGCGGCCGGGCTCGGGCAGATCGATCAGGTGAACGTGCAGTCGGTGGCGACCAACATGGTGTTCGCGCAGTTTCCGCAGGCGCACTGCGTGCCGCTCGAAGCGTGGCTCAAGGAGCGCGGCATCCTCACGCAGATGTTGTATGCATCGCGTTTCGTGACGCACATGGATGTGTCGCGCGCCGACATCGACACCTTCCTCGCGGCAGTGAAGGCGTATTTCGCGCGCTGAGCAACGATCGGCCCGACCGCGACGCTGCACCGGCGTCGCGGGACGGCCAGAGCGTGCCGTTTTGTTTCTTCAAAAACGCAACTAACGGTCAAGCTAAAACGCCGTCATCGGACACATATGCACGTGACACAAACCAGGCGGACACTGGCGTTCAGGCCAGCAGAAGGGCGCCGTGAGCCTGCCACGGCTTTGCTGACGCAGGGTGCGCCGCGGGTACAAAGCACATCGCTCAGGCCCGCGGACGTCGCATGGCGGGCCATGCCGCCTGTCCGACACTCTCGTGCGTCCGGGCGGCAGGCACGCATGCCTCAGGAAAACGAGGCGAGCAGGATCGACAGCTTGCGGATATGCGCCTTGAATGCTTCGGCCGTTTCACGATCGTGCGATGAAACCAGATGTGGCGCCTCCGCCAGTTCGGCCTGCGCCTGGAACTCATCGGCGATCCTGCGTCGCGCGTCAGGCGGCATCGAGCGCACTACCGAAACGAGGAACAGCTCCTGGGCATGGAACATGCCGAGCATTGTCTGTACGTTCATGGCGCTTTCTCCGGGGACCCGGCTGTGACGATCGCGTACGCGTCGTTCGCGGCCTTCGGCGCTGTGTGCGCGCCATTTCATGTTAGTGCACCGGACTGTGCGTATCGTGCCCTGATGCACCGGATGCGTGCGGAAACGGGCAATAACCGTTCATTCGGGAGACGGGCCGTGCGGGTCGCGGGTTTGGCGCTGCCCATGACGCGAAGCCGCAAATGTCCTACTCTGCTTATTTAACCGCCTGACCGGCACGCGCCATTTTGCCCGCCGACCGCGCGGCCGGCGCGCGCCAGACAGGCACAACCCGGAGGCTTCGATGACAACCGTCGATCTGGAATTCGACCAGCTCAACAGTACCGTCGACGCGTTACGGCGCTCCATTTCCAATCGCCTGATGTACGGCGTCGGCAAGGATGCCATAACGGCGCGTCCGCAGGACTGGTTGCATGCGGCGGCGCTCGCCGTGCGTGACCGGCTCGTTGCGCGCTGGATGAAGACCACGCGTCTGCAATACGAACAGGACGTCAAGCGCGTCTACTACCTGTCGATGGAATTCCTGATCGGCCGTACGTTCACGAACGCGCTGCTCGCGCTCGGCATCCACGACCAGATGAAGGAAGCGCTGCACGATCTGGGCGTCGACATGGAAACACTGACCGATCTCGAGCCCGATGCGGCGCTCGGCAACGGCGGTCTTGGGCGGCTGGCCGCATGCTTTCTCGATTCGATGGCGACGCTGGGCATTCCTGGCTTCGGTTACGGCATTCGTTACGAATACGGGATGTTCCGTCAGCAGATCGTCGATGGCGAGCAGGTCGAGACGCCGGATTACTGGTTGCGCGCGGGCAATCCATGGGAATTTCCGCGACCGGAAGTGCAGTACCTCGTGCACTTCGGCGGGCGCACCGTGGAGCGCGACGGCCATATCGAGTGGATCGATACCGAGCACGTCAACGCGATGGCGTATGACACCGTGATCCCCGGTTATGCGACGAGCGCGACCAACACGCTACGACTGTGGTCCGCGCGCGCGACGGAGGAGCTCGATCTCACGGCGTTCAATCGCGGCGACTACCGGCGCGCGGTCGAAGCGAAAGAGACCTCTGAAAACGTCTCGCGCCTGCTGTATCCGGACGACTCGACGCCGGCGGGTCGCGAACTGCGCCTGCGCCAGGAATACTTCTTCGTGTCGGCGACGATGCAGGACCTGATCCGCCGGTATCAGCGCACGCACAGCACGTTCGGACGTTTCGCGGAAAAGGTCGCGGTGCATCTGAACGACACGCATCCGGTGCTGGCGATTCCGGAACTGATGCGGCTGCTCGTCGACGTGCATCACGTGCCGTGGGACAAGGCGTGGAAGCACATCGAGCAGATGTTCTCGTACACGAACCACACGCTGATGCCCGAGGCGCTCGAAACGTGGGACGTCGAAATGCTGGCGCGTCTGCTGCCGCGCCACCTCGAAATCATCTTCGAGATCAACGCGGAATTTCTGAAGCACGTCAGCGAAAGGTCGGGCCACGATGCCGAAATGATCCGGCGCATTTCGCTCGTCGACGAATACGGACAGCGGCGCGTGCGCATGGCGCACCTCGCGATCGTCGCGAGCCACAAGGTGAACGGCGTGTCGAAGCTGCACTCGCAGCTGATGACCAGACACATCTTCGCCGACTTCGCTCACATGTTCCCCGAGCGCTTCACGAACGTGACGAACGGCATCACGCCGCGCCGCTGGCTCGCGCAGGCGAGCCCGTCGATGTCGTCGCTGATTGACCAGCAGATCGGCACGCGCTGGCGGCGCGATCTTTTCGAGCTCGCGAAGCTGCGCGAACTGCGCAACGACGACGCGTTCGTCGCCGCATTCCATGAGGCGAAGCGGCAGAACAAGCTGCGCCTCGCGCATCGTCTGTCACAGGCGACCGGTGTGTCGTTCGATCCCGAGGCGCTGTTCGATCTGCAGGTCAAACGTATTCACGAATACAAGCGGCAGTTGCTGAACGTGCTGCACGTGATCGTTCGCTATAACCAGATTCGCGCCCATCCGGAGCGCGACTGGGTGCCGCGCGTCGTGATGTTCGCGGGCAAGTCGGCATCTGCCTACCGGATGGCGAAGACGATCATCAAGCTCATCAACGACGTCGGCGCGAAGGTGAACAGCGACCCCGTGATCGGCGACCGGCTGAAGGTTGTGTTCGTACCGAACTACGGCGTGAGCGTGGCCGAACTCATCATTCCGGCAGCCGATCTGTCCGAGCAGATTTCGATGGCGGGCACCGAAGCGTCGGGCACCGGCAACATGAAGCTCGCGTTGAACGGGGCGTTGACCATCGGCACGATGGACGGCGCGAACATCGAAATCTGCGATGCGGTGGGCCGCGAGAATATCTTCATCTTCGGTCATACCGCCGACGAAGTCGACGATCTGCGTGCGAAAGGATACCGCCCGCGCCAGCTGTACGAAGAGAACCCGGAACTGCGCACCGCGCTCGACCAGATCCGTACCGGCTTCTTCTCACCGGAGGACCCGCTGCGCTTCTCGGATATTTTTCACACGCTCGTCGACTGGGGCGATCACTACATGGTGCTCGCCGATTTCGTCGCGTTTGCCGAAGCGCAGAAAGCCGTCGATGAACGCTTCCGCGATACGCGCGCGTGGACGGAAAGCGCGCTTGAAAACGTCGCGGGCATGGGGCAGTTTTCGTCGGATCGAACGATCACCGAGTACGCGCAGGGCATCTGGCATGTCAAATCACTCGACCTTGGATGACGACGCGGTTCAGGCGATGTTGCCGATGCCGCCGAAGTGACGACGAATGCGGTGAGGCGGGATTCACCGGCCTCGCCGCATTGTTTTTTGAGCGGCTGGCTGACGTTTAGCCGCCGAGCGCTTCGGTCGGTTTTTTCGCCCGCAAGCCGATCTGGCCGCTCGCGAAATCGAACAGCACGTCGATGTTCTGCATCGCCATCAGGCCGATGACGATGCGGTTCTGTCCGCGGCGTGTCTTCGCGACTGTGACCTGCGCGGCATCGAAGCGATGCACCCACGACCCGACGCCTAACGCGGTGTTGAAGTTGCCCTGTTTGAGCATATCGAAAACTCTCGGACCGTTGATGGGTAAGGGTTCCAGACCTTCTCTGGGCCTGATTTTCTGAGTTTTAGCCCCGTCTTAACCCCAATCTTGTCTACCCCATTTGCATTGATTGCACTCGACGCCGCAGACCGGGAAGGGGCAAACCCCTGCCTTATTCGCTCCCTTCCGTCGCGGGCGTTGAGGCATTAATCTACGCGCTGGACAACAAAAAACGACCGGACGACCCATGCAAGACCTATTCAAAACTATGCTGACGCCGCAGTGGTTGATATCAGTGGTGGTGATCGGGGTACTACTCAACATCCTGAGCAGCTATCTGAAATCCGGAATCGACCGGGGCGCATCATCGGTGATGGGCCGATTTGCCCGGTCACGATCACGCTACTGGAAAGCACGCCGGGACATGATCATCCGACTGGCGCACGATCCCGAATACAACAGAAGCACCCGGGTTCGATGCGAGATAGACGGCTTTATGAGTGTGGTCTTACTAGGTGGCGGGTTCGTGGCTTTGATATTGGCGGCATCGGGACTTTCAATGACCTACGTGCCGGGGAAAGTGCCTCCACTAAATGGGCGTCTACCGATCTTTATTCTCTTCGTGATCGGTTATTGCAGCTACATGGTCGCGGCAGGATTCCTGGGGAGAAGGATGCTGTACCGGTCGGCATTGATTTGGTCAGAGAAGCACGTGGGCGTTACCCAAGAAACGCCGCAAGTTGTTGAAACGACTTCAGCCACGGAAAGCACGACACCATGACCCGCAACCTGTACACCGGCAGAGAGAACCCGCCAGACCCCGCCACGGATTCAGAGCGAGTCGTGATCAGTCACGCGATGGGGAAAGCGACAGAAGCGCTAAAGGTAGTCCGCTCGATGGTGCTGGCCGTCAGGGTGAGCGATGACTCTGTGCGGGCACTGGAAGTGATAGACGCTGCATTGAAGGTGTTACGCTAGACGCGTTTTCAACCCAGCCGGAGGCATGATGACCACGAGCATTGATGACCAATGGAAAGACCTTTGCGAAGAACATGACCGCGCACGTGATGCCATCGCTGAAGTCATGTCCGACCGTCGATCAGGGGTGTATCAGGATTCTGATTTCTGGCAACGCCTGACAACCGCGCAAACCCGACAGAAAGCCGTGGAAAAGAAAATGAGCGACTTCCGGGAAGCGAATTCCGGAGCGTAAGGGGCGCTACTCCAGATTCCGGCAGTACAGCAACGACGTGCGCAGCATCGCATCGTGAGAGGTAAGGACCGTAGACATAGCGCGCTCCATTTTTGCAATTGATTGCAGCGGTCAGAACACAATCCGCGCGAACGCGATAAACCACGCGACCACCAGCACCGACAGAGTTGCCAGCACCGCCCACGCGCCATGGGCATTCATGATGGCAAACCGGCTTTGAGGCGGGCGAATTCATCGCGCCATGCATCCGCGAAATATCCGGCTTCCGCGCGAAGCTGTTCGTAGGAAATTTTCAATCGCGACGCGATCAAGGCGTGTTCAATCTTGGTTGATGCACCAGCTTTGGAAATAGCGTTTGCGATCCTTTGCAATGACTCCCAGCAGCCGGTAAAGGCCACGTTAAAGGCATTCAGCAACTCGAAGCGAGCCGGAGAAACTTCCATATTCTCAACGACCCATCCGATTGATTCATTCCTGAAATTCAAAAAATCATCGTATTCGCGCAGCGCGGTTTCAATCATTTCAAATCTCCCTTTAAATACAGTTCAAAAGCACGACGGGCATGCTCCGACATTGAAAGCCCGGATTTATTGGATAGCTCGACCAGAGGGGTAATTATCTGGTCTGGCAGGCTGAATATAAGGCGGCGCATTTTGAAGCGCTTTTGCGCCACTTTCGGGGCATCTGTCATTTAGAATGGTCTCACTCGACGCTGAAAGCGTAATGGCGAATTAATATCACGCCGATGACTAATCATCACGCGTCTGAAAATTGCCGTCAAGTCATTGGCTCTAAAGCAACGTTAGGTGAAAACACCTAGAAAATAAATATCGAGAGATAGTGCGGGAGCTACACGATTACTTTTAATCGAAATACCGCGTTATTCGTCAATCTGGATTTTATGGCAGAGGAAAACAGGCCGATGAAATAATTTACCCCGCTTCCCCTGAAGGGATGTCTTGTATAAGATGACCTTATTGAAGCCAGACCAGAAGGGAGTCAGATTATGGCGAATATCGCAGAATCAAACGTGGCGACGTGTATCGTCCTGCCCAGAGTACTAAGGGCGGAAGTGCAGGAATACGCGCTTAAACACGGGATATCGATGGCGGAGGTAATCCGGCAGGCAATCACAGAATGCCTGGACAAACACCGGACAGCCTCCCTGGTAGAGGAACAGACTGAACCGGGAGAACACTGATGGGAATCGTTATCGACGGGAAAGATATTGAAATCTCGGAGGCGTTCGAAGCAAATCTATTTAGTGAGGATTCCCGTAATAAGGCCACAATTGCCGCCGAAGCAGACGATTACGTAGAAGGCGGGATAGGGGTGATGTTTCCCGTAATCAGGATGCTGAAAGGCGACCTGATTGCAGCACTCGTAGTGTGCAAAATCGCGTGGGATACGCTGGAAGTCAATGGTGGAGAGCCGGAAGACCTCCTACTCGCCAACGGAAAGAGCTTTACAGGTGGAAAGCCGATATCTCCCGATAACAGCATGCTCTTTCAGTTCGATATGTCTCGCAGACACCTGGAGATGGGACTCGACCGTTACGCCGATTTTGTCATGCAATACATTGTGGCGCGCACGATAGCGGTTAACCTGACGAAAAACCCCTCTACTATCGATTCGCTAGTTGAAACGGTTCTCGTTGACGAGAAAACCGTCTGGCAAAACACCGGCCTGAAACCAGTCAAGGTGAAGAAGGCATTCGAGGATTTGAGAGCTATTGGATTGATTGAATAAAAAACCCCGAAACGTTGGCAGCGAATCGGGGTTCAAGGGTTCAGTGGTGGTCGCCATGAGAACCGGAACTAATCATCAGAGATGATTTTACTTAGTTCCGGCCAGCAACACAAATAGAATTTGAAGCCGGAGCAACATCGTGAATGAATCATCAGACCACACGCAATCACTTGCACTGTTAGACAATCCCACGAATGGCGCTATGTTCGCCGTAGCCGAAGTCGTATCGGAATCCCAGGCGAAATTAAAGAAGCCGCGTCCGATGGTCGGACTGCCGAAAGAACCGGAGCGCACGTACGATATCCGGGATATGGCCGCATGCGGTGGAAGTATTCTGGCCGCGCATATGCTGTATGACATTCGATTCTGGAAAAGCCAGCCAAAATTTGAAAATCAGCCCGTATCCCGAAGCATCGCGGAATGGGGAGTAAGGTTTAAGTGTTCCAAGCAGAATGTCCGCACCGCGATTAAGCACCTTCGTGCCAGCGGTCAGGTTCAAATCACTGAAGACTGGTTCAATGGGTCAAAAAGCACTCACTACTTTTACACCGGAGCCAAATCCCGTACCCGTGTTGTCTCTAACACAGGGTGTGTTAAAACTAACACAGGGTGTGTTAGTAGCAGCACGACCATTACAGATATAAATTCAGATGCAATGGCAGAGTCAAAGTCAAAGACAAATTCTGCACAGGCTTCGCCTGATGCAACAACCGCATACCCCGAAGTCGTCCAGGAGAAGTCAGGGAAGACCAAGCCTGAAAACAAATACACACCTCCTCCGGTTGAGGCAGCACCTGATTCGGAAAAACCGAAACCGACTGAACCTGCACATCTCCCTGAAAAATTCCTGGACGGAAAGAAGAAACTTAATTCAAGTGCCGTTCTCTGGATGGAATGCGTCAACACACCCGGCGACTCCGATCCTCTGGTGCTGGATGCTGAACACGCCAACATGCTGAAACAGGTGGCGACGAAGTTTTCGAAGAGCCAGATTTATCTCAACGAGATCATCCGGAACCTGTTCGATGGTAACTACGGGAAGTTTTTGTGGAAGATCACGACGGACTTTGGAGAGGACGTGCGATTCACCCCGAAGAACGGCCTGTACATGCTGAAATTGTTCGTGATGCATCACCACGTCGCATACAGCTTGATGCCCGCCGAATGGCGCGCGATTCACGACCCGCTCTGCAAGGCCGCGCTCGATGCCGAACTGGCCGCGTATGAGCAGCCCAAAGGGTTAACGCCTGACGCCACAGAGCCGGTCACCACGCCGACGACGGAGCCTGCCCCTGTAGAAGATACCCCTGCACCAAAGAAGGCCCTGGAAGTCCCGATGGGCGAAGCGGAAAAGGCGGCGAAGCGGGCGGAAAGTCTGGCGATGCTGCAAGCAGCGAAGAATGCCAAGCCGCAAGCCACAGACGCACCCGCCATGACGATGCCGGAGCATGTCCCCATGGCAGATACCCCGACAGAGCCGGAAGCCGTCAGCGAGCCGGAACCCGAGGCCCCGGCAGAAATCCCGAAGGCAGCAGAAATCCCGGCACCCATCGAGATTTTCGATGAACGTGCAGACGCGGCAGCGGCGATGGGCGGCATGCCCTTGACCCTGGAACAAAAATGCAGTGGAGCCGCCGACTGGCGATTGCAGCAAGCCGAGAAATCCGCAGCGATGGCAGCGGCGGAAGCGGTAGAAAAGGCCAAAAAAGCGACCAAAACGGGCAAGCCGCCAGTCCCGAAACCGCACCATCTTTTCGACGCTTACGATTAGTCAGGAGTGCAACCAGTTGCACTGAATTAGACAAACAGATTAGGTGTGCGATAGATATCGAAGAAATTTGCAAATACCTGTTCCAAGTTAATGCCCGGTTTGGAATAATCAAATACATTGGGCGACAACGCTAAGGAATCGAGAAATGGCTTATCCAACATCACACGGCATCGACGGTAGCCCGCACTATCACGGCGGATATGACGCGCCGCAGGAAGAAGGCCCGGGGGGATATCTCGGCGGCGGTCGGCCTGTTGGTAAGGTAGGCAAAGACGGACTGGTGGAGCGTATCCACACGGAAGCCCGCACGAAGCGGGATTTTTACGAGTACGGATTGCCAAAAGGTGCGACGAAGCGTTCCACGTGGATGGGAGCATTCATGCGTGAGCCTGAACTCATGATGCGCATCAGCACCAACCCGAGCACCAACAAAGCCTTTGCTGCGAGTTGGCATCGCGACCACCGCGCCGATGGAACGATGATCATCCCGCGCAATGCACAAGGCGCGCTGGTGTTGCCTGAACTGGTGCTGCGATGAGCCCCGAACAAGCCAAATTTTTCCGCGAGCAGCAGGAATTCAAGGCAATCCGCGATAAGGCCAGCCGCGTCTTTCAGGCGAACGGCAAAATCATGCCGTTTCATGGCGAAGAAACCCCGAATGAGTACCGCGTAAAACTGCTAAACGCCCTGAGTGGCCTCCCGTACAGCATCGGGTTCGCTGGCGATCCAGCAGAACTGACCCGGCAGGAGTCCAAAGTAATGAGCAGGGCACTCGAAGCTGCGCACCGCTCGCCAACCCTGAATGAAGTGGTGTACGTCGACCAAAGCGGTCGGCCGGTTTCCGAGTTTTACGGCCAGAAGCGTAGCTGGATGGATCAGTTCAAAGACGCGCCCCGGTTGATGGTAGCCGTCAACGAAGAGCCGTTTAGGCTTTAACGAGAGAGGCAGTCATGGCAGACCCGACCCAGAAGACGTGCCCCAGATGCAAGGCATCCAAACCGGTTAGCGAGTTTGGAAAGCTAAAGACACGAGCGGATGGACTGAGCCATTATTGCAAAGCTTGTAGCCGCGCAATTTTTAAGGCGTGGTACCTACGGCACCGCGAAGAGCGCCTGAAGAAAATTGCCGAGTGGAAGGCCGCGAACCCCGAAAAAGTGCGGGAACAGCAGAAAAAATATCACCAGAAGTATTACCAGCGTGCCAAGGAAACCGCGTAGGAGACACCATGACAGCAACCAGGAACAGATGGCCGGATGCCCGTATGCCCCGCTCACGCGTGGTGAGTGTCGAGCGCGCAATTCCTCCGGGTCAAAGCTGGGTGGATAAATGCATGCGTCCAGATCGCCGGGAACAATTGCTGGCAGGTAGGCCGCTGCGAAATGAGCCGCTGAAGGAAGCCCCGAAAGAAGGTGTGTGGGGTCCAGGATGGCTGACGGGAGTGGCGAAGTGATGGAAACGCAAGAATTGTCGCCATCACAGCTTTTAATGGCCGAGGTCGGAGAACTGAGCCTGGTGCTGCGGGGTTGCGCAAAAGGTGCCGAGCCAGAAATAGACAGGTCATATCGCGCGCTTGTGTTGCTAGAAAAGATGGGAGACCGTCTATATTTAGCATCGCAGTTCGATCCCGACAACACCATTTTTGCAGAATATATGGCCGATGTTGTCACGTTAATGAACAAGACCGCCGCCCACATAAAGATGCTGGAAGAGGCGATGGAAGTGGCGGTAGAAGAGGCTGCACACAGCACCCTGCACTAACGCAATTTGGGATTTGTCAAAGAAAGTTAGCAGTGCAATTGATTGCATTGGGGAAGAACGAGATGGCCGAAAAAGTTGTACTGCGTATCCCCGTGGACTCCGAAGAGTTCGACGGTTTTTTAGAGCGTTACCACGCCTACCAGGAAAGCGTAGCCAAGTCTCCGGAACAGTGGAGAGACGTCAACGCAGAAATCAATCTGCTGGGTGGTTCCTTTGAGAAGGCAGCGAGTGAATCCGCGAAGATCGAAAAGAGCCTTTCCAGCCAGAAACTCACGGGGGCCGGTGGCACGATTGCCGCGCTCGAAAAATCATCTGCCCGAACTGCTAAGTCCTGGGAAGCCACGGCCAAATCCCTGGAAAAATCCAGCCGCTTCATGGCCGCACTTTCCCGGGGAAGCATCAACCTGGCTGCATTCGGGGGTGTCTTAGGGGCGACAGCCGGAGCAGCAGCGGCAGTAGGTGGCGCGGTAGCAGCATCGGCCAGCGACATTGCCGGTCAGAATCAGGAAGCCCGTAGCCTGGATTTACCCATCGGAGCCACAAAAGATTTCGCGGCGCAATTCGAGAGATTCGGCCTGAAATCAGCGGACCTTAGCAAATTCGCCGATGCCGCAGCGGATGTTTCAAAATGGCAGCCGTTGATAACCGCAGGATTGACGCCGCACGAAATCCAGACTTATGACCCTGAACGGCTCGCCTATGAGTTCGACAAGCGGGCCAGCGCTCAGTATCGGGAAGACAAAGCCCAGGGACGACCAGCCGGAAGCATCGCGGAAGCCCGGGGCTACACACAACTCCTGGGTCTGGACCAAATACGGACGGGCGCAAGCTACTCCGACACCGACTTTGACAAGGCGCAGCAAGCGTATAAAACCCAGCTTCCCAAATTCGAAATTGATGAAAAAGACGCCCAAAAGGCGACAGACGCCAAGTCCGCACTCGACAGCAATTTCGATATTGCCAAAAACCGTATCGAGTCCGCATTCACGGAGCTAACGCCCGAGGTTATTAAGGCATCCAACGCCTTCACGGACCTGACTGTCTCTTTCCTGAAGTCAAAGGAATTGAAGAAATTCCTGGACGAGTTGCCCAATCATCTTAACGAGGCAGACGCGGGCGCAACCTGGCTTAATGACAAGATCATCGCGGCGCAACGGGGTGACTTCGACCCGAAATTCATCCACGGCGATTCCGACAAACAGCAGAAAAGTATTCAGGATAACTACAAAAAATGGCTCGACTCCGACCACAAGGCGGGCGTACTCGCGCATGACACCGGGGCTGGTTTCTGGCCCTGGGACTCACGCACCGACAAAGAAAAATCCAACACGACGACGACCGGCAGCGTCACGCCGAGCAGCGCAGCACGTCTTAACAATCCCGGAAATCTGCGCGTGCCAGGCAGCACCACGGAATTCCAGAAGTTTGCCAGCAAGCAAGCTGGCCTGAGTGCAATGGACCGCCAGCTAAATCTGTACTACACCCGCGACCATCTGAGCAGCATCGAACAAATCCTCACGAAGTACGCACCGACGAGCGAAAACGACACCGCTGGGTACATCGCGGACGTGTCGGGGAAGACCGGATTCAGGGCCGATGAAAAATTAAACCTCTCCGACCTGAAAACGCGTGCGGCACTCGAAGCGGCAATGATCCAGCACGAATCCTCGAATTTCAAGGAAATGAATGCTGACTACATTGCCCAGGCGCTATCAAAAGGCATCACGGTCAAAACCGTAAAAGACACGACCCCCACCAATGCCGCGCCGGTTAGCTACAGCCCTGCACGACCGTCTAACGATGGACGCATGGCACCGGTCAACATCAATCTGAACATCAACAGCAGGCCGGGGGCTGATATAGGGTTGAGCACCGGCGCGCTGCCTTATTAGTGGACCGTAACATGAGATATTTTCAGGTTGATATCACCGACCCCAAGACCGGCGAAATCCTCGTGCCAAATTTGAATGGGAAGCCGGGGTACACGCGCGTAGCCCGTACCACGCTGCTATCAAGTTATACATCCCTGGTTCAGGGAGCCAGCGTTTACACCCCAGGCGGCACGAATCGGGCAGCACAGGAATTCGAATGCGATATCCCGGTAACGACCGCCGAGGCATCAGTATCGAACGGGGCCATCACCTTGCATGGGGTCGGTTTAGGGGAAATCGCGCAAGCCGCGAACCTGAACGGAATGAATGTTGCCATTTACGGCGGCATGGCAAAGGGCCTGCCACTGGCTAACCCCCAACAAGCGGGGCGTCTCGCATCCGGCCAGATTTTGCAGGCGTTTGGTAACTGGATCGGTTCGGACCAGGCTTTGACGATCATCGTCAAATCTTTGGGTTCCTCTCCCACCAGTAACCAGACGACCGGCACGCCCAGCAGCTACACGACGGTACCCGCACCGACACGGAATGCAGCCCCGGCTAATCTCGTCTTTCAATGGAAAGCGGGCCAGCCGTTACTTACGCCACTTATCGCCACGCTAAGCACGGCTTTCCCCAAATACACAATCTCCGGGTCCGTAAGCCCTAACCTGGTATGGACCGGCGCGGATGAAACGGGCTACTTTGCCACGCTCCCGCAACTGGCGGCATACCTCAACCAGAAAAGTCTGAGCATCATTGGCGGATACGCCCCGAATGCTGATTATTCGGGCGTGCTAATCACTCTCGATGGAAACGATATCGTCATCGTCGATGGCACGACGGCGACCACGCCGAAGCAAATACAATTCACCGATTTAATTGGTCAGCCGACGTGGGGCCAGCCCCGGGAAGTCCAGATAACGACCGTACTGCGGGGCGATATCAAGGTATTGGATTACGTGACCTTACCCGATGCACCTGGCACCACCACCACCGCCAGCAAGTCACAATTTTTCAATCCCCAGCCGGGAAGCCAGTACGCCAGCATGAAATCCGGCAGCATTTTCACCGGCACTTTTCTGGTAAAAACTCTCCGCCATGTAGGAGCCTCAAGAAATCCGGAAGGTACAGCCTGGGTTACCACGCTGGATTGCATCTTGACCGGCCAGCCAAAGAATCCGGTCTCCAAACTACCGGTATTGCAACGACCGAACCAGGCTTACCTCTTCCACACGCCATGACGCAGGGATGCGTAGCAAACGCATAGACGACAAGCCCCGGGGAGAGAGATGATGAGTAACAAACAGACCATTAACGAGAGCAGCACCCCATAACCTTTTTATAGAGGGCACGTTCACACCCGTGCAAGCCATGAAAACTTTCCTGACCATGGAGCAGAAACGCTTCGTAGTGCGATGCTTGGCGAAATTCGATTCGCTGGGTCAGGTGGTGCGCGCCATGAAAGCGGAATTTGATATTGAGATCACACGGAACGGCATCCAAAGATACGATCCGACGACCGCACAGGGTAAGACGTTGAGCGCTGAATTGCGCACGCTCTTTCATGAGACGCGGAAGAATTTCATTGAAGAGATCGAAGTCCAGCCGCTTGCGCAACGTGCGACCCGTCTTAACGTTTTGACCCGTGCGTTAGAGAAGGCAGAGAATGCGGGCAACATCAAAAGCATCGTCAACGTGATAGAAGCAGCACGTCGTGAAGTCGCCACCTTTGAAATACTCGATGATGATCCGGATGCATTGAACGATGGGGTGGGGGCAGTCAAGGTGTCTGGCGTGCTGCAAATCGGCTGGGGTAGCAGTCCCCGTCAGATTGGTGAGCCGGTTTTTAGTGACGACCCCGTAGCTGGTGATCCGGAAGCAGCAGAGCAACCCCCAGCAACCCCCGCCCCGCAAAATGTAGCGGTGCATTCGGAGCCAGTGCAACCGCAGGGGCACGCAGTGCAATCAATTGCAGAGCCCATCGCACAGCTACAAACGCCGGAGGACGATCATGGCCAGGCAGGTAGTACGTAGACGCAAAGACCCTAACGGCAACGGTTCATGGATCAAAACCGATATTTTCGGCAGGGATTACTACTTCATTGCCAACACCCTGCCCGATGAGCCGTTAGGGGAATTAACCGAAGAAGAGCAGGAAGCGGCATGGCAACGTGCTGAGTCAGTACGTAAAGTTTACACCGGTGTTGGCGAGTTTAAAGGGGCTAAAACGCCACTAAATGCCACACCCGCCAGCACGAATGCCGCAAATAAGCCTGATAACGGATGATAAAGTTACAAAGTTATAATGAGATACGCCAAGCCATTGATAACAAAGCCCATTACGGAATTGAAAATATTTACATAATGGAAATCAGCGAGCTTTTGGCCTTTTATGTATCTGTAAGACTCGTTGTAAGCTGGAAAAATCTACAACGAAGTCTGAACGAAGTCTGAACGCAGTCTAACGAAGTCAGCACGGGGTTTAGCAGCAGCACGCATCACCCGCATCACCCGCATCACCCGGAATTGACAAAAGGTCAACCTTCATCCGGAGCGGAATAGACATTTCGTCAATTTCACCCCCCGGATTAAAGCCAGTTTAAGAAGTGCCCGCAGAGAAGTTACAGCCACTTGAATTCACCTTCATAAATAGGAGTACATATCATGCCGAACGTCACCACCAACGCACCCTTCCCGCCGACAGGATCACAGATCGCCGTGGTGATTCCCAACGTGGTGGGCGGGGTGCTTCAGAATCCCGGCACCCTCACGGGCGTGGTCGTCTCCCAGCCCATCGCCGTGAAGACCGGCAGCGCGCCGATTGATATCTCGTTTTACGACAGCGTAGGCACCCCCGCCGCCAACGCCACACCCATTGCGACCATCAAGGCCGATCAGGGCTATCAGCCCGTACCCCTGAACGTGCAATTTACGACCGGTCTTTACGCGGTGCAGCGCTCGCAATCGTCGGTAGCCGTGTCATTCGAGTAAAAAAATGCCCGCCACGGTTTTGAAGTTTGAGAGGAAGCCCGCACCGGCACCGGCAGTGCAATCAATTGCATTCAATGACCGCACGATGCTGGGCATCACCTCACCCACCCTCATTCATGCTGGCCCGTGCCGGTTGATATGGGTATCGATTATTAGCGGGGGTTTTGCCGTGTATGACGCCCGCACCCTGCACGTCGGGCCGGAGCGTCTGATTTGCAGAACAGGTCCAGGCACTGAAGGGCCCTTAATCCGGCTCGACTGGCCATGCATGAAAGGACTGGTGATCGTACCGGAAGCAGACAGCGTGATCGCGATTTTATTCGTGTAGGGATCGAAGAGAGGCAGACCATGAAAAGCGCAAAGCTAACGCCGGAACAGCATGCCGACGAACTGGAACGATGGGCTATCGAATCCACGCAACCGCACCGCCCCGGCATGGCCTTTATCACCAGCACCTATGGGGAGCGGGTGGAAGCCACGTATCAAACCGATTTACGCAAGGTCACGTGGAAAATTAACGGACGCTCTGCGACCAAAGAACAGGTGGTGCGGGCTATCGCGGATGCTGACAGACGCCCCGCACCCTCACGCATTTATTGAGGCCAGCAATGGAAGCCCTACGAACGTTCGTGATCCGGCAGAGCGAACTATCCCGCCAGCAGGTGTTCGAGGGCGAACCTAACGCGCACTGGAAGCGGGGTACGAATTCCACACTTCCACCTGCCACGCTTATTCCCGGGCCGAGGATCGTACAGCGGGACGACGAGCGGGACGAAGAGCAGCATGAAGAGCCACAGGAAGCGCCACAGGAAGCGCCCGTCACGCACAGGCGTGGTCACTCACCGGAGACCGTGGCGCGCGTGATGTTACTGACTGGGCGGGGCCGGAATTCACGGGAGATTGCTGAAAGTATGGGTCTTACCCCGTCGGCGGTGTCCAGCATCAGGGCACTGGTACGGAAGCGTAACGCGGCCCCGAAGCCCGCCCCGAAGCCCGCCCCGAAGCCCGCCCCCATCACGCAACTACAAACTCAATTGCAATCAATTGCACAGGACTGCCAACCGGCGAAGCCGATCATTGAACTGGCGAAGCCAGCATCTAACCCCTTGCTTCGCACTACGTTGCCGCGCATCCCCGATGCCCCGCGTCTGTTCGTGCTGGATTGGGCTCGCAAGCTGGCCGCCATCGAATTTGAAGCCGCGAAGCCCGTAAAAAAGCCCCGCCGTAGCACGCAGAGCCACACGAATTATCTGACCCGCTCGCAGTTAAAAGAATCCCTGAACCGGTATTTCCCCAAAGCAGCCACGGTCATCAACCCCGCCCACCATGCGCTGGAAGCGTTTTACAAATGACGCTCTTCGCACTCGAAGCCTTAAAAGAGGCAGCACACCATGGAGCCGTCCGCGTGGTAATCGGTGCAGCCATCATCACGGCATACCTCGACACGGCCAGCCACGAGGTCCGATGGGCATGCAACGGCGCAGAGAGAAGTGAGACATGGGTAGATGAATTTTTAAAGCGTAGCTGGAAACAAAATTAGAACGAAACCGCTACCTTCCCCGGGTCATTTAGCGGACATTGATAGCTATCAGTTTCCGCCCATCGCCACACCATTCCCGCACGATCACCTTTATCCGTTCGGATACCTATTTAAAAGAGAAGTAATTTTTCTGCACCGTTTCCCGTAAGCGCTAACCTTTGGTGGTAAAAGTGGTGGTAAATCGGCATTCGCCATTTTTATAAACAGCCGCCAACCCCTTGCACCAAGGACGGATGGCATCCGGAGGGGGTTACACCGTCTAACCCTCATGGATCAATTCCCACCCGAGACAGCACCGCCCTGGAACTGGCAAAGCCGGACGTGACAACGTATCGAGCCAGTGCGCAGATAAAGTTCCCGAGTTCCCGGGCAGAGGCGTGCAGACACGACCGTTAAGCTGTCCATGCGCGCACAACACCCGGGAACCGGGGAACCGCATCAAAAGGCCAGCAAAACGCGCTGTAACGTGTCTTTGCCGGTTCCCAATGATCGGGGAACAGTCATCCCGGCAGCACGTAGAACACTTCCGATGATGGACCGCCACGCGTGCTGCGCTGGTGACGTTCGACGGCCACCGCACCCTCTGACTCCAGATGCTTGATACAGCGTCCGAACGTCGCACTATCGAGCCGGGATTTCTTCAATAGCGCCGAGTGCGACACGAGTCCATGATCGACGGCGATGTTGTTCGCCTCTTCGAAGCGCACGCCCGTGAATGGCCGCTTGCCTGATATCGCATCACGCATGGTCTGTTCAATCTTGCGGGCGTCACGAACAACTTGCGAGTCGGTCATGGAGTCGGTGAAGCCTGACAGGCACGCGTGCGAGTAGCGGACGAAGCGTACGCCCCATTCGAGATGATCGGGCGTCACGACCTGTACGTCATCCCAGACCGCCAGCACCAGCGCGATACGCTTCGCCATTTCCAGTGCGCGCATGCATAGCGCACGGCGCGTGGCATCGGCAGAGCGTGCGCCCTCGTAGAAGGCGTCTCCGGCTTCGCGTTCCAGTTCCATCGCCTGAGAGGTGCGCGGCACCACCTGAACGTCATCCTCCGGACGGGTCATGGGTGAGCCGAAACGGGAGACGCTACGTGCCGTCGCACCTAATGCCGATTCAATTTCAGAGTAGAGATCGCCGCGCACCGGATAGGCCGGGGGCGGGAAGTCTTCACCATCGACCAGCAGACACCGACCGAGAAAACCGGTTTCGATCAGGCTCGCAGGTATGCCGCGCATCTTGGCATGCGTGGTGACTCCGAACAGCGTGACGTAAGGGTGATATAGCGTGATCGATGGCCGTCGCGCGAGTGTGCGGGTGGTGATCGAACTACCGGACCGGCTGAATAGCTCCAGCAGCATCTTTTCCGCTGCGGTCTGATAGCTGGCCGCTTTGTTGCCACTGATAGCGCCGATCAGATGCGCGAGTTCGTCTACGCACAGCACCAGCCGGCGTTCCAGAGTCATGCACAGTGAGTCTTCGATACCTTGACCGCTTCCGATGTTACTGACCGCCTGACCACCGCCGACCTCCGCCAGCGTTTCGATCAGTTTCAGCGGCCCATCTTTGCCTGAACCCGTACCGGCCAGACCGGCGATATACAGGTTGCCGCGCAGCCCATCATCGAGTGCCCACCGACCATGCATGCATGCGCTCATTGCAGCGAGTGCAGCGCCGACCGTCAGCGCGGGTTGTAGCCGGTGCTGGTGCTTCATGGAGATTGATACCAGCGATTCCATCGGCCCGGGAAACGGTGATATCAACGGGCGTGCGTTGTTGGTTGAGGTTCGCACCACCTCAAGAGCCGTCATTTCCCTGACTCCAGAAAGGCCCGCACCGTTTCCGTCTTCCAGTACGGTTTGCCGTCGCTGCCATCGGCCTCGGGAATGACGCCCGCGTTGAGACGTCTATAAAACGTGGTGGCCGATATGCTCAGCAACGTCAGCAGATGGCCGACACGCAGCCGCCCGGGTTGATTCAGGGGGGTGATTACCGTCTTGGGGCGCGTGCCCCCTGTACGCTTCTTTTTCGCTACAAACTGGACTGCCATATGCCCTCCCGGGCGTGCGGCACTCCATTGCCTGAGTTAACGAGAAAGAGACGCCCAGGGTAAGGGCGTCCATCACAACACTTACTGCTTCCGTCAGTCTGCGCAGTATTCGAGCACTTCTTCCGCGCTCATATCGAAGCGGGAGCCCGCAGCGATAACATTGGTGTACAAGTCCACGAGCATGAAATTGCCATAGTTGTCGACACTGTTAGCGCGCCAGCGGGATTTTGTAGCGATTAGGCCAGCCGCTTTCGCTGCACGACGTGCGCGGGCTTCGAGCGCCTTTTCAGCGCGGTCAAGATCAATGCTCATGTTCGACTCCATTTGTGGACGCGCGAGCGTCGCCGGTTAAGTGACACCGGTATGGAGTGCGAGACGTGGACAGGCAGGGGGAGGGTTGTCGTGAGCATGGAAACAGCAACCCCTTGCGGGCCACCGTCAACGCCTCCATGCTCAGGTGTACGGCCATGTTGCCAGCGAATGCGCCGGGATGCAACACTAAGATTGTGCTTAGTGTGCGGTGGCGCGCAATTCGTCCAGCACGTCGGCCCAATGCTGGAGCATCGTCGTGCGCTCAGTCAGATACTCAGCCTTGTTATACGCGGCAGCAATCTGATTGCGCTGGACGTGAGCAAGCTGGCGCTCAATCGCGAGCGGTTCAAACTTGCCCGACTCGTGTATCCATGTTGAGAACGTGCCCCGGCACCCGTGCGGCGAGAATCCAATCGATCCCCGACCGGAGAAGCCCAGACGTTCAAGTGATGCATTAAGCGCTGTCGCGCACATCGGGGCATTCTCATGCCGGGAGTTCGGGAACAGCCAGTCAGTGTGGCCGGTGATTTCCCGTAGTTCCTTCAACAGCACGACCGCCTGGGCAGACAACGGTACAAGGTGCGGGCGTTTCATTTTCATGCGCTCCAGCGGAATGCTCCACAGCGCGTTGTCGAAATCAAACTCAGTCCAGCGAGCCGCGCGCAGTTCCACAGAGCGCGTCGCGGTAAGCATCAGCAACTGAAGCGCGATTCGCATGGGCCGACCCCCGCCCCCGGTTTGCAGCGCCTTGAAGAGGTCTTGCAACTGGCTGGCGTTCAGCGCCTTGTTGTTCTTCACCGGGGGCATCACTACCGCATCGGCAAGCCTGAACCCGACCGCCGGATTGTTGTCGCACCGACCACTGACCACACCAAGCCGGAACACTCCTGAACACCAGGTTTTCAGCAGTGCCGCGAGTGAAGGTGCGGACGTGCGCAGTTCGTCGTCGCGTAGCTTCTTACGACGGGCTACGTCCCGCACCAGATGGTAGATATCAGCGGTGGTGAGCGACTTGATGGGGCGCGCGCCAATCGGCGTATCCCGAACGTACTTACCCATGTAACGTTCAATCTGTTTGAGGTAATACGGGCTCCATTTGGTGCGGTTCAGGTCTATCCATTCCGCAGTCACGCCCCAGAAAGTGGTGGCCTGTTCGGTCAGGGTTTTTTGCTTTTTGGCCTTGGCGTGGGCGTTCGGGTCGATGCCCTGCGACACCAGCTTTTCAGCGGCAATCCGCGCTTCGTGTGCTTGCACAATCGACACGTCCGGCCACTTCCCGATGGTGAGGGTGCAGTCTTTTCCGGCATGCCGGTATGACCACTTCCAGACCTTGGAGCCGACCGCCGACACCAGCACGAACATGCGGTCACGGTCACTCAGTTTGAACGCCTTGCGAGCCGCTTTGGCCGCCATGGCTTTCTGTTGGTCTCCGGCCTTGTAGCCGCGTTTTATATCGGTGATGGTGAGCGCGCTGGACATTGAGTAACCCTCCATGGGGGCCTCAAGTTTACCCGAAATTTAACCCCCGTTTAACCCCATTTTGGGGAATGCAGTCGAATGCAAGAAAATGCAATACCCTCTGAAATCCCATATCTATAAGGGTTTAAGAATGCTGAAGAATGCAGGGTGGTGCGTAAGGTGGTTGCCCTGTTTGAGCACCTTGCCTTCACTGTCGTCATCGAGCCAGTTGGGGGTCGTGTCGGTCTCGATGCGGATCATGTCCATTCCGCCCGTCGAAAACACCACGGGTGCGCAGAAGCTCATTTTGTCGGCGACCTGCACGCATCCTGCCGGCCATTTTCTTACGCCGTCGCTGCCTGTCCGCATCGGAAACATCGTGAACTCGCTGCTCAATGCCTTCGATGGCGTCAGCAGAAGATACGGCCGCGCGAGGTTCGCGTGAACGATATAGCGCAACCCGATGTTGCCGGGCAGCGCACGTAGCGGTTGCGTGCAGCACGTGTCGTCCGGCTGCTCCGCGCCGACGCCGAAAAGGCCCGAAAACGCCCAGCCGAATTCACCGGTATAACCGTCCATCGCGACGCAGCGTTTCGCGCCTGGCTGGCAGCGGACGTCGTCGACGGATTGCGCGGTGACGTCGAACGGCCTGGCTCCGACAAAACCGACCGGCAGTTTGACGAGCGGCCCCGATACCTGCGCATCGTTCGCGAACACCATCGACGTTCTGCCGCCCACTGCCGGATAGTCCTTTCGCGGCAACACCGAGGAGAGCACGCGAACCCCCTGCGTGCCGGTGTCGAGCATCATGTAGACCGCCTTGCCGTCGATCTGGATGGGCAGGCCGAGGCGTGACTGGCCTCGATCGCTGCGCTCGACGTTGAGCGCGATCACTACGCCATCCCGGCCGCCGTTCAGAAGGCTCGCGGCGGGCGGCGGCGGTGTCGGTGTGACGATGGGCGTCGAGCAGCTGCTCAGCGCGCAGCTCAGGACGCTGGTCGACAGAAGAACGACGGCCAGCCGGCCGCGCAGAAAGGACTTGGGCATGAGGACCTGTTTCGCAGTGAGCGCGCAATAACGGGGCGCTCACTGTACGCGGCTGGTTCGCCGCATTTGAAACAATGTGTCAAGGCCTGGGATCAGTTCTGTCGCTGCACGGGCGTTACGTTACGCCTGCGGATTTTCCCGGGTGGCGGCGATGGCTGCTGCGCCTGCCGTTATTGCGGCCTGCTGCTGCGCGGTTTTGGCCTGCATCACGGTCTGCTCGACACGCTCGACGAAGTCACGATCGACGCTGGACAGCGCTTCGCGTTCGCCATCGTGCGTGTCGACGATCAGGCGATGGGTGACGTCCTGCGTGAGCCACGCCAGCGCGCCGACCACGGTCATCATCACGCCGCAGACAAGACCCGCCGGCGACGAGAGCACCCCGCCGACGATAGCGCCCGCCAGACCCGCGAGCGAAATCACGAGCGGCACGACCCGGTTTTTCTGCACGGTGACGACGCGCGTTTGCTGGATTTCGCGCAATGCGAAGACCTGGCCGGCGGCCGAAAGAGAATTGCGCGTGACCGACACGCCGCGCTCATTGAAAGGAATTTCCATCGATTCGAAGTGATGGGGGGGGAAAGGCCGCAGAGTAACAGAAGCGACGATGGAGTTGCGCGGGTGCGTGCAAAAGGACCGGGGAAGCAGCGCTGCCATCAGCAGCTCGGGGTTTGACAAATGGTTCCAATAATGGAACCATTCATAAATGATAGAAAAAACCCTCGAACAGATGCGCCGTCAACCCGCCGGCGTCCGGTTCCTGGCGCTGTTCAACGTATGCGAAGCGTATTTTGGCAAACCGCGCCAGGCCGGCAGCAGTCACGCTGTCTTTAAAACGCCGTGGCCGGGTGATCCCCGTGTCAACATCCAGAACGATAAAGGCAACGCCAAAGCGTACCAGGTACGTCAGGTCCTCTAAGCCATTGATAAACTGAAAGAGAGCCAGCACGCCCACTGATCACTATACCTACCGCGTAACCTGGTCGCCTGAGGACAACGAGCACGTTGGCCTTTGCGCCGAATTTCCCTCGTTGTCGTGGCTCGCGCGCTCGCCCGATGCGGCGTTGAAAGGCATCCGCTCGCTCGTCGCGCAGACGGTTGCCGACCTGCGCGAGAACGGCGAACCGGTGCCGGAACCGCTCGCGGAAAAGCGCTATAGCGGTGAATTCCGCGTCCGGATTCCGCCGGAGCAGCACCGCGCGCTGGCCATGCAGGCCGCGGAGCAGGGCGTCAGTCTGAATCGCCTCGTCAGCATGAAACTGGCTGCCTGAGCGTCGCTGCGTGTAACCGGGACGCGCCCGAATAAATATGGTCTGGGAACCTGCTGACGCGCGCAGGCCAGTCGTCAAAGCATCAAAGACAAAAATGCCGTTCAGCTGAACACTGAACGGCATTTTTTCTGCTTCTTCCGACGGGCTTTTAAATCTGCTCAAGCCTCGTCGGCGTCTTCACGCTATTGCGATCAGAACTTGTGACGCAGGCCCACGCGAGCAGCCAGCTGCGTGTTCGCACCAGCCGTACCGAAGTAGCTTGTGCTCGAACCGATCTGTGCCTGCACGTCGCCGGTTGCCGCGTTGTGACCCGACGCCTGCTGGTAGATGCCGAGCACGTACACGTCGGTGCGCTTGCTCAGTGCATAGTCGACGCTGGCGTCGAACTGGTTCCAGTGGCCCGAGTTCGCGTCCGACAGGTGCATGTACGTGTAGCCGAGGCCACCCGTCAGCGCCGGCGTGACTGCGTACTTCACGCCCGCTTCATAGGCTGCGAACGTCGTCGATCCGCCGGTGAGCGGTTCAAGACGCGTGTTCG
>NZ_CAJQYY010000035.1 GCF_907164575.1 Paraburkholderia gardini
GCGGTTACTACAGGCTCTACGTCGAACATGTCTTGCAGGCGGATCAGGGCGCGGATCTGGACTTCCTGGTCGGATCGAGCGGCGCCCCTGTGCCGCGCGATTCGCACTGATTTTGTCGTTGAGTCACCTGCGCTAGCGAGAAGGCGCCATGCCGATGCGGTTCCGCCGCATCGGCTTTTTTAAGCCATCGCGCAAACGCGCCAAATGCAAAATGGCCGGGCACGTATGCCAGGCCGTTTTTCAAATGCGTCGATGAAGATACGAAGCCAGATCACCCGGTGACGAAAACCGGTTATGTCAGGCTAAGTCCGGTTTCTGCGTTGTGCAGGAACCGGCGACGTTATTGCTTGATGAATCGGTCGTTGGTCCAGAGCCCTTGCGTGTCGGCATTGCCGGCGTTCACGAACTCGAGATCATGACCCACGACGCGCACCACGCGGAAATCGGCATGTTCCGGCGTCGAAAGACATTGATAGCCGGAGAAGAACTCCTGCATCTTCTGTTGTTCGCCCGCTTGTGCGTGTTGATCGGCGGCGTCGAACTTGTCCTTCGACAGACAGCCATACGAGTTAGGCCGGAACTGGATCGTCTGCTGCGGCTTGATGACGATATCCTGCGCCTGCGCGACAGAAACAGCGGCAAGGCCAGCGATCGCGAAAAGAACAGCAACGTGCTTTTTCATGTTCTGCCTCCGTGCGGGTCATTACTCAGGTTAGCTATCTATTTAACTTCGGTGGACACCCGCACCTTGCACTTTAGGAGAACTGCAAACGGACACAAGCACATCTTGTGTGCGCTCGCAACAGTGGCGAATTGTCGCAGGCGGTGCCGCATCTGAAATCCGCTGAAAAGCGCGCGTAAACCCAGGGATTGGCGGCCATTCGATGAAATGAGGGATTTCTGGCTGTAAGCTTTATCCATCAAGCGCTTTACGTGCGTTGAGTCAATCGGCCGGATGGATTAATTAAATGAACTGCTAAGATTTATTCCGGTTTTGTGCGTTGCACACACACTGATTAACCTGATGAATAAAAAGGCCTGGAGTATCGGGTTAGATGCAGAATAAAAACGATGCCTGATGGCATTTAACCGTCTTTGCGAACGCATTTACAGCGCGCAAAGCGGTACCTCGTATGTCGGAAATGCCATTACCGGGTACGCAGGATGCTTTACAACGATCGTGGAGCAGGTGACGTACCGCGCTGCTGGAATGGCGAAGCGACGCGGGCCAGGCCTTTCACGGGCGATTCAGTGACGGCCGGCGAATTATCCGGCGATGAGCCAGTACGGCGGAAAATACAACACTGGATGTGACGCCTACAATGGAATGATGGAACAGCCGCTCCTCTGATCCTGGAGGCTATCGTGATTGAGAACTTCATCCTTGGTGCGTTTCTGGTCGTGCCGTTATTGATTGTCGCGTTCCTGTTTTCCGATGAACTCTGGCAGGAGCGGCATTTGCAGACTCGTGTCGCGCGGTCGAAACGCATGAACTGGCGGCATCCGCTGCGCAGTATGAGGCATCGTCATTGAGGAGGCGGTCATGCGGTGGCGTCGCTTGGGCGTTCCCCGTTGTTAGCCCGGAAGCGGAGGGCAACTCATAGTCCTGTCGGCTTCGGCTCCGGCGCATGGGGAGATAGTAAATAGCGTCGTTACAGGGATCCACCGTTACTGAAGAGCTGTCCCTTCTTCGCCCTCGTCTTCCCAATCCTCATGCACGATCGGCGTGTCCGCCATGTCGTAGACCATCGAGTGAAACTGGATGGTGAACCACTGCCGGAACATCTTGAGCGACCGGTCCTGAGGCCATAGCACCTCGTCGACGTATTGACCGTTCAGGAAGTGCTCGAAGAAAGTCTGCCAGCGCTTCTCAATCCATTTCACGGCCGCACCTTCATCTTCCATCACCGATTCGGGCAAGAGGAACGCGTCCGCTTCCTCGCGCAGTTCCTCGAGCGTCAGGCGAAGAGGGACTGGACCCGGGTCGGCTGCGGCAGCCCAATCCGCGAACGGCTGGTTCGGGAGGATCAGAACGAGCGCCCGGTTGATTGTGAAACGCGGATAGTCAGACATGGTAGTGCGATGACAGAAGGGTGAGCCAGCATTGTAGCGGTCATGTCGCCGGACGAATCGTCTACAGTTCCTCGCTCTTTTCGTTCTCCTCGTCGCGATACAGGTTGCGCGCCACGCAGATTCTTCTGCGTGGCCGGTGGCGTGGTTTGATCGTGCAGCCGTCGAGACAGACATTATTTCGGCAGCTTCTTTTGCGCTCGTTCGATCTGCTGAATACTCGTATCAGGCGTCGGCAGTTTTTCGGGCATCGTACCGCCCAATTCCTGAATCGTCTCCCGCACCTTATGGCCCACCGCAAAGCGCGTCTGGTTCGCGCGCTGCTTGCCCTTGATTCCATCGCGCCGCAGCTTCTCCTCGGTCTGAGTCGCCCGGAACAGATTGGCAGCGAGTTCCGTACTGCCCATGTGGTCGAGGATCTTCTGGCTCTTTTTCAGACCTTTCCTCGCATGGATTTCCTTGCTGCGAAGGCCGCCGTACAGACCTTTGTAGCCGTGATCCTGAAAGATTGTGTAGTCGATCGGCGTTTCGATACCGGCGTCCTTCGCGGCCGCGGCCAGGTGCTTGTTGTGCGTCACTAATTCGTTGCGAATCGCAAGACGGCGCTCGTCCTCGCCGACCTGGGCAAACTTCGCATCGTCGGCTAGTTCCTGGCGGCGCGTCTGCATCGCGAAATAGGTTTGCCCGTTAGCGATTACCGGCTTCGACGGGTCGCCATTCTGTACGATCAGGTAGCAGGCGTAACGAGACAGGCACACGTCGTCGATCAGGCGTTGCGCGCCGGAACCGATCCCGACCATTTTGCGCATGCCCGCAAAATGGTCTTCCACGTGTTGCCCGCTCTGACGGCAGGCGTCCCGAGCCTTATCCAGCACCGGCAGGAAGTTGCGCCATTGCGGGTAGTCAAGCAGTGGCGCGAGGTCACGAGCAAACCAGAACTCCGAGCCGCCGTCATTGATCTGCTTGATGCTTTCGAAGGTTCTATGGTGGAGCGTTTCTATCGCGTTGCTATTTATCACTGACACCTCCCTTGCTGGGATGGTTGCCGCCGTTTGGCAACAATTGTCGATAATTGTAGATCGGAACACTGTTTTTTTGTACAGGTGGTAGAGGTCAGGCCGCAGGCCGAATTTGCCGAGGGCCAGCTTGCGTCCTTCGTCGATCTGCGCATCACCGAACCGGGCTTCTTTTTCACATCACCCGACGGTGTCGTGAACCCTGGACATTGCCCGGCGGCAGGTCACTTCCCAATACAAAAGCGGCTGAAAATAACACCGAGCAGATCATCGGAAGTGAACTCGCCGGTAATCGAATTCAACTGTTCCTGCGCGAGCCGCAGTTCCTCGGCGAACAGATCGAGTGCCTGCGCGTTCTGGTCCGCATGCTGGGCGGCCGTGCCGAGATGTTCCTGCGCCGCGCGCAGCGCGATCAGGTGCCGCTCCCGGGCCAGATACACGCTCTCCGCGCCCGCCTGCCATCCCGCGATGCGCAACAGTTCCGCGCGCAGCAGCGAGATACCATCCGCCTTTTTCGCCGACAGCCGCACCTCGCGCAGATCGGTGCCGCCGGTGTCGTCGAGCTTCGTAACCGACGGCGCGAGGCCGGTGAGATCGGTCTTGTTCATCACGCGCACGACCGGTACGCCCGACGGAAAACGCGCCGCGATCGGGCCGTCTCCCGGTGTCATGCCCTCGCGTGCGTCGAGCAGGTGCAGCACGACATCCGCACGTTCGATCTCGCTCCAGGTACGCGCGATGCCGATCTTTTCGACTTCGTCTTCCGTTTCGCGCAGGCCGGCGGTGTCGATCACGTGCAGTGGAATGCCCTCGATCTGGATTGTCTGCGTGACCTTGTCGCGTGTCGTGCCGGCGATCGGCGTGACAATCGCCAGTTCCGCCCCCGCGAGCGCATTCAGCAACGACGACTTGCCGACGTTCGGCTGGCCCGCCAGCACCACCGACAACCCTTCGCGCAGCAACGCGCCCTGACGCGCCTCGCCCAGCACATCCGCGAGCCGCTCGCGGATACGCGAGAGCTTGCCGCGGGCGTCGGCCGCCTCCAGAAAGTCGATCTCCTCCTCGGGGAAATCGAGCGTCGCCTCGACGAGCATGCGTAGCGTGATGACCTCGTCGACCAGCGCGTGAATGTCGCGCGAAAACGCGCCTTCGAGTGAGCGGCCGGCCGAGCGTGCGGCGGCCTCGGTGCTCGCCTCGATCAGGTCGGCGACGGCCTCGGCCTGCGCCAGATCCAGCTTGTCGTTGAGAAACGCGCGGCGCGTGAATTCGCCAGGCTCCGCGAGCCGCAGCCCAGCGGCGCGACCCGCATCGATACACCGCTGCAGCACGAGCTGCAACACGATCGGGCCGCCGTGGCCCTGCAGTTCGAGGACATGCTCGCCCGTGTACGAATGCGGCGCCGGAAAGTACAGCGCGATACCGCGGTCGAGCGCATTGCCGCCGTCATCGAGAAACGGCACGTAGCTCGCATGGCGCGGCGCCAGCGACTGACCGGTCAGCGCCAGCATCAGCGGCGCGGCAGCGGCTTCACCGGCGCGGCCGAACGAGATCCGCACGACACCGATCCCGCCGCGACCGGGCGCGGTGGCGATGGCGACAATCGGATCGGAATCGGTAGTGAGCATGGTGGCGAACGAGGAGAAAACCGGAGAAAACACGTGACGTGACGAGGATCGCACGGCGCCAGGCATTGTAACGTGTGCGTCCCGTGCACCTTCGCCCGTCGCACGAAATCGGGTCTCGGCCAAAAGGCCTAAGACGATTCTCGATTTATCTTAAGGGCGGAGGGCGTAACGGCACAATCTCGGGCATGCCCACTATCGAAGAGGAAATCGCGCTAACCCAGACGCCAGAATCGCGTAAAAAAAGCCGCCCGGCGCAAAACCGGGCGGCTTTCTTCGTCAACTTCGTCGTGAACGGCTGGCTTACCCGCCGTTCACGAGACAGGGCGTCAGGCGGCTTTCTTCGCGCCCTTGCCCATCATGCGCGTGATGTAGTACTGCTGCGCGATCGACAGCACGTTGTTCACCACGTAGTACAGCACGAGGCCAGCCGGGAAGAAGAAGAACATGACCGAGAACGCGATCGGCATGAACATCATCATCTTGGCTTGAACCGGATCCGGCGGCGTCGGGTTCAGACGCGTTTGCATGAACATCGAGACGGCCATCAGCACCGGCAGGATGAAGAACGGATCCTGTTGCGACAGATCGTGAATCCAGAGAATCCACGGCGCACCGCGCATTTCCACTGACGACAGCAGCACCCAGTACAGCGAGATGAACACCGGAATCTGGATCACGACCGGCAGACAGCCGCCGAACGGATTCACTTTCTCGGTCTTGTACAGCTCCATCAGCGCCGAGTTCATCTTCTGCGGCTCGCCCTTGAAGCGCTCGCGCAACGCCTGCATGCGCGGCGTGATCGCCTTCATGCGCGCCATCGACTTGTAGCTCGCGGCCGACAGTGGGAAGAACACCGCCTTGATCAGGAGCGTCAGCAGGATGATCGACCAGCCCCAGTTGCCGACAAAGCTGTGGATCTTCTGCAGCAGCCAGAAGAGCGGCTTCGCGATGATCGTGACGTAGCCATAGTCCTTCACGAGTTCCAGGCCCGGCGCGACGCCTTCGAGCATGCGCTCTTCTTCCGGACCGGCGAAGAGACGCGATTGCACGTCGACTGACTGTCCCGGCGCGATCGTCGCAACCGGCTCCTTCACGCCAACGCGATAGAGCGTCGGATCGATCTTCTCGACGTAGATGTCGCGCTTCGCGCCCTGCGTGGGAATCCACGCGGATGCGAAGTAATGCTGCACCATCGCGATCCAGCCGTTGTCGGCGGAGGATGCGAATGTCGCCTTGTTCTTGTCGATGTCGCTGAAGTCGATCTTCTGGAAGTGATGCTGTTCCGTGTAGACCGCCGGCCCCATGAACGTGTGCGAGAAGCGCGGCGTGTCGACTGGCTGGCTGTCGCGCACGAGTTCCATGTACAGCGTGGGTGTAACCGGCGCGGTGCCGACGTTGACGATCTTCGTATCGACGCCGATCACGTAGCTGCCGCGCGTGAACGTGTATGTCTTCACGACCTTCACGCCACCCTTCACCGGCGATTCGAAGCTGACCTGGAACGATTTCGCGTCGCCGGTCAGTTCGTGCGGCAGGCCGGCCACCGGCGTGAAGATGTCGTTATGGTTCGGGAAATCGCCGCCGAGCAGCCCCGTGCGCGCCAGATACGTATGCGTCGCGGTGTGGTCGAACAGCGTGATGTACATGTCGGGCTGCTTGCCTTCGCCCTCCTTCAGGAGCGAAAGCTTCGATAGCGTGCCGCCACGCGTGTCGATTTCGCCGTCATAGACGTCGGTGCGGAAGTGGATCAGCTGGGCGGCTGCCTGTTCGGCGGGCGCGGTCGCGCCGCCCGGCGCGGCGCCGGTTGCGGCCTGCGGCAGATCAGCGGCCTGCGTGCCCGGCGTGGTCGTGCCCGGTGCTGTGCCCGGAGCGGTCTTCGTGGTCGACGTGTTCGGGAAGAACATCGACGGACGTCCGTGGTCGCGTTGCCAGTTGTCGAACAGCATGACCGCTGACATGAAGAAGATGACCCATAGGACGGTGCGTTTAATATCCATGCGTTGTCTCAGTGTCGATGGAACGGCGCGTCAGCGCTTTTCAGAAGTGGGAGGCGGGACGAGATCGATGCCGCCCGCGGAAAACGGATGACAGCGGCACAGGCGCCTGGCGGCGAGGTAACTACCACGCGCGGCGCCATGATACTGGATTGCTTCGCGCGCGTAATCCGAACAGGAAGGGTAAAAACGGCACCGGCTGCCGAGCAGGGGACTCACGGCAACCTTGTAGAAACGCAGTAAAGCGAAAAGTACCGTTTGCATGGCAAGTGCGGTCAGAGTGCGCCGCGCTGTGTGGAGAGGCAACCGGCGCCAGCGCTTACGTGCGCGGGCGTCATTCCGTCGCGGGGGCGTCGGGCGCTGCGGGCGATTCGGCCGGCGGTGTCTGGCGACGGGTGATTTCGCGAGCGGCCTTGTCGAGCAACGCTTCGATTTCGCTGCGGCACAGCGTTTTCAACGGTGGCGACGACGCAGCGGGCATCGCCTTCCGGTCGAACTTCGTGTGAAGCCGCAGCAGCACGTCCCAACCGCCAAACTCTACGCGACGCAGCCGGAAAGCTTCGCGCGCGATGCGGCGCACCAGATTGCGGGTGACCGCGCGCGGTGCATACTTCTTGCCGATCACGAGACCGAGGCGCGCTTCGTTGCCTGTCGGCCTGCCGTAGACGACGAAATGAGCCGTCCGGCGCCACGGGCGCAAACGAAAAACGGATGAAAATTCATCCGTTTTCAGTAGCCTTGCGGCTTTGGGAAAGGCGGCTTGCGCTCGCAACGGAACCGGGCCCTGATGCGGCGCTCCTGCCATTCCCGCAGCGCGGCTGGCGTCACGGGCTTCGGACACAGCGCGCAATGGTCGCAAACCTGCGCTTCAGCCTTAGATGGCGAGGCGCTTGCGGCCCTTCGCGCGGCGTGCGTTGATCACCTTGCGGCCACCGGCCGTCTTCATGCGGACGCGAAAGCCATGGGTACGCTTGCGACGGGTAACGGAAGGTTGGTAAGTACGTTTCATGTTGCTCTCACTTGACAGAGAAATAACCGCGCGAGCATCGCGGAAAGTGCAATGGCCGGTGGTTCAAAAATTGGTTTTCGCGGAACCCGCTATTTAAACCGGTTTTCTCTTGGTCGTCAATAGTTTAGAGCGGTGATCCACAGTCTGGACGGGTGCTCACCGCTTGATCGGGCCCTGTGGATAACTCCCTTTGCGGACGTTTTTGGCGGTAGAATCTCGCCTTACTTCCCAAAAATCATGCACGCCGCTCCGGCCCGCTTGCCCTGCCCAAACCCTTATGGCACAAGCATCTGGAGCCTGCCCGCTCGGCTGTACCGGGCCTTGTCGCGAAATTCGCGGCGAGGGCGGCCGCGGGCCGCTGTGCTTAAAATTACAGCAACTCGATGAATGATTTCTGGCAACACTGTTCGGCATTGCTGGAGCGCGAGCTGACGCCCCAGCAGTACGTGACGTGGATCAAACCGTTGGCCCCGGTCGCCTTCGACGCCGCTGCAAATACCTTGCGCATCGCTGCGCCCAACCGTTTCAAGCTCGACTGGGTCAAGAGCCAGTTCTCGGGCCGGATCTCCGATCTGGCACGCGATTTCTGGCAGGCACCGGTCGACGTCCAGTTTGTCCTCGATCCGAAGGCGGGTTTGCGTGCACCCGCCGCGCCGCCGCCGTCGCGTCCCATGTCGTCGCAGATGAATTCCGGAGCCGCCGCCGTCGATGCCGCCGTGGGCGCCGTTCAGGCTGCGCACGCCGCGCGTGCCGGCAATGGCAACGCCATGCATATGGCCGATGATCACGCCGATCTCGACCTTCCAAGCCTCGACGCCAACGAAGCCGCCGCCGCGCGCCGCACGTGGCGCCCGGGTTCGGGCGCCGGCACTGGCAATGGCGAAAACGACTCGATGTACGAGCGCTCGAAGCTGAACCCCGTGCTCACGTTCGACAACTTCGTCACCGGCAAGGCGAACCAGCTGGCGCGCGCCGCGGCGATTCAGGTCGCCGACAATCCGGGCATCTCGTATAACCCGCTGTTCCTGTACGGCGGCGTCGGCCTCGGCAAGACCCATCTGATCCACGCGATCGGCAACCAGTTGCTGATGGACAAGGCCGGCGCGCGCATCCGCTACATCCACGCGGAACAATATGTGTCCGACGTCGTGAAGGCGTACCAGCGCAAGGCGTTCGACGACTTCAAGCGCTATTACCACTCGCTCGACCTGCTGCTGATCGACGATATCCAGTTCTTCTCCGGCAAATCGCGCACGCAGGAAGAATTTTTCTACGCGTTCGAGGCGCTCGTCGCGAACAAGGCGCAGGTGATCATCACGAGCGATACGTATCCGAAGGAAATCTCGGGTATCGACGACCGCTTGATCTCGCGCTTCGATTCGGGCCTGACCGTCGCGATCGAGCCGCCCGAGCTGGAAATGCGCGTCGCGATTTTGATGCGCAAGGCGCAATCCGAAGGCGTGAGCCTGAATGAGGACGTCGCGTTCTTCGTCGCGAAGCATTTGCGCTCCAACGTGCGCGAACTCGAAGGAGCGCTGCGCAAGATCCTCGCGTATTCGAAATTCCACGGGCGCGAAATCTCGATCGAAGTCACGAAAGAGGCGCTCAAGGACTTGCTGACGGTGCAGAACCGCCAGATTTCAGTGGAAAACATCCAGAAAACCGCCGCCGACTTTTACAACATCAAGGTCGCGGACATGTATTCGAAGAAGCGTCCGGCGAATATCGCGCGGCCGCGGCAGATCGCGATGTATCTGGCGAAGGAACTCACGCAGAAAAGCCTGCCAGAAATCGGCGAGTTGTTTGGCGGACGCGATCACACCACCGTGCTTCACGCGGTGCGCAAGATTGCCGATGAGCGCAGCAAGGATGCGCAGCTGAATCACGAATTGCACGTTCTGGAGCAGACGCTCAAGGGTTAAGCGCGGAATTGAGTGCGTGAGCGGCGCAATCCGCTCTGTTTATTGCGGAACTCGCCCCCATTTTAGTGGAGCGGTTCCGTTTTAAGGCACAATACAGGTTTAACCGCCCGGCGGCCGCGGGCGGATTTCACGCCGTGACTGGCGCAGCGTGGCGCCAGCCAGCGGGGGGCGGGGCCCACGCGCATCAAAGCTGCCGGACGAGGCGCGCAGGCCGTCACATAACGAAGGAACTCTATGCAACTGGTCAAGACCGAACGCGATAACCTCCTCAGGCCGCTGCAAACCGTGAGCGGCATCGTAGAACGCCGCCATACGTTGCCGATCCTCGCCAACTTGCTGATTACCAAGAACGGCTCCGACGTATCGTTCCTGTCGACGGACCTTGAGCTTCAGATCACCACGCACGCCGATTTCGGCGTCGGCGGCGAATCGGTTGCCACGACCGTCGCCGCGCGCAAGCTGCTCGACATCCTGCGCGCGATGCCCGATGGCCAGGTCACGCTCACCCTGAACGACAAGCGTCTCACGGTGCAGTCCGGCAAGAGCCGCTTCGCGCTGCAAACGCTGGCTGCCGACGAATTCCCGACCGTCGCACAGGCTAAAGACTTCGGCGCGAACCTCGTGGTTCCCCAGAAGACGTTCCGCCAGTTGCTTGGCATGGTCCATTTTTCGATGGCGCAGCAGGACATCCGCTATTACCTGAACGGCATGCTGCTCGTAGTTGATGGCGACCAGTTGATGGCGGTTGCGACCGACGGCCACCGTCTGGCGTTTTCGTCGATGAAGATCGAGGGTTCGTTTGCGCGTCAGGAAGTGATCATCCCGCGCAAGACGATTCTCGAACTGCAGCGTCTGCTCGAAGACATCGACGACACGCTGAAGATCGACATCGCGCCGACGCAGGTGAAGTTCACGTTCGGTCAGGTCGAACTGGTGTCGAAGCTGGTGGAAGGCAAGTTCCCCGACTTCCAGCGCGTGATTCCGAAGACGCACAAGAACAAGTTTGTGATCGGCCGTGAAGAGCTGCAGCGCTCGCTCCAGCGTGCGGCAATTCTGACGTCGGACAAATTCAAGGGCGTGCGCTGCATCATCGAGCCGGGCCAGTTGAAGATCATGTCCACCAACGCCGATCAGGAAGAGGCGCAGGAAGAACTGGAAATCGCTTACACCGGCGATAGCGTCGATATCGGGTTCAACGTCACGTATCTGCTCGACGTGCTCGCGAACCTGAAGGTCGACATGCTGGAAGTGAGCCTTGGCGACGCAAGTTCCAGCGCGCTGATCACGATTCCCGAGAACGAGGAATTCAAGTATGTCGTAATGCCGATGCGCATTTAAAGCGTTCGACAACCAGATGACACCAAGGGGCGCAGTGCCCCTTTGGCGTTTTTATGGTGTTTTGAAAAGTCCCGAGCAGTAACGAAGCAGCAATGCAGCAGTAACGCAGAACCGGAAAAAATCCATGACTGAACTGAACAATTCGCAACCCGATAACAGCTACGGCGCCTCGTCCATTCAGATCCTCGAAGGTCTGGAGGCGGTGCGCAAGCGGCCTGGGATGTACATCGGCGATACGTCGGACGGCACCGGTCTGCATCACCTCGTATTCGAAGTGCTGGACAACTCGATCGACGAAGCCCTCGCCGGCCACTGTAACGACATCAAGGTGATCATCCACGCGGATAACTCGATCTCGATCACCGACAACGGCCGCGGCGTGCCGACCGGCCTCAAGATGGACGACAAGCACGATCCGAAGCGCAGTGCCGCTGAAATCGTGATGACCGAGCTGCACGCGGGCGGCAAGTTCGACCAGAACAGCTACAAGGTGTCGGGCGGGCTGCACGGCGTGGGCGTGTCGTGCGTGAATGCGCTGTCGGCGTGGCTGCGCCTCACGATTCGCCGTGACGGCAAGAAGCACTTCATGGAGTTCCATCGTGGCGTGCCGCAGAACCGCGTGATCGAAGAGGTCAATGGCGTGGCTGTGTCGCCGATCCTGGTGGTGGGTGATACGGAAAATCGCGGCACCGAAGTGCACTTCATGGCCGACGAGACGATTTTCGGCAACGTCGAATACCACTACGACATTCTCGCGAAGCGTATTCGTGAGCTGTCGTTCCTGAATAACGGCGTGCGTATCCGTTTGACCGACCAGCGCACGGGCAAGGAAGACGATTTCGCGTTTGTGGGCGGCGTGAAGGGTTTCGTCGAGTACATCAACAAGACGAAGTCCGTGCTGCACCCGACGATTTTCCACGTGAGCGGCGAGAAGGACGGCGTGGGCGTCGAAGTGGCGATGCAGTGGAACGACAGCTACAACGAGAACGTGCTGTGCTTCACGAACAACATTCCGCAGCGCGACGGCGGCACTCACCTGACCGGCTTGCGCGCGGCGATGACGCGCGTGTTGAACAAGTACATCGCCGATCACGAAGTCGCGAAGAGGGCGAAGGTCGAGACGTCGGGCGACGACATGCGCGAAGGGCTTTCGTGCGTGCTTTCGGTGAAGGTGCCGGAGCCGAAGTTCAGCGCGCAGACGAAGGACAAGCTGGTTTCTTCCGAAGTGCGTGCGCCGGTTGAGGATGTGGTCGCGAAGGCGCTTGAAGAATTCCTGCTGGAAACGCCGAACGACGCGAAGATTATCTGCGGCAAGATCGTCGACGCGGCGCGTGCGCGCGATGCGGCGCGCAAGGCGCGTGAGATGACGCGACGCAAGGGCGTGCTGGATGGCGTCGGTCTGCCGGGCAAGCTCGCGGATTGCCAGGAGAAGGATCCGGCGAAGTCGGAGATTTATATCGTCGAGGGTGACTCGGCAGGCGGCTCGGCGAAGCAGGGGCGTGACCGGAAGTTTCAGGCGATCTTGCCGCTGCGCGGCAAAGTGCTGAACGTCGAAAAGGCGCGGTATGACAAGCTGCTTTCTTCGGAGCAGCTCGTGACGCTGATTACTGCTTTGGGATGCGGTATCGGCAAGGAAGACTACAACCTCGACAAGCTGCGCTATCACCGCATCATCATCATGACCGATGCTGACGTGGACGGCGCGCACATCCGGACGCTATTGCTCACGTTCTTCTATCGGCAGATGCCGGAGATGATCGAGCGCGGGTATATCTATATCGCGCAGCCGCCTTTGTATAAGGTGAAGGCCGGGAAGGATGAACGGTATCTGAAGGATGCCGCTGATCTGAATGCGCATATGTTGAAGCTGGCTTTGAATGGGTCTGAGCTGCTGCCTTCGGAAGGGGCTACGCCGATTGCTGGCGATGCGTTGGGTGAGCTGGCTCGGTCTTATTTGCTGGCGCAGGCTGTTGTGGATCGGTTGAGCCGTTTGTATGACGCTGGGGCGCTTGAGGCCGTCATGGATGGGGTTTTGATTGATCTCTCTAGTGAGGCTTCTACTGAGGCGTCGGCTAAGGCGCTTGAGGCGAAGTTGCGGGATGATCCGTTGAAGCCTGAGGTAAGGGTGTCGTCGATGTATGACCCTGTTCGTGAGTTGCGCTCGCTTAAGGTGTCACGGACGCATCACGGGAATCAGAAGGTTTCGGTTCTCGATGAAGAGTTTCAGCTGACTGCTGATTATCAGCAGCTTGTTAACACCGCTAATACGTTCAAGGGGTTGATTGGCAGCGGTGCTGTTATCAAGCGTGGTGAGCGGAGTATGGCTGTCACCGACTTCAAGAGCGCTATGAAGTGGTTGATTGCTGATGCTGAGCGGAATGTTTCCAAGCAGCGCTATAAGGGTCTCGGTGAGATGAATCCTGGGCAGCTTTGGGAGACGACGATGGATCCGGCTGTGCGTCGGCTGCTGCGCGTGCAGATTGAGGATGCTATAGCTGCGGATGGGATCTTCACCACCTTGATGGGCGATGATGTTGAGCCGCGGCGGGCTTTCATCGAGTCGAATGCGCTTAGGGCGGGGAATATTGATGTTTGATCTTGTTGTTGTCGTGCAGGGAAACTGAAATCATCAGACTAGCGCGGGGTTAGCTGGACTGGAGTGCACGGAAATGACTGGATTTTCGCGCTTATCATCAGACCGCACTCAACGTTAGGTCCACGTTGCATGTTTTGAGGACGCGCTCCAGCTCCAGTGCGGTTGGCTCGAATTGCCCGATTGAGCAACTCGAAGGGTTACAGGTGAACAGCCTGTAACCCTTTGTCGCGTTTGGATGCGGGGCGTCGCTATGGAGGAGTCTCGAACTTCTAAATCTGGTTCCGTAGATCTAGCCACGGCTCTGCCCCACTGCGCCTCCTGAATACGACAACGGTTTGAGTCGTTGAGGAAACGTTGGCATTGCTCGGCTTAACTGTATTAGCCGGTACTCGACCGGTCAGACAATGTCAGAAGAGATATCGTCCACTTCCGACCAACGGGATGATTCTTCGGGACGAGTCGAACCTCAAGCCTACACCTATGGCGTAGCTCGCGCACGGAGCCCATCTAAACGCATGCAAGGAGGCCGGTCGTCGGGCCGATAACAAGTTTCTTACCGATCTCCGGTTTCACGACTTGCGCCACTAAGTGGTCGGCCCTGAACAATCGGGCGAGCCTTGAGCGGTAAGGCGTTGATATGGAAATGGGGTTGTAGGAATTGCAGGAACCTGGCAAATTGAAGGCTGAATCCTGCAATTTCTGGCGAGGTTTGGATGGGTCCGAAGGAGGCTGTAACGGAGGGCGATTTGTTCGGGCATCCGCTGCGCGAGCAGATCAATCTGAAGCATCCGCTGGTCGGTCTGGCCGGGTTGATCAACTGGGATCGACTGGGCATGGCGATGAGCGAGAGCTTCGTGTCTGGCCGAGGTCGGCCGGCGACGTCACCGCGCCTGATAGCCGGGCTGTTGTACTTGCAGCATGCGTTCGACCTGTCCGACGAAGAAGTTGTGTGGCAATGGGTGGAGAACCCGTACTGGCAGGTTTTTACCGGCGAAACGTATTTGCAGACTGAGCCACCGATTGACCCGTCGAGCCTGACACGCTGGCGCAAGCGGCTGGGCGAAGCCGGAGTTGAAGAGCTGCTGGCCGAGACGATTGAAGCGGCAAGACGCGCAGGCGTGATCAAGGCGTCGAGCGTGAAGCGGGTGATCGTCGACACGACGGTGATGGAGAAAGCGATTGCGCACCCGACCGATTCGCGCCTGCTGGAGCGGTGTCGTGAGCATCTGGTAAAGGCTGCTGCACGTAATGGCCTGAAGCTGCGGCAGAACTACAACCGCGAGGCCCCGCGCCTGGCAGGACAGATTGGCCGCTACGCGCACGCGAAGCAGTACAAGCGGATGAGGAAAGCGCTGCGCACGTTGCGTTCGCGTGTAGGTCGAGTGATGCGCGATGTTGAGCGGCAGATGGATTCGGTGGCCGAGAACAGTCGGGCTGCATTGCAGGACCTGCTTGACCGCACGAAGCGAATTCTGTCGCAGAAGATGAAGGACAAGAACAAGCTGTACGCCTTGCACGCACCGGAAGTCGAGTGCATCAGCAAGGGCAAGGCGCGTCAGCCGTACGAGTTTGGTGTGAAGGTGTCGATCACGACGACGCACAAGGAAGGGCTGGTGGTGGGGATGCGTTCGATGCCGGGCAATCCGTACGATGGACATACGCTGGATGAAGCGCTGGAGCAGGCGGCGATCCTCAGTGACGTGATACCGGAGGTTGCAGTTGTGGATCGGGGGTATCGGGGCGTAGCGATTGAGGGCGTGAAGATTTACCACCCGGGCCTGCGGCGTGGCATCACGCGCGGATTGCGCAAGACGATCCGACGGCGCAGCGCGATTGAACCGGCCATCGGGCATATGAAGGCCGACGGCAAGCTCGACCGGAACTGGCTCAAGGGTGCGCTGGGCGATGCGATGAATGCCGTGCTGTGCGGCGCCGGTCACAACCTGCGCATGATCCTGAGAAAGCTGCGGCTTTTTTATGCCTTGATTCTTGCTGTCTTGTTGAATCGCAGTATGGCTGTACAAGCGCTGGCTTGACGCTAGCGCTTTTTAAAACGAATTGTTCAGGGCCGACTAAGTGACCTCGCGCTTGGCGTCAATCTTTCTGATGCATGACTTGACCAAAATTACTGGCACAAAGACCCGCGAATACTGATGCGGTATTACCATTCTCGTGCTGAGGAGCAGGCAAAACGTCTCGATTGAGACAACCAAGTTGCGCGCAATCCGAATGGCGGCCCCATAAGAGCCGCCGCAGCGGACCATTCGGCCAAGTTTCGTCTTCGTTGACTGCCCGTGAACCCGTTACGCGATTAAAACGTGCAGTGAGCCATTTCGACAGCGCCCTCTTTCGATACATCGACTGCAACGGCAAGAGGGCGCCGTAACGCTATTGTGTCCGATACGACTCAGTCACGACGAGGTTCTCGAGGTCGGTTTTATACATTTCCATCAATTGCAATACTCGATCTGTCATCGCCTGAAAATCGTCTCGCTCAATTAAAAGACGTTGACCGTGCGCGATGGTATTACGTCTGTCCACGATCGATTCATCAATGTACGGATAGAGATGCAAATATGGCCCAACATCAATGCCGACCGATTTCGCGATGTTATCAAAAATCAGTGAGCTTAAATTCGAACCCGTATCAACGCTATTTTTATAAGACATTTTGCACGGCTTGTCTAATTCTCCAAGAACAAATCGAAGCGCTTCAAGTGCGGGCTGCGTCTTATCCGTTTCCACCAAGCGAGAAACATGCGTCTTAAGTGAGTAAAGCAAAAAAATATCCCGAAGCCCCCTATTGGCTAGACGTTTATTCGAAATGAAATTAAGCAGAAATTCGGTTGAAGTTTTTACGAAACCTTCCCAATGAGCATAAGCCAAAATAACTCCAGCTCGAGTTCGATGGGTTTTTGTTTCCGCTATCGTTTTAACGTCCAACCTAGTATCGATGATCTCCATCTGCCGCCAAACAAATTCGTCCTTTAGATGCGACAGGAACATGTTGACGGTTTTCATCTCTTTCATTTCGAGAACCACTCGTCGACCAGCGGCAATACTTTTCCAAGTCGAGTAGAGCCGCGCACGCCGGCACGAGCATTCGCACGAAAACGCTCATCCGTCCACATTCTAATAACCGCATTTCTCAAATATTCGACACCACACTTCTCAACAAAGTCGATATTTCGAGAGACGCCGTTTGTTATGGTCTCATACGGCGAAATTAGAAATCCACCCGAAAAATTTCCACTTTCATAACGCTTGAACGCGTCAACACCGAGCGCATCATTGATGATATTGAAGGTTCTCGCAAAAATAATCGACTCCTCCTGTACGGGATACTTTTCATTGTTGGCGATATCAATGAGTATATCGTCAAGCCAGTCATGCACATCAATTGCCTGATCATAGGTCTTATATCTATACGCCAAGTAACGCAGCACCAACTCATTATGCTTCTGCTCCTCTCGGGCGCGCTCCGTCATGTCCGTGGTTTTTACAAAATTCGCATCCTCAGCCATCGAGGAAAGCGCACTGTAAAATCCCTTATTCAACATTACCGCAACGCAATTCCGTACCTCTTGCGGTGACAGGCTCGCCCCACCTGTATTCAAACGCTGGAACAACTCATATTTTGCCTTGGCGTCGCTTTCTCGCTTAAGGATCTCTACTCGTAATCTCACGCGCTCCATGTCAAGGCGAATTGCCAAAGGCAAGATCTTCGTATTTTCGTCGTCGCTACTCCACTCCGAATTATCGAGATCCGGAAGCAATCTTGTCCCATTTGGGACAAATTTGTCTACAAGCTCCCCCTCAGCATCGCGAAGTATTCCCGCAAACTGAAACACTGTCGAAAGACGCTGAAGCCCATCTATAAGCTCCCATTTTCCGGTTTCGTCAGTAAAAACAAAGATGGGAGGAATAGGGATATTCAATAAAATGGACTCAATAAAATTAGTCTTTCGAGTAGAATCCCATCGGAACAATCTCTGATATTCTGGATTGATTATCAACTCCCCCCGCTCATAGATTCGCATGATCTCGCCGAGCGACATATCGAACCCATCTTTGACGATTTTCCTTCTCGCCAGTTCTACTTGGTTTTGCAAATCCATAGCCTTTTCCTTGCAAAAGCTCTAATTCACTGAAGATGCCTACTTTGTGCATCGGTCCGGGACACTACTTGACGATACCGCATCATGCCATTTCCTTATCCAGTCCTTGGGGGACATCAACTGATCTATGTCGATGTTATATATCGTAGGCTTTAACTTGGTAGTTGCCGTGTATTCATTCATTTGCACGAAAATAGTTTGCCTTTGGCAAAAAATCCCCACGGCTGATTCCACCTAGAAGCCACATACGACGCTGCTTGATCTCATAGCTCATAAAAAAAGAACCGGTCGATGGGTTTATACATGGATACGCTCTACCTCGTCCACGCTGATGTCGTCGTGACGCCGGTCATAGAACTGCGTCGTGCGCGTTGACGCGTGGTTGGCCATCGCCGCCGCGTTCTCGAGCGTACCGCCGTTCTTCAGGTGCGCGGTGATATCAGTTGCGCGGAATGTATGGTTACCGATCTTCGTCGCGATGCTAACTGCTGCAGCTCGGTGCTGGACCATCACGTATGCGTTCGCCTGCAGCAGGAGCCTTTCGCTCAAATGCTCGGTGCCGCGTGCAATCGTTCGAAAGAGCGCCCTTCGGCTCGGCTGCTATCCCGGCGCCGTCAAGGTAGGCGTGGCAGGTACGCCTCAAGCGTGCGGTGGCAAGGCATCGCGTGCGCCTTACCGCCTTTTTCGCGCAAGCGCATCACAGCTGGCGCTCCTGCACATAAGCGAAGTGCGTCGGTCCGAAAATCGCCGCGGCGAATCATCGCCAAATTCATCGCAAATTTTGCGGCGAATAGCTTGCGAACGCGGCGATTGAACCACATAATCTCCGCATGGAAAGCGGAGATTGGACCTATATCTGGCAGGACCCTGCTTGGCCGGAATGGCGGTACGACCTGTCGCGGGTTACGTCGGCCCTGACGGACGTAGCGCAGGCGCAAGGGCTACTGCTAGGCCGTCTGGCCGACGTCGGCGTGGCTCTGCGCGACCAGGCCAGTCTTGCTGCTCTCACCGAAGACGTACTGAAAACGAGCGAGATCGAGGGCGAACAGCTCAATGCGCAATCAGTACGGTCCTCAATCGCGCGTCGCCTGGGCGTGAACATAGGAGCACTAGCTCCTGTCGACCGCCACGTGGAAGGCGTGGTCGAAATGGTGCTGGACGCCACAATCAACTGCGCCGGTCTAATAACAGCCGACCGACTATTCGCATGGCACGCAGCGTTGTTTCCGACCGGTTACAGCGGCACGTCCCGGATCGAGGTCGGCGTATGGCGCGACGATGCCAATGGCCCCATGCAGGTCGTATCGGGGCCAATAGGCCGCCAACGCGTCCATTTCGAGGCGCCTCCGGCCAGTCGCCTGAACGACGAGATGGCTCGCTTCCTCAACTGGATCAACAACGATTCAGATCAGCCCGCGCTCATCAAGGCGGGACTCGCACACCTCTGGTTCGCGACGCTGCATCCCTTCGACGACGGCAACGGCCGCATCGCACGAGCGATCGGAGACTTGTTGCTTGCCCGCGCCGACGGCAGCCCGCAACGTTTTTACAGTCTCTCAGCGCAAATCCAGCGAGAGCGCAGCGCCTACTACGACGTTCTCGAACGCACGCAGAAAGGCTCGCTCGATATCACTGAGTGGTTGTTGTGGTTTTTGGAGACCCTGAACCGCGCGGTCGGAAACGCGCAGCAAACAGTCGATGCGATTCTCGCCAAAACGCGCTTCTGGCAGCGGTGGGCTGGAACCCCTTTGAACGAACGACAGGTGAAACTGCTTAATCAATTGTTCGACGGTTTCGAAGGGAAATTGACAAGTAGTAAGTGGGCAGCGATCGCGGACTGCTCTCAAGATACTGCGTTGCGCGATATCGGAGAGCTTGTCGCGCTTGGGGCATTGCGTAAATCCGCTGCGAGTGGTCGGAGTACAGCCTACGAGCTTATCAATTGATACCTGCTTCGCAACGCGACGATGGCTATTCTGTCGACGCGAAATTGCAGACCGGGCGCTCGATCTGTTCCGCGAATCGTGCCAAGACCCGAGCATCAACTAGCAGGTATCTTCTACCATATCTATGGCGCCTCTTCTTACCTCGTTGAGTCAGCGTGTTATTAGGATGTCAAAGCAACGTCTTTGCGTGGCAAAATAGAGATTATGTTGGGGCGCTCTGGATACTGCCGTAGCGCTGCCGATAGAATGTTAGGCTTGGGAGGCTCATGAAAACGGACGTGGTTGATTCACTCACCTCAAATTTTGAAGCACACGCCCGGTTGACCAGGAGTGGCATTGAGTTCTGGTTGGCACGCGATCTTCAGCACCTGCTAGGCTACAGCAAGTGGGACAACTTCCTGAACATACTTTCCAAGGCAAAAACGGCCTGTGAGGTCTCTGGTCACAACGTAACTGACCATTTTGCCGACGTCGGGAAAATGGTCGATCTCGGTTCTGGCAGCCAGCGCGAAGTGGACGATCTGATGCTCACCCGCTATGCCTGCTATCTGATTGCGCAGAACGGTGATCCCAGGAAGCAACAGATCGCTTTCGCCCAGACCTATTTTGCCCTGCAAACGCGCCGAGCTGAGCTGATAGCGCAGCGGTTGCAGGAAGCCGAGCGCGTCCAGGCGCGTAGAAAATTGGCGCAGACCGAGAAGGAATTGTCGCAAGTTATCTATGAGCAAACAGGGGAGGAGCAGAATTTCGGCTTGATCCGCAGCAAGGGCGATCAGGCATTGTTCGGTCGCAGCACGCAAGTTATGAAGGCGCGCTGGAACGTACCCGAGAGTCGCCCGCTAGCCGACTTCGCGCCTACGCTCATTCTTAAGGCAAAAGACTTCGCCACTGAGATCACCATCTTCAACGCCCGTCAGCATCAGATGAGCACTGAGCGCGCGATTTCAGAAGAACACATCACAAACAACTATGCGGTCCGCAATACGATGCTCGAACGCGGTATTACGCCAGAAAATCTGCTCGCAGCTGAGGATGTGAAGAAAGTTGAACGGCGCCTAAGCAGCACCGGCAAGAAGTCACTCGAAAAGCCTGACGTTTTAGATACTTAGACCAAGCGGATCATCAGTCATTGGGCTCGAAACCCACGCTGATTCACCATTCGACCCGAACAATGAACCCGGCGCCACCGGGTTCATTGTTCGTACGGACACAAATCAGCCCACAAGCGTAATCACAAGTCTCCCGCGCTGAACCTCGACCCGAATGCGGCTGTTAATTTGAAACCCGGCCTTTTCGAGCCATCGCCCCGCGAGACGAATCCAGGGCGCCGGTGGCAAATCCTTACGTGGGCGGTAGTAATCGTGAACGCTTCTAATCGGTCTCGGCCGTCTTTGTGACGAAATCGTCGCGAAGCGTTCGGTAACGGGTGCAACTGCTTTATGATTGGCGTCAGCCATAGTCAACTCCTGTATTGAGTTGGTTGTGGTCAGCGGGCCGTATGGGTTGCCGCCCTTACGGCCCGCGCTTCTTTTCCTTCCAGGTGTTCTCCGCCGTTCTATCAATCGGCTCGGTCGATGATGTTTAGTGAGTCATCCGATCTATTTTCACGCAGTGAAAATTCTCAAACAATATGTCGAACGGCCATTCGGCCGCGAGATCAGACAGCATCTTGAGCTGGATCAACAGGAAACACCTCTCACGCCCCAACCTCGTCCAGCGCCACCGCCGCCGTCCTCAAAGCCGTCCTCACCCCTTCCTCAACCACAGGGTGATAAAAAGGCATCTCCAACATCGCATCGGCGGTGAGCTTCATCTGCAGCGCCCACGCCAGCAAGTGAGCGATATGTTCAGCATCCGGCCCGATCCATTCCGCGCCGACGAACTGCCGTGTAGTCTTGTCGACATAAACATGCATCAAACCACGATTGCGCAACATGATCCGGCTACGCCCCAGGTCTTCGAAACTGACCTCACCGACCACAAACGAACCCGGCGCCAGATCAACAAACCGCGCACCCACCATCGCCACACCCGGGTCTGAAAACACCACCGAAATCGGAGCCCGCCGTACCAGCGGCACAACATCCGGAAACCGCGCGGCATTGGTCCCAGCGGCCTTACCTTCATCGGCGGCCTCATGCAGCAATGGCAACACGCCGTTCACATCCCCGGCGATAAACACAGGGGAAGCACCGGCCTGCAAAGTCAGCGGATCATAAACAGGCACGCCGTCCTTACCGACCTCAAGGGATGTATTCCCCAGCGCCAGCCCAGCCACATTAGCCCGCCGACCAGCCGCAACCAGCACGTAGTCAAACGTATCCTCAACCACCTGCCCAGAACCAGAAGCAGAACCAACCGCAGTCCGATACCGCATCCGCACGCTGTCACCTTCACGCGAAACCGCCTCCACCTCAGTCCGCGCGAAAAACCGGAACCCATCAGCAAACACCTTCTCGGCATAGGCTTTAACCTCAGGATCCGTCAAAGGCCCAACCCGCCCACGCGCGCCGAGAACGGTCACATCCACCCCGAGCCGCGACAAAGCCTGCCCCAACTCCAGCCCGATCACCCCAGCACCCACCACAGCCACCTTCCGCGGCAGATCATCCCAGGCAAAAACATCGTCATTCACAATCGCCCGGTCGCCCAGCTTCCGATACATCTCCGGCACATACGGCGACGACCCGGTCGCAATCACCACACTGCGCGCGCGCACCTGCGTGTGGTCGCCGACCTGCAACAACCCGTCATCGATAAACCGCGCGTAACCGATCAACCGGTCCGCTTCCGGAATCCCCTCGGTGCTCTCGACCACGAAACCCACGAAGCGGTCGCGTTCGCCCTTCACCCGCGCCATCACCTCACGGCCGTCGATACGAATCGTCCCATCGACGTGCACGCCAAACGGCGCCGTCCGCGCCGCAGCATGCGCGGCCTCAGCAGCCGCGATAAGCAGCTTCGACGGCATACATCCCACACGCGCACAGGTCGTCCCATAAGGCCCGCCTTCGATGAGAATCGCGGACACGCCCGCCGCCTTCGCCGCGCGGTACGCCGGCAGCCCGGCACTGCCGGCGCCAATAATCGCAACATCGGTTTGAACTGTTTTCATGACATCCTCAATGGGGATCGCACATGGCCGACAACCGGTCACAGCTCCGGTCCACAAGGCCTGGACACCGGCCCCCAACGGCCTGCGCCCTCCTCAAGTAGAATCGACTGGCATTGCATGACGTCACTATATGTCGGCGCTTGTCCGGCGCTAATCCTCAAACGACGCATAAACATGCTCAAGCGGCTCATATGGATCTGTTAAGTCGACTCCTTTCCCTGATGCCCGTCACCGGACGCCTCGATGTGCGCTGTCACTTCGGCGCCCCGTGGGCCATCAACCAGGAAAAGTCGGGTGTCCGCGAAATTCCGTACCACGTGCTGCTCTCCGGCAGCGCGGTTGTCGAGGACGGCACCGGCCCGCTCGAGCGGCTCTTCCCGGGCGACATCATCGTGTTTCCAGCCGGCGACGCCCATCGCATCCACGACGGCAGCGGTGCGACGCCCAGCCAGCCAACGCCGCGTCAGGCGATCTCTTCGGTGGTCCTCGAGAACGGCGGCGAGGGCGCATCGGCGGACATCCTCTGCGGCCGCTTCCTGCTCGGCGCGGTCCCCGACCGGTTGCTGCGCGATCACCTGCCGGGGCGCCTGATCGTCCGCAGCGCGAACGCGGGCAACGCGCGCGGCGAGGCAGGCGAATCCACCCAGTCGACGGCGAACTCGCGCCTCACACGCCTGATCGAATTGATGAGAGAGGAAGCCACCGACGACGGTCCCGGCAGCGAGACGCTCGTGAGCCATCTCTCGGCGGCGTTGTTCGCGCTGACGCTGCGCTTCGCGAGCGAACTGTCGGCGCCGCCACACGGGCTGCTCGCGCTCGCGGGCCGGCCGCGCCTGCAGGCGGCGGTCTCGGCGATGTTCGAGACGCCCGGCGAGCCGTGGACGCTCGATCAGCTCGCGTCGCTCTGCAACATGTCGCGCGCGACGTTCGTGCGGCAGTTCCAGGAAGCCATCGGCCGCTCGGCCACCGACGTGCTCACCGAAGTGCGCATGACGATCGCCGGCCGTGCCCTGTTGCAGTCCACCACGCCGGTCGCCGGGATCGGCGAAGCAGTGGGCTATCAGTCGGAAGCCGCGTTCCAGCGGGTCTTCAAACGTCAGATCGGTGTGACGCCGGCGCGCTGGCGTTCCTCCGGCGGCAACATCCGCGCGGAATAAACGACGGCCCGGCAAGGGCCGTTGTTCTTCATCCTCCATCTCCCAAACGGCGTGACGCATGCGATGCGTTCGCACGTCTGTCAAATCGCATCGCGTTGTTTCTATTGTCTGATCGCTCAAAACGGCGATGAGCCGAATGAGCATTTTGATGAGCCGCCACGCTATTAACGATCGAGGGGATGACTTTTATAGTTCAGTCACACCGTCGTCGACGGAAACTCTTTCAAAGGTAATCATCATGTCTTCAGTCACGATCTACTCAACACCGACGTGCCCGTACTGTCTCGCAGCGAAGGCGCTACTGCGCGGCAAAGGGGTGGCGTACAACGAAATCAGTATCGAAGGCGACCGCGACGCGGCCGTCGCGCTGGCGAAGAAAACAGGGCGTCGCACTGTCCCGCAGATTTACATCGGCGCGACGCATGTCGGTGGATTCGACGATCTGTCAGCGCTGGATCAGGACGGCCGTCTCGATGCACTGCTCCGTCGCGACGAAGCACTTTCGTAATGCGTGGAACAGGCGGTCAGGCAAGCTCGCCTGACCGGCCGCGCGATGCGGCAGACGCTTAATGCCGTCAAATCGCCTGATCTTTGCCGATTTCCGATAACACTTCGATTAATGGCGCTCTACCATTGGCCGATGGGCGTCTGCTTGCGGCCCACACAAGCGCATGGTGTACTTCAACTTTCGGGTGGCGATTGTGTTCGCGATCGCTCTCGTGCCCGGCTACCTGTACTTCGTGTCGACGTCTCGTCAGCATGAAGTCGCACCGGCGAACGCCCTGCTCGAAGACTGACGCGCCAGGCAAAACCGCTGCTTCCGGGCAACGGCGATGGAGCAACGGAAGATGAACTATACGGAGACTATCGGCAGCCGTACGTACCGGTTCGCCGATCTGAAAACCCTGCTGGCGAAGGCGAGCCCGCTGCGCTCCGGCGACCAGCTCGCCGGCATCGCGGCGGCAAGCGAGGAAGAACGCGTCGCCGCGAAGATCGCGCTCGCATCGGTGCCGCTACGCACGTTTCTGAATGAAGCGGTCGTGCCGTACGAAAGCGACGAAGTCACACGCCTCGTCGTCGATGACCACTCGCCTGAAGCGTTCGCCGAAATCTCACATCTGACGGTCGGCGATTTCCGCAACTGGTTGCTTTCCAGCACGACGGATACCGCGGCGCTCACACGAATCACGGCGGGCCTGACACCGGAGATGGTCGCGGCGGTGTCGAAACTGATGCGCAATCAGGATCTGATCGTGGCGGCGCGCAAGCGTCCGGTGGTGACGCGCTTTCGCAATACCGTCGGCTTGCCCGGACACATGTCCGTGCGCCTGCAACCGAATCACGCAACCGATGACGTCAAGGGCATCGCGGCGTCGATGCTCGATGGCCTGATGTATGGTTGCGGCGATGCGATGATCGGCATCAATCCCGCCACCGACAGCCTCGCCGCCATCACCACGCTGCTGCACATGGTCGACGGCTTCCGTCAACGCTATCAGGTGCCGACGCAGTCATGCGTGCTCACGCACGTCACGAACACGATTGCCGCGATAGAGAAGGGCGCGCCAGTCGATCTCGTGTTCCAGTCGATCGCGGGCACGGAGAAGGCAAACGCGGGCTTCGGCATCACGCTTGCGCTTTTGCAGGAAGGTTACGAAGCGGGGTTGTCGCTCAAACGCGGAACGGTCGGCGACAACCTGATGTATTTCGAAACCGGGCAGGGCAGCGCGCTTTCCGCGAACGCGCATCATGGCGTCGACCAGCAGACGTGTGAAGCGCGCGCGTATGCCGTCGCGCGCAAGTTCAATCCGTTTCTGGTGAACACGGTGGTGGGATTTATCGGGCCGGAGTATCTGTACGACGGCAAGCAGATCACGCGTGCCGGTCTCGAAGACCACTTCTGCGGCAAGCTGCTTGGCGTGCCGATGGGCTGCGACATCTGCTACACGAATCACGCGGAAGCCGATCAGGACGACATGGATAACCTGCTCACGCTGCTGGGCGTTGCGGGCGTCAATTTCATCATGGGCGTTCCGGGCGCCGACGACGTGATGCTCAACTATCAAAGCACGTCGTTTCACGATGCGTTGTACGTGCGCGATGTTTTAGGCCTGCGTCGCGCGCCGGAATTCGAAGCGTGGCTTGAGGCGATGCAGATCACCGACACGCGCGGCGCGCTTTTGAGCGCATCTCCGCGCCAGCCGCTACTGCAAGGCGCTAAAGACTGGATGGGAGCCGACCTCGCATGAGCGACTTCCTCGAAAAGAATCCATGGAACGCGCTGCGTGAATTTACGAACGCGCGTATCGCATTAGGTCGCGCGGGAAACAGCTTGCCGACCGTGCCGCTACTGGCATTCGATCTCTCGCACGCGCAGGCGCGCGACGCCGTGCATCATCCGCTCGACGCCGATGCCTTGCATGAACAGCTGCGCGCGCATGGTTTTACATCGATCGATGTGCATAGCGCGGCGCCCGATCGCGAGCATTATCTGCGTCGTCCGGATCTTGGGCGGCGTTTGTCCGACGAGAGCCGTGAAGCGCTCGCGCGCATTACGATAGATTCGCCCGACGTCGTGTTCGTCATCGCCGATGGTCTTTCTGCGTTCGCCGCGTCGCGACAGTCGTTGCCTTTATTGCAGGCCGTCTGTGCGCGACTTTCGGACTGGAAAATCGGTCCCGTTGTCGTGGCGCGCCAGAGCCGTGTCGCGCTCGGCGACGAAATCGGTGAGATGTTGAAAACAAAGCTGGTGGTGATGCTGATCGGCGAGCGGCCCGGCCTCAGTTCGCCGGACAGCCTTGGCATCTACCTGACATGGGCGCCGAAAACCGGTTGCAGCGATGCGCAGCGCAACTGCATTTCGAACGTGCGTCCTGAAGGGCTTTCATATGAGGCCGCAGCACATCGGCTGCATTATCTGCTGACGCATGCGCGTCGCCTCGGGTTGACTGGCGTCGGCCTTAAAGATGAAAGCGATGCCTCGCTGGAAGAAACAGCCGCAGCGACGGCAGCGGTCCCTGCGCCGCCGTCTGCCTGAGAGAAAACGCCTTTAATCACGCTTGATCACGCATCCGCGCGCGCAACCGGATGCTTTTCGAGCCACGCGTTTTCCGCATCTTCGAAGAGACGCGAACGCGTAAGAAAGCGCATCCCGGTAGGACGTTCAAGCGAAAACATACCGCCGTTGCCGGGTACGACATCGATGATCAACTGCGTGTGCTGCCAGTATTCGAATTGCGATTCGCTCATGAAGAACGGCACACCGGCAATCTCGCCGAGCCGCACGTCCGAGCTGCCCACCATGAACTCCGACGCAGGAAAACACATCGGCGCGCTGCCATCGCAACATCCGCCCGACTGATGAAACAGAATCGATCCGTGTTCGGCGCCGAGTTCGTGGATCAACGCCTCCGCGGCGGGGGTTGCGATCACGCGTGCTACTCCATCGTCTGCCATGACGTCACTCCAGTGAAAAAAAGGGCGAACCGCAACGTGCGGCTCGCCCACGGGAGCGTCGAGCTCAGAAGAAGCCCAGCGGCTTCTCGCTGTAGCTGACGAGGAGATTCTTCGTTTGCTGGTAGTGATCGAGCATCATCTTGTGATTCTCGCGTCCGATGCCGGACTGCTTGTATCCGCCAAATGCCGCATGGGCCGGATACGCGTGATAGCAGTTCGTCCATACGCGTCCAGCCTGGATTCCGCGGCCAAAGCGGTAGGCACGCGTGCCGTCGCGAGTCCAGACGCCTGCGCCGAGGCCGTAGAGCGTGTCGTTGGCGATCTCCAGCGCTTCGTCTTCGTTTTTGAAGGTCGTGACGGAGACGACCGGCCCAAAGATCTCTTCCTGGAAGATGCGCATCTTGTTGTGGCCTTTGAACACGGTCGGCTTCACGTAATAGCCTTTGCTCAATTCACCGCTCAACGTGTTGCGCTCGCCGCCAATCAGACACTCGGCGCCTTCCTGCTTGCCGAGATCGACATACGACAGGATCTTCTCAAGCTGCTCCTGCGAAGCCTGCGCACCGATCATCGTTTTCGTATCGAGCGGGTGGCCTTGCGTAATCGCCGCTACACGCTTGAGCGCGCGCTCCATGAATTTGTCGTAGATCTTTTCGTCGACGAGCACGCGCGACGGACACGTACACACTTCGCCCTGGTTCAGCGCGAACATCGTGAAGCCTTCGAGCGCCTTGTCGAAGTAGCTGTCGTCGTGATCCATCACATCGGCGAAGAAAATATTCGGGCTCTTGCCGCCGAGTTCAAGCGTCACGGGAATGATGTTCTGGCTCGCGTACTGCATGATCAGACGGCCCGTCGTCGTCTCACCCGTGAACGCGATCTTGGCGATGCGTTTGTTCGACGCCAGCGGTTTGCCCGCTTCCAGGCCGAAGCCGTTGACGACGTTCAGCACGCCAGGCGGCAGCAGATCGTGAATCAGTTCGAGCAGCACAAGGATGGAGGCGGGCGTCTGTTCCGCGGGCTTAAGCACGACACAGTTGCCCGCGGCGAGCGCCGGCGCGAGTTTCCACACCGCCATCAGGATCGGGAAATTCCACGGAATGATCTGGCCGACAACGCCTAGCGGCTCATGAAAGTGATACGCGACGGTGTCTTCGTCGACCTGCGAGATCGAGCCTTCCTGTGCGCGCGCGCAGCCCGCGAAATAGCGGAAGTGATCGATCGCGAGCGGAATGTCGGCCGCCATGGTTTCGCGCAGCGGCTTGCCGTTGTCGATCGTTTCCGCGACGGCGATGCGCTGCAGGTTCGCTTCCATGCGATCGGCGATGCGGTTCAGGATGTTCGCGCGCTCGGTCGTCGACGTTTTGCCCCACGCGACTTTTGCGCGATGCGCGGCGTCGAGCGCGAGTTCGATGTCGGCTTCGCGAGAGCGGGGAATCGATGTGAACGGCTCGCCGGTGATCGGCGAGATGTTATCGAAATACTCGCCGCCAACGGGCTTTACCCACTCGCCGCCGATGAAGTTCGCATACTGCTTCTTGTACGGGAATTCGGTGGTCAGAAACTGCATCTCTGCATGGTTCATCAGTGTGCTCCTCACATGTGTGATCGTTTATCGTCGGTGCGCTCTTCTGCCAGCCGCGAACCGGATACGCCAGAAGCGTGCCAATGACGTATCCGGTGCGATTCATGCGTGTGCAAAGAGGCACTGCGGCGATGCGCGTCGTTGAACCGATGCTTTGCGGTTCAGATCGATGCGCCAGTCCTGAACATGCAGTGGGACGCCTGTTCAGGACTTGAGCACATGGGAAGCTGCTTTTGTGACACCTGTTCAAACCAGCCGGGCACGCCGACGAAGCGCTGCGTGCGTCGGAACATCGATGCACCGGCGCTCAACGAACAAACGGACACGCGCCACCGCGCGTGCCCGCTCATCACCGATGATCCACTCTGCTGCGCAAGCGACCTTGCGGGCCCCGTTCAAGCCCCGGACGCCGGATCCGTCGCGTACATCAGCGACCCAGGCGTCGTCAGCATCTCCCCCGTCTCAAGCAACGTCTTGAGCCCGGAAAGAATCATCGGCCATCCGCCGTACAACTCGGGATTCGCGTTCTCGCGCAGCTCATCGTGCGTCACCGTCAGGCGGCACGAATCCGCGATCTGCTCGATTTCCCACGTCACGCGCGTCGTGCCTTCGCTCTTCACGTTGTCGCTCCACAGCGCGCGGAAGCTCTGCACGAGCCGTTTCGGTGGATCGACCTCCAGGTTCTCGCCTTCGACAACCACGCTGCCAGCCGCCAGACCCGACGTCGCGTGACCGCCGCCCAGGGCCTCGTAGCGCGAGCCCGGCGTCCAGTCCGAACTCAGCTGAATTCCGAATGTATATTTCGCCCGCATCTCCTTGTTGGTGATCGCTTCCCACAGGCGTTCCGGCGTCGTCTTGATGTAAATCTCGAACACTTTTTCCATCGTCCTCTCCTCCAGTTGAAGTTTCAGCCCGCTCAGCGTGGCGGCCCACGGTGCGGCGTACTTGCTCACCCAGCGGTCGTAGATCAGCTGGATCGGGACGGCGTTCAGAAAGTGCCGCTTCTCGCGCCCCTGTCGACGGGCGACAACAAGCCCTGCCTCTTCCAGCAGCTTCAGGTGCTTCATCACGCCGAAGCGCGTCATCGGCAGCCGGGCTTCCAGCGCGCTCAACGTCTGTCCGTCTTCCTTGAACAGTTCGTCGAGCAGGCTGCGGCGCGTCGGATCGGCCAAAGCTCTAAATACGTCATCCATGTTTCTCACAATAGGTGACCGTATGGTCACCTGTCAAGATGCATCGTATCCAGCGACATACGATTCTTCCCGCGATCCGGGTGCTATTTGTGGTCTATTACGGAGAACGCGGCGCCGCGACGGGCGAAACCGGTCGAGCGGAATCCGTTTCGTGCGACACTGCCGGGCTTTCGATATAACGCACCACGAAATCCGCGCTGCCCTGGCTTCGCACACGTGGCAAGCCTCAACAGACAGCCGGATCAGGCGGGAGAATCAACGATGTTTACGTGCAGAAACCAGTCATGCGACGCCCAGTGGGAAACGTCCGACGTCGTCATCAAGAATGAAGGGCAAGGACTGATGTTCCGCTGCCCGATGTGTGGGGCGCGCAATTACGTCGAGCGCTTCGACGCGGACGATGGAACGATCGTCTACGAGCAGATCGAAGGCCGTCCGCTTTCGTAAGTCGACGCATACGCAGACCCTCAGGCAAAACACATGATCAAACCCACTCCCGCCCCTTTCAGCCAGTTGCCGCTGCCGCCCGCGATGCTGGCCAACCTCACGCAGCTCGGCTATCTGGAGATGACACCGATCCAGGCCGCCAGCCTGCCGGTCGCGCTCGCCGGCCAGGATCTGATCGCACAGGCGAAGACCGGCAGCGGCAAGACAGCCGCCTTCGCCCTCGCGCTGCTCGCGCGCCTCGACGTGCGTAATTACGCAGTGCAGTCGATGGTGCTCTGCCCGACGCGCGAACTCGCCGACCAGGTCACGCAGGAAATCCGCCGCCTCGCGCGCGCCGAGGAAAACGTCAAGGTGCTGACGCTCTGCGGCGGCACGCCGATGCGTCCGCAAACCGCGAGCCTCGAACACGGCGCGCACATCGTCGTCGGCACACCGGGCCGCATCATGGATCACCTTGAGCGCGGCAGCCTCGATCTGAAAGCGCTCAACACGCTCGTCCTCGACGAAGCTGATCGCATGCTCGACATGGGCTTCTTCGACGACATCGCCACGGTCGTGCGTCAATGCCCGAAAGAACGCCAGACGCTGCTGTTTTCCGCGACGTATCCCGAAGGCATCGGCAAGCTGAGTCAGCAGTTCCTGCGCAATCCGAAGGACGTGAAGCTCGAGGAGCGTCACGACGACAGCAAGATCCGCCAGCGCTTCTATGAAGTGACGGAGAACGACCGCCTGCATACCGTCGGTCTGCTGCTGAATCATTACCGTCCGGTCAGCACGATCGCGTTCTGCAATACGAAGCAGCAATGTCGCGATCTGCTCGACGTGCTGCGCGCGCAGGGTTTTCATGCGCTCGCGTTGCATGGCGAACTCGATCAACGCGAACGCGATCAGGTGCTGATCCAGTTCGCGAACCGCAGCTGTTCCGTGCTCGTCGCAACCGATGTCGCGGCGCGCGGCCTCGATATCGCGCAACTCGAAGCGGTGATCAACGTCGACGTCACGCCTGATCCCGAAGTGCATGTACACCGCATCGGCCGCACGGGCCGCGCGGATCAGGAAGGCTGGGCGCTCAGCCTCGCGAGCATGAACGAGATGGGACGTGTCGGCAGCATCGAGCAGGCGAAGGGGCGCGAAGTCGAATGGCATCCCGTGTCGGAACTGAAGCCGGCGAGCAACGCGCCGCTTTTGCCGCCGATGGAAACGCTGCAGATTCTCGGCGGCCGCAAGGAAAAGATCCGTCCCGGCGACGTGCTCGGCGCGCTGACCGGCGACGCGGGTTTTGCCGGCTCGCAGATCGGCAAGATCAACGTAACGGAATTTTCTACCTACGTGGCGATCGAGCGCGGCGTGGCGAAGGATGCGCTTCGCAAGCTCAACGCGGGCAAGGTGAAGGGCAAGAAGGTCAAGGTCCGTCTGATGGACGAAGACTGAGGCCCACCACGGCGCCAGGCGACGCCATGACGTAAACGCATGCCGTGCATGACAAACTTTCGATTGTGGCTGCGTATTGGTTGATGCCTAATCGGCAGCAACAGGATGGGATTGCCGCACGAGTGGCGTCCCGTCGATACGCTGTCCGATGGAGGAACCCTCATGCAGAGCGCCTTGCAAGCCCGCTCGAAACTGCCCGACGTGGGCACGACGATCTTTACCGTCATCGGCCAGCTGGCCGCCGAACACAACGCGCTGAACCTCTCGCAGGGCGCGCCGAATTTCGCGCCGGACCCGAAGCTCGTTGATGGCGTCGCAGAGGCCATGCGTGCCGGTCATAACCAGTACGCACCCATGGCCGGTATCGGCGCGCTGCGCGAGGCGCTGTCGAACAAGGTCGAGCAGCTGTATGGCGTGCGCTACGACCCGTCGACGGAAGTGACCGTCATCGCGAGCGCGAGCGAAGGCCTCTATTCGACGATCAGCGCGCTCGTGCATCCGGGCGACGAGGTGATCTACTTCGAGCCTTCGTTCGACAGCTACGCGCCGATCGTTCGTCTGCAGGGCGCAACGCCGGTGCCGATCAAGCTCTCGCTCGAACACTTTCGCGTGGACTGGGACGAGGTGTCGGCCGCGATCACGCCGAAGACGCGCATGATCATCATCAACACGCCGCACAATCCCACCGCGACCATTTTCAGCGACGCCGACATCGAGCGCCTGCGCGCGGTCACGCGCAACACCGATATCGTGATTCTCTCCGACGAAGTGTACGAACACGTCGTATTCGACGGCGCGAAGCATCAGAGCATGGCGTGCTATCGGGATCTCGCCGAACGCAGCGTGATCGTGTCTTCGTTCGGCAAGTCGTATCACGTGACCGGCTGGCGCGTCGGCTACTGTCTCGCGCCTGCCACGTTGATGGACGAGATCCGCAAGGTGCATCAGTTCATGGTGTTTTCCGCCGATACGCCGATGCAGTACGCGTTCGCCGATGCGCTTGCGAACCGGGAAAGTTATCTTGGCCTGTCCGCGTTTTATCAGAAGAAACGCGATCTGCTGACAAAAGCGCTGCGCGAATCGCGCTTCGAACTGCTGCCGAGCGAAGGCAGCTTCTTCATGCTCGCGCGCTTCCGTGGATTCTCCGATGAACGCGATAGCGATTTCGTGCTGCGCCTGATTCGCGATGCGCAGGTCGCGACTATTCCGCTCTCTGCGTTTTACACCGACGGCACTGATTCCGGCCTGATCCGCCTGAGCTTCTCGAAGGACGACGCGACGCTGATCGAAGGCGCACGCCGTCTCTGTTCGATCTGAGGAGTACGTCATGAGTCAGATGGAAAAGACGCTGACCGCCGCCGTCGTGCAGATGAGCAGCACCGGTGACGTTGCGTATAACCTGGAGCAGGCGCGTCACTGGGTCACCGAAGCGGCGCGCGCGGGCGCGACGCTCGTGAGCCTGCCTGAGTACTTCTGCTGGATCGGCAACGACGAAGCAGAGCGCGTCGCGCTGGCCGAGACGCCAGGCGATGGGCCGATCCAGCAGGCGCTTGCGCAACTCGCGCGCGAAACCGGCACGTGGCTGATCGGCGGCACGGTGCCGATCCGTCCGGCGGGATCGCAGGCCGGCACGCATGCGTACAACACGTCGCTGCTGTTCGACCCGAGCGGCGAATGCCGCGCGCGCTACGACAAGATTCACCTCTTCAGCTTCAGCCAGGGCACGGAGCAGCACGCCGAAGGCGATACGATGGTGGGTGGCGACAGCGTCGGCACGGCGCACGGGCCGTTCGGCACGCTGCGGCTTTCCGTCTGCTACGACCTGCGTTTTCCCGAGTTGTACCGCGCGGGGCCGGCGGCGGATGTCATCGCCGTGCCCGCGGCGTTCACACATACGACGGGCCTCGCGCATTGGGAGTTGTTGCTGCGTGCGCGTGCCGTCGAGAATCAGGCGTACGTGCTGGCTTCAGGCCAGTGCGGCACGCATCCCAATGGCTGGCGGACTTTTGGTCACAGTATGATCATCGGACCATGGGGTGAAGTGCTCGCGCGACACGACGACGAGCCAGGCTTCGCTATCGCGACGCTCGGTTCCTCGGTGCTCGACGCGGTGCGCGAGCGTCTGCCGGTGCTGAAGCACAAACGCATCGCAACGCCGTCCGACGTCACGACAGATTAACCGGATCAAAGGGAAGGAGATCATCCATGAAGCTGCTCAGGAACCTGCTGGCGATTGCCTGTGCATTCGCCGCGACCTCGGCCTCGATGTCGGCCATCGCCGCCGACGCGACAACGATGCGCTTCGGTCTCGAAGCGCAATATCCGCCGTTCGAATCGAAGGGCGCGAATGGCGAACTGCAGGGCTTCGATATCGACATCGGCAATGCCGTCTGCGCGACCGCGCATCTGAAGTGCTCGTGGGTCGAGACGTCGTTTGACGGGCTGATTCCCGCGCTGCAGGGCCGCAAGTTCGATGCGATCAATTCGGCGATGAACGCAACCGAGAAACGTCGTCAGGCAATCGAGTTCACGAACATCATCTACCGTGTTCCGACGCAACTGATCGCGCGCAACGGCAGCGGCCTCGTACCGACGCCGGAATCGTTGAAGGGCAAGCGCGTCGGTGTGCTGCAGGCTTCGATTCAGGAAACGTACGCGAAGGCGCATTGGGAACCGGCAGGCGTGAACGTCGTGTCGTATCAGGACCAGAATCAGGTGTACGCGGATCTCGTGTCCGGCCGTCTCGATGCCACGCTGGTGCTCGCGCCCGCGGGACAGACGGGCTTCCTGTCGCGTCCGGACGGCAAGGATTTTTCGTTCGTCGGCCAGCCGGTGCGTGACGACAGGATTCTTGGCAGCGGTATCGCATTTGGTCTGCGCAAGGGCGACGATTCGCTGAAGAAGCAGCTCGACGCCGCGATCGCGAAGGTGCAGGCCGACGGTACGGTGAAGACGCTGGCGCACAAGTACTTCGGCAGCATCGACGTTTCGCCGAAGTAATGAAGTAGTTTGTCTGCGGGCCGGCCGCGCGGAAGCACTCAGGTTTCCTCGCGCGAGCCGGCGAGAGCGGCTCAGCCGATGCAGGTTCTCCGGGCCTGCAACTGTTCGAAAGCGTCGACAATCCGCTCGACAAACATGTTCTTGTGAGCGAGCACACCGTTGTTCGCCTCACGATGAACCAGCATGGTCGCGTTGCCTTCGAACACCAGCACGCGGCCGTCGGGCAGCAGCGTAAAGTCGATACCGCCGTAGTCGAGATCGAGACGCCTGCCGATTGCGGCGATCGCATTCATCGCCCGTTCTCCCAGCACCGCGCCGCTGTCCTGCAGGAAGCGGCGTTCCTCGTCGACCTTCCAGTCCGCCGTGATCATGTCCGCGGAAAAGTAATGCACGATCCAGTGCGATGAAATCGCGAGGTGGTAGGGGAACGGCACCCTGTCGACAAACACGGTCCGGTACTTGCGAAAATACCCGTCCGCGCTGCGGAAGTCGTGGAATGCCGTCAGGTAATGCGGAGCGTCGACGGTCGCCAGCGCGGACCACAGTGCGTCGATCGACGTGTGCATCGTCAGCCCCTCACCGCCATGCTTCGCGAGCGGACGTGTCAGAACCGGAAAGTCGATGCCTTCGTCGACGAGCCGGTTTGCGAGGGCATCGATTGACCCGGGCATCGTTTCCAGCAGGATGCATGGCGCGACCACCACGTCGTCCAGATCTGCAAGGAGCCTGGGCAGCCTGTCCCGTCTTGTCTGCGCGACTGCCGCCGGCGGGTTGAGCAGCGGGCGATTGCATCGCTGCACGAAGCGTTCGAGACGTGGCGCGAGCGGTTCCGCAATGTCCGGCTCACCGACTGCGTTGAAGACCAGATCGAACGGCGGCAACTGATCATCTTCCGCGTCGCTCGCATGGTCGATCGCATACTTGATGCGATAGCTCGTGGCGGGTGGAAGCAGCGTCTCGAACGGTACGTTTCCTGCCGCGTTGCCGGTACACAGGATCAACACCTTGCGTGGCGCGTTGTCGGCGGGCTCCACATAGATCCGCTGCAACCGGTAGGCGTGCGCGCGATGCACCCGCGCTTCGGTGGCGTTGCCCGTCGCGTCATGGACGGCAGCGAGATTCTGATGGGCGATCGCGAGATCCGGATCGACGTCCAGCGCGATTTCATACCATCGCCTCGCGGATTCATGGTCACCGTTCATGAAGAAGACGGTCGCGACGTTGAAGAGCGGAATCGCCCAGGGCTGCGGCAGCGTCTTCATCAACTCGAAGGTTTCGATGCCGACTCCGTGAGCGAGATAACCGGTCTCGTTGCCGGCGTCGCACATCGCGTCGGACATCGAATGATGTAACCCGACGTTCAGCGGGTCGGCATCCAGCAGACGCGTCAGGTCCGCGATCGTCTGTCCGGTCTTGTCATGACCCGTGAGCCGGGTCGCGCCGGACACGTCGTCCTGAGATTCCGTTTTGTCATCGCCTGCTTGCGTGGAATTCGCCATGTTGTTCTTCAGGTAGATCGTGCAGGGTTTCGCGTGAGCGTTACTTCAGACGCGCTCGTCGGAAAACGCCGTCAAGGCTTGAGCCAGCGTCTCCACGGCCTGAGGAGTGACGGCGTTGTATAGCGAGGCGCGCAGGCCGCCAAGCGACCGGTGCCCTTCCAGTCCCACCATGCCCCGCTCCCGCGCGGAGACAAGAAACGCATCGTCAAGACGCTTGTCGCCGAACGTGAAGGCGACGTTCATCTGCGAGCGCCATCGGCGGTCTGCGTGAACGGCGACGCAATCGTCGAGTGAATCCAGCGCCGCGTACAGGCAACGTGACTTTCTTTCGTTGATGTCCTGCATGGCCCCCAAACCACCGATATCGAAGCGCAGCCAGCGCGTAACCAGCGTCAGGACGTAGATCGCGAATACCGGGGGCGTGTTGTAGTTCGAGCGATGCGAAATATGGGTGCGAAAGTCGAGAATCGACGGCAGGCCGTCCGGGATGCGTTCGAGCAGCGAGCGGTCGATGATCGCGACTGTGACGCCGGCTGGACCGAGATTCTTCTGCGCATGCGCGTAGATCATCGAAAACATCTCGGGCCGGATTGGCTTCGACAGAAAATCCGACGACATGTCCGCGACGAGCGGCACGTCGAGCGTTTCTTCGCAGACAGGGAATTGCAGCCCTTCCACTGTTTCGTTCGATACGTAATGCAGGTAGGCGGACGAACGGGACACATCCAGCTTATGCAGATCGGGCAGTTGCCGGTAACCGCCGGGACGGCCGTCCCATGCGATCGTCGTTGGGCACACGCGCGCAGCTTCGGCCGCTGCTTTCGCGCTCCAGTAGCCGGCGTTCACGTATTCGGGCGGCGCGCTGGCGGCTGCGGCGAAGTTCATCGGGATCATCGCGAACTGCAGACTGCTGCCGCCCTGGAGAAAGGTCACCGCGTAGTCGTCGGAGATGCCGAGCAGGTGACGAAGATTCGATTCGGCTTCGTGCAGGATCGCGTTGAACCAGTCTGACCGGTGACTCATTCCGAGCACGGACAGGCCGGTCTTCGGGAGTGACGCGATTGCCTCCCGTGTTTGCGCGAGGACGGCTTCCGGCAACGCGCCAGGGCCGCCGGAAAAATTCAGTGAATTCGGTGTCATGTTTTGTCAGTCGGCATTCAGTGTGTGTCGTGTGTCGGGAGGTTTGCCAGGGCGCAGGCGTTCAGGCACACCACGATTGCCAGATTTGCCGGCAAACGGACTCGACGTGGCCGGCGAAGCGCGCGCCGTCCATCAGCGGCGATTGCTCCATGCGCGAACGTAGCGTTTGTCGCAAGCCAGCGAGACGCGGCAGGTTCGCGCCCAGTTCGACGGCAAGACGGACAAACGCGTCATCCGAATGCGTCGCCAGTTCGCTCAGGCCGAGATTGAAGAGCTGGCTCATGCCAGCGCGACCGACAGCGGTCTCTCCGACGCGCGTAATCACCGGCACGCCCATCCACAACGAGTCGAGACTTGTCGTGTGGCCGTTGTAGGGGAACGTGTCGAGCCCGATGTCGATCTCGTGATACGTGCGCAGGTATTCAGCGCGCGGGCGAAACGGGACGAAACGGACACGCTGAACGTCGATGCCCTGTCGTTCCATGCGTGCCGCAAGATTCTCGCGGGCCTTGCCGGCGGGTGCCATGAGCAGCAATTGCGCGTGTGGCACCTCGCGCAGCACCGCCGCCCACATCCCGAGCGTGCGGTCGGTCAGCTTGCAGGGGTTGTTCAGGCAGCCGAACGTCAGATGGCCGGCCGTCAGCGCGGGCAGCGCATTGACGACGGGTTGATCCGTCAACGGGTCGTAGCACCAGAACGAGTCCGGCAGGCGCAGCGAGCGTTCGCTGTAGAGATGGTCGTTGGAGGACGGGTCGAGGCGTGGATCAGTCAGGCGATAGTCGATCGCGTCCAGACCCGTCGTGCCGGGATACGCGAGCCATGCGACCTGCACCGGGGCGGGCTTGCGGGCGAACAGCAAAGGCCTGCCGTCGGCCATGTGCATCGCCAGATCGACGAGGATGTCGATGCCGTCCGCGCGGATCTGTTGCGCGAGGCGGTTGTCGTCGAGTCCGTGAACATCGCGCCATACGTCGGCGTAAGCGGCGATTCGTTGCGTCAGCGTGTCGGTCCGCTCGACGCTCGCATAGCAGTAGATCTCGAACTGATCGTGGTCGTGATGAGAAAGCAGCGGCACCGTGAACAGAGACTGGCAGTGGTCACGAAAGTCCGGCGAGACGTAACCGATACGCAGCCGACGGTGAGCGTTGCGATCGTTCGCATGCGGCTCACGCGTCGTGCGCAGCGGCGCTTCGTGACGGGCTGACCAGCGGCGGCATTCGTCAAACGCGGCCTCGCCGTTTTCCGCCTGAAACGTCAACGCGTAGGCAAGGTTGCTGTGCGCGACCACGTTGTCGGGATCGCTCTGCACCGCGCGGCGATAGTGGACGATGCCTTCGTCGAGCGCGCCGCTGTCTTTCAGGACATTGCCGAGGTTGTTGTGCGACACCGAATGATCTGGATCGATCGACAATGCGGCTCTGAAAAGCGTCTCTGCATCGGCCGTTCTGTGCAATGTGCGCATCAGGTTGCCCGCGTTGTTGCAGGCCGCCACGAAGGCAGGGCGCGCCCGCAGCGCCGCATCGAACGCATCGAGCGCGGACTCGAATTCGCCTAAGTCCCTGCACACGTTTCCGAGGTTGTTGTACGCATCCGCGTGATGTGGGTCTAGCGCGATCGCGGAACGGTATTGCGCCTGCGCTTCGCGACGCTTTCCAAGCGCGTGCAGCGCGTTGCCAAGGTTGTAGGCGGCTTCCGGAAATTGCGGGTCGAGTGCGAGCGTGCGCTTAAGCAGGGTTGCGGCTTCGTCGAACCGACGTTGTTCGAGCAGCGCCACACCCAGATTGAGCAGGCTTGCCGGAGAGTCCGGCATAAGCTGCACCGCTTTGTTCAGGAGTGCGATTGCGTCATCGATCTGGCGGCGCATCTGGAGTAGCGTGCCGAGGTTCGTCAGGGCGCTCACGTAGTCGGGCTGCACGGTGAGGGCATGCCGGTAGCTGGCCTCCGCCCGTGCGGTATCGCCGAGTTGCCGTTGACAGTTGCCCAGGTTGTTCAGCGCATCGACGTGGGCAGGATCGAGAGCGACCACCGATTCAAAGGCTGCTCTTGCCGCGTGCGTGTCGCCACTCAGTTGAAGCGTGCTGGCGAGCGCAAACCACAGATCCGTGGAGGCGGCGTCTGACGCAAGTAACGTGCGGTAAGTTGAGACCGCTTCGTTGAAACGCTGCAGCGTCGCCAGTACCTGCGCGCGGGCGAAATGGTAGCGGGCTTCCTGCGGGGCGTGGGACAGCGCGCGGTCGAGCCATGCGAGTGCGTCGTCGTACGCGCCGCGTTGCAGCGCGAGCACGCCAAGACGGAACATGACGTCGGCTTCGGCGGGGTGCTCGGCGAGGACAGTTTCATAGAGGTTGCGTGCGCCCGCGAGGTCGCCTGCAAGATGTCGCTCTTTTGCCAACGCCAGATGCTGATGGGTCAGCATGGATGTTTTGTCTCGTTCGGAAGGGAGTAGCGACGGGCATGTCCCTGTCCGCTTGAACGAGCAGCATATCGAGCGCCCCTTTCTGGACGTTTACCGTGGCGTTACCGTAAATTACTTTCAGTTGGCCGTCGGATTGCGGGGCGATGAGCGCGGGAGGCTGGGTTTGGGTGGTGGTTTTTTTGATGGTCGCTTATGCGCTACTGTGATGAAAATGCACGAGCAGGAAAGCACTGGGCAATGCAGCGGAGGATGCTTTTGTTGGGTCGCCGGAGATTTCTCTGTTGCCCGCGCTGATAGTGCGCCGCCTAGTGAGTCAAAGGAGGAGAGGATTGGCGTGGCGCCGGTTACTACGCTGATAACGCGCCAAGAGGCCAGTGAAAAGCCATTCATGGCTGGCAGTGAGAAGCCCCTCATTTGCTTGTCTGCGCGTTGGTGACGACAGTTGCAATTGGCTTCCTAGCTAACTATGTAGTCGGGCACAATCGTCATAATGACGCGAGTGTGGAAGCGGCCGCGCCGTCGAAGGAAGACAGTGGGGAACTGAAAACGAAAAAGCAAGAATGCGCTCACGTGGTGTTCGAGCGCGAATATCACCGGACCGAGCGTGCATCATACGACGCCGAGGTTCGGGACAAATGCGCTGATTTCGAAATAAACGGGAAAATGGTCGAATGATGCGTGCATCCCCGGCGCGGAGCGTTTGCTGCGGAAGGACCTTGAGGCCAGCTAACGCATATTGGAATAGAAAAAACAACGGGAATCAGGGAGAACTGGTCTTCAAAGTGCACGCAATTTGCAACCGGTTTCAATGAAATCGTCCCTTCCTCTCCCGTGTTCATCCGTGCCGGATGACTCCCCGATTGGTTTTGCTGGTCACATTGACTAGATGAAAGCTAATACCGCGCATCGTTTAGCACGGGACCACCGACGGAATCCATACAGTGTCATACGCAAGCGTTGCCATTGACGAGTCTTCGACTCCGCCGGGACTGGCGAGGGCGAGTTTAGGCGCACTGTTCATCCGCATGAAATTCGGCGAACAAGCTTTGTCCACCGGTACCGGCTTCGTCATGCAGTCGCCAGCCGGGCGCTTCGTTCTCGTCACCAACCGTCACAACGGTACAGGGCGGTGACAAGACAACGGCAAGTGCCTGAGCAGTACGGGTGGTATCCCGGCCAAATCCTAATTCATCACCATGCCAAATCAGGCTACGGTGCGTGGGTTGAACGGGAGGAGCAGTTATGCGCGGGCGATGAACCGCGTTGGATTGAACATCCGCCGCTCGGCCCTCTTGCCGATTTTGTAGCGTTGCCGCTGGATAATTTGGGAGGCACTACAACGTTTTCATGGAAGGAAGACGCTGGCGACGAAGAACACGCGGTCGGTCCTGCCGACGTTGTTAGCGTGGTCGGGTTTCCCTTTGGGTTGGCTTACGGTGGCTTTTATCCGGTCTGGGCGACGGGCTTCGTCGCAACGGAACCAAACGTGGACTGTAACGAACTGCCGACTTTTTTGATCGATAGCCGAACGAGGCAAGGTCAGTCGGGTTCGCCGGTTATTAAGCACAGTAACGGAGGAACAATCAAACTGAAAAGCGGCGCCAGTCGCATGGGCGGAGCGGCAACTACATTTTTAGGTATCTATTAAGGACGTATCAACTCCGAGTCCGACATTGGAATGGTCTGGAAGAAGAGCGCGATTATGGAGCTGCTGAATGCGCTTTTGCGGCTACGCCCTGGGTTTGCGAGAGAGCTGCGCGCGTACGTAACGCCACGGTCCTAACTGTTTGCGCCTTATGTCAGATTCACGCTCTTCCAAATTTCCTTTGCAGTCGTCGTTCGCGGGAAGCCGAGATTTCGCTTCATCCAGCAACGTTAACGCTCGCTCGTAGCTCTGGTGTGATACTGCGAGGTCGGCGAGTTGGACAAGTTCCTCAAAGGTAATACGTTTCCTCTCACGCTCGTCCGCGCTATCAACAGAGGGCAGTCCTTTGCCGACGAAGAGAATAAGCAGCAGAACAGCGTCCGCGCCGGCGAACGGGAGCAATTCTTGGCGCGCACGGAATCCGCGACAAAGGCTGCCGTGACCGAGACGAGGGCGAGAAGGGTAAGCACTACACCGTCCAAGATTTCGAACGGCGAAATGGTGCCGCCCAAATCAAACTTGGTGCTCTTCAACGTAGCAATGACCGGACGGCAACTGTCTGCTGTCGATCAGGGCTTGCAGGAGGGGTGACGATGACCGGGTTTGGCGCTTTTCTCGCGCACTCCCCTTCTCTCTGCGTCGCGAGGGCTATCGGAAAATTCCTGGCGCGGGCTGTGGCCCATGTCGGTCTGGGTGTCGCATTTGCGATGGCGGCGGTGAGCGCCGGGAGCCGTCAGTGATATCGGCTGCCCAAGTGCCGGCTTATGGGCGCGCAGCACTGGAGCATCTTTCGAACCAAGGTGATTGGAATGCTGCGGGACGGGTAGACCGTGCTACCGCGAGCCAGCTTCGTCCGCATGACGGCCACCGTTGGGCAGGCACTATCGGTCGCTGCGGAAATACAGCCAGATGAGACCGATGGAGGCGACGTAGATCGCGAAGGCCCAGCAGAACAGCATCGTGAACAACTTTGCTGTGCCATAGAGAATGGCGGGAAAGACAAGAACGGTATCGCCGACGATGTAACCGATCACGCTTTCGTAGACGAACCGTGAATACGGATAGAGAAGCGTATTCAGTGCAATGATCACCTGCAGGTGGAGTGGTAGCGAAAGCAACCCTTTGCCGTGTGTCGAGGCCAGGAGCAGAAACCCGGGAAAGAAGAGGCTGAAAAGGAACTGGCGGACGTAGTATCGCGGCGGCAGGCTGCCGAACGATCTCACAAGAACCGGATGCATGGCGCCTTCCTTGTCTCCGGTTCACTGGCAGCGCGCTTTCGGTTGTTAGCGGCGCGTCCGGTTTCTGTCGGAGTTCGTGCACGGGTTGCTGCGAAGGTGCATACCGCATGCGCCGGACGTTGCCCGCCAGGGAGATTCCGCCTTGGGTCACCGGGGCAAGATACTGCCAACTTCAGGAGGGTCGCCATTTATGATTCGGGAACCTTGGGTGACGGCTTGGATTTTCAGGTCGCCACCGAAACGCACATCAAGGGCTGCCGCTCGCTGCCCGCGTTCCCACCGGGTGGCTGAAGTCGCACGAGGAAATCGAAGTCTCGTTCCACGAGCCTTGCGAACTGTTCCTGCACGGCATCGAGCTTGAGGAGACACTGCACATGCCAGTTCAACCCGACCATGAGCCAGTCCGACAGACCGTTCCATTCGCTCAGGAGGATGGCGCCCGCGGTGCCGTTCTCTTCCGCGAATTTCTCGATCCGTCGCTCGATGATGCGGGCGTCATCCCGAAGCATCGTGCCGGAGATACGCAGCGATACGGCATGCGCGGTCTGGTCATGCGCGAGATACACCGTGGCGATGCCACCGAGGTGTTGCCTGATCCGTTCGATCTGCTCCGCTTCCAGGTCGTCATGCACAGGCAGCGAGCCCGAGAGAACGTACGTTCCCTTGTCCATAGCAGTCATCCTTGTACGCTAGAAGTCGTTTCAGTCGTCGGCGACCGGTTCCATTACTGTTTCGGTGCCCGTTGCGCCGAGATGCCCGAGAATGAAGGCGTGGCGGTCCAGCAGCGCGTTCAGCTGGAGGTGAAGATCGGCGAGTTCGTCGAGCAGTTCGATGTGGGATGCAGGTCCGAGCGCAACGAACGATGGCTCGCCGTAGCGTTGCCGGCTAAAGATTGCACCGGCCGCAGCCCATTTCTGGGAGAAGCGTGCGAGAGTCTCTTCGACCGATCGCTGTTCGTCCGGCGACAGGCCGCCACGCACACGTATCACGAACGAATGGGTCACGGCATCGGTTGCGAAGTAGACATCGGCTGGCCTGGCGAGGCTCTCTGCGAGTTGCTGCGCGTGAGCATGTCTGAAGCCGGATCGGACCTGCAGGGCACCGCGGATTTCGTAGTTGAATGACATGGCATCTCTCCTTTCGGGAAGAAGTAAACCTTCTGCCGAGGCACAAAACAGGTTCGTATCGCGCCGGGCGCGATACCATCACAAAAGTAGTCAACCGGATACGCTACCTATTTTAGTATTCAAAAGTGAATATATCAACAATAGTTTCACAAACGGATGCTTTTTCAGCTCGCCTGAAGCAGGAGCGGCGTCGGCTGGGCCTGAACCAGGCGGAATTGGCGAATGCTGGTGGCGTGCAGAAACATGCGCAGCTCAATTACGAAAAAGGCTTGAGGTTCCCGGATGCAAGCTATCTGGCCGGGATCGCGGTGGTCGGTGTCGATGTCCTGTATCTGCTGACCGGGCGTACGTCTGACCCTGCAACCCTCGCACTCGATGGCGATGAAGAACGGCTGCTTGCCGGGTATCGCGAACTCAAGCCCCGGGAGAAGAAGGGAGTGCTGGCGCTGGTAGCGGCAATCACTGGTGCGCCCGAGGGTGAGGCGGACGCCGCGGAGACGGAACCCGGGTAAGGGCGACGCTACTAGCATTGACGGTATCAACAGCGATGGCCCTGCCGATGGGTTGTTGATTTTCGGGCAGTGGAGGCTTAATTTTTTCATCACGAGCGACGCAGGCGCATCGCCAGCCCATGCGATCCGCATGTGTTGCGACGGATTTCGCCTGCACATGGACCGGGAAACGCGCCGGTGGCGCCTTGCCTCTGCTGTTGTGATCGGGCCGTTTGTCCTGCTCGTTTTGCTCACACTCGCATTCGGCTACCTCTCCTGGCTCGGCCCATGGTGGATTGCTTCATCGGCATGGTCGCCTGGATCGTGATCTTCTACGGACTGTCGGGGCAGATGCACGGGGAACGGATGCGCTCGGCGAAGCTGCTTCGGGCGGGGCGCATGAACGCGTGGGCCACCATGCTGGGTCGGCACACGCTTTCATTCCGACATGTCGTTGAGGTGCACGTGCAGATTGTGCTCAACATGCTGCCGGTCATCCTTGGGCGTCTGCGGACATGCCTGAAAATCTGGCTCGGCCTGGTCGATCCATGTTTCACCGTATTTCGTCTCGTTCCATCGGAGGCCGCGCGCGCCTGAGCGTTGCGCGGTTTTCCTCGCCTCTTGCTGCGCTCGCGGCGTGCTTCTCCTGATGTTTGCTCCTGAGTCAGCATCGGCGGCAAAAGCCGCCATCGTCTCCCAGGTGGGTCAGGTTTACTTCGTCGTATCGACATCGACGTTAAGAGTGTCCAAAGTGATGCCCGTCACATCGAGTAGTGGGGACCACTTTGATGACCGAGATCGACCGTGCTGGGAGCCGCAAGAGGCGGCCGAATTACGGGCCTGAACTCCGGCGTGACGTTGCGATGGCTGCGTGCGAGCCGGGCATCTCGGTGGCGAAGCTCGCGCAGTCGCACGGTCTGAATCCGAACATGGTGTTCATCGCAGCGCGCGTGTGCGCGATCCGGTATTCCACTTCGTGATCTCGTGGCGCGACGGCGAACAGCCAGACAGCAACCGGGCATTCGAGGCGGGCCGCGCGGCACTCGACGCGCTCGGGATGTCTCCGGAGGGACACCAGCACGTCTTCGCGCTCCACCGCGACACGGGCAACGTGCACCTGCACGTCGCCGTGAATCGAGTCAGCCCGGAAACGGGACGTGCGGTGTATCAGGGTCTGAGCTACTTGAAGCTGGACCGCTGCATGCGCGAGCTGGAGCTACGCCAGGGCTGGCAGCATGAGCGTGGGCCGTATGTCGTCGTTGAGCGCGACGGCCAGCCTGTTATTGAGCGTGACCGCTCGTACCGGAAAAAGCGCGAATCGCGTCCGGCGCGGGCTCGCGACATGGAGGCTGAAGCGTGAGCGGTCGCGTTTGGGCCTGAATTAGACGCAGTTTGCAGCCTTGGGCGCCGTGAAGCAGCATGCGCAGTTTCAGTACGAGAAGGGCATGAGGCGACCGAACTCCGATTACCTGAGCGCGATCGCGACGGCGGGTGTGGACGTCTATTTCCTCCTCACCGGAGAAAAGGCATCCCGTCTTGAGAACGGGGATGAGCAACGGCTCGTCGCGGGGTTTCGGGAGCTCGACGTACGCAAGCGCGAGGCGCTTCTGGCGCTCATTGAGGTGTTTGCCGAACCGCCGCGAGAATAGATGCGCGGCCGTGCCGGCCAACCTGCCTGCTGTCGCCCGGCAAGCCATGGGCCGCCAGACTGGGATTGACATCCGGCCGGGTGCAACTCGCCGCGTCCCTGGCAACGATCAGGCGACCATCACCATGCCGGAGGACGGGCAGGGCGCTGTGAGCCGCTGCATATTCCCGACGCGTGAACATCGGCGGCTGGCTAGCGACCGCTCCAGGAAGCCACCAGCCCGAAGGTCACGACCGCGTAGACCACGATGGTCCCCATCGCCAGAAATACCGTGCGGCGCACGCCGCGACGTGTCGACGCGGCAGCCTTTGTGGCTGCGTCGTCCACCTTCGCCACGGCCGCATCGACGGACGCCACGAACCGCTGTCGAGCCTGTTCCAGCGCTGCGGTGTACTCGGTCGCGCTGCGAGCAAGCAGTCCGTCTTTTCCGGTCAGTTGCCGTGTCACATCCTGCACGATGCCGTTCGTGCCTTGTTCGATGAGCTTGCCGATCTGATCGGCCGCGAGTTCGGCCAGCAATGTCCGATACTCGACGGCGGATGCGCGTTCGATGTCCAGCATCGCGTCCCGCAGTCCCTGGACAGCCCTGGACTGTGCTTCGATGACGGTATAAGCCTGATTGCTGACCACGCGTGCGCTGTTACCGATCCTGCGCAAGGCGAGATCGGCCGCTTTCTCCATTTCATCGGCCGCATCTTCGACCTGAGCCTTCAGTTCATCCAGTGTTACCTGCGTGATTGCAAACGGCACCCAGGATGGATCATCGAAGGTCAGCCCGTAGGCCATCGCCATTTCACGAATGCGTTCCCGATCCTCGCTGTCGAGCCGCGAAAGCAGCATGTCGAACGCTTCGCTACCCATCATTGCCTCCTTGTCAGCCCCAGATACCCGGTCACCTCATCCGGCTCCGCATCGACTGCCTGCATCCAGCGGTGCAGGCGCGAGCGCTGAAGTGTCGTGAGCCGGGTATCCTCGCGTGCATCCGAAACCGTCAGCAGAAGCTCGTCAATGGCGACAAGCAGCCCTGCCTGGAGCCTGGGGAAGGCGATCTCGACGCCGCCGTAATCTGGCCGCATCGTGTAGCCCGAGCTGGGCGGACTGTTCGCATGGCCATACCACATGAAGAAATCTTCATGGTCGCCAAACCACTGGTTGAGCGTCACCACGTAATCGGCCTGTTTCCCGGCCAGTTCGATCATCTCGCGCACCGTGCGGGTACTGGCGCTGAATGGCGACAGCACGTTGACGAACGTGGGCCGGTAACCACTTCGCGTCAGTTCCGCGAAGAATCCGGTATCACCGTCGAACTGTTTCAGTTGCGTGAGTGGCGCCGCCGGCATGTCGGCGAGGATCACCGGGCGGCCGAGATCGACGGTCGCGAGCAGCTGGTCGCGCTCCTGTTCCGGACCGGTGAAGTGAATCGGCGCAACGCCGTTCTCAATCTGGCCGGGAACCGGCTCTCCCTTCGCGTAGAACTGGTACAGGTTGCCGATTTCCCCGTCGCCGTCGATCATCAGCGCATCGCGCTGCTCGCACCGGATACGATCGGCCAGCGCTCTCGCCATGAGACTTTTACCTGTTCCGCCCTGGTCACCGCAGACCATCACGAATCGCTTCATCGCTGTCCTCGCTTCGTTGCGCCCTGGGTCAGGGTTGAACCCAGCGGCGCGATTATCCGGGCGCGTGGTATGTCCGCCTTTACTCCCGTCGTGGCAACGGGTTTATCTGGTGACGGCGTGATGCGTGCTCCCGCTTCGTTCGTTGCCTGCATGCTGTTCGGGGCAGGCGTGCTACTGGCCGCACTGCGTTTGCGTGGCCGCTTCGCGCGAGGACGCCCGGTATCCGGGTTGGTGTCGATCAGTGCCTGCCGTAACGCCGTCTGGATCGTGCTGGGCGACACGTCGATGCCGGCCGATTCCTTGAAGAACGTCGCGAGATCGCGGATACGCCAGCCCGATTCCAGCGCTGCGCGCAGTGCGTCGACGCGTCGGGTGATTCCCCGTGACAGCGTTGATGCCGTGCCGGGCGGCGTACGTTCACGCAACCCTTCCAGTGCTGCGTCTAGCGTTGCCCACTGATCGGGCGAAGGCCGTTGCCGTTTCGTAGCCATCGTGTGGTCCTGTCGAGGTAGCTTCCATTTGGGTATGGCTCATACGGTACACAGGGAACTGACCCGCGGGTGTAACAGGTCCGGGCGCTTACCGTTACGGATGCGCACAGGTTGATGCGGGGTTGTTCGCCGTTGTCCAGACCTGGAATCTCCGCTTTCAAAATTTCTGCTTACGCACGCTGGTTTGCGATGCACACTGGCCGTGGTCGGGGTTACGTTGCCGTCTGCCCTGCCGGTGGCCGGGCGATCGCGTGTGCGAACGCACTGCGCCAGTACAGGTGACGGCTGTAAGGCGTTCGTGCCGATGCGTTTCACGACACCGCGCGCCACGGACGCGTATCAGCTCCAGAGGAGACACCCACATGGCCAGCAACACGGAGAAAAGGCAGCACACCATCGTCGTCGGCGTGCGCATGACGGACGAGGAGCACGCCACCATCATGCAGAAGGCCGGCGACTGCGGCCTGACGCTCTCGGCGTACTTCCGCGCCTGCGCGCTCGGCCGGAAGACGCGCAGTGTCACCACCAGCCGCGTGCTTGATGCGCTGACGATACTGGGCAACGAGCAGCGCAGAACCAGTGGGCTGATCAAGCATCTGCGTGGAGAGGATTTCCGCTCGGCCAGTGAGCGTGCCGCGCTGATGGGACAGATTGAAGCCGCCCAGCGTGCCGTGATTGAGGCGATCCGGCGGGTCGACAATGCTGGCTAAGGTGTTCAAAAAGTGCGGCGACGGACGAAGCAGTTTCCGCTCTCTGATCGACTACGTGACGCGGACCGATGACGTGCACGCGCCCGAGACCGAGACATTCACAAATTGCCTGTCGCTGGACACCGCGCATGCGGAGATGCGCGCGGTGGCGACTCGTAGCGCGCGCGTGCACGACCCGGTATTTCACTTCGTGGTCTCGTGGCGCGACGGCGAGCAGCCCGACCAGGCCCAGGTGTTCGAGGCCGGCCGCGCGGCGCTCGATGCGCTCGGCATGATCCCTGACGAACACCAGCACGTATTTGCCATTCACCGCGACACGGACAATGTGCATCTTCACGTCATCGTGAACCGCGTGAACCTGGAGACGGGGCGCGCGGTGCATCCGGGTCTGAGCTACCTGAAACTGGATCGCTGCATGCGCGAGCTGGAGTTACGCCAGGGCTGGCAGCATGATCCCGGGCCGTATGCCGTCATCGAACGTGACGGCCAGCCCGTCATCGAGCGCGATCGCGAGCGGAAGGAACGGCAATCGCGGCCGGCGCGGGCGCGCGACATGGAAGCGTTTCGCGGCATGGAAAGCCTGGCCACGTACGCCAGCGGGGACCCGAAACACGACGTGCTGGCTGCGCTGGTACAGGCTGATGCGACGTGGCAGGATGTCCATGAAGCGCTGGCCAGACACGGACTGGAATTGCGCATCAAGGGACAGGGACTGGCGATCTACGCGAAAGACAGGGAGGATCTGACACCCGTGAAGGCCAGCAGTGTGCATGAACAGCTGGGCAAGGGCAGGCTGGAAAAGTGTCTTGGTCCGTGGGAGGAGCCGATCCGCGTGATCCGGGTATCGGGTGCCGAACGTCGCTATCTGGAACGGGAGATTGACGAGGCGCGCACAGCCCGCCGTGAGGTGCGTGCCCGGATGCGGGCCGAACTACGCGCACGATATGACGGCGACCATGCCAGTCAGCGTCGCGAATACGACGCAGCGCGGCGGCAAATGCAAACCCGGCACCAGAGCGAATATCGCGCATTACTGGAACGGCACCGGCACGTGCGCGAGCGCATCCGCAGCAGCGGTCTGCCGGCAGTTGAGCGCAAGGCCGCGTATTCGGTGTCGGCCTTCGAGCGGGCGCGGGAACTGGAAGCCCAGCGCGAGCAGCAGGCAATGGAGCGTGAGGCCTTGAGGCGGCCTCAGACGTACCGCGAATGGGTCGAAATGATGGCGCAGCAGGGGGGCGAGGCAGCTATCGTTCAGCTTCGGGGCTGGGCTTATACGGAGCGGCGCAGACGCAAGCCGCCCCAGGAGCCGGAGCGCCGCAACCGGATCACCGGCGTGTTCGGGGATGACACGGATCCTCTGCCGCCGAAGCGCGCACATGTCATGGAGAACTGGACCTGGCGCGTCAATATGGCGACCGGCAACGTCGACTATCTGCGCCAGGGCGAGCGACAGTTTACCGACGAGGGCTGGGGTATTGTGTTCGATTCAGATGATGCGCAGTGGGACACCATGCTCACGGGCCTGCTGCTCGCGCGCCAGAAGTTCGGGCCACACATCGACGTGAGTGGCAGTGAGGATTTCCGCGAGCGGACCGCCGTGCTGGTCGTTGCATACCGCCTCGACATCACGTTCGGTGACGATGCACTGGAGGCAAGACGGCAGCAACTGATTCAGATGCGGCAGCAGCGGGAGCGGGCGCGTGAGGCGCAGAAAGCTCGTTCGGCCACGCAGCCGCAGCGAACGGCCAGTCGATCGCCGGAGCCCAAACCGGGGCTATCGCCTGATGGGCCAGAGCGGTGGTGACGCGTGGTCTTGATTTTTCGCATAAAGAGGCATAGGTTTTTCTACTATGAGCACGACTCCTTTCTCCATCGAACTGCACGTGCGCCATCAAAGCGGCGACGCAGTCGCACTGCCGGCCCATGTCATCCGCATGTGCTGTGAGGGATTTCGCTTGCAGATGGACAGGGTCAGCCATCAGAGTCGGCTGGCGCCCGTCGCGGTATTAGGATCGTTCGTGGCGCTCGCGATGTTCACATTGCTGTTCAGCCTGGAAGTCCAGACGATCCCCATGCTGGAATGCTTCATTGGCATGGTCGCGTGGATCGTGATCTTCTACGGACTGTCCTGGAAGATGCAGTGGAAGCGGAGCAGGTCGGCGAGCCTGCTTCAGGCCGGGCGCATGAACGCATGGCTCGCGATGCTCAGCCTGTTCGTGCTGTCGGTATGGCACGTCGTTGAGCAGCAGATCCGGGCGGTGGTCATCATGCTCGCGGCTATCCTGGGCCGTCTGCGGGCCTGCCTGCGCATCCGGCTGGGCTTGATCGATTTCAACCTCACCGCATTCCGCCGTGTTCCACCGGAGGCCACGCACGCCTGAGCGTTGTGCGGTTTTCCCGCCTCTTGCCGCGCTCGCGGCGTGTTCCTCCTGTCGACCCTGAAGAGGCTGCCCGTTTCCTGGAGGCAGTCCAATGGCCCGGAAAACTTCTGTCCCGTGGCCGGCCGCGCCGCTCGCGCCCGGCTACTTGCTGCGCTTCGCTGATCTTCGCCCCCACGTCCGCCTGTCCCGGCAAACCATCCTGACACTGGAGCAGGCCGGGCGTTTCCCGCACGCCGTACGGTTTGGCCCACGCTGCACCCTCTGGCGTTCGGCAGATGTGCTCGAGTGGCTGAACGACCCGGAACACTACCGCGCGTCGCCGCGACTGGAGAGCCGTCATGGACGATGACCGTGTCCTCACGCTGCGGCAGGTTGCGTACTGGCGTGAGAAGTTGGCTGGCCGGTCCGTTCGTCCTTTAACAGCCGATGCGATCGTCGATGTGCTGCCTGCGCATCAGTCCGTGAAGGGGAAACCATAACCAGAGCTTCCTCACGAATCGCTCCATCTCCCGGGCCAGCAAGAGATCTGCGCTCTCAAGGATCGGTATGGACTGGCACTGACCCAAAATGCCTACCCCTTTTCGTTTCCGGGAGTATCCAGAACAGCGTCTAGCCGGAAGTAGTGCGCACGAGCCGTTTCATAAGATGACGTGCCTAGAGGGTGTTAGGAACTTTGGATAATCGGCGCAGCATGAACGAGCATCAACATAGCGAAGACGACGAAGTGCAGACCTGCCAAGGTTTCGGGCAGGCGCTCGTAGTCGCGAGCCAGTCGCCGGAACCGGTTGAGCCAACCGAAACTGCGCTCGACTACCCAGCGACGCGGCAGCAGCACGAAGCCCTTTTTCGCCTCGGGCAGCTTGATGACCTGCAGTTCGATGCCTTCGTCACGCGCGGCCTGCGCCGCATCCTCGCCTGTATAGCCTTGGTCAGCGAATGCCAGCTTCACTGTCTGGCCCGTTACCTGCTGAACCTGACGGGCAAGCTCGGCCACCTGCGCGCGCTCCTGCTCGTTGGCCGGCGTAATGTGCACAGCCAGCAGATTGCCCAGCGTATCGACGGCCATGTGAACCTTGCTGCCACGCTTGCGCTTATAACCGTCGTAACCCGCACGCGGGCCGCTTTCGCACGTGGACTGCAACGTGCGTCCATCCAGGATAACCGCGCTCGGTTGCCCCTGACGCTCTTGAGCCACACGCAGCACCGAACGCAAGTCGTTGACCATCGCCTCGAAACAACCCGCGTTCAGCCACCGTTGTGTTTGCTGATAGACCAGTTCCCACGGCGGAAAGTTGGTCGGCAGCATACGCCACGAGGCACCGGCTCGCGCCGTCCAGCGCAGCGCGTTGAACATTTCGCGAAGTTCATATCGGCGTTGCGGTGCGTCTTCGTTCATCAAGGTCAGGTACGCAACGGCGAAGCTCCATTCTTCGTCCGTCACGTCCGTCGGGTATGGCTTGCGTGGTGTCATCACACCAGGATACCAGGTCCGACTGAAAGTGCCTAACACCCTCTAGCATCCATTCCCACATCCATTTACCCCCATTTTCATAGTCCATAAATGGGTGTAAATGGGTGTATGATTGGTTTATGCTCAACGCTAACACTCTTCAGATTACGCCAGAGGTCTTGGGGCTGATTGCCCGGATCGACGAATTCAAAGGCGCATGGCGTGCCTTGAGCACACTTGCACCGGATCGGTTGTCGTCCTTGCGACGGGTGGCGACCATCGAGAGCATCGGCTCGTCAACCCGCATCGAGGGCAGCAAGCTATCTGACCGGGAAGTCGAACGATTGCTTTCGAATCTGGCCATCCAGAAGTTCGAAACGAGAGACGAGCAGGAAGTGGCGGGGTATGCCGAGCTCATGGATTTGATGTTCAGTTCATGGCAGGACATCCCATTCAATCAGAATCACATTAAGCAACTGCATCAGATCCTTCTCCGGCACAGCCTGAAAGACGAGCGGCACCGAGGCCACTACAAGACGAGCTCTAACAACGTCTCTGCTTTCGACGAAAACGGCAGGCAAATCGGCGTCGTCTTTGAAACGGCCACGCCCTTCGACACGCCGCGCCTGATGATCGAACTGGTGTCGTGGGTCAATGACGAGCGCGAAAAATCGCGCTTGCACCCGCTGCTGATCGTTGCCATTTTTGTCGTCGTGTTTCTGGAAATCCATCCCTTCCAGGATGGAAACGGGCGACTCAGTCGCGTGCTGACGACTTTGCTGCTGCTTCAGGCCGGATATGCCTACGTGCCATATAGCTCGCTGGAAAGCGTGATTGAGGCGAACAAGGAAGGCTACTATCTGGCCTTGCGCCAGACACAGGGGACAATCCGCAGCGATGAGCCGAACTGGCAGCCGTGGCTGATGTTTTACCTTCGCTCGCTTGCCGAACAGGTTCGACGGCTTGAGAAGAAAATTGAGCGCGAGAAAATCGTGCTGGCGGTTCTGCCTGTGCTGTCCTTGCAAATCGTCGAGTTCGCTCGCGAGCATGGACGAATCACGATGGCCGAGGCTATCAAGCTCACCGGTAGCAGTCGCAATACCTTGAAGCAGCACTTCCGTGATCTGGTCGACAGAGGGCACCTGGAGCCCCACGGCAGTGGGCGCGGAGCGTGGTACGGGATGAAATAACGGTAAGTGGCTAGCGATTCGGGTTGAACCAGACATATTTGCGTCGATGTAGCCGTCGTAGGGCGCCACAAAAGGCGCACCTGCACCTCCCGGAGAATCAATCACTTGCAAATTCCCGCGCCACAGAGACCCGTCGACCGGTGTCTAATTCAGTGAGACTGGGCTACAAGCGAGCCAGAGTTAGTGCGACCGCAAATTAACTATGCAGTTAAAGCATCGTGTGCCCGTTTTTAATCAACCAGAGCCGCCGATTCGAGGGCGGCTCGACCTCCTGGCGCCCGCCCGCCGCAACCACGATACATGAAATCTCCCCACGTCTGGCCTCAGCTAACGCCGACATGGTCTTGTTGCGTTCTGGGAAGAACAATCGGTTGCCGCTTGGCCCCTGTGCCTTATAGCGCAGCACGGGCACTTGGCCGACCAGCAGGTATTCAGAGGCAATCCGGCGTTGCAGCTCGGTGTTCGCGGCAGCATGTGGATCGGAATGGATGCATACGCATCCAAGATGCCTACACGGAATTCAGAAAGCAAAAAGCCCAGTCGCGATGACCGGGCTAGGCGCTTGATATCTTTGGTGGGGTGTGACAGATTCGAACTGTCGACCTACGGATTAAGAGTCCCATACGCCATAAACAGACAGAAATAGAAATTCAGTCAAATCAAAGACTTGCGGTGGTAGCCTTCCATTGGTCGACTGAGCTTTCAGTCCTCTTTTGGGCGATTTCTGCCTTCTTTGGTCAAGGTAATTCGTGGCACAGAGAGCCAGGACAAGTCGTCACACAGGGGCCGTCACGCTGCGCTCGATGGCCTCTGCCACCCATACGTTCAGGCTCTTGCCTCGTGCTTCTGCCAGCATCGCGGCCCGGGCATGTAACTCGGGCGACAGGCGCAGACGGAACTGCCCCGAATAGGGATGGTTTGGCTCACGGTCCAGTTTTTTGCAGGTTTCCAGGTAGTCGTCAACGGCTTGTTCGAAAGCAGCGCGCAACTCGGCTACGCTTTCGCCATGAAAACCGACGACATCCCGGATACCCGCGATATGCCCGACGAAACAACCGTCTTCCTCGCTATATTCCACACGGGCTGCATAGCCGTTGTGCATCATGGTATTGCTCATGGATGGACTCCCAGATTTTCCAGAAACTGCCGCGCATCGCGTACCTGATAGGGTTTGGCTTCCTTGGCGGGATGCGGCCGGTGAAACGAGGCGATGATCCCATTCTTCTCGAATCGCACCCGCGACCCATTCCCCTCGATTACCTGGCACCCCACTGCCATTAGCAGCGCTTCAATGCGTCGCCACTCCAGCGACCTGGAAACGGGGTCGGTGAATACGGCGGCCAAGGTTTTTCGATGAGCAGCATTCATTGCAAAATATGGTACCAATAAATGGAACCACAATCAAGGCCTCTCTACCGAGAGAGACTCTGAATTTTCCTGGTGGCTTTCGATTCCCCAATCGGGGCCGCCTGACGTCTGCTTGGGTTTCAGAAGCAGGTTTGTTTTTTGAAGGCGAATCGTAATTAAAATCTTTCCAGACATTCCTAAAGAAACGTCTCGTGAGGGTCGTTAATCATCGTACGAAAGCTGCGGCCGAAAAAGTCGCGCGTATTGAGCGAATCCACCAGGAGAAACCGCAACGAACAGTTGCGTGCAAACAGGAATATCAGGCCGCGCACGGGGAAGCAGCGCAAGCCACGGAAGCCCGTGTCTGCATCGATTTCAAATCAGGCTGATCACCGCCGTACTGGTTGTCGTTCCTTGCAATACATATGCAATTGGCATGGCTGTTGATGGCGGCACCGCAACGTTGGTTTCAACCGCCGCGAATGGGCATCAAACCGTCAATATCGCGCCGACAGTTGCTGGTGTTTCGAACAACACCTATAGCAGTTTTAACGTAGGCGCCGCCGGTGCTTCACTCAATTTAGTCGACGTTAATATCGGGAAAATTGTCAATCAGGTCACGAGTGCGAATCCCAGCATTATTAGCGAACCTGTTGACGTAATCGGACCGCGCGCAAACGTGGCCGATCCGAACGGCATTGCGATAAACGACGGTTCATTCCTCGGTACCTGTCGCGTGGCGCCGACCGCCGGATGCGCCAGTTTCAAAGACACCTTGCCAGTCACCGGGATTCCCTGGCGGGACCTCGCGCCCCACATCCCTATCGGGACGACGATCACGGGTCATCGAGGATTCGCGAGCGCGCTGGTTGCGCTCGATCTGATTGCGAAGAACGGTTCTGCCGTGGACCGGGTTTGCGAGACGTCCAGCGCAGTGGCAGGAGCCTGGGCCTGCCCGTAGTTTGACGTTCAGAACAGCTGCGTCGATGCCGGCGCCATAACAAGATCGACGTAATGAAGAAGAACAAATCAGGCCGGATTGCACGGTTACCGAAAGCGGCATGCGAATTCGTGGGCAGAGGTTACGCGCGGGGGCGAACGTTAGTTCGGCTCGTGTCGTTATGTGCCGCATTGCTGGCAGCCTCGCACGTCGACATCACACACGCACAGGCCGCCGATCCGCTTGGCGAACAGGAGCAGCGTCACCGCGCACAGGAGCAGGCGATCGAACGCGAGCGTGCGATCAACGCGCCGAACGTTGCGCTTCAACCCGTCGAGCGCCCGGCCGAAGACGACGGCAAGGTTCCCGTCGAATCGCCGTGCTTCAAGGTCGACGAACTGACGCTGGAAGTGCCACCCGGTTTGAGCGATGCCGTGGAGTCGGCCGGTGCGCGCGCGTTGTTGCCCAATCCTCTGTTCCCTGGCGAATTGATGTTCGTCAACGACTATCTGCAGTGCTATCGAGGGCAGTGTGTCGGCAGGGAAGGGCTCAACCTGATCGTGCATCGGGTCATGGCGCGCATTATCGAGAAGGGCTATTCGACAACGCGCGTGGTCATCGCGCCGCAGGATCTGTCCACCGGCAAGCTGAAGCTCGAACTGATTCCGGGTGTCATCAGCGCGATCCGCTTTGCCGATCCGTCGATCTATGGCACGTGGCGCAATGCGTTTCCGACGAGAGCCGGCGATCTGCTGAATCTGCGCAATCTCGAGCAGGGTCTCGAGCAGATGAAACGCGTGCCGAATCAGGACGTCGACATGCAGATCGTGCCGGGAGCATCGACGGGCGAAAGCGACATTGTGATTGCGGTCAAACGGCAGAAACCGTGGTCGCTGGCCGTGAGCGCCGACGACAGCGGGCTCAGGTCGACCGGCCAGTTTCAAGGCAGCGCAAGCCTGACGCTCGACAATCCGCTTGGCCTGTCCGACCTCCTCAACATCAGCTACAACCACGACCTCGACGGCCATACGAGCCAATACGGCACGCATGGCAGCAGCGCGTATTACTCGATTCCCTGGGGCAACTGGACATTCACCGCCACGGCCAGCCGGTACGACTACCACCAGCAGATCGCAGGCGCGTTCACGACGCTTGTATCGAGCGGCAAGTCCAGCACCTTCGATGTCAAGACGGAATACCAGTTCTATCGCAATCAGGTGCAGAAGAACATGGTCGCATTCCGCGTCGGCAAGCGCTTCAGTGAAGCGTTCATCGATGGCTCGGAAATCGACGTTCAACACCGCGACAACAGTTACGCGGAACTTGGCTGGGAACACAAGCATTACTTCGGCGCGGCGCAACTCGACAGCACGCTCGCCTATCGGTGGGGCGTGCCGTGGTTCGGTGCGCAACCCGATCTGCCGAGTGGTGCACCCACGTCCTACTACCACATGGAAACGCTCGACGCGACGTTGAGCGTGCCATTCGCGATCGCGGGTTTTCCGCTGCGCTATACGGCCACGGTGCGTGCGCAGAACACGCCCGACGTGCTGTATCCGACCGAGTACTTCTCGATCGGCAGTCGCTACACGGTGCGCGGTTTCGACGGCGACACGATGCTGGCCGCCGAGAAGGGCGTGTTCGTGCGCAATGACCTGGAGATTCCCTTGCAGCGATTCGGCCAGGCGCTGTATTTGGGCATCGACGGCGGTGAGGTCTTCGGTCCCGAAGCGAACAACCTGCTCGGCCGCCGTCTCGTGGGGGCCGTCATCGGCCTGCGCGGCAGCGCATTCAGGCACGTCAGCTATGACGTTTTCATCGGCGGCCCGCTGTACCAGCCGGACCGTTTCCCGAACCACTGGCCAGTGGCGGGTTTCAGCGTGAGTTTCCTGCTATGAACAAGAGTATCTATCGTGTCATTTTCAATGCGGCTCGTGGTCTCTGGACGGCCGTGCAGGAAACGGCAACGGGGACTGGAAAGGGCCGCTCGGCCGGCATGCATCGTCGTACGCCTTTGATGCGCGTATGCGTGAGCTTCGTCGATATGCTGTCGATGCGGCATGTTGCGTTCGCGGCAATGTGTGCGCTCGGCATGCAGCCGCTGTGGGCCGACGCGCAGGTCGTCGTGGCGCCCACGTCCGGCAGCAGACCAGCCGTCGGCGTGACGGCGAACGGTCTGCCGATCGTTCAGATCGCCACGCCGAATGGAGCCGGCGTCTCGAACAACGCCTATACGAGTTACAACGTCGGCCAGTCAGGTTTGATCCTGAACAATTCGGCAACCAGCGTGCAGACCCAGCTCGGCGGGTACGTGACGGGTAATCCGAATCTCGCCGTGGGCAGCGCGCGCGTGATCGTGAACCAGGTCGTGGGCGGCAACGCGAGCCAGTTGCTGGGCTACACCGAGGTGGCGGGCCAGAAGGCCGAAGTGGTGATCGCCAACCCGGCGGGGATCTACTGTAACGGTTGCGGTTTTATCAACACGAGCCGTGGCATCCTGACGACCGGCACGCCGGTCTTCGGCGGCACGGGCAGTCTGGATGCGTTTCACGTGACGGGCGGCCAGATCCAGATCGGATCGGCGGGCCTGAACGGCAGCAATGTCGACCAGGTGGACCTGATCGCGCGCAGCGTGGCCGTCAACGGCAAGATCTGGGCGGGACAGTCGCTCAACGTCGTGACGGGCAACAACGACGTACGTCATGGCGATCTGAACGCGACATCGCTCGGCGCGGACGGCAACAGTCCGGGCGTCGCGATCGACGTCGCGCAGCTCGGTGGCATGTACGCCGGCAAGATCATGCTGGTGGGCACGGAGACCGGCGTCGGCGTCAATAGCGCGGGCACGATTGCGTCGCAAGCCGGCGACCTCCAGATCAGCAGCCGGGGCAAGGTGATCTTGTCTGGCTCGACAAGTGCGAACGGCAACGTCGCGATCTCCACAGCGGGCGACGTGGCGAACAGCGGGTCCGTCTATGCGACGCAGAGTACGACGCTGAACGGCCGGGGGCAGGTAACGAACAGCGGCACGATTGCCGCGCTCGGCAACACGGCCGTCACGGGGGCGAGCGTCAACTCGACCGGCTCGCTCGGTGCGGGCATCGACGCGAACGGCAACGTCACCGGAACCGGCAGCCTCGCGGTGACGGGTACCGGCAGCGTGAGCACCACGGGGCAACAGATGGCGGGGGGCGATCTCGCGCTCTCGGGTAGCAGTTTGAACATGGCCGGCGGGCAAACGCTCGCGAAGGGCAATGCGTCCCTGACGGCGACCGGCGCGGGTGGTGACGCCGGCAATATCGTCCACACCGGGGCGTCGATGCAGACGGGCGGCAGTCTGACGGCCAATGCTGCGGGAACCGTGACGAACGATCAGGGACAAATGAGCGCCGCGCAACTGGGCGTGACGGCAGGTGGCATTTCAAATCGCAGCGGCACGCTGTCGCAAACCGGCGCGGGCGACACGACGCTGGCCGCATCGGGCGCCTTCGACAATACCGGCGGCACGGTCACCACGAACGCGCAGAACACGACGATCCGCTCGGGCAATCTCACCAACACGAGCGGAACGATCAGCCAGGCGGGCACGGGAACACTGACCGTCCAGACCGGCGCGCTCGCGAACGATCACGGCCGCATCGGCACCAACGGTGTGGCGACGGTTGCGGCGAGCAGCCTGCGAAATGCATCCGGCTCGATCACATCGGCGCAGGCGCTCGACGTGGTGTCGAGCGGCGACATCGACAATACCGCAGGCCGGCTCGAAGCGGCCGGCGCGATGAATGTGTCGGGCGCGAACGTGCAGAACACGGCCGGACGCATCGTGTCGGATAACGGCGACGGCCTCACGCTCACGGCGAGCGGCCAGATCACAAACGCGGCGGGCACGACGGCGCAGGGCGCGACGGGTGGTGCGATTGGCGGTAACCCCCGGCGTCAGACTACTTGTCGTGTTATCTGATTCTTATAGACATGGTCCGGGGGCGGTAAAATCAGGGTGAATGAAAGCCTA
>NZ_CAJQYY010000036.1 GCF_907164575.1 Paraburkholderia gardini
TCTGGCTCAATCCGGAGCGCATGCAACCGGCAGAACTAAAGCAGTTCGCGTGAAGTGACGCGACAAGTACGTTGACAACCGCCGTCGATGCTCGAACTGGCCTTCATTATCCTTGAGCGTCGTACGCGACGAATCGCGGAAGCCACCAACCTGAATATCCGATATCACGCGTGCACAAGACTCTTTCGAAATGCGCCTCCCTGCCGGTCCCGTTTCTGCTCAGTGGCTGCCTCATTTTTTCGACGCCCGCGAGTGCACAGGAATTCTCCTTCCTCGCCGGGCCTCTTGTCAGCGACAGCGCGAACTCCTATTCATGGGAAGGCAGTTATCGAGAGGGTCTCGGACGCTACGCGGCATGGAGTTTCTCCTGGCTGAACGAAGGCCACATCCCCAATCATCATCGCGATGGCCCATCCGTGCAGGTCTGGGGTCGACTGCCCCTGTGGAACGACCGCCTCGAGCTGTCGGCCGGCGTTGGGCCCTACCACTACTTTGACACGACTGCAGCAGAGGCCGGTGCGGGCTATTCGAACACGCACGGCTGGGGTGCATTATGGAGCGCCCGTGCTGCCTGGTATTTCGATAGCCGCTGGATTGCCCAGATGCAGCTCAACCACGCCCAGGTGTTTGGCGGCCGCGACACGACAGCGCTGCTCTTCGGCGTGGGTTACGAACTGGATGGGAACGACGAACCCGGCCCGCGACAGCGGCCCACTCCGCGCACATCGAACGTCACGAACAACGAACTCACCGTGTTGTTCGGCGAGACGATCCTGAACAGCACCAGTTCGCAAACGGCTCTCGCGGGAGGCCTCGAATACAGACGGGGCGTGTGGCGGTACGTCGATGTGACCGCTTCGTATATTCATGAAGGCAACCGTTCACAGCCGCGTCGGGATGGCGCCGCGGTTCAGATCTGGGGCACGCGTGCTTTCTTCGACGACCGCCTGACATTGTCGGCCGGTGTCGGCCCATACTTCGCAATCACACAAAACGAGGATTCTCCGCAAAACCAGACGGGCGACGGGCGCATTTCCGGGCTCATCTCGGTGTCGGCGAGTTACCGGTTCGGCCAGCGCTGGTTGACGCGAGTGACATGGAATCGCGTCGTCACGCGCTACGATCGCGATACCGATGTGATCGAAGCCGGCGTCGGGCTGCGTTTCTGAGCGCGCTCAGTCTGTCAGCGATCAACCTCTGGCGAAACGCTGTCGCGGACGGGGAGATGGCCGGGTGAATCCGCATCCTGACCAGCCGCTTCGGGTGTGTCGTCCACCTTGATGATCCGCCACGTTCCGCCCTGTTTGCGCAGAGACACCAGCACGCTGGTTTTGTCTTTTGAACCGAAGGTAACGCACACAACCGCGACGTCGCGGCGCACGACCGCCCGATGCGTTGCGATGTGGGCGGACCCGTCCTGCTCGTCGCAGTCCTGCACCTTCGTGAAGTAGTCGCTGTCGCCTGGCAACCGGTCGTGGCGCCAGGCGCTCCGTAGCGCGTCGACTGTCGCCTTCGACACGTAGGTGTAAATGCCGTTATTCAGTAACGGATAGCTGTCGTCGGATTGCAGCTTGATGTACCACGCGTAAAACGCGCGAGTCGTCGATTCCGGCGTGGCGCTGTCTGCAAGCGCTGCATGCTGGCAAAGCAGCCCGCTAACGAGCAGGAGAACCGACACGGCGAGGGAGAACAGTTTCTTCATCGTTTCCTCAGTTGTGTCGATAAAACCTCTATGTGGGCTGTGCCGCCCGGTACGCCGGTCCCGGATGGTTACATCTCGACGAAAGCGTCCTTGTGGCCTTGAACGCTATCATGAAGATCGCGTTGAAACTGTCAAAAATGGATGTGCTGGATGACGCGTATGGCGTGGCTACGCGCTCAGTGTGTTACCAGACCGACTCCCCTACATCCCCTCCACCGAAGTCACATCCTTCTCCGCCGGAAGCTGCGACACGTCCCATCCGCCGCCCAGCGCCTCGATCAACTGCACGCTGCTTGTCATCTGCTGCACGCGCAGCGTGATCATCGTCTGCTGATCGGAGAGCAACGCCGTCTGCGCGACGAACACATTCAGGTACGTATCCACACCCGTGCGATACCGCGCCGTCGAAAGATCGTAGTAACGCTGCGCAGCGGCCACCACCGCCTTCTGCTGTTCCAGCTGCGTGGCCAGAATGCGCTGCGCGGCGAGGTAATCCTCCGTCTGCTGGAAAGCCGTCAGCACGGTCTGACGATACGCCGCCACCGTGCCCTCGTACTGCGCCTTGTATTGCGCGACCGTCGCCGTGCGCAAACCGCCGTCAAAGAGCGTCTGGGAAACCGACGGTCCCAGCGAGAAAAACCGGGCCGGCCACGTGAACCAGTTCTGCAGCAACGAGCTTTCGAAGCCGCCCGACAGCGAAATGCTCACCGTCGGATAAAACGCCGCCGTCTCGACGCCGATCAACGCGTTCGCCTGCGACATCGAGCGCTCCGCCGCCGCGATGTCGGGCCTGCGCTGAAGCAGCGTCGATGGAATTCCGGCGGGAATCGCCGGCGCAACTGTCGTGAGCGGCCTGGAAGGCAACGAGAACGTCGAAGCCGGTTCGCCAGTCAGCAACGCAATCGCATGCTCATACTGCGCGCGCGCGAGTCGCAGATTCGTCGCCGACGCCTCCGCTGTCTTCAGATTCAGTTGCGCCTGAGCCACCGACTGCGCGCTATCGATGCCCGTGCGTCCCAGCACTTCGGTCAAGGCAAGACTCTTGCGATAAGCCTCGATCGTCTGTTCGTTCAGCGCGATGAGTTCGTCCTGCCCGCGCAGTTCAAAATAGTATTGAGCGAGGCTGGCCTGTTCGCTAAGCCGCTTGTTGGCCAGATCGGCGGCGCTCACCTGCGCTGCGTTCGCGTATTCCCGCACGGTGTTGCCGATGCGTCCCCACAGGTCCGGTTCCCACGATATCGCCAGCGGAAAGTTGAAATCGTTGCTCGTGAATCGCATGCCGTTGCTGGGTATCCCGGGCGCGGAAAACGAAGATCCGGAGCGCGTGTAGGCCGGCTGAAGCGTGGCCGTCGGCGCGTAGCTGGCGCGCGCCTGATTCACCTGCGCGCGGGCCGCCATGAAATTCTGGTACGCCTGCGCGATATTCTGGTTCGAGTGGTTCAGGCGCTCTTCCAGCGCGTCCAGTTCCGGCTCCTGATAGATTGTCCACCACGCGCCGCGCTGCGCCGCGTCCTGCGGACTGGCCGGTGTCCACGTCGTGCCATCGGGCGAGACGGCCGGCCCTGCTTCCTTGAACGACGCGGGCGTCGCAACCGAAGGACGGACATAGTCCGGTCCGACCGTACACCCCGCTTCCATGGCTAACGCGGTAAACAGAACCGCGCACGCGAGGATGCGCAGTGAAGGAGCGATGAATCGGGCGAACTTCTGCATGGCTTTTCCGGCAGATCAGATCAGGTTTGCGCGGGCGAATTGCGACCCGCGCGGTCTTGGCGGCGTCGGTTGAAGCGCTGACGCATGCGGTCGAAATACAGGTAGATCACAGGCGTCGTATAAAGCGTGAGCATCTGGCTGAAGATCAATCCGCCGACAATCGCAATGCCCAGCGGCCGTCTCAACTCCGAGCCCGTGCCGTGACCGATCGCAAGCGGCAGCGCGCCCAGCGCCGCGGCAACCGTCGTCATCAGGATAGGCCTGAAACGCAGCATGCAGGCTTCGAAGATCGCGTCTTCGGTGCTTTTGCCTTCGATACGTTCGGCCTGCAACGCGAAATCGATCATCAGAATCGCGTTCTTCTTGACGATCCCGATCAGCAGGAAAATGCCGATCAGCGAGATCACGTCCAGCTCGCTATGAAAGAGGATGAGCGCAATCATCGCGCCCACGCTCGCGGACGGCAGCGTGGTGAGAATCGTAACCGGATGAATCAGGCTTTCATAAAGCATGCCGAGCACGATATAGATCGCCAGCAGCGCACCGAGAATCAGGAACGGCTCGCTGGCAAGCGAACTCTGGAACGCCTGCGCGGTGCCCGCGAACTGGGCGGTGATATTCGCGGGCGTGCCGAGGCGTTGCTGCATCTGCGTGATGAGCGCGGTGGCCTGTCCGAGCGATACGTTCGGCGCGAGATTGAACGCGATGGTGACCGAAGGAAAGAACGAGGAATGGTTGACCGAGAGCGGCGAAGTCGACACCCGCGTGGTCGAGAACGCCCCGAGCGGCACCGCGCCCTTCCCCGATGCATGAACATATGTCGATTGCAATGTCGATGGCGATTGCAGGAGCGCGGGATTCGCCTGCATCACGACGTAATACTGGTTGAGCGACGTGTAGATGGTCGAAACCTGCGACTCGCCGAATTCGTAGTAAAGCGCGTTGTCGATCAGCTTTGGCGTGATGCCGAACCGGGCGGCCGTCATGCGGTCGTAATCGAACAGGGCCTGCAGGCCGTTGTTCTGCTGGTCGGTTGTGACATCCCTGATCTGCGGCATTTTCTGCATCGCGTGATACAGCACGGGCGCCCATTGACTCAACGCATCGACGGTATCGGCGGATAGCTGGTACTGGTACTGCGCATTGCTCTGCCGCCCGCCCACGCCGATATCCTGCGCCGCCTGCAGGAACGTCGACGCCCCCGCGATCGCGTTGAGTTCTGGACGCAGGCGGTCGACGACTTCCGTCGCGGTCACGTCCCGTTCGTTGCGCGGCTTGAGCGTGATGAACACAAACCCCACGTTGCTCGCGCCGCCGCCCGGGCCGCCCTGCCCGCCGGCGAATCCGGCCGCGTTCTCGACGGCGGGATCCTGGCGGATCACGCTTTGAATGCTCATCAGCGAGCGGTTCATCGACTGGAACGAAGCGTCCTGCGCGCCCTGAAAGCCACCGAATATCGTGCCCGTATCCTGCTGCGGGAACAGCCCTTTCTGCGCGATGCCCGCCAGCACGACGTTAAGTGCAAGCGTCAGCACGAGGCTGAATATCACCGTGCGTGGATGCTGGATCGCCCAGCCGAGCGTGGTCCGGTACGCCGCCAGAATATGGTTGAAGCCACGCTCGCTCCACCGGTACAGCCTGCCATGCTGCGTGTCGCTCGCGGGCTTGAGCAGGTACGCGCACATCGCGGGCGTCACGGTCAGCGAGATCACCATCGATATCGCAACGGAGGTCGCGAGCGTGAACGCGAATTCGTGAAAGAGTCGCCCTGGCACGCCCCCCATGAACAAAATGGGAACGAAAACCGCAAGCAGCGAAAGACTCATCGCGATCACCGTGAACGCGACTTCCTGCGTGCCCTGGAACGCGGCACGCATGGTCGGCACGCCGCGCTCGATCAACCGCGTGATGTTCTCCATCACCACGATCGCGTCGTCGACCACAAAGCCGGTCGAGACGGTCAGCGCCATCAGCGACAGGTTATCGAGCGTGAAACCCAGCAGATACATCACGGCGAACGTGCCGATCAGCGAAATCGCCACGGCGACACCTGGAATCAACGTCGCACCCGGGCTGCGCAGAAACACGAACACCACACCGATCACGAGCACGATCGACAGCATGAGCGTGCGTTCGACGTCGTTCACGGACGACCGGATCGTGGTGGTCGTATCGAGCATGAGCTGCAGGTGATCGCTTGCGGGCATCGACGCGCGGATCGACGGCAACGCCTGCTTGATACGATCCACCGTATCGATCACGTTCGCGTTCGGCAGCCTGAAAACAAGCAGGATGACCGACGGCTTGCCGTTGACGTAGCCCGCCGAACGCAGCGTCTGCACGGAATCGTAGACGTGCGCGACGTCGCGCAGGCGCACGACCTTGCCGTTGCTCGTACTGACCACCAGCGGCGCGTAATCCTGCGCGCGGGAGATCTGGTCGTTTGCGGTAATGACCGAAGTGGTCAGATCGTCGCTGAAGCCGCCTTTCGGCCGGTTCGAGTTCTGGACCGACAGGGCCTTCGCGACGTTCTGCACGCCGATGCCATAGCTGTTGAGCTGGGCCGGGTTCAGATCGACGCGCACAGCGGGCAACGAGCTGCCCACCACCTGAACCTGCCCGACGCCCTGCAGCTGCGCGATTTTCTGCGAAATGACCGAGGACGCGAGGTCGTACAGCTGGCCCCGGTCGGCGGAATCCGAGGTCAGGCTTAGCACCGTTATCGGCGCGATCGCGGAATTGATCTTCCGGTAGGTCGGATTGGAAGGCAGGTTGGCCGGCAGGTCGGCGCGCGCGGCATTGATGGCAGCTTCGACGTCCCGTGCGGCGCCGTCGACATCGCGGCTGAGGTCGAACTGCAGCGTCACGGAGGTCACGCCCAGCGTGCTGGACGATGTCATCTGCGTCACGCCGGCGATGCGGCCGAACTGGCGTTCGAGCGGCGTCGCGATGGAAGACGCCATCACTTCCGGGCTCGCGCCCGGCAACGTGGCGGCGACGGTGATCGTCGCGAAGTCCACCTGCGGCAGCGACGCCACCGGCAGTTGCCTGAACGCAATCGCGCCGGCGATGACGATCGCCATCGCCATCAGCGTCGTCGCGACGGGCCGCTTGATGAACGGTGACGAGATGTTGATCACGTTTCGCCAGCCGTCCATGGACCGCGAGGCCGCGCGCCACGCGGCCGGAAACGCTTCGCGAGTCCGTCGAAGAAAACGTAGACGACGGGCGTCGTGTACAGCGTCAGCACCTGGCTCAGCAGCAGGCCGCCCACCATCGAAATACCGAGCGGCCGGCGCAGTTCCGCGCCGATGCCCGAGCCGAACGCGAGCGGCAGGCCGGCGAAGAGCGCGCAGAGCGTCGTCATCAGGATCGGCCGCAGGCGCAGTTGCGCCGCTTCGAACACGGCTTCGACAGGGCTCAGGCCGCGCGTGCGCTCCGCCTCGAGCGCGAAATCGACGAGCATGATGCCGTTCTTCTTCACGATACCGATCAGCAGGATGATGCCGATCACCGCGATGATGCCAAGGTCCTCGTGGAAGAGCCGCAGCGCCAGCAACGCGCCCACGCCCGCGGAAGGCAACGTCGAAAGAATCGTGACCGGGTGAATAAAACTCTCGTACAGGATGCCCAGCACGATATAGACGGCGACCAGCGCGGCGAGAATCAGCAACGCTTCGTTCGAGCCGATATCTTCATACGCTGCTGCCGTGCCCTGAAAATCCGGCTGCACGCTGGCGGGCATCTTCAGGTCGCCCTGGGCGCGCTGGATCGCCGCGACAGCCTGCCCGAGCGACGCGCCCGGCGCCACGTTGAACGAGATCGTGACAACCGGAAACTGCCCCTGATGCGTGATCGTCAAAGGCGCGGAGCGTGTCGTGAACCGGCTGACGGCGCTAAGCGGCACTGGTGTCGATTGCGACGTCGAGTTACCTGAAGTGCTGCCTGTTCCCGCGCCGCCCGATCCGCCAGCGTTACCCGTACTGTTCGAACCCGCATTCGCCCCGGACGAGGACGATGATGAACCCGAACCCGATCCACCCGATGCGCGCGACGCAAGCACGGTGGTCGGCGTTGTCGCGGCGAGGCTCTGGTTCGAAGACGCAACGAGACTCGACACCGTCCCGCTCGAACTCAGCGACGTGCGGCCCGACGTGCTCTGCGCCGCAGACGTGGCGGCGGAATTCGTGCTGCCCTGAATGTAGATGCGATTGAGTTGCGCAGGATTACGCTGGAACTCCGGCAGTGCTTCGAGGATCACGTGATACTGGTTCGACTGCGTATAGAGCGTGCTCACCTGGCGTTGGCCGAACGCGTCGTACAGCGTGGAGTCGATCTGGTCCGGCGTGATGTTCAGACGCGAGGCCGTGGGCCGGTCGATGGTCAGATCGGTGCTGATGCCATTGTTCTGCTGGTCGGTCGTCACGTCGACCAGTTCGGGCAGTGTCCGCAGTTTCGCGACGAGCCGGCCGGTCCACTGGTTGAGTTCCTGCATGTCCGGGTCTTCGAGCGTGTACTGATACTGCGTGCGGCTCACGCGGTCGTCCACGGTCAGGTCCTGCACCGGCTGAAGATAAAGCTGCACGCCGGGCACATCGCGCAGCCGGTCGCGCAGACGGTCGATCACTTCGCTTGCCGTCAGGCCCCGTTCGGCGACCGGCTTCAGGTTGATCTGGATTCTGCCGCTATTGAGCGTCGTGTTGATACCGTCCTGTCCGATGAACGAAGACAGGCTCGCCACCGCCGGATCCTTGAGGATTTCGCTCGCCAGCTGCTGCTGCTTTCGCGACATCGCGGCGAACGAGATCGACTCGGGCGCCTGCGAAATCGCCTGGATGATGCCGGTATCCTGTGGCGGGAAAAATCCCTTGGGAATCTCGATGTACTGGAAAACGGTGAGCACCAGCGTCGCGAGCACCACGAACAGCGTGGCGGTCGAATGATCGAGCACCCAGCGCAAGCTGCGTCCGTACGCGGCGATAACGCGGTCGAAACGTGCCTGCGTCCAGCGGTAAAAGCGGTTCTGTTCGGCGTCCGGCGTGTGACGCAAAAGACGCGAACTCATCATCGGCGTCAGCGTCAGCGAAACGATGCCTGAAATAAGCACCGTGACGCTCAGCGTGACCGCGAATTCGCGGAACAGCCGTCCGACGACATCGCCCATGAACAGCAACGGAATCAATACGGCGATCAGCGAAATGGTCAGCGAGACGATCGTGAAGCCGATCTGACGCGCACCTTCCAGCGCGGCCTCCATCGGCTTCATGCCCTCCTCGAGAAAGCGCGAGATGTTCTCGATCATCACGATCGCGTCGTCGACGACGAAACCCGTCGCGATCGTGAACGCCATCATCGTGAGATTGTTGATGCTGTAGCCGAGCGCGTGCATGACGGCGAGTGTGCCGATCAGCGAGAGCGGCACGGCAACCGTCGGAATGATCGTGGCGGCGAAGCTGCGCAGGAACAGGAACATCACCATCACGACGAGCGCGATCGTGAGCATCAGTTCGAACTGCACGTTCTTCACCGATGCGCGGATCGTCGTCGTGCGGTCGGTCAGCACGGTCACTTCCACCGCGGCAGGCAGTGTGGCTTTCAGCTTCGGCAGCAACTGCTGGATTTCATTGACGACGGCGATCGTGTTCGCGCCAGGCTGCCGCTGGATATTGACGAGTATCGCCGGCGTTTCGTTTTTCCAGGCCGCGAGTTTCGTGTTCTCGATGCCGTCCGTGATCTTCGCGACATCGGTGAGCATCACCGGCGCGCCGTTTTTATACGCGACGATGACGTCGCGAAAGCCTTTCGCCGACAGCAGCTGGTCGTTCGCGTTGATCTGGAACGCCTGCGCGGGGCCGTCGAACGTGCCCTTCGCCATGTTGACGGAGGTGCTTGTAAGCGCCGATCTCAGGTCTTCCAGGTTCAGGCCGTATGACGCGAGCGCAACCGGGTTCGCCTGGATTCGCACAGCCGGTTTGTGGCCGCCGCTGATCGTCACGAGACCGACACCGCTCAGTTGTGAAATCTTCGGTGCGAGCCGCGTATCGACCAGGTCCTCGATCGCCGAGAGCGGCAACGCGCGGGACGTCAGCGCGAGCGTGATGACCGGCGCGTCGGCCGGATTCGATTTGCTGTAGACCGGTGGCGCGGGCAGATCGGTCGGCAGGTAGCTGGTGGCGGCGTTGATCGCGGCCTGCACTTCCTGCTCGGCGACATCGATGTTCAGCGCAAGCGCGAACTGCAGCACGATGACCGAACTGCCGTCCGAACTGGTCGACGTCATCTGCGTGAGGCCCGCGACCTGGCCGAACTGGCGCTCGAGCGGCGCCGTCACCGCCGACGACATCACGTCCGGACTCGCGCCTGGATAGAACGTCTTGACCTGGATCGTCGGATAGTCGGCTTCCGGCAGCGCGGAAACCGGCAGCCCCGGCAGCGCGGCGAGGCCGATGACCAGAATGGCGATCATCAGCAGCGCAGTCGCCACCGGCCGGACGATGAAGAGTCGCGACGGGTTCATGACGTCTGGCCGGCCTTCATGTCCGCGTCTTTCGTGCCGCTGGCGCCACTGCCGCCTTCCGCCGCGGCTGTCCCGCTCGCGCCACTTGCGGCGCCCGTATCGGGCCCGTTCCCCGCTGACGTTTTCGACCCCGGCGCGGTTGCGTTCTGGACCGTGATCTGCGCCCCGTCCTGAAGCTTGTCGAAACTGGAAATCGCCACAACCGTGCCCGCATCGATTCCGCTCACGGCCGCCGCGTCGTTCTCCGTCGCCAGCTCGGTGAGGGTGTGCATCTTCACGGTATTACCCGCGACCACGTAGACGAACGCCTGCGTGCCGTTATGCTGGAGCGCCGCCGTCGGGACGAGCACGACGTTCTTCAATGTCTTCACCAGCAACCGCGCGTTGACGAACTGGTTCGGATAGAGCGTGAGCTGCGCGTTGTCGAACTGCCCGCGAAAACGCACTGTCCCGGTCGACGTATCGACCTGGTTGTCGAGCGTCAGCAGTTTGCCGGTCGTGATTTTTGTCTGCTGCGACCGGTCGAAAATATCGACGGGCAGCGACGCGCGCCGGGTGATTTCGTCGTGGACCTGCGCGAGGTTGTCCTCCGCGACGTTGAACACAACCGTGATGGGTTGCAACTGCGTGATGACGGCAATCGAAGTCGAGCTGCCCGAGAACACCACGTTGCCGGGATCGACCAGACGCAGCCCGATACGCCCGGAAATCGGCGACGTGATGTGGCAATAACCCAGCTGGACCTTCGCGTACTGAACCTGTCCTTCGTCGTTCTTCACGGTTCCGCGATCCTGCTCGACGATAAGCCGCTGATCCTCGTACTGCTGACGCGCGATCGCCTGCTGGCTGGACGCTTCCTGATAGCGCGCGAGATCCATCTCCGCCTGGGCGAGCACGGCGCGGTCGTGCTGCAACGTGCCTTCGGCCTGCTGCAGCTGCGCCGCGTAGCCACGCGGGTCGATGTCGATGAGCGGGTCGCCGCGCTGGACCATCTGGCCTTCCGTGTAGTGAACGGCTTCGACCGTGCCGTTCACCTGACTGTAGACGTTGACAGTCGCGACGGGCGTCACCGTGCCGAGCGCCTCGACGTATACGCCCATATCGCCGGCATGCGCGGATGCCGTGCGGATCGTGACGGCTTGAGGCGCCTGCGCTTCCCCGTTGCCGCTTTTCGGCTTGCGCACCACGATCAGCACCAGGATCACAGCGAACGCGATGGCCGCGCCGATCAGCACCCAGTGGCGTTTGCGACGGGACGGCGGTTCGCCCGGAGCACCTGGCTCGCCTCCAGGGCCGGGGCCGTTGCGCGAAGGTTCGGCTTCGTGTTCGCCGTGCGTGGGTTCATTCATGTTTTTTTTCACCCTTTCTGGCTGAAGGCACGGATGCAACGCCGCGGGCAAAGAGCGCCGCAAAGCCATCCGCCATCCGCTCGATATCGGCAGGTTGAGTCTGATGCAGTTCGCGGTGCATGAACGCCAGCTGAAAGACGAAACCCAGCAGCAGTTCGGTCGCCATGTCGAGATCGAGTGCCGGGTCGATCATGCCCGCATCGATGTAGCGCGCAAGGCGCTCCTTGAGACTGCGCCGGACTTCCTGGCGCGTCGAGATGCGCTGGAAATCGGCCTGGAACGCACGGTCCAGCAGGACACGCGAGAAGACGATGCGGATCGTTTCAGCGCGCTCCGCGAAAACGGCCATGCCGTGATCGATCATCTCGCGCGCTTCCCGTGCGAGCGAAGTACAGAGCGGCCGCTCGAAGAACGGGTCGCGTCTCGATGCGCCCTGGCGCTTCAACACGGCCAGCAGAAGCCCTTCCTTGCCGTTGAAATAGCGCTGGATGAGGCCTTCGGAGCATCCGGCTGCCTCGGCGATGCCACGTGTCGTGGCCTTTTCGAAGCCTCGTTCCGCGAAGGCAACCGCCGCCGCCGCGATGAGTTCTTCCTCCGTGGCCTGACGATCCCGTTGTCGTGCCCTGCCCGCCGTTGGTAGCGATGATGGTTTCACAGCCTGCCCATGTGTATGTGCGTGACCACATACATCATGCTGACCCGTCGGGCTGACGTCAAGCCGAAGATAGACATCGGGGACCGATGAATCGACGGGCGTTGGGAGCGATCTGCTATCGTGCGTCGCTGGCCGCGCGCTCCTGACCTGGCGTCTTCCCGAAGCACTGCTTGTAGCAGCGCCCGAGGTGGGACGGGCTCGCGAAACCACAATGCATCGCAATATCGAACAGGGACCAGGTCGATTCCCGGATCAGCTTCTGCGCGGCTTTCAGGCGCAGTTCCAGATAGAACTGCGAGGGCCGGACGCTGAAATGCTTAAGCCACATCCTTTCGAAGGTTCGCGGCGAAATCCCGGCCAGCGAAGCGATGGTTTTCATCGGAATCGGGCGTTCGATGTTTTGTTCCATCAGCGTGATGGCGTTGACGATGCGACGGTCTTCGACACCGTATCGCCACTGGATCGCCATCTTCTGACTTTCCTGCGCGGTGCGCATGCGCGTATGGATGAACTGGTCGGCCACCTCCCCTGCCATCTGGTGGCCGTGCTGGCGTGCGATCAGTTCGAGCATCATGTCGATGGCTGCCGTGCCGCCGCTGCAGGTCATCCGGTCGCCGTCGATGCAGTAGATATCGCGGCTCACGTCGAGCGACGGAAACTCCTCGGCGAGTTCCCTGAGCGCCTCCCAGTGGATCGTGCAGCGGCGCCTGTCGAGCAGCCCGGCGCGCGCGAGGATCATGGTGCCGAGGCTGATCCCGCCGAGCGTCAGACCTGTCGCCGCATAACGCCGCAAAAAATCGAATACCTGTGCGTTCCGGTAGTCCGACACACCGATACTGGCAACGACAAAAAGATGGCTGAATTCCGGTGATGACGTAATCGCGAATTCCGGCAGAAGTGCGAAGCCAGAACTCGATGACACCGGCTCGCCGTCGACACTGATCAGATGCCAGCTGTAGAGCGGCTTGCCACTGACCCGGTTGGCCGCGCGCAGTGGCTCCGTCACCGAACTGAGCGCCATCATCGAAAAATGCGGAACCAGAAAGAAGCCCATTCGCTGGGTTACCGGGTCGACATTGTCGGTTTCTGATGGGTCCATGAGCGCGTGTGCATTGAGTGCAGGAGAGCCCGTGGCATCCCGGGCGGGTCGAACGTGATCCATCTTCGCCAGGGTATCGATGAGCCGCGTGTCGATCGACCTCACAGGTTAGACCCTGATTTCGCCAAGCACCAGATCGAGCAACGCCGCGATCGGCGCGTCATTCGAACCCAGTTCGTCGACGCGGTTCTCCAGTTCCGTCGCCAGCCGGGTGCTGCAGGCGCCTTCAGCAAAGCGCCGGAATTTCTGCCGGATCGCGGCGGCGCCAAGCGGCAGATCCGGATCGCCGAGCGCCTGGGTCGTCCCGGAGTCAAGGCAGCGGCCATCGACCAGCTCCACGCTTACCTGCGCCAGGCGTTCGCCTGGAAAACGCGCGGTGAATGCCGCCTGCTCTTCGGTACGTATCAGATGGCTCAGGCGCAGCACTTCGGCATCCTTGAGTGCGTCGCCGTGAATCGCATCGAAATCGACGACGCCATACCTGAGCGCAACCGCTACCGGAAAGAGCAGACTGTATTGCGCTTCCTCGGTCGTGGCCGGATGCGCGTGGGCGAGCCGGGTTGCGTGATGGAAGGTCCGCACCCTGACCGCGCGGATCTGCTCGCTCGAGAAACCGTGCTGCTGCCTGAGTGCCTGCGCCGCATCGATCGCCGGATGCGCCCAGCGACAGACGGGCTGCGGCTTGAAATACTGTTCCATGATGCGCCAGCGCTCGCCAAGATCGCCCCAGTATGCCTGCACTTCGGGCTGCTCGACGGTAATCGCGGGTGCGCCGGTGAATCCCTGCTGCGCCAGAAACCCCGCGCTCAAACCTGCCATGCACCCCCATCCCGAGCCATCCTTCACCATCGTCGGATGGTCGATGCAGCGCATCATCTGGCTCCGGGGCCCGTGGTATTCGGCAATGCCGAGCGCCTCGCGGGTCTGCCGCGCATCGAGCGGCAAGAGGCGTGCGACGAGCGCGGCCGCAGCCAGCGCATTCCATGCGCCCGACGTGTGATAGTCGCAGGCACTGGCATGCAGCGCCATGCCGGCGCGCGTCCCGATTTCGTAACCCAGCACGAGCGAGGTGAGGAATTCCCGGCCGCTCATGTCGGGCCGCTGTTCGGCCAGCGCAAGCAATGCCGGCAGCACGGTCACGCCGACATGCCCTTTCGTTTGCGCATGGCCATCGTGGCCGTCGCAGCTATCGATGGTCATCGCGCCCGCGAGGCCGGCGCCGATCGGGCTCGCGATCCGCCCGTCGAAGAGAATGCGCGAGCGCAGCCTGCCGGCCGCGAAGAACTCGACCGCGTGGTCGCCTGCGATACGCGATAACGCGGTCTGTCTGCCGGCCAGCGCAACGCCCAGCAGATCGAGCAGGCACAGTCTGCCCTGCCCGGCGACATCCTCGGGCAAATCATCGAACCTCAGTTGATGAATGAACGCAATGGTGGGGACACCCATCAATCAGTCTCCAGTAAAAATCGGCGGGCGTTTCTGAAAGGTCGCGGCGAGCGCCTCGCGATGGTCCGCCGTCCGGTGCGCAATGCCCTGAAACGCGGCCGACAGTTCGAGCAGGCTCGGCAGGTCCATCCGCTGTCCTTCCCGGATGAGCCGCTTGGACATCCGCAACACGCCAGGCGGATTGCTGGCGATCGCCCGCGCGAGCGAAAGCGCGGCATCCATCAATTCTTCATCCGGCACGACCCGGGACACCAGTCCCCATTCGTGGGCACGCTGCGCATCGATCGGCGTGCCCGTGAAGATCATTTCACTGGCTCGCGAGAGTCCGATCACACGGGGTAGCAGCCAGGCGCCGCCGTCGCCGGGAATGATGCCAACCTTGGCGAAGCTTTCCGCGAACACCGCACTGGCGGCGGCAATACGGATATCGCACATCAAGGTCAGGTCGCAGCCGGCGCCATGCGCCGGGCCGTTCACCGCAGCGATGCACGGCACATCCAGCTCATGAAACGCTTTCGGAATGCGCTGGATGCCGCTGCGATAGTTCTCGCGAATGTGTGCGGAGCTGCCCGCGAACGTGCCGACGTCGTCACGCATGTGCTTGATGTTGCCGCCCGACGAGAACGCCGGACCGGCGCCGGTCAGCACGATCGCGCGGACGCCGCTATCGGCCTGCGCACGTTCGAGGGCGGCCACCAGTGCGTCGACGACCTCCAGTTCGGTCAGCGCATTGCGCGTGGCCGGCCGGTTGAGGGTCAGCGTGACGACCGAATCGTCCTGCTCATACAGTACTGCGTCGCTCATCGTCAGGCTCCTGCCACCAGTTTCTGATAGACCGCTCCGGCCAGCTCGTGCCGCAACACCTTGCCGCTCGGATTGAGCGGTAGCTGGTCAACGAAGAACACTTTTTTCGGGCGCTTGTAGGGCGCGAGATCGTCGCTCGCCTTGCAGAACGCGACGACGTCCGCTTCAGTGAGCGCGGCGTCGCTGCGCACCACGAACGCGGTCACCGCCTGCCCCCACTTCGGGTCGGCGATGCCGATGACCGCGGCCTCCTGCACGCCGGGGCAGTGATACAGCACTTCCTCGACTTCGCGCGGATAGATGTTTTCGCCGCCCGACACGATCATGTCGTCGGCACGGCCGTGAAAGTGAAAATATCCGGCTTCATCGACGCTAAAGAGGTCGCCCGTATAGAGCCAGCCGCCCCTGAATTTCTTCTCCGTTTCAACGGGATTGTTCCAGTAGCTGGCAGCGAGTTGCGGGCCTTTCACGATCAGCTGGCCGACTTCGCCGGCGGCCACGTTCTCGGTTGGCGGCACGGCTCGCCCGGGATCGTTCCTGACGACACGGCACGTGCTGATCAGCGTCGGCTTGCCGCAGGAGCCGAGATACGCCAGTGCGTCGCGCGGATGCAGCAGCAGCGTCAGGCTCGCTTCGGTCATCCCGTAGCCGTTGAAGATGTTCGGGCAGAACGCCTGGATCACGCGCTGCATGGTCGCGGCGGGGATGGCCGCGCCGCCTGTCGTGATCATGCGCAGACTGCTGACATCGATTGACGCGAAATCAGGGTGGAACAACATGTCCTGGATCTGCGTGGGTACCGCGAACAGCGTCGTGATGCGATGCTCAGCGATTGCCTCGAGCGTGGCCAGCGGCTCATAGCGCGGCAGGATCACGTTCGCGGCGCCCACCATCAGGTGGGGCACGAAATACGCCTGCATGCCGCCCACGTGGTAAAGCGGCGCGATATGCAGCGCCGCGTCGGTGCTCGTCAGGCTGTATTCCATCACGCAGTTGGTCGCGATCGCGACGTCATTGCCGTGCGTGTGGATCGCTCCCTTGGGCCGGCCGGTCGTGCCCGACGTGTAGACGAGTGCCGAGATATCGTCAGGCTTCAGGCGCGGCAGTGGCGCATCGAGTTGCCCGACACCCTCGATCAGCGCCTCGAACGAATGATGATGTGCCGGCGCTGCGGACGCATCGGGCGGGCTGCCCGCGACACGGATGTAGACGCGCAGATCGGGCAGCGCCTGCTCGATCTTGCCGATGACGGGCAGCATCGAATCGTCGTAGATCACGGCGCGCGCACCGGCATCGCGCAGGATGAATGCCGCCTCGTTGGCCGAGAGCCGGAAATTCATCGGCACCGCGATCGCGCCAAGCAGCTGGCACGCCATGTAGGCCGTCGGCGTCGCGTCGGAGGTTTTCTGCAGGATCGCCACCCGGTCCATCTGCCGGACCCCGAGATTGAACAGCGCCTGCGCAAGGCATCTGACACGGCGGTTCCACGCCACATAGGTGAGCCGGGTGTCGCCGCAAACGAGGGCAAGGCGGTCGGGATATTTTTCGACCGTGTTTTCGAAGAGAGACGTGATCGTGAGCATGGGATGGGGCGAAGCTGTCTAGAGATTGATCCGGATGTCCGGAAGGTCGCGCCCTGCGATCAGGTATTTGGCGATCTCGGACGTACCGCCGACGATCGTCAACGCGCGGGCATCGCGATAGAGTTGCTCGGCACGGCCAAACTCCTTGGTGATGCCATCGCCGCCCAGAATCTGTACGGTTTCGTTCGCGCAGAAATTCGCGGTTTCGGTCGCGACCAGTTTTGCCATGGCGGCCTCTTTCATCAGCGCCTTGCCGTCGGCCCCTGCGTCGTACATCTTCGTCGCCCGATAGGTGAGCAGTTCCGCTGCGTCGATCCGCCAGCTCATTTGCGCGATCTTCTCCCAGATCAGCTGCTTGCAGCCAAGCGCCTGACCGAACGACTGGCGCCGCTGCGCATGCGCGGTCGCAATATCGAATGCGCTGCGTGCGACGCCGAGCCCCGAACCGCCGAGGATGGCCCGTTCGAAATTGAACATGCCGCGCATGATGCGAAAGCCGCCGCCCTGCTCGCCGAGCAGATGGTCCGCGGGCACGCGGCAGTCGCTAAATTCGACTTCACCCACGATGCAGCCGCGCCGGCCCATGAAGGTGTAATTGCGCGGAAAGCGGATGCCGGCCGCGGTAGCCGGCACCGCGACCGCCGTCATGCCGGCCTGGGACGGGTCCGTGCCGGTCGCGATGCCATAGACGATGTAGACGTCGGCAACCGACGCGTTCGAGATATATCGCTTGAAACCGTTGATGACCCACTCATTGGTCCTTGCGTCAAAATCGATCCGCGTTTCCATGCCGGCGGAATCGCTGCCGACGTTGGCTTCGGTCACGCAGATCGCGCCGATCGCTGTCCCGTCGAGAATCGGCGCCAGATAGGCGTCGCGCAACCGCTCGCTGGCATGGCGATGCAGCGGATAGGCGCAGCTCAACGCGGTCCCGATGGTGGTTTCGAACGCGTAGTTGAGGTATGCCGCTTCCTCGGAAAGGATCGTTGCGTGGGTGAGCCCCGGGCTCGTCAGCGTGCCCCGATACAGATCGGGGAACATCAGCCGGAGATAGCCGGCCTCCCCCAGCGCGCGGACGACATGCTTCACGGCCGACCAGTCCTGCCGGTCTTCGATATCGGCCGCCCGTGGCGCGAGTTCGCGCTGCAGGAATTCCCGGACTTCGCTCCGGAACGCGCGGTCGGCGTCATCAAGAAGAAAATCTCGCATCGTCGTGCCTCAATCCAGGTTAAGGGTAAAGTCGCGCTTCGCCGTGTCCTGGCGCAATGCAAACGCGCGTGCGTCCCGCACGGTCGGCAACAGGAACCGCGCCCGACGAACCGATTCATAGTCGAGCTCGCCGATGACGAGCCCTTCTTCAGTCTCCGGGCCGAGCGCGACAGTCTTGCCGAACGGATCGAGAATGCGCGAGCCGCCCCAGAAGGTCATCATCCCTTCGGTGCCGACGCGGTTTGCCATGACGATGCCCACGCCGTACGTCATCGCGTAGAAACGCAGGTTGACGTCCCAGCCGGCAGGATTGTCGAAACCTTCGCCCACCGCCTCGCGGGCCGAGCTGATCGGCGCCGCGATCAACGTGACGCCATCGCAGGCGAGCGCATGCACGAGCGCCGGATTCCACAGATCCGCGCAGATCGGCGTCGCCATCCGCCAGCGCTCATTGAACGGGAAACTCCCGAGCGTCGTGCCGGCCGCGTAGTAAAGTCCGTCCCTCAGCTTGCCGTAGGTCGCCAGTTGCGCCTTGCGGTGAATATGGACAACCTCGCCATTCGAGACGCTCGCCTGGCTGTTGTAGAACTGCCCGCCAGGTGCTTCCTCGATAAACCCGAACACCGTATGCAGATCGGTGCTGGCCTGCGCAAGCGTCGCGATCACGGGATCATCGGGGCTCATCGCGAGCCTCAGGGCGTCCTTGCCCGCGCTGTGCCCGCACAGCGAGAGCTCGGGGAAAACGAGAAGCCGTACGCCGTTCGCCCGCGCCTGCTCCATGTGCCCAAGGTGCTTCGCCAGGTTTGCACCGACATCGCCGTAGGCGCCGTCGATCTGGGCGGCGGCCACCTTGATCAGGTTGTGCCGCGGATCGTTGCCGGCCATCGAATTCATCTCTCTTCTCTCGCGTTGCGTGAATGGGCGCCCTGACCGTGCATCAGATCAGCCCGGACTGTTTCAGGAATTCGTGCGCGACATCGGTGAAGGACTTCTTCGACACGTCGACGCTCGCATTCAGCCGGGCCATCGTCGGCGCATCGAGCTTCGCCGAGAGCGAATTCAGGATGGGCCCGAGCGACGGGTTGGCATCGAGCGTGGCCTTGCGGATAACCGGTGTGAGCGCATAGGCCGGGAAGTAGCCCTTGTCGTCCTTGAGCAGCACGAAGTGGAAGGCCGGCACGCGGCCATCGGTGGCGAACACCAGCGCGAGGTCGACCTGGCGGTCTTTCAACGCCTGATAGGTCAGCCCCGAATCCATCCGCTTGACCTCATCCTGGCTGAACTCGAAGCCGTACATCTTCTCGAGCGGATGCAGGCCATCGGGGCGCGCATAGAACTCCGAGTTGCATGCGAACGTGAGCGTCTTGCCACCCTTGAGCGCTTTGGCGAGATCGCTGATCGTCACGATGCCGAGCTTCTTCGCTTCATCCTCGTTCATCGCGAACGCGTAGACATTGTTGGCGCGCGACGGGTTCAGCCACACGAGACCCTTCGCCGCATCCAGCTCCTTGACCTTTTTATAGGTGTCTTCGGGGCTGAGACGGTCGTTGATCTTGTTGTAGGTGATCAGCGACGTGCCGGTGTACTCCCAGTAGATATCGACCTGGCCGTTTTCCTGAGCCTGCCGCAATACCGCGCTGCCCATGCCGTCCTTCTTGGTCACCGTGAAGCCCTTGGCTTCCAGCAGTTGCGTGGTCATCTCCGCCATCAACTGCTGCTCGGTGAAGTTCTTGCCACCGACAATGACCGTCGCGGCCGATGAAGGGATGATCCAGCAGGCTGCAATCAGTACGCAGATCAGCGCGAACGCGCGCGCAAACAATGAATTTTTCATGGTCTCCTCGATGGATAGATACAACTGGCAGGGGGTTCAGCTTCTGGAAGTGACGCCGCGCGAGACGAGCCTGCGCTGCATCTGCCCGACAAATGCATCGGTCAGGATCGCCAGCAGGGCGGTCGGGATAGCACCGGCGAGCAGCATGGTGAAATCGTTGAGGTCGATGCCGGTGAAGATCAGTTCACCGAGACCGCCGCCACCGATCAGGAAGGCGAGCGGCGCCGTCCCGACGGTGATCGCGAGCGCCGTGCGGATGCCCGCGAATATCACGTACAGCGCGTTGGGCAACTCGACGCGCAAGAGGATCTGTAGCGGCGTCATGCCCATTCCGGTGGCCGCCTCGATCAGCGAACGCGGCACGGCGCGCAGGCCCTCGTAGGTATTCAGGGCGATCGGCAGCAACGTGGCCACCCACAGCCCGAAAATCGCGGGAATCGAGCCGATACCCAGCGCGCTCATCGCCAGCGCGAGCAGGGCGAGCTTCGGGATCGCCTGCCCGACGTTCAATGTCTGCATGACGACCGCCGCACCGTGCCGCTGTGAGGGCCGGCTCATATAGATGCCGACCGGTACCGCGACGACGATCGCGAGGACACCGGCGATCGCGACCATCGTCATCATCTGGACCGACTGGTACACCATGTCGCTACGATACTGGGCGACCCCGGAGAACCAGCTATCGGCGCGGGCGCCCATCGACACCCCGGCGAGCAGCAGGCCGGTCGCGGCGCTGACACACCTTGCCGCGCGGATACGTGGTTCGGGTTTCATGCCTGCTCTCCGGCCGGTACGCGCAACAGTTCGACGATATGCGCCTGGCTGACATAGCCGACAAACCGGCCGTCGTCGTCGACCGCGGGCAGCCGCGATGCGCCGCTCGCGAACATCGCCGAGACCACCGAGCGCAGATCGTCTGCCGGATTGGCCGTTCCCTGAACCGGGGTGGCGTGTGCCACGCTCAGCGCACCATCGACCGCCTGTAGCTGGGCGACGGTCAGATAGCCCTGCGGCCTGTCGGCCCCGTCGACGAGCACGATCTGGTCGACGCCGTGCTCGGCCATGAGCGCCTGCGCGCGGGCACTGCTCTCGCCGACGCGCACGAGGCATTCGCATTCCGACAGCGCATCTTTCGCGCGGACCAGACGCAGGCGCTTGAGCGCACGGTCCGTCCCGACGAAGCCCGCGATGAACGGCGTCGCGGGGCGCGCGAGGATGTTATCCGGCGTATCGAACTGCTCGAGCCGGCCGGCGCGGAAAATCGCGATCCTGTCAGCCATCTTCACCGCCTCATCGATGTCGTGACTGACAAAGACGATGGTCTTCCTGACCTGCTTCTGGATCCTGAGGAACTCGTCCTGGATCAGCTCCCGGTTGATCGGATCGATCGCACCGAACGGCTCGTCCATCAGCATGACGGGCGGATCGGTCGCCAGCGCCCGGGCTACGCCGACACGCTGTGCCTGGCCACCCGACAGATCCTTCGGGTAGCGGGTGAGGTAAATGGCCGGATCGAGTGCGACGATCTCGAGCAGTTCCGCCGCCCGCCGGCGCGCCTTCGCCTTGTCCCAGCCCAGCAGCTGCGGCACCACGCAGATGTTTTCCTCGACGGTCATGTTGGGAAACAGGCCGATCTGCTGGATCACGTAGCCGATGCGGCGGCGCAACGCCACCACGTCGAATTCATCGGTGTCCTTGCCTTCGAGAAAGATCTTGCCGGAAGTGGGCTGGACCAGACGGTTGATCATCTTGAGCGTCGTCGTCTTGCCGCATCCTGACGGGCCCAGCAGTACGCAGATTTCTCCGGCACCCACTTCCATGTTGATGCCGTCGACCACCGGACCGCTCGCGCCGTCGTAGCGCTTCGTAACGTTGGATAGCTTGATCATGATTAATGCGCCTGTCGTGGTTGTTTGCGAATCCCCGTCAACACGCCCAGTCGCAGCGCGAAACTGGCCGTACGCGAGGGACTGCGCAATCCCTTTGGTGTCAGGAACCGTTGAACCCAGCCGAGGCCGAAGTCTGCCGCGATGGCGAGCAGGCTGACCAGAATGGCGCCCGCGATCAACTGGCGTGGATCCGATTGGGAGATGCCGCGACTGATGAGCTTGCCCAGACCGCCGGCCCCGATGTAGGCCGCAATCGCCGCGACCCCGACATTGATGACCACCGCCATGCGCACGCCAGCCATGATGATGGGCAGCGCGATCGGGAGTTCAACCTTGCGCAGCCGCTCGCCTGTCTTCATCCCCATCCCTCTCGCGGCTTCGCGCAGGGCCGGGTCGATATTGGTAATCGCGGTATAGGTATTGCGGACGATCGGCAGTTGCGAGTAGAGGAACAGCGCGATGACCGTCGGCAGGAAACCGATACCCTGGCCGATCACGGAGAGCACCGGAATCATGATGCCGAACAGGGCGACGGACGGAATCGTCATGATGATCGACGCGACGTACAGCACGATTTTCGCGACGCGCTCGTTGATGGTGATCGCGATGCCGAGCGGCACGCCGGTGAGGATCGCGAAGCCGACACCCACGCCGACGATCTCGATATGCTCGACGGTCATCCTGCCGATGCTGGCCAGGTTGTCCCAGATGAAAGCAAGGGTTTCCACAATGTCTCCTGGACTCTGAAAGAGCCATTTTCTCGTGTGTGCTGCTTTGGTGACAGGATAGGGGCGGAGTGGGCACCGCCTTTAACATGGGATCGACATTGTTTGTCACAAAAGCGGCGTGTCGCGGCTGTGATAAATTTTTATCCTTGTAAATCAATGCGATATAGGGTTACCACCGATGTCTCAAGAAGACGCTTCCAGCTTTGCCGCGCGCTGCGCGGGTGGCTCCGTTCTGTAACGATCCTCAGGCTTGCAGCCCGGATGCGAGTTGTTTTGAGCAGAGCAGAATTGAAGTGAAGTGAAGGAAAAGCGTCACGCGATCACGCCGCTCTCGTCATGCCGCGGCGGGCGCTCACGCTGAGCAACGCTTGAATGGCAAGGACCGCGGTCACGGTCATGGTGAACAGATAGATGCCGAGGGGGCCGACCCACTTCATTACCAGCGATGCGATGATCGGTCCGGCACTCCCCCCGAGCGCGAAAGTCAGCAGCAGGCCGGCACTAACGGCGACGCGGTGGGTCGATGGAACCCGGTCGTTGGCGTGCGCGATGGACAGGCCGTAGACGGTAAAGATCAGGCTGACGTAGAGGTACGCTACAGGTTGAAGTGCCCCGTCGCCATGGAACAGCAAGAGTGTCGCGCTGCTCAGGGTCAGCAACAACGAAACGGCCAGGATGACCCACCTCCGGTCGACGCGGTCAGACAGCCAGGCCACCGGCCATTGCGGCAAAAGCGCTGCGATCAGGGCGGTACCCATGAAATGGGACACCGCCGGCACCGGATAACCGGCGTTACGCATGTACACCGGATACAGCGAGTAAAACACGCTGCTCAGCAAGCCGGCCGCAACGCACCCGCACAGACCCAGCGGCGCCAGTCGACAGAGCGAGCGCACGCCGTCCAGTCCGAGACCGGGTCTCGCCTGCGGTGTGCTGTCGTGTGCGTGCGCTGAGGCTTCGGCGGCAAGGCTGCGAGCGAGGGTCACGGGCACCAGGGATGCCGCGAACAGGCAGCCCACGAGACTGAAAAGCTCGAAGCCGTAGGGATCGGTCATGCTGACCAGAAATTGTCCGGCACCCACGCAGAGATAGGTAGTGATCAGATACACGGAAAAGACCCGCGCCCGCCACGCGTTGCGCGCCACGCCATTCAGCCAGCTTTCCATTACCGTGAAAATGCCGACCAGGCAAAAGCCCGTCATGAACCGCAGACACCCCCAGATGAGCGGCTGGGTGGAAACAGCATATCCGAGCGCCGTGCAGGTCGCGACAGCGGCGAAGATTGCAAATGCGCGGTGATGGCCAATCCGTGCGATGAGTGATCCGCCGCGCCAGGCGCCGAGCATGAAGCCGGCGTAATACGCGGCCTGAACGCATCCAACGGTCATCGAAGGAAAGTTTGCATGAACCATGCGCAGCGCGATCAGCGTGCCGAGCAGGCCGTTCCCCATGACCAGCAGGGCAAATCCGAGCAGCAGGCTGGAAATGGCTGACACCACACCGGGCGCCGGGGCTCCCGTGCGTACGTCACTGGCGCGGGCATTCGCCCGTGTCCCGCACGGCAGTCCGTCGGTGCTCACGTTCGCGACCTCACTGGTTGGAGAATCGATGGCTCGGCACGCGTGCCGACGTGTCTGTCGAGACCGGAACCACTTGCCAGATCATCTGGCGTCACGAGCAGCGATGTGCCGACGGTCTGACGCGTCGCCGCAGCCTTTACAGACTGTTCGACTATAAGGAAGAGTGTTCGCTCACGAATAACACCGCTGCGACATTGTTCGGCACAGAGACGACACGTTGCGACGGCAAACGCGATCGTCGCCGGACACGCCGCGCGCCGCTTACCGCAGGTTCGTTCTCGCGAGTTCGACGATCTCGTCGCCGCGCCCGCTCAATACGGCACGCAGCATATAGAGGCTGAAGCCCTTTGCGTGCGCCAGTTCGATGTTGGGCGGCATTGCCAGTTCGTGCTTCGACGTGACCACGTCGACGAGCGCCGGCCCTGGATGCGCGAACGCCTCCTTCAACGCACCTTCGAGCGCTTCCGATTCCGTCACCCGCACGCTGAAAATGCCGGCACCGTGCGCGATCGCCGCGAAGTCCGTCTTGCTCAGGTCCACGTTCGTATCGAGGTAGCCGCCGGCTTTCAGTTCCATCGATACGAAACCGAGCAGGCTGTTGTTGAACACGACGACCTTGATCGGCAGGTCGAGCTGACGCGCGGACAGCAGGTCGCCCAGCAGCATCGACAGTCCGCCGTCGCCCGACAGCGAAATCACCATCCGCCCCGGATGAGCAGCCTGCGCGCCAAGCGCCTGCGGCATCGCGTTCGCCATCGATCCGTGATTGAACGAACCATGCAGTTGCCGTCTGCCGTTCATCGTCAGATAGCGCGCTGCCCAGAGTGTGGGGGTGCCGACGTCGGCGGAAAAAATCGCATCGTCGCTGGCGACTTCGTCGATCATTCGCGTCAGATACTGCGGATGAATCGGCCTGCCGGGCCCCGAGGGCGTCGCAAGTTCGTCGAGGCCCTTGCGCGCCGACAGATAGTGCTTGCGCGCCTTGTCGATAAACGTGCGATCCGCTTTACGCTGCAGCTTTGGCAACAGCGCCGCGACCGTTTCCTTCACGGTGCCGACAAGCCCGAGCGCAAGCGGCGTGCGGCGCCCCAGTTGCGAGCCCTTCCAGTCGATCTGCACGACTTTTGCTTCGGGCGGATAGAAAGGGCGATACGGAAAATCGCATCCCAGCAAAAGCAGTGTGTCGCACGACATCATCGCGTGATAGCCGGAGCTGAAGCCGATCAACCCCGTCATGCCGACGTCGAACGGATTGTCGTATTCGATGAACTGCTTGCCGCGCAGCGCGTGAACGACCGGAGCGCCCAGCGTATCGGCGAGTTGCACGACTTCGGCATGCGCACCGGCCACGCCACTGCCGCACATGATCGTCACGGCTTCGCAGCCGTTCAGCATCGATGCCAGCCGGTCGATGTCGGACTCCGGCGGCAGGATTGTCGAAGGTCCGCCCAGGTTCCATTCGGGCACCGGCACCTGACATTCGGTGAGCGCGACATCGCCCGGCAACACGATCACCGCGACGCCGCGCTCCTCGGTGGCGGCGCGCATCGCGCGCTCCAGCACACGCGGAAACTGTGATGCGTTCGACACCAGTTCGACGAAATGGCTGCACTCCCGGAACAGATCCTGCGGATGCGTTTCCTGAAAGTAGCCGAGACCGATTTCGGTCGACGGAATATGCGCGGCAATCGCTAGCACGGGCTGCTGGTTGCGATGGCAGTCGAAGAGCCCGTTGATCAGATGCAGGTTACCGGGTCCGCAGCTGCCCGCGCATACGGCGAGACGGCCGGTTGTAGCGGCATCGGCGCCCGCGGCGAACGCGGCGACTTCCTCATGACGCGTGTGCATCCAGCGGATCGTGCCGACCTGATCGAGGCTGTATGCGAGGCCGTTCAGGCTGTCGCCCGTTACGCCCCAGATACGCTCGACGCCCGCAGCCGAAAGCGTCCTTGCCAGATAATCCGCGACCGTCTGTGTAGCCATGTGCTGCTCCTCGCCAAGTACGCCAGCCGGACTCCTGAAACGGAATCCGGACCGGCACGAAATCCGGTGAAGAAGATCGACACGCCCCGTGTACAACGCGCGAACCGGTAAACGTGTCGCCGATGCATCTGAATGCTGACTTTCCTGCGCCCGCGTAGCCCCACCGCGCCTGAAAGCACTGCATGACATCCGTTGCATACTACGCCGGGATCGCATTAGCCGCGCTTTAACAGCCCGCGTCGTTCTCGACACCGGCATGGCGCGACATCCGATTCGATAACCGCACCGCCTCGTCGCACGTTAACACCTGCAAAACAAGGGTCTTCCATCATGACGCGAGGCTCGCCGTGCGCGTGACCTCTTGTTATAATTCTCTCAGGAAATCGAACGAAACATAACGCGCACCCACGCCAAGCGCCAGGACCTTCATGCTGAAAACCGACCGCCTCCGCACCCTGGCCGATGCGCTGGCCAGGCAAAATGTGATGCGCCTGCGTGACGCCGCCACCCTGCTCGGCGTTTCGGAAATGACCGTGCGCCGCGATATCGCGGGCAGCCCCGAGCGGTTCACCTATCTTGGCGGCTACATCGTCAGCGCCACCGATGTCCCGAACAACGCCGGCTACTCGCTTGAAGAAGAGAAAGACCATTTCGCGCAGGCCAAGGCTGAAGCGTCGGCGGTCGCGGCGAGCCTGATCGGCGATAACGAAACGCTCTTTATCGACTGCGGCACGACGCTCACCACGCTCGCGCGGCTTATTCCGGTCGAGCGCCACGTCACGGTGGTGTGCTATTCGCTGAACGTCGCCGAAATCCTGCGGCGCAAGCCGAACGTCCGGATGATCCTGCTAGGCGGTGTCTACGTGCCGTCGTCCGATTCGTTCGCGGGCGAAGAAAGCCTGGAGGTGCTGCGCCGCATGGGCATCAACAAGGCGTTTATTTCCGCCGGCGGCGTGGATCCGGCGCGTGGCGTGACTTGCTGGAATTTTCACGAAGTCGCGCTGAAACAGGCCGCGATGGCGAGCGCTGTCGAGCGGCATCTCGTGGTGGACATGAGCAAGTTCGGTGTGGTGAAAGCGGTGCGCTTTTCACAGATCGACGACTTCGATTCGATCATCACCGAGAAAGGCCAGGATCACCGCAAGCGCAAGTGAATGCGCCTGCTGCTGCGACAGCTAATCGCGTCGCAACAGCAGGCAGCAGTGCTTCATGTGCGCGGCAGGAACGCTCAGCTCTTGCGTTGCAATGCGAAGAGCGTGCCCGCCACCAGAATGAACGCGCCGATAATCACCTTCTGCCAGGTGCTCGGCACGCCGATCAGAATCAGCACGCTGTTGATCAGCGTCACCAGCACGACACCCAGCAGCGTCCCCGCTACCGTCCCGGTGCCGCCTGTGATGCGCGCGCCACCCAGAATCACCGCGGCGATCACGTCGAGTTCCGAGCCGACCAGATCGAACGGATTCGCGAGACGGTTGTTCGACACGTGCAGGATGCCCGCGATACCGGCCAGCATGCCCGTATAGCCGAACACGAACAGATGGATCGCGCGCAGGTTGTATCCGAGCCGTTCGGCGATCGCGAGACTGCCGCCCATCGCATACACACCGCGCCCCATCATCGTCCGGTTGAGCAGCCACCACGTGACAATGGCGGCCGCGACGAGCGCCAGCACCGATACCGGCAACACGGCACGCAGGCCTTCGCTGGTGTGATAGAAGAACAGCGGAATGCGGCCGAACCGGTCCATGCTGTGCGGAATGTTCATGAAGAACGACGTGCCGATGAACGTCAGGAGCACACCGCGAAACAGATACTGCGTGCCGATCGTGACGATCAGCGAAGGCGCCTTCAGCCGGTAAACCAGCAGTCCGTTGACGATGCCGAGCACGATGCCGCCGAGCGCGCCGGCAATCAGGATCAGCGCAAACGGCGCGTCGGGCCACCACGCGAACACGGCCTTGGTGATGCCGTACATCGTCAGCGCGGCGATCGCGGTGAACGATACGTCGATGCCGCCCGATGCCAGCACGACGAGCGTGCCCAGCGCGAAGAGCGACATCGTCGTTGCCGAATGCAGCAGGTCGAACAGCGTCGCGAGCTGGAAAAAGCGTGGATTGATCGCGCCGACAATCAGACAGGTCGTCACGATCAGCGCGGCGGTGAACCACTCGGGATTGCGCGCGAGCTTCGCGCGCACGCTGGGCGGCTTGACCTTGGGTGCGATTTCGACGACGGTTGGGGTGGTCATGGTCTGATTAACACGGGAATTCATGCGTGGGGCGTCCTTTCGTTCCGGGTCAGGCCGCTTCCGAAAGCAGCGCGTGATACAGGTCCGCTTCGCTCAGCGTATCGGCCTTGTACTCGTTCGCGACGCGTCCTTTCTTCATCATCAGAATGCGATCGCAGTTCTGCAGCAGTTCGGGCAGATCGTCGCTGATGAGCACAATGCCGATGCCGCGTTGCGAAAGCCGCTGCATGATGCGATAGATGATGTCCTTCGATCCGACGTCAACGCCGACTGTCGGCCCGTGCAGGATTAGCACGCGCGGATCGATCGCAAGCCACCGGCCGATCAGCACGCGTTGCTGGTTGCCGCCGGAGAGCGACTGCACCGGCTTGTCGACGCCAGGCGTCGCGATCTGCAGATCCTTCACGGTCTGTTCGGCCAGTGCCTGCGCGCGCGCCCGGTCGATCTGGCCGAAGCGGTCGCGCAGGCTCGAAATCATCGCGGTGATCACGTTGTCGCGAATCGGCTTGTCGAGAAAGAGGCCCTCGTTCAGGCGGTCTTCCGGCACATAACCGATCCGGTGATGTTTCGCATCCGACGGCGTGTGCAATGTGACAGGCTTGCCATCGAGCACGACCTGCCCTGATTGCGCGGGCGCGACGCCTGCCAGCGCACGCGCGAGTTCATTGCGGCCCGAATCGAGCAGCCCGGTGATGCCCAGTATTTCGCCCGCATGCAGGGCGAACGAAACATCGCTGAACTGGCCCGCGCGCGCGAGACCGCGCACGTCGAGCACGACCTCCTGCCCGAGACTGCCTTCACGATAACGTTCGTTCGACAGATGGCGACCCGTCATCAGCTCGCTGATCTGCGCTTTCGTGTACTGCGCGATCGGGCCTTGCGCCATCTTCTGGCCGTCGCGCAGCACGATCACTTCGCCACCGATCGCGTAGCACTCGTCGAGCTTGTGGCTGACGAAAAGCACCGTCACGCCCTGCGCGCGCAGATTCGCGAGCACGGCGATCAGGTTGTCGACTTCCTTTTGCGTGAGCGATGTCGTCGGTTCGTCCATGATCACGAACTTCGCCTCGCTCGCGATCGCGCGGGCGATCGCGACGAGCTGACGTGTCGCGAGCGGCAACTGCTCGATCAGCGTTGCCTGAAATTCCGCGGTGCCGGGCAAGCCGACCGCTTCGAGCGCGCGCGCGGCGGTTCGCGCGAGTGCGCGCCGGTCGAACGTGCGGGCAAGCCGGCCGCCGTGTTCGGCGAGCTCGGACGTGAGCGCGACGTTTTCGGCGACGTTCATGTTCGGCAGCAGCGACAGGTCCTGATACACCGTTTCGATCCCCGCCGCGAGCGATTCGAGCGCCGAGAGCCGCGCGTGCCGCACGCCTTCGATCACCAGTTCGCCTTCGTCGGGCGGCTGCGCACCGGAGATGATCTTGATGAGCGTGCTCTTGCCACAGCCGTTTTCGCCGAGCAGGTGATAGATCTGGCCGCGCTCGAACGAAAGATTCACCCCGCGCAACGCATGCACGCCGGTGAAACGCTTGTGTACGCCGACCACTTCCAGAAACGGTTGCGATGGTGAAGACCGCGGTGTCGATACGTCTTGAGTCATGATGGCAAGCCAGTGAATCGCGAATTAAAAGGCGTGCCCGCCCGGGCACGCCACGACACAACGGTCAGAACGGATACTGCTTGTAGTTCGACTTGTCGACATTCACCCAGCCCTGGCCGCGCACGATGATGCCCTTGCCCGGACCCTTCTCGACCGTGACCTTCGTGTAGCCCGGAATGCCGAGGTCGGCGCCGTTCTGAACGGTCTTGCCGTCGATCAGCATCTTCGCGATCTTGTTCATCGCGATGCCCGCGAGCTTCGGATCCCAGAACGCGATGCCGTTGATCGCGCCGCTTTCGAGGAACTTGCCCGCTTCGGTCGGCAGCCCCGTACCGTACACGCAGATCTTGCCCTGCAGACCCGCCTCCTCGACGGCGCGGCCAATGCCGATCACGTCGAGCGACGACGAGCCCTGGAAGCCCTTCAGGTCCGGATGCTTGCGCAGCACTTCCTTCGCGACTTCGTACGCACGCTCACCGTCGTTATTCGTTTCGAGTTTCGGCTCGACCAGATTCATCTTCGGATACTTCGCTTTCGCGTTGCCGATGCCGCCGTCCGCCCACTGCACCTGCGAGCGGCTGCCGAGCGAGCCGACCAGCACGGCCCACTTGCCCTCGTCGTGCATGCACGCCGCGAGGCGCTCGTTCAGGCCCGCACCGTATGCGGTGTTGTCAAAGGCCTCGATGTCGACCATCGTGTTCTTCTCGTTGTCCGCTTCATGCGTGACCACCTTGATGCCGCGATCCATTGCCTTTTTCAGCGCCGGTTCCAGCGTCGGCGGATCGTACGGCACGACCGCGATCGCGGTCACTTTCTTCGCGATCAGGTCTTCGATGATCTTCAGCTGCTGCGCGGCATCGGCGCGGCCCGGGCCGGTCTGATACGCCTTCACGCCGGGATTGTCCTTCGCGAATTCCTTGACGCCGTCGTCCATCCGGTTGAACCAGTTGATGCCTGTCACCTTGACGACCGTGACGATCGTCTCGTCCGTTGCCGCCTGCGCCGCTGCAATGACGCCTACCGTAAGGACGCCTGCTGTGAGCGCGGCAGCCAGTCGAGTCAATTTCATGCGATGTCTCCTTTATCGTTCGATGTCGCCCTGTTCATGGTCGCGGACAACCAGGGCTCCGATGTCCGCCGCGTACTGAAAACCTTCTGGTACGGATGCCTTCGCTAACGCCCGGGCGTTGAACCGGGACTGCCCGAGCCACCGGAACTGCCTGCAGCCGGATTGCCGCCCGTACCGCCGAAACCAAAGATCGCGCGCACCCGTTCGCCGCCCGCGAACGCAAGCGAAAGCAGCAGCAGGAAACCCCATGCGCAGTCGCCGAAGAACTGGGATACGCCGAGCAGATTGAACAGGCTCGACAGAAACTGCAGCACGGTCGCGGCGAAGAACACGCAGATGATGCGTCCGTGGCCGCCCGCCGGATTCACGCCGCCCATCACGGCGATCAGGATGGCAATCAGCAGATACGAATTGCCGTAGTCCCATTTCGCGCTGGAGGTGTGCGTGGCGCTGATCAGCCCGGCCAGCGAGGCGAGCACGCCGCACATCGCGTAGGTCCTGACCAGCATGCGTACACGCGGAATGCCCGCATAAAACGCCGCTTTCGGATTCGTGCCCATCAGGTACAGGCGCAGGCCGAACGGGCTGCGCCTGAGCAGCCAGCCCAGCACCACGATCGCCGCGATAAAGATGCAGAACGCGATCGGCACCTGAAACACCGTACCGTTGCCGATCTCCGACAGCGGGTCGACATAGTCGACATGCACGGATGCACCGTTGCTGAGCACCACGGCAATGCCGGTGAACAACAACTGCGTGCCGAGCGTGCAGAGAATCGGCGTGAGCTTGAGCCGCGCGATGACGACGCCGTTCAGCAGGCCGCCAAGCAACCCCATGACGACGACGATCACACAGAAGAGCGACGTATAGAGCACCGGCGAGTTGTCGCCGTTCACGTACAGCGGCACGACCATCGCCGCGACCATGCCCGAGAGGTTCGCAAGTCCGACGCCCGACAGGTCGATCCCGCCGTTGCCGGACACCATCGAGAGCATGATGCCGAGCGCGAGCAGGCCGAGTTCGGGCAACTGGCCGCCCATCGACTGCAGGTTGTCGATATCGACGAACTGTCCCTGCGACATCCACGTCGCGACCAGCACGACGAGCACGTTGACGATCAGCAGAAAATTCAGTTGCCGGTCGGCGAACAGTTTTCCATTGGCAAACGAGGACTTCATGGTGATGACGAACTCCTTCAAACTGCACAGCCAGCCACGCGGCCGGCGACGTGTGGCGCTACGGATGCAATGGCGATGAGGTCGGTTGCCCAAGAACCTGGTTCACTTCATCGAGCGTCGGCATCGAGGGCGCCGTGCCGGCACGCGTGACGGAAATGCCCGCCAGCGCGCAACCGAAGCGCATGGCCGCGATCGGCTCTTCGCCACGTGCGAGCGCGGCGGCGAAACCGCCCGTGAAGCCGTCCCCGGCGCCCGCTGTCTCGACCACGCGACCGCAGTGATACGCGGGCACCAGTACCGATTGCGTCGCCGAATGCAGCAGCGCGCCGCCTTCGCCCAGCGTGACGATCACCGTGCCGACGCCTTTGGCAAGCAGCACATCAGCGGCGCGGCGTGCGTCGTCGGCGTTCGCGATCGGCACGCCGGTGAGCGCCGTGGCTTCCGTTTCATTCGGGGTGATGTAGTCGCACAGCGGGAAAATGTCGTCGTCGAGCGGCAATGCAGGTGCTGGATTGAACACCGTGATCACGCCGTGCTTGCGGGCCACTTCCAGCCCGCGTCGCGCGGCGGGCAGCGGCTGCTCGAGCTGCGTGACGAACACGCGCGCCGCGGCGATATCCGCCTCGATCGCATCGACGTCGGCGGCGGTCATCGTGCCCGCCGCGCCGGACGCGACGATAATCGCGTTCCTGCCGGTGATGTCGTCGACAAAGATATGGGCCGCGCCTGTCGAGACGCCGTTGAGCACCGTGGCGCGCGCGGTAATGCCTTCGTCGTTCCATGTCGCGCGCGCGATCGAACCGAACGCGTCGTCGCCGATGCGGGTGCAGAACACGACCTGCGCGCCCGCGCGTGCGGCGGCGACGGCCTGATTCGAACCCTTGCCGCCGGGGCCCATCGCGAATGCGGAGCCTGCAATCGTTTCGCCGATCAGCGGCATGCGGTCCGCGCGAAACGTCAGGTCGGTCACATAGATGCCGAGAATGACGACGCGCCCGTTACGCTCCTCGCGGGCGATCATGTGCGATTCCCCTGAGGGGCGTCCGGTGCGAGGAGCACGCCCTTCTTGAACATGAAGCATCCATAGCCGCGCTGTTCGCCGGTCGCGATCACGCAGTACGCGCGCCGCGCCCGTTCGTAAAACGCGAAACGTTCGATCGAAGCGAACGGCAGATCGCGTCCTTCCGCCCTGTTCACTTCGGCCTGCGCCTCGCGCTGCACTGCGGGAACCGTATCCGGTTCGCCGACCACTTCCATGCGCAGCGCCGGATCGTCGACGAAGGTGTCGAGCGGCATGACCGACAGCACCGCGCGAATCGCGCGTGCCGCATCGACGCCGTCAAGGCGCAGCAGCTTGCCGGTGACCGTTGCGCGTGCAACGGAGTCGGCCGGGAAATTCGCATCGCAAATGACGAGTTCATCGCCATGGCCCATCGCGCTCAACGCGTGCAGCACGTCGGCGCTCAACAGCGGGTCCAGATTCTTCAGCACGTTGTCTCCTCCATTTCCTGGTTGGCGTGCAATTCGTTCAGACGGTTCGGACAGTCAGGTGTTCAGTCAGTCACCGTACGGTATCCAGATATTCTTCACCTGCACCGCCTGGCGCAGGAACGGCAGCCCTTCGCTCGACCGGTCGTGCCAGTCGAACTGGCGCCCGTGATCGACAAACGTGCGCTTCAGGTTACCGATCGACTCGCGTTCGACCAGCGTCGAATCCGACGCATTGCCAAAGCACCAGAGCGCATCGACATCGTCGTGCTTCGCGAGCGCCGGCAGCAGCGCGCCGCGCTCGCCCGTGACGATGTTCAGCACACCGCCCGGCACGTCCGAGGTTTCCGCCACCTGATAGAAATCGGTAACGGCCAGCGGACACGCCGCGCCCGGCAACACGACGACACGGTTACCCATCGCGAGCGCCGGCGCCACGAGCGAAACGAAACCGAGCAACGGCGCTTCGTCCGGGCACGCAATGCCGATCACACCGAGCGGCTCGTGCATGGCGAGCGCAACGCCGCGCAGCGGCGGCGTATGCACGGCGCCATCGAACTTGTCGGCCCACGCGGCGTATGTGAAAAGCCGCGATACCGATGCGTCGACTTCAGCACGGGCCGCCGCTTCCGTTGCGCCGTTACGCACGACGAGCTGGCGCGCGAATTCATCGGCACGTACCGCGAGATTCTCGGCGAGGTAATACAGCACCTGCGCGCGATTGTGCGTGCTGGCCTGAGACCACTTGTGCGCCGCCCGTGCCGCTTCCACGGCATTACGGATGTCCTTGCGGTTGCCCTCGCCCACTTCACCGACCGGCGTGCCATCGGGCGCGTACACCGGCAGCGAATAGCCGCTGTCCGGACGCACCTGCCTGCCGCCGATAAAGAGTTTCGCGGTACGGTCGATCAACGCGACGTTCGAAGGCTCATCACGCTTCGATGCGCGCGCCGCAGCCCGCAACGGCACGCGATCCGCAAGCTTGAGCCACGCGCGCGGCTTCAGATATTCGTAAATGCCCTCACGTCCGCCTTCGCGGCCATAGCCCGACTCGCGATAGCCGCCAAAGCCGACCGCCGCATCGAACAGGTTCGTCGCGTTGATCCACACGACGCCACACGCCAGACGCGGTGCGATATCGAGCGCGCGCCCGATCGTCTCGCTCCACACGCTCGCCGCAAGCCCATAGCGCGAGTTGTTCGCGAGCGCGATGGCCTCGTCGGGCGTGCGAAAGCTCATCGCGATCAGTACCGGACCAAAGATTTCTTCCTGCGCGAGCGTCGAAGCGGGCGCGACGCCAGTGACCAGCGTCGGCGGATAAAAGCAGCCGCTTGCGGGCATCGTTGCATCGGGCGATTGCCAGACTGCGCAGCCTTCGCGCTTGCCGGCTTCCACCAGCGAATGGATGCGCTCCAGCTGGACCGGATCGACGATCGCACCCATATCGATGCTCTTGTCGAGCGAGTGGCCCACGCGCAGCGTTTCCATCCGGCGCTTGAGCTTCGCGATGAAACGCGCTTCGATACCTTCCTGCACGAGCAGACGCGAACCCGCGCAGCAAACCTGGCCCTGGTTGAACCAGATCGCGTCGACCACGCCCTCCACCGCGCCGTCGATATCCGCATCGTCGAATACGATGAACGGCGACTTGCCGCCGAGTTCGAGCGTCAGCGACTTGCCCGAACCCGCCGTCACCGAGCGGATCAACCGGCCGACTTCCGTCGAACCCGTGAACGCGATCTTGTCGACCTGCGGATGCGCGACGAGCGCGGCACCCGTGCTGCCATCGCCCGTCACCACGTTCAGCACGCCCGCGGGCAAGCCGGCACGATGCGCGAGTTCGGCGAACAGCAGTGCGCTGAGCGGCGTGTATTCGGCAGGCTTCAATACCACGCAGTTGCCCGTGGCAATCGCGGGCGCGATCTTCCATGCGAGCATCAGCAGCGGAAAATTCCACGGCACGATCTGGCCCACGACACCGAGCGGCGCGTAATCGCGGAACTCGTTGTCCTGCAACTGCGCCCAGCCGGCGTGATGCAGGAAATGGCGCGCGACGAGGGGCACGTCGATATCGCGTGTTTCGCGGATCGGCTTGCCGTTGTCGAGCGCTTCGAGCACCGCGAAAAGACGGCTATGGCGCTGGACCATGCGTGCGAGCGCATACAGATGGCGCGCGCGTCCGGCGCCGCCCAGCGCGAGCCAGGCCGGCTGCGCGGCACGCGCGGCGGCAACGACCGCGTCGACATCGGCCGCGTCGCCCTGCGCGATATCGGCAAGACGCTCGCCCGTGGCGGGTGCATGCGAAACGAAATGTTCACCGGCAGCCGGCGCATGCCACGCGCCGCCGATGAAATGCCCAAAGGTCGCCTCGTGCTGCGCGAGCCAGGCGCGCGCGGGCTGATCGTCCTCGGGTGCGGGACCGTACTCCATCGAAGAAAAATACTCGGCTACGCTCATGGGATCGGTCTTGAGTTCAGGCTACAGGGTGACGGTTGAAAGCGGAATAACGGCCGCTCACATGATGTTCGAGCTGACGTTCGATATCCGCCAGCAGGCTCGACGCGCCGATACGGAACAGCTCCGGTTCGAGCCACGGGCGGCCGAGTTCTTCTTTCATCAGGAACTGGTACGACAGCACGGACTTCGCGCCGGATACACCGCCCGCCGGCTTGAACCCGATCAGCACGCCAGTGCGCTCCTGGTATTCGCGGATCATGCGGACCATCACGAGCGACACGTCGAGCGTGGCGTTCACGCCCTCCTTGCCGGTCGACGTCTTGATGAAATCGGCGCCCGCCATCATGCAGACCATCGACGCGCGCGCGACGTTCGACAGCGTGCGGATGTCGCCGGTGGCGAGAATCGCCTTCAGATGCGCCGGGCCGCAGGCCGCGCGGAAATCGCGCACTTCGTCATAAAGCGCCTGCCAGTTGCCGGTGAGCACATGTTCGCGCGTCACGACGATATCGATTTCCTTCGCGCCGTCCGCCACCGAAGCCTCGATTTCCTTCAGCTTGAGCGGATGCGGAATCAGCCCGGCCGGAAAACCCGTGGAAACCGCGGCAACCGGAATGTTGCTGCCCCCGAGCGCATCGACGGCGGCCGCGACAAAGCGGTGATAGACGCAGACCGCGCCCGTCGTGATGCTTCGCGGCGCGATACCGAGCGCTTCGAGAATGTCGGTGCGCACGGGCTGCCGCGCCTTCGCGCACAGACGCCTGACGCGGCCCTCGGTGTCGTCGCCGTTCAGTGTGGTGAGGTCGATGCAGGTCACCGCCTTCAGCAGCCAGGCCGCCTGTGCGTCTTTCTTGACGGTGCGGCGCGTGGCCAGCGTGGCCGTGCGCCGCTCGACCGCCGACTGGTTCACGCGCAGACCGTCCAGCCATGACGCGTCGAACGGCGTACCTGGGTTGCGCACCGGATGGATTAGCGGCCCGCCGCGCAGCGCGATGACCGTGGAAGACGAAGAAGGAGCTTCAGGCATGAGACATCCGGAAATTGGTGCAATGCACAGCAAAAAGCCTATGGGCCGTTCAGGTCTATGCTACATCGATTGATATGATTCTAACAAGTCCAGTGAATCGATCATGACATTTCAGCCGTATCAGGCTTGTCAAAGACCGTTAATGTTATTGACTCACCAAATCCGTGATGCGAAGATCACAACATCACATGCGACAGATCGCGCGATAAAGACAGGAATTTCGTCGCTCCCGACGAAGGAGACAAGCCAGATGAGTGAGCCGGTAACGGTCACGGCCGCTTCATCGCCTCAGGCACCCCTGATCCGTGTTGCGGGCGTCACCAAACGTTTTGGCGGCGTGCAGGCACTGCGCGGCGTCAACCTCGAAGTCATGCCCGGAGAAGTTCATGCGTTGCTCGGCGAGAATGGCGCCGGCAAATCCACGCTGATCAAGATCCTGAGCGGTGTTCACGCCTACGACGAAGGCAGCATCGAGATCGATGGCCGCAATGTTGCGTTTGCCACGCCGGCGCAGTCGCGCGACGCGGGCGTCGCGGTGGTCTACCAGGATCTGAGTCTCGTCGAGTCGCTTTCGGTCGGCGCCAATCTGATGCTGGGGCGCGAGCCGCGCACGCGCTTCGGTTTCGTGAAGCAGCACCAGTTGATGGCGGAAGTCGGCGCGTTTTTGCAGCTGCATGGCATTCCACTCGATCCACGTGTTCAGGTCGGCTCCCTCCCCTTTGCGTACCGGCAGATGACGGAAATCAGCAAGGCGCTGATGGGCGACGTGCGCGTGCTGATTCTGGACGAGCCCACCTCCGCGCTCACGGGTGGCGAGGAACAGATCCTGTTCGACGCGATACGCGCGGTGACCGGTCGCGGCGTCGGCGTGATCTACGTGACGCACCGGTTGAACGAAGTGTTCCGTATTTCGCAACGCGTCACCGTGTTTCGCGACGGCGCCAACGCGGGCCAGTTCTCGACGGCGCAAACCGACATGAAAGAGCTGGTCGCCGCGATCGTCGGCCCGGGTCATGCCGCGCTGCATGCGCGGGAGATGACCGCGAGCAGTTCAGGCGCAATGAGCAATTCATCCGCTGCCTCAGGTCGCGAAGCGGATGCGGCATCCAGCGCGCCGGTGCTGACTTTATCGGGCGTCGGCAACGACAGACTGCACGCGGTCGACCTCGCCGTGCACCAGAGCGAGATTCACGGGCTTGCCGGCCTCATCGGCAGTGGCCGCACCGAAATCCTGCAAACCATTTTCGGCCTGCGAAGCGTCGATACTGGCACCATCGTCATCGACGGCCAGTCGCTCACCCACCTCACGCCCGCGCAGGCAATCAAATGCGGCATCGCGCTTGTTCCTGAAGATCGCCATCTCGAAGGCCTCGTGCTCGATCATTCGATTGAACGCAACCTGACACTGCCGCGGCTGCCGCATTTTTCACGCTGGGGCTGGCTGCGCGGCAAGGCCGCTGTTCAACAGGCAAAAAGCGCGATGAAGCAGCTTGCCGTGAAGGCGCCGAACGCATCCACGTCAGTCAGGTTTCTGTCGGGCGGCAACCAGCAGAAAGTGGTCTTCGCCAAGTGGAACAACCCGCGCCCGAAGCTCCTCATGCTCGATGAACCGACCGTCGGCGTCGACGTCGGCGCACGCGAGGAAATTTACGACGTGGTGCACGACGCGGCGCGGGCGGGCACCGGCGTGCTCATCGTGTCGTCCGACCTCGACGAACTGCTGCGTCTGTGCGACCGGATTTCGATTGTCGTCGACGGCGGCATCGCCAGGACCGTCGAGCGCGCCGACCTCGCTAACGCCGAGGCGCTACATCACCTGATCCAGCTTTCCCGTTCTTCAATCGAGTCCCGTCATGTGACTTCCTTCGGAGCGTCCGCAACATGAACGATTCCGTCTCGCCGCTGACAACCGGGCAGCAGGTTTTGCCGCAACAGCGGCGCAGTCGTGGCCGGCGCCTCGCCCAGCTTCTGCTTCAGGGCGACAGGCCGTACGCGCTGTACATCGCTTTCGCGATCCTGCTGGTTGTTTTCAGTTTCGCTTCACCCTGGTTTCTCTCCATCGACAACTTCCTGAACATCGGCCGCCAGACCGCGCTTGTTTCGATTGTCGCGATCGGCATGACGTTCGTGATCATCGCGCGGCAGATCGATCTGTCGGTGGGCTCGACGCTCGCGTTGTCGGGCATGGCCGCGGCGCTCGCGATGTCGTATGTCGGCGACAACTGGATCATCGGCGCGATTGCCGGCATCGGCACGGGCGCGATTGTCGGCGCGCTCAACGGTGTATTGACCATGCGCCTGAATATTCCTTCGTTCCTTGTGACGCTCGGCACATTGAGCGCCGCGCGTGGACTCGCGCTGATGGTGACCACGACCAGGCCCGTCATCATCACCAACGACGCCTTCGTGGCGATCTTCGGCGAGGGTTCCATTTTCGGCGTGCCCGTGCCGATCGCCTGGACACTGCTCGCCGTGATCGCCGGCATCCTGCTGCTGCATTACAGCGTGTTCGGCCGGCAGATCTACGCAGCGGGCGGCAATCCGACAGCGGCGCTTTACTCCGGCATCAATATCCGCCGCGTGACCACGCTCGCCTTTGTCCTGACCGGCGCGCTCGCCGGCCTCGCTGCGCTCGTGCTTTCGGCACGCTCGCACGCGGCGCGACCCGACGTCGTGCAGGGACTCGAACTCGACGTGATTGCTTCCGTGACGTTAGGCGGATGCAGCCTCTTCGGTGGCCGGGGATTTGTTCTCGGCACGCTGCTTGGCAGCCTGATCATCGGCACGCTTAACAACGGGCTGGTTTTGCTGGGCGTGAGTTCTTCGCTTCAGCTTGTCATCAAGGGCGCCATCATCGTCGCAGCGGTCGCATTTACGAAGAAGTGACAGGGCATGACGATCGCCCGTGAAATCCGGGATTCCGGAATCCTGGCGACGTGTCTGCAGGATTCCGCAAGCGGCAGAGGACTTAACACCGATATGAAGACCAACGGAGGAGAATCATGAATCATCGTCGTGGCTCTAGAATGGTTTTAGCCAGTGTCATGGCAGCGGGAACGCTTGCCGCCCTGTCCTCGTTTGCCGTTAGCGCGCAATGCGTGACCGGATTGCCGGTTGCTTCGATCGGCCCGAAAACGATCATCGGGCAAGGGCCAAACGGCGAAAAGGCCGCTTCGGTCGATTCCGTGCAACTGAGCGCGGCCGATGCAGCCAAAGTCAAGGCCGGCAAGTTCAAGGTCGGCATTTCGATGCAGACGATGAATCTCGACTGGTCGCAACTCCAGGTACAAGGCATTACCGATACGCTCAAGAAGTACGGCGTCGACGTGATCGGTACGGCTTCCGCCGAGTATCAGGTCGACAAGCAGATCGCGGATATCGAGAACACCATCCAGCGCCATCCGGACGGAATCATTTCGATTCCGGTCGACGGCACGGCAACGGCGGCGACCTACAAGAAGGTCTCCGCGGCCGGCATCAAGCTCGTGTTCATGGACAACGTGCCGACCGGGCTCAAGCATCCGGAACAGTACGCCTCGATGATTTCAGCGGATAGCGAAGGCAACGGCCAGATCGCCGCGAAGGTGCTCGCTTCGTGCGTGCCGCACGGCGCGACGATCGGGCTCGTCAACTTCGGCGTCGATTACTTCAGTACGAAAGAACGCACGAAAGCCGTCAACGACTGGATGAAGAAGAACCGTCCGGACATCAGGATCAAGCAGGTCGACTTCACGGACCCGTCGAAGGTCGGCCAGATCGCCGGCGACTTCCTGACCGGCAATCCGGACGTCAAGGGTCTCTTCGCGGTATGGGATCAGCCTGCCCTCGACACGCTCACGTCGATGCGGGCGCAGGGCGTGAACATTCCGGTGACGACGGTCGATCTGGGTCTGGAATCGGCGATTGAAATTGCGAGAGGCGGGCCGCTCAAGGCAACGGGCTCGCAACGTCCGTACGACCAGGGCGTCGCCGAGGCAATGGCGATGATGAAAGCGTTGATTGGTCAGACGCCGCCCGCGTGGATCGGCGTGCAATCGTTGCCGGTCGTTCAGTCGAACGTGCTCGAAGCATACAAGACCGTGTTCAAGAAAGACCCGCCGCCCCAACTCGCCGAAGCGTGCACGAAAGCGAAGCCGGCTTGCGGTTGATGTGAAGCCTGCCTGACCCCGGAGGCGCGCGATCTGCAAGGATGCCCGCCTCCCGGCGTTTACATTCAGAACAGGTCGCCAAAGCCACCCGGCTTCGCACCGGACGCGCATAGCGCGGCGGCAACACGAGGTGAAAGCAGTGCATGGAGTTCGTCTGCGTGACGATAGTCGCGCATGCCGTCACTCAATGGACCCTCGCCTGCTATCGCGGGATGGCAATAGATCTCGCCGACACCTTCAGGCAAACCGGCCAGTGCGGCAAGCCACGTCGCTTCGTCCATCCGGCCCGAGCCGGCAATGCCCACGACGTAATCGTTATGGGCGATGCCAGCCCGATCGAGCTGGCGACATACGTGTGTGATCCACGGCTTCAACCAGAGTGGCCCGCCAACTCGTGCGTCTGGCTTCGCGCTTATCTTCGCGTTTACCTCCGCGCTTACCTCGTAAGGCAAGCGCATCGCGCGCATGCCATAGTCGCGCCCGATTTCCAGAATCAGCCGCAGCACGGTGGGATGCAGATGAAAATGCTTGTGCGTATTGACGTGATCGAGCGTCAGGCCGGTCTTTACGAACGCGTCGAACTGCGCACGGATTTCGCGCGTGAGCTGCCTGCGCACATGCGGCAGCAGGAAAAACCGTACGCCGTCGAGCACCATGTTATTGCCGAAGCGGCCTTCGCGATCGACCAGCGCGGGAATAAGCGCACGCGGCGTGAGTGCAGCACCATCGGCCAGCACCAGATGCAGTCCGACGCGCAAATCCGGCAGCGCGCGCGCCCGTTCCACGGCATCGCGCGCAGCGGGCGCGCCGACCATCAGGCTCGCGGCTGTCAGAACGCCGTGCTGATGCGCCCACTCGACTGCCAGATTGACACGCCCGTGCAAGCCGAAATCGTCTGCGGTAATGATCAGCCTGCGTGTCGCCTTAAGCTCGCCCTTAACGCCTGCCGCCTGAATCATCTCATTGCGTGACGACGCTAGTTGCCGTGCCTCAACCGCCATCCGATGTCTCCATGACGTTGACGTCCCGCTCCACCGGCACCTCCAGTGGCACGCGGGTGCCGCGCCACATGACATGCGAACCGAACGTGGCCGCGAACCATTGCACTGCCAGCAACGTATCGCGCAGCGGCGTCAGCGCAAGATCGCGCCAGAACGTACCTGCGTGACGCGCGCTGCGCCAGTGCAGGAGCACACGCGCCACACCGCCCGCGATGATGCTCGCCTCGCTCGCCAGTGCGGCCGGACCATGCGCGCTGCCCGTTGCGGCTTCAAGTCCATAAGCGATACACGCGGCAAGCATCAGCCAGGGCGAGGTGAACGTAATGAACAGGAACGCGAAGCCGTGCGGCCGCACCGAGCGGATCGTCCGCAGCCAGCGCGTCTCGCGTTGCCATAGTGTCGCCAGCGTCGGCTCGATGACGTCGGTGGTGACTATCACACGCGAGAGCACGGTGCGCAACCCGAGCGCGCGGACGTGCTCGGCGAGCCAGTAGTCGTCGGCGAGACAGTTGCGCAGCGCGCTAAAGCCGCCGATGCGTTCGAGCGTCGAGCGGCGCAACGCCAGCGTTGCGCCAAAGCCGAAACGGCGGGAGCCGGTCGCGTGCGCGACACGCACGGACGGCGCGAACCATTCGTTGACGAAGAGTGCACCGACACGCGGCCAGAATCCGCCGATACCCTGTGCAACATACAGACACGTGACCACGCCGACGTGTCGATCGCTTAATGGCGCCGCGACCCGGTCGAGATAATCGGGCGGGACAGCGATATCGCTGTCCGCGATGACGATCATTTCATATCGGGCACGCTCGGCCATATTGATCAGATTGCTGACCTTGCGGTTGCTGCCATGCACGCGCCCGTTCACCACGAGTTCGATATCGTGCGCGGGCCACGCGGCCTGCAGACGCCGGACCACGGAAACCGCAGGATCGTCCTGTGACGAAACGCCCAGCACCAGCTGGAAACGTTCATGACGCTGCTTGCAGAACGTCGTGAGATTTTCGTAGAGACGCGGCTCCGCCCCACACAACGGCTTGAGAACACTGATACCGGTCGTGGCGAACAGTCGAGCCGTGTGATGACCGTTAGCGGAATGATGTCTCGGAAACAGTGGCATGGCGACCGCGGCAAATACGGCATACAGCGACGCCGCGCAACAGCCTGCTAGCAACATCCATAGAACTGCGGACAACGCATGAGCCGCCATTGTCTGATTCCACTACTGTATGAAAGAAATGGAAAGTCCCCGACTGACACACATATTGTCGATATTGAATGGATGATTCATGAACATGGGCTCGCGATACGCACGACGGAATCCAGTCGTGCTTTCCATAGGTGCGCGTGTGTTGGCGTTGCGATGCGCGAACGGTTGCACTGCGCCTTGCGATACGCGCAAGCGCGTCACGCTCACCGTTCAAGGAGCGATAGTATCGACGCATCCTGAAGGAAATCTTAAGCATCGCGTTGCCTGATGAATCTGTCAGGCAGGTGCCCTTCGTCAACGTCCCCTTCATCGTCCCTGCGTGCGCACCGGAACCGCACATCGTGCGGCCAGTTTCTGCTGACGCAATTCTTCGGTGGTTTCGCTGGAACCGTCCGCACGCCAGCCCGGCGGCAGGATCACGTAGCTGATCGCCGTCCACACGCTGCCCGCCGATGCGATATCCCGCGCAAGACTGACCCAGTGTTCGAACTCGACGACGAGCGGATTGCGCGAGCGTGTCGGTGTCACGAGGCCGTAGCGACACGGCTCGTCAGCGCGTTCCTCGACGTACGTGCCGAACAGGCGGTCGAATACGACGAGCACGCCGCCATAGTTCGCATCGAGATAATCGACGTTCGATGCGTGGTGAACGCGATGCGCGGACGGCGTATTGAACACGTATTCGAGCCAGCCGAGTTTCGGCGTCCAGGTGTTATGCAGCCAGAACTGATAGAGCAGATTGAACATCAGCGTCGCAAGCACGATTTCCGGGCGTACGCCGAGCCATACGAGTGGCGTGAAGAACATCGCCGAACCGGTCAGCTTGCCGGTCACACCTAGCCGGTAAGCAGACGAAAGCGTCAACTGGTTCGGCGAATGGTGAACCGCATGCGTCGCCCAGAAAAAGCGGATGCGGTGCGACGCACGGTGATACCAGTAGTAGCAGAACTCCTGGCCGATAAAGAGCACGAACACCATCAGCGCGCTGTCGAGTGTGACGGTAAAAATCCGGTGATCCCAGGCGAACGCGAAAACCGGCGTTGCGAGCGAAAGCGGCAGCAATGCGAGCAGCTTGCGCCCGACCAGGTCGGCCAGCGAAATCCATACTTCATACCAGTCGAAGGGCGTCGCGCCATTGCGCTGTTTAAGGGTGAGCACGCAGGCCTCGACCAGCGAAACGGCCACGACGAACAACGTGACACAAACCGCGATTTTTCCAGTGGTAACCATGATGGGCAGATAACCGGTTCAGGTGGGACGCGTCGTCTGCGGGAAAAGGCCGCTATCGCGTCGGGTGAAGCTAATGTAGTGGGCCATCCGCATAAAAACCATGCGAAAACCATGTCGCCAGATGTCACCGGATTTCGGCCGCGATGCCCGGCTGGCGCCGCAGGCCGGTCGTAGAGGCCCGGTGCGGTAAGACGCTGACGGAGCGCCGCCGCCGTGTAACACCGCGACATCTTTTGCACGGCGATTATTTCGCGCACTCCTTCTATAGTTCGTCCCGTTGCCACGCCGCAGTGCGTGACTGAACCGAACCGAAGGACATCTGATGAAACGCCATTACCTTGCCGCAGCCACCGCTTCGCTGCTCATCGCCGTCAGCACGCCCGCGTTCGCGGGATGGTCGGGTCACGGTAGCGCCTACACGCCGCACGGCACCTATAACGGCGCGCATTACGGCTCCTGCGCAGGCGGCAGCTGCACGCACGCCGGCGGCGTCGCGAATCCCTATGGCGGCATCGCCACCAACAGTGGCACGGTGACCCGGACCGCACCGGGCCAGTTTTCGAATTCGGGCACGGCAACCGGCCCGAACGGCCGTCAGGTCCAGCACTCAGGCGACACGAGTTGCGCAGGCGGCACGTGTGACCACACCGGCAGTCTGACCGGCTCCAACGGCCACAGCGCGACCACCTCGGGGAGCGTGACGCGCGACGCCCCGGGTCAGTATTCGTCCTCCGGCACGATCACCGGTGCGAACGGCAACACCACCAGCCACACGGCATCGACGAGCTGCGCCGGGTCCGCCTGCGTGCGTTCCGGCACCGTGACGGGCACCGACGGCGCAACCGTCGCCCACTCAGGCAGTGCGACACGCGTGGCCCCCGGTGTAGTGACGACGGGTGGCGGCACAACGGTTGTGCACGGCGGCACGGTAACCACCGGCGGCGCGGTTGCCGTGAGCACCGCACCGGTCGTGGTCGCGTCCCCGCCGGTCGTCGTTGCAGCTGCGCCGGTCGTCGTGGCACCCCCGCCTGCCGTCGTCGTGCCGCCGCCTGCCGTCGTCGTGCCGCCGCCGGTCGCGTATGTGCCGCCGCCCCCGCCGAAGGTCGCCTACGTTGCACCGCCCGCGCCGAAAGCCATCTATGTCGCGCCGCCCCCGCCGAAGGTCGTCTACGTCGCGCCGCCTCCGCCGCGCGTTGTGTTTATCGCACCGCAGGCCCGCACGCTGTATGTCGCGCCGCGAGCCGTCTATGTGGCACCCGCGCCGCATGCCGCGGTGATGGTGCCGGGTCACTGGGTCGGCCGCGTCTGGGTGCCGGCGCACTGGGCGTAACGACAACGTCAGATCAGTTAGCCAACCCTGCCGGCGACGAGCGTCGGCTACACCACGGAGTAGATGATGAAAAAGATGATCACGATTCTTGTCTTGTGTATTGTTTCGGCAACGGCTTCGGCCCAGGGCGCGCTTCCGCCTGGCGAAACCACGCGCGGCGAGCGTGCGATGCAGCAATTGCAGACGCGCTTTGCCAGCGCGAACACCACGCACGACGGCAAGCTGACACGTGAACAGGCGGCTGCCGGCATGCCGGGGGTCGCGAAGCATTTCGACGAAATCGACACACAGCACGCCGGTTATGTCACGCTGTCGCAGATCGAAAACCTGATGAAACAGAGAGCAATGGCACGCTGAATGCCGATGCGCGCCGGAGATGCGTCATGGACCAGGTCAACAGGATTATCGTGCTGGACGACGAAGCCGAATTGCGCAACATGCTGCAACGGTTCCTGACCGGTCACGGGTTCTACGTGCGCGTCGTCGCCGACGGCAAGCAGCTCGACCGCTACCTGCAGCGCGAGCCGTATGACCTGCTCGTGCTGGACCTGATGATGGAACCGGAAGACGGGCTGACGGTATGCCGGCGGCTGCGTGCCGAAGGACAGACGCTGCCCATCCTCATGCTGACCGCGAAGGGCGATCCGGTCGACCGCGTGGTGGGCCTCGAAACCGGTGCCGACGACTACCTTGCGAAACCCTTCCTGCCCGACGAACTGGTCGCGCGAATCCGTGCGCTGCTGCGCCGCCAGAAAATGGCCGCGGGCGTGCCGACCGTGACCTCGCAGAGGCTGCGCTTCGGCGAATATCAGTTCGACGTCGGCACACAGACGCTGCTGCATCGCGGCGAGCCGGTCGAGGTGCATTCCGCGCAGATGTTGCTGCTGCACGCGCTGGGGTCGTCGCCGAACCGGCCGGTGAGCCGCGAAAACCTGCTCGCACGGGCACGCGGCCGCGACCACGACGCACTCGATCGCAGCATCGACGTGCAGATCCTGCGGCTTACCCCGATAGTGGCGGGCGCTCCCGCGAAGGCCCGCGTGATCAATG
>NZ_CAJQYY010000037.1 GCF_907164575.1 Paraburkholderia gardini
GCGGCGTTCCTGCCCGAATCTCGCGGGGGGGCATTTCAAACGCCGGGCCCGGCGTTTCGAGGAAATCATATTGAAAGCTTCTGTTTTCGCCGTGGCGTGTCTCGCCACGGGTGCCTTGCTGGCTGGCTGCTCGAGCACGCCTTCCAACAAGGACGACAGCGCGTTTAAGTACCTGCTCGACCAGCCGGCCAACTGGGTTGAAAACAAGGTCGACGAATTGCCGCCGCTGCCGCAACAAGCCAATCTGCTCCCGTTCGACGTGTCGCAGAATACGCCGCTGAAGTTTTTCCTGGACTCGAAGTCGGTGAGCGTGGGCTCCGACGGAGTCGTGCGATATACCGTTGTGATCACGAGCCCGACCGGCGCGCGTAACGTGAATTACGAAGGCATCCGCTGCGACACCTACGAATGGCGTCTGTATGCGGGTCTCGACGCTGACCACAATGCCTGGGACCGCACCGTTGCCAACGCGTTCACCCGCATCGAAAACGGCGAGCTGAATGCCTATCACGCGTCGCTCTATCAGGATTATTTCTGCGCGAACAAGATCCCGCTCGCTAACGCGAAACGGATTGTCGAAAACGTCCAGTTTCACCGGACACAGAGCGTGCTGATCCGGTAAGCGTCAATTAGCGCTTCGGTGTGATGTTCGATGGTTGAGAACCGTGCGCCGACGGTTAAATGCCGGGCTGACTGACATTGCTGCGTGTGTCGGGATAGTGAGCTGGAGATGAATGAAAAAGCCTTTCCCGGAAATGGGATCGGCTTTTTTCCGCGTGGGCAAAATGTCCCTGGCGAACAAGGCGATCCGGTTCACGCTCATGCGTGAGCGCCGGAAAGGACGCGCCACGCCTGGCCTGTTCGCGATCAGGTGCGTTTGTTTCGGCGCCCTTCGGACAACCCGTTAAACCAGCACCAGGTTGTCCCGGTGGATCAACTCCGGTTCGAGCATGTATCCGAGCACCGACTCGATATCGGTGCTGGTACGTCGCTGGATCAGCTTTGCTTCCGTGCTGCTGTAGTTAGTCAGGCCTCGCGCAACCTCGCGACCCGTGGCGTTCAGACACGCGATGACCTCACCGCGCGCAAACACGCCCTGCACGCCCACGACGCCAATCGGCAGAAGGCTCTTGCCACCTGCGGTCAGCTTCTCGACTGCACCATCGTCGATGACGACGTGACCGCGAACCTGCAAATGGTCCGCCATCCACTGTTTGCGCGCGGCGATTCGCGCCGTACGCGCGACCAACTGCGTGCCGATTGCCTCGCCCGAAGCGAGCCGCACGAGAACGTCCGGTTCGCGTCCGCTCGCGATGATCGTGTTCGCGCCGCTGTGCGACGCGCGCTTCGCGGCAAGAATCTTGGTCAGCATACCGCCGCGGCCAATACTCGAACCCGCGCCGCCCGCCATGGCCTCGAGTTCCGGCGCACCGGCGTCGGCCTGCTCGACGAGTTTTGCCGCCGGATCCTTACGTGGATCCGCCGTGTAAAGACCCTGCTGGTCGGTCAGGATCACCAGCGCATCGCCTTCGATGAGGTTCGCGACCAGCGCGCCTAGCGTGTCGTTATCGCCAAACTTGATTTCGTCGGTGATGACCGTGTCGTTCTCGTTGATGATCGGCACGACGCCAAGCCGAAGGAGCGTCAGCAACGTCGAGCGCGCGTTCAGATAGCGTTCGCGATCGGCCAGATCGGCATGCGTGAGCAAAATCTGCGCAGTGCGAATCGCGTGCTCGGCAAAACGGCTTTCGTACACCTGCGCGAGCCCCATTTGACCGACCGCCGCAGCCGCCTGCAATTCGTCGATCTCGCGCGGGCGCTTCGTCCAGCCGAGCCGCTGCATACCCTCGGCGATCGCGCCCGAACTGACGAGGACAACTTCCTTGCCCTGCTCCCGCAATGCTGCAATCTGGGCCGCCCAACGGCCGATCGCTGCATGATCGAGCCCACGTCCGTCGTTTGTAACGAGACTCGAACCGACTTTCACTACCAGGCGCCTGGAATCGGCGATGACGGAACGCATTGTGCGCGATCTCCCAAGAGAATGCGTGATACCTGCCTGCACGCCCGATCTCATGGAGTGTGCAGGCCTTGAAGCGACGGGCGGTTATTCCTGCGGCTGGACGGATTCGGCGCCGCCTTCACCCTCCGGCTTTTCACGAAAACGGACGTCGGCGGCCAGATCTTCGGCTTCGGCAGCGCGCTGGGCGTCGGAGTGAGCCGCGATATGGTCGTAGATGGCGTAAATCAGACTCTCGCAACCCTGACCGGTGAGCGCCGAAATTTCGTAGACCGGGCCACTCCATTCGTAGCGCTTCAGGAAATCGGCGACCCGCTCCGCGCGCTCTTCGTCCGGCACCATGTCGAGCTTGTTGAGCACGAGCCAGCGCGGTTTGTCGTAGAGCAACTCGTCGTATTTGCGGAGTTCGTTGACAATCGCTCGCGCCTCGACAACGGGATCGACCGCGTCGTCAAACGGTGCGAGGTCGACGATATGGAGCAACAGCCCCGTGCGTTGCAGATGTCGCAGAAACTGATGGCCGAGGCCCGCGCCTTCCGCTGCGCCTTCGATCAGGCCGGGAATATCGGCAATGACGAAACTGCGGCTTGGTCCGACACGCACGACACCCAGATTCGGCGCCAGCGTCGTGAATGGATAGTCGGCGATCTTCGGCTTCGCATTCGACACCGACGAGATAAACGTCGACTTGCCGGCGTTCGGCATGCCGAGCAGACCGACGTCCGCCAGCACCTTCAATTCCAGACGCACCATGCGACGCTCGCCGGGCTTGCCGTCTGTCTTCTGACGCGGCGCGCGGTTCGTGCTCGACTTGAAATGGAGGTTGCCCAGCCCGCCCGAACCGCCGGCGGCGATCTGAACCGACTGGTTGTGTTCGGTGAGGTCGGCGATCAGCTCGCCCGTTTCCATATCGAGAATCGTCGTGCCGACCGGCATGCGCAACGTAATATCGTCGCCGCCCTTGCCGTAGCAGTCTGCTCCACGGCCGTTTTCGCCGTTGCGCGCCTGGTGCTTCTTTGCGTAGCGGTAGTCGATCAGCGTGTTGATGTTGCGGTCCGCAACTGCATACACGCTACCGCCACGGCCACCGTCGCCACCGTCCGGGCCACCGAATGGGACAAACTTCTCGCGGCGCATCGACGCGCTGCCATCCCCTCCGTCGCCGGCGATGACTTCAATCCTCGCTTCGTCAATGAACTTCATGAGTCACTCCGTCCCGTGTTTAATGCCATTTTGCCGCGACTGTCGCGCGTTGACCAATCGTCCGGATGGCCAATACTTGCGCACGCGGCAATAAAAAAAGCCCCGCTAACTTCGCGGGGCCTTTGTTCCGGTCCTGAAGCCCGTGCCTGAATAAACTCAGGCTGCTGCCGGGACTACGTTGACCAGATGCTTCCTGTCGGCGCCTTTCGTCGTGAACTTGACGTGGCCGTCCGTCAGCGCGAACAAGGTGTGATCCTTGCCGATACCGACGTTTTCACCCGGGTGCATACGCGTGCCGCGTTGACGCACGATGATGCCGCCAGCGTTGATGGCCTGACCGCCGTACACTTTCACGCCAAGTCGTTTCGACTCGGAGTCGCGGCCGTTCCGGGACGATCCGCCTGCCTTTTTGTGTGCCATTTGTTAGCTCCTTGACCGTTGCGCTTACGCGTTGATCGCGTCGATGCGCAGTTCGGTGTAGTTCTGGCGGTGGCCGCCATGCTTCTGGTAGTGCTTCCGGCGACGCATCTTGAAGATGGTCACTTTTGCGTGACGACCTTGAGATACGACGGTAGCCTTGACGGAAGCCCCACTGACCAGCGGCGTACCGAACTTAATCGATTCGCCTTCGCCCACTGCGAGAACCTGGTCGAGCGTGATTTCAGCGTCAATGTCTGCCGGTATCTGTTCTACTTTAAGTTTTTCGCCGACAGCAACCTTATACTGCTTGCCACCGGTTTTTATGACCGCGTACATTGAGAACCTCACTCTGTATTCATTTTCCCCACGCACCACGCGCGGAAACCCGTGATTATACATAGAGTTAGCTGCGCGGTCAAAAGCAGTTGACATCCCGCGGGAAGGCCGCCGGCCCTGGCCGGATGGCCATTCCTGCAGCGATCTCGCAGGCTGCGGCGCGGAATAGCCGCGATTCGCCTTATAATTCGCGGCACTACCCCTTTTCGCCATCATGTCGTCGACTGCCACCCCCTCCCCCAACGCCGCCAGCCTCCTCGCTCCGATCGCCGAAGACATGCAGCAGGTGAATCGCGTTATCCGGCATCGTCTGGCGTCGGAGGTAATGCTGATCAACCAGATCTCCGAGTACATCATCAGTGCCGGCGGGAAGCGCCTGCGTCCGGCGCTGCTGCTGCTCGTGGCCGGCGCGCTGGGCGAAACCACGGGGTACCGGCACGAACTGGCGGCGGTCGTGGAGTTCATCCATACGGCCACCCTGCTGCATGACGACGTGGTCGACGAATCGGACCTGCGCCGCGGCCGGCAGACCGCGAATGCGCTGTTCGGCAACGCGGCGAGCGTGCTGGTCGGCGATTTCCTGTATTCGCGCTCGTTCCAGATGATGGTTGGCGTCGGCAAGATGCGCGTGATGGAAATCCTTTCCGAGGCGACGAACATCATCTCCGAAGGTGAGGTCCTGCAGCTTCTGAACATGCACGACGCCGACGTCGACGAAGCCCGCTACATGCAGGTGATCCGCTACAAAACAGCGAAGCTCTTCGAGGCGGCCGCACAGCTGGGCGCAGTGCTCGCTGGCGCGGATGCGACGATCGAATCGGCAGCGGCGGAATTCGGTCGCCGTATCGGCACGGCCTTTCAGATCATGGACGACTGGCTCGACTACACGGGCACCGCGGAATCGATGGGCAAGAACGCCGGCGACGATCTGCGCGAGGGAAAGCCGACGCTGCCGCTCATCTATCTGATCGAGCGCGGCACGCCCGAACAGTCGGCGCTCGCACGCGAAGCCATCGAGCAGGGCGGCACCGATCGTTTCGAGACCATTTTCGAGGCGATCACGCGCTCAGGCGCACTGGATCACACGCTCGAGTGCGCCAGGCAGGAGGCGCAGGCGGCCGCAGCGGCAATTTCTTCGTTCCCGGATTCCATTTACAAAGAAAGCCTGCTAGAATTATGTTCTTACTCGACGGCAAGACAGTCTTGAACGAGACTGAAAAGCAGTAATAGTCCAAGTAAGGCCAATTCGGGGTGTAGCTTAGCCTGGTAGAGCGCTACGTTCGGGACGTAGAGGCCGGAGGTTCGAATCCTCTCACCCCGACCAGAATCTGAAAAAACCGCGCAAATGCGCGGTTTTTTTTCGCCTGCAGGTTCCCAGCCCCGAATGCACGGATCTTATGCCATCCGGCCAGGCGGGCATCGGCGGCACCCTCTGCTATATTTCCCTCCATCCCCCTTTTTTCCTCTACTTCGCGACGCGTGGACCAAATTCCCTTATGGGCGCAAATCAGCGCCGTCTTTGTACTGCTCATCTGCTCCAGTTTCTTTTCCATTTCCGAAACGGCGATGATGGCGCTGAACCGTCACCGGTTGAAGCATCTCGCCACACAGGGCACACTGGGCGCGAAAACCACGCAAATGCTGCTCACGCATACGGACCAGCTGCTGAGCGTGATCCTGATCGGCAACAACCTGCTGAACACGATTATTCCCGTACTGACGACGTCCATCGCGCTGCACACGTTCGGGCATGACAATGTGGTGCTGTCGGTTGCAACCGGCATCGTCGCGTTTCTGATCATCGTATTCGCCGAAATCACGCCGAAGATTGTCGGCGCGACGTTTCCGGAAAAAATCGCGCTGCCCGCAAGCCTGCTGATCGCGCCGATGATGCGCGTCGCGCGGCCGCTGGTGTGGTTCGTCAATCTCTTTGCGAACGGCATCCTGGGCCTGTTGCACATCAATACCAAAGGCGGACGCGACCAGCGTCTATCCACGGAGGAACTGCGTGCCATCGTGCTCGAATCCGGCAGTTTCATGCCGACCAAGCACCGCAGCATCCTGCTCAACCTGTTCGACCTCGAAAACATTTCCGTCGATGACGTGATGATTCCGCGTCGCCGGATCGAAGCGCTCGACTTCGATGCACCGTTCGACCAGATCCTGCATCAGCTCGAAACCTGCTATCACAACAAGCTGATCGTGTATCAAGGCGATATCGACCGGGTGCTTGGGGTGCTGCATGTCAGAAAAACGCTCTCCGCGCTCCACAACCAGGAACTGGAACGCGAGACGCTGCGCGAACTGCTCGCGGAGCCGTACTTCGTGCCAACCGGCACGCCAGTGTTCCAGCAGCTTCAATATTTTCAGGAGAGTCGCCAGCGCACGGCACTCGTCGTCAACGAATACGGCGAGCTCGAAGGCCTCGTGACGCCCGAAGACATCATCGAAGAGCTGATCGGTGAATTCACGACCTCCATTCCGCGAAGCGCCAGTTCACGCGGCGGCTGGGACGACAACGGCGAATGCATCGTCACCGGCGGCATGCCGCTGCGGGAACTGAACCGCTGGCTGCAACTCGCACTGCCCACTGACGGACCGAAAACGCTCAACGGCCTGATCCTCGAAATGCTCGAAGAGATCCCCGAAGGCGACGTATGCGTTCGCATCGACGAGGTAAAACTGGAAGTGTTGCGAAGCGACGATCAGGCGATTCGCACGGTCAAGATCTTCCGTCCGCCTGCCCGCACGGGCACGAAACTCAAGAAGGCCGCTCGAGACTAGCCATCCGGCCGAGTGGTGCGCAAGACCGGCTGCAACGATGATGAAGTTATCGCGTTCCGCAGGCGGCCTCAGGCCGGATTTCGATGCACCCTCTCACTTCACACGCCACGCCTTCCGCAGCGCTGCGCACCGCCGGCCACGATGACGACGCTGCGCCGGTTCATGGTCAGTCCGCGCCTCGCATGGTCACGCCGTCTGCGTCGCGCGTGTTCAGTGGCGTCGGCACAACGCAGACCTCGATGCGTCTGCGCCACGACGCGGATGTTCCCGTCGATCCGGACTCCGACACCACGCCTGCGGTGCGACTACTCACCGATACGCTGGTTGAAGCCGCAAACCGGAACGCATCCGATCTGCATATCGAGCCCGGTGAACATGACTGGCGCATCCGTCTGCGCGTCGATGGCGTGCTGCATGAGATCGCGCGTCCGCCCGCGCATCTGCGCGACGCGTTCATCACCCGTGTGAAGGTACTCGCCCGAATGGACATTGCCGAGCGGCGCATCCCGCAGGACGGTCGTCTGCGGCTCGCCGCAGCGGCCGGGCGCACGGAGGACTACCGCGTCAACTCACTGCCCACGCTGCACGGCGAAAAGCTCGTGCTGCGGCGTCTCGAAGCGCTACCGGCACAGCTTTCGCTCGACGCGCTCGGGCTCGACCACCTTCAGCGAGATGCCGTGGAAGCCGCGATTCGTGCGCCGCATGGGCTGATGCTCGTCACCGGGCCGACCGGCAGCGGCAAGACGCTCTCGCTGTACTGCTTCCTGCAAATGCTGAACGCTGAATCGCGCAATGTGTGCTCGGTCGAAGACCCGTCGGAAATCCAGATAGCTGGTGTCAACCAGGTCAGTATCCGCGAAAAGGCCGGACTCACGTTCGCCGTCGCCCTGCGTGCGTTCCTTCGCCAGGATCCGGACGTCATCATGGTCGGCGAAATTCGTGACGAGGAAACGGCTGACGTCGCTGTCAAGGCCGCGCAAACCGGACACCTTGTGCTCTCGACGCTGCATACAAACGACGCACCGGCCGCTGTTGCCCGACTGATCGACATCGGTGTCGCGCCATACAACCTCGCGGCAGCGTTGCGCGTGGTAACAGCACAGCGTCTTGTAAGGCGGCTGTGTGTGGCATGTCGTGTACCGGCGAATGAATCAGCCGCCGCGCTTCGCGCGGCCGGCTTCTCCGACGCGCAACTCGACGGTTGGGAGCCGTATGCAGCAAAAGGCTGCCCCGCGTGCCACGGCGTGGGCTATGTCGGACGCATCGGCGTGCATCAGGTGATGCCGGTTTCGGACGCCACGCGCGAATTGATCGTCGCGCGGGCAGGCACGCTTGCGATTGCGAAACAGGCCCAGGCCGAACGCGTCGGCTCGCTCCGCGAGGCGGCGCTGGCCCGGGTGCGGGACGGCACGACGAGTCTGGCCGAAGCGCTGGCCGCAACGGAGGTTGCATGACCATGGCCCGGCCTTCGTTGCACGCTTCGTCACCCGACATGCGCTTCGCGTGGCGCGCCGTCGATTCGAGCGGCGCCCGCCGTCGCGGCACATTGATCGCGCCGGATCCGGTCATCGCGCGCGCATTGCTCAAGCGCGACAGCCTGTTCGTCTACGAACTCGAGGCGCGCGGACAGGCATCACGCCCGAAAGCGCGCGCCGCCGAGGTCACGTTGTTTACCCGGCAACTTGCAAGCCTCCTGCGCGCAGGGCTGCCCCTTGCCCCCGCGCTCGATCTGCTGGCGCAATCGCCGGCGCGGCGCGGTCGGGAGGGCATGCCGCGCATCGTCGGCGCACTGGCCCGCGATATCACCGCCGGCCTGCGTTTCTCCGCCGCGCTTGAGCGGCATCCCGCGCAGTTCGGTGCGTTGTACTGTCAGCTCGTCGGAGTCGGCGAGGCGACCGGCGCACTCGCTTCGGTCCTCGCGCGCATCGCCGACGACCGCGAGCGTACCGCCGCGCAACGGGCAAAAGTTAGAGCGGCGCTCACCTATCCGGTCGCGATCCTGCTGCTCGCGCTTGCCATTACCGCGGCACTGCTTGTGTGGGTCGTGCCGACGTTCCAGCAGATCTTCGACGGTTTCGGCGCGAAGCTGCCCGCGCCAACGCAGTTCGTGATCGCGCTTTCGTCCGCCGCTGCGCGCTGGAGCGTGCCCGCGCTCGCATGCGCCATCACGGCGTGCGTCGGCGCGGCACACGTCTTACGCCGCTCGGACAAGGCGCGCGTTTCCTTTGCACGCCTGACGCTGAAGCTGCCAATCGCCGGGCCGCTACTGACAACGCTCTGCTCAGCTCGCTGGAGCCGCGCGCTCGGCACGCTGCTCTCGGCCGGCACGCCGTTATCGGATGCATTCGATTCCCTGACGCACGCTACTGGCAACGCCTACGTCGATCGCGCGACCGGTGACATCGCGGTCCGGCTTCGGCGCGGGGAACGCCTCGCCGCGGCCATGCAGACGGCGCGCTGCTTTCCGCCGGAAATCGTTCAACCCGTCGCCGTCGCGGAGGAATCGGGTGCGCTGGACGCGATGCTGATCGACGTCGCGTCGCTCTGCGACCGGCAGGTCGACGAAAAGATCGGCACGCTGGCCAGCCTGTGCGAGCCGCTTGTCATCATGGTGCTCGGCGTGCTCGTCGGCGGTCTGGTCATCGCGATGTATCTTCCCATCATTCAACTCGGCAACGTGGTGTAGCATCGCAGCCGAATCCAGTCATTCAGCCATGCACGCGATAACGTCCCTGACCGACTCCCCTTTCAGCGGCCCGCTGGGCTATTACACCGCCAGCGTCACCGCCGCGTTCAGCGCTCTGCCCGCCAGCGCGCAGATTGCATTCGCCGTCGTGTTTGGCCTCGTCATCGGCAGCTTCGTGAACGTGGTGACACACCGGCTACCCATCATGCTCGAGCGTGCGTGGCGCAACGAAGTAAGCGAGACGACGGGCCAGGCACCCGAAGACGACGCCCTTCCTGCGCGCTATGACCTGTGGCTGCCTCGCAGCGCATGTCCGCATTGCGGACACACGTTGAAGGCCTGGGAAAACATTCCGGTGCTGAGCTATCTGCTGTTGCGCGGCCGATGCTCGCATTGCCATGCGCACGTGAGCCTGCGCTATCCCGTGATCGAAATAGCGAGTGCCGCGCTCGCGGCCGGATCGCTCGTGACATTCGGCGCGACAGGCACCGCCCTCGCCGCCTTCGGACTCTGCGCAACACTGCTTGCGATGAGCGCCATCGACGTCGACACGCACCTGCTGCCAGACTCGATGACGTTGCCACTTTTGTGGGCCGGCCTGATCATCAACGTCGAAGGCACGTTTTCCACGCTGCACGATGCGGTTCTCGGCGCGATCGCGGGTTACCTCACGCTGTGGTGCGTCCACTGGCTTTTCAAGCTGATACGCGGCATCGAAGGCATGGGCTACGGCGATTTCAAGCTGCTCGCGGCGCTCGGCGCGTGGCTCGGCTGGGCAGCGTTGCCGCAGATCGTCGTGATCGCGGCGGTGGCCGGTGCGGTCGTCGGATTGCTCGCAACGTGGCGCGGCCGGATGCGCTTCGAGGAGCCGTTGCCGTTCGGCCCGTTTCTCGCGGCGGGCGGAGCAATCACCCTGTTTCTCGGCACGCCGTTGTATCAGGTGTTGGGGAGCTGAAACATGTTTGCTGTCGGGATAACAGGCGGAATCGGGAGCGGCAAGTCCACCGTCGCGGATCTCTTCGCGGCGCGCGGCGTACCGCTTGTCGACACCGACGTGATCGCCCATCGCATCACTGCGCCCGGCGGCATCGCGATGCCATCGATTGCCAGGGCGTTCGGTCCGTCGTTCATTGCGCAGGACGGTTCGCTCGACCGCACCCGGATGCGCGCGCTCGTCTTCAGCGACGATACAGCCCGGTCGCGACTCGAAGCGATCACGCATCCGCTGATCCGCGCCGAGACGGAGCGCGAGCGAAGTGAGGCCCGCGGCCCGTATGTGATGGTTGTCGTACCGCTGCTCGTCGAATCGGGTAGCTGGAAGACGCGGGTGGACCGTGTGCTCGTCGTCGACTGCACCGTCGAAACACAGATCGAGCGCGTCATGCGTCGCAACGCGTTCACGCGCGAACAGGTACTCGCGATCGTCGCGCGTCAGGCGACCCGCGAAGCGCGGCTCGCCGCCGCGGACGATGTCGTCGTCAATGACACCGTTTCGATCGAGACGCTTTCCATGGACGTCGACGCATTGCACCGGCAGTACGTCGCGCTGGCCGGCGCGTGACACTCCCCGGCCAGCAGCCAGCCGATGCGCGAAGCGCGCCGGGCCTACGCGGGCCCACACGCAGGCCGCACTCACCCTCATGCTCCGCCGCACGCCCCACCACATATCCAGTACTTCGCCAGCGCCGCATTCCACCGCGAAACCGGCCGCGCGTCCCGTCACATTGCCATCACGGTTCAGGCGCAGAAAATGCGCCTGAACGGGCGAAAAAAGTGCGTGATTGCTAGGGTAGTCACACGGCATTAGAATGTCCTGCAATCCCGTCACCGACCACGCCAGAGGCGAGCGCGCTTGATCCTTTACGAGTATCCCTTCAACGAGCGAATCCGTACGCTGTTGCGCCTCGAAGATCTGTTCGAGCGCTTCACGTTCTTTCTGACCCAGGAAGACGCCAGGGAGCACCATGTTGCGCTGACGACCCTCTTCGAAATCGCCGAGGTCGCGGGCCGCGCGGATCTGAAGTCGGATCTGATGAAAGAGCTTGAACGGCAACGCCAGACGCTGGCGCCGTTTCGCGGAAATCCCGGCATCGAGCAGAACGCGCTCGAAGCAGTCCTGGGAGAGATCGAGCAGACGCTAGCCGGCCTCACGCAGATGCAGGGCAAAACGGGCCAGCATCTTGCAGACAACGAATGGCTCGCAAGCATCCGCAGCCGCGCGATCATTCCCGGCGGAACCTGCAAGTTCGACCTGCCGTCGTATTTCGCGTGGCAACAGATGCATCCGGACCAGCGTCGCCAGGACATTGCCAAATGGGTCACACCGCTGCTGGCGCTGCGTGATGCCGCAACGATCGTATTGCGCCTTGCGCGCGAATCGGGACAGGCCTCGAAGGTGATGGCGATGCAGGGGAGCTATCAACAGATGCTCTCCGGCCGCTCATATCAATTGATGCAGGTGAGAGTGGCACCGGAATTGCGCGTGATTCCGGAGGCAAGCGCCAACAAGTACATGCTGTGGGTGCGCTTCACGGTGCAGGACGGCGACCTGAGGCCGCGATCGGTCGATGTCGACGTACCGTTCCAGCTTACGTTGTGCAGCCTGTAATAGCAGCACCGGTGCGATAACGGCTGCCGGGACGGCCGCGAGAGCGGCACGCGGCCTTTGAAACTGCTCTCGTTCGCCCCATGTTTGAAGCTTCCCGTTCCTGATTGCGATTGATCGCCTGACCATGCCCACTGTCGTCAAATGCCCAACTTGCGGAAAGGACGTCCGCTGGACACCTGAAAACCGCTTCCGCCCCTTCTGTTCAGATCGCTGCAAGCAGACCGATCTTGGAGCGTGGGCCGCCGAAAAGTACAAGATCGGCGGCACCGATGAAGAACCGCCTTCGGACGAAACCCCTACCGGCGACTACAACCCGCACTGAACGCGCTGAAGGAACAGCCGCCGCGTGCGAACCTGCGCGGACACGCAGGTTCGCATTACTTCTCCGCGGCCAGCCATTCCAGCACCGGAATGGTGGCAGGCAGCAGCGGTGAGACTTCGGCGGGCAACGCCTGCCAGACGAAGGCCTGACCTTCGCGCCCGTGCGGCTCACCCTCCCATCCGGTCACCTTGCAGAAATAGAGCCGCACGTACGCGTGCGGATAGTCGTGTTCGAGCGTATGCCAGCGATGGCTCGCGTTCACGACGATCCCGAGTTCCTCGTGCAGTTCGCGGGCGAGCGCGGCTTCGACCGATTCGCCCGGCTCCAGCTTCCCGCCTGGAAACTCCCAGTAGCCTTCGTACGGCTTGCCTGCGGGCCGCTGCGCCAGCAGGTAGCGCCCGTCCGGCTGCACCAGCACGCCGACCGCGACTTCGGTGACCGGCCGCGCAGTGCCCGCGTTGCCGGCAACGTCAGCGGCGGCGGTCATACGCCCTCTGCCGACGCCCGCGGCGCCTGGGACTTACGCCCCGACCAGTCGCGCGCGAACTGCCACGCCACCCGGCCCGAACGCGAACCGCGCTCTAGCGCCCAGACGAGCGCGTCGCCGCGCGCCGCTTCGACCTCGGCGTCGGCGCAACCGAAATGGCGCAGCCAGTGGCCGACGATCGCCAGGTAATCGTCCTGTTTGAACGGATAGAAACTCACCCACAGGCCGAAGCGCTCCGACAGCGAAATCTTTTCCTCGACCACTTCGCCTGGATGGATTTCGCCATCGGACGTGTGCTTGTACGTCTCGTTGTCGCTCATGTACTCGGGCAGCAGGTGGCGACGGTTCGAGGTCGCGTAGATCAGCACGTTGTCCGATTGCGCGGCCACCGAGCCGTCGAGCGCCACCTTTAGCGCCTTGTAGCCCGACTCGCCCTCTTCGAACGAGAGATCGTCACAGAACACAATGAACCGCTCCGGACGCGACGCGATCAGGTCGACGATGTCGCCGAGATCGTGCAGGTCGTCCTTGTCCACTTCGATCAGGCGCAGACCGTCTTTGGCGTGCGCGTTCAGGCAGGCCTTGATCAGCGACGACTTGCCCGTGCCGCGTGCGCCCGTCAGCAACACGTTGTTGGCCGGCTGGCTGTGTACGAACTGACGCGTGTTCTGTTCGATCAGCGACTTCTGCCGGTCGATGTTCTGCAGATCGTCGAGCGAGATGGTTGAAATCGACGGCACCGGTTGCAGGTAGCCGCGTCCCTGACGCTTGCGCCAGCGGAATGCAACGGCCGCGGACCAGTCGACATCGAGTGCCGCGGGCGGAAGCATCGCTTCCAGGCGGCCGAGCACGGCTTCGGCGCGCGTCAAAAACTGTTCGAGTTTGTCCATCGTGTATGTGACCCGGTATCAGTATCAGGAACGGTAATCGGCGTTGATGCTGACGTACTCGTGCGAGAGATCGCAGGTCCAGATCGTGGCCCGCGCGTCGCCGCGACCGAGCACCACGCGAATCGCGATCTCGCTTTTCTTCATCACGCGCTGGCCGTCTTCCTCGCGATAGTCCGGGTTGCGTCCACCGGCTTTCGCGACGAGCACGTCGTCGAGGTAAAGATCGATCCGGTCGACGTCGAGGTCGTTCACGCCTGCATAGCCGATCGCGGCCAGAATCCGGCCGAGGTTCGGGTCCGACGCGTAGAACGCGGTCTTCACGAGCGGCGAATGGCCGATCGCATAAGCGATCTGGCGGCATTCGGCGGTGTCCTTCCCGCCTTCGACGTTCACCGTCATGAACTTCGTCGCGCCCTCGCCATCGCGCACGATAAGTTGCGCGAGCGTCTGCGCGACTTCGGTCACGGCGTCGCGTAGCGCCGCATAGGCGGTGGAATCCGTCGACGTGATCGCCGGCAGGCTCGATTTGCCCGATGCGATGAGGATGAACGAGTCGTTCGTGGACGTATCGCCGTCGATCGTGATGCAGTTGAACGAGCGGTCCGCGACGTGCTTCACGAGCGCGTCGAGCACCGGTTGCGCGACGTTGGCGTCGAACGCGAGGAAGCCGAGCATCGTCGCCATGTTCGGCCTGATCATGCCCGCGCCCTTGCTGATGCCGGTCAGCGTGACCGTGTGGCCGTCGATCGTCACTTGCCGGGACGTGGCTTTCGCGAGCGTGTCGGTCGTCATGATCGACTGCGCGGCGGCGTACCAGTTCGCGGCTTTCCGGTTTGCCAGCGCGGCAGGCAAACCGGCCTTCAGACGGTCGACCGGCAGCGGTTCGAGAATCACACCCGTCGAGAACGGCAGCACCTGCCCGGGCTCGATGTCGGCGAGGCGCGCGAGTTCGACGCAGGTCTCGCGCGCATGCGCGAGACCTGGCTCGCCTGTGCCGGCGTTCGCATTGCCCGTGTTCACGACGAGCGCGCGAATCGCCTTGCCGCCCGCGCGTACGCGCTCCAGATGCTCACGGCAAACCGTCACCGGCGCAGCGCAAAAACGGTTCTGCGTGAATACGCCCGCGACCGTCGCACCTTCGTCGACGGAAATGACGAGCACGTCCTTGCGGTTCGGCTTGCGGATGTTCGCTTCGGCCCAGCCCAGCGTGACGCCGGCGACGGGATGAAGCTGAGCGGGATCGATCGAGGGGAAATTGACAGCCATGTTGGCGACCTGTCGGAGATGAGCGTGCCGGCGTGGAACCAGCATCGGAAATCAACATGAATGGTCCAGACGAACGTCGGACCACCGGAGAATCAGCCTGCGGCCATTAAAAGGCGCCGGCAAAAACGACCCGGCGCGTGCACCGGTTGTGACGCACGCGCCGTTCTGCAACTCAGGCAATCTTGCCGTGGCACTGCTTGTACTTCTTGCCGCTGCCGCACGGGCACGGATCGTTGCGGCCGACCTTCGGCACGCTATCGCCAGCCAGATGCTGCGAACCCGACGCATGCTGGCCGTGGCTCATCGCATCGCCGATCATGGCGGCGGCAGCCGCAGCAGGTGCCGCCGCCGCGTCACCCGCTTCCGCAAATTCCGCGTGACGGAATTCGGCGTTCTCAAGAACATGGCTGCCCTGGTCTTCGTACTGCTCCGCCGCCTCTTCCAGTTGCTCCGGCGACTGGATCTGCACGTTCATCACAACGCGCGTCACTTCGAGCTTCACGGCGTCGAGCATCGCGGCGAACAGTTCGAACGCTTCGCGCTTGTATTCCTGCTTCGGGTTCTGCTGGGCGTAGCCGCGCAGATGAATGCCCTGGCGCAGGTGATCGAGCGCGGCGAGGTGTTCACGCCAGCTGCGGTCGAGCGTCTGCAGCATGATCGAACGTTCGAACGCGCTAAACGATTCACGACCCACGAGCTCGACCTTGCCTTCGTACGTTTCGTCAGCGGCCGCCGTGACGGCTTCGAGAATTTCGTCGGCATCGATCGACTTCGACTCGTTGATCATCTCCTGAATGGCGAGATCGAGCTGCCATTCGTTGCGCAGCACTTCTTCGAGCTCAGGCACATCCCACTGTTCTTCGATGCTGCCCGCCGGCACGAACTGGTGAACGATGTCGGCAATCACGCCATGACGCATCGCGCCGATCGTCTCGGTAATGTCGTGCGCTTCCAGCAACTCGTTACGCTGCTGATAGATCACCTTGCGCTGGTCGTTCGACACGTCGTCGTATTCGAGCAGTTGCTTGCGGATATCGAAGTTGCGCGCTTCAACCTTGCGCTGCGCCGATTCGATCGACCGCGTGACGATGCCCGCTTCGATCGCCTCGCCTTCCGGCATTTTCAGACGGTCCATGATCGAGCGCACGCGGTCGCCCGCGAAAATGCGCAGCAGTGAATCGTCCAGCGACAGATAGAAGCGCGATGAACCCGGATCGCCCTGACGGCCGGCACGGCCGCGCAGCTGGTTGTCGATCCGGCGCGATTCGTGACGCTCGGTGCCGATGATGTGCAGGCCGCCCGCGGCCTTCACTTCGTCGTGCAACGTCTGCCACTCATCGTGCAGTTGCTGGATGCGACGCGCCTTTTCGTCGGCGGAAATCGATTCGTCGAGTTCGAGGAACATGGCCTGCTTTTCGGCATTGCCGCCCAGCACGATGTCGGTACCGCGGCCGGCCATGTTGGTTGCAATCGTCACGCGCTTCGGACGGCCGGCTTCCGCAACGATCTCGGCTTCACGCGCGTGCTGCTTCGCGTTCAGCACTTCGTGCGGCAAACCGGCCTTGGTCAGCAGGTTCGACAGCAGTTCGGAATTCTCGATCGACGTCGTGCCGACCAGTACCGGCTGGCTACGTTCATAGCATTCGCGAATATCACGGATGACGGCGTCGTAACGCTCCTTCGCCGTCTTGTAGATCTGATCCTGCTTGTCGATCCGCTTCGGCGGACGGTTCGTCGGAATGACGACCGTTTCGAGCCCGTAAATCTCATTGAATTCGAACGCTTCGGTATCGGCCGTGCCGGTCATGCCGGACAGCTTCGCGTACATGCGGAAATAGTTCTGGAACGTGATCGAAGCGAGCGTCTGGTTTTCGCTCTGGATCTTGACGTGTTCCTTCGCCTCGACGGCCTGGTGCAGCCCGTCTGACCAGCGGCGGCCCGACATCAGACGGCCGGTGAACTCGTCGACGATCACAACTTCGTTGTTCTGCACGACGTAGTGCTGGTCCTTGAAGAACAGCGTGTGTGCGCGCAACGCCGCGTACACGTGGTGCATCAATGTGATGTTCTGTGCCGCGTACAGGCTTTCGCCCTCGCCAATCAGACCCCACTCGGCGAGCAGACGCTCGGCCTTTTCGTGGCCCGATTCGGTGAGGAACACCTGACGTGCTTTCTCGTCAAGCGTGTAGTCGCCCGGCTTTTCGACACCCGTACCATCGGCCTTTTCTTCTCCGATCTGGCGCTCGAGCAGCGGCGGCAGCGCGTCCATGCGCACGTAGAGCTCGGTGTGATCTTCAGCCTGCCCCGAAATGATCAGCGGCGTACGCGCTTCGTCGATCAGGATCGAGTCCACTTCGTCGACGACGGCGAAATTCAGGGCCCGCTGCACGCGCGCATCGGTCTCGTAGACCATGTTGTCGCGCAGGTAGTCGAAGCCGAATTCGTTGTTCGTACCGTACGTGATGTCCGACCCGTAAGCCTCCTGCTTCGCGTCGTGGTCCATCTGCGACAGGTTGATGCCCACCGACAGACCGAGGAAGTTGTACAGGCGCGCCATCCATTCGGCGTCGCGCTGTGCAAGGTAATCGTTCACCGTCACGACGTGCACGCCGCGTCCGGAGAGCGCGTTCAGGTAGACCGGCAGCGTCGCGACGAGCGTCTTGCCTTCGCCGGTGCGCATTTCCGCGATCTTGCCGTAATGCAGGACCATGCCGCCGACCAGCTGCACGTCGAAGTGCCGCATATGCAGCACGCGTTTGCTCGCTTCGCGGCAGACGGCGAACGCTTCCGGCAGCAGCTTGTCGAGCGATTCGCCGCTCGCGAGGCGCTGTCGGAACTTACCGGTTTTGGCGCGCAACTGGTCGTCCGTCAACTGCTCGATCTGCGGTTCGAGCGCATTGATCGACGCGACGGTCTTTTGATATTGCTTGACGAGCCGCTGGTTGCGGCTGCCAAAAATCTTTTGTAGAAAACCGGTGGTCATCGGATCGGTGTCTGCGTCGCGGCTGCGGCCGGACTCGCACGGTGTGCGAGCCCGGAAACGGCGGCCCCGGCGGCTTAGGTCCAGGAGTGAATTCGAATCGGGGATTTTAGCACGCAGGCCCGGCTGCGCCTGTGTCCATGGCGGATTGGCCAGGGGCTACCCCGGCCGCGCGCCTGCAGCCCCCGACGGCGGCCCGGCACGCAAGCCACGGGGTACAATCCGGGCATCACGGCATATGGCAGGCAACATCGCTTCGGCTGCCGCTTTTCCGCCCGTCCTCACCTCGAAAGCTTCCACGAAAATATGAGCCGTTTCTCGTCTTTTTCAAGGCCGTTTTCCAGTCAGAAGGAGGCACGCCGCCCGCAGGCGATCTCCGAAGTGCTCAATCGCACCGACGCGTTCGCCGCCCTGCGCGCCGGCGTCGAGCAGATTGCGGCGCTGGAGCGCGACCTGAAGCAGCTCCTGCCCGATTATCTGGCGACGAGCATCGAGCCCGGTTTCATCAAGGAAGGGGTGCTGACGCTTTTTGCCGCACACAACGCGCTTGCCGCGCGCCTGCGACATCTTGAACCCAGCCTGCTCTCGGATTTGCAGCAGCGCGGCTGGGCCGTCAATTCGCTGCGTATCCGCGTGCGTCCGCAAGCGGTGAAAGAGCCGCCGCCGCCCAAGCAGGCGCGCATGACGGCACGCGGAGCCGAAGCGCTGCACGCGCTCAGTGAGACACTCGCGCCCTCGCCGTTGCGGGAAGCGCTGGCGAGAATGGCGGCCCGGCATCGCGTCAGCCGCGAGCCAAAAAAATAGGCGACCCCGAAGGGCCGCCTGTTTCCGCACTCATTCCGTCAAACGCGCTGGCGGCGGTACTGAACCGCCCTGCCGCAATCAGGCAAACGCCGTTTGCGTATCGTAGGCGAAGCCGCGCGGAGCCTGCTGCGGATCGTTGAACGTGACGATTTCGTACGAATCCTCGTGCGCCAGCAATTCACGCAGCAACTGGTTGTTCAGACCGTGCCCCGATTTGTATGCGTTGTACGAAGCCAGCAGCGGATGGCCCACCACGTACAGGTCGCCGATCGCGTCGAGCATCTTGTGTTTCACGAATTCGTCGTCGTAACGCAGGCCGTCGTTGTTCAGGATGCGGTATTCGTCGAGCACGATCGCGTTGTCCATGCTGCCGCCGCGCGCGAGACCCAGCTCACGCATCATTTCGACTTCGTGCGCAAAACCAAACGTACGTGCACGGGCGATTTCACGCACATACGACGTATTCGCGAAATCGACTTCGAGCGCCTGGCCGGTCTTGTCGACGGCCGGATGACGGAAATCGATCGTAAACTTCAGTTTGAAGCCAAAAAACGGCTCCAGACGGGCAAATTTGTCACCGTCGCGGATTTCGACCGGCTTCGTTACCTTGATGAATTTCTTCGCGGCGTTCTGTTCTTCCACGCCCGCCGACTGGATCAGGAACACGAACGACGCCGCGCTGCCGTCCATGATCGGGATTTCCTCGGCGGTGACGTCGACATACAGGTTGTCGATGCCGAGACCCGCGCACGCCGACATCAAATGCTCGATCGTCGAGACCCGCGCGCCGTCTTTCTGCAATACCGAAGCAAGACGCGTATCGCCGATCGCCATGGCCTGCGCAGGAATCTCCACCGGCGTGGCCAGATCCACACGCGTGAACACGATGCCCGTATCCGGACCCGCCGGACGGAGCGTCAGGTCGACCTTGCGGCCCGAATGCAAGCCGATGCCGACCGTCTTGACGATCGATTTGATTGTGCGCTGCTTCAACATAATGGTCTTCTATTCGATTGAAAATCCCAATCGGGACTTTTTATTCCATAGCGCGAATTATACTCCATCAACCCCACATCGGGTTTTCACTGAACGTATCAATCTGTTTCCCATCGTTACTTCACAGGAACCGCGCGGAAAGCGTGACGGGCCGACGCCCGGAACGGAGGCGTTTCCGGACATCGGCCCGCGTAACGGCCGGTCACAAAAGCGTCATTTTGTCGTTGCCTGCCTGCAACATTCGCAGGACGAGGCGACAAAACAGGCCCTCGCGGCTAGCTCAACGTGGCAAGAATACTCGCTGCATCGCTGACTTCGAACTTGCCGGGTGCCTCGACGTTCAGCGTCTTGACCACGCCGTCGTCGACCACCATGGCGTAGCGTTGGGAACGGATTCCCATGCCACGCGCCGACAGATCCTGCTCCAGACCAAGCGCCCGCGTGAAAGCCGCACTTCCGTCCGCCATCATGCGCACCTTGCCCGAGGTGTGCCGATCGCGCGCCCACGCGCCCATGACGAACGCGTCGTTGACGGACACACACCAGATCTCGTCGACACCAGCCGCCTGAAACGCGGCAGCGTGTTCGACATAACCCGGCACGTGCTTCGCCGAACAGGTCGGCGTGAACGCGCCCGGCAATCCGAAGATCACCACGCGCTTTCCCGCGGTCTGCTCGCGCACGTCGAAGCTGTTGGGCCCGATCGTGCAGCCTTCGCGCTCGTCGTCGATCAATTCGTAGACGATTGCGTCCGGCAGCTTTTCACCCACCTGAATCATGCTCAGTCCTTTACATCGATGCGGCTTGCATCCGCACGTTTTCGTGTCGCAGTGAACCTGACTTTCGCCGACAGTTGCCCGATCCGCTTCGCGAATACGAAGAGGGCATCTGTCCCCGCCACGTATCTGACGAAACGCGGCCTTGTTCGCCGTTCACCCGCCACGCCCGTGCATATCGCTGCTGGCACGCATCAACCGTGCCGCAGCACAGCCCAGCCCGCGGTTAATCCGCCTGCTTGCGCAGGAACGCCGGGATATCGTACGTGTCGACGCCCTTTTCCTGCAGCGCCTGCACGTGCGAAGCCGCCGTATCACGCGACGTACGCCATACAGCCGGCGTATCCAGCGAACCGTAATCGGCCGCGCCCGTGTGATGCTGTTGCGACGCGAACGCGTGCGCATGACCGCCGACCGGCTGGTTATCGGTGCCGGTACGCAGCAGCGTCATCGGTGCCGATTGCTGCTTCTTCGCCGCACGGCCGAGACCCGTTGCCACCACCGTCACGCGCAGCGCGTCGCCCATTGCATCATCGTAGACCGCGCCAAAAATCACGGTTGCGTCTTCTGCAGCATAGCTCTTGATCGTGTTCATCACTTCGCGCGTTTCGGACAGACGCAGCGAACGGCTCGACGTGATGTTCACCAGCACGCCACGCGCGCCCGACAGGTCCACCCCTTCCAGCAGCGGGCTGGCAACCGCCTGCTCGGCCGCGAGACGCGCGCGATCGACGCCGGCAACCGTCGCCGTGCCCATCATCGCCTTACCCTGCTCGCCCATCACCGTCTTCACGTCTTCAAAGTCGACGTTCACCAGACCGTCTACGTTGATGATTTCCGCGATACCGGCGACTGCGTTGTTCAGAACATCATCTGCGCACTGGAAGCATTTATCCATCTCGGCGTCATCGCCCATCACCTCGAACAGCTTGTCGTTCAGAACGACGATCAGCGAGTCGACGTGATCCTCCAGTTGCTGCGAACCGGCTTCTGCCACACGCATCCGCTTGCCGCCTTCGAATTCGAACGGCTTGCTGACGACGCCCACAGTCAAAATGCCCATCTCCTTGGCGATCTGCGCCACGACCGGAGCCGCGCCCGTGCCCGTGCCGCCGCCCATGCCCGCGGTGATGAACACCATGTGCGCGCCGCGCAGTGCATCGGCGATGCGCTCCCGTGCTTCTTCTGCTGCCGAACGGCCCATTTCCGGCTTGGCGCCCGCGCCGAGACCGGTGTTGCCGAGCTGGATCACAGCCGTGGCGCGCGAACGCGACAGGGCCTGTGCATCCGTGTTCATCACGATGAAGTCGACGCCTTGCACGCCGCGGTTGATCATATGCTGAACGGCATTGCCGCCAGCCCCACCTACGCCAACCACCTTGATGATGGTGCCGTTGGTTTCGGTTTCCAGCATCTGGAATTCCATGTTGCCTCCGTCAAGAAAAAATGTACTGCCGTCAGGCAGCTACTCGGCCGTTATTCGGCAGGAGATCGGGCAACCTCCTGTCGCGCGCCAGCCGCCGGCACCAGCGCGTATTACTGAAAATCTCCCTGCACACCGCGCCCCGGAATCCGCATCTGAACCCGGGGTGCTGCGTTAAAAGTTGCCGAGGAACCAGTCTTTCATCCGTCCGAGCACCTGGCCCATCGAACCTGACTGCACCGCGACCTTCCGACCGCGCATGCGTTGCGCACGGCCTTCGACGAGCAGCCCCATCGCCGTCGAATAACGCGGATTGCGCACCACGTCAGCAAGGCCACCCGCGTATTCCGGCGCACCGATGCGCACCGGTTTCAGGAAAATGTCCTCGCCGAGTTCGACCATGCCCGGCATCATCGCCGCGCCGCCGGTCAACACGACGCCGGAACTCAGCAGTTCCTCGTAACCCGACTCGCGCACCACCTGCTGCACGAGCGAAAACAGCTCCTCGACGCGCGGCTCGACGACCGCCGCCAGCGCCTGGCGCGACAGCGTGCGCGGACCGCGCTCGCCGAGCCCCGGCACTTCGATCATTTCGTCCGGATCGGCGAGTGCCTGTTTCGCGATGCCGTAATCGACCTTGATGTCCTCCGCGTCCGGCGTCGGCGTGCGCAGCGCCATCGCGATGTCGCTCGTGATCTGGTCGCCGGCGATCGGAATCACCGCGGTGTGACGGATCGCGCCTTCACTGAAAATCGCGATGTCGGTCGTGCCGCCGCCGATGTCGACCAGCACCACGCCCAGCTCTTTTTCGTCTTCCGTCAGCACCGCCAGCGACGACGCCAGCGGCTGCAGGATCAGATCGTTCACTTCGAGGCCGCAGCGGCGCACGCACTTGACGATGTTCTGCGCCGCGCTCACCGCACCCGTCACGATGTGCACCTTCACTTCGAGGCGAATGCCGCTCATGCCGATCGGCTCGCGCACATCTTCCTGGCCGTCGATGATGAATTCCTGCGTCAGGATGTGCAGCACCTGCTGATCGGTCGGGATATTGATCGCCTTCGCCGTCTCGATCACGCGCGCCACATCCGTCTGCGTGACTTCCTTTTCCTTGATCGCCACCATGCCGCTCGAATTGAAGCTGCGGATATGGCTGCCGGCGATTCCGGTGAATACGTTTGTGATCTTGCAATCGGCCATCAGTTCAGCTTCTTCGAGCGCGCGCTGAATCGATTGCACCGTGGCCTCGATGTTCACCACGACGCCTTTCTTGAGCCCCTTCGATTCGCTCTGGCCGAGGCCGATCACTTCGTAGTGACCTTCGCCTTTCAGCTCGGCGACGATGGCCACCACCTTCGACGTCCCGATGTCGAGGGAGACCAGCAGATCTTTATAGTCTTTACTCATAGCGTGCTCATTGCGTGTGATGTCCGTTTACTTCTTGCCCTTGTCGGGTTCGCTGATAAAGCGCATGCCTGCTGCGCGAATCGCGAAACCGTTCGGATAGCGCAAGTCCGCATACTCAATATCGTTCCCCCAACGTTGCGTCACCGCGCCCCACGCCGCGGTCAACCGGCGCGAGCGATCCAGGAGCGTGTCCTGATTGCGTTCGCGTCCAAGCTCCACCTGCATGCCGTTCGACAACTTCACCGTCCACGCATAACGCGGCGACAGCGTCACTTCTTCCGGCGTCGCGCCCAGCGGCGCAAACCACGTCTTGAAGTCCCGATAACGCGAGACCACTTCCTTCGCCGTGCCGTCCGGACCATCGAAGGCAGGCAGTTCCTGCTCCAGTTCGCCCTGGTTCGCGGTGAACAGATCGCCGTCGACACTGACAAGCTGATCGCTGCCCCACGTCCCGAGCGGTTTGTACTCCTCCAGCGTGACAGCCAGCGCGTTCGGCCAGACGCGCCGCACGCTCGCGTGACGCACCCACGGCATCTGCTCGAACGCCTGACGCGCCGTGTCCAGATCGACCGTGAAGTAATTGCCCTTCAACCGGCCGACCACACCCGCGCGCACCGTCGGCGAATTGATGTGCTCGGTGTCGCCGTCGATCCGGATTTCGCGCAGCGCGAAGCCCGGGCGCTGGATCATCCAGTAACCGCCTGCCGCCAGCAGCACGAGCACCAGCAACGCATGCAGTGCGTTGGAGGCGAGATTGAGCTGGCGAACGTTGTTCCACATGTCTGGCCGTTAGTCCTTCAGTGTCAGCGACAACACTTTCACTACCAGTTCCTGGTAGCTGATACCGACCGCGCGCGCCGCCTTCGGCGGCAGCGAGTGATCGGTCATGCCAGGCGCCGTGTTCACTTCGAGGAAATACGGGTTGCCGTGCGCATCGAGCATGAAATCGGCGCGGCCCCAGTCGGTGCAGCCGAGTACATCGAACGCACGGCGCGCCAGCACTTTCAGGTGCGCTTCGGCGTCCGGCGCGAGGCCGCACGGAATCAGATACTGCGTGTCGTTCGCGACGTACTTCGCGTGATAGTCGTAAAACTCGCCGGCCGGGATGATGCGGATCACCGGCAGATCGAGATCGCCCGCGACGCACGCGGTGTACTCCCCGCCGCCTTCGATGCTCTGTTCGACCACGACGATCCTGTCGAACTTCGCGGCTTCGGCGAGTGCGGCCGGCAGTGCGTCGGCGCGCTTCACCTTGATGACCGCGACGCTCGAGCCTTCGCTCGCCGGCTTCACGAAGAGCGGCAAGCCAAGCTTCGCGACGATTTCAACCGCGCGCGCGTCGTAGTCGTCGCCCCGCAGCACGGCTTCGAACGGCGGCGTCGGCACGCCGAGCTGCTGCCACACGAGCTTCGTGCGGAACTTGTCGAGACCGAGCGCCGAGCCCAGCACGCCGCTACCGGTGTAGCGGATGCCATAGAAATCGAGCGCACCCTGAATCTGGCCGTTTTCACCGTAGCCGCCGTGCAGCGCGTTGAACGCGCGCACAAAACCCTCTTCCTTCAGTGCGGCGAGCCGACGCTCGGCCGGATCGAACGGATGTGCATCCACGCCTGCGTCACGCAGGCCTTGCAGCACGAGACGACCGGAATTGAGCGACACCTCGCGCTCGGCGGAATTCCCGCCGAGAAGGACGGCCACCTTGCCGAATGATTTCGGATCGATATTGCTGCTCATCTCAAACCTTCTGTTCCTGGGCAATCCGACCCGGCACGCCGCCGATCGAACCCGCACCCATCGTGATCACTACGTCGCCGCCGCGCACCACTGCTGCGAGCGCATCCGGCACTTCATCCACCGTTTCGACAAATACCGGCTCGACCTTGCCCGCCACGCGTAGCGCACGCGCGAGCGCGCGGCCGTCGGCGGCGATGATCGGCGCTTCGCCGGCTGCGTAGACTTCGGTCAGAACCAGAGCGTCGACCGTCGACAGCACCTTCACAAAATCCTCGAAGCAGTCGCGCGTGCGCGTGAAGCGGTGCGGCTGAAACGCCAGCACGAGCCGGCGACCGGGGAACGCGCCGCGCGCCGCCGCGACCGTCGCGGCCATTTCGACCGGGTGATGCCCGTAATCGTCGACCAGCGTGTACGTGCCGCCATCCGGCGCCGGTACTTCGCCGTAACGCTGGAAGCGTCGACCGACGCCGTTGAAATCCGCGAGTGCTCGCTGGATATCGGCATCTTTCACTTCAAGTTCAGTCGCAATTGCGATGGCCGCCAATGCGTTCTGCACGTTGTGCGTGCCGGGCAGGTTCAGGACGATGTCGATCGGTGCCGCATCCTCGCGCATGGCGGTGAAATGCATACGTCCGTCTTTCGCTTCGACGTTCACCGCGCGCACCTGCGCGTCGGGCGCGAAACCGTAGCGGATGATCGGCTTCGAGACGAACGGCAGGATTTCCTTGACGTTCGGATCGTCGACGCACAGCACCGCGATCCCGTAGAACGGCAGGCGATGCGTGAACTCGATGAACGCCTGCTTGAGCCGCGCGAAATCGTGGCCGTAGGTGTCCATGTGATCGGCGTCGATGTTCGTGATGACTTCGATCACCGGGAACAGGTTCAGGAACGACGCATCGGATTCATCCGCTTCCGCGACGATGAAATCGCCCGTGCCGAGCCGCGCATTCGCGCCCGCGCTGATCAGCCGCCCGCCGATCACGAACGTCGGATCGAGTCCGCCAGCCGCCAGCACGCTCGCCACGAGCGATGTGGTGGTCGTCTTGCCGTGCGTGCCGGCAATCGCGATGCCCTGCTTCAGGCGCATCAGTTCCGCGAGCATCACCGCGCGCGGCACGATCGGAATGCGCCGGTGACGCGCGGCAAGCACTTCCGGGTTGTCGCTGCGCACCGCCGTCGAAACGACGACGGCGTTCGCACCTTCGATGTTCGCCTCGTCGTGACCGATGGCGACGCGCGCGCCGAGCGTGGCGAGGCGATCGGTCACCGCGTTGCGCGCGAGGTCGGAGCCGCTCACCTGGTAGCCGAGATTGACGAGCACTTCGGCGATGCCGCTCATGCCGGCGCCGCCGATGCCGACAAAGTGAATATGTTTGACGATGTGTTTCATTGTTGCCTTCCTTCCGGGCTCAAGCTCGGGATTACACCCGCCACGGCGGCGCAGATCTGCGCGACCTGTTCAGTGGCATCGGGTTTCGCGAGCGAGCGCGAACGCTCCGCCATGTCCGCGAGGATGTCCCGCGTCTGGCTGCGCAACCAGCCGGCAAGGGTATCCGCCGACAGATCGCGTTGCTGCACGACGAGCGCCGCGCCGTGATCGGCGAGAAACGCTGCGTTGGTTGTCTGGTGATCATCTACTGCGTGCGGGAACGGCACGAAAAACGCCGCCACGCCGACTGCTGCAATTTCCGCCACCGTCATCGCGCCCGAGCGGCAGATCACGAGATCCGCCTTCGCATAGGCCGACGCCATGTCGTCGATAAACGGCACGAGCTGCAGATCGTCGCCCGCCGACAAGCCCGCGTCCGCGTAGTTCGCCTTCAGCGCGTCGATATGCTTCGCGCCCGCCTGATGCACGATGCGCGGACGTTGCTCCGGCGCGAGCAGCGCCAGCGCACGCGGCACGACTTCGTTCAGCGCCGCCGCACCCAGGCTGCCGCCGACGACCAGCACATTCAGCGGACCATTGCGTTGTGCGTAGCGAACTTTGGGTGCCAATGTCAGCGCAAGTTCCTCACGAATCGGGTTACCTGTCCATTCGGCATGGGGCAACGCATCCGGAAACGCGACCAGCACGCGCTTTGCCACTTTCGCGAGCACCTTGTTCGTCAGGCCCGCGATCGAATTCTGTTCGTGCAGCACGAGCGGACGGCCGCTCAACGCGGTCATGAGTCCAGCCGGAAACGTGATGTATCCGCCCATGCCGAGTACAACGTCGGGCTTCACCCGGCGCAGCACGCCTAAACTCTGCGCGCACGCGCGCAGCAGATTCACCGGCAGCATCAGCTTCGTTTTCAGGCCCTTGCCGCGCAGACCGCCGAAGCGCACGAATTCCATCGGGATACCGTGCTTCGGCACGAGCGTCGCTTCCATGCCGGTCGGGTTGCCGAGCCACACGACGCGCCAGCCCCACGCCTGCATCCGGTGCGCGACCGCGAGCCCCGGGAACACGTGTCCCCCGGTGCCGCCGGCCATCACCATGAGCGTGCGCTGTTGCGTCGCGGTCATACTTTTCCTCCGCGCATCAGCACACGATTTTCATAATCAACCCGCATCAGCACCGCCAGCGCGACGCAGTTCAGCAAGATGCCCGAACCGCCATAACTCACGAGCGGCAGCGTCAGACCCTTGGTGGGCAGCAGGCCGAGGTTCACGCCCATGTTGATGAACGTCTGCGCGCCGAACCAGATGCCGATGCCCTTCGCGACGAGCCCCGCGAACGTGCGATCGAGCGCGAGCGCCTGACGGCCGATCTCGAACGAGCGGCGCACGATCCAGTAGAACAGCAGGATCACGATCAGCACACCGACAAAACCCAGTTCCTCGCCGATCACGGCAAGGATGAAGTCGGTATGCGCTTCCGGCAGGTAATTGAGCTTCTCGACGCTGCCGCCGAGGCCGACGCCAAACCATTCGCCTCGTCCGAACGCGATCAGCGAATGCGTCAGCTGATAGGCCTTGCCCTGCGCGTAACGGTCGTCCCATGGATCGAGATACGCGAAAATCCGCTCGCGACGCCAGGGCGAAGCCCACACCAGCAGACTGAACGTGCCCACCGCGGTGGCAACGAGGCCGCCGAACAGCTTGCCGTTCACGCCGCCGAGGAACAGCACGCCCATCGCGATCGCCGCGATCACCATGAACGCACCCATGTCCGGCTCGAGCAGCAGCATCGCGCCGACCACGCCGACGGCGAGCGCCATCGGCAGGAAGCCTTTCGCGAAGCTTTGCATGTATTCCTGCTTGCGCACCGTGTAGTTCGCCGCGTAGATCGTCACGGCGAGCTTCATGATTTCCGACGGCTGCATGTTCGTGATGCCGAGCGGAATCCAGCGACGCGCGCCGTTCACGCCCTTGCCGATGTGCGGAATCAGTACGATCACGAGCGTGAACAGCGCGAGCAGGAAGAACTTCGGCGCGTATTTGTCCCACACCGAGATCGGAATCCGGAACGTGATCACGGCCGCGACGGTGGCGACCGCCAGCGAAACCAGATGTCGCACGAGAAACGCGTAGTCGCGATACGCGGCGTACTTCGGCGAGTCAGGCATCGCGATCGACGCCGAATACACCATCACCACGCCGAGACCGAGCAGCGCGATCACGACCCACAGCAGCGAATGGTCGTAGTCGAGCATGCGTGAGCGCAGCGGCCTCACACCATTGACGGCGCTCGCGAGACCACTGCCCGCCGAGCGCGCGGACACCCTTTCGCCGCCGGCGGAGCCGCGTTGTTTCGTGAGGCGGGAGCCGAAGCGTTCGGACCAGCTCATATCATCGTCCCCCGTTCCGCGGCGATTTCCTCGATCGAGCCGCGGAACACGGCGGCACGATGCGCATAACCCTTGAACATGTCGAAGCTCGCGCATGCCGGCGACAGCAGCACGACGTCGCCCGGCTGCGCGAGCGCGCTCGCGGCACGCGTAGCGTCTTCCAGCGTCGCGTAATCAGTGAGCGCGATGCCGGTGTCTTCGAGCGCCGCGCGGATCAGCGGCGCGTCGCGGCCGATCAGCATCACGGCGCGGCACCAGCGCATCACGGGCGCGGCGAGCGGCTCGAATTCCTGGCCCTTGCCGTCGCCGCCTGCGATCAGCACCGCGCGCTGCGCGAGGCCGTCGAGCGCGGCGACCGTCGCGCCAACGTTCGTACCCTTGCTGTCGTCGACGAAATCGACGCCTTCAATCGATGCGATCAGTTCCACGCGATGCGGCTCGCCACGGTATTCGCGCAGGCCGTGCAAAAGCGGTGCGCCCGGCAGGCCGACGGCGCGTGCGAGGGCGAATGCGGCGAGCGCGTTCGCCGCGTTGTGCAGGCCGCGAATGCGCAGCGCGTCGGCGGGCATCAGGCGCTTCAGGCCGATGTCCGGCGGCGTAGCGGTTTCGTTCCTGCGACGGCGCGTGGGTTGCGGCTCGTCGCTGGCGTCGCGGTCGTGGGCCTCGACGAGCCAGTTCATCGCGTTATCGCGCAGCAGACCGTAGTCGCCCGCACGCGTCGGCTCGTTCAGGCCGAACGTGATCACCGGCGCGGAGGCGCCTCCCGGGGAGGCTTCCTTCGGGGCGCCTGCGGCGGACGCGAGCGCCATTACACGCGCGTCGTCGCGGTTCAGCACGCGGACCGTTTCCGGCCCGAAGATGCGGCCCTTCGCGGCGGCGTATGCGTCCAGTCCGCCGTGCCAGTCGAGGTGATCCTGGGTGATGTTCAGCACCACGGCCGCATCCGGAGCGAACGTGTGCGCGGTTTCCAGCTGGAAGCTCGACAGTTCGAGCACCCAGATGTCAGGCAGCGCGGTGTTGTCGATCGCTTCGGTGAGTTTGTCGAGCGCGGCCGGACTGATATTGCCCGCGACCGCGACTTTCTTGCCGGCGCGTTCGCACAGCAGGCCGGTGAGGCTCGTCGTCGTGGTTTTACCGTTCGTGCCGGTGATGGCGATCACCTTCGGCGCGTAGCCGCTTTCGCCGAGCGTCTTCAGCGCCTGCGCGAAGAACTCGAGCTCACCCCACACTGGAATGTCTTTCTCGCGCGCTTCGTTGATCAGCGGCAGCAGGTCGGCGGCGAGCGGCGACAGGCCCGGACTGATCGCGACCAGTTCCACACCCTCGAGCAATACGGGCGAAAACGGGCCGCCGACAAAGTCGGCATCGATGCCGTGCGCTTCGAGCCCGGACAGGTTCGGCGGCACTTCGCGCGTATCGGCAACGCGCAGCCGGCACCCGTGGCGCGCGCACCAGCGCGCCATCGCGAGACCCGATTCACCGAGTCCCAGCACGAGCACCATCGGCTTTTGCCGATCCCGAAACTTCTCGCCAAACATCGCTTGCTTTCCCTTTATTTCACTTCACCAGCCAGACAGCGACGGGTCATCAACGTTCACCGCAGCTTGAGCGTGGACAGACCGAACAGGCACAACATGAGCGTGATGATCCAGAACCGCACCACCACCTGCGTCTCTTTCCAGCCCGACAGTTCGAAGTGGTGATGCAGCGGCGCCATCTTGAAGAAACGCCGCCCTTCTCCGTAGCGACGCTTCGTGTACTTGAACCAGGTGACCTGCAGGATCACCGACAGCGTTTCCGCGACGAAGATGCCGCCCATGATGAAGAGCACGATTTCCTGGCGCACGATGACCGCGATCGTGCCGAGCGCGCCGCCGAGCGCGAGGGCACCGACGTCGCCCATGAACATCTGCGCCGGGTGCGTGTTGTACCAGAGGAACGCAAGCCCGGCACCGCTCATCGCCGAGCAGAAGATCAGCAGCTCGCCCGCGCCGGGGATATGCGGGAACAGCAGATACTTCGAGTAGACCGAGCTGCCCATCACGTAAGCGAACACGCCGAGCGATGCGCCGACCAGCACGACCGGCATGATCACGAGACCGTCGAGACCATCGGTGAGATTCACCGCATTGCTCGCGCCGACGATCACGAGATACGTCAGCAGGATGAAACCCCAGACGCCGAGCGGATAGCTGATCGACTTCACGAACGGCAGCAACAGGTCGGCGCGCGCGGGCAGGCCCATCGACAGACCGCTTCGCACCCACGCCATGAAAAGATCGAACACGCGCACGTTGCTCGCTTCCGACACGCTGAAGGCGAGATAGACCGCCGCGAAAAGCCCGATCACCGACTGCCAGAAGTATTTTTCGCGCGACGACATCCCGCGCGGATCCTTGTGGACGACCTTGCGGTAATCGTCGACCCAGCCGATCACGCCGAAGCCGAACGTGACGAGAATCACGATCCAGATGAAGCGGTTCGTCAGGTCGGCCCACAACAGCGTCGAGACGCCAATGCCGAGCAGGATCAGCACGCCGCCCATCGTCGGCGTACCGGATTTCACGAGGTGAGTCGGCGGGCCGTCTTTACGGACGGCCTGGCCGACCTTCATCGCGGTCAGCTTGCGGATCACGGCCGGGCCGCAGACGAGCCCGATCACGAGCGCGGTAATGGTCGCCGCGACCGCCCGAAAAGTCAGATAACTGAACACGCGCAAAAAGCTTGCGTCATTCTGCAGCCATTGCGCCAGCGCCAGAAGCATGCCTCGGTCCTTCTATTTCAGTGCGCACCGGGCGTCGTGCCCGGTGCTGAGGGTTGTGGACTCGTCACGGCGTCCACCACGCGTTCCATTTTCATGAAGCGCGAGCCTTTCACGAGAATCGTTGTATCCGGCCCTAAGCCAGCCTGCTGCAGATGCGCGACCAGCGCGGCGGCGTCATCGAAATGACGCGCGTCAGCGCCGTATGCGCTGCATGCATCGCGCGTCGCGTCGCCCGTGGCGAGCAACGTCTCGATGCCGCGTTCCTTCGCGTACGCACCGACTTCGCGGTGAAACGCCGGACCGCTGTCGCCCACTTCGCCCATGTCGCCCATCACCAGCACGCGCGGCGAAGCGCACGCCGCGAGTACGTCGATCGCAGCGCGCATCGAGTCGGGGTTGGCGTTGTACGTGTCGTCGATGACGGTCGCGCCCGCGAACGAGCCCGACGCCGCGCGCTTCACCTGCAAACGGCCCTTCACCGCGCCGAACGCTTCGAGACCGCGGCGGATCGCGTCGAGCGACACGTTCGACGCAAGCGCCGCCGCGGTTGCCGCGAGCGCGTTGCGCGCGTTGTGCTCGCCGAGCACCTGCAGTGCGACTTCGACGCGGCCTTGTGGCGTATCGATCGTCAAACGGCTGCCGTCGAACGTGCCGGTCACCGCGGCTTCGGTCGAGCGCGGCGCATTAACTCCGCCTGCGGGATTCAACGCGAAGTCGATGATCTGGCTACCCGTCGCGGCGACGCGCCAGATGCTCGCGTACGTGTCGTCGGCGGGAAAGACCGCGACGCCTTCCGGTTTCAGCGCATGAATCACGCTCGCGTGTTCGAGCGCGACCGCTTCGACGGTCGCCATGAATTCCTGATGCTCACGCTGCGCATTGTTGACTACCGCGACGGTCGGCTCGGCGATTTTCGCGAGCAGACCGGTTTCGCCCGGATGGTTCATGCCGAGTTCGACGACCGCGAGCCGGTGCGTATCGGTGAGACGGAAGAGCGTGAGCGGAAGGCCGATGTCGTTGTTGAAGTTGCCGGCGGTTGCGAGCCGTGCCGGCTCACCCACCGCCGCCGCGAAGATCGACGCGATCATTTCCTTGACCGTCGTCTTGCCGTTGCTGCCCGTGACCGCGACGAGCGGCATCGAGAACCGCCGACGCCAGCCGCGCGCGAGCGCGCCCAGCGCAACCCGCGTATCGGCGACGCGCAACGCGGGCACACGCCAGTCGCCCGGGCTGCGGGTGACGAGCGCGGCGCTCACGTGACGCGTCGCGACTTCCGGCAGGAAATCGTGCGCATCGAAACGGTCGCCCTTCAGCGCGACGAAGAGGTCGCCGGGGCCGGCCGTGCGGCTGTCGGTCGACACGCGCTCGAACGTCACCGATTCATCGCCGAGCACGGTCGCGCCCGGAATCAGCGCAGCGGCTTCGCGGAGCGAATACATCGTCATTCGCCACCTCCGCGAGCCTGCGTCGCGCGCGCGGCGAGCGCGAGGCGGGCGTGATCCTGATCGGAGAAAGCGCGTTTCCTGCCCATGATTTCCTGTGTTGCTTCGTGCCCCTTGCCGGCCAGCACGATCACGTCTTCGCGGGCGGCGTGACGGATCGCATGCAGGATCGCGCTCGCGCGGTCGTCGATGCGGCGTGCCTTCGTGGCGTCCTTCATGCCCGCGACGATCTGGTCGATGATCGACGCCGGATCTTCGCTGCGCGGGTTATCGCTCGTCACGATGAGCGCGTCCGCGAACGATTCGGCGATGGCGCCCATCAGCGGACGCTTCGTGGCGTCGCGATCGCCGCCGCAACCGAACATGCAGACGAGTTCGCCGCCGCGCGCAACCGCGATCGGACGCAGCGCAGCGAGGGTCTTTTCGAGCGCGTCGGGCGTGTGCGCGTAATCGATCACGACGAGCGGTTCGTCGTTCTGCAAACGGCCGCCGAGACGCTGCATGCGTCCGTTTACCGGTTCGAGTTTTTCCAGTTCCACGAGCGCGGCTTCGAATGGCACGTCGGCGGCGAGCAGCGCGCCCAGCACGCCAAGCAGATTGCTCACGTTGAACGCGCCGAGCGTCGCGACTTCGACGTCGGCGTCGCCCCATCCGGACGTGGTCAGGTGAAAAGCCGTGCCCGTCGCCGTCGCGCGAACCTTCGACGCGACGAGCCATGCGTCGGACTGCGCGGTTTCCGATGCGTTATCCTGCGCGCCTTCGATGCCGTACGCGATCGTGCGCACCTTGCCATGTGCGCCTGCGAGCAGGCGGCGGCCGGCTTCGTCATCCCGGTTGATCACGGCCGCGCGCAGACCCGGCCATGCAAAGAGACGTGCCTTGGCCGCCTCGTAGGCGGCAAACGTGCCGTGATAGTCGAGATGATCCTGCGTGAGGTTCGTGAACACGGCGATGTCGAACGACGTGCCGTTCACGCGCCCTTGATGCAGCGCGTGCGACGACACTTCCATCGCGACAGCCTGCGCGCCTGCGTCACGCAACCGCGCAAGACTGCGCTGAAGCTGCGGAGCGTCCGGCGTCGTGAAACCCGTGTGGACGAGCTGGCCCGGCATGCCGCTGCCGAGCGTGCCAATGATCGCGCAGCGCGTGCCGGCCGCCGTCAGCGCCGACGAAATCCACTGGCTGCACGACGTCTTGCCGTTCGTGCCCGTCACGCCGAAAACGAGCATCGCATCGCTCGGATCGCTGTACCAGGCGCTCGCAATCGGGCCAGCCAGATCGTTGAGCGCCGGCACGGCGAGCGCGCTGACCGGATCGATTGCACCGGTGAAGTTTTCAGGTTGAACGAGCACCGCCGTTGCGCCACGTTCGATCGCGTTATCGATGAACGGACGGTTGTCGGCGCCGTCGACGGCGTAGGCGAGAAACACGTCGCCGGCCGCGATCGAGCGCGTATCGGCGTGCAGATGCGCCGCTGGCTGCACGCGGGCGTGCAGCCAGGCGAGTGCGTCGGCGATTTGCCGGTGCGCCGGATGCGCGGAACGCAACGCGCTCATCTGACCACTCCGGGACGGGTCTTCGCGGTATCCGCGATAGTGAGTTTCCTCGCGCCACCGGCGCCGGTGGCAAGCTTTTTCGCAGTGGCTGCCGCAGCGGATGGCGCGGCCGGCGTCGTGGGCGGGGCCGTATCGTCGGACACCACCATCTGCCTGACCGGCATATCCGGCGGCACGTTCAGCGTGCGCAGCGTATCGCCCACGATCGACGAGAACACCGGGCCCGACACCTGGCCGCCAAAGTGGCTACCGGCCGTCGGCTCGTCGACCGAAACGGCGACGACGATGCGCGGATTCGGCATCGGCGCCATGCCGACGAACGACGCGCGGTACTTCGATTTGTCGTACCCGTGAGGGCCGTGCTTGTACGCCGTGCCGCTCTTGCCACCGACACGGTAACCCGGCACCGCCGCATCCGGCGATGTGCCGCCCGGCGCTGTCACGGTTTCGAGCATGGCGCGCACTTCACGCGCGGTGGTCGGCGAGAAAATCTGCGTGCCGGGCACTGGCTGGCCGCCGGGCGTGTGGAAAATCGACACCGGCACGATCTGGCCGTCGTGCGCGATCGCGGTGTACGCGCGCGCCAGCTGGAACAGCGAAGCCGACAGGCCGTAGCCGTACGACATGGTTGCCTGCTCGATGCGCCGCCAGCTATGCCACGGGCGCAGACGTCCCGCCGCCGCGCCGGGGAACCCGACCTTCGGCGCCTGACCGAGACCGATGCTCGTGTACATATTCCACATCTCTTCCGGCTTGAGCGTCATGGCGATTTTGGTCGCGCCGATGTTGCTCGACTTCTGGATCACGCCGCCGACCGTCAGCACGCCGAACGCACTGTCATCGGTAATCGTCGCGCCGTCCAGCACGAAACGGCCCGGACCGGTATCTACCAGTGTAGTCGGCGTGACGCGATGCAGATCGAGGGCAAGCGAAACCGTGAACGGCTTCATGATCGAGCCCGGCTCGAACACGTCGGTCAGTATCCGGTTACGCAGCTGCTCGCCGGTCAGGTGCGAGCGGTCGTTCGGGTTGTACGTCGGGTAATTGACGAGCGCGAGCACTTCGCCCGTGCGCACGTCGATCACCATGGCCGCACCGGCCTTCGCCTTGAATTTCTCGACCGCTGCTTTCAGGTTCGTGTACGCGATGTACTGGATCTTGCTATCGATCGACAGGTCGACGTCGGTGCCGTTGTGCGGCACGACCTGCTCGTCGACGTCCTCGACCACGCGGCCCATCCGGTCCTTGATCACGCGACGGATGCCCGAAGTGCCGGCGAGCAGCTTCTGGTCGCCGAGTTCGACGCCTTCCTGACCTTCGTCCTCGACGTTCGTGAAGCCGATCAGGTGAGCGGTAATCTCGCCTTCGGGATAGAAGCGCTTGTATTCACCACGCTGATAGATACCGGGAATGTCGAGAGCGGCGACTTTCTGCGCGACGTCGACCGGCACCTGGCGCTTCACGTAGACGAAGGTCTTGTCTTCCGAGAGCTTCGTGCGCAGTTCCTTCTGTGTCATGTCGAGCAGTTTGCCGAGCGACGCGAGCTTGTCCGCGCCGAGATCGTCCGGCACGGATTCGGGAATCGCCCAGATCGCGCGCACGGGCAGGCTGGTGGCAAGCACGAGCCCATTGCGGTCCAGAATCTTGCCGCGCGTGGCCGGCAGTTCGAGCGTGTGCTGATAGCGGCTTTCACCCTGCTTCTGATAAAACGCGTTGCCCGGGCCCTGAATCCAGAACGCGCGCGCGGCCAGGGCGACGAACGCCATGAACAGCAGGAACACGACGAGCTTCGAACGCCACATCGGCAGGCGAACAGAAAGGATCGGGTTCGCCGAAAACGCGACGCTCTTGCGATTAGCCGATTTTTTCATCGGACACCTCGCGGGCGGGCTGCGGACGCCGACGATGCCGAACCGGCGTCGGAGGTCGGCACCGGTGCGTCTTCAGCGGTTGCCGCGCCGGCGGCGAGCGTCAGATATTGCGTGCGGCCGGTCGTGGCCGGCTGCATCTTCAGTGAGGCCGTGGCGATCTGCTCGATACGCGAGGTCTTCGACAGCGCGCTCTGCTGATATTGAAGCTGCGAGTAATCCTGCTGCAACTGTCGCTCCTGCGACTGCGCCCGCTGCAACTGGATAAAGATCTGACGCTGCTGATTGGTCGCGTTGACAACGGAAAGCGCGCAGCCCATCACGACGATCAGAAGGAAGATATTGAGGCGGTTCATGGCGCGATACGCTCCGCGACGCGCATCACGGCCGAACGGGCGCGCGGGTTCGCGGCGACTTCTTCGTCACTTGCAAACACACGGCCGATGATTCTGAGCGGCGGGCTGGGCAGATCGACGGCACGGATCGGCAGGCGGCGGTCGACCGCAGGCGCACTCGCGTGCGCCTGCATGAACCGTTTGACGATCCGGTCCTCGAGCGAATGAAAGCTGATCACCACCAGCCGCCCCCCTTGCTCCAGCAACGACAGCGCTGCTTCTAAAACGACTTGCAGCTCCGCAAGCTCTTGATTGACGTGAATCCGTATAGCCTGAAAGGTGCGGGTTGCCGGATCCTTGCCCTTCTCACGGGTTTTGACGACGTTAGCCACGATTTGGGCAAGCTCGCCCGTGCTGACGAGAGGCCCAAGACGGTCGGACTCTGCCCGGCGAGCAACAAGCGCCTTTGCAATCTGAAAAGCAAACCGTTCTTCCCCATAATCTCGTATCACCTCCGTCAGTTCCTGCACCGTGGCCCGCGCGAGCCAGTCAGCGGCAGACTCGCCGCGCGTCGGGTCCATCCGCATATCGAGCGGGCCGTCGGCGCGGAAACTGAAACCCCGCTCCGGATCGTCGATTTGCGGCGACGACACGCCCAGATCCAGCAACACGCCCGATATCCGCCCTACCCCGCGTTCCGCGATCGCGTCACGCAGTGAAGCAAAACTTTCATGCACGATCTCGAAACGCGAATCGACGATCTGCTGCGCCGTGGCGATCGCGAGCGGGTCCTTGTCGAACGCGATCAGACGTCCGCCTTCCCCCAGCCCGCTCAACAGCAGACGGCTATGGCCGCCACGCCCGAACGTGCCGTCTACATAGACGCCGTCCGTGCGCGTGACGAGCGCATCGACCGCTTCTTCCAGCAGCACCGTGCGATGCTGCAGTTCGTTTCCCATCGCAGGTGCCATATATGTAAACCGCGATCAGAACGTGAAATTCTTCAACGCATCGGGCATGCCTTGCGCCATCGCCGCCTGTTCCTTCGCGGCGTAGGTCTGCGCATCCCATAACTCGAAGTGGCTGCCCATACCGAGCAACATCACTTCCTTTTCCAGCGTCGCCGCCATCCGCAATTCGGGCGAGACCAGCACGCGGCCCGCGCCATCGAGATCGACGTCCGAAGCATTCCCGAGGAAAATCCGGCGCCACCAGTGGGCGTCCATCGGCAGCGCGGCGATCTTCGCGCGGAAGACCTCCCATTCCGGGCGCGGAAAGAGCAACAGGCAGCCGTCCGGGTGCTTGGTAATCGTCACCCGGCCTTCTGCCTGTCCTTGCAGCGCTTCACGATAGCGGGACGGAACCGACATCCGTCCTTTCGCATCGAGAGTGAGCGCTGACGCCCCTTGGAACACTTTTGCTCTCCCATGGCGAACGTTGAACGACGCCCGCGTGATCTCGAAAATTTACCCGAAATTAGCCGGTAAATCACACAAATGTACACTTTCTCACACTGTCTCCCACTTTAGAGGAACGCTAAACACGGGTCAAGGGAGAAACACGCTTTTTCGAGGAATTTTGTTTGCTAGAACAAGGACTTAGCGCCACATGCTCACGTCGCATCTAAAACAGAAAATCGTTATAAATGAATGAGCTACTGCGACAAGTGAAGGTGATACTTCAAAAGTGAGGGGGAAAGGCGCGGCGCGTAAGCAAACTGAGAGGAAGAAAAGCACGGATCATCGACGATGAAGCGGAACGGCGTGTTGCGCGCCGTCCCACCGGTGGGATTAAACGTAATACGCGGTACGTGTCATGACTTTCGAAGCAGCGCGCATCAGCGCGCGCACGGGAAACGGCAGATCGATACCGCCCGCGTCTTTAGCGGCCTTACCGTGAGCCGCTTCATCGATGCGCATCTGCTCGACGATGGCGCGCGATTCGAGATCGGCTTCTGGCAACGTCTCCAGATGGCCATCGAGGTGGTGCTCCACCTGCTTTTCGGTTTCGGCCATGAAGCCAAGGCTCACGCGATCACCCAGACGACCCGCCGCGAGACCGAGTGCGAGTGAGCCCGCATACCAGAGCGGATTAAGCAGGCTCGGGCGTGAATCGAGCGCTTCGAGACGACGCGCCGTCCACGCAAGGTGGTCCTCCTCTTCGCGGGCGGCATGCTCGAACGCCTCTCTCAGCGCGGGCGAACGGGTGGCCAGCTTCTGCGCCTGATATAGCGCCTGGGCGCACACCTCGCCGACATGGTTGACACGCATCAGACCCGCGGCATGCGCACGTTCGGCTGGCGACATTTCGACGGCCGTCGACTCGCCTGCCGCGACCGGCGGAAGCGGGACGGGACGCGACATCCGCGACACACCCGTCATCGATCGTAAACCCCGATCAAGCTCGGTTATCAACTCATCAAGCATCATTCAGGCCTCCCTCGAAAGCTGCGCTGCCTGAAGTGCAGCAGGCTTTGTAAGGCTTTGTCTTTGCACGACAAAACACGTTTTTGCGGAACCCCAAAAGCGGGGATAACCCGTGATTTTAGCTCATGTTGCGTAAACGAAACATGAGGTTACCGGGCGGTCGGCTTTTCCTTTGTGCAGCCAGGTCGTTTTGTTACATTACGTGCAACTTCTCGCGAAGTTACATCAAGGCAGCAAAGCACGACAAATATTCGCCTTGCAATAAAAGATTCGTAATTCCTTGGAGATCATTCGATGAAAAAGTCGCTTCTCGCTCTGGCAGCACTGGGCACGTTTGCGGGCGTCGCTCATGCGCAGAGCAGCGTGACCCTGTACGGCATTATTGATGAAGGTTTCAACATCAACACGAATTCGGGTGGCCAGCACCTGTACAACCTGTCGAGCGGCGTGCTTCAAGGCAGCCGTTTCGGCCTGCGCGGTACGGAAGATCTGGGCGGCGGTCTGAAGGCAATCTTCGTTTTGGAAAACGGCTTTGACGTGAACAGCGGCAAGCTGGGTCAAGGCGGTCTGATGTTCGGCCGTCAGGCTTACGTCGGTCTGTCGAGCCAGTTCGGCACGGTCACGCTGGGTCGTCAGTACGACTCCGTCGTCGATTACGTCGGTCCGCTGGAATCCGGTGACCAGTGGGGCGGCTACATCGCGGCTCACCCGGGTGACCTGGACAACTTCAACAACGCTTACCGTACGAACAACACGGTCAAGTTCGCGAGCAAGAACTACGGCGGCCTGACGTTCGGCGGTACGTACAGCTTCGGCGGCAAGGCTGGTGATTTTTCCAGCAACCAGATCTGGTCGTTGGGCGCTGGCTACGCGAACGGTCCGTTGGTCTTGGGCGTTGGCTACCTGAACGCACGTACGCCGGCGGCATCGGGCGGCCTGTTCAACAACGGCGGCTCGATCGCAGGCCTGAGCGCGACGACTGGTCAGCAAACGGCAGTCACGAGCCCGGTGTACAGCGGTTTCGCCTCGGCCAACACGTACCAGGTTATCGGTGCTGGCGGTGCTTATACGTTCGGCGCAGCAACGGTCGGCGTGACGTACTCGAACGTCAAGTTCATGGGCCTCGGCGCAGTGGGTACCACGGCATACGCAAGCGGCGAAACAGCGACGTTCAACAACGTCGAAGCCAACTTCAAGTATCAATTGACCCCAGCACTGCTGCTCGGCGCCTCGTTCGACTACACGAAGGGCAGCGACGTCGCATTGGCGAATGGCACGGGCAACGCGGGCGCAGCGTACTACCAGGGCGCACTGGGCGTCGACTACTTCCTGTCGAAGCGCACGGACGTTTATGTGATCGGCGTGTTCCAGCAGGCTTCGGCAGATCGCGATTCGGCTGGCAACGATGTCGCGCATGCGGCAATCAACGGCCTGACGCCGTCGTCGAACACCCGTCAAACGACGGCTCGCATCGGTATCCGTCACAAGTTCTAATAAGTCGTAAAAAAGCTGTATGCCTCAAAGGCGCCTTCGGGCGCCTTTTTTTGTGCCTGACTGTCGCCGTCATTGCGCCTTGCGCGACATGGACAATCCGATCGCGCCCGCCACGCCTCACCGGATCGCGCGCGGCGACAAAAAAGGCTCAACCGGCGCTGGTTGAGCCGTTTTGTCCCGCACCGATGCACAGACGCCACAAGCGCGAGCAACTACCTCACCGTTTCAAACCCGCCCGTCCCGCAACTCACGTCGCAGGATCTTGCCGACATTGCTCTTCGGCAGTTCGGTGCGAAACTCGATGATCTTCGGACGCTTGTAACCCGTCAGTTGCGTCTTGCAGAATGCGAACAGATCGTCGTCGGTGAGTGCCGGGTCTTTCTTGACGATGAAGAGCTTGACTGCTTCGCCCGAACGCTCGTCGGGCATGCCAACCGCCGCAACCTCGAAGACGCCCGGGTGCTTCGCGACAACATCCTCGATCTCGTTCGGATAGACGTTGAAACCCGACACCAGGATCATGTCCTTCTTGCGGTCGACGATCTTCACGAAGCCCTTCTCATTCATCACACCGACATCGCCGGATTTGAAAAAGCCGTCCCCGGTCATGACCCTGGCCGTTTCGTCCGGCCGGTTCCAGTAGCCGGCCATCACCTGCGGGCCGCGAATGCAGATTTCGCCGGGCTGGCCGAGCGGCACTTCGTTGCCGTCGTCGTCGCGGATCGAAACTTCCGTCGACGGCAGCGGCAAACCAATCGTGCCGCTGTATTCGGTCACCGTCACCGGATTGCACGTGACGCACGGTGACGTCTCCGATAATCCGTAGCCCTCGACGATCGGCGTGTTCGTCTTCTCGAACCAGCGTTTCGCGACGGCCTCCTGAACGGCCATGCCGCCGCCATTTGCGGTGATCAGCTTCGAAAAGTCGAGCTGTGAAAAATCCGGGTGGTTCAGCAGTGCGTTATACAGCGTGTTCACGGCCGGGATCGTCGTGATTGCGTAACCGCGCAACGACTTGATCATGCCGCCGATGTCGCGCGGATTCGGAATAAGTACGCCGAGGCCGCCGGTCCGGATCGTCAGCAGCCCGCACACGGTCAGCGCGAACACGTGATACAGCGGCAGCGCGACCACGGTGACAAACTGGTCGATTTCACCGCGGCCGTGGCGCACCGGATCCATCCACTCATGCGACTGCAGGACGTTCGCGACGAGATTGCGGTGCGTGAGCGTCGCGCCTTTCGCGACACCCGTCGTGCCTCCCGTGTACTGGAGAAACGCGACGTCTTCGGGGTCCTGCTGTACGGCCTTGAACGTCTGACGACCGCCTGCGGCGACGGCATCGTTGAAACAGACGTGACCTGGCAGACTCCAGACCGGCACCATTTTCTTCACGCGACGCACGACGAAATTGACGAGCATCCCCTTCGCGCCCATCAGATCGCCCATCGCCGCGACCACCACATACTTCACCGACGTATTGGCGACAACCGCCTGCAACGTGTTCGCGAAGTTTTCGAGGATGACGATGGCCTCGGCGCCGCTGTCCCTGAGTTGATGCTCGAGTTCGCGCGGCGTATAAAGCGGGTTCACGTTCACGACGACATAGCCCGCGCGCAGGATCGCCGCGATGGCGACCGGATATTGCAGCACGTTCGGCATCATGATGGCGATGCGTGCGCCACGCGCGAGTCCCTTCGACTGGAACCAGGCGCCAAGCCTGCGCGACAGATCGTCGAGTTCGCCGTAGCTGATCGCCTTGCCCATGCAGACGAAAGCCGGCTTCGCCCGGTGCTTGTGGAAACTCTCTTCAAGCAGTTCGGCGACCGACGTGTACTGCGTCGGGTCGATCTCAGCTGGAACGCCGGGCGGATATGATTTCAGCCAGATTTTGTCCATGCGGCGTCTCCTCCTTATATTTTCGAATGGTCGTGCTAAAACATGCATCCTAGCATGCGCACCCTGTCGTTTTTCTCGAAAGAAACCCGGTTAGACGCGGCCCTCGAACCGTCGCCAGACGGTTCGACCGGGCTGCCGATGACGTTTCCAGGCGCGTCGGCGCGCCGGAATCACACGCGCTCGACTTCGACCAGACAGTCGTAGAAGGTAGCGGAACCGCCGAGATCGGTCAGCGCCTGACTCGTGACCTGATTGGCGTTACGTCCATCTGGCGCAAGCTTCTTCCACCAGATCGACAGACCAACGACGAGGCCTTCGCGAGCCCGCTCCGTCACACGGGCGCGCGCCTGCATCGAGCCGCGGTCGTTGAAGATGCGCACCAGATCGCCATCGTGAACATCACGACCCAGCGCATCGGATGGGTGAATGTCGAGATGCGGTTCGCCTTCAGTGGCGCGAAGGCTCTCGACGTTCACAAAGGTGCTGTTGAGGAAATTGCGCGACGGCGGAGAGATCATCGCCAGCGGAAAACGCGCCGCGAGCTCCGGCGCGCCGTCGGCGGATTCGTATGGCGGCAGATAGTCGGGCAGTGGATCGAGCCCTTGCTGTGCGAGCCGCGCGCTGAAGAACTCGCACTTGCCGGACGGCGTGCGGAATGCGCCCTCAGCGAGCGGCGCATCGGGCAGATTCAGCTTCACCCATCCAGCGGTTTTGAGCGACTCCCAGCCGGAACCCTTAAGCGCCGCGTCATCCCAGCGGAACGCGCCAGCCGCGACGGCTTCGTCGCTTTCGTACAGAGCCGGCTCTTCGAGCGCCATGGCACGCGCGATTCCGCGGAAAATTTCCGTGTTCGGGCGCGCATCGCCGACCGGCGCAATCGCCGGCAGGTTGGCCATGACATGCGTGTGCCCATATGACTTGTGTACATCCAGATGTTCGAGTTGCGTCGTGGCCGGCAACAGCAGATCGGCATAATCGGCCGTGTCGGTCTGGAAATGCTCGAGCACGATCGTAAAGAGATCATCGCGCGCGAATCCGGCGGCAACCTTTTCCGAATCGGGCGCCACTGCGACCGGGTTCGAGTTGTAGACGACAATCGCCTCGACTTTCGGACCGAACCCGGCGTCACCGGGATGGGTAAGCGCATCGCCGATCGCGTTCATATTGACGATGCGCGGCTGCTTCTGCGGCCAGCCCGGAATCAGATCGGGTCGCTCGAGCGCATGCGAATCGACTGGCGCCCAGCCCGACGACGACAGCAGCAACCCGCCCGCGCGGTCGCGCCAGGCGCCGGTCAGCGACGGCAGACAGGCGATTGCGCGAACAGCGTTGCCACCGCCACGCACCCGCTGCATGCCGTAGTTGAGGCGAATCGCCGCTTTTTTTGTGCGTCCGTAAAGAAGCGCGAGATCGATGATGACCTGCTCACCGATGCCACAGATCTCCGCGGCACGCGCCGGCGGATATGCCGCGGCGCGCCCGGCCAGCTCGTCGAAACCGAGCGTATGCGCATTGATGTAGTCACGGTCGAGGAGGTTTTCCCGGATGAGCACGTGCATCATGCCAAGCGCCAAAGCGGCGTCTGTACCCGGCTTCAGTGCAATGTGCTGATGACACTTTTCGGCCGTGAGCGAGCGGTACGGATCGATCGCGACGAGCCTTGCGCCGCGGCGCTTCGCTTCCTGTGCGCGCGTCCAGAAGTGCAGATTCGAGGCAATTGGATTTGAACCCCAGATCAGGATCAGTTCGCTCTCTTCGAAAAATTCCGTGAGCATACCGAGGCTCGCGCCATACGTATATTTGAGGCCCGCCGCGCCGGCGGCCGCGCAGATCGTCCGATCGAGCCGTGAGGCGCCCAGCTTGTGAAAGAACCGCTGCGCAATGCTGTCGCCCTGCACAAGGCCCATCGTCCCCGCATAGCTGTAAGGCACGATTGATTCCGGCGCGCGTTGCGCGATTTCGGACAGACGCGCGCCGGCCAGCTTGAACGCTTCATCCCAACTGATCGGCTCAAACCGTCCTTCGCCTTTCCGGCCGACGCGCTTCATCGGCGTCGTCAACCGCTGCTGGTGATGCACCCGTTCCGCATAGCGGCTGACCTTCGCACAGAGGACGCCTTGCGTCGGTGGATGGTCGGGATCGCCCGTCACCTTGACCGCCCTGCCGTTTTCGACGGTTACGCGCATTGCGCAGGTATCCGGGCAATCGTGCGGACAAACTGCACGGCGAAATTCAGCGGGAGCATTCATCGGAAATCCGGGGAGAAATGAGGCGTCTGCGAGGCGAAGTGCAATTTTATTACGTTCGCAGCGCGGCGACGGTGGCGTTCCGCCAAAAAGGCCGTTCGGCGTAGAATGATCCGAACCGGACTCGGGCGTCCAGCCTCGAGCGACACGCAGCCAATGACGTACTTACGACCATGAAACTCATTCCGGAAATCCAGGCCGCCCAGGGCGAAATTCAGACCATCCGACGAACGATCCACGCGCATCCCGAACTGCGTTACGAGGAGACCCAGACAGCAGATCTCGTGGCAAAGAATCTCACCGCCTGGGGCATCGAAGTGCACCGCGGCCTCGGTAAAACGGGGGTGGTGGGCGTCCTGAAGCGCGGCACGAGTGAACGATCGGTCGGTTTGCGCGCCGACATGGATGCGCTGCCGGTACACGAACTGAACACCTTCGAACATCGCTCGCGCAATGACGGAAAGATGCACGCGTGCGGCCACGACGGCCATACGGCGATGCTGCTTGGCGCGGCCCGATACCTCGCGGAACATGGCGATTTCGACGGCACGATCGTGTTTATCTTTCAGCCGGCAGAGGAAGGCGGCGCAGGTGCTCAGGCGATGATCGACGACGGGTTGTTCACTCGTTTTCCTGTCGATGCGGTCTTCGGCATCCATAACTGGCCAGGCATGCCGGCTGGGAACTTCGGCGTGACTGAAGGTCCGATCATGGCATCGAGCAACGAATTTCGCATTGAAATCAAGGGCATCGGTTCACACGCAGCACTGCCGCACAACGGACGCGACCCGGTATTTACGGCTGTTCAAATCGCCAACGGACTTCAAAGCATCATCACGCGAAACAAAAAGCCGCTAGATACGGCGGTGCTGTCGATCACGCAGATCCATGCCGGTGACGCAGTCAACGTAGTACCTGATGTTGCGTGGATTGGCGGCACGGTTCGCACGTTCACGACGGAAACGCTCGACCTGATCGAAACCCGGCTCCGGAAGATCGCTGAAAGCACGGCTGAGGCATACGACTGCTCGGTCGAGATCACATTCCACCGGAACTACCCGCCGACGATCAATAGCTCGGAAGAAACCCGATTTGCGGCCGAGGTGATGAAGGAGATCGTAGGCGTCGAAAACGTCGACGACTCAGTCGAGCCGACGATGGGCGCTGAAGACTTCTCGTTCATGCTCCTAGCGAAACCGGGATGCTACGCATTCCTGGGCAACGGAACTGGAGGTCACCGCGATGCTGGCCATGGCGCGGGTCCTTGCATGCTTCACAACGCAAGTTACGATTTCAACGACGCCCTGCTGCCGGTTGGGTCGACGTACTGGGTGCATCTGTCGCGGCGTTATCTGGGGCGGGAGGGTGAACTGAGGGAGGATGGCCCGCCCTGACGGGGCGGGGATTGCGGGCGGGTAAAAGCCATCGGGATCAGCCCTCGAGACAGGCGAATGGCGGTGTAAACGCAGAAACCCCACCTTTTTGGGGTGGGGTTTCTGTTGCTGCTGGGGAGCCTGACGATTACCTACTTTCACA
>NZ_CAJQYY010000038.1 GCF_907164575.1 Paraburkholderia gardini
TAGGCTTTCATTCACCCTGATTTTACCGCCCCCGGACCATGTCTATAAGAATCAGATAACACGACAAGTAGTCTGACGCCGGGGGAGAGCGAGGATCACCGGGTAATCCCCCACCTGGAGTCAGACTGATGCGACGCGACGAGCGAAGCTCAGGCGAAGTCATTGTCAACGATTTGAGTCGCACGGTCGGACGACCGGTTGTTGGCTGCGTAATGTCGGACAGGCTGAGGCATTACAGAATCGACCTGCTCGCGTGGCCGTATGACGCCAGTCACGCGGTCGCTTTCCTTACCCCCAGCCTGGACATATCAGTCAGGCATCCATCGTCGAGTGCGGTCACGGGCGTAACGTCACGATGATGGATATGTTCTGGTCGCTTGTCTTTCGTATAACGGTTGGCGACAGGATCCAGGATCAGCGAGAAAATAGCGCGCGTCCAGGGCGAGAGGTTGGGCGGTGATCCGTGGATAAGGCTATCGCCGAAGATCAGCGCAGTGCCCGCCGGTCCTGTCGCAGAAACCAGATCCCGCTTCTCTCCCACCTTCCTGACCACTTCGGTCGGAACCACCCACCACGGGTGACTCGTGGTGACCGTATCGTAATGCGCGTCTGACGCACCAGCCCGATGCGAGCCCCGGATGAAGTACAAAGGCCCGTTGAATTCATTCACGTCATCGAGAAAGACATGCAGGTTGAGCGCCAGCGGTTCCGGCACACCGTCATCGCGATGGTGGGTCGCGAAATCCTGATGCCACTGCCACATTTCTCCAGTGATCGCTTCCTTGACGTTGATCTTCGACTGCATGACATAGAGATCCGGGCCGGCTATCTGCTGTGCCGGCTCCACGAAACGCGGGTGCCGCACGAGCTTGCCGAAGACTTCGTCGCGCAGGTGAAGACCGAACGCCGTGCGCACGACGTTACTGTTTTTCTCCTTGACGTTCGCCGCGCTTTCCTCGCTGAAAACGCGGTCCATGGCGCTTAGCAGGACTTCGACCTCGTCGGTGGAAAAAGAGCTTCGGGAGAATGAGAAAACCATCCTCGTTGAATTGCCGAAGCTGCTCTTGTGCTAGCTGCATGGTGGACCTCCGAATAAGACGATATGAGTATGCGAGACAGACTCAGCTGTGTTCTGTCAGTGCCTTGATGTGCATCGATTAAAGGATAGCCGCCGGTTCAATTAAATAGAAACTAATACTGTTTAATGAAGGTATAAGTGATGTTGATGTCATATTTCGTGAGCGCCTTAAGTTGCCGGCATCTACGGATAAGCGTCCATTGCGGTGCTAATGTCGATGCGCGTTCAGGCAGGTTTCCCCAAAGCGTATTCAATGAGCCGGACGCCCGCGGATGAGAAATAGCGCGACCCGATTCCCTCTCAAGGTCCGCGACCTGAAAAAGGGTATTCCTTGCGGCGAACGCAGCGTCCTGCGCGAGGACCTGAAAATGACGGCGACGGCAACCCGGAAACGTCACTCGCTCGTGTGATACCGGAAATCGAGATCGCGCAGCCCGATACTGAAATCCAGCGGCGACGAGCCCTGAGCCCTCACTGCATCCTGGATACTCAGGTTCGCTCCACCATCCTCGCCCACGATCGTGGCCATGTCGCCTGGCGATACGTCGGGATGGCCCGACAGATCAACGACGGTATATTCCAGCGTGACGGAAATGATGCGGGCGAGTCGCCCAGCGATCAGGACGTGAGCGTCGATGTCAGGACGTGAGCGCGGCATACCATTTGTCCGTCCAATCGCAAGCACACCGGTTCGCGCAACACCCTCGAAGTTGGACCCGTATGGATCGTTATCGGCTCTGATCGAGCCTGGATCGATCGGCCGTACCTGGATCAGGCGCGCCCTGATCGCGCGAAGAACGGGAGCCGACTGCGGGGTGATCCCGTTGTCGGCCGAAAATGAGCGCAAGCCATACAGGAAATGACCCGCACACACCGCAGTGAGACTGTCGTCGATATTCGCCAGCACGTGCGCGCTCGCGCGGGCCTGCGTCACGCGCAATGCCAGTCCTCGTTGTGCGAGACGTCGAACGAGCGCTTCGAACGCGCGGATTCTGTCTTCAGCCCAATCGGCGTGACCCATGTCAGCGAAAGGCACTGCGGATCCTCGGGCCCAGATGCAAGCTGCCGCTGTTGCCTGCCCTCGGCATCACCATTGCGTTCGATCGTGCGCGGCCGTCCGCGCTTGTCGTGGCGTTCGCCGCTCATATCCGGGCCGTTTTGCCGAAGATCCAGCTGACGCGACGAGATGTCGAGTTGAGGCGAAACGGTCGGTATCGGGGCAGCGCAGATAAAGTCACCGGAAGCGAATTCAAAGAGGCCCCTCGTTGGCGGGGCCTTGAGCTACGAAATCACCGTGTTTCTGTTAGTACGTCACAGAGGTCCCACTGCCAGTAAAACTGTGCTGGGTAGGAGCGTCATTTGCATAGTCGGAAACGGCCTGGATGATGTTCACGATCTGTTGCGGCAACCTGCCGCCGCTAACCGCGGTCATTGCAGTACGATCCATCTCAACGGCTACGGGAAGGTCTTTGATTACCAGCGTGTTCATTTCGATTCTCCAAGGATAAATGAGTCAGTCAGGAATGTCAGAGCTTGTTTTGAGGGTGTCCCCACTCCTCGATGAGAATCAACGCAAAGTGCGTGCCAAACGGTGGCACCGCGGTCAGCGATCACACAACTAGTTGAAAATACTGGATTTTTAATGGCGACCAGTGCGAATTGGCAGGCAGACGTGCGCGCTGCGGCCGGTGGCTCGGATCCAACTTTCCGTCTGGCACTGTGGGTTAGATCGCGACACATGCGGTCCGCCTGCGTATCCCGTGTTTGTACGATGTCCTCGAGGCGTGGAATCCGATCGAAGCCTGACGACAATGAGTCTGTCGCGGACAGTCTCGCTTTCCTGCTGGACTGCTATGGCCACACATGCTGCTGTGGCCTGCGATGGTGAAACTGCGCTCAGGCTCCTTCCTCATCGAAAAGTCCGCCGAAAACCCGCTTACATCTGGGGGCCACTCACTGGTGCTGCGCGACGACCCCGGGAGTCACCGTACGCGTACCCCAACGCACCGTCGCGAGAAGAGAGGCTACGACGATCAAACCACCTCCAACCCACGCCCCGACCGACAACTGCTCGCCCAGCCACACGCATGCGAATAGCGCACCGAATGCTGGCTCACTTCCCATCAACAGCGCTACACGGGTCGGGCTGCTGCGCTTGACTGCATGGTTTTGCGCAAAGAACGCGAACAGTGTGCAGGCCAGCACCAGATAGAACATGCTCGCCCAGAACATGCCGTGGCCAGCCAACGTCGGCAATGGTTGCCACTGCCGAGGCGCAAACAGTAACGCAGCGATCAGGCTGCCACCCGCGACTGTGCCAGCCTGCACGACCGTCACAGCCAACGGAGCAAGCGCAACGTCGCGCATGACACGCCTTGTCACGCAGACATTCAGTGCCCTGAGAAACGCAGCCAGAAGAATCAGCGCGTCACCGGGTCCCGGCTCGGCCACGCCACCGCTGAGTAACCATGCGCCCAGCAACGATAGCGCCACAGCGCCCCATTCCGCGCGCAAAGGCTTTCTTCGCAGGAGGGCCCATTCCACGAGCGGCGTTAGCACCATGCACAGGCTGATAAGAAACGCAGCGTTTGATGCCCGTGTCAGTAATATCCCAAACGTCTCGGCCAGAAAAATCCCCAGCAGCAATCCGCCAGCGCCGAATGTGCCCGCCAGCGTTGACGCCTTTACGTACCGCAGCGAGCGCAAGGCGGGCGATAGCACCACAAAGGTCAGCCCGAAGCGCAACGCAAGCAGTCCCAGGACCGGATAGAACGCGAGCGCGCCTTTGACGACTCCATAGCTCGTGCCCCACACCATCGCGACCACCAGCAGCATCAGGTCGGACAGCCAGAGTAGACGGTTTTGTTTCCGCATGGCAGACCTCGTTATCGGCAAGGTCTGAATTGTCCAGTTTTGCGTTTGAAATGATAATTGCGGTTGAACGCACATGTTTTATGTCGCATCCGCACAAATTCCCCCCAACGTGATAATCATGCATCCAACCCAGCTTTTCGCGCTGTTACCCGACATGGCGACCTTTGCCCGTGTTGTCGATGCGGGCAATTTCTCCGTGGCGGCACGCCAGTTGGGCAGCACACCGTCCACGGTGAGCCGCCAGATCAAGCGGCTTGAAGAAGCGCTCGGCACACGACTGCTGGAACGCTCGACGCGCAGTGTGCGAGTGACCAGATCGGGCACGCAGGTTTACCGGTATTGTCGCGACATGCTTGGCGCCGCATCGGGCGCCGTTGATGCGGCTGGGCAGACCATCGGTCAGCCACGGGGGAGAGTCAGCGTCAGTGCGCCGACGGCTTTTGCCAAAACAGTCATCCATCCGCTGATTCCGGGGTTCCTGCGTACGTGGCCGGATGTGGATGTGCAACTGGTATTCGCTGACCACGAAGTCGATCCCCTGCGCGACGATGTGGATTTCGTGATCCGCCTGACCAACTCGCCCCCGCCAAATCTTGCAGCCCGACAACTCGGTACGGTGAAATGGGTGCTCTGTGCGTCGTCAGCCTATCTCAACGCACACGGCACACCGGCCGAACCTCATGATCTCGCGCAACACGATTGCCTGTATCTCGGCGAAACCGTTGACGACAATCGCTGGCATTTCCGGCGTGGTACCGATACCCGGATCGTGGAAGTAAAGGGCCGCTATATCGCCAATCACGCGGGCGCGCGGCTCGATGCTGCGTTACAGGACTGGGGCATTGCAAGCCTGCCTGACTTTGCCGCTGCCGAAGTGTTGCTACGCGGTGGGCTGGTTCAGGTTCTCGCCGATTGGGTATTCGAGGCGCGTGTGTACATGGGCCCGGTGTGGTTGCTGTATCCGCCCAACCGTTTCTTGCCGCCGAAGGTTAGAGCGCTGATTGACTACCTGGCCGAACATCTACGCGAGACACTGGGCGAATGACCGCCTTCTGCCGGTCCGAAGGACCGCTACAGGTCGGGAGTGTGAGTTCGCTGATGCAGGAAGCCGCCACCGTCAGCAACCGTTCGCCCGCGCCTCGTGCAACGAATCCCACAATAAATATGGCTGCCAGACCACGCATACGACGTCGCGCCAACTGGCCCGACAACCTGCACGAGCCGCGTCCGGGCTATTACACCTGGCGCGATCCGCGCGACGGGAAGACGCACATCCCCGGCCGGATTGACCTCTCGCTCGCGATCTTCGAAGCGCAGGAAGTCAACCGTCGACAGTCGTAAATACCGGGATCGAGTAATCCGCTTCGGCGGTGCCGCACCTATCTGGGATCGGCGGCTGACAACACCTTTGCTTCCCTGTCAGGACCTGTCTGTGGAAACTGCGCCCCAGCGCCGCACACGAACAACCTTCATAATTGCGGCCATCCGAAGCCCAGGAATCGCGCCATCATGACCGACACCCACGCCCGCCCCCATCAATCGCCCCGACTCACCAGCCTGTCGCACGGCGGCGGCTGCGGCTGCAAGATCGCCCCCGGCGTCCTCGCCGACCTGCTCAGGCGCAGCGCACCGCTGCCGTTCTTTCCCGATCTGCTGGTCGGCAACGATACCGCCGACGACGCCGCCGTCTACAAGCTTAACGACGAGCAGGCAATCGTCGCCACCACCGACTTCTTCATGCCGATCGTCGACGATCCGTTCGACTTCGGCCGGATCGCCGCCACCAACGCACTGTCCGATGTCTACGCGATGGGCGGCAAGCCGATCATGGCACTCGCCATCGTCGGCATGCCAATTAACGTGCTGCCGCACGACGTGATCGCGGCCGTGTTAAAAGGCGGCGAGTCCGTGTGCGCCGAGGCCGGCATTCCGCTCGCCGGCGGCCATTCGATCGATTCGGTCGAGCCGATCTACGGTCTCGTCGCACTCGGCGTGGTCGATCCGAAGCGCGTCAAACGCAACGCAGGGGCTCAAGCCGGCGACGTGCTGGTTCTCGGCAAGCCGCTCGGCGTCGGCATTCTGTCGGCGGCGCTCAAGAAGGACCAGCTGGACGCCGCCGGCTACGCCGCGATGATCGGCGCGACGACCAGACTAAACCGCCCCGGCGTAGAGTTGGCGAGGCTGGACGGCGTGCATGCGCTGACGGATATCACCGGCTTTGGGCTACTCGGCCATACGCTCGAACTGGCGCGCGGCTCGAATCTGACTGCCCGCGTGCGCTACGCGGATCTGCCGTGGCTGCCGGGCGTGATCGACCTCGCGGAAGCGGGCATTCTGACCGGCGCATCGGCGCGCAACTGGGCCGCCTACGGCGAAGATGTCGTGCTGCACGCGGCTCTGCCGTCGACGGCGCGCACGCTTCTGACCGACCCGCAAACCTCGGGCGGCCTGCTGGTTTCGTGCGCACCCGAAACGGTCGACGAAGTGCTTGCGTTGTTCCATGCCGACGGGTTCGGCGACGCGCGCGTCATCGGCGAAATGGTCAGCGGAGAAAGACGCCTCGAAGTCGTTTAACGTGCAAGCGGACGCCGCGCGAAAGCGCGGACCGAAGCATGGGACGAATCAATCACGCATCACACTGGGTCCCGGCCTGGCCGCGCATGCGATAATTTCGCTCTTTCCGCCGAGCCGCTTTGTCTTTTCCTCTTGAAAAACCTTCTCGTCAGCCTCGAAAAAGCAGGTGATTTCGATGAAATCATCGATGTGCGCACGCCTCTCGAATTTGCGGAAGACCACATTCCGGGTGCGCTCAACGCGCCGGTACTGAGCAACGAAGAACGCGTTCTGGTCGGCACCACGTACAAGCAGGTCTCGCCGTTCGAAGGCACGCGGATGGGCGCGGCGATGGTCGCGCGCAACATCGCGCATCATCTGGAGACGAGCTTCGCCGACCGGCCACGCAACTGGCGGCCGCTGATCTACTGCTGGCGCGGCGGCAAACGCTCGGGCTCGGTCACGACACTGTTCAACATGATCGGCTGGCAGGCGCGCCAGCTGGATGGCGGCTACAAGAGCTACCGGCGCGCCACGCTCGAAGCACTCGATACACTTCCGAAGACCCTGAACTACATCGTGCTTGTCGGCCCGACGGGCAGCCGCAAGACGCATTTGCTGTCGGCCCTGAACCAGGCGGGCGCGCAGACGCTCGACCTCGAAGCGCTGGCCGCGCATCGCGGCTCGCTGCTCGGCGCATGGGCAGGCGTGCCGCAGCCCTCGCAAAAGCGTTTCGACACCCTTCTCGTCAGCGCGCTGCGCGAGTTTGATCCAGGCCGGCCGGTGTTCGTCGAAGCGGAGAGCCGGCGCATCGGTTCGGTGGCTCTGCCGCTCGCGCTGCTGGACACGTTTCATCAGGGTGCGTGCGTGAAGGTGCTGTCGAGCTGCGAGGATCGCGCGACGTTCCTGCTGCACGACTACGCGCATCTGTTCGATGACCCCGAGGCGCTCAAGGCGCTGCTGGAACGGATGATCGGCTTGCATAGCCGCGAGCGCGTCGTGGGCTGGCAGCGGCTCGTCGACGAAAACCGGCGCGCCGAACTGGCCCACGAGCTGATCGAGCGGCATTACGACCCGGCGTATGCACGCAGCAGCCATCAGCATTTCACGCAGTTGCCGCACGCGCTGCAACTGACTTTTCGCCCCAACGACGCCGATGTCGTCGAGCAGGCAAAGACACTGCTTGCCCAGCTCGACGGCCGCGCGCCCACTGTCATCTGATTAAAACCATCGCTTGAGACCTTCATGCAATCAACCCTTCGACAACCTCGTGTCGCGCCTGGCTGGGTCGTATTCCTGCTAATCGCGGTGGTCGGCCTCTTCTACGTGAAGTGGTTTCCGTACTACAACCGCGCGTTCGTTGCCGCGAGCCAGCACTCCATCGGCAAGTCGATCCTGATGGGCACCTCGGCGAGCGCGCCAGACGCGTCGTGGCAAGCCGCGACCGATTACGCGCTCGCTTATGGCAAAGCAATCTGGCAAGCCATGGTGCTCGGACTGCTGCTCGGCTCGGCGGTGCAGGCGCTGATTCCGCCGCAATGGGTCGCGCGCGCGCTCGGCCGCACCGATTTCACCAGCGTGGTGAAGGGCTGCCTGATGTCGTTGCCGGGCATGATGTGTACCTGCTGTGCGGCCCCGGTCGTCGCCGGTTTGCGCGCGCGCCAGGCGGCGCCTGGCGCGGCGATCGCGTTCTGGCTCGGCAACACTGCGCTGAATCCGGCCACGCTGATCTTCATGGGCTTCGTGCTAGGCTGGCAGTGGATGGGCTTGCGGCTCGCGCTCGGCATTGTGATGGTGTTCGGCCTCGGCTATCTGGCGAACCGCATGGTCACACCGAAAGAAGCCGAAGCATCGCGCGAAGTCCTTTCGCTACTGGTGTCCGCCGACGACCCCGGCTCCGCTTTCACGCGCTGGGTGAAAATCCTCGGCAGGATGACGCTGCGTCTCGTACCCGAATATATCGTGCTGGTTTTAATTCTCGGCGCGGCGCGTGCGTGGCTGTTTCCGCACATCGGACCGAACATCGATAACAGCCTCGTGTGGATCATCGCGTTGTCGGTCGCGGGCACGCTGTTCGTGATTCCGACCGCCGGCGAAGTGCCGATCATCCAGGCAATGCTGTCGTTCGGCATGGCAGCCGGTCCCGCCGGCGCATTGCTGCTGACATTGCCGCTGATCAGCGCCCCGTCGATGGCCATGCTCGGCCGCTCGTTCCCGAGGCGCGTACTGACGGTGGTGGCGCTGGCGGTGGTGGTATGCGGCGTGGTCAGCGGCTTGCTGGCCATCGCTTTGGGCTTCTGAATCCAGGCTACCGAGTTTGAAACGTATCGCTGCATTCGTTCTGACTGTTACTAGTGGCGTCAAATTCGTCTAAAACGGACGGTTTGAAATTCAAGATGAAGTGATCGCGCGATGGTGGGATCAAGGTTCAAGCTGGTTCCGCGCGGCTGGCCTCAGTGACTAATCCGCCAGCCGTACCGGGCAGCATCTCTCAATTTGTACCGGTACTGTACCGGACTCCTTCGATAGACTGCATCATCCGTCACCGAATCTGGAGCCCGTCATGTCACTCGACTCCCCGCTGACACTCGGCGCCCTGCCCGCCGGCATCCTGTTCGCGCTCGTCACCAGCATCACGCCGGGTCCGAACAACACGATGCTGCTGGCGTCCGGCGTCAACTTCGGCTTTCGCCGCACGATGCCGCACATACTCGGAATCTCCGCCGGCGTCGCGCTGCTGATGCTTTCCGTCGGCTTCGGCCTTGGCGAAGCGTTTCGCCGTTTTCCGATGCTCTACACCACGCTCGAAGTCGCAAGCGTCGTGTACCTGCTGTATCTCGCCTGGAAAATCGGCACGTCGGGTGAAATCCAGACCCGCAAGGGCGAGCGCCGGCCGATGCGCTTTCATGAAGCCATCGCGTTCCAGTGGATCAATCCCAAGGCGTGGATGATGGTGCTGACGGCCGCAACCACGATTCATCTGAGTGCCGATTTCGGCTTCAACTCACTGATGATGGCAGTGTTGTTCTACGTAACCGGATTGCCCTGCATCTGCCTGTGGGCCGCATTCGGCACGAGCCTGCGGCGCCTTCTGTCGAATCCGCGCTGGCTGCGCGCGTTCAACATCGTGATGGCCTCGCTGCTGGTGCTGTCGATGTACCCGGTCGCGCTGCATCTGCTTGCCTGAAGCCGCTACCGGATACCGGCGATAAACCGCCACAACGCGTCGTCGGTTGAATAGGGTACGTTGAAGCGGAACCACGCGGTGGGAGCGTCGTCGGGGCGGAAATACGAACCCGGCGCGAGCCAGATGCCGTCGCGCAGCGCGGCCGTCGCGATTTCGGCGGCACGCTCCGGCTCGACCGGCAGTCTGGCCCACAGGAAAAGACCCGCGCGTGGCCGGTGAAACAGTTCGAGGCCAGCCGCATCGATGCGTTCCTCGACCTGCACGTGCGCCGCTTTCAACTGTTCGTTGACCGTCTCGACGTGCCGCGCGTGACGCCCTTCGAGCAACACCTTGTCGACGATCCGCTCGATCGGTTCCGACGACGTCAAACCCACCGCCATCTTCGTGCGCGCCAGTTCGCGCAGCACGTCGCGCTCCGCGACGACATAACCGCAGCGCAGCCCCGGCGTGACCGTCTTCGAAAAACCGCTCACGTACAGCACGCGATGCAGTCCTTCCATCGCGGCGAGCAGCGGCGCGCTGGCCGGTGCAAGTTCGCGGCTGACGTCGTCCTCGATCACCCACATGCGCTGCCGTTCGGCAATCTGCAACAGCCGGAACGCCGACGCCATGCCAAGCGTGGTGCCGGTCGGATTCTGCAGCGTCGTGTTCACGAACATCGCTTTCGGCCGATGTGCTGCGACGAGCCCTTCGAGCGCGTCGGCATCGAGCCCGGCCGGCGTGCGCGGCACGCCCTGCACGTTGAGCCCGGCCAGCTTGAGGATCTGCAGCAGGTTGCAGTAGCCGGGATCTTCGACCAGCACGGTATCGCCCGGACGCAACAGGGTGCGCACGATCAGGTCGAGCGCCTGTGTGGCGCCCTGCGTGAGCAGCACGTTCGACACATCGACGGGCAGGCCGTGCCGGTCGAGCTGTTCAGCGATGCGCTCGCGTAACGGCGCGAACCCGTAGGGATGGCCGTAATCGGCGAGACGCCCGGGCGGCACGCGGCTCGTTGCGCGCAGCGCGTGCTGCAGCCCGGAGCCGTTGACCCACTCGTTCGGCAGCCAGCCGCACCCGGCCTTGATCGGCACCGAATGATCCGCGTACACGTCCGAGAGCAGCCACGTCGCGGTCAGGCTGGGTGGCTGCCAGTCGCTCGCGCTCACCCGCGCGGGGGGCGCGTCGAGCGTCGCGACCCGGTAGCCGGAACCGCGCCGCGCCACCACGAGGCCCATCGAAACAAGACGGTTGTAGGCCTCCGTGACGGTGAACGTGCTGAGACGCTGCGTCTGCGCCAGCTGCCGCACCGAGGGCAGCAGCGCGCCGGCGCGCAGCGACTGCGATTCGATCGCCGCCGCAAAGCCCTGTACGACCTGCTCGACCAGCGTCGATGTACTACGGCGGTCGCGTTCCAGTTGAAGTTCGATCATGGCGAAGAAGGGGCAACGAGCGATAAAGGACCACGCATGCACCACTACAGTCGAAGCGGATTAACCAGCACAGTTGCCAATGCAGATGAGCCAACTGTCTATGCCGCCATTAGACCGCGAGCGCTACAGTTTCGCTACCACTTCGAGGAGAAAAACCCATGACTTCGCGCCCCGTCATCGACGATCTGTCGTCTTTCTGGATGCCCTTTACCGCCAATCGCCAGTTCAAGGCCGCGCCGCGCCTGCTGGAATCGGCCAAGGGGATGTACTACCGCACGACGGACGGTCGCGAGGTGCTGGACGGCTGCGCGGGCCTCTGGTGCGTGAACGCAGGCCACGGCCGCGACGAGATCGTCGCCGCGATCACGAAGCAGCTCTCCACGCTCGACTTCGCGCCGACGTTCCAGATGGGCCATCCGCTCGCCTTCGAAGCGGCATCGAAAGTGGCCGAACTGATGCCGGAAGGACTCGATCGCATTTTCTTCACGAACTCGGGTTCGGAATCCGTCGATACCGCGCTGAAAATCGCGCTCGCGTATCACCGCGCGCGCGGCGAAGGCCAGCGCACGCGCCTGATCGGTCGCGAACGCGGCTATCACGGCGTGGGCTTCGGCGGCATCTCGGTGGGCGGCATTTCGCCGAACCGCAAGACGTTTTCGGGCGCGCTGCTGCCCGCGGTCGATCATCTGCCGCACACGCACAGCCTCGAACACAACGCGTTTTCGAAGGGACAACCGGCGTGGGGCGCACATCTGGCCGACGAACTGGAACGTATCGTCACGCTGCATGACGCCTCGACGATCGCCGCCGTCATCGTCGAGCCGGTCGCGGGTTCGACCGGCGTGCTGATTCCGCCGCAAGGTTATCTGCAGAAACTGCGCGACATCTGCACGAAGCACGGCATCCTGTTGATCTTCGACGAAGTGATCACCGGTTTCGGCCGCCTCGGCAAGGCCACCGCAAGCGAATACTTTGGCGTCACGCCCGATCTGCTGACGATGGCGAAGGCGATCAACAACGCAGCGATCCCGATGGGCGCTGTCGCGGCAAGCCGCACGGTTCACGACACGATCGTGAACAGCGGCGCGCCCGGCGCGATCGAACTCGCGCACGGCTACACGTATTCGGCGCACCCGGCCGCCACCGCCGCGGCAGTCGCGACGCTCGACCTGTATCGCCGCGAGGACCTGTTCGCGCGCGCCGCATCGATGGCGCCGAAGTTCGAAAGCGCCGTCCATGCGCTGCGCGATGCGAAGCACGTGAAGGACATCCGCAATCTCGGCATGATCGCTGGCATCGAACTCGACACGCGCGACGGCGCGCCGGGCGCGCGTGCCTATGAAGCGTTCGTCAAATGCTTCGAAGCGGGCGTGCTGATCCGCTTCACGGGCGATATCCTCGCATTCTCGCCGCCGCTCATCATCGAGGAAGCGCAGATCGACCGCATTTTCAGCACCGTTCGCGAGGTGCTGGCGACGGTTCAGTAACGCGTGACGTGTAGCGTATAACGCGCCGCGAGGCGCGCTACACGGCTAGTGATGCGCGCGAGCGGCCCGGGTATGGGCCGCTTTTTTTGCGGCTGCTGAACGGCCGCTCGCGCCTTTGGTCTGCGCGGCTTTCTTCGCCGCCGCGGAGCGGCTCGCTGCCGGACGATGGCTGGCCGCCGACTTCGCCTGTTTCGACAAGGCCTTCTTCGATGCGCCCTCGCCGCTCTCGCGCCTGAGCGCCGTGGTCGTGGCGCGTGAACGTGTCGATTTCGATTCCTTGCCGGCCGGTTTCGCGGCCGTTGGCCGGCGCTTGCCGGCGGCGCTGTCCTGAGCCGCCTTTTTGCGGGTTGCCTCAGTGGTCGCGCCCTTCTTTGGCGCCTTGAGCGCCACGCCCGCACGGCGCGCTTTCGACAAACCGATCGCGATGGCCTGCTTCGCCGATCTGACACCGTGTTTGCCTTCCCGCACGCGATCGACTTCTTCCTTCACGAATTCGCCGGCCTGCGTGCTCGCCGATTTTCCCGCGCGTTTGTCCGCTTGAGCGCGCGCGACAGTTTTTCTTTCTGGCATGACAGTTCCCCCAGGTAACGGTTGCCTCTGCGGGGAAGCAACGCGTGTGCCCGTGACCGCGACGGGTCCTGATCCCGCGACCGGCGTGACGCGGCATGAGCTTGCGGGATACCCGGCGGCGCACGCCGGCTCAACAAAGAATGCACTGACCTGTCGCAGCGCCTATTGTTAAAGGGAAGCTCATGAAAAATGGGGGACACGGGAAGAAAAGGCGCTTCAGACCATCTCTATCGGGAGACGCAACCATGAAACCACCGTCTATACGTGCCGGCACGCATATTGAAGGGGTCCACTGGGTCGCCGAATACATCGAAACGGCCCACGAGATCCGCCTGTATCGCGAGGGCCAGGAAGTGGACGTGCATAACGCGCCGTCCGCGCTGTTTGGCGACGAAGAGAACGCCGGTTCGAAAAACGGCGCCGATCATCGCGCCGCCGAAGCGGCCGTTCTCGCCTATCTGCGCCACTTCGTCGCCGAGCACGACCACGAGGAATAGAGGAATAACCAGCGGGCATTACGCAGAAGGCGTTCGCTGCCTCCGCGCAATGCCATGCCGCATGCCGCGCTGACGGTCGCCTATTCCGCAGGGCGCAGCTTCTTCACCTCCGCATCGGACGGTTGCACGCTTGCGCCGTCGATGTAGCGATACGACGTCATCACGCCCTTGCCGTCCTTTACGCCCGTCACGCCGACATACGCGCCCATCGTCGACTGGTTGTCCTGCGCGCGGAACGTGATCGGCCCGAACGGCGTATCGACGCCCAGTCCCTTGAATGCCGCAGCCAGCTTGTCAGGATCGGTTGAGCCTGCTTTTTTCAACCCGTCCGCAATCGACATCAGCGCCGAATAACCCACCACCGATCCGAGCCGCGGATAGTCGTGATACTTAGCCTGATAGGCATCGACAAACTTCCGGTTTGCCGGCGTATCGATCGAATACCACGGGTAGCCGGTGACGATCCAGCCCGTCGGTGCTTCGGCGCCGAGCGGATCGAGATAGTCAGGCTCCCCGGTCAGGAGCGACACGACACTGCGATCCTTGAAGAGGCCACGCGTATTGCCTTCGCGAACGAACTTGCCGAGGTCCGCGCCGAACAGCACGTTGAAGATCGCATCGGGCTTCGCATCGGCGAGCGCCTGCGTCACCGCACCCGCATCGAGGTTGCCAAGCGGCGTGGCCTGTTCGGTCACGAACTCGACATCCGGTTGCGCGGCCTTCATCAGCTTCTTGAACGTGGCCACGGCCGACTGCCCGTATTCATAGTTCGGATACACCAGCGCCCAGCGCTTCTTCTTCAGCTTCACGGCTTCCGGCACGAGCATCGCGACCTGCATGTACGTCGAAGGACGCAGACGGTACGTGTATTTGTTGCCGTCGGCCCAGACGATCTTGTCGGTCAGCGGTTCGGCGGCCAGGAAGAAAATCTTGCGCTGCTTCGCGAAGTCGGTCAGCGCGAGGCCGGTATTCGACAGGAAACCGCCGAACAACAGTTGCACCTGCTCACGCGCGATCAGTTCCTGTGCGACGCGGATCGTGTCGCCAGGGTTGCCGTTGTCGTCGCGCGAGACGACCTCGAGCTGTTTGCCGAGCACGCCGCCCGAACCGTTGATCTGGTCGAGCGCGAGATTCCAGCCGTTCTTGTACGGCCCAAGAAACGCGGGCTGCGCCTTGTAGCTGTTGATTTCGCCGATCTTGATGGTCTGCTGCGCGCTCGCGCCGAGCGCGGCCAGCGAGAGCGTCAACGAAACCGTCATGCGAGTGATCCATCCTGCGCGCGTGGTCATTACCTGTTCTCCGTTATCGAGGAATTGCGTGATGCTGCGAATTCAGGTGTGCTGCTAAAGGCTGCTAAATACTGCTAAAGCCGGTTTGCCACATCGGCATCGCGTTCAGTTCAATGCATGGGTGCGGGTGTCGGCGCGGATACGTGCAACCGTCGCCTCGACGTTCCGCCATGCCGGTCTGCCGCCCGCGAACTGCCCGCGCATGTACGACACGATTTCGGCGACCTGGGCATCGTTGAAGCTGTCGCGGTAAGCCGGCATCGTACCGAGTTCCGGCCGCGCAGGCGAGACGATGCCATCCAGAATCACGCGAATCAGGTTATCCGGCGCGGTACTGTGCACATTCGTATTGAGCGCAAGCGACGGATGCGCGCCGAACAGTTCCGGCCCGCTGCCGGTGTGATGGCACGCGGCGCAGGCGCCGTCGAAAAGCCGCGCGCCGGCGCCGGCCGCTGACGCAATATCGCGTGTGCCGCTGGCCCTTTCGTATTCGCGGGCGAGCGCCTCGGGATTCGCATTCGGCTGGGCCGGCGTCATCGAAGCGAGGTAGGTGGCCATCGCGCGGACATCTTCATCGGGCAACGCCGACAGTTCGCTGACCACCGCGGCCATCGGGCCGGCCGCGACGCCATGCAGCCTGGCGTGACCGGAACGTAGATAGCTGAAAAGTTCGTCTTCGGTCCACGGCACCGGGGCATCCGACAGCGACGTCAGCGCGGGTGCGTGCCAGCCGTCCGCCGTGCCGCCTGCCAGAAACGCCGCGCCGGTTTTTTCGGCACCCAACGCGTTGCGCGGCGTATGACACGCGCCGCAATGGCCGAGTCCGTTCACGAGATACGCGCCGCGATTCCATTGCACGCTTTGCGATGCATCGTGCGTGACCGTATTGCGTTGCAGGAACAGGCCGTTCCAGACGGCCATCAATGGGCGCACGCTGAACGGGAATGCGAGCTTCGTTTCAGGCGGCCGCGCATGCACCGGCGTTTGCGACATCAGGTACGCGTAGAGCGCTTTCAGATCGTCGTCGGATACGTTCCTGAACGACGTGTAGGGAAACGCGGGATAGAGACGATGGCCGTCGCGATGGATCCCCTCGCGCATCGCGCGCACGAACGCTTCGAGCGACCAGTTACCGATGCCCGTCTGCGCGTCGGGCGTGATGTTCGTGCTGTAGACCGTGCCGAACGGCGTGTCGAGCGGCAGGCCGCCCGCATTCGGCACGCCGTTGCGCGCGGTATGGCAGACCGCGCAATCGCCAGCGGCGGCAAGTACCTTGCCACGCGCGATCAGTTCAGGCGCGAACGTGCCTGCAAGCGGCGCCGTGACCGGCGCGATGGCAGCCGGTGCCAGCGCCAGAGCGCCTAGCCACCCAGCTGCACCCGTAGCAAGCGCGCCGAAAAACCCCAAGCGCCAGCGCTTCTTCCGGCGCGCGGCTTTCTCTTCGGCCTGTGCATCGGCAAGCGCGGCGCGAATCACGTCCGGCGTAAACGGCGGGCGCCGGAAGCGAACGCCCGTCGCATCGTATAACGCGTTCGCAATCGCGGCGGCGCCGGGTAGAGACGCGGATTCGCCGGTGCCCATCGGCGGCTCGCCGTGACGCGGCATCATCACGACTTCGATCACGGGCACTTCACGGAACGTGAGGATCGGATAGGCGCCCCACTCCTGGCTCGTCACCGACGTGCTGCCGAATGCGACCCGTTCCTTGAGCGCGCGGCTTGTCGCCTGGATGACGTTGCCGTGGATCTGGTGACGCACGCCATCGGGGTTGATCATCGTGCCGGCGTCCTGGCCGACGACCACGCGCGTCACCGCAAGCTCGCCACTCTTCCGGTTGACCTCGACATCGGCAACCCACGCGGCCCACGCCGCGCCGAAGCCCGGAAACCGGCTATGCACGTAGCGCGCGTATGCGAAGCCGCGTCCGCGCATGATGTCGCTCGCGTCGGGTTCCCTGTCTGGTCCGGGTGTGCCTTCAACGGTCACGCGCGGCTGCCAGCCGGCCTTTTCCGCAGTCGCTTTCACGAGGTCGATCGCACGGGGATCCGTGAGATGATTCAGGCGAAACTCGACGGGATCGACGTCCGCTTCAGCGGCCAGTTCATCGATGAACGATTCGTGAGCGAAGCTATTCGGCAGTGCGGAGACGCCGCGCAACCACGACGCGCGCACGATGGGCGGCATGTCGTCGCAAACAATGCGCATCGTCCGGTAGTCGTACGGCGGCACCGCCGTACGATCGCCCATTTCGAACACCTGGGGTTGCGGTGCGATGGCGCCGGTGAGCAGCAATGCGAGCGTCGGCGCATCGTTGGACGGGTAACGTGTCGCGAAGTCGTAACCCGTCAGCGCGCCTTCGGCATCGACGCCGCCGCGCACGTCCATCAGTTGTGCCGCGCCTTTCGGCTCCCACGCGTGTTCGTCCTCGCGCGAGAGCTGCACGCGCACCGGCTTGCCCACCGCACGCGAGAGCAGCGCGGCGTCCGCGGCGACATCGTCGGCGCAGTTGCGGCCGTAGCATCCGGCGGCCTCCATGCGCACGACCTCGATGTGCGCTTCGTCGATGGCGAGCAGCAGTGCCAGATCGGCGCGTAGCGAATGCGGATTCTGCGTGCCGGACCACACCTTCAGCGTATCGTCGCGAAAGTCGGCGACAGCGCATGAAGGTCCGACCGACGCATGCATCTGAAACGGCCAGACGTAGGTGCGCTCCAGCGTTTTTCCGCCCTGCGCCAGCGCGCCGTCCACGTCGCCTTCGATCACGAGATCGCGGCGCGTCGACGGATTCGCACGCAGCGCGGCTTCGACCGCTTCGCTCGTGTCGAGCGCGGGCAGAGGGTCGACGGGTTTCCATTGCACGTCGAGCCGTCGCGCGGCGTTGTGCGCGATTTCCTCGCGCTGCGCCACGACGCCGACAAAATCGCGAATCACCACGACCTTCACGTCGCCCTGCAATTCGCGCAGTGACGATTCATTCACCCGTAGCAGGCTGTTTCCAATGAAGTCGCCCTGCGCGATACCGGCATACGGCGGACGCACCACGCGCCCATGCAACATGCCCGGCACACGCACGTCGTGGACGAACACGAGTTCGCCGGTGGCCTTGGCGGGAATATCCACACGCGGCGTGCTCTTGCCGACGATGCGATATTCGTCGGGCGATTTGAGCGGCGTATCCGGCGCGAGATCGAGTTCGATGCGTCTTCCACCGATCAGCTCCGCATAGGCAAAGCCCGCTGCGATATCGCCATCGCGGCGATGCACGATGCCATCGCGCACGTCGAGCAGTTCCGCGCTGACGTTCCAGCGCCGCGCTGCTTCATCGACGAGAAAATGCCTTGCCTGCGCGGCCGCCTGACGAAGCGGCACGGCTGAAATCTGGATCGTCGCGCTGGCGATCGTCGGTCCCTGATTCGGCGCTTCGGCCGTATGACCGAGCACGACGCTCACGCGCGTGAGCGGCACGTCCAGTTCTTCCGCGACGATCTGCGCGAGCGCCGTGCCGATGCCGGTTCCAAGATCGACGTGCCCGTTGAACGCGACGACTCCACCGTCGCCCCGCACCGCAAGGAACATGTCCTTTTCGGTCGGCACATGCGAGGAACGCGAACCGGGTTGACCCATGGCGGCTCGCGGCGATGCCTGCGGCGGCCGCGTGACGATCAGCACGTTGGCACTGTCGAAGAGTGTCCGCCGCGATTCAGCGTCGCGGCTTCGATCGACGCTGAAGTCCGGCCCGGTCATGGCGGGTCTCCGGCAGGTACGGCAGCTACGTCATGCCCGCCACGTTCAGCGAGCAGGACCGCGGCGCGCTGCACGGCACGCAGGATCTCAACGTGCGTGCCGCATCGGCACAGGTTGCGCGAAAGCTCACGGCGAACCGCCTCGGCGTCGGGATGCGGATTGCGATCGAGCAGTGCTTTCGCCGTCATGATCATGCCGTTCAGACAGTAGCCGCACTGGGCGGCCTGTTCGTCGATAAACGCCTGCTGCACCGGATGCAGCGCGCCCCGTGTACCCAGACCCTCCAGCGTCGTGATCTCGCGCTCCAGCGCGACCCGCGCGGTCGTCACACACGCGCGGGTCGGCGTGCCGTCCAGCAGCACCGTGCAGGCGCCGCATTCGCCAAGCCCGCAGCCGAATTTCGGGCCGTTCAGCTCCAGATCGTTGCGCAGCAGATAAAGCAATGGCGTGTCGATGTCCGCGACGACACGATGCGTCGCGCCGTTCACGTGCAAGGTCAGTGACACGGAAGCAGCCATGGCGTGCGCGCGTTCAGACCACAACCGGTACTTCGGTCGCGGGGGGCGTATTGCGGCTGCGACGGCAACGGATCAGGCCATCGATCATCACCATCCCAACGCCGGGTATGTCACCCAGTTGCACACTTTCGAGCAGCGTCGCGCCGGCGGTATGCTGGGCGCGATCCATGAAGACGAGATCGGCGGGACGTCCAGTCTCGATCAAACCCTGCTTCAGGCGGCGCTGGCGCGCGGTGTTTCCCGTGGCGAAGCAGAACGCAATCTCAGCAGGTATGTCCGCAAGACTCGAGATCAGCGCGATCATGCGCAGAATGCCGAGCGGCTGAACGCCGGAACCCGCCGGGCTGTCGGTGCCGAGAATGATGCGATGCGGACACTTCAGTTCGATTGCATGGCGTGCCGTCAGCAACGCGATGCGCTCATTGCCGTTGTGCACGATCTCGAGCGCACGGGTGGATTGCTCGCACAGGTCGCACACATGTTTATACGGTAGCGACGTGTGACCGCCGTTGATATGGCCGATGACGTCGGCATCGGCGGCGAGTACGACGTCCTTGTCGATGAGCCCGGAGCCGGGAATCGAAGGGCCGCCCGTGTGGATCGTGCTCTGGATGCCATACTTGCGCGCCCACGCCACCATCTGGCCCGCCTCCTCGCCCGCCTTGACGCTGCCGAGGCCGACCTCGCCCAGCAACGTCACGCCTGCCTCGGCGAGTTCCCTGAAGTCGGCTTCGACCATGCCTTTCTCGATCACGGGCGCACCGGCCAGCACTTTCACTCCACCGCCAACGCCGGCGCCGCGCATGCCTTCGAATGAACGCTGCGCTGTGATCGCCAGCGCTTTCACACCCGTGATGTCTTTGGGGCGGCCCGGCAGATGCACTTCGCCGGCGGAAATCATCGTCGTGACGCCGCCGTTGAGATTCGATTCGATCCAGCCCATCTGGTTCTGACGCGGCGTCCAGTCGCCGAACACCGGATGAACATGCGAATCGATCAGGCCCGGCGCGACGGTCGTCCCGTTGCAGTCGATCGTGGTGCGTGCGCCTTCAAGGTCGCAGTCCTTCGCGTGGCCGATCGCGACGATCACGCCTTCATCGATGACGATCGTATCGGCGTCCAGAACCGGTTTGTCGATGTCGCCGGACAACAGCAGGCCGATATTCCCGACGACGACCTTGCCCGATGTACCCGTCAATGTCTCTGCTGCCATCTGCTTCTCCCTTCGACGTGAGTGCTGCGACCGGAGCCTGCATCCAGAAACCGTCAAACGCTCAGATACGCGCGCCTGACGGTTTCGTTCTTCGCGAGTTCGCCGATCGTGCCGCTAAACCGGATCTGTCCTTTTTCAAGCACGTAGGCGCGATCGCTGACCAGTTCCGCGAAATGCAGGTTCTGTTCCGACAGCAGTATCGACAGCCCGTCGCGCTTCAATTCGAGAATCATGTTCGCCATCTGTTCGACGATGACGGGCGCAACGCCTTCCGACGGTTCATCGAGCAGCACGAGATACGGATTGCCCATCAGTGTGCGCGAGACCGTCAGCATCTGCTGCTCGCCGCCGCTCATCTGGCCGCCCGGCCGCCTCGGCATTTCGCCGAGATTCGGAAACAGGCGAAAGAGCTTTTCGGGCGTCCAGTGCGGTGCGCCTTCGCGCGGCGGCTGACGGCCGGCATCGAGATTCTCCATCACCGTGAGATCGCTGAACACGCGCCGGTCTTCCGGCACGAAACCCATGCCGAGGCGGGCGATGCGATACGGCGGCAACGTCGTGATGTCCGCGCCGCGGAACGTCACCGAGCCCTGCTTGCGCGGCAACAGCCCCATGACCGCTTTCATCGTGGTCGATTTGCCTGCCCCGTTGCGGCCCATCAGCGCGACGACTTCGCCACGCGCCACTTCAAAGCCGACGTCGAACAGAATGTGAGCGCGACCGTAGAACGCGTTCAGGCCGGATACTTTCAGCACAGGTTCGCTCATCGCGGCGCTCCCGCTGCGGGTCCGTTTCCCGCAAGCGACGCGCGCGGCTGGAACGTCTTGCCGGTGCCGAAATACACTTCCTGCACGTGCGCATCGTTACGTATCGTATCGGCGTCGCCCTCCGCGATCAGCTTGCCGCGCGCGAGCACGATCATCCGGTCGGCGCTCGCGAAAACGACATCCATGCTGTGCTCCGTGAACAGCACACCGATCTGGTGGTCGGTGGCGAGACGCCGCGTGAGCGCCATCAGATCGCTGCGTTCTCCCGGCGCCATGCCGGCGGTAGGTTCATCCATGAGCAGCAGCTTCGGACGGTTCGCCAGTGCAATCGCCAGCTCGACGCGCTTGACGTCGCCATAGGCGAGCACGCCGCATGCGCGATGCGCGTCGTCGGCCATGCCGACCTGTTCGAGCAGGTGCAGGGCTTCATCCGCGAACCACGACGAGGCTGCTTTCCATAACCCGAAGAGCTTTCGTTCGCGGGAAACGAGCGCCATCTGCACGTTTTCGAGCACCGTCATCGAATTGAAGGTCGCGGCGATCTGGAACGTGCGGCCCACACCGAGCCGCCAGATATCGCGTGGCCGCCTGCCGACGAGTTCATGTCCGTCGAACACGATCGATCCCGCCGACGGCCGGAGTTGCCCGTTGACCATATTGAAGCAGGTCGATTTGCCCGCGCCGTTCGGACCGAGCAACGCAAGCAGTTGCCCTGCTTCGAGATCGAACGAAACATCGTCGACGGCCTTTAATCCGCCGAACGATCGCGAAAGACCGGATACGCGCAGCAGGCTCACAGACCCTCCTTCATCGCGGCACCAGGCGTTTTAGTAGTCGCCGCGCCGTTTCGCGTGCTTTCGTCATCGTCGCCAAAGCGGTCGCGGATAAAGCCGACGATGCCTTGCGGAAACGCGATCACCAGCAGCAGGATGGTGACGCCGAGCAGCGCCTGCCAGTAATCCGTCTGACGCGCCACGGTGTCCTGCAGCCAGGTAAACACGGCCGCGCCGACGATCGGCCCGGTCAACGTCTGCAGACCGCCTAGCAGGACCATTACGAGGCCGTCGACCGAGCGGCTGATGCTGATCACTTCCGGTGAGATCGTGCCTTTGGAAAAGGCGTACAGCGATCCCGCAAGACCGCAGAAGAGCGAGGCAATCACGAACGCGACCCATTGCACACGCTTCACGTCGATGCCGATCGCCTCGGCGCGCAGCACGGAATCGCGCGATGCGCGCATCGCGTAGCCCAGCGGAGAAAACAGCATCCTGCGCAACAGCCACACGCCGATCGCCGCGCACACCAGCGTGAGGTAGTAATACGCCACGGGCGACGACAGCCAGTTCGACGGCCACAGGCCGAGAATGCCGTTGCTGCCACCCGTCACGTCGTCCCACTGAAAGACCACGGACCACACGATCTGTGCGAATGCGAGCGTGAGCATCGCGAGATACACACCGGAGAGCCGCACGCAAAACCACCCGAAAACGAGCGCGCCACCCACGGCAAGCAATGGACCCAGCAGCAACGCCGCTTCCATCGGCAGATTCAGAACCTTGAGAAAGAGCGCGGCGCCGTAAGCGCCGAGCCCGAAATACGCCGCGTGACCGAACGAATGCATGCCGCCCGGTCCCATGATGAAATGCAGGCTCGCCGCGAACAGCACGGCGATCAGGATTTCAACGAGGAGTACCGGCATATACGGAAACACGCCGGCGCCAAGCGGTGCGACGGCAAGTACGACCAGCGTAGCGACAGCCAGCACGCGCAGGCGCCTGCCCGCCGGGCGTATCGGCGCCTCGGCGGCGGCCATTCCGCGCACTGCGGCCGTCGCACGGCCAAACAGGCCCCAGGGGCGCACCACCAGCACGATCGCCATCACGACAAAGTCGGCCACCAGCGTGAACTTGCTTAGCGAAAGATCGATGCCGCCGATCGACACGTGACCGATCCCGATACACAGTGCCTTGATTTCCGCGATCAGCAGCGCCGCGACGAACGCACCGGGAATGGAGCCCATGCCGCCGACCACCACGACCACGAACGCGTTGCCGATGGTTTCAAGGTCCAGCGAAAGATTCGCCGACATGCGCGGCACCTGCAACGCGCCGCCAAGGCCGGCGAGAAACACACCGACAAAGAACACGCCGGTAAAGAGCCACGCCTGATTGATGCCGAGCGCGCCGAGCATCTCGCGGTCCTGCGTCGCGGCACGCACGAGCGTGCCCCAGCGCGTGCGCGTGAGGCCATACCAGAGCGCCAGCAGCACGAGCGGACCGATCACGATCAGCGCGATATCGTAGGTTGGCAGTGGATGCCCCAGCAGATCGACGGCACCTGCCAGATGCGGTGCGCGCGGACCGAACAGATCCTCCGGCCCCCAGAGCCACAACGCGGCGTCGCGAAAGATCAGCACAAGGGCAAACGTCGCGAGCAGATGAAACAGTTCGGGGGCGCGATAAATCCGCCTGAGCACGATCATCTCGACCAGCGCGCCGAGTACGGCAACGACCAGTGCGGCCGCGAACACCGACAGCCAGAATCCGGCCGACGTCGCGCCAAAGCGGCTCGTGATGCTGTACGCCACGTAAATGCCGATCATGTAGAACGAGCCATGCGCGAAATTGACGATGCGCGTCACGCCGAAGATCAGCGACAGTCCCGCCGCGACGAGAAAGAGCGCTGACGCATCGGCCAGTCCGTTGACAAGTTGTACCAGCAGATTCGAAAGCATCGTCGCCCTTAACGGCCTTGCAATTCGGCGCCATCCAGGCGCATCGGGAACATCCCGTTTCCCCCGACACGCTAACAGCGAAATTAATCAGCGCAAACCGTCTTCGCCCTTGATCTCGCTAACCTGCAATCCGCCGATGCGGGCAAGCGGTCGCCCTGACGACGTCACCGCGACGGCCACGACGATTTCATTCGCACGCGGCGCGTCCGGCACACGCGCTTCGATGGCGTCGAAATGACTGCGCACGTAGGCGGCGTCTTTATGACCGAGCGGCACATCGATCGCGGTGCCGAGCGTGCCCATCTTTTTCGCCGACGGCACGAGCGCCGCGCCTTTTCCCACCGCGACGCGCAACGGCGCGCCCAGTTTCGGATGAAGCACCGCTGCCGCGTGTTCGAGTTCACCTGCTTCGCCGACGATCGCGGCCTTGCCATAGCTTTGTGCATCGCCTGGGCTGATGCCGAGCGCTTCGACACACTTCTGGCCGAGCAGGCCGCCCAGTTCCTCGCCTGCGGCGATCAGCGTATCGAGGTTCTGTTCGTAACGTCCCGCATACGGATTTTCCATCACCGCGATCGCAACCGCGCGACGCGTGGGCGGCTCGACGGCCTGGCCCATTTCGACACGCGTTTCCTCGACCTGCACGACCAGCTTGCGAAGCTTGACTGTCATTTCGATCTCCATCGATGCGTCTGATCCAGCGCTGTCTAGCGCAGTCCGTCTTTTCCCGCGATCGCCTCTTTGGAAAGACCGCCGACTCGTGCGTGCACACGCTGCCCCGTGCTCATCGCGAGGATATAGACGATTTCGTTTGCCGCCGGCGAACCCGGCACGCGCACTTCGATTGCATCGAAATGGCTGCGCACGTAGCTGGCGTTGACGTGTGTGAGCGGTACATCGAGCGCGGTGGACGGCGCACCCACTTTCTTGGTGGAAGGCACGATCGCGTTCGTCGGCACGCCGTTCTTCTCGAGCAGTTCGCGCATCGCGTAACCGCCCGGGACGTGCCATAGCGCGCCATGTTCGAGTTCACCCGCCGCGCCGACGATCGCACCCTTGCCATAACCTTCGATCGACGCATGCGGGACGTTCATCGCCAGGAGCAGCCGTTGTGCGAGATCGAAACCGATCGGCTTGAGGGCTTCCATCGCGTGCTGGATTTCCGCTTCATAGCGGCCGGCGAAAGGATTCGTCATCACCGCGGCAATCGCGCCGCGGCGCAACGGCTTCGCCGGCGCGGGACCGAACTCGTGGAAAATGTCTTCGACGTGCGTCAGCACGCGGCGTATTTCGAACACGGGGCCTCCGTCTCTGGAATGATGCGTCGCATGCCATTCGTGCAGGCGACAGGCACGGCTGGGGTCGACGCGCCGCGATCCATCACGCCCACGACTCGCGCGCGTCGTTGCAGAAATAGCGCCGCGCTTACGATCAAACCGCACTCGCGCAGACGCGCCGCTTCGCGTGCGCCGCTCGCGAGTGCGAAATCGATCAGCGGTTGCGGCAACGGCGGTACGCCGGCCGTAACCAGCATGTCGCCAAGATCGCTGTCGTCCTTTAGCGAGGACGCCGGACGCCGCATGATACCGGCATGATCGAGATTGACCGCGTTGGCGATCATCGTGGCCGCGGCATCGGCATCGGCCGCCGTGCGGGCTAGCACCGTCACGCTGTCCGCGATGCCAAGGCTGAAGCTGCGGCCGCGCCAGCCGCTCGTTGCGATGCCGCGAACCGGCTGCGTCGCATCGAGTGTGAGATTTGCGTCGAACGATTCACGCGCATCGAGCGGGGTGCCGTCAAACACGGCCAGATCGCTGAAAACGCCGACGCGCCACGTCACCCCTTCGGTCAGATGCAGCGCGATGTCACCCCCGTTGTTGATGAACCCGCGCGAAATGCCCGGCTGCCGGAACGATTCGATCAGCTCGTCGGCCACGCTGCCCGCGACGGCGGCCATCGGCGTGATGTAACGCGCACGGTGCGCATGACATGCCTGCCACATGCGGCGTGCAACGCTGCCTGCGCACGGGTTGTCACTCTCAACGGCATCCGGCGCCAGCGGCGCCCTCAGCACCGCGAGTTCCGACACGAGTTCCGCGAGCACGGTCGAGAACCGCTGCCAGCCCGCCTCGTGCGCGAAGTGCAGCGTGGCTTCGTCTCCATCGGCGGCGACGATCAGGTCGATCGGTCCGTGCTGCCAGTGCCAGCGGCGGTCGTCGAGTTGCATGCGGGTTGCGTTCATTGCATGGGTCGCCTGACAGGACAGGAATAAATGCGCCTAACCCAGCATCGGCGGTTTGCCGAGCGGCCACGGATTGGCGGCGTTGCGCGCCATGGTGCGGCGCGCGAGCGGCGCGCCCTCCAGATGATCCGGCCCGTTCGCCAGCACGCTTTCCAGCGACCGGACCGCTTCGAGATGCCCCCCCAGATCGCGATAGGCATCGAGCGTCATCGAAAACTCGATCGGCGCGACGATCGCGGGCGTCGGCACCGTGCCGAACGAACGTTCGGGCATGCGCGCCACGTCCACCATCACCGTGATACCGCCGCCCGGCCAGACATAGGCCGGCGCACCGCCGCAGGTCACGTTCACGAGGCGCTGCTTGATGGCGCGCGTCAGCAGCACGGGGTTTTCGGTCGCGCCCGCGCGCAGGCTGCCGCCCGCGCCGCCGATAAACAATACCGTCGCAAGCGATGGCTCGCAGTTCTCGCCGATACGCTCGACAGTGCGCCGCACGACGTCGGGCATCGTTGCGATCCGCGGCACGAGATGCTGATCGAGTTCATACCATTGCGCGTGCTCGCCGGTTGTGGACACCATCAGAAAGCGCATGCCCGGGCGCGCTATCGCGGGATCGAAACCTTCGATGATCGCAAGCGGGTCCTGAATGTCCGTGCCACCCCAGCCCGTGCCAGGATTGGCAACCTGAAAATAGCGGCCAGGCGTCGATTTACGTCCGCGAATCCGGAGCCCCGAGCGCTCCATGCCGAGACAGCGGCCGGCCTGGTGTTCCGTGAGCACGCCGGTAATGTGATCGTCGACGACGACCACTTCGTCGACATGCCCGAACCACTGCCTGGCGAAAATGCCGATGGTCGCCGAGCCGCAGCCGACGCGCATCCGCTGTTCCTCCACGCCATCCACGATGGGTGCGGCGCCTGCGCGAATGATGAGGCTCGCACCGCCGTCGATCGCGAGTTCGACTGCCTGTTTGTTGCCGAGCGCAAGCATCATGTCGCACGTCACGCGCCCTTCCTTCTTGCTGCCGCCCGTCAGATGATGCACGCCGCCAAGGCTCAGCATCTGCGAGCCATATTCGGCCGTCGTCACGTGACCGACGATCTCGCCGTTGCAACGCACGTTCGATTGCTCGGACCCGAGAAAGCGGTCGGTGTCGATCTTTACCTTGAAACTGCAGTAGCTGAAGATGCCTTCGGTCACCACGGTGACCATATCGACATCGTCGAGTTTCGACGACACGATGAAAGGCGCGGGCTTGTAGTCAGGATAGGTCGAGGATGCGCCCACGCCCGTCACGAACAGCGCCTGCTCCTGCTCGTCAGGCTGCGCCCCGGCGAGCGACGACGAAGACGAAGCGGCGCCAAACGCGACCGCCGGCTTTTCGGCACCGGATACCGCCGCGCGCGACACGAACACCACCGGATCGACGCGAATCAGTCTGCCCTGCGCGTTCGCGTAACGATCGCACGCACCGGTGCGGCCGTCGGAGATCTGGCACAGCACCGGACACGCGTTGCATTCGATCTTGTTCGACGCCATCCGCTCGCTGCGCGGCGCCGACTTTTCGAGCACGGTGGGACCCGGCGTCGACGCAACTTCGCCATCGACACGCTCTGCACCGAAATCGACCTTCGTATGTTCAGTCATGGCGGAGTTCCATACGACGACATTACAGGGTCCTGCCCGGTTGACGAAAACCCCCTGTTTCAGGGCACTTTCGTATGATGCGCATCCGGTCTGATTGTGTTTGATGTTGCGTTCACTCACCGTTCGTGTAGTATCCGCTACACCAATTCTGGTTGAAATCTACCTGATCAAAATTGACTGCGCAACGCCTTTTGCCCGCAGCGAGGGTTGTTGCAGCGCGCCATCGCAGTCACGACTGACACCCTTGCTTACATTCTGATAGGCCCTGACGAGCTTGCCCATGAGCACACCCGCTGCACGCAAACCGGGCGCGACCGGCATCCGCGCAAAACAGGCGCAGGACACGCGCGCGAAGATTCTTCGTGCCGCCATCAAGGTGTTTGCGAAGCAGGGCTATGCGAGCGGTCGCATCGAAAGCATTTCGAAGACCGCGAAGTCGCACGACCGGATGATCTACTACTACTTCGGCAGCAAGGAGCAGTTATTCGTCGAAGTGCTGGAGACCATCTACTCGCAGTTCAACGAGGCCGAGAGCAGGCTCGATCTCGATCTGGACAACCCGGCGCGCGGACTCGCGCAGATGATCGAATTCGTCTGGCAGTATTACCTCGATCATCCGGAATTCGTCACGCTGCTGTCGAGCGAGAACCTCCATCAGGGCAAGCATTCGAAGAAGTCGTCGAAGCTGCGCGAGATTTCCGGTTACGCGATTTCCGTTGTCGCCAGGGTACTGGACGCCGGCAAGGCGAAAGGCGTGTTTCGCGAGAGCGTCGAAGCGCGCGACGTGTACATCATGATTGCATCGCTGGGGTATTTTTATAACGCCAACCAGTACACACTCGGCGCGTTTCTCGGCGAAGCGTTGATGGACAAGGCAAAACTCGCGCACTGGCGCGAGGTGATCACGGAGACCGTATTGCGGGCAGTGCTGATACACGTGCCGGTCGAAGATGCGGCACGTACGGCGGCGGCACGGACGCCCGCCGCCTGATACGCGTTACGGTTTTGCCGCAGCGGCGGCATCTTCCTCGCCGAACAGCTTGTCCGCGAGATGGAACGCGGAATTCGCGGCCGGCACGCCGCAATAGATCGCCGTCTGCATCAGCACTTCCTTGATCTCGTCGCGCGTGACGCCATTGTTCTTCGCGGCGCGCAGATGCAGGGCCAGTTCTTCGACCCGGTTGAGCGCGACCATCATCGCGATCGTCAGCAGGCTGCGCGTGTGGCGCGGCAATCCTTCACGCGTCCAGATTTCGCCCCACGCATAGCGTGTGATGAGATTCTGGAACTCCGAAGTCAGCTCGGTGCGGTTCACCAGCGACCGGTCGACATGTGCCTCGCCCAGCACCGCGCGCCGCACATCGAGGCCCGCTTCGTAGCGTTCGTCATCGGTCATGGTTACTCCGCCAGAAAGTCGAGCACGGTCTTCGTGAAGACGTCGGCCTGCTCGATGTTGGAAAGATGCGAGGCGTCGAGCTCGACGTAGCGCGCACCCGGGATGGCCCCGGCCAGCTCGCGTCCCTGCGCCGGCGTCGCGGCAAGATCGTGCGTGCCGGAAATCACCAGCGCCGGCACCTTGATGCCGGGTGTTTCCGGACGCAGGTCGGCGGCGTCGATCGCATCGCAGTTCGACGCGTAGCCTTCGTTGTCCGTATGCACGAACACATCGCGAATCTGCGCGAGCACCAGCGGCTCGCGCTCGAAAAAGCCCGCCGTGAACCAGCGCGGCAGCACCGCATCGGCGAGCGCCAGCATGCCTTCGCCACGCGCGCGCGCCGCACGCGGCACCCACACCTCGGGCGAGCCGATGCGCGCCGCCGTGTTGCACAACACGACGCGATCCAGACGGTCGCCGTGCCGCGCCGCGAGACCGACGCCCGTCAGGCCGCCCATCGAAAGGCCGCAGAAATGCGCGCGTTCGATCTTGAGCGTGTCCATCAGGCCGAGCACGTCGCCCGTCAGTTGTTCGATCGTGTACGGACCTTGCGGCGCAGCGGAGTGACCATGACCGCGTGTGTCGTAACGCAGCACGCGAAAGTGCTTCGAGAACGCGCCAACCTGTGGCGTCCACATCGACAGGTCGCTGCCGAGCGAGTTGGAAAACACGATCCACGGGGCGTTGCTGTTCTGCTCGCCGTCCACACGATAATGAAGCTCTGTGCCATTCACTGCGGCGTAGGGCATTGCCGTTACTCCTGATGGTTGGCGCGATCCGCGCGCGCGGTGTAAAGAGCCAGCGCGGCGTCCACATACGCGTGCGCCTGGCCGACATACTGTGCGGGATCGAGCAGCCGTTTCAGCTGCGCGACCGGAAGGTGCTGCGTGACGTTCGAATCCGCGGAAAGCACCTCGAAGAGCGACTGGCCCGACTGCACGGCCGCTTTCGAAGCGTGCTCGACGAGATGATGCGCGTCGAGCCGGCCGATCCTGTCGCCGAGCGCGAGCATCACCGCTTCGCCGAGAATCAGTCCATGCGTGACTTCGAGATTCGCCGCGAGACGTTCGATGTTGACGTCGAGGCCCGCTGCGATCTGTTCGATGTTCGCGAGCGCGCCGCCCGCGAGGCGCGCGAGGTCGGGCAACGCGTCCCACTCGGCCTGCCAGCCGCCGAGCGCGCGCTCGTGTTCCTGAACCATGCCGGCCAGCACAGTGGCGACGAGCCCCGGCGCGCGCGCGGCGGCCGTCAGCACGGCCGCGCAGCCGACAGGATTGCGCTTGTGCGGCATCGTCGATGAGCCGCCTTTTCCTGCTGCAACCGGTTCGCCGAGCTCACCCAGTTCGGTCTGCATCTGCAGCGAGATATCGCGTGCGATCTTGCCGAGCGTGCCGATCAGCATGCCAAACACGGAAGCCGTTTCCGCGATGCGATCGCGTTGCGTATGCCACGGCAGCGTGGGCACCTGCAAGCCGAGGTCTTTCGCCAGCGCCTGCGTAACAGCCGGCGCCGCGTCGCGCAGACTCGCGAGCGTGCCCGCCGCGCCGCCGAACTGCAGCACGAGCACGCGCGCGCGCAACGCGTCGAGCCGGTCCTGATGACGCAGCAACGCATCGAGCCATTGCGCGAATTTCAGACCGAGCGTGATCGGTAGCGCCTGTTGCAGCCACGTGCGGCCGATCATCGGCGTCGCGCGATGCGTGCGCGCGAGCGCGGCGATTGCGTCACAGGTCGGGCGCAGCGTCGCGTCGAGCAGGTCGAGCGTGTCGCGCAGTTGCAGCACCGTCGCGGTATCGATGATGTCCTGACTCGTCGCGCCCCAGTGCACGTATTTCGACGCTTCCGCATCCGCCGCTTTCACACGTGCGGTGAGCTGCCTGACGAGAGGAATCGCGAGATTGCCGCCAAGCGCGGCGTCGCGGGCGAGCGCGTCGGCGTCGAGCTGATCGGCGTGACACGCCGCTTCTATGGCGGCCACGGCCGCGTGCGGAATGACACTATGGGCCGCCGACGCGCGCGCAAGCGCCGCTTCGACGTCGAGCATCCGCTGTAACGTGGCGCGCGGCGACCAGAGGTCGTTCATCGGCTGCGTACCGCAGATAAGGCCCGTCAGGCGGGCGCTGGCTTCGAGCATGGTGGCGTCAGCAATCGAAGAAGAGAACGAAAACCGCGGTGCAAGCAACACGCGCGGCGCGAGGCGTCATTGTCGCCGGGCGCCGCGCGACCGTCACGCCGTGTTTACGCTGCGCTGGCGGCGGCCCGCGTGGCGTCGATGAGCGGAACGCCCGTCAGCTTCTCGAGTTCGTCGAAGCCGATATCGGAGCAGATCTCGCGCACGGCAAGCCCTTGCGGCGTCACGTCGATCACGGCGAGGTCCGTATAGATACGGTCGACGCAGTTCACGCCCGTCACCGGATACGTGCATTCGGCGGCGATCTTGCTCTCGCCCTGCTTCGTCAGATGTTCCATCATGACGTAGACCTGCTTCGCGCCGATCGCCAGATCCATCGCGCCGCCCACGGCCGGAATGGCGTCGGGTGCGCCGGTGTGCCAGTTCGCGAGATCGCCCTTCGCCGATACCTGGAACGCGCCGAGCACGCAGAAGTCGAGGTGGCCGCCACGCATCATCGCGAACGAATCCGCGTGATGGAAATACGCGCCGCCCGTCAGCAGCGTGACGTGCTGCTTGCCGGCGTTGATGAGTTCGTCGTCTTCCTCGCCTTTGGCGGGCGCCGGGCCCATGCCAAGCAGGCCGTTCTCGCTGTGCAGGAAGATTTCCTTGTTCGCGTCGAGGTGATTGGCGACGAGCGTCGGCACGCCGATACCGAGGTTCACATACGCGCCTTCAGGAATATCCTGCGCGACGCGCTTTGCCATTTCATCGCGGGTCAGTCGTTTCATGTTGTGTCTCCTCTCACGCCGCGGCGGTTTGCCGGGCCGCTTGCGGCACCGCGATCACGCGCTGCACGAAGATGCCGGGTGTCACGATCACTTCCGGATCGAGCGCGCCGAGCGGCACCACTTCCGATACCTGCGCGATCGCGACCTTCGCCGCGCTTGCCATGACCGGACCAAAGTTGCGTGCTGTCTTGCGGTACACCAGATTGCCCCAGCGGTCGCCCCTGAGCGCCTTGATCAACGCGAAATCGGCATGCAGCGGCGCTTCAAGCACGTAATGCCTGCCGTCGATCAGACGCGTTTCCTTGCCTTCGGCGAGCTTCGTTCCGTAACCCGTCGGCGTGAAGAAACCGCCGATGCCCGCACCCGCCGCGCGGATACGTTCGGCCAGATTGCCCTGCGGCACCAGTTCGAGTTCGATCTCACCCGCGCGATAGAGCGCGTCGAACACATACGAGTCGGTCTGGCGTGGAAACGAGCAGATGATCTTGCGCACGCGCTTTGCCTTCAGCAACGCGGCGAGGCCGATGTCGCCATTGCCGGCGTTGTTGTTGACGATCGTGAGTTCGCGCGCGCCCTGCCCGATCAGCGCGTCGATAAGCTCGGACGGCATGCCAGCCGTACCGAAGCCGCCGATCATGACCGTGGCGCCGTCGTTGACGTCGGCGACCGCCGACTGAAGTGATTCGAAAATCTTGTTGATCATGCCAGTTCCCTGTTGGACGCCTTGCGCCGCGCTGCTTCAGGAAGCTGCATGGCACCGTCTCCGCGTCGTGTTGACTGCGCGCCGCCGGGTTCCGGATACGCGCCACATGCCCGCTATGTGCTGGTCTGTCCGTGACTGCTGTTTTACCGATTTGTTCTATATACGAACAACGATTCGTTTAGCGAACGTTCTGGCGCATTATGGCCGGCATCCCGCAGGCCTGTCAAGGCGGGGACTTTCATCATCTACCTTGCGCGGCAAAAGGCAAGGCAGCGCACCGGGCAGGCGCGGCGTGGGCGCTTCCCCCAATATGCGGCAAGGCGATTTTGCCGTTATCGTGTATGCGTCTTGCCGATAATGGTCCGTGGCCGTCATGCCTGAACTCGATCTGAACCTGATTCCTTATCTCGTCGCGATGGAAGACACGCGCAACGTGAGCCGCGCCGCCGAACGCCTCGGCGTGAGCCAGCCGCGCGTGAGCACGGCGCTCGGACGTCTGCGCGAGTACTTCGGCGATCCGCTCTTCGTGCGCACGTCGCGCGGGATGGAGCCGACGCCCCGCGCGCTCATGCTGATACCGGCCGCACGCGAGGCGCTGAGCCGCATCGAAAGCGGACTGATCGATTCAGAGGAGTTCGACCCCGCCACGTCGACGCACACGTTTTCGATCGCGCTCTCCGATGTTGGCGAAATCGTGTTTTTGCCGCGTCTTTTGCAGCTGTTCGCGCAGCGCGCGCCGCACGCGAACCTGCGTTCGGTGACGCTTACGCCCGCTCACGTCGAGCGCGGACTCGAATCGGGCGACGTCGATCTGGCCGTCGGATTCTTCCCGGATCTGTCGGGGAACAACTTCTTTCAGCAACGGCTCTTCACGCACCGCTTCATCTGTCTGATGCGCACCGGCCATCCGCTCGCGAAGACGCTGACCGTCGAACAGTTCATTGCGTGCGGGCATGCGGTCGTGCGCTCCGAAGGACGCAGCCAGGAAGTGCTCGAGCAGTATCTGGAGAAAAAGCGCATCCGCCGGCGCGCCGTGCTGGAAACACCGCACTTCATGAGCCTGCCGTTCATTCTCGCGCGCACCGACCTGATCGCGACGGTGCCGCACGCGATCGGCTTCGCGTATGTGACGGAGCACGCGTCGATCACGATCGTCGAGCCGCCGATGCCGCTACCGCGTTTCGATTTGCGGCAACACTGGCATCGCAAGTTTCATAACGACGCACGCGTGGGCTGGCTGCGCGGCGCCGTATCGGAGCTGTTCAACGATGCGATGGACGAATGGCCCAGGTAACCGGTGACGGCCTTTCGCAAAACATGGAACAATGACCGGCAGACATGAACTGACAGGAGCCGCGGATGACCAGAACAACGAAAACTGACGAAGCCTCCATTCGTCCCACGCGCGAGGAAGCGGAAGCAGCGGTCCGCGTGCTGCTGCGCTGGGCCGGCGACGATCCGGCGCGTGAAGGCCTGCTCGATACGCCAGCGCGCGTGGTGCGTTCCTACGAGGAGTTTTTCGCCGGCTACACCGTCGACCCGAAAGAACTGCTGGCGCGCACGTTTTCCGAAGTCGACGGCTACGACGAAATGATCGTGCTGAAAGACATCCGCTTCGAAAGCTACTGCGAACATCACATGGTGCCGATCATCGGCCGCGCGCATGTGGCGTATCTGCCGGAACGTCGCGTCGTGGGCATCTCGAAGCTCGCGCGCCTCGTCGATGCATTCGCCAAGCGTCTGCAGATCCAGGAAAAGATGACCGTGCAGATCGCCGATACGCTCAACGAGGTGCTGCAGCCGAAGGGTGTCGGCGTGATTCTCGAAGCGTCGCATCAATGCATGTCGACGCGCGGCGTCCATAAGGCAGGTGTCGCGATGGTCACGTCGCGCATGCTCGGCACGTTCCGCACCGATCCTTCGACACGGCGCGAGTTTCTGTCGATTGTCGGAAATGCGTCGACGGTCAGCGTGGCGAATACCTGAGATTGACGCGGTGTTCACGCGCTTGCGCGCCTTCGTCCACGCACGAGGCCGTCCATGCTCGCCAGCAACACCGCACCCAGCACGCACGCCACGCCGCCCAGTTGCGCGACGCTCACGGGCTCGTGCAGCAGCCACGCAGCGAGCGCGACAGACGACACCGGCACGAGCGCTGTCGTCAGGCTCGCTTCCGAGCCGCTGATCCGCGCGGCGCCCGCGTACCAGAGCACGAAGCCGGCCACGGTCGGCACGAGCGCGTAGTACACGACGCCGGCAATCGCCGCGCTGTCGACGTGCCCGCGCCAGGGCGCTTCGAAGAGCGCCGGCACGACGGCCACCGCAAAGCCGATCCCGCTCATCAGCGCCGATAGTTGCAACGCCGGGACCGGCGTTGACAGCTTGCGGTTGAGCAGGATGAACAGCACTTCGCAGAAAACCGCCGCCAGCACGAGCGCATCACCCACCAGCGCGCGGCTGTTCCTCGCCCCTTCGATGTCGTCGAAACGCACCGTGCAGGCCAGCACGCCGGCCGTCGCGAGCAGGATCGCGCCGATCAGCGCGGGACGCGGCCGCTCGCCGAACGCGATCATCGCGACGCCCGCCGTGACGGCAGGCAGCGTGCCCGCGATAACGCCCGCGTCGGCGGCCGAAGCGAGCTTCATGCCGCTGATCAGGAACACCGTATAGCCGACGCTGCCGGCGCCCGCCTGCGCGATCACCAGCATCGTGTCGCGCCGGTTCAGACGCGGGAACGTCGCGCCGCGCATGCGCATGATCGCGACGAGCAGGGGAAACGCAATCGCGAAGCGCAACGCCGTGGCGCAGAAAGGCGGCAAGCCGGCCGCGATGGTCTTGCTGACCACCACGGTGCTGCCCACGCCGATCATCGCCAGCGCGCAAAAGAGATAGCCAGTCGATCGTGAATTCATGCTGCGTCCTTGTCCGCTGATTGATGTGACGCAGCGTAGGACACGCGCGAACGCGCGTCTTGAATGAAATTGCAGCGTGAGACGAATGGATGCGCGGCAGCACGCCGCGCGGTATGACGCTCAGGAACGCCGCATCGCCGCCGCGTAACTCGCGGGCGTGACGCCGAGCAGGCGCACGAACGCGCGCGTCATGTGGCTCTGATCGGCGAAGCCCGCGCCAGCCGCGGCATCGGCGAGCGCGCTGCCGGTCGCGATCAGCCGCCGCGCGAGCGCCACGCGCCGCTGCATCCGGTAAGCGTGCGGCGGCAGGCCGAGTTCCCGCGCGAAACCGCGCAACAGCTGGAAGCGGCTCATCCCCGCTTCGGATGCCAGATCGGCGAGCGTCAGCGCGGAAGCAGGATCGTCGTCGATGCGCACCTTCGCGCGTGCGATCGGCGCGGCCGCGAGGCGCGGCGGCGTGAGCATCGTATGATGCGCGCCGACATGGGCAAGCAGCGCGACGAGCGCCTCTTCGCGCGCCATGTCGCAGGGACTCGCGGCATCGTCGACAGCGGCTGCGAACAGGCGTTCGAACCGTATCTTGAGCAACGGATCGTGCGTGACGGGCTGCGTCAGTTCGACGTCGCGCGTGAACGTCTGCGTCAGTTCGCCCGCTGCCTCGAACATCAGCGCAGGCGCGAAGTAAAACATGTGCCACGCACGGCCGCGCGCGTCGAGCGGACTGCCGTCGTGGACTTCGCCGGGATTGCAGGTGATCACGTCATTGGCGAGCGCCTCGACCGGACCGCGTCCGCTCGCCGAACGCTGCCCGCCGCGCACGATCACGCCGATACCGAAACCGTCGTGCGAATGGCGTGGAAACGCATGCGTCGTTTCGGCGACCGTCGCTTCGAGGCCGTCGATTGCACAGCGAACCATCTGGACGCGGCCGCGCTGCATGCCAGTCTCAGCCGCGAGGCCAATGCGACGCGCGAATGCATGCGGGCAGGCGCGGCGACATCAGCGTTTGCCCTCGTCGCTGCGCTCGCCTTCGCGGATCTTGCCCTGCGACACGCTGCTGCCCGGCGGCACGCTATGCGTGAGCCACACGTTGCCGCCGATCACCGAGCCCTTGCCGATCGTCACGCGACCCAGAATCGTCGCGCCTGCGTAGATCACGACGTCGTCTTCAACGATCGGATGGCGCGCATTGCCCTTCACGAGCGAGCCGTCCACATCCGCCGCAAAACTTTTCGCACCAAGCGTCACCGCCTGGTACAGGCGCACGCGTTCGCCGATGATCGCCGTCTCGCCGATCACCACGCCCGTGCCGTGATCGATGAAGAAGCTCGGGCCGATCGACGCGCCCGGATGAATGTCGATGCCGGTGGCCGAGTGCGCGATCTCGTTGATGAAGCGCGCGAGCAGCGGCACGCCGAGCCGGTGCAGCGCGTGCGCGAGACGGTGATGCGTCATCGCGCCCACGCCTGGATAGCAAAGCAGGATTTCGGTGATGTGCTGCGCGGCAGGGTCGCCCGCGAACGCAGCGTGAATGTCGCTCACGAGCAGCGCGCGAATGCCGGGCAACTGCTTGCCGAATTCGCGTGCGACATCGAATGCATGCACGCTGAGTTCGACGTCAGGTGTCTGTGCGTATTCCGGCAGAAATCGCAGCGCACGACGGATCTGCTCGGCCAGCAACCGCAGCGTGCTTTCAAGCGTATGGCCGACGTAATAGTCGACGCTTTCATCCGTCAGGTCGGGCGCGCCGTAGTGCGTCGGAAACAGCGCCGCGCGCAGGCCCGCGACGATATTGATCACGCCTTCGCGCGAGGGCAGTTCGCGGATGCCGCGCGGGTGGCGCGTTCGATGCAGTTCTTCGCGCGACGCCCGCAATTCGGCGACGATCTGTTCAAGGCCCCAGTTATGGGAAGACACGTTTGACATGAGGACGGCACCCGCACGGGAGTGCGGTTCGAAGTGAAGTGTCCCCAAGATTACCGCGTTTTTTGTCTGCCCGCGTAACGCGCGCCGGGACAGCGCACCAGGCCGCGCGGCAGTCAGATCGTCACGCTGCTCGCATCGATCCAGCGCACGGCCCAGTCGCGTGCGTGTGCGATCGCGGAAGCTTCGTCAGAGAAGCGGAGATCGACGGGGAAAAAACGATTGGCGACGAGCTCGCCGTCGCTCGAGCGCGAGATCACGACATAGGGTTGATACATGCCGTCGCCGGAACGCGCCGGCGCACAGTTCAGCAAGTAGCCACGATGTGTGAATGCAGCATCGAAGTGCATGAGTCACCCGCTCCTGACTGCCTCGTAAATGATATGAGCGACGACGCGTGGTGTTCTGCTTCCGCCAGACCACCGGCGGCCGTTCTTCAATACGCCAATACGCGCCATCTCGTTCGGACTAAGATCATACTCTGTAGAAAATGCGTGTTCTACGGAAAAAAAGCAAAAAGTTACGGCACACGCGGATGACCCCGGCGGCACCCTTACCCACATTGAAAGTGCGGCTGCCGGAACGGGTCTTGCTGACGGAACAGCCAGGTATTCCACCTGATCGTTCCTGAATGGAGGTAGCGTCATGAACAGCACCGACGTAAAGAAACCGCAGGGCGACACCGCGCATGCCGCGGCAAAAAGGCCGCTCAGCGCCGAGATGCATAACGATCGCACACACGACAGCACCGTCGACACCGACGGCAAGAATCATGAAGCGGCACGAATTGCCGGGCACGGAGCGATCAGCCCGGACGAAATGACCTGTAGCAATGCGTCACTCGACGACAGCGTGCCGGACATGCTCGGCGACATCGCCGGCTTCGATAGCCGCGTCGGCGGCAATCATCTTCTGCTGGCGCTCGAACCGGGATGCACGCTCGTCGACAAGGGCATGGTCGCACCTGAAAAAGCCTATGACATCGACTATCAGTTCGACGACCCACGCACGGTTGCAGAACGTCGGCAGCGCGGACGCATTCACTACGCGTTGAATCATTTACGGCCGGCGCGTGTGATCGAACTGCAGCGTGGCAAGTAGACTGCATCCGTCTGTTGTGTTTGATTTGCCCGCGTGTCGCTTGCGGCACGTGGGCTTTACGTTTTACCCGTGTTTGATTCGTGCCCGGTGTCGATTGCCCGCGTCATGGCGGAATTGATATCTCCCGGTTTCCCATTCCCCATTTGTGGAGTATCAGCATGAACAAGGTTGTCGTCATCGGTGCAACGGGCACGCTCGGTCAGGCGGTCGCAAGCGAACTGAAGACACGGCATGAAGTCATCGAAGTGGGCGCGACGCGCGGCGCGTATCGCGTCGACAGCACAGACCCGGCAAGCGTCGAGAAGCTCTTTCGCGAAATCGGCAAAGTGGACGCCGTGGTCACCACGACCGGCAAGGTACACTTCGGCCCGCTCACGGAGATGACCGTGGAGCAGTTCTGGACCGGTCTGCGCGACAAGCTGATGGGCCAGATCAACGTCGTGCTCGGCGCACATCAGTACATCAACGATGGCGGCTCGTTCACGCTCACAAGCGGCATCCTCGCCGACGAACCGATCCGCCTCGGCGCGAGCGCGACCTCGGTGAATCTGGCACTGGAAGGTTTCGTGCGCGGTGCGGCAATCGAGCTGCCGCGCGGCATCCGCATCAACGTGGTAAGCCCGACCGTACTCGAAGAATCGATGGAAGGCTATGCGCCGTTTTTCCGCGGCTTCGAACCGGTAAGCGCGAAACGCGCGGCGCAGGCCTATCTGCGTAGCGTTGAAGGTGCGCAGACCGGGCAGATTTATCGCGTCGGCTACTGAACCGGCGCGGCGTGACGTCGCGCGTTTTTAGTCATGTAGTTCACGAGACGGCGGTCGTATTCCCATGAGGGATGCGACGGCCGTCGCGTAGCCGCGCATCGCGTGAACGGCGCTCAGTGAATCTCCGGCTCGCCATTGGGCTTCGCGCCGCCGCGTTGCAGGAAGTCGAAGTCGCAGCCTTTGTCCGCCTGCAGCACATGAACCTGATGCATCGCTCCGTAACCCCGCTCGAAGCGCGGCGCCGGCTGGACCCACGCGGCCTTGCGGCGCGCGAGTTCATCGTCCGGCACGAGCACGTTCAGCTTGCGTTGCGGCACGTCGAGTTCGATCAGGTCGCCGGTCTGGATCAGCGCGAACGGTCCACCGATGAACGACTCCGGCGCGACGTGCAGCACACATGCGCCATAGCTGGTGCCGCTCATCCGCGCGTCGGAGATGCGCACCATGTCGCGCACGCCTTTCTCCAGCAGCTTCCTCGGGATCGGCAACTGGCCCCACTCCGGCATGCCCGGTGCGCCGACCGGCCCCGCGTGCTGCAACACGATCACGCTGTTTTCGTCGATATCGAGCGCGTCGTCGTCGATGCGCGCCGCCATGTCGTTATAGTCGCGGAACACGACCGCGCGGCCGGTGTGCACGAGCAGCTTCGGATCGGCCGCACCCGGTTTGATCACCGCACCGTCGGGTGCGATGTTGCCGCGCAGGACGGCAAGGCCGTTGCCGGGCAGAAGCGGCGCGGCGCGACTGCGGATCACGTCTTCGTTGAAAATTTTCGCGTCCGCGATGTTCTCGCCGATCGTGCGGCCATTGACGGTTTTCTGCGAGCCGTCGATCAGGTCGCCGAGTTCGCGGAGCATCGCTGGCAGGCCGCCCGCGTAGAAGAAGTCTTCCATCAGGTACGCGCCGGTCGGACGGATGTTCGCGAGCACCGGCGTGCGGCGCGAGATGTCGTCGTAGCGCTCGAGCGTGAGTTCGATGCCCGCGCGTCGCGCCACCGCGATCATGTGGACGATCGCGTTCGTCGAGCCGGACAGCGCGAGACACGTCGTCACCGCGTTGTCGATCGAACCGGTCGTGAGAATGTCCGACGGCTTCAGGTCTTCCCACACCATCTCGACGATCCGCATGCCGGTCTTCGCCGACATCTGCGCATGACGGGAGTCCGGCGCGGGAATCGACGCGAAACCCGGCAACGTGAAGCCCAGCGCCTCGGCGGCGCTCGTCATCGTCGATGCCGTGCCCATCGTCATGCAGTGGCCCGGCGAGCGTGCGATGCCGCCTTCCACGCCCTGCCAGTCTTCTTCGGTGATCTTGCCCGCGCGCAGGTCGGCCCAGTATTTCCACGTGTCGGAGCCCGAGCCGAGCGTCGCGCCGTTCCAGTTGCCGCGCAGCATCGGGCCGGCGGGCAGGTAGATGGCGGGCAGGTCCATCGAGATCGCCCCCATCAGGAGCGCGGGCGTGGTTTTGTCGCATCCGCCCATCAGGACGACGCCGTCGGCGGGGTACGAGCGCAACGTCTCTTCGGCTTCCATCGCGAGGAAGTTGCGATAGAGCATCGTGGTCGGCTTCTGGAACGGCTCGGCGAGCGTCTGCACCGGTAACTCGATGGGAAAGCCGCCGGCCTGCCAGATGCCGCGTTTCACCTCTTCCACACGCTGTTTGAAATGCGTGTGGCACGCGTTCATTTCGCTCCACGTGTTGAGGATCGCGATCACCGGCTTGCCGGCGTATTCCTCGCGGCTGAAGCCCATCTGCGCCGTGCGCGAACGATGGCCGAACGACCGCAGGTCGTTCACGCCATACCAGCGGTGGCTGCGCAGTTCTTCAGGTGTCTTTCGTCTGGCCACGCTCTCTCCAGCAACGTCCTGACTACGTACGGCGCGGCGCGTGCTGGAGCGGCCGTCAGGCCTTCTGCTGCTTCCCACGCGACACGATCTGCGTCGGGCTCACGAACTGCAATGCGATCAGTACCCAGATCAGCGTGATCGCCATGTAGATCATCGCCATCGCATCGATCGATTGCGGTGCGCGAACGCCCGTCGAGAACACAGCGTAATACAACGCGACGACAAGCGTCTGCGTGGCGGGCCCCGCTGTAAAGAACGTCAGCTCGAACATGCCGATGGTGCGCACCAGCACGAGCAGCCCGGCGGCCAGCATGCCGGGCACCAGCAGCGGCAGCAGCACGTAGCGGAAGTAGCGGAACGTGTTCGCGCCAAAGATGCGCGCCGCCGATTCGAGGTTCGGATCGATCTGCTCGATGAACGGCGTCATCACGAGAATCACGAACGGCAGCGCCGGCACCAGATTCGCGAGAATCACACCGGAGAGCGTACCGGCCAGACCGACCTTGTACATCACGGTCGCCATCGGAATGCCGTACGTCACGGGCGGCACCATCAGCGGCAGCAGGAAGATCAGCATCGCAACCCGCTTGCCGGGGAACTGGACGCGAGCGAGCGCATAGGCCGCCGGGACGCCGAGCGCGACCGACAGCAGCACCACTGCGCCCACGACCTCGACGGTCACCCACAACACGTTGGCGAGCTGGAAATCGCTCCACGCCTGCGCGTACCAGTGCAGCGTGAAACCCTGCGGCAGCGGCGTGCCGAACCAGCGCGTGGCGATCGAGTTGACCGCGACCGTCGCGATCAGCAGCACGACGTTCAGCAGGAAGAACACCATCGCGCCCCATACGAGCACTTTCCACAGACGATCGGGCAGACTCGTGCGCTGCCGGCCCGAACGCTGCGTGCCGTCGTTGCCGCTCTTGCGGTTGCCATCAGCGGGCCACGGATGCGTGGCGTGGTGATCGGTCGTCATCAGCCCTTCCCTCCCGTCACCGGTCCGCTGTAGAAGAAGCGGCGCGCACCGAGCATCCCCGCGACCACCAGCAGCTGCACGAAACCCATCACCATCGCGATGGTGGACGCAAGCGAATAGTCATAGCTTTCGAACGCCGCTTCGGCCGCGGCAATCGACATCACGCGCGTGGGCCCCGCGGGCGCACCCAGCAGCACCGCCGACGGAAACACCGAAAACGCCTGCACGAACGACAGACACGCGGCCATCGTGAGGCCCGGCACCAGCAAAGGCAGATAGATCTGGCGAAACTGCTGCCACGGACTCGCGCCGAGCGTGGCCGCGGCGCTCGCGAGCCGCGGATCGATACCTGTGACGTATGACAGTGTGAGCAGAAACGCGAACGGAAAGCCCGATACGATCAGCGAAATCAGCACGCCCCAGTAGTTATGCGTGAGCCGCACTTCGTCGGAATACAGATGCATGCCCTGCAACGCCTGCGGGAACCAGCCGTTCGGGCCGAAATACGTCAGCATGCCGTCGGCGATCAGGACCGTGCCGAGCGTGACCGGAATCACCAGCAGTGTCGTGACGAACTTCTGGTAGCGCGAATCGCGACGCAACGCGAACGCGACCGGAATCGACGCGCCGACGTTGATCAGCGTCGCGGGCACCGCGAGCTTCAGCGTGACGATGATCGTCGGCCACATCGACGTGTCGGTGAAGAACGTCGTGTAATTGGCCCACATGCTGCCGCCGTTCGTCGGCTGGAACGACAGCACCAGACCGTACGCGAACGGATAGATGAAGAGCGCGAGAATGAATATCAGCGCGGGCGTGACGAGCCACGCGCGGGTATCGCGCGGCGCGGGTGGCGGTGAGAGCGTGACCGCGTTCATTGCACCGCTCCGTCATACACGAGCGTGCGCGAGGGCGGCACACACAGGCTGATGCGCTCGCCTTCGCTGAATTCGCCCGGCAGTCGCGCCCACAGTTCACCGAACACCGTCTTCACACGGATCAGCGAATCGCGGCCGCCGTATTCGACGGTCAGCACGTCGGCGTCGAACGCGTTCGGCGTGCCGGGCGCGGCGCGCTCCATATCCTCCGGACGCAGCGCGACGCTCACGCGCTTGCTGTTGAACGCTTCCATCGGCGTGCCGATGAGCCGCACGCCGTTCGCCGTCATCGCGACGCCTTCGCCCTCCATGCCTTCCAGCGTGAACTCCGCGACATTGCGATAACCCATGAAGCGCGCGACATGCAGATTCTTCGGCCGTCCGTAGACTTCCTTCGGCGTGGCGACCTGCTGCACGATGCCTTCTCTCATCACGACAATCCGGTCGGCCATCGAAAGCGCTTCGTCCTGATCGTGCGTGACGTAAATCGTCGCGCGTTCGAGCTGGCTGTGAATGCGGCGGATTTCAGCACGCATCTCAATGCGCAGTTTGGTGTCGAGATTCGACAGCGGTTCATCCATCAGAATGAGCGGCGGCTCGATTACGATCGCCCGCGCAATCGCCACACGTTGCTGCTGGCCGCCGGAAAGCTGTCCGGGAAGCTTGCGCTCATGCCCGACCAGTTGCACGAGCTGCAGCGCTTCGCGCGCCCGTCGCACGGCTTCGCTCTTCGCGACGCCGCGCATCTTCAGACCGAAGCCCACGTTCTCCAGCACCGACATATGCGGAAAGAGCGCGTAGTTCTGGAACACCATGCCGAAGCCGCGCTTTTCGGGCGGCAACACGTCGATGCGCCGGTCGTCGAGCCAGATGCCGCCGGCCGTCAGCGGTTGAAGCCCGGCGATGCAATTGAGCGCGGTGGATTTGCCGCAACCGGAAGGCCCGAGCAGCGCGATGAATTCGCCACGCTGGATGTTCAGGTCGAGCCCCTGCAACGCAGCAACCGCGTGACCCTCGGCGTTCGTGAAGCTGCGGCACACCGAATCGAGGCGCAACTGCTCAAAGTGATACTTCATGACAATTTCCTGAAGCTGGCGGCGGGGCGGGGCCGGGGGGGCGCGGCCGCGCGCCA
>NZ_CAJQYY010000039.1 GCF_907164575.1 Paraburkholderia gardini
TGATCAATGCGCAGAACTGCGTGCACTGCAAGACGTGCGACATCAAGGACCCGACGCAGAACATCGTGTGGGTCACGCCCGAAGGCGGCGGTGGGCCTAACTATCCGAATATGTGAAGCGCGAGGCGGACTCGACAAGACAGTCCGCGTGCACCGTTTGAGTCAAGGAGTGAAAGATGCAAAGAGAAGTCGTCGTTGTTAGCGGTGTGCGTACGGCCATCGGCAAGTTCGGTGGCAGCCTGAAGGATTTGCCGCCGACTGAACTCGGCTCGCTCGTCGTGAGGGAAGTGTTGGCGCGTGCCGAAGTGAAGGGAGACGACGTCGGACATGTTGTGTTCGGCAACGTCATTGCAACAGAGCCGAAAGACCTGTACCTGGCGCGTGTTGCGGCACTCAATGGTGGTGTGTCGGAAGCGACGCCGGCCTTCACCGTGAATCGCCTGTGCGGCTCAGGTCTGCAGGCGATCGTCTCTGCCGCTCAGACAATCCTTCTCGGCGACGCCGACATCGCGATCGGCGGCGGCGCGGAGAACATGAGCCGTGCACCTTACATTACGTCCGACGTGCGCTTTGGCGCAAGAATGGGCGATACGCGTCTCGTCGACATGATGCTCGGCGCGTTGAACGATCCTTTTCATGCGATGCATATGGGCGTTACCGCCGAGAATGTCGCAGCGAGATACGGCATCACACGCGAGCAACAGGACGCGCTCGCAATCGAATCGCATCGCCGCGCGGCCCACGCAATCACAGAGGGCCGCTTCAAGGAGCAGATCCTGCCTGTCACGCGCAGGGTGAAGGGCAAGGAAATCGCATTCGATACCGACGAGCACGTGCGTCATCAGCTCGATCCGGATGAGTTTGCACAGCTTCGTCCCGCGTTCCAGAAGGCCAAAGGCACCGTGACGGCGGGCAATGCGTCCGGTCTCAATGACGCGGCGGCCGCCATACTGATGATGGAGCGCGAAACCGCGCGGCAACGTGGCCTGAAGCCGCTGGCGCGTCTCGTTTCGTATGCGCATGCGGGCGTCGATCCGCGCTATATGGGAATCGGTCCGGTCCCCGCTACGCGCATCGCGCTTCAGCGCGCCGGTCTACGAATCGAAGACCTCGACGTCATTGAGGCAAACGAGGCCTTCGCGGCACAAGCATGCGCGGTCAGTCAGGAATTGCAATTCGACCCGGCCAGGGTCAATCCGAATGGGTCGGGGATTTCACTTGGACATCCGATCGGCGCGACGGGTGCATTGATTACCGTGAAAGCGCTTTATGAGCTGCAGCGGATCGGTGGCCGCCATGCGCTTGTGACCATGTGCATTGGCGGTGGACAGGGCATTGCCGCCGTGTTTGAGAATATGCAGTAGCGCGACGCACTGCATCGGGAGAAAGAAAATGGTGATGAAAATCGAAACGGTTGGGATCGTCGGAGCGGGCACGATGGGCAACGGTATCGCCCAGACTGTCGCGATGGGGGGCTCAGGGCGGTCATGATAGACATCCACGAGACTGCGCTGGAAGCGGGTATGGCGACATTGGCGGGTAGTCTCGAACGACTCGTATCAAAAGGCAAAATCGATGCAGCCGCGCGTGACAATGCGCTCGCCCGTATCGAAACGTCGACTGACTATCAGCGTCTCGCTGATGTCGATATCGTGATCGAAGCAGCCACGGAAAACGGCGAACTGAAAAACCGTATCCTGCGACAGATCGAAGCCGCGGTCCGGCCCGATTATTGCGTCGAACACGTCGTCGATTTCGATCACCACACTCGGTGCGACGCTGGCGGACCCATCGCGCTTCATCGGCATGCACTTTTTTAATCCGGTGCCGCTGCTTGCGCTAGTGGAAATCATTCGTGGTTTGCAGACCAGCGCTGAAACCGAAGCAGCCGTACGCGAGCTCACGTTGCGTCTCGACAAGTCGCCGGTCGGCGTCAGGAACTCCCCGGGTTTCGTGGTCAACCGGATTCTCGTGCCCATGATCAACGAGGCGTTCTTTGTGCTGGCCGAGGGCGTGGCCACGGCAGAAGAGATCGACGCGGGCATGCGCCTCGGCGCAAATCACCCGATCGGCCCCCTGGCGCTCGCCGATCTGATCGGTCTGGACGTCTGCCTGTCGGTGATGGATGTTCTCTTCAATGACTTTCGCGATTCGAAATACCGTGCGTGTCCGTTGCTGAGGGAATACGTAGCCGCCGGGCAACTCGGACGGAAAACGAAGCGCGGTGTGTATCAGTACGGCTAGATTCAGCCGCCTGTCTGGCCCTGACTTCCCTGAAGATCGACAGGGCCGGCCGGGACTGTCGTTCGATAATCGTTAGGCCTGCTGCCGGTCCAATGCCGGCTCGTGAAATTCCAGGGCGAGTCCGAGCACAAGGAGGTGTGCGCCATTGAGGCAACCTATGCCTTACTGGCACGGGACTGTGGTCTGGATATGCCAGAAACTGCCTGGTTTGATGTGGATACGAAGCTGGCAGCTTTCGGTATCGCCCGTTTTGATCGCGAAGGTAGTCGGCGTGTGCCGGTCCATACCGTTGCCGGTGCGCTAAACGCCAACTTTCGCGTTCCGTCGTCCGTGGACTACACGTCCATGCTGCGCCTCACAGGTTTCATGACGCGCGATGTCCGCGAAATCCTTAAGGCTTACGAACGCTGCGTGTTCAATGTGATCTTTCACAATCGCGATGATCACGCGAAGAATTTCTCCTTCCGCATGAACGATCGCGGCCACTGGCGGTTCTCTCCGGCCTATGGCCTGACCTTCAGCGAAGGTCCGGGCGGTGAACATCAAATGGATATTTGCGGCGAGGGCCGCACGCCGGCCAAAGCCGATCTGCTTAAACTGGCAAGCCAGACGAACATCAAAAGGGTGGACGCCATCGCCGCCATCGAGCGCATCAGCGCCGTCGCAGCAGACTTCACCAAAACCGCCAGGCGCTTTCCGATCCGGAAGGCAACGGTCGAACAGATCGCAAAAAAAATCGACACCAACCGGAGCCGCATGGCCTGACATTCAGGCGATGGTCCAGGCCTGACGCGACGAGCCTGCGGGGTGCATCAAGCCAGAACTGACGGGCGGTGCCTTCGACGTGCGGGCGAACCCGGGCGCGGGTGATGGTGAATACGAGACTCAACCGAAGGCGCGGGCGTGAAGGCAGGTTTCAGTTCGTCGTGGCGCGCATTGCCCGATACTCGCGGCGCACGATATCCATCAGCTCCGCGACCGACGTGCTTGCGGCTTCCCGCTGATAGGTCACGCGGCCACGCTGCATCAGCATCACGCGATCGGCGATATCGAGCGTCTGTGCGTAGTTGTGCATGATCATGATGATGGACAGGCCGCCTTTCTCCTTGAGCCGAAGGATCAGGTCGATAATCAGCCCTGCCTCGCGTGCGCCCATTGCGGCGAGCGGCTCGTCGAGCAGGAGTATCTTCGCATTCGAATTGACCGCGCGCGCAACGGCGATTGCCTGTCGCTGCCCGCCGGAAAGCTGCTCGACCGGCAGATCCACCGAAGGGACATGTACACCGATTTCCTCGAGACATTCCGCGGCGCGGGCACGCATCGCGCGATTGTTCAACAGCCTTATTGGACCGCGACGGATGATCTCGCGGTTCAAAAACATGTTGTGGTAAATACTGAGCGAATTGGCGAGTGCGAGATCCTGGTACACGCACTCGATGCCAAGCGAACGGGCATGATCGACGGAACGCAACAACGTTTCCTCGCCGCCCACAAAAAGCTTGCCCGTGGTCTGCTGATGAAACCCGGTCAGGATCTTGATCAGCGTCGACTTGCCGGCGCCATTGTCGCCAAGCACGCCGAGAATCTCGCCCTGTCTTAGCGTGAGCGAAACGCCGTCAAGCGCGGTGACCGCGCCGAAACGCTTGACGATGTCTTCGCCGCGCAGCGCCTCGATCACTTCGGCCATCACAACTCTCCCTTGCGCGCGAGACGAACGACGTGAATGTTGAAGATCATCGCGCCAAGGATCGCCGCGCCAAGAATCATGTTGAACGTGAAGGCATTGATCCCGATGAGCGTGAAGCCATCGTTGAGGATGCCGAGCACCGCCGCGCCAATCAGCCCGCCGATGATCGTGCCCGAGCCGCCGGCAAGCGGCGTGCCGCCAATCACGGCGGCGGCAATCGCGAGAAACATGATCTGGTTGCCGCCCGCCTGCGGATCGATCGACGTGATGCGAAAGCCTTCCAGGATGCCGGTAAAGCCCGCAAGCAACGCGGCAAGGATGAAGTTGCCGAGCTTGAGGCGGCTGACATGTATGCCGGCTTCACTCGCGCCAAGTGGATTGGCGCCGGACGCGATCGTATGTAGTCCCCAGCGCGTATAACGAAGCAGGACGTGCATCATCGCGGCAATCGCGACCGTCCAGATGATCTCGCTGTAGCCCCAGCCGCCCATGAATGCCGCAAAAAAGGTTGAATCCTCCGGCGGCGCAACCGGCGTGCCGCGTGAAATCGTCAGCGTGAGACCATTGACGAAAAACAGTGTGCCTAACGTCGTGACGAAAGAGGGGATGCGAAGATACACCGTTACCGCGCCGTTGATCAGGCCGACCACGCCGGCGGCGAGAACACCGCTCAGCAACGAGAGCCATGGGGGCAGGCCTGCTTCGTGCGCGAAGTGCATGATGAACGGCGCAAATGCAAAGACCATCCCGGCCGAAAGATCGATCTCGCCGCCGATCATCAGCATGATTTCGCCAAACGCAATGATCGCCACCGGAGCGATGAACTGCGAGAGATTCTGAAGGCTTGCGCTCGTCAGCAGAAAATCATGATTGACGGTTTCAAAGTAAATGCTAAGGATGAGCGCGACCGCGAAGATGCGAATCTCGCTGGAACGCCCGAGCGCGCCAGACCAGCGCCTCGGGCGTTTGGCGGATTGAGTGGTATCCGTCACGGATGACGTCACCCTTTGATCGCACCCGTACGTGGCACGATCTGGGCTTTGGTGCTCTTGCCCTCATAACGTGTCGAGGTGGTCAGGTAAGGATCGACCGTGCCCTTCGTGACGAACTTCAGACCCGTGTTGATGTTGGCGGGTCCAACAAGGCCACCGGAGGCAAGGAAGGTGAACGCTTCGACCACGGTATAGAAACCCTGAACGTACGGCTGCTGGTCGATCGTGAAATCGAGGAAGCCGTCATGGATCAGGTCGACCGTGCGTGGCAGCAGATCGAAGCCGCCGCCATGAACACCCTTCGATGGCAGACTGGATTCCTTCATGACCTCCGCAACGCCCTGCGTGCTGCCCGCATCGACCGCGAACATGCCTTTGAGGTCCTGATGGCCCAGATAGAATGATTTGATCTTCGATAGTTCTTCGTTGACTGTCGCGCCGGTTGCGATGGTCTGCACGTCGATTTTCTTGCCCGACTTCTTGATGGCCGCGACCGCGCCGTCAAGCCGCGGCTGGATGTTGAGCTGGCCAGGCGTCGCGATGAAGAGCGCGACGAGGCCGCTATCGATCAGGCTCACGATGCGCTCGCCCATCTGGTAACCCGACAGGTACAGGTCCTGTCCGATATACGCAAGACGCGGATTCGTCGAACCCGAAGGTGCATCCGCGTTATAGGCAAAGACGGGAATGCCGGCATCGAGCGCGGCCTGGATCGGTTTGTCGAACGCTCTTGGGTCGACGATCGGCACGGCGATCGCGTCGGCCTTCGCGGCCACCGCGGCGTTGACCGCGTTCACCATTTCGGCGATGTCGGCGTTGGCCGAACCGGTCCACTGATAATCCATGCCGAGCAGGGCAGTGGCGTCCTGAATGCCGTATTGCGTCGGAACGAAAAACGGATTCGTCGTGACGTGGTTGACGAAAACGATCTTCCAGCGCTTGTGCGCGGGAAAGGATCCGCCTTCGGCCGCCTGCGCCGGCGTGATCGCGCCACCTAGCAGTGCAAGTGCGGCAGACAGACCCGCACCCTGCAGCAGCCCGCGACGCATGCCCTGGACTTCACCTTTGTCTTCTTTGTCTTGCGCCATCTCAGTCTCCTGTCTTTCAGTTATCAGACACTTCACTGTGCATGACGGCGCAGGCCGGAAAAGCACCGTAGCCGGGCATCACGTCCTGAATGAACCCCGCGGGCATGCGCACACGCATGGCAACGTTGCCGAAAATCCTATATCACGCCCTTTTACCTATTAATCGATGTATACCCTTAACTAGTCCGACTAATTAACCCGCGCGGTGCGCCAGAGGTCGTGGAAGTACGGAGAGCTGTGCAGCACAGCACGTTTATGACGGAGCGCCTGGTCGACATGATCTTCACGAAGCGCCACTTGAATAGTATTACTATCGAGGTGCTTTCAAGGAGGAGAAGGGACATGAGCCAGGGAAAACGCCCACTACGCTCTGCACAATGGTTCGGTTCGGCCGACAAAAACGGCTTCATGTACCGGAGCTGGATGAAAAACCAGGGCATTCCCGATCACGAGTTCGGCGGAAAGCCAATTATTGGGATCTGTAATACGTGGTCCGAGCTGACACCTTGTAACGCACATTTTCGAAAGCTTGCCGAACACGTGAAGCGCGGCGTGCTGGAAGCGGGTGGTTTTCCGGTCGAATTCCCCGTGTTTTCCAACGGCGAATCGAACCTGCGTCCCACGGCCATGCTGACGCGCAATCTCGCGAGCATGGACGTCGAGGAATCGATACGCGGCAATCCGGTCGACGCGGTCGTGCTGCTCGTCGGTTGCGACAAGACCACGCCGGCGCTTTTGATGGGCGCGGCAAGCTGCGACGTGCCGGCGATCGCCGTAAGCGGCGGCCCGATGCTCAACGGCAAGCATCAGGGCCGCGATATCGGTTCGGGCACGATCGTCTGGCAATTGAGCGAGCAGGTGAAGGCGGGCAAGATCTCGCTGCATGATTTCATGTCGGCCGAAGCCGGCATGTCGCGCTCCGCGGGCACCTGCAACACGATGGGCACGGCGTCGACAATGGCATGCATGGCAGAGGTGTTGGGCGTCTCGCTTCCCCACAACGCCGCGATTCCCGCCGTGGATGCGCGCCGCTATGTTCTCGCGCACATGTCGGGCATGCGCATCGTCGAGATGGCGCTCGATGATCTGCGTCTGTCGCAACTGCTTACGCGTGAAGCGTTCGAAAATGCGATTCGTGTGAATGCGGCGATTGGCGGTTCGACGAACGCGGCGATCCATCTGAAGGCGATCGCGGGGCGCATCGGCGTAAGTCTTGAACTTGACGACTGGACGCGCATCGGTCGCGGCACGCCGACGCTCGTCGATCTGCAACCGTCAGGGCGTTATCTGATGGAGGAGTTCTATTACGCGGGCGGCCTGCCGGCGGTGGTGCGTCGCCTTGGCGAGGCTGGGCTTTTACCGTATCCGGATGCACTGACTGCGAACGGTCATTCGCTGTGGGACAACTGCAAGGACGCGCCGCTTTACGACGACGCAGTGATCCGCCCGCTCGACAAACCCGTGTTCCCCGATGGCGGGTTGTTCGTGCTGCGTGGCAATCTCGCGCCGAACGGGGCGGTGCTCAAACCTTCAGCGTCGACACCCGCGCTGCTCAGGCATCGTGGACGCGCTGTCGTGTTCGAGAACCTGGAGGATTACAAGGCGCGCATCGGCGCGGCCGATCTCGACGTCACGGCCGATTCCGTGCTGGTGTTGAAGAACTGCGGCCCGAAGGGATATCCCGGCATGGCCGAAGTGGGCAACATGGGACTGCCGCCGAAATTGCTGGCGCAAGGCGTGACCGACATGGTGCGCATTTCCGATGCCCGTATGAGCGGCACCGCGTACGGAACGGTGGTGCTGCACGTGGCGCCCGAGGCGCGCGCGGGCGGCCCGCTTGCAGTGGTTCAGGACGGCGACTGGATCGTACTGGATTGTGATGCGGGGCGGTTGCATCTCGACATAAGCGACGCAGAACTGTCTACGCGGCTTGCAGCGTGGCGCGCGACGCACAGGGACGATCCCGCTGACGCAAGCGGCTACCGGCATCTGTACGTAGAGCACGTCCTGCAGGCGGACCAGGGGTGCGATTTCGATTTCCTGGTGGGTTGCCGGGGCGCCGAGGTGCCCCGACATTCGCATTGACATGCGTTACCCGCGTGGGCGAATCCGCGCGGGATCCATCTGGATATCCGGATTCCATGGCTGGTTTCTGCGTGTGCGACACAACAGTCGCTGCGTGGGGCGGTCGTTACTTCCTGGACGCCGAACGGCCATCTGCGGACCCTCATCCCAGCGAAACGCCTTGACGACTTCGGCGCCTATGCCCTGCGATGCGCCGGTAACGACGACAACCTTTTGTGACGTGCTCATGCTTGACCCAGGAAATTATTGCTCGGCTGCAACGCCGATCGGGCTGGCAGCCCAGATCAAGGCAAATGAAGGTGCGTTGATTCAGGTTTCGCCTTAACCGGCGATCAACCCTCTTTCGCCTTTGCCAGCCACTGGTCGAGACTGACGCGACCGATCCGCGCGTCGCCGAGCGGCACGAGCGACTGTTCCTCGACACGGCCACCGTAGTACCGCGCCTCGCGATCCGTCACCACCGGGCGTGGGTCGCCTGCCGACTTCAGATAACGCGCGACAATCTCCGCGAAGGGCGCACGGTCTGGGCCGGCGATTTCGATCGTGCCGTTCAGTGGCGCGGCGAGCGCGATCTGCGCGAGGATCGCCGCGACATCGTCCGCGGCGATCGGCTGAAACAGTCCGTCGCCGATCCGCACCGTGCCGCCGTCCGTGCCGAAATCCGCGATACCGCCGATGAACTCCATGAACTGGGTCGCGCGCACGATTGTGTATGGCACACCCGCTGCTTCGATCACATCTTCCTGCGCGACCTTGGCAGTGAAATACGCGTTCTCCTGCGTACGGTCGCAGCCGACGATGGATAGCGCGACATGATGGCGTACTCCCGCGGCCACTTCAGCCTTGCCGAGATTGCGCGCCGAGGTGCGGAAGAAGTCGAGCACCGCCTGCGGCTCCCATGACGGCGCATTGGTCACATCCACTACGACGTCCGCTCCCGCGAGCGCGTTGCCCAGTCCCTCGCCGGTGACGGCATTCACGCCGCTACGTGGCGACGCAGCGAGCGCTTCATGGCCCGCCTCGCTGAGCAGCGTGACGAGGCGCGACCCGATCAGGCCGGAACCACCCATTACGACTATCTTCATGTCAGTTTCTCCAGAGGAAAAAACAAGGAACGCGCGGGCACGCCTGGCAGGAGTTGTATTGCGTGAAAGTGTTCGCCGCTGTCCCATCGCGTGAGGCCATTGTGGAAGAATCATGCTCTACTGAGAAGTGCCAGGAATTGTCGATTCGACTAGTCCATGTCGTTTGCGCTCCCCTGGCCTGCCTGAAGCGCTGGGCCCGATGATCATTCAGGTATAAACCTGACTCGCGCGATTCCGCATCGCCAGGATTACTCCGCTTCCAGCAGTTCTTTCAACGTGTTCAGGTCGCGCATGACCCATCCCGCGTCGGCGGCGAATTTTTCGTCGCTCATCCCTGGCACGCGGAACAGCGTGAACAGCATTTCGGTACCCGTGCCATTTGCGATTACGCGCATTGGCACGTAAATCTCGCTGCCGTCTGGCAACTCGACGTAGTGATCGAGCACGCCGTATGCGTTGGGTTCGGTGAAGCGAATCTTTACGGGGCCATTCTCGCCCTCGAATCGCCACACGGTTCCTTCGTTGCCGAGCGGCTTGCCGAGCCCCGATGCCCAGCGCGCGAACGAGGCAGGCGGCGCCGTGAAGTCATATACGTCCTGCGGGCTCCGCTGGATCGATATGCTGATCATTTTCGATTCGGCCGTTTGCATCGCGATGTCGCCAGGCTTGCCTCAAGCGTTCGAATGAATACCGTGTTGTTGAATCTCATGCAGATGCGGATACTCAAATATCATCGCGTGCGCGCCATCAACTTCAGGATATGTTTCGGCCCAGCCGTGCCGCCTCTATCGCGGCGATGTCGATCTTTTGCATGGTCATCATCGCGTCGAATGCGCGCCTGGCCGCCGCGCGATCGGGGTCGCATATCGCCGCGGTGAGGGCGCGCGGGGTGATCTGCCATGACAGTCCCCACCGGTCCTTGCACCATCCGCATGCGCTTTCCTGGCCGTCATTGCCGACGATCGCATTCCACAAGCGGTCGGTTTCGGCCTGGTCGTCGGTCGCGATCTGAAAAGAGAAGGCCTCGTTGTGCCTGAAATGGGGGCCGCCGTTCAGCCCGAGGCAGGGGATGCCGACGACAGTGAACTCGACCGTCAGGACATTGCCCTGCTTACCGGCGGGATAGTCGCCCGGTGCGAGGTGGACGGCGCCGACAGTGCTGTCGGGGAATGTTTCGGCATAGAAGTTTGCGGCGTCAAGGGCGCCTCCGTCGTACCACAGACAGATCGTGTTCCTGCTGATCATTTTCGTGTCTCCTGAAGAGGGTTTGACATGCGCCCGATGTCCCGCGGATGCCCAGGATGCCCGATTCTCGCAACGCAGCATGCATCGCGAACGTCAACCGCTGAATCCGGATATCCGGATATTCACGCAGTGTCGCGGTTGGCGATTTCCAGAATGCTCTCGGCGTCGGCACGCGCGTTGTCGAGCTGGACGAGGCTCGCATGGCGCGCGCCGAGCGCGTCACGACTCTGGATCGCGGTGAGGATCGCCTTGTGGCGCGGCAGGGACAACGTATGCGTGTCGGGATGCCGGCTTGTCAGCTTGATGGATTCCGATAGCGCGAGCGAAAGCATGTTGCCGATATAGCCCAGCAGATCGTTGTGCGTAGCGGCCATGATGGCGCGATGAAACTTGAGGTCGGGGTCCAGCAACGCGCTGGCGGTTTCCGCATTTTCCATCTGCTCATAGGCCGACGCGATGTGCTCGAGGTCTTCGCTCGTCGCCGAGGCTGCGGCGAGCGCGGCGGCAGCGGGTTCGATAATGCGACGCACCGTCAGCAGCGAGCTGAAGAATTCGCCTTCCGGCACGCTTTTGATCGTCCAGTACAGCACATCGGGATCGAGCATGTGCCATTCCGCGCGCGGCTTCACGACACTGCCGACACGCGGCTTCGAGACAACCAGTCCTTTGGCGACGAGCACACGTGTCGCTTCGCGCAACACGGGGCGGCTCACGCCATAGCGCTCGCACAGCATCGCTTCAGCGGGCAGGCGCTGACCGGGCTGCACCTTGCCGCCCACGATGTCCATGCCGAGGTCCTGCACGATGCGGCCATGCAGACTCTTGCGTTCCTGCAGATGACGATAGTCCATGGTTGGCGATTGCGCTTTTGCGTGGCCTCTCTTCCGCGACGACCTGTACAGCGTTCGAGGTCATATCCGGTTCGCTGTCTCGCTGCCGGCGCGGTTCGAAGCCTGTCTCGCGAAGCTCCGTTGCGTGATCAAGCATAGCACGCGATTTTCCGGGCTGAGCCTGCCGGCGACGGGTGCGTCGTGCCCAGCAATGGCAACGGGTTTCGCGCGGGCTTTATTCCCTGTCGTCGTATTCGGAGTATTTTCGTGCGTCGCCACGTACCTTGTCGGCGGGATATTTTGTACGGTTGATTGCCATCTTTTCGAGCACGGCGGCGAAGAGATCGACATCCAGCTTGTCTGCGAGACGAACGAGATACACGAGAACGTCAGCCATTTCGTGCCGGATGGCGGTGAGCTTCGCATCGCTCAACTCGCTCCTGTCACCGGATACAAGCCACTGAAAAGGCTCCAGCAATTCGCTTGCCTCGACGCTGAGTGCTGTCGCGAGATTCTTTGGCGTGTGAAATTTGTCCCAGTCGCGCTCGCTGACAAACTCACGAACGAGTTCGCGCAGTTCCATCAGGTCATTTTGCATTTCGGCGTTTTTCACACTGCTTCCTGTGGCATGTCTGGAATGATCGCTCCGTGCGCACCCTGCGCATGGGGATGCTCGCAGTCGTCTCGCAGCAGGCCGCGGATCGGGCCTGGCGTGGCGACATATCCTTCGATGTTACAGCGCAGTGCGCGCGATGACCGTCTTACCCGGCGGGCATTTGCAGCAATGCACGAGCGGCGTATTCGTTTAGCCCGTAACGGGTGCTTCGCGGGCGGCAGCGGAGGAGGCGGGCACGAGGCACAGTGCGCAAAGCAGGCTGCCCACGCCAAAAAGCGCAATGACCCACCCATCGGCCAGGGCGAACCGTCCGCGAAGATGCCGACCATCGCCGAGCCCAGAATGCCTGTGCCGTACTGGATTGCGCCGATCAGCGCCGACACCGCGCCCGCACGTTCGGGCCAGTTCGACAGCGCGCCGGCAATCGGGTTGGTCACGATAAAGCCCGCGGCGGATACGAACAGGAAGGGCGGAATGACAAGACCCATCAGGCCGCCCCAGCCGGTCCTCGCGTCGAACGCCAGCAGCGTACCGGCCGCGGTGAATACCCACGATAAATCAGCGATCGACGCGCTGCTGGATGTGAGCCGGGTAGCGATCGCCCACCACGGTGATCTGTTGCAGCGCTGCTTCGATGGCGGCGAGATCGCTAGCCGACAGATCGACCGCGGCGGCACCGACGTTCTCGCTCAGGCGATGCAACTTCGTCGTGCCGGGAATCGGCACGATCCAGGGCTTTTGCGCCAGCAGCCACGCAAGCGCGATCTGCGCGCGCGTCGCGCCGCGGTCGGCGGCAATCTGGCCGAGTACGTCGACGAGGCCCGCGTTCGCCTTGCGGTTCTCCTCGGAGAAGCGCGGCACGACGTTGCGGAAGTCGGTCTTGTCGAACGCCGTCGCGGCATCGATCGCGCCCGTCAGAAAGCCCTTGCCGAGCGGGCTGAACGGCACGAAGCCGATGCCCAGTTCCTCGAGCGTCGGCAGCACTTTCTGCTCCGGCTCGCGCCACCACAGCGAATACTCGCTCTGCAGCGCCGCTACCGGCTGCACGGCGTGCGCCCGACGGATCGACTGCGTGCTGGCCTCGGACATGCCGAAGTGCTTGACCTTGCCTTCCCGGATCAGATCCCTGACCGTGCCGGCCACGTCCTCGACCGGTACGTCCGGATCGACGCGATGCTGGTAGAACAGGTCGATGCGATCGGTTTTCAGACGCTTCAGCGAAGCCTCGGCAACCGCACGGATACGCTCGGGGCGGCTGTCGAGCGGCTTTTTCGAGTCGCCGTCCTGGAAGCCGAACTTCGTCGCGATGACAACCTGATCCCGGATCGGCGCGAGCGCTTCGCCGACGAGTTCCTCGTTGACGAACGGACCGTAGCATTCGGCAGTATCGAAAAACGTGACGCCCTGTTCGAACGCCGAGCGGATCAGTTTGATGCCTTCGGACTTTTCAGTCGCCGGGCCGTAGCCGAAGCTCAAGCCCATGCAGCCAAGGCCGATCGCCGATACTTCGAGGCCGCTGTTTCCAAGGTTGCGCTTTTGCATGATGTTTCTCCTTTCGAATCGCCGCGAACGAACGGTTGGCGTTTGCCGGGGCGGTGCCTGTCAGGCGGTTGAGCAGGATTGAAGCTTAGGCCGTTGTGTTTCTCTCAACAATCCAGCTAGACTTGCACGAGGTGTTGAGGAAAATTCATCTATGCTGCGCGCCGGCCTGTCTGAACTGACTGCTTTCGTTGCGATCGCCGAACAGCGGAGCTTTCGCGCGGCTGCCCGCGTGCTCGGGGTTTCGCCTTCGGCGCTCAGCCATTCGATGCGTGGGCTCGAAGCGCGCCTCGGCGTGCGGCTCTTCAATCGTACGACGCGCTCTGTCGCGCTGACCGAAGCGGGCGCGCAGTTGCTGCGGCGCGCGGGGCCCGCGATTGCCGACCTCGAGGACGCAGTGAACGAAGTCGCTTCGGCGCGCAACCGGCCGTCGGGCTCGATTCGCATCAGCGCGTCGGAATCCGCGGCGCGGCCGATCATTCGCGAGGTTCTTCCGGATTTTCTGGCCGCCTGTCCCGATATCCACGTCGAGTTCGTCGTCGATACACGTCTCGTGGATATCGTCGCCGACGGTTTCGACGCCGGCATACGCGTTCTCGAGGACGTGCCGCGCGACATGATCGCCGTGCGCTTCGGTCCCGACATGCGCTTTGCCGCCGTGGCCTCGCCGGACTATCTGTCGCGTCACCCCGCGCCGAAAGCGCCGCACGACCTCGCGCAGCACCGCTGCATCCGGTTCCGTTTCGAGAGCGGCGCGCTGTATCGCTGGGATCTCGAACATCGCGGCAAAACCGCCAGCATCGACGTCGATGGACCGATGACGCTCGGCAATCTCAATCTGATGGTCGAGGCGGCGCTCGCCGGCATCGGCATCGCATGGGTGACGGAACATCACGTCGTGGCGCATCTGGCGTCGGGCGAACTGGTTCATCTGCTGCCCGAGTGGAGTCCTTCCTTTCCTGGTCTATGCCTGTATTACCCCGCGAACCGGCACCCGCCGACAGCCTTGAGACTGTTCGCGCAGGCCGTGCGCGACTGGGCCAGCACCCGGTAGCAACATCTTGCCCAGACCGCGGCATCGCGCGCGAACGCCCAGGCGCCGCGTTTAAACGACGCGCCGTCCTTCGACCGGATAACCCGGATCGGTGTAACCCGGCGTCGACGCGTGACCCGGCGTCACGAGACTGTCGACGAGTTTTTCGTCGTCGGGGCCGAGTTGCAGCTGTAGCGCTTCGACGTAGCTGTCCCATTGTGCTTCGGTGCGCGGTCCCGCGATCGTCGAACTGACGAGCCGGTTCTTGAGCACCCACGCGAGCGCGAATGCAATCGAGGTCGTGCCGCGCTTCGCCGCGTGAGCTGCGATGGTTTGCGCGATCGCGAGTGATTCCGGCCGCCACTCGGTCTGCTGGATGCGCTTGTCGCCGCGACCTGCGCGCGAATCGGCGGGCGGTGGCGCGTCGGCCGCATATTTGCCACTCAGCACGCCGCGCGCAAGCGGGCTGTACGACACGACACCGAGGCCGTAGTGCGAGGCCGCCGGCAGTTGCTCGACTTCCGCCGTGCGGTCGACGATGTTGTAGAGCGGCTCGCTCGCGACGGGCCGGTCGATGCCGGACTGATCGGCGAGACGCGCCATCTCGGCGATACGCCAGCCCTTGAAGTTGGACACGCCGAAATAGCGGACCTTGCCCTGACGGATCAGGTCGCCGATGGCGCGCACGCCTTCTTCGAGCGGCGCATCGGCGAGCGCGCGGTGAAAGTACAGGATGTCGATGTAATCCGTGCCAAGACGCTTCAGACTCGCTTCGACGGACTGGATGATCCACTTGCGCGATTGTCCCTGTTCATTGGGACCCTGCGACGTGGGATAACCGAATTTCGTGGCGATCACCCAGTTGTCGCGCCGCTCGGCAATCGCGCGCCCGACAATCTGCTCGGAGCGGCCAGCGTGATAGACGTCGGCCGTATCGATGAAATTGACGCCCTGATCGTATGCCTTGTCGATGATGCGTTTCGATGTTGCCTCGTCGGTCTCGCCGCCGAACATCATCGCGCCGAGACACAGCGGCGAAACCTTGAGGGCGCTCTTTCCCAGATACCGGTAATCCATTCTTGATGCTCCATGCAGGGTAGACCTGCGCCAGAAAATGCCGCGAAAAAGGTTGGGGCTGAGGCTGACGTGTCAGACCCTGCGTTCCTCGAACACGCGTCTCGCGATGGCGAGCGCCGTACTGGCAGTGGGCCAGCCCGAATAGAACGCGAGATGCGTGATTGTCTCGATCAACTCGTCGCGGGTGATGCCGTTATCGAGCGCCTTGCCGAGGTGATAGGGCAGTTCGGTGGTGCGATAAAGCGCGACGAGGCTCGCGACGGTGACGAGGCTGCGCTCGCGCGGCGAAAGGCCGGGGCGCTGCCAGACATCGTCGAACAGGACCCGGTCGGTGTAATCCGCGAGGGCGGGTGCCAGGTCGCCGAACGCATCGCGCGCGACAGTGGACTGCTGGGTCATTTCAGGTCATCTCCAACGCAGGTCGGGGTTGCGGTCCGTCACGCGAAAGCCTTGCGCGCGGGCCAGTTCGATCGTCTACAGCACGCAATTTACTGGCTGCCGGAGCATGTGACTAGACGGTAGAATCGGCAAACTCTTATGAATGGGGCTCATGAATGGCACGCGAAAATCTTAACGACCTGCTGGCGTTCGTTGCCGTGGCGCGCGCGCAGAGCTTTACGCGGGCGGCCGCGAAGCTGGGCGTGTCGCAGTCGGCGCTGAGCCATACGATCCGCGGACTTGAATCCAGGCTCGGGCTGCGGCTTCTGACGCGCACAACACGCAGCGTTTCGCCGACGCCGGCGGGCGAGCGGTTGCTGGCGACCGTCGGGCCACGCTTCGATGAAATCGATGAAGAACTGGCGGCGCTGACCGAACTTCGCGACAAACCGGCGGGCACGATCCGCATCACGACAGACGAGCACGCCGCGTCCACCATCCTTCAGCCGAAACTGGCGCGACTGTTGCCGGACTATCCGGACATCAAGGTCGAAATCGTGGTCGATTTTGGTCTGACCGACATCGTGGCGCAGCGCTACGACGTGGGCGTGCGGCTCGGCGATCAGGTCGCGAAAGACATGATCGCCGTGCGCATCGCACCGGATATGCGCATGGCGGTGGTTGGGGCGCCGTCGTATTTCGCGAACCGGGCGCGGCCGAAAACACCTCAGGATCTGACCGGCCACAACTGCATCAATTTGCGGCTACCGACGCATGGCGGCCTGTTCGCATGGGAATTCACAAAGGCGGGACATGAGGTGAGGGTGCGCGTCGAAGGTCAACTGGTGTTCAACGGAACGAATCAGATGTTGCAGGCCGCGCTGTCCGGTTGCGGGCTTGCCTACATTCCAGCTGATCTGGCACTGCCGTATATCGACGAAGGGCGGCTCAAGCCGGTGCTCAAGAACTGGTGTCCGGTCTTTCCGGGCTATCACCTTTACTATCCGAGCCGCCGCCAGTCTTCACGCGCACTGGGCGTGCTTGTCGACGCGCTGCGATATGTTCGTTAGCTTAATTAACGCAACTAACGGTCAAGCCCTTCCTGCCTCTGCGGATTGGGTCGACGTGCGAGGCATGAAGGACGTGAACCGCGGCACAAGGCAAAAGCGGTCTGGCAGGAAGGGGGTAGTCTGGCTAGTTTCCGATTGCCTCAACTCACTCCGGCACGCTGGCGGATACCCCGTAGTACAGGCGTTCGGTCGTGATATCGCGGAAGAAGCGCCCGACCATGTTCAACCATGATGCCGGGGGGAGTGAAGTGCATCTGATCGGTATATCGCATATCCACACGCACCCAGTAATTGGATATACATTCGACATATCCCAGGGAGCCCATCGTGGAACAAGGTGCCATCTTCAAAAGCAACCGCAGCCAGGCGGTACGCCTGCCAAAATCCGTGGCGCTTCCTGACGATGTCAAACGGGTCGACGTGGTGGCCATCGGTCGCATCCGCATACTCACCCCTGCCGGAGAATCCTGGGATAGCTGGTTTGATGGCGAAGGAGTCAGCCCGGACTTCATGTCCACACCCAACCAGCCCACCGATCAGGAGCGCGAGGCGTTTTGATGCTCAAGTACATGCTCGATACGAACATCTGCATCTTCACCATCAAGAACATGCCTCATGAGGTTCGCGAGGCGTTCAACCGCTACCACGGCCAACTCTGCATTAGCACGGTGACCTTGATGGAGTTGGTTTATGGTGCAGAGAAGTCTGCATCGCCGGAGAAAAATCTGACTGTCGTCGAGGGTTTTGCCGCCCGCCTGGACGTCCTGGATTACAACCACGAGGCTGCCGCACATAGCGGCCAGCTCAGGGCCGAACTGGAAAAAAATGGCAGGCCGATTGACCCCCACGACCAGATGATCGCCGGGCACGCCCGATCTCAAGGCCTGATCCTGATAACGAATAACCTTCGCGAGTTCGACCGGGTACCCGGTCTACGGGTTGAAGACTGGGTACACGCGGGTCGGTAATCTGTCCGGCAGTGCCCTAGCGGTTGCCGTCAAGCAGATCGCCGAGGAGTCCATCGAATGCGGCCTGCGCGTCCTCGAGTTCCTGCAGCGCTGCATCGAAGGTCTGCAAGGCCATCTGCGAGGGACGGCCATCGCCCGCAGGCGGAAATTGCGATTGCAACGATGTGAACGCTGTCTGTACCTTCTTCGTTGCGTTGAGCACGCGCTCCATCGCGCTGCTTTCTTCGGCTCGCGCCTGTTCGTGGTTCATGAAAACTCCGAGGTTCATCTGGTAAAAATAGTTGGCCGGTGCGCACTATGCCATGGGTCGATGGCGGGCGCAGCCGTCCGTGGCAACAGGCTCAGGGCAGCGGCAGGCCGCCGTTTGCCTTGATTTCCCGCAGCGACAGCGACGATTCCACGGACGTCACACCTGGCAGACTGCGTAGCTGATCGCGCATGAACGTGCCGTAATCGTCGAGATCGCGCGCGACGACCTGCAGCACGTAGTCTGCGCTGCCCGACACGTTATGACACGACAGGATGCGCGGGATCGCAAGGATTTCGCGCTCGAAACGCGTGGCGACCGCCCTGTCGTGCACGGCAAAGCGCACGTAGACAAACGCGACCACGCCGAGCCCGAGCGCCGCGCGCGAAAGCATCGCGCGATAGCGTTCGATGTAGCCGTCGTTTTCGAGGCGCTTCAACCGGCGCGCGCAGGGCGTTTCGCTTAACCCGACGGTTTCGGCGAGACGCGCGTTGGACATGCGTCCGTCCGTTTGCAGCGCGGCCAGGATGGCGCGATCAATCTTGTCGAGATCGTTGCTCATGTGTGGGTGAAAAACGCTATCAATGTGAAAAACGATAGTTTAATACACCATTGCGGTGCGTTGTTGCCACGAAAATCGCCAGCAATCGCTCCCGCGGCGATAGCAAGATAGACCCCTGGAAAACGCGAGGTTCATCATGGTTTCAGCGCATCTGATGGTCGTTTTTGTTGCCGCACTGGCTGTCGTCTACGCTGTGCCCGGGCCGGACATGGCGCTCGTCATGCAGACGAGTATCGGGCGCGGTACCCGCAGCGGTTTTGCGGCGGCCGGCGGTCTGGCGATGGCGCGCGCCACGCACGTCACGCTGTCCGCATGTGGCGTCGCCGCGCTGTTGCGCAGTGCGCCGTGGCTTTATGAGGTCGTCCGGTATGGCGGCGCGGTGTATCTCGCGTGGATTGCGATCCAGATTTTCAGGTCGCCGGTTTTCGCATTGCCGGCCGGAGGTGTGGCGGTATCCGGGCAGCGTCCGCTGCACGCGGCGTTCGTCAAGGGGCTGCTGACCAACCTGTTGAATCCAAAGGCATTGCTGTTCTGCTCGGTGTTGCTGCCGCAGTTTGTCCGGCCCGAGGCGGGGCCGGTCGCGGCGCAGGTGGTGGAACTGGGTGTCGTGCTGTTGATCATGGGCGCATGTTTCGATGCGGCCTGTGCAGTCGGTGCCGCGCGGATTGCGAACTGGATGCGGACTCATCCGCTCGCACAGACCGTTCAGCGCTGGACGTTTTCTGCCGCGCTGGTCGGCTTCGCACTGCGACTGTCGCTTGACTGAGTGGCAAGAGCGGTGCGACGTGAGAGCCCGTCCAGCCGACCTGCTGTTTCAGCTTCAACTTACGGCGTGGCCTGTCGTCGATGATCTTGCGACAGTGTTTGTCCTTCATCTTCTTCCAGTTCTTGCATTCAGCGCGCGTGCGAAGGCAGCCAATGCACAGGCCGGTCTTGTCGTCGAACTTGCAGATATCGACGCAGGGAGATTGAACGGTCATGAAACACCGGGCAGATTGGGGATACGCTGACTTTCGCATGCGTATCGCACCGCCCGCAAAGTGATTGTGTTAATAAAGGCGACAGGCCGGCCAGCGTTGCTCCGATGCAGCGCCGCGTCTGCCTGCCGACGCATCACACTCATCACCGCACGCTCATCGATGAAGACGTTCCTGCTCTATGCCGTGACCGCCGTCGCGGAGATCGCTGGTTGCTATCTGCCGTGGCGCTGGCTGAAAGAAGGCGGCTCGGCATGGCTGCTCATACCGGGCGCGCTGAGTCTGGCGCTGTTCGCCTGGCTTTTGACACTGCACGGCACAGCGGCGGGGCGCGTGTACGCCGCATATGGCGGCGTGTATGTCGCGGTCGCGATCCTGTGGTTGTGGGTCGTCGATCAGATTCGGCCGACGCTGTGGGATATCGCAGGCGTCGCGGTGACGCTCCTCGGCATGAGCATCATCGCGTTCCAGCCGCGAATATGACCGGCGGCGCATGACGCGCGCCGCGAGTCATGTCGTGCTTCAAATCCTGCGTCAGGTCTTGCTTCAAGCCGGTACATGACCCACGCGCGCGTATCGAAGCGCGCGGCAACGCATCGAAACGCGTCGCCGCTGCCTGCATGGGCAGCTTTACATCAGCCGGCCGGGTCGCGTCCGAGAAAATCGAGCTTGCCCAGTTCGACGCCGCTATGACGCAGGATGTCGTAAGCGGTTGTCGTGTGAAAGAAGAAGTTGGGCAATGCAAAATGCAGCAGATAGTTAAGGCCGACGAACTCGACCGCCCCCGAGCGCATCTTGAGCGTGATCGGGCGTGCTTCCGAACCGTCGATCTGCTCGGGCTTGAATTCCTTCAAATAATCAATCGTCTTCTGGATACGGGCGTCGAGTTCGTCGAATGTCTGTTCGAAATCTTCGTACTTCGGCGCTTCGACACCGGCGAGACGCGCGGCGCAGCCCTTTGCCGTATCGGTCGCGATATAGACCTGACGCTGCAACGGCAGCATGTCGGGGAAAAGGCGGCCGCCAGTGAGCACGAGCGGATCGATCTGCTTTTCCGCCGCATGCGCTTCGGCCTTGCCGAGAACCGCCTGCAGGTTCGTGAGGCCGCGCACGAGTACAGGCACGGATGCTTGATACATTGAAATGGACATGGGAGGTTCCTTTAATTCTCTGGTCGTGCTGCATTCGCAGCGCCGCGCAATCATAGCGCGGTCAGGAATATCGTACCGGGGGCGGCTGACGCTGCAAACTGGCCGGACGGCCAGGTGTGACGACACCAGGAACTGTGTTTGAATGGATCTGTCGGACCGTTCAGCGATGTCGTTGAAACGCAGGCACAGCGCGGGTTTCGGGGCGCAGAAGGCCGGTCTTCCCGAAGTTCGTGCGAAGTTCGCGGTTTAAGCCGCGTGGCGTCAGGTCCGTGCACGGAGGAGTATCCATACCATGGCAAAACATCCACTGGCTGGAAGCAATCGGGCGGCGCAGGCAGGTTCGAAGGTCGTCGGCAGCTGCAATCCTGCGGAAACCATCGAGGTTGTCGTCATGCTGCGTCGCCAGGGCGAACCGCAGTTCCAGGCGCTGATGAAACAGATCGAATCGGGCGACCCGAAAGCGAAGCCCGTCTCGCGTGAGGAATTCGCCAGGCGGTTCGCCGCCGCGCCCGACGATATTGCAAAGCTGAGAGCGTTCGCGCAGACACATGGGTTGAGCATCGTCCGCGAGGACGCTGCTGCTGCCACCGTCGTGCTGAGCGGCACGATCGCAAACTTCCAGAGCGCGTTCGACGTGCATCTGCAGCATTTCGAGCATCACTCGATGGGCCTGTACCGCGGCCGAACCGGCGCGATCAGTGTGCCCGACGATCTTCACGGGATCGTTACGGCCGTGCTGGGGCTCGACAATCGCCCGCAGGCGCGGCCGCACTTTCGCATCCGGCCGCCTTTCGCAGCGGCACGAGCACATCAGGCCACCTTCACGCCGTTGCAACTCGCGCAGCTATACGACTTTCCGGCTGGCGACGGCCATGGCGAGTGCATCGGCATCATCGAACTCGGCGGGGGCTATCAGACAGCCGATCTCAAGTCCTATTTTTCGGGGCTCGGGGTTGCCGTGCCGAAGGTGGTATCCGTCGGCGTCGATCAGGGCAGCAACCAGCCGGGCGGGGACCCGAGCGGACCCGACGGCGAAGTCACACTCGACATCGAGATCGCGGGGGCCATCGCGCCGGGCGCGACGATCGCCGTCTACTTCACCGCCAACAGCGATGCCGGTTTCCTCGATGCGGTGAGCCGTGCTGTGCACGATGCGACACACAAACCCTCGGTCATTTCGATCAGCTGGGGTGGACCGGAATCGATCTGGACCGCGCAGTCGCTGAACGCGTTCAACAACGTATTGCAGGCTGCCGCGACCATGGGCGTGACGGTCTGTGCGGCATCGGGCGACAGCGGATCGTCCGACGGCGTCGGCGATGGCGGCGAGCACGTCGATTTTCCAGCGTCGAGCCCGTACGTGCTCGCGTGCGGCGGCACGCACCTGCAGGCGTCTGGCACGTCGATAACGCAGGAGGTCGTCTGGAACGACGGGACAGACGGCGGCGCGGGCGGTGGCGGCGTCAGTACTGCGTTCCCGGTGCCTGCGTGGCAGAAAGGCTTGTCTGCGACGTCTGCGAATGGCGGCAAGACTGCACTCAGCGGGCGCGGCGTACCCGATGTGGCGGGGGATGCGTCGCCCACCACGGGCTACGACGTGTTGATCGATGGCGCGAGCACGGTGGTCGGTGGCACGAGTGCGGTGGCGCCGCTCTGGGCTGCACTGATCGCCCGCATCAACTCGGCAAAAGGGCAGCCTGCCGGATTCGTGAATCCAAAGCTCTATCAGGCTCACGGTGTCTGCAACGACATCACGCAGGGGAACAACGGCAGCTTTTCTGCTGGTCCGGGATGGGATGCGTGCACGGGTCTCGGCAGTCCCGATGGAAAGAAGGTGGCGGCAGCACTATAGTTTTGTGATCGGGTTGCCGGTCTGTCACGAAGATGTGGCGCCGGTAGTCCGTTTGCGTCGATGATGGGCAGCATCGTGCAGGACTTCACAAGACGTCAACGAATCCAATGGAGCGATCATGACGAATTCCGAGTCAGCTTCAGGTAGTCCGCAGTCGCCGCACAATTCCCAGGCGTCCCAATCGCCGATGGCGGCGGCCGTGCCGCATCGGGCAGGAGACAAGCCGTTCTTCGATCCAGTCGCCTACGGCAACGGTCCCGACGACGCCGTGACCGACAGCACCGAGAACGCCGCGATCACAAAGCACACCATCACGACAGGTGGGCGCAAGATCAACTACACGGCGACGGCAGGTCATCTCGTGACGGTCGATTCGAGCAGTTCACTACCGAGTGCGAAGATGTTCTACGTGGCGTTCACGCAGGACAACCAGAAGGAAGAAACGCGTCCGGTCACGTTTTTCTATAATGGCGGCCCGGGGTCGTCTTCCGTGTTCGTGCTGCTGGGGTCGTTCGCGCCACGCCGCATCAAGACATCGATGCCGGGTTTCACACCGCCGGCGCCGTATGCAATGGAAGACAATCCCGACAGCCTGCTCGACAAGAGCGACCTCGTTTTCATTAACCCGGTCGGCACGGGCTATTCGGCGGCCATCGCACCGCATAAGAACCGCGATTTCTGGGGGGTGGATCAGGACGCCGATTCGATCAAGCAGTTCATCAAGCGTTTTCTGACGAAGAACAGCCGCTGGAATTCGCCGAAGTTCCTGTTCGGCGAATCGTACGGCACCGCGCGCAGTTGTGTCCTCGCGTACCGTCTGCACGAAGACGGTGTCGATCTGAACGGCATCACGCTGCAGTCGTCGATTCTCGATTACACGCAGGCGGGCAATCCGGTTGGGGCGCTGCCCACCGCGGCCGCGGACGCGTGGTATCACCGCAAGCTCGGCGTCGCGCCAACGCCGACCGATCTCGGCGCATTCGCTGAAGAAGTCGCCCAGTTCGCGCGCACGGATTACCTGGCCGCGCTACGCAAGTTCCCGACCACCGACAGCGCGACGGTCGAAAAACTGAGCGAATACACGGGCATCGACAAGACAACCTTGCTCGCATGGAGTCTCGATATCGCGGCTTACGACAGTCGGGGTAATTCTCTTTTCCTGACCACGTTGCTGAAATCGAAAGGACTTGCGCTTGGGGAGTATGACGGTCGCGTCACCGGGATCGAAACGGGTATCGCCGGCAAGATCGACCCGAACTCGGGCGGTAACGATCCCACGATGACAGCCGTCACGGGCGTGTACACGGCGATGTGGAATGTCTACCTGAACGAACAGTTGAAGTTCACGTCGAATTCCTCGTTCACCGACCTCAACGATCAGGCATTCGCCAACTGGGACTTCAGTCACATCGACCCGACCGGGGCGCAGAAAGGCATTGATTCGAAGCGCAATGTCATCCTGTACACGGCAGGCGATCTGGCTGCGGTGATGGCGCTTAATGTCGATCTGAAAGTGCTGTCGGCGAACGGTTTTTACGACTTTGTCACGCCGTTCTATCAGACCATCCTCGATCTGCAGGAAATGCCGCTCGTGAGCAATCAGGTTCGCCAGAACCTGTCGGCGCGCTTTTATCCGTCAGGGCACATGATTTACCTCGACGCCGGATCGCGTACGGCGCTCAAGGCCGATCTCGCGAAAATGTACGAATCGGCGGTCGCCAATGCGGGTGCGATGATGCGCATCCGGTCTCTACAGGCGCGCAACAAGAGCTGAGGATGGGGCACAAATAGAAACGGCGGGCTGACGCAAGCCGGCCCGCCGCCCCACTTGTTACTGCACACATGCGTCAAACCGCGATGCACGCGACAGTCTGGCAAGGGCTCGCCATCGCATAGCCGCGTGCAGCCCTTTTCCTCGCGTTCGCCCACCGCATGACGGCGGACGATGCCGACGTGTCGCATTCGATGCGCACGCCAGCCGCCCCGTAAAACAACCTGTACAACCTCGATAACCCGCCGGAATGCCTGTTTTATGGCAACCGGTCGCTACTACCCCCGTTTCTGCCCTGTGTGACGGACAATGAAAAGGACCATGAAAAAAATGGTATTGCCATTTTTTTGCCGTTCAATCAGGTACAGTTCACTAATAACGTCTTGCGATCATGTCATGTGAGCAGGTCATGTCATGGCAAACTGTCGTATCGCATTTGCAGCAGGTTCTGACTATCCTGACATCAGGACGAAATGCAAAGGGGAGATTTGAAATGATTATTCTTTATGTCTCGGTGGCGTTGCTCGGCGCGGCGATTATCCGTCATGCGGCTGCGAAGAACAGGCGCGAGCGCCTGCAGCCGGTTCGTGTGCGCAGTAGTGCGCGGCCCAACCGGTGATCATGGTTCGCCATGAATCTCACCGTCAGGAATATTCCGAAGTCGTGTACTGAGCAGGAAGTGCGTGACTTTCTCAAGAAAGAGTTAGGGCACTACGCGTCCGGGATCGAGGTGCACGAGGTGGGTACGCCCACTGCATACGCCGTCATCGAGCTGGACGCGAGCGTGCCGTACGTCGGTGAGGTCATCGCGCGGCAGGTTAATGCGCTCCATCTGAACGGCGTGGCACTCGAGGCCAGCTCCTCGCTATTTAGCGACGAACCGCCCCAGCGGTAACAGTGAAGCAGCGAGCGGGTCCGTCGTGCTCTCCAGCTATTCGTTCACCGGCCAGTCGAATGGCGTATAGGGCAGCGCCCGCTTGTGTCGCGTCGCGTGATAGAAACGAAAAACGGTCTCGTACACTGCGTCGCTGACCGGCTTGCCCTCCAGAAAATCGTCGATATGCTCGTAGGTGATGCCATACGCATCTTCGTCGGGGCGTAGTGGACGCAGCGTCTCCAGATCGGCCGTAGGTGTCTTCGACGCCATGGCTTCCGTGGCGCCCAGCGCACGCACCAGTTCGCGTACCCGGCGTTTGTTCAGTCCCGCCAGCGGCAATACGTCAGCACCCCCATCGCCGAATTTCGTAAAGAACCCCATCACGGATTCAGCCGCATGATCGGTGCCGATCACGACGCCGGCCCGCGCGCCGGCCACCGCGTACTGCGCGATCATCCGCTGACGCGCCTTGATGTTGCCGAGAATGAAGTCCCGATGCGCGTCGTCGCTGAACGGCGTGCCGCTTGCGACAACGGCGGCGAGCATGGCATCGGCGGCCGGCTTGATGTCGACGGTCAGATTTTCGTCGGCGCGGATGAACGCGAGCGATTGCTGGGCGTCCTTTTCGTCGTGTTGTGTGCCGTAAGGCAGGCGCATCGCAACGAAGCGCGCATCGTGTCCGCCAGCACGCAGACGTTCGACGGCGAGTTGCGCGAGCCGTCCCGCAGTCGTCGAATCGACGCCGCCGCTAATGCCGAGCACGTAGGTCTTCAATGCGCTGTCGTGTAGATAGCGCGCGAGAAACGCGACCCGTCTTTCAATTTCCTGCACCGCATCGAATCGCTGGGCGACATGCATTTCTTCGATGATGCGCCGTTGAAGCAGGGCAGAATCTGTCTGAGTCATCGGTTTTCCTTCGGCGTATTTGACGGTTTTCGTCTTGCGAGTATCGCGCATTGATTGGGCCTGTCACCATGCGATCGCTAAAATCCCGTTCGCCGGCCGGCATTCGATGTCCGATCGTCACGATGAGCAATCCTGGTAATATGTTTCGGGCCTGTCGCGTGCGGGTTGATGAAGTTGAACAATTCAATAACGGGCTCGCTCGAAGAGACGAGATGAACATCGACACATGTCGTGATCAGGCCGACGAAAAAAATGGAATAACAGGCACGGTCGCCGGGTTTTCTGGCGTTCGGCAATTCAACCGGTGTCATCGCTGGATGGGCCGCGCGGCCGTGGCTTCGGTGTGTGCATTGTCGTGCGCGCTCGCGTTTGCCGCCAGTCCCGCATCGACCGTGACGGCGGCGCCGGCGAGCGGCGCGGCATCGATGGTCCGGCCGATACCGCCGCTGCTTCCGGCAACCCCTGCCGCGCCGGCAAGCGCATCGCAGCCCGCGTCGGCGCCGGTTGCTGCGCCCGATGCGGGCCGCGTGGCCGATCCGCGCCGGGCACTGCTGATGCGCAATACGTTCGCACGCGAAGTCACACGTCGCCTGAAGGTACCGGCGGTGGATCAGGCGGCGTACGGCGTGCGTCTGCAGGCGGCGCTGGCGGCAAAAGATCTCGGCGGATTGGCGGGTGAATATGTGGTGCTGGTGGATCGCAACGCTAAGGTGCAGGCGCTCTTCATTTATTTCCGCGCGACGCCGGCCGACAACTGGCAGATGATCGGCGCATCGCCGGTCGCGACGGGCCGGCCGGGCGAATTCGACCATTTCATCACGCCGCTCGGTGTTTTCGAGCATACGCCCGACAACATGGATTTTCGTGCCGAAGGCACGATGAACCAGAACGGCATTCGCGGCTACGGCAAGCGTGATATGCGCATCTTCGATCTGGGCTGGGCCGAAGGCGAGCGCGGCTGGGGGAAAGGCGGCGTGTCGCAGATGCGCTTCCAGATGCATGCAACCGATCCTGACCGGCTCGAACCGTTGCTCGGTATCCGTCACTCGAAGGGATGCGTGCGCATTCCCGCGTCGCTGAATGTGTTTCTCGATCATCACGGCATTCTCGACGCCGAATACGAAGCGCTCGTCGCGTCCGGCCAGTCGCTCTGGGTGCTGCACCCGGACCGGCAGGCAACGCCGTGGGCCGGACGTTACATCGTCGTGGTCGATTCAGGGCGCAAGACGCGGCCCGCGTGGTCTCCGGCGCCCGGCAGCAAGGCTCACGCGAAAATGCCGGCCGGCGGCGACAACGCGGACTAGGGCACCATGAGGCACCACGCAACCGGGTCCGGAAACGGTCAGTGCAATCCGCGTACCCGGGTGGCGACGGGCAGATCAGGTGTGCGTCGACAACTGGGTCTATCGTCGCGACGCCGTTCCGACGCATCGTGATCACGCAACCCAACCCAACGCAACATCACGTGAAGCAACGCGTGATGGTCAGGCCCGCACGAGCCAGACGCCCGCGAGCGCAAGCACGAAACCGGCGATCTGCACGGGCAGCAGCATTTCCCCGAAGCCGATATAGCCTTCGAGGGCGGCAAATGGCGGCGCGAGAAACAGGAGCGCCGTCGCGCGTGACGCGTCGCCGCGACGGACCATCCAGACAAGCAGCGTCACGCTGACGCCCGAAAGCATCACGATGCCCCATGCAAGCGATGCCCACAGCGATGTCGAGGAAATCCAGCGGTGCTCGCCGAGCGCGAGCGCCAGCACTGCGGCGACGGCGGCCGCGCCCAGATTCTGCACGGCGCTCGCGCTGCGTAGATCGGCCTTCGCGAGCGACGTCTTCTGAAACAGCGTGCCCGCCGTGATCGAAACGACAGCAAGAATCGAAATGACGATGACAAGCCACGGCGGTGCACTCCCGTGCGGCACGGGCGCGGCGGCAGCGAGCTTCGGCTCCAGTACGAGCGCGACGCCGGTCAGGCCAAGTACCATGCCGCTCCAGCCGCGCGGGGACAGGCGTTCGCCAAGGAGCGGCGCGGCGACGGCGGCGGTCAGCAACGGCTGGAGCGCGCCGAGTAGCGCCATCACACCCGCGCTCATCCCCTGTGCGACGGCCCAGTAACCCGCACCGAGATACACGCCCTGCAACAACGCACCGGCGAGCAGATGCTTGCCCAGATCGCGGCCGCGTGGCCACGCGGCGCGCGTCGCGAGTGCCACGAGCGTGAACAGTACGGCGGTTCCGCCAAAGCGCGCCAGCAGAAAGAGATTCGGATCGGCAAACGGCGTGATCGCGCGGGCGACCACAAAGCCCGTCGACCACAGCACGACGAACAGCACAGCATTGATGGCTACGAACATGGAACGGCGAACGGCTCGCGACGAACGAAAACGGCAGTGTGATCCACCGTGGACGGTGCGTCTTGTTCGAACCTGCACTGCGGCGCGTAAGCTGGGCGACGGGCGCGCGAAGTCCGGCCGGCGTTACTGCGCGAGCAGAATCGCGCCTGCGCCCAGCACGGCGCCGCTCACGGCGCACGCCCAGAGCAGCGCGCGGGTGCGCCTGATTTCGCGGCCCAGTTCGCGCGTCAGTTCGGCATCGCGCTGTGAGCGTGTCTGGTCGTGCTGATGCTGGAGGTAGAGCACGGCCAGCTGCGGCATGCGCGGCACGATATGCGCGAGGTGCGGCAATTCCTGCGAAATGCGCCTGATCCAGCCGTGATGGCCGAGATCGCGTCGCGCGATGCCCGCGAGCGTGCGTCGCGCGATGTTCCATGTATCGACGCCGGGGTGCAGCGCGCGCGCCAATGCCTCGGCCTGCTCGAACGAGCGCTGCGCATTCGCGAGGCGCGCGGACACGGCGCCCCCGAATGGCTGCACCGCATGCAGGAGATGATGGAACAGTGCGCCGGCTGAACGCGCTTCGGGTTCATCCGCGAAATGGGCTTCCGCGCGGGTGCGCAGTTCCGCTTCGAGCACCTCGGTGCGTGTGCTGGACGGCACGTGACCGGCATTACGGTGCAGGTCGGCGAGGTGACCGTATTGCTGCCCGAAAAGCGCGCTTGCGCCATGAACGAAAAAGTGGCGCTCCTGCGAGGAGAGGCTCGACATGATCGCGAAATCCGCCAGCACGAGGCGTCCGCATGTATCGGGTTCGATACTCACCCGCACGCGTTCGGCGTCGAGCGCCGCGTGAAAGAAGCCATGCTCGAACGTCTGCTCGCTGACTACTTCGATGATATGCGCGGCGAGCGTCGCGAGCTTGATGTGATGTGCGTGCAGTCCAATGACGTTCGCGACCGACAGGGTGTCGATCCGCTGCGCGACGAGCGTGGTGGGCGTACACAGGTCCCAGATCACGGTTGGTACGGCGATCCGCATGTCGCGATCGAAGTGATGACCGGTCTGGCTGAGATTGGCCGCTTCGGCGCGCAGGTCGAAGCGACGCAGCAACTCCTGCGTGAACGATCCGGAGAGCGAGCGCAGTTGCAGCCGGCGCGCGGTGCCCGAAAACTTCTCGAGCCAGCGCGCGACCCAGCGCAGGAGCGCGGCCTCGTCGCTGATCTGCTCGACTTCCGCCTCGCGCAGCAGCTTGATCGACACGTTGCAGTGACCGTCGACGGGCGCGATCAGACGTGCGATATGCGTCTGTTCGGCAAAGCCGTTGCGTGCAGGCACGAGATCGACGGATGCGAACAGCGTGGTGAGCGGGCGTTCGAAGGCCGCCTCCAGTGCGCGTTCGACCGCTTGCGGCGGTAGCGGCGCCTGCATGTGGTCGACGGCGTCGATCACGTCGTGCAGCGTGCCGCCCGCGAGCTCCGGATGTTCGACGAGCGCGGCGGCGAACGCGCTGGCGAGCGGGCCGAGTTGCGGCAGCGCGCCATGAAGGCTTGCGCGCGCCTTGTCCGATCCATGCAGACGGCTTACAAGTGTAGCGGCCCAGCGCAGCTTGTGGTGTTCCGGCGCCGCGAGCCAGATAAGCCGCGCGCCGTAGCGCAAAGCGTGAAACAGCAGCAGGAGTCGGCGAAACAGTGGGCGCATCGGTAGTTCGTGTGACGGAGCGCGCATCGACGATGCGTGACGGGAGCGCACAGGGTAGCAGGGAAGCACATGGGGCAGAGCGTTCCCGCGGATCGCGTAATACAATACGCCGGCCTTCCGAACTCACGTGTGCCGTCAGCCCGGCGCCCCCAGAGATGCTCGCAGAACAACGTCATCAATACATCCTGTCGCAGGTCGCCAGAAACGGCGCGTTGTCGGTCGCTGAACTCGTTCGCGAGCTGAACGTTTCGCGCGAGACGATCCGGCGCGATCTGAATACGCTGGCCGGCCGCGGCCTGATCGTGACAACTCACGGCGGCGCGCTGTCGAGCGACCGTCGCGAGCCCGATCTCGATACGCGTGAAGCAGCGAACGCCAGCGCCAAGCGCGCGATCGGCGAACGCGCCGCGCAGTTCATTCCCGACGGCGCATCGGTCATCATCGATTCGGGCAGCACGACGCAGGCCGTCGCGCGCGCGCTGACCGACCGGCACCGGCTCACCGTCTACACCAACGACTGGCGCATCGCGCTGCTGCTCGGCAGACGCAACGACAATCGCGTGACGCTGCTCGGCGGCGAGCTGTCGGATCTGGAAGACGCCACGTTCGGCCTCGATACGATCCATCAGCTGGCCCAATACCACGCGGATTTCGCGCTGATCGGCGCGGGCGGTATTTCAGCCGATGCGTGGCTCACCGATTACTCGCGCATGGCCGCCGAAGTGCGCAGCCGGATGATCGCGGCAGCCGGAATGGTGATCGTCGTCGCGGACAACTCGAAGTTCGGCCGTGTCACGCCCGTGCGGATCAATGGTTTCGAGTCGGCCCGCTATCTCGTGACCGAGCTGGCGCCGGACCGCGCGCTGGCGAAAGCGATCGCGACGCGCGGCCCGGAAATCCTGATCGCCTGAGGCACCCGCATTTCCACGGCCTTCCCCTGCATTCCGCCGCCGCGTCTGCCGTCAGCGCATGCGCACGCCCAGTTTTTTGAGCGAGCGGTCGATCGCAGCCACCGCGCTGTGCAGTTCGTTCGCGTCGATAGCACCGATGCAGCCCACGCGGAACGTTTCCACCTGCGTGAGCTTGCCCGGATACAGGATATAACCGGCATCTCGCACGGCCGCGTAAAAGTCCACAAAACGCCACGCCGGGTCTTTCGGCGCGTGGAACGTGACGATCACCGGCGCCTGCACGTCGGCCGCGAGGAACGGCTCGAAGCCGAGCGCTTTCATCGCGTCGATCAACGTTCGGCAGTTCTGCTGGTAACGCGCTCCGCGCGCCGGCTGGCCACCTTCGGCGATAAAGCGGTCGAGCGCATTGCGCAACGCGGCGATGACGTGCGTCGGCGGCGTGAAACGCCACTGCGTGGTCTTCTGCATGTACGCGTACTGGTCGTGCAGATCGAGTGCGAGCGACGGCGACTGGCCTTCGCTCGCCAGCAGCACGCTGCGCTTCACGATCACGAAGCCCATGCCCGGCACGCCTTCGAGGCACTTTCCGCTCGCCGATACCAGCGCGTCGATGCCGCCTTTGCGCAGATCGATCGGCAGCGCGCCAAACGAACTCATTGCGTCGACGATCAGGCTTTTGCCATGACGCTGACACAGCGTGGCGATGTCATCGAGAGGATTCAGGAGGCCCGCGCTCGTTTCCAGATGCACCTGGGCGACGTGCGTGATGCGCGCGTCGCTGTTGAACGCATCCTCGATCGCTGCGGCGCTCGCCGGCTCGTCGTCGCGCAGCGCAAGCTCCACGTACGCGATACCCATGCGCTGCAGGATCTTGATGATCCGCGTGCAGTACGCGCCGTTGTTCGGCACGAGCACGCAACCGTTACGCGGCACCAGCGTGCCGATGGCGGCTTCCACGGAGAATGTGCCGCTGCCCTGCATCGGCACGCACACGTAGTCATTTTCGCCATGTACGATTTCGAGCAGGTCGGCGCAGACGGTTTGCGTCATCTGGTTAAAGGCGACGTCCCACGATCCCCAGTCACGCAACATCGCCTGGCGGGTTTCGGGCGAGGTCGAAAGCGGCCCCGGCGTCAGCAGGATTGGATCGTTTCCGAGAATCACACAACCTCCGTAGTCAGATGAAATGCGCACTTTGCGTGCGCGAGCAATATGCATATTATTGGCGAATTGTGTCATTTTTTGGAATTCGTGAAAATAGTCATGCCGCTGTCACGGAAACCTGTGATTCTTGCCGTGCCCGGTCAGGCAAGGCATGGGGTTACGGAACAATCCGCCGGCCGGACGTCTCGCTGGAAATGAATCAGTAAGGTTGTCAGCAATCTGCAATCTGGCTGTGGCAATGCAAAAAAAAACGGGCACGGCGTACGCGCCGTTTCAATCACAACAGGTATGGGGTTTTCCCGACCGTCTGGTTTTTGCCTTTCGGAGAGCGACATGACAGAGAAGAATCACCTTCACACGACGGCCGGCATCGTCCGCAAACTGCTTCCGGCACTCGTGGCCGCGGCGGCATTCGGCGGCGCGGCCTTGCCGGCACACGCGGCTGACGCGGTGGTGCTGTACACCGCCGACGGCCTTGAGAACCTCTACAAGGACGTGCTGCCCGCGTTTGAGAAGAAAGAAGGCGTGAAGGTCAACATCGTCACCGCGGGTAGCGGCGAAGTGGTGAACCGCGCGACGATCGAAAAGGATGCGCCGAAGGCCGACGTGCTCGTCACGCTGCCGCCGTTCATCCAGCAGGCGGGCCAGGCGGGCCTCCTGCAGAATTACGAAAGCGTGAACTACAAGAACGTGCCGGCGATCGCGAAGGCGTCGGATGGCGCGTGGGCGACGTTCGTGAACAACTATTTCACGTTCGCGATCAACCCGGAAGTCACGAAGACCCAGCCGAAGACGTTCGCCGACCTGCTGCATCCGGATTACGCCGGCAAGGTGGCGTATTCGAACCCGGCAACGGCGGGCGACGGCATGGCCGTGATCATTCTCACGACCGCGCTGATGGGCGAAGACAAGGCGTTCGACTACCTGAAGAAGCTCGAGCAGAGCGCGAAGTTCCACACGAAGGGCACGGGTTACCTCGACGTGCTGCTCTCGCGTAACGAAATCGCGCTCGCGAACGGCGACCTGCAGATGGACCTCGACGACGCGGCCAACGGCGGCCTGTCGCTCAAGCCGATTTTCCTCGCGCACGAAGGCGGCCAGCCGACGACGTTCCAGCTGCCGTATGCCATTGGTTTGATCAAGAACGGCCCGAACCAGGCGGAAGGCAAGAAGCTGATCGACTACCTGATGTCGAAGGAAGTGCAGTCGAAGGTGCCGGATATTTTCGGTATCCCGGGCCGTACGGACGTTGCGCTGACCGGCAAGAACGGCGAAATCGTGAAGAAGGCGACGGCAGGCGTGAAGGTGATCCCGGTGGACTGGAATCAGGTGATGGCGAAGAAGGCTGACTGGACGGCACGCTGGAAGAATGACGTGATCGGTTCGTCGGGCAAGCAGCTCGAAGTCGTCAAACCGAAGTAACGCGCGATCGTTCCCTGTACTAGCACTATCCATGTTGGAGGATGAAACCGGTGAATACGGCCAGTCTTGCTCATCCAGGCGCGCTTGGCGCCGAACCGGACGCGCTCGGCGATGCGCGTTCGGGCACGCCGGGCGGCGTGCAGATCGATCATCTGACGGTGCGCTTCGGTTCGCGCACGGTACTCGATGATCTGTCGCTGACGATCCAGCGCGGTGAATTACTGACCGTGCTGGGCCGCAGCGGTTGCGGCAAGACGACGCTGCTGCGCTTTATCGCCGGTTTCATCGAAGCCGACGGACTGGCGGGCACGCTGACGGTCGCGGGTCGCGACCTGACGCATGTCTCGCCGCATCGTCGCAATCTGGGCCTGCTGTTCCAGAGCTACGCGCTGTTTCCGCATCTTTCCGTGTACGAGAACGTCGCGTTCGGGCTGAAGGCGCGCCGCACGCCCGCGAAGGATATCGCGCGACGCGTCGCGGATGTGCTGAAGCTCGTGCAGTTGGGCGACGCCGGGCACGTGATGCCCGCGCAGCTGTCGGGCGGCATGCAGCAGCGCGTCGCACTGGCGCGCGCGCTCGTGATCGAGCCCGACGTACTTCTGCTCGACGAACCGCTATCCGCGCTCGACGCCAATCTGCGCGCGTCGGTGCGCTCTGAACTCAAGGCGCTGCATGAGCGCCTGCCGAACCTGACGATCGTCTGCGTGACACACGATCAGGACGACGCGCTCGTGCTGTCCGACCGGACGCTCCTGATGCGCGACGGCCGTATCGCGCAGCTCGGCACGCCGCAACAGCTGTATGACGCGCCGAACGACGCGTTTGTCGCGCGTTATCTGGGCGCGGCGAACCTGATGCCGCCGCAGGTCGCGTTCGCGATGGGCGATGCCCGCTACAACGAACGTGAACGCGTGGCGTGCCTGCGCCCGGAGAGCATGCGCATCGTGCCGCTGGGCGAAGGGCAGTTGCACGGCACGATCGCTTCCGTGGAGTGGTACGGCGCGGTGCTGTCGGTATCGGTCACGCTCGACGCCATGCCGAACGATCCCGTTCTCGTCCAGATGCAACGCAGCCACGGCATGATGCCGGAGAAGGGCGAGCGCATTTCCCTGCACTATGAGGCTGACGATGTCGTCCTTATCCAGCCCTGAAGCGCTCGCCGACGCACATCGCGCGGCCAGCGGCGCGGCGCACCGGGCGGCGGTGCGCCGCCGCGAGCGCGCGGCGCAATGGCATCTGCTGTTTCTCCTCGTCGTCGTACTTGGACCGCTGGTGATTTATCCGCTCGTGCGGCTCGTGTTGCTGAGCCTCTCCGGCCCGCACGGGTTCGGTGTTCACGCGTACGCGCAGTTCTTCCAGAATCCGGAGACGAGCGGCGTCGTCGGCACGACGTTGTGGATCCTGTTCGCGAGCGCCGGGCTCGCGTCGCTGCTGGGCGTCGCGCTGGCGTCGCTGCTGTTCTTCAAGCCGTTTCCCGGCGCGCGGATGGTGACGCGGTTCCTCGAACTGTTCGTGGCGTTTCCATCGTTTCTCGTCGCGTTCACGCTGATCTTTCTGTACGGCTCGCAGGGCTCGGTCAGCATCGGGCTGCAACGGCTTTTTCATCTGGAGAACCCGCCGCTCGACTTTCTGTTCGGCATTGGCGGCGTGATTCTCGCTGAAGTGGTGTTTTACGCGCCGTTCGTCGTGCGTCCGACACTCGCTTCGTTCGCCACGCTCGACATGCGTCTGATCGAAGCGGCGCGCAGCCTCGGCGCGCACGGCTGGATGGTCGCGTTTCGCGTGATCCTGCCGCTCGCGTGGCCGGGCATCGCGGCCGGCACGATTCTCTGTTTCCTGCTGACGCTCAACGAGTTCGGCATTCTGCTCGTGCTTGGCAGCGCGCATCTGATCACGCTGCCGGTGGCGATCTACAGTTCGGCGACGGTCGACCTCGATCTGCCCACCGCGGCGGCGGGCGCCGTCGTCATGCTGGCGATGTCGCTGTCGCTTTACGCGCTGTATCGCCAGGTCAACCGACGCAAGGCAGGAGGCGCAGGCCATGGACGCTGAACTCGACCCGGTTCCGCTGCCGGCAATCCATCATCGCGCACGGCCGGTGAAGCGCAACATACTGGTGCGTTTCGCGGGCTCCGTGCTGCTCGGTCTCGCTGCGCTGCTGTGTTTCTGGCTGTTCGTGTTGCCTGTGGTCGTGGTCGCGCTCTCGAGCGTCGCGGCGCACTGGTCGGGCACGATCCTGCCCGATGGTTTCAGCATGCGCTGGTTCGAACGCCTTGGTTCCAGCGATTTCGATGCGCTCACCACGAGCCTCGAAATCGGCTTCGGCGTTGCCGTGCTCGGCACCGCGCTTGGCTTGTGGCTTGCGCTGGCGCTCGAAGGACGCGATCGCCGCGGGCTTGGCGTGCTCGTCGATACGATCGCGATGATGCCCAACGGCGTGCCCAGCGTCGTGCTCGGTCTGGCCGTGCTGATCGCGTATCACAAGGCGCCCGTCGACCTGTCGAGTTCGGCTGCGATCGTCGTGTTCGTGCAGCTCGCGCTCGTCTTGCCGTTCTGCTATCGCTGCGCAAGCGCCGCGTTGCGCCCCGAATTGACCATCCTGCGCGAAGCGGCGGCCAGTCTCGGTGCGCCGCCTGCGATGGTGTTGCGTCGCGTGGTGCTGCCGCAGCTCGTACCGGCGATCCGCGCGAGTCTCGCGCTCGGCTTTGCGTTATCGCTCGGTGAACTGGGCGCGACGCTGACTGTTTATCCGCCGGGTTTTGCAACCGTGCCGATCGTCGTCGTTGGACAGGTCGAGCGTGGTTATTACCTGCCGGCTTCCGCACTTTCGCTGATTCTTCTGCTCGTCTCGCTCGCTGCGCTGCTGCTGATTGCCGCTCGCGTACCACGCCGTCGCGTGGACTGACCGGCCGCCGTTCAAAAATTTTCCCGCGATGTGCCCTCGTTGGCGCATCGCGCATATCGATGTGGCAAAATATGTCGAAATGACCGAAAATATGCAAACTGTTGCCGTCGATGCAATTGACGTGGTGCGCAGGCATTCGCTGACAACCCTGGTGCGCGATGCGATCGAGCGCCAGATCGCCGACGGCAACCTCGCGCCTGGCGACAAGCTCAACGAAGCCGGTTGGGCCGCGCGGTTGCAGGTATCGCGCGGGCCGGTGCGGGAAGCGTTTCGCGCGCTGGAGCAGGCCGGGCTCGTGCGTACCGAGAAAAACCGTGGCGTGTTCGTGCGTACCGTGACGCTCGCTGAGGCCGACGAGATTTACGCCGTGCGCGCGGTGCTGGAAGAAGCGGCGTGCCGGATGCTGGCGGCGCGTCTCGACGGAATACAGCTCGCGAAGCTGCGCGGCTGGGTGGAGAGCATGCAGGACGCGCTCGCCGTGCAGGATAAGGACGCGTACACGCGCGCCAACGTCGCGTTTCACGACACGATCGTGGTCGCGACGGGCAACGGCAAGCTGTACGAGACCTACCGGCGGCTGGTTGGCGAACTGAATCTTTTCCGTCGTGCGGCGCTTGTCGCGCATGACGATGCGATGGAGCGCTCGCTGGACGAGCACCGCGCGATCCTCGCGGCGCTTGCCGCGCGCGATGCGGAGCACGCGGCGGCGCTGATGCGCGCGCACGTGAACGGTGGCCGGCAGCGTGCGCATGAAGCTTGTGAACCGGCTGGAGCGCGGTCGATGCGGTCTGCGGTAGCGGCCGTTCCAGTCTCGACTGATGAAGAACGCGCGTGATCGACGCGAATGGATGAAGACGATGTCAAACCAGACTCAACGCAGTTTCGAAGCCAATGGCCGCCAGTACGCCTTTCCGTCCACGCCGGTTGTTGTCGTGTGCGTCGATGGTTGCGAATACGACTATCTGGAAGCCGCGGTCGCGGCCGGCGTCGCGCCGTTCCTCGGCAAGATGTTGAAGGGCGGTGCGGCCTTCAAGGGCGACTGCGTGATTCCATCCTTTACCAACCCGAATAACCTGTCGATCGTGTGTGGCGTGCCGCCTTCGGTGCATGGTATTTGCGGCAACTACTTCTGGGATCCGGACGCGAACGGCGGCAAGGGCGCCGAAGTCATGATGAACGACCCCGCGTATCTGCGTGCCGGCACGCTGCTCGCCGCGGCGTCGGAAGTGGACGCGAAAGTGGCGGTCGTGACGGCGAAAGACAAGCTGCGCCGTCTGCTTGGCTGGCAGATGAAAGGCATCTGCTTTTCCGCCGAAAAGGCCGACAGCGTGACGCGCGAGGAAAACGGCATCGACAACGTACTCGATCTGGTCGGCCTGCCGGTGCCGGACGTCTACAGCGCCGGACTGTCGGAATTCGTGTTCGCGGCGGGCGTGCGGCTCGCTGAAACCCGCAAGCTCGACCTGATGTATCTGTCGACCACCGATTACGTGCAGCACAAGTCCGCGCCGGGCACCGAAGGCGCAAATGCGTTCTACGCGATGATGGACGGCTACCTCGCCCAGCTTGACGCACTTGGCTGGGTGGTCGCGCTGACCGCCGACCACGGCATGAACGCAAAGCACGATCCGGAGACGGGCGAGCCCAATGTGATTTATCTGCAGGACGTACTGGACGACTGGCTCGGCGCGCGGACCGCGCGTGTGATTCTGCCGATCACCGATCCCTACGTGGTTCACCACGGCGCGCTCGGTTCGTTCGCGACGGTTTATCTGCCGCGTGACGTCAGCGCCGCACAGGTCATCGAACGCATTGGCGGTCTGCCGGGCGTCGAGGTCGTGCTCGACAACAAGGCCGCATGCGAGCGTTTCGAATTGCCGAACGACCGCGTGGGCGACATCGTCGTGGTCAGCACGCGCAACGTCGTGCTGGGCACGCGCCGCGAGCAGCACGATCTTTCGGGTCTGACGGTGCCGCTGCGCTCGCACGGCGGTTTGTCCGAGCAGACCGTGCCGCTGCTTTTCAATCGCCCGATTGAGCGTTCCGCGACGCAAGGCCGGCGCCTGCGTAATTTCGACATCTTCGATCTTGCGCTCAACCATGTGGTGAAATCATGAATGCGCTCACACATAAGGATCACCCCGCGTTTCGTGCAGAAGCGCTGCGTCTGAGGGGCGAGCGCGCGATGCGCGATCGCACGCTCGATGTATTCGATCCTTATACGGGGCTGCGTGTGGGTACCGTGCCGCTTGCAAGTGTCGACGATGTGCGCGGCGCATTCGAATACGCAGCCGCGTATCAGTCGACGCTCACGCGCTACGAACGCTCGCACATTCTTGAGCGCGCTGCCGCACTGCTGCGGGAACGCACTGAAGAAGCGTCGGATCTGATTTCGCGCGAATCCGGCTTGTCGAAGCAGGATTCGCGTTACGAGATCGGACGCGTTGCGGACGTGCTGAAGTTTGCGTCGATCGAAGCGTTGCGCGACGACGGCCAGAGTTTCTCGTGCGATCTCACGCCGCATGGCAAGAAGCGTCGCGTGTTTACGCAGCGCGAGCCGCTCGCGGGGGTGATCGTCGCGATCACGCCATTCAACCATCCGATGAATCAGGTTGCGCACAAGGTGGCGCCGGCGATCGCGACCAACAACTGCGTGTTGCTGAAGCCGTCGGAGAAAGTGCCGCTGTCTGCGTACTATTTCGCGGACATCCTGTACGAAGCCGGTTTGCCCGCGCCGATGCTGCAGGTCGTGACGGGCGATCCGCGCGAAATCGCCGACGAGCTTGTGACGAATCCGCGCGCGGAACTGGTGACGTTCACGGGCGGTGTGGCAATCGGCAAACACATCGCAGCGAGAGCGGGCTACCGGCGCGTCGTGCTGGAACTGGGCGGCAACGATCCGCTGATCGTGCTCGAGGACGCCGACCTCGAACGCGCGGCCACGCTGGCGGTGCAGGGCTCGTACAAGAACTCCGGGCAACGTTGCACGGCGGTCAAACGCATGCTCGTGCAGAAGAGCGTCGCGGCGCGTTTCACCGAGCTCGTGGTGGAGAAGACACGCGCCTGGGTCTACGGCGATCCGTTCGACACGGCAAGCCAGATGGGTACCGTCATCGACGAAGCTGCTGCGATGTTCTTCGAATCGCGCGTGAACGAAGCGGTCGCGCAGGGCGCGCGGCTGCTCGTGGGCAACCAGCGCCGCGGTGCGCTGTATTCGCCGACGGTTCTCGATCAGGTCGACCCTTCGATGGCGCTCGTGCGCGAGGAAACGTTCGGTCCGGTGTCGCCGGTCATCACCTTCGATACGCTCGACGACGCGATCCGGATCAGCAACGGCACGGCGTTCGGATTGTCATCGGGCGTCTGCACGAACCGTCAGGACGCGATTATCCGTTTCGTCAACGAACTGCGTGTTGGCACGGTGAACGTATGGGAAGTGCCGGGCTACCGGTCGGAACTGACGCCGTTTGGCGGTATCAAGGATTCAGGCCTTGGCTACAAGGAAGGCGTACAGGAAGCGATGAAGAGCTTCACGAACCTCAAGACGTTTTCGTTACCGTGGGAGTAAGAGCGTGGCATTAAGTCTGGACGACATCCGTACGTTGTTCGAGCAGTACGGCGAACTCGCCTATAGCGGCGAGCCGGTCACGCAGCTCGAACACGCATTGCAGAGTGGCGCGCTCGCGGAAGAAGCAGGTGCGAGCGATGCACTGATCGCCGCGGCTTTCCTGCACGATCTCGGACACCTGCTGAACCAGCAGGGCGAGACGCCGACGGTGCGCGGCATCGACGACCTGCATCAATATTTCGCGTTACCGTTCCTGCGGCCAGTGCTGCCTGAGGCGGTACTCGAACCGATCCGTCTGCATGTGGACGCCAAGCGCTGCCTTTGCGCGATCGATGAGACGTACTTCGGGCAGCTCTCGGCCGATTCTGTGCGAAGCCTCGAATTGCAGGGGGGTATCTATAGCAGCGAAGAAGCTCAGATCTTCCTGGCCAGACCCTGGGCGGAAGATGCACTGCGCCTGCGCAAATGGGACGATCGCGCGAAAGAAGCGAATCGCGACACACCTTCCGTCGATCACTTTCTGCGGATCGTCGGACGGCTGATGGAAAAGCCGGCCATCGTCTGATCGACGACATCTCTGGTTAGCGGAAACCACCCCTCTGTTCACCTCAATCGCCGTGTTCAGGCGTCGCCTTGATGTTCTCAAAAATAACGCTTGCCAGGCATGGAGGAGGTGGCTAGAATCTCGATCTTTCGCGCTTTCGGCAAGGGAGTGCGGGGGAGGCGGGAA
>NZ_CAJQYY010000040.1 GCF_907164575.1 Paraburkholderia gardini
CGGCTTCCTGCGCACGCTGCTTCAGGCGGATCGCCGCGGACAGCCCCGCGGGCCCGCCGCCGACGATCACCACGTCGTATTCCATCGACTCGCGCGGGCCGTACTGCTCAATGAGACTTGCGGGGGTCATTGATGCTCCTCTTACCGTTAGAATGCTTTTTTCGGGATCGTATTGTCCGGGAAGGACCTGGACGCCGCAACCCAAGCCATCTACATTAGCACGATCGTTCTATTTTTGTGATACGGTTTAACCCTTCTTCGCGGACGCCCGCTTCAGGCAGCCGCCGCATCAACCGAACTGAATAAAGGAACGACAATGGGCCGTTCGATCAATCTGGAAGGCAAGGTCGCGCTGATTACCGGCGCGTCGAGCGGGCTGGGCAAACGCTTCGCGCAGGTGTTGTCGCAGGCAGGCGCGAAAGTCGTGCTGGCAAGCCGCCGCACCGAGCGCCTGAAGGAACTGCGCGCCGAAATCGAGGCTTCCGGTGGCGCGGCGCACGTCGTTTCGCTCGACGTCACCGATTACCAGAGCATCAAGTCGGCGGTCGCGCACGCCGAAACGGAAGCTGGCACCATCGATATTCTCATCAACAACTCGGGCGTTTCGACCACCCAGAAGCTCTCCGATGTCACGCCGGCCGACTTCGAATACGTGTTCGACACGAATACCCGCGGCGCATTCTTCGTCGCGCAGGAAGTGGCCAAGCGGATGATGATGCGCGGCGGCGGCGGGCAGAAACCGGCGTACCGCATCATCAATATCGCTTCGGTAGCCGGGTTGCGCGTGCTGCCGCAAATCGGTCTGTACTCGATGAGCAAGGCCGCGGTCGTTCATATGACGAAATCGATGGCGCTGGAGTGGGGCCGTCATGGCATCAACGTGAACGCGATCTGTCCGGGCTATATCGACACGGAAATCAATCACCATCACTGGTCGACGGAGCAGGGGCAGAAGCTGGTTTCCATGCTGCCGCGGCATCGCGTCGGCAAGCCAGAAGACCTGGACGGCCTGCTGCTTCTGCTCGCAGCCGACGAATCGCAGTTCATCAACGGCTCGATCATTACCGCCGACGACGGCTTCGGCCTCGCCTGAGCGTTTTTTACAGCGCGCCGGCGAGGTGGCCACGAGCCGCTTCGGCCTGCGCGTGGCAACCTGTTTCAGCCCGCAGAAGAAGTACGATGAGCGAATATCACGCAGTGTTCGAGATGTCCATGCCGATCCGTTGGGGCGATATGGACGCGTTTGGCCATGTGAACAACACGGTCTATTTCCGTTACATGGAGCAGGTGCGCATTTCCTGGTTCGAGCAGCTCGGTATCGCCGGCGGCAATGGCGAGGGGCAGGGGCCCGTCATCGTCAATGCATCGATGGAGTTTCTGAAGCAGCTTCACTATCCCGGCAATGTGATTGGCCGCATGTCGGTCGGCACGCCTGGGCGCAGCAGCTTCGACACCGCTTTCGAACTGACGCGCGCCGACGATCCGGACACCGTCTATGCACGTGGCGCCGCGCGCTGCGTCTGGATCGACTACGCGGCGGGCAAATCCGTGCAGATTCCCGACCTGTTGCGCTCGACGATCGAAAACGCCGCGCTCGTGAAGGCGGCCTGAGCGGTCGGTTGCGCCGTGGGCGCGGCGGGACAGACCGGGAGCCAGCCTCTAACGTCGCCGCCGTGACGCCCGCCGCATCGAAGCCCTAATGTCCGAGCAGCCGTTGTAGCAGTTCGGTGGCGTTCCCGGTGTCGTACTTGCGCATCAGGCGGGACCGGTAGACGTCGACCGTTCGCGAGCTGATATCCAGCGCCCGGCCAATCTGCTTGCTCGTCTTGCCGGTCACCAGCTGCGCGGCGATTTCCCGCTCGCGCGGCGTCAACTCGACCGCGACCCGCCGGGTCGCGCTGAGATCCTCGAACGTCCATACGCCCACCGCATGCGGCTCGGTGCGATCGAGCGAGCGTCCCGTCACGTGACACCAGAACAGCTCTCCGTCCGCGCGCTTCATGATGCGATCGTCGGCGTAGCTGCCCTGCGCGGTCATGATCGGCGGAATGCGCTCGCCGATGCGCTCGAATTCATCCGGCGACGGGTACAGCATCTGAAAAGACTGTCCAATCAGCGATTCGCACGGGCAGCGGAAAATCGACGCGAGCTGGTCGTTACAGTCCTCGATGGTCCGCTCGCGCGAAAGCACGAGCCCGATTGGCGCGAGATGAAAGGCGGTTTGATAATCCAGTGCGGGCATAAGGTGCGCGGGTGAAGCCTGAAGCGGCGGCATACAGTGACAAATACTTATGTACTTTTGCGTATTGTGCCGCATGGTCACGCCATCGTACCCTTTCGAACAGATCAAGAGGCAGCGAAGTCACAGCTGAACCGGACGATGCCACGGCGTCGTCGTATGATTCACTGGTATCGCACCGATCCGGATTCCGGAATTCCAATCGAGGAAGGGACAAACTGATGAACAAGGTCTATCCAGGCGCGGCCGACGCGCTTAAAGACATCGTCAAGGACGGGCAGACATTCGCCGTCGGTGGCTTCGGCCTGTGCGGCATCCCCGAAGCGTTGATCGCCGCGCTGCGCGACACCGGCGTGAAAGGCCTCACGTGTATCAGCAACAATGCGGGCGTCGATGGTTTCGGCCTCGGCCTGCTGCTGCAAACGCGTCAGGTCAAAAAGATGATCTCGTCGTACGTCGGCGAGAACAAGGAATTCGAGCGGCAATTTCTGGCCGGCGAACTCGAACTCGAATTCACGCCGCAAGGCACGCTTGCCGAGAAACTGCGCGCAGGCGGCTCGGGCGTTCCGGCGTTCTTCACGAACACGGGCTACGGCACGCTGATCGCCGAGGGCAAGGAAACGCGCCAGTTCGGCGAAAACCACTACGTGCTCGAACATTCGCTGACCGCCGACGTCGCGCTCGTGAAGGCGTGGAAGGCCGACAAATCCGGCAACCTGATCTATCGCCGCACGGCGCGCAACTTCAACCCGATGTGCGCGATGGCCGGCAAGATCACGGTCGTGGAAGTCGAGGAAATCGTGGAAACCGGCGAACTCGATCCGGACGCGATTCATACGCCGGGCATCTTCGTGCAGCGCATCGTGCTGAACGCGCATCCGGAAAAACGCATCGAACAACGCATCGTCCGCGCGAAAGGAGACTGATCATGGCATGGAATCGTGACGAAATGGCCGCGCGCGCGGCGAAGGAATTGCAGGACGGCTTTTACGTGAACCTCGGCATCGGCCTGCCGACGCTGGTGGCGAACCATGTGCCGAAGGGCGTCGAAGTGTGGCTGCAATCGGAAAACGGCCTGCTTGGCATTGGCCCGTCGCCGACCGAAGAGGAAGTGGACGCCGACCTGATCAACGCCGGCAAGCAGACGGTCACGACGCTGCCTGGTTCGTCGATTTTCTCGTCGGCGGATTCGTTCGCGATGATTCGCGGCGGCCACATCAACCTGGCGATTCTCGGCGCGATGCAGATCAGCAAGAAGGGCGATCTGGCCAACTGGATGATCCCGGGCAAGATGATCAAGGGCATGGGCGGTGCGATGGATCTGGTCGCGGGCGTCAAGCGCGTGGTCGTGTTGATGGAGCACGTCGCGAAAGGCGACCAGCACAAGATTCTCGAGGAATGCTCGCTGCCGTTGACGGGCGTGGGCGTCGTCGACCGGATCATTACCGACCTGGGCGTGATCGACGTCACGGAGGACGGCCTGAAGGTGGTCGAACTGGCGTCGGGCGTGAGCGTCGATGAAATCAAGGCGAAGACGGGCGCACCGCTCGATGTGAGCGCGGTGAGCTGACGGGCCCGGTTTCAGGCGCGGTCGTCGAGGCGGCGTCAGTTCGATACGTCTCCCTGTTGATAAAAACGGGCGGAACGCGAGTTTCGCCCGTTTTTATTTGGAGCTTGATGTGAGCCGGCGCGGGGGGCGCGTGGTGCAGGCGTGCCAGGCCGTTCGGCCAGGGCGGCGGCCGGGTCGCAAGCGGTTTACAATCGGTTGCATGTTGAACGGCTTGTCTGATGCAGCATATCAGGCGCGCCGCATTCTCTTCCGGGCTATCCGGAACAGCGGCCACGCTTCGGCCTGGAGACTTATCGATGACGACCGCCACACCTTTCGCGTCACCTCGCCAGCATGACGTGCAGTGCATCAGTCCTGGTGGCCTGCACCGTGTCGCGTACACCGAGTGGGGTGATCCGGCCAATCCGCGCGTGCTGCTGTGCGTGCACGGCCTCACGCGAACGGGGCGCGATTTCGACCGGCTCGCGGCCGCGTTCGCCGATACGTATCGCGTGGTGTGCCCGGACGTGGTGGGCCGGGGGATGTCCTCATGGCTTGCCGACCCCAGCTACTACGGCGTGCCGCAGTACGTCAGCGACATGATCACGCTGATCGCGCGGCTCGATGTGCAATCGGTCGACTGGTTCGGCACGTCGATGGGCGGCCTGATCGGCATGGCGCTGGCCGGCGTGCCGGATTCGCCAATCGGCAGGATGCTGGTCAACGACGTGGGTCCACATGTCGAGCCGGTGGCGCTCTCGCGCATTGGTGATTATCTCGGCAAGCCGGCGCGTTTCGAAACGTTGCAGCAGGGCATCGATTACGCCGCGCTGCTCGCGGCGTCGTTCGGACCGCTCACGCCGGACGAGTGGCGCGAGATCAATACGCCGTTGCTGCACGAACGCGATGGCGCGTGGCAGCTTCGCTACGATCCGCGCATCGCGCAGCCGTTTGCCGCTGCAACGCCAGAAATGACGGCACTCGGTGAAGCCGCGCTGTGGCGTTCGCTGGCGGCGACGGAAGGCCCGGTACTCGTGGTTCGCGGGGAGCTGTCCGATCTGCTGTCGCGTGAAACGGTCGAGAAAATGGTCGGGCAGGGGCGCGCGGTATCGAGCGTCGAAATTCCAGGCGTCGGACATGCACCGGCCTTCCTCGCCGACGACCAGATAGCGATCGCGCGGCGCTTCTTCATCGGCGAAACATCTGGCGCGTCATAATATAGGGTTGCACGGCGCGGTTTGCTGTCCGCGCCGTGCACATGTTCAATCGATTACCCTCAACCCCGATCACAGGATTTTTCATGGCAGTCATTCGTCACCACGTCGGCGCGCGTCTCTCGGAAATCGCCGTGCATAACGGTACCGTCTACCTCGCCGGTCAAATCGCCGAGGACACGAACCACGACATCGCCGGCCAGACGCGCGAAGTGCTGGGCCACATCGACCGCCTGCTCGCCGAAGTGAACAGCGACAAGTCGCATTTGCTGTCCGTGCAGATTTATATCTCGGACATGGCTCACTTCGCCGGCATGAACGCTGTGTGGGATACGTGGGTTGCCGCGGGCGCCACACCGCCGCGCGCAACGGTCGAAGCGAAGCTGGCGAACCCGGCATGCCTCGTCGAGATCGTCGTCGTGGCCGCGCAGCGTAGCTGAGCGAATACGGCAACTGTTTTTCGTCACTCCTGGCTTTTCCGGCGAAGCGCCGCATCATGAATACCGATACTGTCACGACCGTTCCGAATCCCGTGCCGTCTTTTGACGAAGCGATGGCGTTCGTGCGCAAACACGCGGGCGACGTGCGGCTTTCGTCGGGCGAGTTGCTGGCGGATCATGCCGCGGGCACGGCGGCGCTCATGCGCACGCTCAACGTGGATCCGTCCGCGGTGCTCGCGGCGGCGCTGTTCGCCCTGACACCGCATCTGAAGGATCCGGAGCGGCTCATCGCGGAGCGCTTCGGCGACGAGGTCGCGCAACTGGTGAGCGACGTCCGCAAGCTGTTGCGGCTGGGTACGGTGAGCCTGCGCGCCGCGCAGAACGCACTGCCCGATACGGGTCGCGACGCGCAGGCCGCGCGGCGCGCGCAGGTCGAGGCGCTGCGCAAGATGCTGCTCGCGTTCGCGCAGGACATCCGTGTCGTGCTGATCAGGCTCGCGTCGCGCGTGCAGTCGTTGCGGTATTACGCGGCGGCGAAGATCACGCTTTCGCCGGACGTCGCACGCGAGACACTCGATATCTACGCGCCGCTCGCCAACCGGCTGGGCATCTGGCAACTGAAATGGGAACTCGAAGATCTCGCGTTTCGCTTCGAGGAACCGGAGACCTACAAGCGCATCGCGAAACTGCTCGACGAGAAGCGCGTCGAGCGTGAGGCTTACGTTGCAGAGGCGATCGCGCGTCTGCAACACGAACTGGCGGCCGCGCATATTCGCGCTGAAGTGAGCGGCCGGCCGAAACACATCTATAGCATCTGGCGCAAGATGCGCGGCAAGGAGCTCGATTTCTCGGAGCTGTATGACGTGCGCGCGTTTCGCGTCATCGTGCCGGACATCAAGGATTGCTACACGGTTCTGGGTATCGTGCACAACCTGTGGCAGCCGGTTCCTAAAGAGTTCGACGATTACATCTCGCGTCCGAAGCCGAACGGCTACAAGTCGCTTCACACAGTTGTGATCGGCGACGACGGCCGGGCGTTCGAGGTGCAGATCCGCACGCAGGAGATGCACCAGTTCGCCGAGTACGGCGTCGCGGCGCACTGGCGTTACAAGGAAGCGGGCACGCGCGGCTACGGCGGCCAGTTCAGCGCAAGCGAGAAGTACGACGAGAAGATCGCGTGGCTGCGTCAACTGCTCGCGTGGAAAGACGATGTCTCCGAAGGCGAGCACGATGGCCGGCCCGCGGCCCAGCCCTGGGAGCAGTTGCGCCAGGCGACGCTCGACGACGACCAGATCTACGTCCTCACGCCGCAGGCGCGCGTGATCCCGTTGCCGCAAGGCGCGACGCCTGTCGACTTTGCGTATCACCTGCATAGCGAACTGGGCCATCGGTGCCGCGGCGCGCGCGTCGATGGCGCGATGGTGCCGCTCAACACGCCGCTGCAGAACGGGCAAACCGTCGAAATCGTATCGGTGAAGGAGGGTGGCCCGTCGCGCGACTGGCTCAATCCGCAGCTAGGCTATCTGCGCAGTTCGCGCGCGCGCCAGAAAGTGCGCGCGTGGTTCAACGCAGTCGATCTGCAGGAGAACATGTCGATCGGCCGGGCGATGGTCGAAAAGACGTTGCAGCGCGAAGGCAAGACCTCCGTCAATCTCGATCAGCTTGCTGCAAAGCTCGGCTTCAAGACGACCGACGAGCTCTTCTGGGTGGTCGGCAAGGAAGAGTTCAGCCTGCGTCTCGTCGAGCAGGCGCTGCACGATGCGCCGCCGCCCGAACCGGTCGTCGAGGCGCCCGAGCAGTTCGAAAAGCGCAGCAGCGGCGCGAGTGTCGCGCAGGGCGCATCGACGGGTGTGCTGGTTGTCGGCGTCGACGCGCTGCTCACGCAGCTCGCGCGTTGTTGCCGTCCGGCGCCGCCTGATGTCATCAGCGGATTCGTCACACGTGGCAAGGGCATGTCGATTCATCGCAGCAATTGCCCGACGTTTCTGCGCATGGCGGAACGTGCGCCGGAACGCGTGCTCGAAACAGCGTGGTCCGCCGATGTGATGGGCGGGCACGGTCGCTCGGTGTATCCGGTCGACCTCACGATCGAGGCGTCGGACCGGCAAGGTTTGCTGCGCGACATCTCCGAAATTTTCGCGCGCGAGAAGATGAACGTGATCGGCGTGAAGACGCAGACGCGGCGTAACGCGGCGTTCATGCAGTTCACCGTCGAGGTGTCGAGCGCCGCGCAGATTCAGCGCGCGTGCGCGTTGCTGGGCGAGGTAACGGGCGTGGTTCGCGCGTCGCGCAAGGGGTGAGAAGTGCGTCGCCTGGACGCATCGATATGCGTCGTCTGGATTTTTAATGTCGACGCATAAAAGTGCTTGCCAAGTTTCGAGGTGCTCCATATAATCTCGTTTCTTCAGGCTCGTAGCTCAGCTGGTTAGAGCACCACCTTGACATGGTGGGGGTCGTTGGTTCGAGTCCAATCGAGCCTACCAACGAAAGGAAACTCTGGTTTGCCGGGGTTTCGTAGCAAGCGGCAACAAGCGCTTCGGCGCAAAAGGCGAATACGGTTATGACACCGCGAACGTTGACCGGAACCACTTCGGATCGGCGCTAGTCGAGGACCACGTTTGCCGTTGCAGTTAGCTGGAAATGTGAATGCGGCCCCTCGAAAGCGGGGCCGCATTTTTTTTCGCTTTTTTGGCGCTTTTTTGGTTTTCTCGCCTGATCGCGGCATGTGCCGAGGGTCGGCCTCACGGAGAACACAATGGTTTCGATACGTCTGCCTGACGGTTCTGTTCGACAGTACGAGCATCCGGTAACGGTGGCTGAAGTCGCGGCGTCGATCGGCGCGGGCCTCGCGAAAGCCGCGCTCGGCGGCAAGGTCGATGGCGAGCTGGTCGACACGTCTTCGCTGATCGATCACGACGCGTCGCTCGCGATCGTCACCGAGAAAGACGCGGACGGCCTCGACATCATTCGTCACTCCACGGCTCACCTGCTCGCGTACGCGGTCAAAGACCTGTATCCGGAAGCGCAGGTGACGATCGGGCCGGTCATCGACAATGGCTTTTACTACGACTTCGCGTACAACCGTCCCTTCACGCCGGAAGATCTCGAGAAGATCGAGAAGCGCATGCAGGAACTCGCGAAGAAAGACGAGCCCGTTACGCGCCGCGTCGTATCGCGCGATGAAGCCGTCGATTACTTCAAGAGCATCGGTGAGAAGTACAAGGCCGAGATCATCGCGTCGATTCCCGCCACCGACGAAATCAAGCTGTATTCGCACGGCGGTTTCACCGACCTGTGCCGCGGCCCGCACGTGCCGTCCACCGGCAAGCTGAAGGTCTTCAAGCTGATGAAGGTCGCGGGTGCTTACTGGCGCGGCGATTCGAAGAACGAACAGTTGCAGCGCATCTACGGTACGGCCTGGACGAAGAAGGAAGACCAGGAAGCGTACCTGCACATGCTCGAAGAGGCCGAGAAGCGCGATCATCGCAAGCTCGGCAAGCAGCTCGATCTTTTCCACATGCAGGACGAGTCGCCGGGCATGGTGTTCTGGCATCCGCGCGGCTGGACGCTGTGGCAGCAGGTCGAGCAGTACATGCGTCGCCGCGTGAACGACGCCGGCTACCTCGAAATCAAGACGCCGATGATCATGGACCGTTCGCTGTGGGAAGCGTCCGGTCACTGGCAGAACTATCGTGAAAACATGTTCACGACGGAATCGGAAAAGCGCGACTACGCGATCAAGCCGATGAACTGCCCGGGTCACGTGCAGGTGTTCAATCACGGCCTGCGTTCGTACCGGGATCTGCCGCTGCGTTACGCGGAATTCGGCTCGTGCCATCGCAACGAATCGTCGGGCGCGCTGCATGGCCTGATGCGTGTGCGCGGCTTCGTGCAGGACGACGCGCACATTTTCTGTACCGAAGACCAGTTCATCAGCGAATCGATCGCGTTCAATACGCTCGCGATGAGCGTGTACCACGACTTCGGTTTCGACAATGTCGACATCAAGCTGTCGTTGCGTCCCGACGCGCGCGCCGGCACGGACGAAACCTGGGACCGTGCGGAGCAGGGCCTGCGTGAAGCACTGACCGCGTGCGGCGTGACGTGGGAAGAGCTGCCGGGCGAGGGCGCGTTCTATGGCCCGAAGGTCGAGTACCACATCAAGGACGCGCTCGGCCGCTCGTGGCAGTGCGGTACGCTCCAGCTCGACATGGTGCTGCCGGAGCGTCTCGGCGCCGAGTACGTGGCCGAAGACAACAGTCGTCGCCGGCCGATCATGCTGCACCGGGCGATCGTCGGGTCGATGGAGCGGTTCCTCGGTATTCTGATCGAGCACCATGCTGGTGCAATGCCGTCGTGGCTTGCTCCGATGCAGGTTGTGGTGATGAATATCGCCGAAAGTCAGGCCGGATATGCCCGGTCCATAGCCCAAACGTTGCAAAAACAAGGGGTTAGAGTAGAGGCCGATTTGCGCAACGAGAAGATTAGCTATAAAATACGCGAGCACACGCTGGAAAAGGTCCCGTATCTGCTGGTTGTCGGCGACAAGGAGCGTGATGCACAAACGGTAGCCGTGCGTGCCCGTGGTGGTGTCGATCTGGGAGTGATGCCGGTCGATGCCTTCATTGAGCGTCTGCGACAGGACGTCCAGTCGTTCAAGTAAGCCACCTGGCAGCGCGGCTCGTTTTTTTAATTTTTAGAGGAAACGTAACATCGCTACTGATAAGTCTGCGCATCGCATCAACGGTGAAATTACTGCACCCGAGGTGCGTCTGGTCGGAGTCGAGAACGAACCGCTCGGCATCGTGAAACTCGCTGATGCGTTCCGCCTGTCGGAACAGCAGGACGTGGATCTGGTCGAAATCGCCCCGCAGGCGGTTCCCCCGGTCTGCCGTTTGATGGACTACGGCAAGTTCAAGTACTCGGAAGCAAAGAAGCAACACGAGGCCAAGCTCAAGCAGAAGATCGTCCAGGTCAAGGAAGTCAAATTCCGGCCGGGTACGGATGACGGCGACTACAACGTCAAGCTGCGCAACCTCATTCGCTTCCTCGAAGACGGCGACAAGACGAAAATCACGTTGCGTTTCCGCGGCCGCGAAATGGCGCACCAGGAAATCGGTATGCGCATGCTTGAGCGCCTGCGCACCGACCTCGACGAAGTAGGTGCAGTCGAGCAGATGCCGAAGATGGAAGGGCGCCAGATGATCATGGTGCTGGGCCCGAAAAAGAAGAAGTAAGCAGCGCGCTGCGCATCGTTCGATGCGCAATGTCGATGCTGTTGTGCAGAACAAGCAGTGCCCGTCGATGATCGGCGGAATGGCAGGTTTCGGAAGTGTGCCCGCGTAGCGGGCGCTTTCCTGAAAAGCGGCGGCCAGCAACATCGGTCAGCTGCATACCAAGTGGAGTGGGTTTCGAAGGGCGGGTCAGGGCCATCAGGGCCGACCGCACACCCATATCCATCTAATAATGGAGTTGTTCGTCATGCCTAAGATGAAGACCAAGAAGAGTGCTGCAAAGCGCTTCGTGGTGCGTCCGGGTGGTACCGTCAAACGCGGTCAAGCCTTCAAGCGCCACATTCTTACCAAGAAGTCCACCAAGAACAAGCGTCAACTGCGTGGTTCCACGGCCGTTCATGATTCCAATCTGAACTCCGTGCGCGCGATGCTGCCGTTCGCTTAACCCTTAACTGAAACTCACAGGAGCTAGATATGCCTAGAGTCAAACGTGGGGTTACCGCACGGGCCCGTCACAAGAAGATCATCAAGCTGGCCAAGGGTTACCGCGGCCGTCGCAATAACGTCTATCGCATCGCCAAGCAGGCGGTCATGCGCGCAGGCCAGTATGCCTACCGCGATCGCCGCAACAAGAAGCGTGTGTTCCGTGCATTGTGGATCACGCGTATCAACGCGGCGGTGCGTCAGCACGACATGACGTACAGCGTGTTCATCAACGGCCTGAAGAAGGCTTCGATCGAACTCGACCGCAAGGTGCTGGCCGACATGGCTGTGTTCGACAAGGCCGCTTTTGCTGCGATCGTTCAGCAGGTGAAAGCCGCCGTTGCAGCCTGATTGCGCTAGTTAGCACATCGTACTGCGTGGTTCGTTGCAGCGAAGATCCGGTAGCCTCGGTGACGCTGCAACAGAAACGGGGCTCCTCACCGAGCCCCTTTTTTGTTGGTCGAGCGGTTTTCGCTCGTACCGAACATTGAACACTGACGTTGAAAAGATGGGATCAATGGATCTGGACCAGATTGTCGCCGATGCGCAAAAGGCCTTCGAACAGGCCACCGACACCACCACGCTCGAAAACGAGAAGGCCCGTTTTCTCGGCAAGTCGGGTGCGCTGACCGAGCTGTTGAAGGGCCTTGGCAAGCTCGATCCCGAGACTCGCAAGACTGAAGGCGCGCGCATCAATGCCGTCAAGCAGCAGGTGGAAACCGCGCTGACGGCCCGTCGCCAGGCACTGGCCGACGCATTGCTGAACCAGCGCCTCGCCGCCGAAGCCATCGACGTCACGCTGCCTGGCCGCGGCATCGGAGCAGGCAGCCTGCATCCGGTGATGCGCACATGGGAGCGCGTCGAGCAGATTTTTCACTCCATTGGTTTTGACGTGGCCGACGGCCCCGAGATCGAAACCGACTGGTACAACTTCACTGCGCTGAACAGCCCGGAAAACCATCCGGCGCGTTCGATGCAGGACACTTTCTATATCGACGGCAAGGATGCCGACGGCCGCCAGTTGCTGCTGCGCACGCACACGAGCCCGATGCAGGTTCGTTACGCGCGCACCAACACGCCGCCGATCAAGGTTATCGTGCCGGGCCGCACGTATCGTGTGGATAGCGACGCCACGCATTCACCGATGTTCAATCAGGTCGAAGGACTGTGGATCGACGAGAACATCAGCTTTGCGGACCTGAAGGGCGTCTACACCGACTTCCTCAAGAAATTCTTCGAGCGCGACGACATTCTCGTGCGCTTCCGTCCGTCTTATTTTCCGTTCACGGAACCGTCGGCCGAAATCGACATGATGTTCGAACACGGCAAGAACGCGGGCAAATGGCTGGAAATTTCCGGTTCCGGCCAGGTTCACCCGACGGTCATCCGCAACATGGGTCTCGACCCGGAGCGGTACATCGGCTTCGCATTCGGCAGCGGCCTCGAGCGGCTGACGATGTTGCGTTATGGCGTGCAGGATCTGCGTCTGTTCTTCGAAAACGACCTGCGTTTCCTGCGGCAATTCGCCTGACGCGCGCGACGTGACTCGCGAAGCTGACGGCAGCGTGCCGTCACCGCAAGCTGCACCTTCGGTGGATTCGGCGCGAGCACGCTGCCGGACGTGGACCTAACCTGTTTAGAACGTAAAGAACCATGCTATTCCCTGAATCCTGGCTGAGAAGCTTTGTCGACCCGCGGATGACGACCGACGAGCTGTCGCACGCATTGACGATGGCGGGTCTCGAAGTCGAAGGGCTCACGCCCGCGGCACCGCCGACCTCGAAGATCGTCGTGGGCCGTGTGCTCGAAGTGGTCAAGCACCCGGACGCGGACAAGCTCAACGTCTGTCAGGTCGACGCCGGCACCGGCGCGACGCTCAACATCGTGTGCGGCGCGCCGAACGTGGCGCCCGGCATCAAGGTGCCCGTGGCGCTGGTCGGCGCGCAGCTGCCGCCGGCCGAAGAGGGCGGCGCACCGTTCATGATCAGGCTTTCGAAGCTGCGTGGTGTAGAGAGCCAGGGCATGCTGTGCTCGGCGCGCGAACTGAAGCTGTCGGAAGATCATAGCGGTCTCATGATCCTGCCGGAAGATACGCCGATCGGTCAGGATATCCGCGAGACGCTGAATCTCGACGACACGATCTTCGAAATCAAGCTGACGCCGAACAAGGCCGATTGCCTCTCCGTGTTTGGCGTGGCGCGCGAGACGTCGGCGATTACTGGCGCGCCGCTGCGCCCGCTCGAGATCAAGCCCGTTGCCGTCAAGTTGAACGAAACGCTGCCCGTGAAAATTTCCGCGCCGGATCTGTGCGGCCGTTTCTCGGGCCGCGTGATTCGGGGTGTCAACGCCCGCGCGAAGACGCCGCACTGGATGGTCGAGCGCCTCGAGCGCTCGGGCCAGCGCAGCATTACCGCGCTCGTCGACATCTCGAACTACGTGATGCTCGAACTGGGTCGCCCGTCGCACGTGTTCGATCTCGACAAGATTCATGGCGGCATCGATGTCCGCTGGGGACGTCGTGGCGAATCGCTCAAACTGCTGAACGGCAATACGGTCGAACTCGACGAAACCGTCGGCGTGATCGCCGATGAGCAGCACGTCGAAAGCCTCGCGGGCATCATGGGCGGCGACAGCACGTCCGTCACGCTCGACACCACCAACATCTATCTCGAAGCCGCGTTCTGGTGGCCGGACAGCATCCGCGGCCGCTCGCGCAAGTACAACTTCTCGACGGACGCGGGTCACCGTTTCGAGCGCGGCGTCGATTACGCGACGACGGTCGAGCACATCGAACGCATCTCGCAGCTGATCCTCGACATCTGCGGCGGCGAAGCCGGCCCGGTCGACGACCAGATCGTCAATGTGCCGCAACGCGCGCCGGTGAAGATGCGCGTCGCGCGCGCGAACCGGATCATCGGCGTGCAGATCGACGCGGACGAAATCGCGCGGATCTTCACGCGTCTCGGCCTCACGTTCGAACGCGAAGGCGATACGTTCGCGGTGATGCCGCCGTCGTATCGCTTCGACATCGAAATCGAGGAAGACCTGATCGAAGAAGTCGCGCGCATTTACGGCTTCGAAAAGATTCCGGCGCGTCCGCCGGTCGCGACCAGCGAGATGCGTCGTACGAACGAAACGCAGCGCTCGATCCACGCGATCCGTCACGCGCTCGCCGCGCGCGACTACGCGGAGACGGTGAATTTCAGCTTCGTCGATGCTGAGTGGGAGCAGGATTTTGCCGGCAACGACAAACCGGTGCGTCTGCTCAATCCGATCGCGAGCCAGCTTTCGGTGATGCGCACGTCATTGTTCGGCAGCCTGATCCACGTGCTGCGTTCGAACCTGAACCGTCGCGCGGATCGCGTTCGCGTGTTCGAAGCCGGCCGCGTGTTTCTGCACGATCCGGCGATCAAGGCGGGCGAACTGGCAATCGAGGGTTTCGCGCAGCCGAAGATGCTGGGCGCGCTCGCTTACGGCCCCGCGCTCGAAGAGCAGTGGGCGGCGCCGTCGCGCGCAGTCGATTTCTTCGATGTGAAGGGCGATCTCGAGGCGCTGTTCGCGCCGGTGGTGCCGAAATTCGTGAAGGCGGAGCATCCGGCGCTGCATCCGGGGCGTAGCGCGCGCGTGGAAATCGACGGCCGGGCAGTGGGCTGGATTGGCGAACTTCATCCGCGCTGGATGCAGAAGTATGATTTATCGCATGCGCCAATTCTGTTTGAAATCGAAGCAGACGCGTTAATTCAGCGCGCGTTGCCGACTCCATCGGAAGTATCGAAGTTTCCGCCGGTCCGGCGTGATATTGCAGTTGTGGTCGATCAGAATATCGAGGCTCAGGCGCTGCTCGACGAGCTGCAAAAGGCCCTTTCGGACGACGCCTGCAAGACCGTTCAGCGGGTTGCGCTTTTCGATGAATTTCGTCCAAAATCAAACACTTCCGGCGGCCTGGCGGCTACCGAGAAAAGCCTTGCGTTCCGTGTGACCTTGCAAGATACTGGCGGGACCCTTCAGGATGAAACGGTCGATCTGGCCATTAAAACCCTGGTGGATCGTCTGGCTCGAGTATATGGCGCACGGTTGCGCGGATAACCTTAAAACAGCTGTTTCCGCATTTACGTTTCTGGTTATCGCGCCATTTTATAGATTATGAACGAAATGAACTCGAGTGATTTCGAAGCCCTTCTTACGGCGCAGCGTAGCGCCATGATTCGCGATATTCCGACATCACCTGTCACTGCACCGGCCGAAACGCCGACGCTCACCAAGGCTGAACTTGCCGAGTTGCTGTTCGACAATGTCGGGCTCAACAAGCGAGAGGCGAAGGACATGGTCGAAGCGTTCTTCGAGGTGATTCGCGATGCGCTGGAGAGTGGCGATAGCGTGAAGCTGTCCGGGTTTGGCAACTTTCAGTTGCGCGACAAACCGCAGCGTCCCGGAAGAAATCCGAAAACGGGTGAGGCGATTCCGATCGCCGCGCGCCGCGTCGTGACGTTTCATGCAAGTCAAAAGCTGAAGGCGCTGGTTGAAAGCGGCGCTGAGGCGAGCTTCGCGCGCTCGTAGTTTTCGCGCGTTCCCTGCGCAACACCACCACGGCTAACTGACGATGACAGCGACGATCGAAAAAGTCGTCTTGCCTCCGATTCCGGCGAAGCGCTACTTCACGATTGGTGAAGTCAGCGAGCTATGCGGCGTGAAACCGCATGTGCTGCGATATTGGGAGCAGGAGTTCACGCAGTTGAGGCCGGTGAAGCGACGCGGTAACCGTCGCTACTATCAGCATCATGAAGTGCTGCTGATTCGCAGGATTCGCGAGTTGCTGTACGAGCAGGGGTTCACGATCAACGGTGCGCGCAACCGTCTCGATTCGCACGGCGGTCACGGTGGCCCTGCCGCGATCGAAGAGGTTGAAGAGCCGGTGGCGGCGAAGCCTGCTGGGACGTCGTCGAACGTCGATGTCGACCAGTTGCGCAAGGAGCTGCTGCATGTGCTCGATGTGCTGAGTCATTGATCGTGTCGACGGAGCAATCCGGCAAGTAGCGCAGCCTGTAGCGTACCTGCATGGGGTGCAGGTGGTCGGAGGTTTCAGTCCTCTCGCGCTGTGTGCTGTTTGTTGGGCGCCGGCGGTTCTAATCGGGCGGAGGCTCTGTTATACTTTGCCGCTGTTCGGGGCGTAGCGCAGCCTGGTAGCGTACCTGCATGGGGTGCAGGTGGTCGGAGGTTCAAATCCTCTCGCCCCGACCAAAGAAATCAAGGCCTTATGGATGCATGTCCATAAGGCCTTTTTCTATTTCTGGCTTCCGTGCCCGAAAAAGATCAGAGCCTCATGTCATAAAGACCGGACGGCTGCCTGCCGCGTTGTTACGTCGCGCGCGATATCCCTGGCTGTGCCAATTACCGTTGCCAGTCGCGGCAAACCACACGCGCCACCCGCCACCCGCCACCAGATGCCTGCGTTGAGCGACCCGAGTCCGGGCTACAGCGAAGAAGCAGCGCGAGCCGCCTGGTCATATAACCCGCTCATCCGCACGAAAAATCGCGCGGCTTCGGACATGGCCGGCTTCATGTCCTCTTCGACAATGCCCAGAAGGCAACGATCGCGCACCTCGCGGTAGTTCGCGATGACCTGTTCGCCGTCTGGCGTGGTCTGATACAACACTTCCTTGCCTACCTTCTGGCCCACCACGAGCCTGGCGGCAAGCAGCTTTTTCAGCGAATAGCTGACGGAATGCGTATCCGCGAGATTCAGTACGAAACAGATGTCGGCGAGCTTCCGGTTGCGTGCGCGATGCGCCACCTGATGCAAAACCACGACGTCCATGAAGGTGAGGTCGCCATGGCCCGCCGCCTTCGTACCGCGTTCCAGCCATTCATTGAACGCGTTCCAGCAAACAATCATCCCAAACTCGAACTCACTCAATCCCTCGTTGCCGGGCGACACGAGATGCGGTGACAGCACGACGGGATGTTTCGCTTCTTTCATCGTTCGACTCCTCGTTTTCCCGGACTTTAGCACTTTTGCGATATTGATACATTGACGAAACGCCGGCGTTTTACTAATGTAACTCCAGCGTAAGACACATTCGTTCAACTTCGACGTCGGACCCGCTCGTGCGGCGCCCGCGGGATTCGTGTTGCCTGGCGTTTTCTGGATCGTCGGTACGTCCACGGTGTGTCGCAACGATTCGCCCCTGGAGAAAGAAGATGCACAACGAAAGAGACATTGCCGGCGCTGTCGTGGCATCAGGCCAGCCGCGCGTCCGGCTGTCGGTGGATATCGGTGGAACGTTCACCGATGTCGTACTGGAAACGGGTGAGCGACGGCTCACGAAGAAAGTGCTGACCACGCCGGAGCAGCCCGAACGCGCAGTGCTCGAAGGCGCCCAGCTCGTCCTCGACGACGCGGGTCTCGTGTTCGCCGACATCGACGTCTTCGTGCACGGCACCACGCTGGCAACGAACGCGGTGCTCGAACGCCGCGGCGCGCGGACGGCGCTGATCGGCACGATGGGCTTTCGCGACATCGTCGAGATCGGCACCGAGGGGCGTTACGACCAGTACGACCTGCAGATCGAGAAACAGGTGCCGCTGGTGCCGCGTGCGCTGCGGCTCACCGTCGAGGAACGCATGAATGCGAAGGGCGACGTGCTGCTGCCGTTGAACGAACGCATGCTGCACCGTCACATCGACTTCCTGCACGCGCAGCGCGTGGAAAGCGTGGCGATCTGCTTCCTGCATGCCTATGCGAACGCGGCGCACGAGCAGCGCGCGCGAGAGATCGTCGCGCGCGCATTGCCCGAACTGTCGATCTCGATTTCGAGCGAGGTCTGCCCGGAGATCCGCGAATACGAACGCACCTCGACCACGCTGACGAACGCGTATGTCAAGCCGCTGATGTCGGCCTATCTGGGGCGCATGCGCACGTCGCTCGATGCCGTCGGCTTTCGCGGACCGCTGTACCTGGTGACGTCGAACGGCGGTTTGACGTCGGTGGAAACCGCGTGCCAGTTCCCCGTGCGGCTGGTCGAATCGGGGCCGGCCGGTGGCGCGATCTTCGCCGCCGATGTCGCGCGTATCGCCGGTGAGCGCAAGGTGCTCGCGTTCGACATGGGCGGCACGACCGCCAAGGTCTGTCTGATCGACGAGTTCAATCCGGATCACGACCGCGTCTATGAAGTCGACCGCGCGGCGCGTTTCCAGAAAGGCAGCGGCTTGCCGTTGCGCATCCCCGTGATCGATCTGGTCGAGATTGGTGCGGGCGGCGGCTCGATCGCCCGCATCGATGCGCTGAAGAACATCGTGGTCGGTCCGCAGAGCGCAGGTTCGGTGCCGGGCCCCGCATGCTATGGCCGGGGCGGTACCCAGCCCACCGTCACCGATGCCGATGTGGTACTCGGACTGATCGATCCGGCCGCGTTTGCGGGCGGATCGGTGCATCTCGACGTCGAGGCGTCGCGCGCGGCGCTGCAGTCGGAGATAGCCGGAGCCGCGGGAATGACGCCGGAACTGGCTGCATTCGCTGTCTACGAGATGGTGTGCGAGAGCATGGCGAGCGCGGCGCGCGCGCACGCGATCGAGAAGGGCAAGGGCTTCGCCGATCGCACACTGATTGCGTTTGGCGGCGCGGCACCGCTGCACGTCGCGCGGGTCGCCGAAAAGATCGGCGCGAGCCGCGTGCTGGTTCCGCCGGGTGCGGGCGTCGGCTCAGCGGTGGGATTCCTGCGCGCGCCGGTTGCCTACGAGATCGTGCGCAGCTATCACGTGCGCCTCGACAGCTTCGATGCCGGTGCGGTCGGGACGATGCTCGGCGCGATGGAAACGGAAGCGCGTGCCGTGGTCCGCGAGGGCGCAGCCGGCGCGCCGATGCAGGTGCGCCGCGTCGCGTTCATGCGGTACGTCGGGCAAGGGCACGAGATCGCCGTCGATACGCCCAGCGGCGACGATCCGGCGGCCTGTGCCCAGATCCTCGGCGAGCGTTTCGCCACTGCGTACACGCGACTTTTCAACCGCACCATTCCCGGCGCGCCGGTCGAGATCCTCAGCTGGTCGGTGAACGTCAGCGCACACAGCGGTGCGGCGTGCGCCAGTGTCCGCGCACCGGATTGCCCGGCTGCGGCGGTGGCTGCAGGCGAACGCGAATATTTCGACGGACACAGCGGCGCGCGCATACCGGTGCCGGTGTACCGGCGCGAAACGCTGGGGCGCGATGCGCGCGTGAGCGGGCCCGCGCTGATCGTCGAGCGCGAAACCACTACTTTCGTGACGGCCACCTTCGATGCCGAAATCGATCGCCACGGCAACATCATCCTGCAACGCAAGCAGCAACAGCAATCCGGAGACCGCGCATGAACACGTACGACCCGCTTCAAACCATCGAATTGCAGACCATGTGGCATCGCCTGATCGCGATTGTCGAGGAACAGGCGCAAACGTTGTTGCGCACGGCGTTTAGTCCGATCGTCCGGGAGTGCGGAGATCTGTCGGCCGGCGTATTCGACACGCAGGGACGCATGCTCGCGCAGGCGGTGACCGGCGCACCGGGTCACGTCAACACGATGGCCGAATCGGTGCAGCACTTCCTGCGCCGCTATCCCCTCGGCACGATGCGGCCCGGCGACGTATTCCTGACCAATGATCCCTGGATGGGCACCGGGCACCTGAACGACTTCGTCATGGTGACCCCGTGCTTCCGCGAGGGGGAGGCGGTGGCGCTTTTCTGCGCGACGAGCCACATCATGGATATCGGTGGCCTCGGCTTCGGTCCGGATGCGCTGGACGTCTACATGGAAGGCCTGTATATCCCGCCGCTCAGGCTGTTCGACGGCGGCGAACTGAACAGCACGCTGATGGAGATGATCTGCGGCAATACGCGCCAGCCGATGGAGACCGAGGGCGACACATACGCGCTTGCCGCGTGCAATGCAGTGGGTGCAAAGCGGCTCGTCGAAATGATGGATGAGTTTGGCCTGGCGTCGCTGGACGCGCCCGGGCAGTTCATCCTGGAGCGCTCGCGCGAGGCCATGCTCGAACAGGTCCGCAAGCTGCCGAAAGGCACGTGGCACAACGTGATGACCGTCGACGGCTATGGTTCGCCGATCGAGATTCATGCCGCGCTGACGGTTTCCGATCACGGCATTCATGTGGATTACGAGGGCAGCTCGGCGCAGTCGGCGCGCGGAATCAATGTGCCGGTCAGCTATGCCACCGCCTATTCGCTGTTTGGTCTGGCATGCGCGGTATCCGGCAGCATTCCCAACAATTCCGGTTCGCTGTCGGTATTCACGGTGGCGGCGCCGCCCGGCAGCATCCTCAATGCCGCGCGGCCGGCCCCCGTGTCGACCCGCCACGTGCTTGGACAAATGCTGCCTGACGTGGTGTTCGGCTGCCTGCGCCAGATCATGCCCGGGCGTGTGCCGGCCGAAGGCACGGCAGCCGTGTGGCTGATCACGCTGCGTGGCGAAACGCCGGACGTCGCCGCAGGCACATACGGCTTCACGCTCGGCTTCACCAGCAACGGCGGCACCGGCGCACGCGAAGCGCGCGACGGTCTCTCGGCGACTGCATTTCCGACGAGCCTCGCCTGCACGCCTGTGGAGATCGCCGAAACACAGACGCCGCTCGTGTTCTGGCGCAAGGAGCTGCGCGAAGGCTCAGGCGGAGCGGGCAGGACGCGCGGTGGACTGGGGCAGATCATCGAAATCGAGTCCGCGTGCGAGAAACGCTTCGAGATCCTCGCGTCGTTCGACCGGATCGATTTCCCGCCACGCGGCCACGACGGCGGCCACGACGGCGCGGCGGGATTCGTCGGCCTGCGCTCCGGCGAGCGGCTGAAGGGTAAGGGCGCGCAAAGCGTGGCCGCGGGCGAACGGCTCGTCATCATGACGCCGGGCGGCGCGGGCCGCGGCGATCCGCGCGAACGGGACCCTCTGCACGTGCGTTTCGATGTCGCCAGCGGGCTGGTGTCGTCGCGCGATTCGGAAGCGATATACGGCACAACCTGAGCAGCCTGGGCTGGCGGCACGGCGCGGCGCCTATGCGCGAGGCGCACAGCGCCACCAGACGGGAGCAAAAGGCAGTGCACGCAGCTTTATTGATATGTCATCCTGAACGAGAGGGTTGGGAAATGAGAAACGACAGAGAAGTAGCGAAACCTGATGCGGGCGCCCGGCTGGAACGGTTGCCGATGAGCCGTTACCAATATCTGCTATTCGCGGTCGTGGCGACCGCGTTCCTGTTCGACACGGCGGATACCGCGGCGCTCGCCTACATGCTCGGCACGATCAAGGCGGAACTCGGGCTGAGCGTGGCCGAGGCCGGCGTGCTCGCCAGCGCGAGTCTGCTTGGCATGTTTTTCGGTGCCGGCATTGCGGGCATTCTGGCCGACCGCTTTGGCCGCAAGCCGATCTTCCAGTTCAGCATGCTGCTGTGGGGGCTGGGCAGCCTGTTGTGCGGTCTGTCGACGACCTATACCGGCTTGCTCAATGCGCGGCTCCTGCTCGGTGTCGGCATGGGCATGGAACTGCCCATCGCGCTCGCGCTGATCGCCGAGTATCTGCCGACCCATCTGCGCGGCCGCTTCACCGCGATTCTCGAAGGTTTCCTGCCGGTCGGCTTCATCGGGGTCGGGATTCTGGTCTATTTCCTGATGCCGCTCGTGGGCTGGCGGGGCGTGTTCCTGGTGCTCGCCGTGCCCGCGCTCTTCCTGTTCGTGGTCCGCCGCATGGTGCCGGAATCGCCGCGCTGGCTGGAAGCGGCTGGACGCCTCGACGAGGCGGAAGACGTGATGGCGCTCATCGAATCGAAGGTGATGCGCGCAGCGGGCCTGCTCAGGCTGCCGGAGCCGGTGATCGGCGTCGTGACGCTGGAGGCGGACACGCGGCACCGGTGGCTGTCGGCGCTCGGCGATCTCTGGCATCCCGATTACCGCCAGCGCACGCTGATGCTGTGGATCGTCTGGTTCCTGACGCTACTCGGGTTCTACGGTCTTACGTCGTGGCTCGCTTCGCTGTTGCAGCAGGCGGGCTATGCGGCGACGAAATCGATCTTCTATACGGTGCTTATCTCGTGTGCCGGGATTCCCGGTTTCATGGCGGCGGCATACGCGCTCGAACGCTGGGGTCGCAAACCGACCGCGATAGCCTATCTCCTCGGCAGCGCGGCAGGGGCGTTCGTGTACGGCCAATGCATCAGCCATCGCGCGGATCTCGCGCTCCTGATCGCCGCGGGACTGGCGATGCAGTTTTTCGTTTTCGGCATGTGGTCGGTCATCTATGCGTACACGCCGGAACTGTACCCGACGCGATCGCGCGGAACCGGATCGAGCATGGCGTCGGCGATCGGGCGGATCGGTTCGATCATCGGCCCGTCCGGCATCGCGTTGATGCTGCCGCTGACGGGCCCATCAGGCGCCTTCGCGATCGGTGCAGGCTGCTTCGCGCTGGCGGCCGGCACGATTGCGCTGCTCGGCCCGGAGACGAGAGGCGTGACGTTGAACTGAGCGAAGAGGCGCGGGGCGGCCGAAAAAGGCACGCCCCCCGCCGCACCCGGCGGTACGCCGGCCGGGTATCGCGAATGAATTGCTCGATTGCCAGCGCAGCGTCGAACAGGCGCTCGTCGTCGCCGTGTCTGGCGACGAGCTGGACGCCAAGCGGCAGTCCATGAGCGCCGAGTGCGAACGGGAGGGTGATGCACGGCAGGCCCAGCAGCGTCCAGACACGATTGAAGATCGGGCTTCCGGTGCTTCCATACTCGACGGCCTCACCCGGCGCCGCCGGTGTGACCAGAATGTCCGCGTTCGAAAAAATCGCCTCGATATCGATGCTGCGACGCGACTCGAGCGCTTTCCGGTAGTCGTCGAAGCTAACCGGATCGTCGTTCAGGAACTGGAACAGGCATTGACTCAGTCGATCCGCGAACTGCAGCCGTTCGGTGGTGAGCTCGGCGCGCATCTCGAACTTCATGATGGTGTGGTGCAGCGCATCGAGGCCGGCCGGTAACGCGGCTTCGTTCGATGCACCGATCGCCGACGCGAGGCGCAGCAGCGCGGTACGAAGTTCGGGCGAAGCCTGTGGCCAGTTTCCCGTGCGGCAGATTCCCAGAACAGGCGGCCTGGAAGGCGCCCGGTCCGTGAGCGGCCTGAGCGCGGACCAGATGGATCTGGTGGTGAAGACATCCCGTGCCATCCATCCGATGCAGTCGAGGCTTCTCGACGTCGGCTTGACGCCAGCGAGACTGAACATGCCGTGGCTGGGCTTGTATCCGACGATTCCGCAAAACGAAGCGGGGCGGATGATCGATCCGGCCGTTTGGGTTCCGGTTGCCGCTTCAACCTGAAAGTCCGCGACGGCCGCCGCGGAACCGGACGACGAGCCGCCTGGAGAGCGCCGCCGGTCGACTGGATTTCGCGTGACGGGTGGCGTCAGATACGCGTACTCCGCCGTCGCGGTCTTGCCGAATATCAGCGCGCCGGCATCCCGCAGCATGGCAACGATCGCGGCATCCGCGAACGCGACGTGATCCGCGCAGGCGGAAGAGCCGCAGCCAGTCGCGAAGCCGGCGACATCGATGATGTCCTTCACGCCAACCGACAGGCCGGCGAGCGGCTTTCCGCCTTCACTTCCCGAGGCGAGGAATTCCCGTTCGATCGCGGCGGGATCCAGCTGTGTCCATGCGCCGATTTCATCGCGCCGCTGGACTGCGCGTTCGAGGTGAGCGCGCCAACCCTGTGGGCGACCGGTCGGATACGAAGAAGAATGGGTCATCTGAAAATCGCTCGTCATGGGTTTGCCCGGAGAAACGGAGCACGGTGTGTTCCGTTCAGCAGCATCCTTGCGTAACCCGGTTAAGGCAAGTGCAACTTTGGAAAGGGTACGTTGCCTTCAGGGCAACCAGGGGACACGTTGCCTCATGGTGCCGTCGCTAACGCGATGCACAAATCCTCGAGGCTCATGTTCCGTTGCATCGCGAGGGTGCGCAGTGCGGCATAGGCGCGGTTCGCGCCGCTGCTCATGCGCCCGAAAAAACGGGCGACCTCCGCCATTTGTGCTTATGGTCCATACCCAAAAATGGACCGGCAAGATCAACATCTGGCAGGGCGTGTTGCTCTGGGAGCAACACTCGTACAACGCCCGTCTCCGGGCGGGTTGCACCAGCCGGCAGGCGTTTCATTTCACACGCATTCCGGCTGGTGCATTCAGACGCTATTGATTTTGCGGAAACATCGCGCGCCGGGCGTCGTCGTCCATTTCGGTCTTGAGCGTCAGGCTGCTCTTCAGCGCATTGACGCGTGCGGCGGCGGGGCGCGCTGAAATTTCATCGACGAGACGTTTCACATGTCGATAGTCGGCAAGACCTTGCTCACCGAAGATATAGGCCGCTGAATTTGCCCAGCCCCATAGCGCGATATCGGCAATCGAATACTGGTTGCCGGCAAGGTAAGGCGTGTCAGCGAGCCGTCGATCGAGTACCTGGTAATGCCGTTCGACTTCCTTGACATAGCGGTTGCGGGCATACGGAAGCGGCTCGGGCGCGTAGTGCAGGAAATGCACGGCCTGACCGGAGAACGGCGACAGACCTGTCGCAACAAGTTGCAGCCATGACAGCGCCGCCGCGCGCCCAGCTGGCGCGGACGGCATCAGCCTGTCATGTTTCTCCGCGAGATGCAGAAGGATCGCGTGAGAATCGAAGAGTGTGATGCCGTCGTCATCGAGCGCCGGTACTTTGCCATTCGGATTGATCTTCAGGAATTCAGGTGCGTGCTGCTCTCCCTTGAAGATGTCGATGGGTTGCAGGTTATACGGCAACTGCAGTTCTTCCAGCATCAATGCGACTTTCGTGCCGTTCGGCGTCGGGTGGAAGTAAAGGGTCAACATGGGGATTCCTTCAGTTTGAATTGAGCGGATCAAAGGCAGGCATTGGCAAAGGCCGCGAGGCAGTGGGCTTTGCCTGACGCCTATGCCTGGGAAAGTGCCGGTCTAGAATTGCTGCAGGATATATTCGCTAACCTTGGGTGCATCCGGCTTGAACAGCGTGTCGATCCGCGAGTTCAGCACGTACACCTGACCATTCTTTTTCACGGCCGCAGTGGGCATGGACTGTTCGCTTTTTTGTTTGCGGACAATCGTGGCGCTATGCCAGCCATCGGTGGAAACCAGTTCGACGGTCTGATCCACGCCCGCGTTTTGCACGACGACAAGATGGTTGCCGTCGATCAGGTTGAATCCGTCCGCGCCTTTCAACGGCGCTGACAATTTCACCGGTTCGATTTTCGACGGATCGTTGAGGTCGACACGGAACAATTCGCCCGAGTTGTAATTGCCGGTCAGCAGATAACCGTCGCGATGTATGGCGATGCCATTCAGGTTGAAGCCTTCGCCGGTTTTGAAGCGTGCGTCGCGCGCGAAGATCGACGCGTGTCCCTTTGTGTCGATGCGGTAGATCACCGGCGCGAAACTGTCGGTCACATACGCGTTACCGCGGGCGTCGAGGACCAGATCGTTGGCCAGATGCGCACCCGGATCGAGACTCGACAGATCGTAGTAGGCACGCGGTGCTCCGGTGGTGGCGTCGTAGGTCGCCACGGCCGCCAGCTTGCCGCGCGTGGCCTCACTGGTGCGTTCGCCGGCGCCCGGATCGGAGTTGGTGACCCACAGAACGTTGCGTCGGTCGTCGACCAGCAGGCCGAGCGTGGACACGAGACGGCTGTCCTTGATGAAGACCGTGTACCGGCCGTCCGGCGTGACCTTGCCAACCGTGCCGTGCCGGACCGAGCCCACCATGAAGACGTGTTGCCGAGCGGACCACGTGACGCTTTCCGGATAGGCCTGGTCGGCGGTGAATGTGATGTCGCCGGCGATCGCCAGGTTCGAGGCCAGCAAGGTCGCCGCGAGCACCGTGCCGGTCCACAGCTTCCGTGCGATGAAATGCATGTTGCGAGTTTTCATGATCGTTTCCTTTTTCCCGGCACCATGCCGTCGATTCGATGACGTGATTGTGCTTTTGCGGGAATTGCTAAACAATCGGCTAACATGCAAAGTCAGATTGCAATAAATGCAAGAGTGGAGCGCTGGATGCTAAAAGACCTGGAGGTGTTTGTCGCCGTTGTCGAGGCGGGCAACTTTTCCACGGCTGCGCGCGAACTCGACGTCGCGGTGTCGTCGGTGACGCGCAGGATCGACGGTCTGGAAGCCGAACTGGGGCGTCCGCTGTTTCGACGGGGAACGAGAAGGCTGGTGTTGACCGACGCCGGGCAGCACTTCCTCGGCACGGCGCGCAACGTGTTGCTGGAGTTGACCGAAGCGCGCGATTTCCTGTCCAGCAGCGATGCCGAACCACGCGGCGTGCTGACCATCGCCGCGCCGTCGGCTTTCGGACGGCGGCACATCGCACCTGCTGTGCGGTCGTTCCTGATGAAATACCCGCACATGAAGGTCGATCTTCAACTGAGCGACAAGGTGATCGATCTTTCGGTCGAGCGTGTCGATCTGGCCATACGGATCGGGCGCCTCACGGATGGCGATCTCGTGGCGACCCGGCTCGCGCCGTTACGGCGGCTGGTCTGTGCCGCGCCGGCCTATCTGGAGAAAGCCGGGCGCCCGGGCACGCTCAGGGAACTGGTCGATCACGAATGTCTGACGGTGTCGTCAAAGCCGACGCCGCCTGGCTGGTGGACCTTCCCGGGTCTGAACCGCGGCGCGCCGTTGCCGGTCAGCGGACGCCTTCAGTGCGACGACACGGAGACCCTGCTCGACGCTGCTGTCGCGGGTTTGGGTGTGGTGCATCTGGCGAGCTGGCTGGTCGGCGACTGCTTGCATGAAGGTCGGCTCGTGTCGCTGTTTTCGTCCGACGACGGCAACGCCGTCAAGGACGCCCCCGCGATCTACGCGGTTCGCCTGCCTGGCCGCTCGCACGTGACGAGGGCGCGTCTGTTTCTGGAGCATATTCGCGGGCACATCGGCGATCCGCCGTATTGGGACCGGCCTTTGCCGCGCTGCGCGTAGCGCTCGACGCGCTGTACGGCGCGATCGTCGATCAGGAAGCCGCGTGGGAAGTTCCGTTCCTGACATCCGACGAGGCAGTCCGCGAAGCAATGCGCCTGAGTGCGGCTGCTACCAGACCGGTTGTGATCGCGGACACGCAGGACAACCCCGGCGCGGGCGGCGACTCGAACACGATGGGGATGGTGCGCGCGCTGCTGCGCAACGGCGCGCAATGGGCCGCGGCCGGATTGATCTGGGACCCGGCCGCCGCGGCGCAAGCGCATCGGGCGGGTATCGGCGCGCGCATCGATGTCGCGCTCGGCGGCACATCGGGCGTGCCAGGCGACGGACCGCTGTGCGCCTCGTTCGAGGTCGTCTCCGTGACGGATGGCCAATGCCGGTTCGACGGGCCGATGATGCACGGCATGGAGGTCGATCTTGGCCCGGTCGCCTGTCTGCGGATCGACGGCGTGTCGATCGCAGTGAGTTCGGTCAAATCACAGATGCTCGATCGCAACCTCTACCGTGTCGCCGGAATCGAGCCGGAGACGATGGGTATTCTGGTGAACAAGAGCTCCGTGCATTTTCGGGCGGATTTCGAACCCATCGCACATGCGGTGCTGGTCGCGAAGGCACCCGGTCCGATGATCGCGGACCCGGCCGATCTGCCGTGGACCCGCTTGCCGCGTGGCCTGCGAATGCGCCCGATGGGCCCGGCGTTCGAAGGCTGATTACGCGCGCTCAGACAGGTTGCATCGCGCGAAACAGCGTGATCGCCCAGTCGACGAAGACCCGCACCTTCGACGCCAGATGCCGGTTCGCCGGATAAGCGATATGAACCGGAATCTGGCCGGCATGCCAGGCCGGAAACAGCCGTTGCAACGCGCCGGATTGCAGATGCGGCTCGACCAGAAACGCGTAGGTGGTCAGCACGCCGAGTCCGGCAATGCCTGCCGCGAGCGCCGCGCCCGAATCGTTGACCGTGAGCTGATGGGCGCCGTGGACCTCGACCACGGCATCGTCGCGTGCAAGTTGAAACACGAAGTCGCGGCCCGAGCGCGGCGACGTCATGCGCACGATCGTGTGACCTTGCGACAGACCGGCCGGTTCGCGTGGCATGCCGTGACGCGCAAGATACGCAGGCGAGGCGCAGATGATCAAGGGTAACGTGCCCGCGGGCCTTGCGATCAGCGAATCGTTGAGCAACGGCCCGAGCCGCACCACGCAATCGATATTCTCCGCGATCAGATCGACCGGCCGGTTGCCGATATTCATTTCGACCTGCACATCCGGATAGCGCGCGAAGAAATCGGGCATCGCGGGCATCACGACCTGACAGGCGAGCGAGCCGGGCAACTCGACCTTGATCTTGCCTTTCGGCAAACGGGTCGCACTCGATACGCCGCCGTCGAGCGAGCCGACCTCGTCGAGAATGCGGATCGAGCCTTCGTAGTAGGCCTGGCCTTCCTGGGTTAACGTGAGCTGTCGGCTCGTGCGATGCAAAAGCCGTACGCCGAGGTCTTTTTCGAGTTCCTGGACAAGACGCGTGACGGTGGACTTCGGCACGTTCATCAGGTCCGCGGCGCGGGTGAACGTGCCGGAATCGACCACCCGGACGAACGCCTGCATGGCGGCGAGTTTATCCATTTACGACACCAGTCGGGTTGGCACGATGCAATCGCGGATCGGGGACAGGCGGCACGTATCGTCCGCTTCGGTCTATGGACATCCGGGGATTCTCGCACACCGGAAGAAGAGTCCGACGAGCGGATGCCCCGCCCGAACCTGCTGTGTCACCGGCAGGGCCGGTGTCGCTCATGCCTCGCCCAGAAAGCCGGCCAGCGCGTCATACGCGTGACGGCGGTTCTTTTCGAGGACCAGCATGTGCGTGGCTTCGCCGAGTTCGAGCCAGCGCTTGTCGGGCGAGCCGGTCAGATGAACGAAATAGTCCTGGGCCAACGCCAGCGGCACGTCGACATCCCATTCGCCATGGATGAGCAACACGGGCACTTCGATCTGGCCGGGGTCGTAGAAAGGCTTGCCCACCGCCCAGAATTCGCGGATATCCTGGACGGGTCCGTTGACGGCGCGGATCGACTGGCTGGCGCGTAACGTCGGGTCAGGTTCCGTGCGGACCGTGTTGTCCAGCCACGCTTCGAAGCCGCCGTCGGGAATCAGCGTATCGCGCTTCCATTGCGGCGCAGCCCCGACCCATCTTTCGCGCGCATCGGCGGCGCGTACGACGCGATAGCCGCCAGGCGTGGCGCCGGCGCCAAGCGGGATCGGCCTGTCGCTGACCCACTGCGGCGCGATGAGTCCCAGCTTGCGCACCTTGTGGCCGTTGCGCGCCGTGAACGCGCCGGTGACGCTGCCGCCCCACGACATGCCGATCACGTTCAGACGTGCAATGCCCGACGTGCGAAGCACGAAGTTGACGGCTGTCGTGAAATCGCGGATTCCGGTTTCGGTGCGCACCAGCGGTTCGCTTTGCGACGCCGGCAGGTTCATTTCCTGCGGGCGGGTGGACTCGCCATAGCCGCGCACATCGACGGCATACACGTCAAAGCCGGCGTGCGCCAGATAGTCCATGAACGAATAGCCCTCGATCGGGGTGTCGTAGAGACTGCCGGAACTGTAGGTTGCACCGTGCATCAGCACCACGGTGCGTGCTTCGCCGAAATTCTCGCGGCCGGCAGGCCGCTTGTTGCGGACATGCAGTTCGATGTCCGGCGTGTCGCCCGGAATCATGAAATCCCGGGTCTGAATAACTGTGTCGCTGGTCATGATGATCGCCCGATGAGGGTGTGCGGTTAACGGGGAATCCACACGAAGCCGGTGTCGTCGCGTTCGACGACGCCGGCCGACGTGCCGGGGAAATGGCTGCTGAAGAATGTCGCGCGGTGGTCCGCGGCATGGTTCAGGGCCCACAGGCGCGAGCGCTGCGCATCGTCCCCAAACTCGCAGAACACGGAGTTCCATTCCGGTTTCGCGACCTGCACCGGGTGATGCATGACGTCGCCGGAAAATAGCGCGTGTTCGCCGTCGGACGCGAGGCTGATCGACAGATGATCGAAGCTGTGACCTTTGGTGCGGTGAAACGTGAATCCGTCGACCGGCTGTTGATGTTCCGCGTCGATCAGCAGCGCCTGGCCGGCATCGACGACCGGCTGGACGCTGTCCGCGAATACGCCGGCACTCGGCGTCCGCACATGCTGTTCGTCCGCGTAGAAGCGGTATTCGGCTTCGGAGAATACGTACTGGGCGTTCGGGAAGGTGGGCACCCAGCGCTCGCCACTGCGTATCGTGTTCCAGCCGACGTGATCGACATGCAGATGCGTGACCAGCACGAAGTCGACGTCGGCGGGCTGCACGCCGGCGGCGGCAAGGCGTTCGAGATACGGCGTGTCGAGCTGGTTGAACAGCGGATTGAGTGGACGGCTCTTGCCGTTGCCCGCGCCGGTGTCGATCACGATCGTATGGCGGCCGGTCTGAACGATCCAGCTATGCACGCTGAGCGTCAGTATCTGGCCGTCGGCCGACGCATTTTCCGCTCCGATCCAGCGCGGCCTGTCGTGCGTCAGAACCGTCCGGTCCCTGGCGGGAAACAAAAAGTCAGAGGGTACTTCGGGGAGAATCAGTTCGGTCACGCGGGTGACCGTCGTGCTGCCGATCCGATAACGTTGAATGGTGTCCACTTGAGTGCTCGTCCTGCTGGAGGAGACCCCGGCGGGGTGTCGGGGCATGGACGCCATGGTGCCGCCGCCGGGCCGCGCGAGGAAGCAGGCCGCGGCGAAAGGATCGTTGCTAAAAGACGAACGTCGGGAAATTCATCAGCAGTTCCGCGGGGTACCCCGGTCAGTGCCACCAGGGATCGGATCGACGTGCCTGGATTCGTCGATGGGCGCGGTGAGACTGGCGACACGCACGATGCTTCCATCACATACCGGGTATCACCTGGCATCACCTGGTATTGCCGTCAGACCGTGCGCACCGCGCAACTCATCGCATACCCTGGGTTTTTCGCACCCACCGGGACGCACCTTTTCTGGCGGCCCGAAGCCCGTATTCCGTGCGCCGGACGGCATGCGTTTTCTGCAAGCTTATGATGAAAATAATGCATTGGTGTAATAGATGCCGTTGACGTGAAATTAGCACGTCCATTCTATTTTCGATATGACCGGTCACCCTTGATCCGGACAGGCCACGCCAGCGGCACGACCCACGGGGGTCGCCGGACACCAGAAAGCTGTGCAATCAGATCCGCTGCAGGCGGACACAAAAGAGGAGACATGCATGCGTTTGATCAGTCAGGGTATCTGCGGGGCCGCGCTGGTTCTCGTCGCCGGCAGCGCGGCGGCGGCCGAGTCCGGTGTGATGTTGTACGGTGTGGCCGATACGCTCGTCCAGTACCTCGACAACGGCGGGCAGCATTCGTATTCCGAACGAAGCGGCGGCTCGACCGGTTCGCTGTTCGGGCTGAAGGGCAATGAAGACCTGGGCGGTGGCCTCAAGGCGCAGTTCGACGTCGAGACGGGTTTCAACCTCAACACGGGTGGCCTGTTCGCCGATACGTCGTCGCTCTTCTATCGTCAGGCATGGGTCGGGCTGGATCACGCGACGTACGGCTCGCTGTCGTTCGGACGTCAGTACGAACCGAGCTTTCGCATCGTCTATCCGACCGATCCGTTTCGGGTGAACGAAGTCGCGTCGCCGTTCTCCGCGGCTGTGCTTGCGGTTGATCGCAACACGCTGTCGACGCAGTACGACCCTGGCCGCGCGAGCAATTCGATTCTTTACCAGTCGCCGGATATGCGTGGGCTGAAGCTGTTCGGCATGTACGCGTTCTCGTCGACCATCACCCAGCCGGTGCAGGAAACGACCGGCAACATGCTGAACGTCGGGCTGCGTTATTCGGGCTACGGCTTTTACGCGGGTCTTGCGTATGTGAACCAGCATCCGGGGCAGGAAACGATTGCCTCGTTGCCGGCACCGCTCAGCCTGCTCGGCACCGAGCACTTTATCGGCGCGCTGGGTTACCAGCTTGGCATCGTGAACTTCCAGTTCAACTATTCGTATAACCGTTCGAAGGATCCGGCGCCAGGTTCGCTCGCCGCGCGGCTCGGTACGGCGCATTCGCTGAGTATCGCCGAACTGGGCGCGACCATTCAGGTGACCTCCGCGGACGTCATCGAGATCGCGGGTATCGAGCGCAACGTGCGCGGCGCGCACGACAACACACCGGGCATCGAGATCGGCGCGGAGCACTCGATTTCAAAGCGTACGACCTTCTACATGCGCGCGGGTTACATGAAGAACAACGGTAGCGCGACGGTCAGCTGGCCGGGCGTCACGGTGAGCACAACGGACACGAAGCAGGTGCTGGCGATGATCGGCATGACGCACCGCTTCTGAGCGGTGGCCGCGTGAACACAAGGCATCCGGCAATCCGCTATGCGGGAACCGCCGGATGCCTTTGTGCTTTTCACGTCACGCGTGAGGAGAGCGGTTTTCCGTGAGGGAAAGCGCGATCTGTGATCGCGCCGCTCAGGCAGGGTCTTCGAAGGTCATATCGTGAGTTTTCGGACGCAACCGGTGTCGCGCCGAAAGCGTCCGCGCAATAGCGGGCCGCGTTACTGCCGGGGCCGCTTCGTGCCCGGCGTGCGTCGCCGCTTCGCCGCAGCCGGCGCTGGCGTGACGGGAGTCACGGCGACGCCAGTCGCATTGGGCGCAGCGTGGTCAACGGTCTTGCCATCCAGTGACGTCGCAGCCGCAGCCACAGCCACAGCCGGCGCCACGGCCGTGCCGGGCGGCACGGTGATCTCCGTTTGCGAAGCGGGCGGCTTGCTGGCCGCCTGAGCCGCGAACATCCAGCGCTCGACGTTCAACGCGCGCTGGTCGATAGCCGGCTGCGCATCGCCGGTTGGCGCTCTCGCGGCGAACAGCGCCGCCGCCGTTTGCGGTCCAGCCGTATTGCGCTGCTGCTCCTGTTGCACGAGTTCGGCGTAGGAGACCAGCGCCGCTTGCGCGTCGTGGAAGCTCGACGGCACATCGGCGACAGCAGCCGCCATCTGGACGACGCCCGTCGCCGCGATTGTCGCCGGCGTATCCGTGCGCGGCTTGTCGAGCGATATCGTTGAAGCGAAGCTGCCGACCGGATTCAGCCCCGGCCCCGACATCGTCCGGCGGCAAAGCTGCGGCAGTTGCCATTTGTCGCACGCATAGCGAAGCACACAGGTGTGATCGTAGACGGTGTGATCGACGCCGGCCGGCACCCACGGCGACACGAGAATCGCGGGCACGCGCACGCCGAGGTGATCGAACGCGTAGTTGTCGGTGTGATCGTCGGGCGGCGTCGCGGCGGGGGGCTGGACGTGATCGTAGAAACCGCCGTGCTCGTCGTAGGTGATGATGAGCAGCGTGGATTCCCACAGTGCCTGGTTCGCGCGAACCGCGTTATAGACGTCCGCGATCAGCTGCTCTCCAGCGGCGATGCCCGCAGGTGAATGCTGGTCGTTCTCGACACCGCCCATGCCCGCGAAATAGCGCGGCTCGATAAACGCATACGACGGGAAGTTGTCAGCCTGACCTTTGCAATCGGTGAAGAAACTGTCCATGACCTGATAGTGATTCGTCAGCAGACGCTTCTTCAGGCGCGTCAGGACGATCGACTGCGGAATGCCGCCGTGATAGATCCGCCATGAAATGCCTTTGGTATCGAGGCTGTCGTATAGCGTCGGCTGGCTGTAGCGGCCGAAAAACATCCGCACGGTATCGAACGCGCCGTTGGGCATCAGCACGTCGCCGAGCGTGGTGCCGCTATGCACGAACAGACGGTTCGGCCATGTCGGACCCGGCATCGACGAAAACCAGCGGTCGCACACCGTGAAATTTTTCGCGAGCGCATGGAGCGCGGATAGCTCGCCATCCCTGAAGTACGCCATCACCTGATCGCCGTCCGGAACCGGCGCGTCTGGGCTCATCCGGCGATACTCATCGACGAAATGCGCCATGCCGTCCTTGATCTGCGCCTCTACGTTGTCGAATTCATGGGGCACCTTGAAGTCTTTCCGGACGAACTGCGCGGCGATCGGCTTCTGCGTAAACGTGACGTTGTTTTTCGCGTCGAGATTCGTACCCGGATTGTCTGGATCCACACCGTCGATGGCGTGATTGAACGACGCGCGCAACGCGCCGAGCATGTGATCGAACGAGCGGTTTTCGAGCATCAGGACAACCACGTGCCGGATCGGATCGTTCGATGCCGCGACCGTCGCTGCCTGCATCGTCGCAACGCCGGCTGCGCGATCGCCGGTTCCCTGAGCCGCGCCGTTCGCGCCGGTACCGCCTTGCGGTGTCGCGGTGAGGGTCGCGGCGAGCATCGTGTCGCGCAGCACCATCCGTCCGCTGCCAGATTCCGTTTTCATCCGCAGACGCCGGGCCGCCTTCGGATCGTGCGCGAAAAACTGCTGGTTCCTGCCGGATGCCGGATCGAAGAAGCCGATATAGCCGCCCGGGTTGACGCCGAACGAAGCGAGGCCGGTCCCGCAGAAATCGTTGCGCGCGCCAGCCTGTTCGCCCGCGGTGAAGTAGTGCGGCAGCACGAAGTTCGACACCGACACGCCATCGATCTCGTAGCATTGCGACTGCACGGCGTCGCACATTTCGAAGAAGTGATACACCGTGCGATCGGGCACTTCAGGATGCGGGCCCAGTACGAGCAGATTGCATTGCGGATCGCCCACCAGTTCGAGCGCTTCGTGCGAAAGCGTCGTCGACCAGTCGTCGCCCAGCGATTTGCACAGATCGAGAAACACAAATCCGTACGGGATGCCCGACAGATTGCGATCGTGATAGCCGAGCGCGTCGTTCGAACCCGCTGAATCGAGCACGTACAGGATCGCGTCGCCGCGCAGCTCGTTCAGTTGCTGAAGGTCGGCCGCCGCGCCCGTCGGCCCCTCGACCCGCAGCCGGCCGCCGAACGCCCAGTACGGTTCGAAATCCTCCGCGATCTGACGGTTGATCGCGCGAACCACGCGATGCATTTCCCGCTCCGCAATGCTGCTCGTGCGATTGACGACAGAAATCTGGAACATGGGGCGCTCCGATGAGTGTCATGCGTCGCGCTGCCGGCGCAACGGATACGCCACGCGAACGAACGACCGTTCGAGGTCTGCGGCGGTATCCGGCTTCCTCCGACGAATGAATCGCCATGGCGAAGATTAGGCGCTGCGCGGAGTGTGAAGCAAGCTTTGCGTGATGGCTGGCGGATTCGTTCGCGGCAGACAAGGCCCTTCGAGTCTGTTGCCAGGGCCTCTGCCCGTGTGTTTCCCGAATGCGGACACTGCACTCCGGCGCGGGATCAGGCAGGTCCCGCGCCGGGGATCAGGATTTGCGGGCATCCCGGTCCGTGCCATGCCGGTTGCCGGCGGCTTCGTGAACCGGATGGCCGTGCTCGCCGTGCTGCGGATGTTGTGCGACCCGATGCGGACTCGCGTCATGGCCGTGCTCGTGCCCCGCATCGTGAGGTCCTGACGGGTGGCGATGGTCGTGCTTACGCATCGCCACCGCCTCGCGGTGCGCATCGTGACGCGCCACCTCACGATGATGTTCGTCACGCGCGTACCGTTCGGGCAGATGGCCGTTGTGATGCGCCATTACTTCATGCAAATGTGCCCTGCGGCGGTACACGTCCCGGCGATGGTCGCCGTGCGCGTAGAACTGCCGGTGACGCCTGCCGTCGGAACCGGTGAACCCGATGTACGTGCTGCCGTTCACGTACATCACATCCCGGTCGGTGGCCGCCGCGATATACACGTCGTATTGCGCGGGCGCATACGTCTCGCGCACCACCGGCTGCGTCACCACGACGGCCGGGCGTAGAGGCTGCGGTGCGACGACGACCGTCGCGGATACGGGTTGCGGGGCAGGCTGGACGACAACCCGCGCCCCTCTCGGGGTGGTGACACATCCGGCCACCGTGATGGAAAACGCAACAACAGCGACAGCGCAGGCTAGCCTCGAATCGTTCAAACCGTGCTCCGACGTCAGATTGAAAGGATGTCGTGAATAACGGATCAAACGGGGTTTTACTTGAATTGCATGCGACGTGCGGCCAGTTGCACGACCGTCGCGTTGCGGCTCGCGCCGTTTTCCGGCGCTGCCGCAGGCACGACCGCCGCGGGCAGAAGCTTGCCTTGCACCAGCAGGCTCACCGTCTTCACGATGAAAAAGCCGGGACGGATGGCCGCGTTTACCCGTTCCGGCGGCCGGCCACCCTGCCACAGGCGGCCGTGCGGTGGCGCAGCCACTTGTGCGCATAGGTCAGAAGAATGGCAAGCCATGTCGCGAGCGCGGCGAATGTCAGCAGATCCACGACGGCGCCGGGCACCGGCCAGAGTTTCGCTGCCACGCGCCATGCGTCGACGAGTGCGAGCGATCCGACTGCAATACCGAAGAAAGCGACTGGCATGGAACCACGATGGGTTTTCATGATGAGCTCCTGAATTGCGTCACGTGCCGGCCATGCTGCACTGGCACATCGTGAGAAGCACTTTAGGGGGCGGTATGAAAACCGTGAATGCCGTTCAGGTGCAATAACATGCCCGCTCGTCTCACGTGTGGCGTTGCAGGGTCTTTCCCTTTTGCGGTTTTGACCGCATGCTAGGGTTTCTGCACCGATCCGGAGACGCATCATGGACGAGCAGCAGGAACATCGCGGTTTCACGATCACGGTCAGCACGCGCGACGACCGCGCGGGCGGCGCGTTTGTGACGTTGCTGATCGAGCGCGCGTCGGCGCCGGGCCACGATACGCGCAGCGGGGCACCCCGTTCCGAGCCGGAGCATTACCGTTCGGTGCGCGCCGGGCCGGCGGCCGTCGGCGAAGCGATGGACCGCGCGCGGCGCGCGATCGACGAGGCACTCGGCGAGCCCGATCCGCTAGGAGACTGAGGTTGGCCCGCGCGGCCCGCACCCCGTACTCGCGGGCACACCAGAAAAACATCAAGACAAAAGGACGCTGCCATGCAGTTCGACTACAAGACATTTCATATCGATTGCCGGGCCCGGCACGACGAAGATGGTCACTACGTCGCGCGCGCGCGAATCACGGTGCCGGCAGTGGGCGCCGGGCGCGTCACGGCGCACGATTCCGGCGATATCGATTCGTTCGTGAGCGAAGCGGACGCCATTTCCTGCGCGAAGGCGTGGGCCATCGAATGGTGTGACGAAAACTGGGACTGAACCGGGCGCGGCGGTTCCGCGCGCGAGGACGAGGGAGAGCGACATGCCGCGTGAAGCCAGAACGGAACAGGAACTGCTTGCGCTCGTGAGCGCCGCGCTCGAATCGGATCCCCACACGTGTGGATGGACCCCGACCGGCATTCAGGAGCAGGAGGAAGACAACGAGGGTTGCAACTGGGACATCCCGTATCTGCGCGGCAACACGAAGGTCGTCGACGACACCGATGCCGACGTGAAGGACACCGTGATGCCAGTCGCCGCCGGCATCATCAACACGCTGCGCAGCCGCTACAGCCTGCTGTAGCCGCGGGCGCGTCTTGCGCCGGATAAAAAAACCGTGCCCCTCCCGCCGCGTCCGGCCGGAGGGGCTCTTCTTTTAATTTCGGGCATGACGAACGTCCTACAGACAGGTTCCGCCGATGCGTCCTTCAAAGATGCCGATGTCGATGTCCCAGTCGTCCACGGTACCCGTGGACGTGCCGTCGACACCGACGCGCACCGCGCGGCCACCGCCCAGACGTTTCATCTGGTCGGCGGTGAGCGTGGCTTCGCGGGCGTCTTCGACGGAGGGCGTGAGGTCTTTGATAACGACAGTGGCTTTCATGGCAGTTCTCCTGTAGGCGGCTGGATGAGCACGGTGGTGTGCCCGCGTCCAGTTGTGCAAGGGCCATGCCATTGGAGCGACGCGCGCGGACGAATTCGCGTCGCAGGTTGAGTGTGCGTTCAGAACGCGCAGCGACGGGGTTTTCGGGCGTTGTTTCGGTCGCGGATTCGCACGCGCGTGCCGTTTGCTGCACGCAAAGTGTTGGCGTGTGGCGAACAGACGGGCCCGTTGCTGCTGGAATCCGCGCGCTACGGTAGCCGCGCTATTTGTGGCGTAACGAAGGCGACGCTGCGATGCGAGGAGCGGTAGCGGATTGCGCGGGCGGCGCCTGCCGGGCGGCAGGAAACCCCGGTGGATAGTCGACGACACGTAGCGCGCCGGACACCTGCTGGGCGACGTAATGCGTGCCGATGCGTGCGCCGCCGACGATGGCGGCCATGGCCTGCCTGTCGAGCTCGACGCTTTCGGTCAGATCGGTGATGACGAGGAGAGTCATGACGGTCCCAGGTGATCATCCAGGCAATCATGGAATGCATGGAATGCGAAGTGGGGGGGGGGGGGGGGCGGCGGGGGGGGGGCGGGGCCGCGGGGCGCAGG
>NZ_CAJQYY010000041.1 GCF_907164575.1 Paraburkholderia gardini
CGCTCGGGGGGGGGGGGGGGGGCTAACCGCCCCCGCGCGGGTTTCCCAAACGGCGGGGGGGTTTGCCCCCCCCGGCCTTTCTCACGCATGCACCGCCGGGCGAATCGACGCAGACGCTGATACCGACACCGCCCGGCGCATCTTCAACCGCAACGCGGCCGCCAGTTCAGGCGTCCACCAGCACCTCAATCGCCGCGTCGAGAATTTCCTCCGAGAGCGGATCGCCCTGCGTGGCCCGCGCGAGGATCAGCGCGCCGATCAGCGTCGACACCTGCGCAAGCGCCTGGCGACGTTTTTTCTCCGCGTCGCGCGTGGTGAGCTGGGTTGCCCACATCGCGACCATCTCCTTCAATCCCGCGACGAAACCGCCGCGCACGGGCCCATCCGGCGCCTCCCGCGCGACGTCGCCCGCGAGCGCCGCCGTCGCGCAGCCGAGCCCCGGATTGTCGCGATGCCCGGTGCCCAGATACTGCGTGACGATCGCGGTGCGCGCCGCAAGACGGTCGCCATTGCTCGCCGCGATGTAGTTCGCCCAGATCCGCCGCGTGTCGCCGATCGCGCGCCGGCAGGCAATCGATGCGAGTTCCTCCTTCGACTCGAAGTGCCCGTAGAACCCACCGTGCGTCAGCCCGGCCGCCGCCATCAGATCCGCCACGCTGACGCCGTTCAGCCCGCGCTCCCGGAATAGCTGCGCCGACACGGCCTCGATCCGCTCGCGGTTCCTGTCCGCCTGTTCTCTCGATACGCGAGGCATTTTCGTCGCTCCTCAAAAAATCGCTTGACATCATTTTACATGATGATGGTAATCTATAAATAGATTTCAACCATCATTTATCGGAGTTATCAAATGGACATGCTTCAGGGCAAGATCGCGCTGGTTGTCGGCGGCACATCGGGTATCGGCGCGGCGGCGGCGGCGCTCTTTGCGGCGGAAGGCGCGGAAGTCGTCGTGGTCGGGCGCCGTCAGGCGGAAGGCGACGCAATCGTCGCGCAGATCCGCGAGAAGGGCGGCCGCGCGTCGTTCATCGCGGCGGACGTGGCCGACGGCGCGAGCGTCGCGGCAATGACCGAAGAAGTGATGCGCCGCCACGGCCGCATCGACTGCGCGTTCAACAACTTCGGCATCAGCCCGGGCTTCGGCCCGCTCGCGGAGCAGGACGAAGCTACGTGGGACCGCGTCATCGATATCAACCTGAAGGGCGGCTTTCACGTCCTGAAGACGCAGTTGCCGATCATGGCGCGTCAAGGTAGTGGCTCGATCGTGTTCACGTCGTCGGTGCTGGCAGAAGTGTTCGTTCCGGGCGCCGCGATCTACAGCGCGAGCAAGGGCGGATTGACTTCGCTTGCGCGCTCGGCTGCCATCGAAGTGGCTTCGAAGGGCGTGCGCGTGAACGTCGTGAGCCCGGCCATCACACGTACGCCGATGACCGCAGGATCGTTCGTGAAAAACGCGAACGGCGAGAGCGAACATCCATACACGGCGATGCATCCACTCGGCCGCGTCGCGGAACCGGAGGAAGTGGCACAGGCTGCGCTCTTCCTGCTGTCGGACCGCGCGTCGTTCATTACCGGCCAGGTGCTGAGCGTCGACGGCGGGTTGACGTCGCAGTAAGCGATAAGCCGTATGTTTGAACCCCGCCAGCGTGATCGTCCGTTCAGGGCGCGGCCATCGGGCCGCCACGTTAGCGGGGCACTCCCTTCACTCATTTCTCAAGAGCGGGCATCCGCGGCGCAGCACTGAAATCGTGCCCGACACTTTTGCGCGCATCCCCTTCGCTTGCTAGACTGCCTTCGCACATCGTCCGCGCAACGCGTTGCCGGACACGTCGACGCATACCGCGTCGCACGAATCCGCGGAGGCGCCATGTCTTACATGCTGCTCATCGTCGAGCCCGTCGAACAGCGCGGCGAGCGCACGCTCGAACAGGGTCACGACGTCTACGACCAGATGCTGCGTTTCGCTGAAAACCTCAAATCGCGCGGCGTCCTGCGCGGCGTCGAATCGCTCAATTCACCGGCGAAAGGCGCGCGCGTTCAGGTGCGTAACGGCCGGAGCAAGGTCATCGACGGTCCGTTCGCCGAGGCAAAGGAAATGATCGGCGGCTTTTTCATCGTCGACTGCGAGACGCTGCAGGAAGCTGTCGCGATCGCCGAAGAATGCCCGGCGGCGTCCTGGTGCACCATCGAAGTCCGCAAGGTCGGCCCCTGCTGGGACTGAGCCTTCACGCGCCACGCCTGGTCACGTTCATCCACGCTGCTCCCCACCAGGGGAATTCCCTGGCGCGAACCGTTCTGTGTCGATCCTGCCCCACGTGGTTCGTCGTACATGCAGAAGCCGGAAAAACGACGGCTTTCCCGTCAGACCAACCAGGAGAAACGGCGATGCGATTCATGATCATAGTGAAGGCAACCGCGGTATCGGAAGCCGGCGTCATGCCCGATGACGACAGCGTGATGAACGCCATGGAGACCTATCACGAAGAACTCGCGAAGGCAGGCGTCCTGCTCGACGCGAACGGTCTGCGGCCGACGTCGAAGGGCTGGCGCATCAGCTACGCGGGCGGCCGGCGCACCGTGATCGACGGACCGTTCGCGGAGACGAAAGAACTGATCGCCGGCTACACGCTCATCCAGGTGCGTTCGCGCGAGGAAGCGGTGGAATGGGCGCGTCGTTTCCCCGCACCGTTCGGCGAAAACACCGACGGCGAGATCGAGGTACGCGAGCTTTACGAGCCGGAAGACTTCGAACCGGGCGGCGTGCTCGCGCGCACGCACAAACCGCAGGCCGCAAGCCAGTAGCGGCGTATCCAGAACACGCCATCCGAAGGGATCGATCATGCACAAACAGATCTATGTGAACCTGCCCGTCGACGACCTGCCGAAGTCGATCGCGTTTTTCAGGGCGCTGGGCTTGAGCTTCAATCCGCAGTTCACGAACGATTCGGGGGCCTGCCTCGAAATCGGCGAAAACATCTACGCGATGCTGCTCGTCAAACCGTTCTTCAAGGGCTTCACGGGCAAGCCGGTCGCCGACGCGAAAGCGACGACCGAATGCCTGCTGTGCCTTTCGTGCGAAAGCCGCGCGGAAGTCGACGCGCTCGTCGCGAAGGCCGTGTCGGCGGGCGGCACCGCGCCGCGTGCGCCGACAGACCACGGTTTCATGTACGGCCACGGCTTCGAGGACCTCGACGGCCACATCTGGGAGCTGGTGCACATGGACCCGAACGCGGCAGGCGCATCCTGAGGCCGGTCGTGACGCCGGCTGACACGCATCGGGCCATCGAGGCAGTCTGGCGGATCGAATCCGCCAAGGTCATCGCTTACGTCGCGCGCATGGTGCGCGATGTGGGCCGCGCCGAAGAGCTCGCGCAGGACGCGCTCATCGCCGCGCTCGAACACTGGCCCGAGGCGGGCGTGCCGGCGAACCCGGGAGCCTGGCTGATGGCGACTGCGAAAAACCGCGCGCTCGACTGGCTGCGCCAGCAGGCGCTGCACGCACGCAAGCACGAGGAACTCGGGCGCGAGATGGACGCGCTCGAGACGCACATCGTGCCGGATTTCGTCGACGGGCTCGATGCCGCGCGCGAGGACGACATCGGCGACGACCTGCTGCGGCTCGTCTTCACGGCGTGCCATCCGGTGCTGTCGACTGAAGCGCGCGTGGCGCTGACGCTGCGCCTGCTCGGCGGCCTGACGACCGATGAAATCGCACGCGGCTTCCTCGTGCCCGAGCCGACGATCGCGCAGCGGATCGTGCGCGCGAAGCGCACGCTCGCGGCGGCGCATGTGCCGTTCGAAGTGCCGCAGGCCGACGCGCGCGCCGCGCGGCTCGGCTCGGTGCTCGAAGTGATCTACCTGATTTTCAACGAGGGCTATTCGGCGACGGCCGGCGATCACTGGACGCGCCCGGCGCTTATCGACGAAGCGCTGCGGCTTGGCCGCGTGCTCGAAGGCCTGACACCCGACGAGAGCGAAGTGCACGGCCTCGTCGCGCTGATGGAGATCCAGGCGTCGCGCACGCATGCGCGTACGGATGCGGCGGGCCGTCCCGTGCTGCTGCCCGATCAGGACCGGAGCCGCTGGGACCCGCTGCTGATCCGTCGCGGGCTGGCGGCGCTCGACCGGGCGCTCTCGCTTGGCGGCGCGCGCGGGCCTTACACGTTGCAGGCCGCGCTCGCCGCGTGTCACGCGCGCGCCCGGACGGCGGCCGAAACCGACTGGACGCAGATCGTCGCGCTGTACGACATGCTCGCGGAGGTCGCGCCGACGCCCGTGGTCGAGCTGAACCGCGCGGTCGCGGTCGGCATGGCGTTCGGCCCGCAGGAGGCGCTGCCGCTCGTCGATGCGCTAGCCGAAGAGGGCGCGCTCGCGAACTATCACTGGCTGCCCAGCGTGCGCGGCGATCTGCTTGCGAAGCTGGGCCGCGAGGATGAGGCGCGTGCCGAGTTCGAACGCGCCGCCGCGATGACGCGCAACGCGCGCGAGCGCGAACTGCTGCTCGAACGCGCGGCGCACATGCGCGGGCGCAACTGAACCGCCGCCCGCAACCGCACCGGTCACCGCCCGCTGCGCGCATCCGCTGTACCGTGCATACTCTGAAAGACCGCTGCCGGAGTTTCTGCCATGACGCGCGCTGCCTGCGAACCCGCCCGCACCACCGACCCGGACCTCGTCGCGATCCGTGACGAACTGGCGAGCCGTGAACCGATCTTCCATCGTCCGGAGTGGGGAACGACCCGGGCGGATTTCGACCGGATGCTGGCCGGCTGTTTCTGGGAAACCGGCGCGTCCGGCCGGCGCTACAGCCGTGCGTTCGTGCTCGACGAACTGGAACGCCGCTACGCGTCACCCCCGCTCGACGACGACTGGGAAAGCTGCGACTTCCACTGCCAGCGTCTTGCCGGCGACATCTATCTGCTGACCTATTCGCTGCGCCAGGGCGCGCGGGAAACGCGCCGCTCGACGATCTGGCAGCGCACCGGGTCAGACTGGAAGATCGTCTTCCATCAGGGGACGATCGTTCAGGACGCTTGATTGGCTTCGCCTTGTCGGCGCTTATCCCGCCCGACCCGGCAGAAAGCGGCCGCGCGCTGACGCAGCGATAATACAAGCCAGTCAAAGGAGCCGATCATGAATCCGTCGAACACATCCACACCGCTGCTGGCGCAACTCGGTATCAGCCTGCCGGTGATCCAGGCGCCGATGGCGGGCACCAGCACGCCGGCACTGGCCGCGGCGGTGTCGAACGCAGGCGGGCTCGGCTCGCTGGGCATGGGCGCGACAACGGTTGAAGGTGCGCGCGCGATGATTCGCGAAACGCGCGCGCTGACCAGCAAGCCGTTCAACGTCAATCTGTTCGTGCATGCCCCCGCAACCGCCGACTCAGCCCGCGAGGCGCGCTGGCTCGCGTATCTGGCGCCGGAATTCGCCCGCTTCGGCGCTGAGCCGCCCGCTGCGTTGCGTGAGATCTACAAGAGTTCGGCCGACGACGACGCGATGCTGGCGATGCTCGTCGAAGAGCGGCCGGCCGTGGTGAGTTTCCACTTTGGTCTGCCGAAGCCGCACATCGTGAAAGGCCTGCACGACGCGGGCATCGTGTTGCTGGCGAGCGCGACGAGCCTCGACGAAGCGATGCAGATCGAACGCGCCGGCATCGATGCGATCGTCGCGCAAGGGATCGAGGCCGGCGGCCATCGCGGCGTGTTCGACCCGCGACAGCCCGACGAAGCGCTCGGCACGCTCGCGCTGGTGCGCGTGCTCGTCAGGCATACGCGTCTGCCCGTGATTGCATCGGGCGGCATCATGGACGGCGCGGGCATCGCGGCCGTACTCGCGCTCGGCGCGCAGGCGGCGCAACTCGGCACGGCCTTTGTCGCAGCGCCGGAATCCGCTGCCGATGCGGCCTATCGCGCGGCCATCGCGAATCCCGCGGTGCGAACCACGTTGATCACGTCGATTTCGGGCCGACCCGCGCGCGGTGTCGACAATCGTCTTGCGGAACTGGGGCGCGCGCCGGACCGTCCGCCGTTTCCCGATTATCCGATTGCCTATGACGCCGGCAAGGCGCTGCATGCCGCGGCCAAAGCGCAGGGCAATTACGACTACGCGCCGCAATGGGCGGGTCAGGCGGTGCGGCTCTCACGCGCGCTGCCAGCCGCCGAACTGGTGGCCACGCTGATGCGCGAGGTCGCGCAAGCAGCTTCGTAGGCGCCGGCTGGCTCTTTTGAATTCATCGATATACACCCGAAATCGTTGACCGGTGGATCGAAGTGGACTAATATGGACTTAGTCCATTAGGAGCAGTTATGCAGACCGTCAATATTCACGAAGCGAAAACACAGTTTTCGCGTCTGGTCGACGCCGCAGCCGGCGGCGAAGAAATTGTGATTGCAAAGGCAGGCAAACCAGCCGCGCGACTTGTGCCGATGGAGCGTGCCAGGGTGACACGCCGGTTTGGTGGCTTGAAAGGCAAGGTTCGTATCGCGGAAGACTTCGATGCGCCGCTGCCCGATGATGTGATCGCAGCATTCGAGGGCCGCTAATGCGTCTGCTTCTTGACACGCACATTTTCCTCTGGTCGGTTACGGACGACCGCAAGCTGACCAAAGCTGCCCGAAAACTAATATTGGATGCCGACGATGTTTTCGTCAGTAGTGCGAGTGTTTGGGAAGCGTCGATCAAAGCAGGGCTTGGAAAGCTCGACGTGGATGTGAACCTGCTGGTGTCCGAGATTGAAGCGAGCGGCTTTTCGGAATTGCCGGTGCGGGCGGTTCACGCGGCGATGGTTCGCGATCTGCCTGACCTTCATCGCGATCCGTTCGACCGGCTTCTCGTCGCACAGGCTCTGTCAGAACCGTTACGGTTGGTGACTTCAGACGGCCATCTGTCGAAGTACACCGATCTGGTTATCACCGTGTAGGAAAAGCGTTATGAATGCGGTGATGGTCGAGTGCACAAAGCGCGAGGTCGCGCAAGCAGCTTCGCAGGCGCCTGCCAGCGCGCTGACTCTGCCTGGAACTCGACGTCCAGTTCGTCGATTTCCTCGACTTCTTTCTGCGCGTCGGCGATCCATTCCTGCATCTCGGGCAGCGCGAGTATTGCCTGCCCGTACGCAACGATGTCCGGATCGAGCTTCACGTCGTAGGTGACGAAGCGTGTCACGACCGGCGCGTACATCGCGTCGGCGGCTGTCGGCTTTGCGCCGAACAGAAACGGGCCGCCGTATTGCCCGAGACACTCGCGCCAGATCGTGACGATCCGTTCGATATCGGATTGCGCGCGCGCCGGGGTCGTCGATCGGCATCACGGTTTCTTCGAACGGCAGCCCGCTCAGCTTCGCAAGCAACCAGCCGCGCAACGACCACGACGAATAGTTCTTGCTGCTGATGGTGAGCGTGGTACCCGCGTTACCCGTGGTATTCGCCATACGTATCTCCTCGCCGACGCGCGCTTCTGTCCGCCATGCACGGTATCGAGGTGGATGGCAAAACGATCAATGTAATTGAGGAAGTGACTGTCGCGACGCCGTTCTGCTCGCTGCTGCACTTTCGCAAGGATCACGCGCCCGCACTGCCGCAACCCCGCGTGCTGGTGATCGCACCGATGTCGGGACATTTTGCGACGCTGCTGCGCGGCACGGTCCACACGATGCTGTCCGAGCACGACGTCTACATCACCGACTGGCACAACCCGCGTGATGTGCCGCTTTCGCAGGGCCGCTTTGGCTTCGACGAGTTCGTGCAGACAGTGATCGACTTCACGGAAGCTGTCGGCGAGGGCGTGCATCTGCTGGCCGTGTGCCAGCCGACGGTTGCGGCACTTGCCGCCGTCGCGCTGATGGCCGTCGACAACAACCCGGCACAGCCCGCCAGCATGACGTTGACGGCAGGTCCGATCGATACGCGGATCAACCCGACGCGCGTGAACGAGCTTGCCAAAAGCAAACCGATTGAATGGTTCGAGCAGAACCTGATCAGCGCGGTGCCGTTTGGCTTCGCGGGCGCGAGCCGCCGCGTTTATCCCGGTTTCGTGCAACTGGGCGCGTTCATGTCGATGAATCTTCAGCGGCATATGGATTCGTTCGCGACGATGCACTTCGAGCGCGCGAAAGGCGATACGAAGAAAGCCGATGCCATCCAGATTTTCTACGAAGAGTATTTCGCCACGATGGATCTGACGGCCGATTTCTATCTGGAAACCGTCGATACCGTGTTCCAGAAACACGCGTTGCCGCTGCACACGCTGGAAGTGCGCGGAAGGCGGGTCGATCCTTCGGCGATACGCCGCACGGCGCTGATGACAGTCGAAGGGGAAAAGGACGATATCTGCGCTGTGGGCCAGACGCTTGCCGCGCAGGATCTGTGCGACAAGCTGCGCCCGTATCTGAAAACGCATCACGTGCAGACGGGCGTTGGGCACTACGGCGTCTTCAACGGCCGACGCTGGGAGCGACACATTTATCCGCGCGTACGCAGCATGATTCAGGACAACGAGCCGCGTGCGGCTGTCGTGAGCCCGCGCGCGCAACCGATCCAGCTGGCGGCTTCGTCGCCCGTGAATCCGCCGCCGGGATCGGTGCCCGCCGCACCCGCGACGGATGAAGAAGCGAGCGTCGTCACGAACGTCGTGCCGTTAAGGCGCAATCCGGCTTTGTCGCGTTAGGCCGTATCAGGCGCCGGACATCCGGCGCTTCTCTTTCGCGCGGATTCAGGCCACCGCCCGCGCGCGGCGTTTGAACCCATGCGCCCGGGCTTGCAATATGGTTACGTCACTTCACTTTTCCACGGCGTGACGGCGGGGACTTCACATGGTCCTTCAGAGTCGATCGACCTGAAATCCGCAGGCGAGACGATCTCCATGTACTCCATGTCTTCGGAGTAATCGAACAGGTAATGGACGATGCCCGGTGCCTGATGCACGCAATCGCCGGCGGCGACGAGCGTTTCCCTGTCGCCGTACATGAAGCGCGCCCAGCCCTTCAGCATGATCACGATATGGAAATCCGCCTCGTGCCGGTGCCAGCCAGTGCCTTCTTCCGGCGCCATGTTCGCCTTGACGAGCTGCGCGAGCACCTTGCCGCCCGTCGCCTTCGCGATGCCGAGATCGCGATACAGAAAGAAGTCGCGCAAGCCCTGATCTTCCCAGGCGGTGTCCTGCGGACGAACATGCGAAAACCCAGTGGCAAGTCCGGTAGTCATCAGCGCGCTCCAGAATGATGAACGGTTCAGGGAAAACGACACACGGGTCGTCTTTCCAGGCATCAAACATTCCAGGCGCGATGCGGTTGCAGCCTTACGCGGCCCGACAGTCGCGCGTCTCTTTCGGTCATCGTCGGGTTCACATGAATACGGCGGACGGCAAGTGCAACGCGGTGCGCGTTTGCCCAATCGTGTGACGCAGCGCACGGGTCCAGTGCAGGCAGGCGACCTTTCAATCCCTGTATTTCAGATCCGGCACACATGAAGCGATTCCAGTGCTCAGGGCGTTCAGCGCTTGCCATCACCCGCCCGCTGCGGGCACGATGCGGGGACAAAACTCACATAGACATGGAATCGAGCATGGGCGATTCAAATAAAAGCCTGCCGGCACGCCTGAGCCTCTTAAAAGGCATTCTCCCGGTCAACCGGGCTGCGGCATTGCGCGATGCACTCGCCGGCATATCACTCGCGTCGGTGGATATTCCCCAGGTGCTCGGTTATGCACGTATTGCCGGCATGCCCACCGTGACGGGGCTGTACACCGCTTTCCTGCCGCTTGTCGCGTTTGCGCTGTTCGGCGCGTCGCGTCATCTCGTGGTGGCGGCAGACTCGGCAACCGCCACCATCCTCGCCAGCAGGGTTTCGACGATGGCGCCGACGGGGAGCGTTGAATACGTCGCGTTGGCGGGTATGGTCGCGCTCCAGACCGCGGCGCTTCTACTGCTTGCCCGCATCTTCAAGCTTGGATTTCTCGCTGACTTCCTGTCGCGTACCGTGCTGGTCGGTTTTCTGGCAGGTGTGGGTGCGCAAGTGTCGATTGCCATGTTCGGCGACATGCTGGGTATGCCGGTGCCCATCCCTTCGTCGCGAAGTCTCGCGCAACTGACGTACGTCGCCGGGCATCTCGCGCACGCAAATCTGCCGACGTTTGCGCTCACGGTGCTGGTGGTGGGGGTCATCCTTGGCTTCAGGCGTTTTCTGCCGCGTGCGCCGATGGCGCTGGTTGCCGTGGTGGGCAGCATCGCCGCGAGCAAGGCCTTCGACTTCGCCGCTCACGGCATTTCAGTGCTTGGGCCGATCAATGGCGGCCTGCCGCCGCTACGCTTCCCGGCCGTCACGTGGCAACAGTTTCTCGATCTCATGCCGGTGGCGGCATCATGCTTCGTGATGATCATCGCGCAAAGCGCTGCGGCGGCGCGCGTGTTCGCCCAGCAGTATCACGAAGAAGTCGACACCAACGCCGACATCCTCGGACTGGCCGCGGCGAACGCGGCTGCCGCGTTCAGCGGTACTTTCGTGGTAAACGGCAGCCCTACGCAGACAGCCATGGCCGAACGCGCGGGCACGCGCAGCCAGATCGGGCAGCTCTCGTTTGCCGCGGTGGTGGTCATGGTGCTGCTGTTCCTGAGTCCCTCGCTGCAATACCTGCCGCATTGTGTGCTGGCGGGTATCGTGTTCACGATCGCACTCGGGCTCATCAACGTGCAAAGTCTGAAAGCGATCCGCCGCGAGAGCCCGGGTGAATTCACACTGGCTCTCGTAACGGCCGCTGCCGTCGTGCTGCTGGGCGTCGAGCACGGCATTTTGCTTGCGGTGGCACTGTCGCTGATGCGGCACGTGCGGCATAGCTACCATCCACATACGATGGTGCTGGAGCCCGCCGCCCCAGCAGGACGATGGCTGCCCGTGCCCGCACGACCCGGCACCATGACGGCGCCGGGCCTCATCGTGTACCGCTTTGGCTCGGACCTGTTCTTCGCCAATGACCACTTCTTCACACTCGAAGTCACCCAGCTCATTGATTCGGCGCCGGATGTGTTGCGCTGGTTCGTTGTCGATGCGGGAGCGATTACCGATCTCGACTACTCCGCCGCCCGCACCCTGAGCGATCTGATCCAGAACCTGCACGAGCGCAAGATCGCAGTGATTTTCGGACGGGTGAACCGCTATCTGCGCGCCGATATGGACCGGCACGACATCACGCAGACCATCGGCGCGTCGAACATTTTCGCAACGATGCACGAAGCGCTCGCGGCCGCAGGCGTGAACCCGGCTGCACATGAGACCGGCATGCTGTAGGCGGTATGCGGCAAAGCATTCCGGAGCGGCGCGCCAGCCGGCGATTCACGTCCTTTATCAACCGGATCAGGACTTCAGTGGAATCCAGAGTTCGACGCCGCCCATGCCGGTCGTCGGATTGAACCGTTCGCTATAGCGTTCGAACACGGGCGCATCGGCGATTTCGTGTCCCGACTCCGGCAACCACTTGTTCCAGATGGTGTTCCACGTGCGGCGAATCGCCGAGATGTGGTCACGGTGTTCGAATATGGCGTAACGCTGTTCGCCAATCCGCACGCGCGCCAGATCGGCGGGCAACGCTGAAAAATCCGCGACTTCGACGCCGCACAGATAGTCGAAATTGCCGGCGTCGTCGTTGTTGAAGCACACGCCGTACGCGACCTGTCCAACCTGCCCGGGTATCTTGCCGATGGACGGGCCGAACCGCTGCCACTGCGCGGGAATGCCATCGTTGCGTTCGTAGTGGTAACGCCCGCTCAGGCCCGCGACAAGCAATGGCTTGCCGGTTTCGATGCGCGGCGGTGCGAGGTCTTCGAGAAAGGATTCGTCCATTTTGAGGGGCTCCACGAGTTCGATGTTGCACACGGTGCCGTGCGCACGGACCGCTTCGGGCGTGACGCCGAACTGGTCGCGAAACGCGCGGGTGAATGCCTCATGAGAGCCGTAGCCCGCCTCGACGGCCACCGCCAGGATATCGGGCGCGCCGTCCGCAAGCGCGCGGGCCGCATCGGAAAGACGGCGGCTGCGCACATAGCGCATCACCGTGCGGCCCGTCGCCGCTTCGAACGCACGCGACAGATGAAAGCGCGAAACGCAGCCGCACGTCGCGATATCGTCGAGCGTGATATCGCTTGCGTAGTGACTTTCGATAAACCAGAGCGCTTTTCCGACGGGGTTCATGCCAGCTCTCATATCAGCACGGAACCAGCATAGCCGTGACGAATGCGGCGCATTTGATCGCGATTGCGCATCGGTATTGCGGCGTCTCAGCCGTTACCGGCGGCCGCCTTGTTGCTGGAGCGTTTCGGCGCATCGTGCGCGCTTTGTGCTTCGCCATGCGCGGAAGGCGCGCGGGCACGCAGGAACGCTGCGCCGAGCAGACCCGCGAGCGCCGCGAAAATCGCACCGCACATGAACGCCACGTGATACCCCGCGTTCAGCGCGACCGGCGTGGCCGCGCCACGCGCGAGCAGTTCACCCGTGCGCGCAGCGGCAAGGCTCGCGAGAATCGCGAGGCCGAGTGCGCCGCCCATCATGAACGCCGTGTTGACGATGCCCGATGCGAGGCCGGAATCCTCCGGCTTCACGTCGCTCATTGCGGCAAGCAGCAGCGGATTGAACGCGATGCCTGCGCCGAAGCCGAGCAGCAACATGCCGGGCAGCACGTCGAGCGCGAAGTGACCGTCGACCGGCGCGCGCGCAAAAAGCGCGAGTCCGCAGGCCGCGATCAGAAGACCCGCCGCCAGTGGCAGACGCAGGCCGAATCGCATCACAAGCCGCGCGGAAAGCCCCAGCGAGAAGAACGCCATGATCAGGTTCGCGGGCAGAAACGCGAGGCCGACCTGCATCGGCGGATAACCGAGCACCCGCTGCAGATAGAGCGCGGAGATGAAGAACCACGCGAACATCGCGGCTGCCCACAGCATGCCGACTACGTTCGCCGTCGCGACGTTACGCAGCGTGAAGAGCCCAGGCGGCATCAGTGGATGACGCACGCGCGATTCGATCCACAAAAAGAGCGCAAGCAGCGCGATGGCGAGGGCAAGCAGGCCGGACGCCGTCAGGGACATCCAGCCGGCCTCGTTGCCGTTGACGATCGCATAGACCGCCAGCATCAACGAAGCGGTGACGCTGGCCGCGCCGGCTACGTCGAGCCGGCCGGTTTGCTGCTGGCCGCGTCCCGCCGGAAGCAGCGCGAGACTGAGGCCATAGACCGCGATGCCGATCGGCAGATTGACGAGAAAGATCCAGTGCCAGCTCAGCACATTGGTAAGCAGGCCGCCGAGCAGTACGCCGATGCTGCCACCGCCTGCGCACACGAAACCGTACACGCCCATCGCTTTCGCGCGTTCGCCGGTTTCGGTGAACAGATTCATGATGAGCGACAGCGAAACAGCCGAGACCACAGCGCCGCCCAGGCCCTGCACGGCGCGCGCGCAGACAAGCAGCACCTGTGTGGTCGATACGCCGCACGCGAGCGACGCCACGGTAAACAGCGCAATACCGGCAAGGAACAGCCGGCGGTGCCCGAACAGGTCGCCGAGGCGACCGCCCAGCAGCAGGAAGCCGCCGAACGCCAGCATGTACGCGTTGACGACCCACACCAGCGAGGTTTCAGAAAAGCCGAGGTCGGCGGCGATCGAGGGCAGCGCGACGTTCACGATGGTCGTATCGAGGACGATCATCAGCACGCCCATGCAAAGCACGAGCAGCGCAAGCCAGCGTTTGTTGCCTTCGATGTGATGCGTCATGCGTACGTTCCTGTTACGTTTGCCGCGCGTGAACAGAGAAGGACCTGACCCTTACCCTTGTCGATCTGCTTCGATCAGACTCGAAGTGTAGTACGTGAACCGCGCTTAAGCGTTGCTGCCCATCAGGCCGTTCGAAGGCAAGGTTTCGTCGAGCAGTTTCTTCGCGCTTTCGATGCCGGCCACCGGCAGGCCCGCCGGATTCAGCAGGCCGATCTGCACGAGTACCGACGCCTGGTCCCAGTAGATGTGCTCGTTATAGAGCTTGTCGCCGCGAAAGCATACGACGGCCAGCATCGGCACCTCGAAGTATTTGCCTGTGGGTGCGACGCCTGGCAGTATCCAGTCGATCTCGCGCGAATGTGTGCAGCTAAAGATGAATTCGTCGACGATGCGATCGGCGCCGATGGTCCGCGATATCGGGATCAGCTTTGTGTCGTCCGGGTTCGAGTTGACGAAGTGGTTCGTATAGAAGCGCTTCAGGTTGTCATGGCCGACGCCGCCCGTCATCGTTGGAACGTGGTTGACGTACGGATCGGCGACCATCGTCGGCATGACGGCGTCGACGTCGCGTGTGGCGAACTCGAAGTAGCAGTGCTGTTCCCACAACGCGTTCAGGTCGTACACCGGCCCAAGCACCTTGCGCAGCAGCGCGAGCGTGCGCGAATACGCCATCATGGTTGCGGGCTTGTCGTAGTGCGCGCGCCCCGGTGTCGCGAACGCGTGATCGCAGCCGGCATAGACATACTGCTCGATATGCGGCTGTTTGCTCAACGCAGCGCTGACGCGGGCACGTATATCCGGCGGGCACATTGCGTCGAGTTCGGGGAAGTGGAACACCATCGGACAGCGGATGGCCGCCACTTCGTCGAGATACTGCTCAAGTCCGACGCCGTAATAGCTCACCGCGCAATCCACATCTGTACGCGTGGCGGCCAGCAGCGCCAGCCTGCCGCCAAGGCAGTAGCCGATCGTGCCCACCTTGCCCGCCTGCCCGGGCAGGCCGCGCAACGCAGTGACAGTCGCCGCGATGTCCTTGCAGGCAAGATCGATATCGAAACGCGCCAGATACTGCATCGCTTCCTTGACGTCGGCCTCGCCATAACCGAGTACGACGCCTGGTTTCATGCGCCAGAAAAGATCCGGCACCATCACGACGTAGCCTTCCTCGGCGTAACGGTCAGCCATCGACTTCAGATAGCTGTTGATGCCGAAAATTTCCTGCAGCAATACAAGACCAGGACCCGATCCCTGCGCGGGACGGGCGATATACGCGCTAAAACGGCCGCCATCGTGGGCGGTGATTTCGATGAATGAACCTGCCATGTCGGAGCACTCCAGCAGAAACGATCGTGTCGGGATGAATTACATCGCGCGCAATGCGAACCGTTTGAGCTTGCCCGTTTCAGTGCGCGGCAAGGCGTCGATGAACGTGATCACGCGCGGGTATTTGTATGGCGCAATCGTATTTTTCACGAAATCCTGCAGTTGCGCGACCAGTTTGTCGCTGGGCGCATAGTTCGGGCGCAGCACGACAAATGCCTTCACGATCTGGCCGCGAGTTTCGTCGGCTGCGCCCACGACGCCGCATTCGGCTACCGCTTCATGCTGCATCAGCGCGCTTTCGACCTCCGGACCGGAGATGTTGTAGCCCGCGGATACGATCATGTCGTCGGCGCGCGCCTGGTAAAAAATGTAGCCGTCATCGTCCTGATACACCGAATCGCCGGGCAGATTCCAGCCGTCGCGCACGAATTTCAGCTGACGCTCGTCCGCAAGATAGCGGCAGCCGGTCGGGCCGCGCACCGCGAGCTTGCCGATCGTGCCGCGCGGCACGGGCTGCATCGCGTCGTCGACAACCTGCACGACGTAGCCCGGCACCGCACGGCCGATCGCATTCGGGCGTGCATCGTCCTCCGAAGCGGAGACGAAAATATGGATTAGCTCCGTGCCGCCGATGCCATCGATCATCTCAATGCCGCTTGCACCGCGCCATAGCGCGCGCGTCGAATCGGGCAGCGCCTCGCCAGCGGACACGCTTTTGTGCAGGCTCGATGTATCGAAGCGCGGCAATAGCGGCGCCATCTGGCGATAGAACGTGGGCGCGGTGAACATGATCGTCGCGCGAAAGCGTTCGACGGTTTGCAGCAACGTTTCCGGCGTGAGCCGTTCGATCAGCACCGTCGATGCGCCCGCGCGCAGCGGAAAGCACAGCATGCCGCCAAGGCCGAACGTGAACGCGAGCGGCGGCGTGCCGCAAAACACGTCGACCGGCGAAGGCTTGAGTATGTGGCGCGGAAACAGATCGCACATCGCGAGCACGTCGCGATGAAAATGCATGCAACCTTTTGGCGCACCTGTCGTGCCGCTCGTGAACGCGATCAGGCACACGTCGTCGCCGGCCGTATCGCACGCGGTGAACGTTTCAGGTTTGCCGGCGGCGAGCGTTTCGAGCGAATCCGCCGAATCGTCGTGAAAGACCCGGGTTTGCGTGAGGTCCGGACAATGGTATTCGTCGTTGCTGTCGGCACAGCGCTTCAGTTCGTCGAAAAGACGCGTGTCGCACAAGGCGGCGCCGATCTTCGCCTTGTCGATGATCTGCTTGAGTTCCTTGGCGCGCAGCAGCGGCATGGTCGGCACCACGACGAGGCCAGCCTTGAGCGCGGCGAGAAACGCGACCGCCATCTGCAACGTATTCGGGCCGCGCAGCAGCAGACGATTGCCCGGCCGCAGGCCCATGTCTTCGACGAGCACGCGGGCGCTGCGATTCACGAGCGCAAGCAGTTCGCCGTAGGTGGTGGCTTGAGGGCGGCCGTCCACTTCCGACCAGATCGCGGGACGTTCCCGATATCCGGCCTCCACGCCGCGATCCAGCAGTTCGGTCGCACAGTTAAAGCGCGCGGGATACGCCACGTCCGGGTTGTCCAGCAGAAACACCGGCCATTGATCCTGCGGCGGCAGATTGTCCCGCGCAAAGGTATCGACGTGTGCTGACGGTTCCATCAGGGTCTCCCGGAACGAGTGAGATGTTTAGCGAACTTCGTGAGGAATCACGGCGGTCGCTTCGATTTCGACCTTTGCTTCGTCTTCGATGAGCGCAACCACCTGAACCGCGCTCATCGCGATGTCGTAATCGCCGATCAGTTCACGAAACGCGCCACCGATTTCCTTGAGCGAAGCGAGGTACTCGTGTTTGTCGGTGACGTACCACGTCAGACGCACCAGATGCTCCGGCTTGCCGTTTGCTTCGCGCAGCACCGCGACCACGTTGCGCAGCGCCTGGATCGCCTGCGCGGCGAATTCGGTGCTCTGGAATTTCGCGGATTCATCCCAGCCGATCTGTCCGGCGATGAAAACCTGCGTGCCGCTCGCGGCGACGCCATTTGCGTAACCGCGCGGCTTGACCCAACCGGCGGGCAGCAGAGATTTTTTCATGAGCGAAGCTCCTGCGTAGATGGGCAATGCGGGGCGAACGCGGCCAGGGCGGCGGCGATGTCGCCGGGAATATCGATTGACGCGCCCGATTCGAGCGACGTCGTGACCAGCACCTGGTGCGCGCGAAAACGCACCTCGTCGCCGCACCGGCCGACGATGTCGATCCGGATGGAACGCCGGCCTCTAGCTGCCAGCGAAAGCGACAGCGTGACGGTTTCGCCCATCCGGCTTGGACGCGAAAACTCGCAGTCCAGCTTGACAATGGGCAGACCTACGCGCCGCGTTTCGATCATGTGCGCGTAGTCGACGGCAAGGCGCTCGGTGAACCAGTCCTCGACCAGCGCGTTGGTCATCACCAGATACTGCGGAAAATAGACGATGCCAGCCGGGTCGCAATGCGCGAAGCGGATGCGCACAGGCAATTCGAACGTCGCGCTCATGGCGTCGGTTTCCTGCTTGCGCTTTCCAGAGCGTGCGCCTTGAGCACATCGCGCCCGACAATCAGTTGCTGCACTTCGGTCGCACCTTCGTAGATACGTAGCGCACGAATCTCGCGATACAGCATTTCGACGGCCGTGCCGCTTTGCACGCCCATACCGCCCCACAACTGGACGGCCGCATCGATCACCTGCTGCGCGCCTTCGCTGGCATGCCACTTCGCCATCGCGGCTTCGCGCGTGACGCTTTCACCCTGATCGCGCAGCCACGCGGCGCGATAGACAAGCAGGGCGCTGCTGTCGATGGTCAAGGCCATCTGCGCGAGCTTCGCCTGTGTCAGCTGGAAGTCGCCAAGCGTCTGGCCGAACATCTTGCGCGATGCCGCGCGTTCAAGACCCGCTTCCATCGCGTGACGCGCGAAGCCAAGCGCCGCCGCCGCAACCGACGTACGAAAGATATCGAGCGTGCGCATTGCGATCTTGAAGCCTTCGCCGGGTGTGCCGAGTATCTGGCCGCGCGGCACGCGCGCGCCTGTAAAGCGAAGACGTGCAAGAGGATGCGGCGCGATCACGTCGATGCGTTCGGCGATTTCCAGGCCCGGCGTATCCGCATCGACGACAAACGCACTGATGCCACGCGCGCCGGGCGCTTCGCCGGTTCGCGCGAAGACAACGTAGAAGTCAGCGATACCGCCGTTGGAAATCCACGTCTTTTCGCCGTCGAGCACATAGGCATCGCCGTCGATGCGCGCCGGGAGCGCCATTGCGGCAACGTCCGACCCGGCCTCGGGTTCGGAGAGCGCGAATGCGGCAATCGCTGTACCGCTGGCCACGTGAGGCAGATAGCGCTGCTTCTGCTCATGCGTACCCGCCAGCGAAATCGCGCCGGAGCCGAGACCCTGCATGGCAAGCGCGAAATCGGCGAGGCCGGAATGTTTAGCGAGCGTTTCGCGCAGCAGGCACACGGCACGCGTATCGATCGTGTCGCCATGACCGCCGTAAGCGACGCCGCCGACGCCGTATTTCAGCCAGCCCGCTTCGCCCAGCGCGCGGACGAGATGGCGACAGGTCGCGTCGACGTCATCGTACTTTTGGTCACGAAGATGCGTGCTGGCCCACGCCTCGATGCCCACTGAGAGCTCGCGGTGACGGTCTTCAAAGAACGGCCACGCGAGCGCGCCGTGCATGTCTGGTTTAGCGAAGGCGTTCAACTCAGTCTCCCTCGAACACGGGGCGCGACTTCGCCGCAAACGCGCGATACGCGCGGTCGAAATCGCGTGTGCTCATGCAGATCGCCTGCGCCTGCGCTTCGGATTCAATGGCTTCGTCGATGCTCATGCTCCATTCCTGATGCAGCATCTTCTTCGTGATGCCATGCGCGAACGTTGGACCGGCGACGAGTTCGGCCGCGAGTTTCGCGGCTTCGTCGAGGAGCGCAGCCGGCTCGCACAGGCGGTTGTAGAAGCCCCACGCGAAGCCTTCCTCGCCGCTGGCGGAGCGGCCCGTGAGCAGCAGTTCGGTTGCGCGCCCCTGACCGATGATGCGCGGCAGGATCGAACACGCACCCATATCGCAGCCCGCAAGACCGACGCGCGAAAACAGGAACGCGAGTTTGCTGCGCGCCGTGCCCAGCCTGAGATCGGATGCCATCGCGAGAATCGCGCCTGCGCCGGCGCACACGCCGTCGACAGCCGCGACGACCGGTTGCGGACAATGCCGGATTGCCTTGACGAGGTCGCCCGTCATGCGCGTGAACATCAGCAGTTCCGGCATGGGCAGGTCGATCAGCGGACCGATGATTTCGTGCACGTCGCCGCCCGAGCAGAAGTTTTCGCCCGCTCCGTGAATCACGACGGCCTTCACGTCCGTTGCATACACCAGTTGACGAAAGAGGTCGCGCAGTTCCGCGTACGATTCGAACGTCAGCGGATTCTTGCGCTCGGGACGGTTCAACGTGACCGTCGCGACGCCCGCGTTGACCGACCATCCGAAATGCCGTGCTTCGTAGTTCGCGAGCGTCACGCGATTACCCGCGAGTAGTGCATCGGCGTTGTGTTGTGTCATGAACGTCTCCCTTCAATCCTGTTCGTATCAGTTGCCGAGGGTGTCGAGGTTGTCGAGCAGATGCTTCTTGAGCTTGCCGAGCCGGCCATGTACCCGCGATTTTTCGTCGAGATCCAGGCCGCCGAACATTTCGACGACCCACTGTTCGTGCGCGATCGCCATCCTGTCGAACGATTTGCGGCCACTAGCCGTGAGCTTCACGCTGATCGAACGGCGATCGTTCGGATCGACGCCGCGCACGACGAGGCCTTCTTTTTCGAGCTGATCCGTGATGCCCGTTACGTTGCCGCCCGTCACCATCATGCGGCGCGACAGCTCGGTCATCTTCAGTCCATCGGGATGACGTTCGAGTTGGGCCATCAGATCGAAACGCGGCAACGTCGTGTCGAATTCGACGCGCAGGCGCTTGCGCAATTCCGCCTGCACGAGATTGGTCGTGGTCAGCATGCGCAGCCACAGGCGTAGACCCATGTGGCTGTCCGCGCCTGTACTCATCTCGAGATCGACCACGTTATCGGCCGGTTTGGCGACGCCTTTACGCGTCGTCCTTGCTTCAGAGGTGGGGTTTTTCTTTATTTTCGCGGTGGGACTCATTCTATTTCTCCGCCTGAAACCGAGATCGACTGGCCGGTGATCGCGTCCGAGCCGGCGCCGCACAGCCAGAGCACGCTGTTCGCGACTTCCTCCGGCGCGACGAAGCGGCGTTGGGGGTTCTGACGCAGCAGCGCTTCGCGCGCCTGCTGCTCGCTGCGCGAAGTCGTCGCGGTGATCTGCTCCAGCGACGCGCGCAGCAGTTCTGTTTCGGTGTAGCCGGGACATACCGCGTTCACGGTGATGCCTTGAGTCGCCACCTCGCGCGCGAGCGAGCGGGTCAGTCCGATCACGCCGTGTTTCGCGGCGCAATAGGCCGCGACGTACGCGTAGCCCGTTTGCCCCGCCGTGCTCGCCACGTTGACGATGCGGCCCGCGTTGCGTTCGAGCATCGCAGGCAACACCGCGCGTGTGCACAGAAAAACGCCGGTGAGATTCACGTCGAGCATGCGTTGCCAGAGGGCCATGTCGGTTCGCGCGAACGGAGTTGCCTGCGCCTGACCCGCATTATTGATGAGCACCTCGACCGCGCCCAGGCGCGTGGTCGCTTCAGCAAATGCTGCCGTGACTGCGGCTTCCTGCGTGACGTCGACGCTAACGACGCTCACTTCGCCGGCACCGCTCAACGCTTCGCGTTGTGCTTCGAGCTTTGCGGTATCGCGGCCCATCAGCGTGACGCGTGCGCCCGCGCGCACGAGCGCCGCGGCGGTTGCCGCGCCAATGCCGCTGCCGCCGCCCGTGACGACGGCGTGCCGTCCTTCAACTCCCCGCCATGCGTGGCTCACGATGTGCCCTCCGCGCGCTGCGCGCGTTCCTGCGGCGAGAGCCGCGCGTTCTCCGCGGCCTGAGCGCGTTCGCGCTCAAGATTGCGTTCAAGCTGCGATTTCGCGGCGGTGTACTGCTTCGGCCATGCGATGTCGAAATAGCCGATCCGTGCAGCCTCGTTGAGCGTCCACGAAGGATTCGCCAGATGCGGACGGGCGACCGCACACAGATCGGCACGCCCCGCCGCGATGATGCTGTTGACGTGATCCGCTTCCGAAATCGCACCGACAGCGATCGTGGCGATGCCCGCTTCGTTGCGGATGCGATCGGCGAACGGCGTCTGAAACATGCGGCCGTATACGGGTTTTTCTTCCTTGCTGACCTGTCCCGACGACACGTCGATCATGTCCACGCCCGCCGCCTTGAACGCGCGGGCGATGGCGACGGCGTCATCCGGTGTCGTGCCGCCGTCTACCCAGTCGTGCGCGGAAATGCGGACCGAAACCGGTTTGTCGGCAGGCCAGACCTTGCGGATCGCGGCGAACACCTGCAACGGATAACGCAGACGGTCTTCGAGCGAACCGCCGTATTCGTCGGTTCGATGGTTGGTGAGCGGCGAAAGGAAGCTCGACAGGAAATAGCCATGCGCGCAATGCAGTTCGAGCCAGTCGAAGGAAGCTTCAGCGGCCATTTCCGTCGCGCGCACGAACTGCGCTTCGATCGTGCGCAGATCGTCGTGCGTCGCTTCACGCGACCACTGGCTCACACCGTGCAGATACTGTTGCGGCGACGCGGAAAGCAGCGGCCAGTTGTGATCGGGCAAAGGTTGATCGATGCCTTCCCATGCGACGCGCGTCGATGCCTTGGCGCCCGCGTGCCCCAGCTGCAAACCGATTTTTGCATCCGACTGTGCGTGCACGAAGTCGACAATCCGCCGCCAGGCATGGAGATGTTCAGATGCGTACATGCCGGGACATCCGGGCGTGATGCGCGCTTCCGCGGAGACACATGTCATCTCCGTCATGACGAGCGCGGCGCCGCCCATCGCGCGTGCGCCGAGATGCATCAGGTGATAGTCGCCCGCGATGCCATCGACCGCCGAATACTGTGCCATCGGCGAAACGACGACGCGATTTTCCAACGTCACGCCACGCAACGTGAAAGGCGTGAACATCGGCGGGACCGGACGGTTGCTTTCAGCGCGCGTCATGCCGGCTTCGCTTGCGAGCCAGTCTTCGAACTGCGAGACGTAACGTGCATCGCGCGCGCGAAGATTTTCGTGAGAGATACGCTGCGAGCGTGTGAGCAGCGAATAGGCGAACTGCTCCGGATCGAACGACGTATAGCGGTCGACGTTCTCGAACCATTCTGTCGAATTACGCGCGGCGTTCTGGATGCGCAGAACGTCGACGCTGCGGACTTCGGTGTAGTGCCTGAGCGCATCGCTGAGGCTCTCGGGATGGGCGCTGATGCTGGTGGCCAGTTCGATCGCGTCTTCCAGTGCGAGCTTCGTGCCGGAGCCGATTGAGAAGTGCGCGGTGTGCGCTGCATCGCCCATGAGGACGACCGGCGTTGTGCCGCCGTTGGCGCGCGGCTTCCAGTGCACCCATTCCCTGTTGATGACGCGCGGAAAGCGGATCCATTGCGACGAGCCGCGCAGATGGCTCGCGTTCGAAAGCAGCGGATTGCCGTCGAGGTATTGCGCAAAGAGGCGCTCGCAGAAGGCAATGCCTTCTTCCTTGCTCATTTCATCGAGACCCGCGGCGCGCCACACATGCTCAGGCGTTTCGACGATGAACGTCGACGTGTTGTCGTCGAAACGGTATGCGTGTGCCTGGAACCAGCCCCATTCGGTTTCTTCGAAGGCGAACGTGAACGCGTCGAAGAGTTTCTTCGTGCCGAGCCAGACGAAGCGGCAGTTGCGCATGTCGATGTCGGGCTGAAACGTGGAGACGTATTTCTGGCGGATCGCGCTGTTGGCGCCGTCGCACGCGATGATCAGGTCGGCTTCATAGACGTCGTCATCGGTGACCTGGGTTTCGAAGACGAGCTTGACGCCCAGTTCCTCGCAGCGCGCCTGCAGGATATTGAGCAGACGTTTGCGACCGATGCCGCAAAAGCCGTGGCCCGACGAGCGGACCTGTTTGCCGCGAAAGTTGATCTCGATGTCGTCCCAGTGATTGAACGCGTCGAGGATGCTGTCGGCGCTGGGCGCGTCAGCCGCGCGCAGGTTGCCGAGCGTCTGGTCGGAAAACACGACGCCCCAGCCGAAGGTGTCATACGGACGGTTGCGCTCGACAACGGTTACCTCGTGCTGCGGGTTCTGGCGCTTCATCAACAGCCCGAAATACAGGCCAGCCGGGCCTCCCCCAATACAGACGATACGCATGCCGTGCTCCAGACGTGGATTTCTGGATTTAATTTAGTCCTTGATAGTTTAGATGTCAAGTAAATGGGTGGAAGGATGATATGGCTGGCGAGGTGAGGTTGATGCTAGAAATTAAAGGCGTCACTGGAAAATAAAAAGTGTCAAACGCATCCGTCGCGATTTAGTACGCTCTTAAGCATCTGGTTGACCGCTGCGAACGAGTTGATGACGCTGTCGAAGACGAAATCGAGGGCACTGGCCATATCGTAATCCGTAAGTCGCAGGATGACGACTGAGCGCTTTTCGTCACCCGGCTGCGGAAACGCTTCATATGCGGGTGCCCACGCCGCGTCAACTTTGAGCGGCGTGGGCATATCCATGAAGCCTCTCCACAAAAAAGAGCCAGTTCGTCTCTACGAGAATCCACCAGTGATGCTGTATATTCATACAGGCATTCACGCAATCCGATGAAGGATCCAATGCCCACCCAGGAAACCATACGCCCTCGCTACGGCGGAGAGTAGCGCGCTTTTCATGCAGAAAGGCGGCTACGAATGTCACGGCATTTTCGGGCAGGGTAGCATCTCGACAGGACCCGCACTCGCGCCCAATCCCATACCGCTCCCGGCGATGGAAGCCTACGTGCACGATCCGAAAGGCCAGATGCCACCCTTTAGCGCGAAGATCCTTCCGGATGACGATATCTCGAAAATCCGCGCCTACCTCGCCTCGATCCCGCCGAATCCGTCGGCCGACAGCATTGCGTTGTTAAGCAACGGCAAGCGCCACGAATAATCATTCGCCCGCGCCGCAAACTCCGAATCCACTGGCGCACGGCGCGTCGATCTATACCGCGAATTGTGCTGCTTGCCACGGTCAGACCGGTGAAGGTGGCGTCGGCCCCGCATTGACCGGCGTATCGGGCCGCTATTCGGTCAGCGAAATCGAAGCGCGTATTCGAGATCCTCGCGGCATCATGCCCCGCCTGTATCCGAAACCGCTGAGCGCCGGGGATGTACAGGACGTCGCGCGCTGCGCGGCATCGTTGAAATGAGCGGTGCGCTGAATAAATAACGCCACATTCGAAGCCCCGAATCAATTTGTCGATCGTGAGCCGATGCTTCGGGCACTAAAGGCTTTCCTCGCCGTCGTTCGTCACGGCACGTTCGAGCGTGCCGGATCGCAGACCGGGTTGACGCAATCGGCGATATTGCGGTTTGATGAAAAACACCGTCCAGATCCCGACACTGTTGCTCTGGGCAACCTTTCGATCGCTACACCGCGCAATGCGTTCCGCAATCAGATTGTCAATCTCGCCTGACCAGCACTGCAGTAATAGACGAGCACAGGCCAGCGATTCAACGAGTACTTTCTCCCTTGAGGTAGTGAGGTCCCGCGCCGCGGCATGTGCAATTAACGAATGGCCACCGCTACGCGAAAGATTACGACGTCGCAACTGTCTGCTGACACGTCAGGATATCGCGAGTCAACGCACGTGCTGCAACGGCTGCGCGCTTGCCATCTGCCTGTATCCATTCGTTAGCCGGCTTTACCGTTTGGTTAACGGGGCGCGGCTTTTATTCAATAGACGTTATGTAGTCGCGATGAGACGATGCATGCATCGAAAGGCATTCGCTCCATGCTGGCAGTGGTCACAGGGCCCTGATAGAAGGCTCGATTCATAGGGTTAACTGCAGTTTTCGCAGTTATGGCCGGCGAGCTTTCCGCCTGCACCTGCTTGCCAGGTAGCGCCCCTTCGAGAACACCACTAAAGCGATGCGGCAGACCGATGCCGCACGAACAAGGAGACGACATGCATTGCGAGATGGCTCGCTATCTGCGGCTGTTGGTGGCCGCGCTGTGCCTGGCCCCATGCCTGAGTGCGAATGCCGACTCATATCCGGGGCGCACGGTGACGATTGTCGTCCCGTTCGGACCGGGCGGTGCCGGCGATCTGACCGCGCGCATCGTGGCGCAGAAAATGACCGAGCTGACAAAGGCGTCAGTGGTGATCCTGAACCGGCCCGGTGCGGGCTCCGCCAATTCCGCCACGCCGGTGGCGCACGGCAAGGCGGACGGCTATACGGCGTTCCTGCTTGGCAACGGCACGACTATCTCGACGCAACTCTTCAAGAATTTGCCGTACACGATGGACGATTTCAAGCAGGTATCGACCGTTTCGTTCTTCGAACTGGCGTTACTCGTCAATAGTGATTCGCCGTTCAAGTCGGTCGCGGATTTGCTCACGTACGCGAAGGCGCATCCAGGGAAGCTTAACATCGGCACGATCTCGACCGGAAGCACGCAAAATCTCGCCGCCGATCTGTTCAAGTCCATGGCAGGCATCGACGCGCAAGTCGTGCCGTACGATTCCTCAAGTCAAGTGGTCACTGCGCTGCGCGGCAACCAGGTGCAGGCGGCGTTCGAGATCGTGCCTTCCGTGATCGGCCAGATTAAAGCGAAAGCGCTGATTCCGCTTGCGGTCACCGGCGACACGCGCTTCTCCGGGCTACCCGATATTCCGACGCTCGCCGAGAGCGGACTTCAGGGCTATGAAGCTACGTCATGGAACGGCCTCAGCCTCCCGCGCGATACGCCCGATGCGGTCGTCGACGCGCTCGCAAAGGACATCGCTTTGGTCGTTGCATCGCCGGACGTGAAGAAGAAGCTGCTCGATCTCGGTGCCGAAGCGCACTCGAGCACGCCCGCCGAGATGACGGCTCGCGTGAGAGCCGACCAGTTGAAGTGGAATGCCGTCATCGACAAAGCGGGTATCCCGCGTCAATGATGCAACGATCGTATTCTTCCGACTGGAGTGGCGTGCATGCACACAGTAGCAGTCCTGAGGTTTTAGCAAGACGGCAAGGAGACCGTCAACGCGCCGCGTGCGGGCAGGTGGATACGGTCGATAAGGCGTGTGAACAGTGCCTCGCGAGGAAAACGGTAGCCGCTCCTGCGAACGGCTCAAATCAGGCGAGCTGTCGCTCGACGTCAAGACGATGCGTCCGCCGCCGCAGAAGCCCGAACCGACCTGCGTGGAAACGCTCGAAGATGCGCTGGAACTTCACGACGCCGGTTGAAGCCCCGCAACCGGAATGACGTGTTCAGCTGCGCGGGCCCATGCGCCACGCCGGGAAATAGCGGTCGCCACTGATGGATACATGATCGCGCTAAAAACGGCCGTAACGATGATCCGCAAGTGAGCTGAGCCCCAGGCGAAATTTTACGGCAGCACGAACCGCCGGACGAAGCGGTACGCAGCACAGCATCAATACATACGACGAAGATTCGATACCTATTTCGACAAAGCGCAAGGAGACAGCAATGCACCTCAACGACAGGTTCGCTCAACCCGGTCAGGAAACACGACCGCAGCCGGGCACCCAACCGGGCTGAAAACGGAAACGCAATGATTTCACGTGCCACGCCGCTGCGGGAGACGCACGGCACGATGGCAATTCATTTCCCGAACCTATCAGGAATAAAGATGATCAGGAAGATCACGCTTCTGCTGGCGATCGCACCGTTCGCCAGCGCAGTTCAAGCCCAGTCGATGGTGACGCTTGCTGGTGTGGTGGATGGCGGCATTCGCTACACGAATACGGGCGCCGGCAGCGCATATTCGATGAATTCGAACGGGCTGTTCACGTCGAACCGGCTCGACTTTATCGGCCGCGAAGATCTGGGCGGCGGCTATAACGCGCATTTCCGGCTCGAGAGCGGCTTTAATCTCGGCAATGGCGCGTTCGACAACACCAACGGCCTCATATTCAACCGGATGTCGTATGTCGGTCTGGGCGGCTGGTTCGGCTCGCTCGATTTCGGCCGCCAGTTCACGGTCGCGCACGATGTCATCTACGACTACGACCCGTTCCACTTCGAGTACCCCGGCATCATTCCGCTGACGCCAGCCACCGCGGGTACACGCTTTAACAATGACGTTAAATACACCCAGACATATGGACCGTTTCGCGTGCGGGCGGAGAATTCGTTCGGCGGCATGACAGACGACTTCAATGCGGGTGCCGCGCGCTCCGTCGGCCTGCAGTACAAGTGGGGCTGGCTGAACGTCGGCGGTGTCTATACCTATCGTACGGTGCTGGTAGGGACGACCTACGTGCCGGACAACTACTACGCGTTCGGCGCGGCGCTGACCTTCGGTCCTGTGGTCTTTGCCGGCGGCATGATGAACGATAACCGCGATTCGACGCCGTCATCCGCCGACGTGCGCACGCTGAACTACTGGGGTGGCTTCACGTACGAAATCAATCCGTTTATGCACGTCGGCGCCGGCTACTACATGACCGATCTGCCGAATCAGAGCGGCAAGCGCAGTCAAGGCCTCGTCAGCCTCGCTTACTCGCTCTCGAAGCGCACGACGCTGTATACCGAAGCGGACTACACGAAGTTCAGCGGAAGTTACATCACCAACAAGACCCTCAATGCGGCGGGTCAGCCGCACCAGATGGCGGTCTCGGTGGGTATCAATCACGCTTTCTGACGCATGCGGCGCCGATCACGAAGGAGTGTGAGCAGATGAAGTACGTCAATTTTGGCAATACTGGTTTGCGGGTCTCGCGGCTGTGTCTGGGCTGCATGACCTTCGGCGATCCGCAGTCCGGCACGCACGAGTGGACGCTCGACGAGGAAAAGACGCGCCCGATCTTCCACGCGGCGATCGAAGCGGGCATCAATTTCTTCGATACCGCGAACAGCTATTCGACCGGCACCAGTGAATCGATCCTCGGCAAGATGGTGCGCGAGTACGTAAAGCGCGACGAAGTGGTGATCGCCACCAAGGTGTATTGGCCGATGCGCAGCGACTCGAACGGACGCGGCCTGTCGCGCAAGGCGATCATGACCGAAGTCGATGCGAGCCTGCGACGCCTCGGCACCGACTACATCGACCTGTACCAGATACATCGCTGGGACAACGCGACGCCGGTCGAGGAGACCCTTGAAGCGCTGCACGATGTCGTGAAGGCCGGCAAGGTGCGCTATCTGGGCGCATCGTCGATGTTCGCGTGGCAATTCAGCAAGGCGCTGTATCTCGCGCGTCTGAACGGCTGGACGGGATTCGTGTCGATGCAGAATCACCTGAACCTGCTGTACCGCGAGGAAGAACGCGAGATGCTGGGCCTGTGCGAAGACCAGGGTATCGCAGTGATGCCGTGGAGCCCGCTCGCGCGCGGCAAACTCACGCGGCCCTGGCAGGACACGCCGGCGACGATCCGCGACCGCACCGATGCGTTCTCGAAGAAGATCTATTCGGCGAGCAGGGACGACGACCGCAAGGTCGTCGAAGCGCTCGGCGCTGTCGCCACCGCGCGCGGGCTGCCATATGCACAGATCGCACTCGCGTGGCTGTTGCACAAGCCCGGCGTGACGTCGCCGATCATCGGCGCATCGAAGCTGCAACATCTGCAAGACGCGGTCGCAGCGCTCGACATCGCGCTGTCGCCAGATGAAATCGCCGCACTGCAGGCACCGTACGTGCCGCACGCAGTCGCCGGCTTCGGCTGAAGCGGCACCGCTGCGGCGCAGGGTGCTATTTGTCCCGGCACCGTCGAGGTGTCTGTATCCCGCGGTATACCGAAAGGAGACACTGTGGCAAATACCGTTAGTCAACCCACGCGGCGCGGTGCGCACACCCGCGACTACTACGGCGGCGCACTGATGATGCTGATCGGCCTTGGCGCGATCGTGCCGGGCGCGGGCTACAGGATTGGTTCGCTCACCGCGATGGGTTCGGGATTCTTCCCGGTCGCACTGGGCGTCATCCTGGTCGTGCTCGGCGCGTGGATCGCGGCAACCGCGCGCCGTGCGCCGCCTGAAGCCGTGACCGAACCGCGGGCGCGGCCCGAATGGCGCGGCGGGCTGTGCATACCCGGCAGTATCGTTGCGTTCGTCGTGCTGGGCAAATACGGCGGCCTCCTGCCTGCGACCTTCGCGATCGTGTTCATCTCCGCGCTTGGCGACCGCGACAATTCCCTGTTAAGTGCATTTCTTCTCGCGGCCGCGATGTCGGTCGTTTGCGTAGTCGTGTTCTGGTGGGCATTGCAAGTGCAGTTTCCTTTGTTCACGTGGGGCTGACGCATGATCGGGCAATCTCTCGACGCATTGTGGCAAGGGTTCGGGGTAGCTTTCGAACTGCATAATTTCATCTGGTCGTTCGTCGGCGTGCTGATCGGCAACCTGATCGGTGTCCTGCCCGGCATGGGGCCGCTGTCGGCGATTTCCATCTTGTTGCCGCTGACCTATTCGATGCATGCCGTGCCCGCGATCCTGATGCTCGCCGGTATTTTCTACGGCTCGCAATACGGTGGTGCGATCGGCGCAATCCTGCTGAATCTGCCGTGTCATCCGCCGCATGCGGTGACCTGCGTGGACGGCTATCCGCTCACACGTCAGGGCAAGGGCGGCACCGCGCTCGGTATCACGATGGTGGCCTCGTTTGCGGCCGCGTCGTTCGGCATTCTCGTGATGGTGTTCGCGTCGCCGTTGCTGGTGAACATTGCGTTCAGGTTCGGGCCGGCGGAGTTGTTCTCGATCATGATGCTGGGTTTGCTCGCGGGCGGCACGATGTCGAGCGGCTCGCGCGTGAAAGGCATTGCGATGACCGTGGTCGGACTGCTGATCGGCGTGGTCGGCGCCGATGCGACGTCGGGCACCGTGCGCTTCACGTTCGGTTTCACCGAACTTGCGGACGGCGTGCAACTGGTCGCACTCGCGTTGGGGTTGTTCGGCGTCGCCGAGTTCCTGCGCAACGTGAACCGCATGCACGTGGTGGGTAGCGGCATGAAGCTGCGCCTGCGCGACATGCGCCCGAGCATGGCGGAGTTGCGTCAGGCGTTCTGGCCGATCGTGCGGGGCACGTCGGTGGGCACGATGTTCGGCGCGATGCCCGGCACCGGTCCGACCATCACGACGTTCATTGCATACGCGCTGGAAAAGAAAATCGCGAAGCGTCCCGAGCGCTTCGGTCATGGCGCGCTCGAAGGCGTTGCGGCTCCAGAAGCGGCGTCGCACGCGAAGACGCAGATCGATTTCATCCCGACCATGAGTCTTGGCATTCCAGGCGACCCGGTGATGGCGCTGCTGCTCGGCGCGCTGATGATTCATGGCATCCAGCCAGGTCCGCAACTGCTGGGCGATCACCCTGATATCTTCTGGGGCCTGATTGCGAGCTTCTGGATCGGCAACGTGCTGCTGGTATTGCTGAACGTGCCGCTGATCCAGGTGTGGGTGCGCGTCCTGCAGGTGCCATATCGTTTCCTCTATCCGGCTGCGCTATTCTTTATCTCTGTCGGCGTTTACAGTACGAACAACAGTCTGTTCGAAGTCGGCGAAGTGCTGGTATTCGGCCTGATGGGTGCAATCTTCGTTGCGGCGAGGTTTCCGGTTGCGCCGATCATGCTCGGCTATGTGCTCGGACCCATGGTCGAACAGAATTTCCGGCGTGCGTTGTTGCTGTCGCACGGAAGCCTCGATATTTTCATCGACCGGCCAATCAGTGCGGGCTTTCTTGCTGCGGCGTTGCTGCTGGTGATGTTGCAGGCCGCGTTCGCGCTGCGCGGGCGTTTCAATGGCAACGGCGGTGGCCGGCGCGATCCCGACCTGCTGCCGCATCCGCCGACGATGGAATCGTCGCAGTCCGGTGAACAGGCGGGGCATCCCGATCACGCGGTCGCGGGCTCGTCAGGAAGCCAACGCGAAACATAGTGCGTGAACGGAAAACGGTTGGCGCACGTAACCAGGAAACACGATGAGCCAACTGGACTGGTATCTGACCGTCAATCTAAAGGCGCGCCACTTGCGCCTGCTGGTCGCCGTCAACGACTTCCGCAATTTGCGGCAGGTTGCGTCGAATTCCTACATTACTGTTCCGGCGGTATCGAAGGCGCTGGGAGAAATCGAAGGTGCGCTGGGCGTGAAGCTGTTCGAGCGCACCGTCAACGGTCTGCGGCCCACCGCGTATGGCGAATGTGTGGTGCGTCATGCGCGGGCCGTGCTCAGCAATCTCAATCAGGCAGTCGAGGAGATCAAGGCGCTGCAGACGGGCAGCGCGGGCAAAGTGCACGTCGGCGCGCTGCCGACGCTGATCTCCACGTTGATGCCGAAAGCACTCGCGCTGCTCAAGCAGGATTCGCCGCACACCAACGTATCGATTCTCGAAGGCCGGATGAGCGGATTGCTGCAGGACTTGCGGCGTGGCGACCTCGACATGATCGTCGGGCGCTTGCCGAACCGGTCTGATACCGTCGGCTTGCATGAGCGGATTCTGCTCGACACGACGATCAAACTCGTCACCGGGCCGAATCATCCGCTGGCCCGCGAGAAGAAGGTGCAGTGGTCCGACCTTGCCGGATTTCCGTGGATCCTGCCGCCACCAGGTTCGCTGTTGCGCGAGCCGATCGAAAACACGCTCGCGCGGCACGGCTTGCCGATGCCCGCCAATTACATCGAGACGCTGTCAACGCATCTGATCCGCGCCTACATCCAGATCAGCGACGCCATCGCGCTGCATACCGTCGACATGCTGTACCCGTACGCGGACGTCAACCCGATGCACGTATTGCCGGTCGACCTGAGCCTCGCGACGCGTCCGCTTGGCGTCGTATGGCGAGCGGACAAACCGCTCGCACCGAGCGCCACGCTATTGCTGCACTGCCTGGAGAAAGTCTGCCCCGCAGCATCCAGGAAGGACGAAGCCGACTCTTCGCTGGCCGAAGATCAAGGCGAATAGGTGCTCAGCGCCACTTAACCAGAAGGTTAACGCTGACGCGGTTTTTTTCAATAGACGGAAATTGCTCACGGCACGATCATGACGACATTGACTGCACGACGCCGCGCTGCACACCGTGGCAGCAAGCGTGATGCAGTCGATCAATACATGAGCGAGCGCGGCAACGCGCCGAAGTCAGACATGATCAGGAGACAGCATGCGAATCCGGACTCCGCACCTGTTGCGCTGGACAGCGAACACATACCGCGCGATATCAGTAGCAGGGCAGACCCTGGTTCGTCGTCTTCCCGGGCATCTAATGATTTTCATCGACCTTTACAGCGTGCGTGACCTGAGCAACCCGCGACGCTAGCGTCTGACGCCGCGCGACGCGGCGCCTCCCTTATCCCTGTTGCACCGACTTGTGGTCAGCCCCGCGAGGGCCTGCCTGCGGGCATTCGCACGCGCAGTTGCTTTCAACGTTGATCAGGAAGCCTATTCATGCCAACCCGTATCGTCGATATACATCCACACGTGATTTCCACCGACGAGAAGACCTATCCGCGCGATCCGCTCGGCGGCAGGCAGTCGGTATGGTCGCAGGAACGCCCCACGTCATACGCGCAGCTGCTCGCCGCGATGGACGAAGCGGGTGTGGCGAAGGCGGCGATCGTGCATTCGTCGACCTGTTACGGTTTTGATAACGCGTACTGCATGGACGCGGTGGCGGCGCATCCGGATCGTTTCACCGGCGTCGGTTCGGTCGACATGCTCGCAGCGGACGCGGTCGACAGGATCCGTTACTGGGCCGCTCGCGGCATGACGGGGCCGCGGCTTTTCACCGCCGGCAGCACGATGCAGGGCCAGGGCGACTGGCTCGCCGACCCGCGTTCGTTCGCCGGCTGGGAATGCGCGGCCGGGCTGAACCTGCCGGTGTGCGTGCAGATGCGCATCGAGGGCATCCAGCAGCTAAACGTGCTGATCGAGCGCTTCCCGACCGTGCGCATCGTGATCGACCATCTGATGAACCCAAATCTCGAAGAAGGCCCGCCGTATGCCGGCGCCGAGCCGCTCCTCGGACTCGCGAAACACGACAATATCTATCTCAAGTTGAGCAGCGTGATCATCCGTCAGGCGCGTGCCGGCAAGGCGACGCCCGAGTCGTTCTTCTCGCGTGTCGTTGACCGGTTCGGCGCGCGGCGCATTGCATGGGGCTCGAATTTCCCCGCGTCGCCGGGCTCGCTGAAAGAAATCGTCAAGGACAACCTGCAGGCTCTCGAGTGGCTCCCCGAAGAAGACAAGGCGTGGATTTTCAATCGTACCGCGCTGCAACTGTATCCGGCTCTCGCATAAAGGAAACAAGCTATGAACGCCACCAGACGCATTCCGCTGCACATGTTGCTCGATACCTATCCGAGTACCGCGGCTCTGAAGGACGGCACCGTCAAATCGGATCTCGTCGAACTCGATTTTGCCGACGTGCCGCGCGCGAACAACGGTTTCAAGCGCGTGGTGCGCGACCTCGAATTCGATGTCGCGGAGCTTGCGATCATCACGTTCCTGATGGCGAAGGCGCGCGGCAAACCGCTCGTGCTGTTGCCGGCCGTGCTGATCGGCCGCTTCCAGCACCCGTACATCATCTACAACGCGGAGCGCGGGCCGCTGTCGCCGCACGATCTGAACGGCAAGCGCATCGGCTTGCGCTCGTATTCGGTGACCACCGCCACGTGGGTCCGCGGCATCCTGCAAAGTGATTTCGGGCTCGATCTGTCGAGCGTCCAGTGGACGACGTTCGAGGAGCCGCATGTCGCCGAGTTCGTCGATCCCTCGAACGTGAGGCGCGCCGCGCAAGGCAAGGACCTGATGCAGATGCTGCTCGACGGCGAGATCGATGCAGCGATCGTCGGCGGCGGCACGAAGGGCGACCCGCGCATCAAGACGCTGTTCGAGGATCCGGCGGCAGAGGCGCGCGCGTGGCACGAACGTAACCACGCGATCCAGATCAACCATATGCTGGTCGCGAAGGAGTCGGTGCTTGCCGCGCATCCGGAGGCCGTGCGCGAGGTATTCCGTCTGCTCGAGGAAAGCCGGCGCGTCGCGGCGGAGAAGGGCGGCAAGGCAGAACCGGCGTTCGGGCTCGAAGCGAACCGGCGCAACCTCGAAATCGCGATCGACTACTGCGTGCGGCAGAACCTGATTGCCCGCCGCCTGTCCGTCGACGAACTGTTCGACGACACCACGCGTGTGCTCGGAGCGTAACGCAGTGACGCAGTCGATGGGTTCCCATGCATGGCGCGCGGCACTGTTCGCCTGTGGCCTGCTCGCGATGACGGGCGCACGCCCGGCGCACGCGGACACCGATGCAGATAAGTATCCGTCGCACGCAATCAGTATCGTCGTGCCGTTCGCGGCCGGCGGTGCCGGCGATCTGACCACCCGCGTGTTCGCGCAAAAGCTCACGCAGCTCGTCAACGAGCCGGTGGTCATCCTCAATCGCCCCGGTGCGGGGCTGGTGAATTCGGCAACCATGGTCGCGCATGCGCGACCGGATGGTTATACGGTGTTTCTCGATGGCAACGGCGCGGCGATTTCATCGGTGCTGTTCCGCAAGCTGCCGTACAGCAAGAGTGATTTCAAACAGGTGTCGTCGGTCGCGTTCTTCAGTCTCGTGCTGCTGGTCGACGGCCATTCTCCGTACAAGACGGTTGGCGATCTGATCGCGGCGGCGAAGGCGCAACCGGGCCATCTGAACATCGGCGCGGTGTCGGTCGGCAGCACGCAGAACCTGGCTGCGAACCTATTCCGCACGCGTGCGGGCGTCGACATGCGGGTCATACCGTTTCAGACCAGCAGCGAGGTGATCACGGCGCTGCGCGGCGATCTGGTGCAGGCGGCGCTGGAACTGATCCCGTCGGCGCTCGGACAGGTTTCGTCAGGCGCGGTGCGTGCGCTGGCGGTCACTTCCGTGTCGCGCTTCGCTGGCTTGCCGCAGGTGCCTACTCTCGCGGAAAGCGGCCTCGGTGGCTTCGACGCAACCTCGTGGAGCGGCCTCAGCGTACCGGCGGCAACCGACGATGCGATCGTCAGGCGGCTCGCGTCGCAAAGCGCGCAGGCGCTTTCCGATCCTGATGTGAAACGCAAGATGCAGATGCTGGGCGGTGAAGCGCGGGCCAGCACGCCGGAAGAGATGAGCCAGATGTTCGACGCCGACAGGGCCAAATGGCAACAGGTGATCGAGCAGGCAAACATTCCGCGCCGCTAGATACGCGCAGGATCGCTGAGAGTATTTCGTTAACCGAAACAAAGTGTCCGGCACAGGCCCCGAGGTTCAGTTTGCCGGCGCCGATTAATGTAAAGGAGAAAATGTTGGTCAGAAAAATTCCGCTCAAAATTGCGATCGCCGAATATCCGCACACGTCGGCCATCCGTAACGGAACCATTCCCATCGAGGGCGTGGATGCCGAGTTCATCACCGTTCAGCCGCAGATCGGCGCGTTCCGCCGGATGGTGCGCGACGTTGAATTCGACGTCTGCGAACTGGCGCCGACCACGTACATCATCGCGCGTGCTTATGGCGCACCGTTCGTCGGTTTGCCGGTTTTCGTCATGCGCCGTTTTCACCATGGCGGCCTGCTGGTGCGCCCGGACGCCGGTATCAGGACGCCGAAGGACCTGGAAGGCAGGAAGGTCGGCGTGCGGGCCTACTCGGTTACGACCGGCGTGTGGAACCGTCAGGTGCTGATGGACGAATTCGGTCTGGATTCGTCCAAGGTGACGTGGGTGGTCGATGATGAAGAACACGTCACGCAACTCAAGCTGCCGTCGAACGTGATCCACGCGCCGGAGGGCACGTCGCTCGCCGACATGATGGCGCAAGGCGAACTGGCTGGTGGCCTGGCGGCGAACGCAGGCATCGGCCGCACCGGCGCGCCGACGGGCGGCTGGAAGGAAGTGGAAGCCGATTACCCCGATCTGCTGCCGAACGCGAGCGAACTCGAAGCCAGCT
>NZ_CAJQYY010000042.1 GCF_907164575.1 Paraburkholderia gardini
GCAGTTGCGCTTCGCTTCGCTCGCTGTGATCAACTTACGGTGGGACTTGCACCCACAAGAGTGCGCCCATGCTGGGCGCACAAGCGAAAAAGCCAGGCGTTTGCCTGGCTTTTTCGCTAATACTGGGAGGTTATTCCGCTTCCTGGATGTCGTCCGCTTCGACGATTTCCGGGCGGTCCATCAGTTGAACCAGCGCCATCGGAGCGTTATCGCCGACGCGGAAGCCGAACTTCAGGATGCTCGTGTAGCCACCCGGACGGTTCGCGTAGCGCGGGCCGAGGACTTCGAAGAGCTTCGTGACCGAGTCACGATCGCGCAGGCGGTTGAACGCCAGACGACGATTTGCCAGCGACGGCTTCTTGCCGAGCGTGATCAGCGGCTCGACAACTTTACGGAGTTCCTTCGCCTTCGGCAGCGTCGTCTTGATGACTTCGTGCTCGATCAGCGAGTTGGACATGTTACGGAGCATTGCCAGACGGTGGCTGCTCGTGCGGTTCAGTTTCCGCAGACCATGACGGTGACGCATGTTAATTCCTTTGATTCAGAGTTTTGATCCAGCTCTTCTATCGCGCTCCGCCCGACATGAAGGCGGGTGAGCACACGGGCCGGTAGTAAAAAAGACAAGACGCGGATTTTAAAGGAAAATCCGCGTCTTTGCCAGTCGCGGTACAACTGCGATTCCTTCTCGACTTACTTGTCCAGACCAGCCGGCGGCCAGTTTTCGAGCTTCATTCCAAGCGTCAGGCCACGCGAAGCGAGTACTTCCTTGATCTCGTTCAGCGACTTGCGGCCCAGATTCGGCGTCTTCAGCAACTCGTTTTCCGTACGCTGGATCAGGTCGCCGATGTAGTAAATGTTCTCTGCCTTCAGGCAGTTCGCGGAACGAACCGTGAGTTCGAGATCATCCACCGGACGCAGCAGGATCGGATCGATCTGCGGCGCGCGCGACGGCGCTTCGGCCGTTGCTTCAGTGCCTTCCAGAGCAGCGAACACCGACAGTTGATCAACCAGAATACGCGCCGATTGACGAATCGCTTCTTCCGGCGAAATCACACCGTTGGTTTCGATGTTCATGACGAGCTTGTCGAGGTCAGTACGCTGTTCGACGCGCGCGCTTTCAACGGCGTAGCTCACGCGGCGAACCGGTGAGAACGATGCATCCAGCACAATACGGCCGATGATCTTGGCCGACTCTTCGCCATAACGACGCACATTGCCCGGTACATAGCCACGGCCCTTCTCGACCTTGATCTGAACGTCGAGCTTGCCGCCCTTCGACAGACGTGCAATCACGTGATCAGGGTTGATCACTTCGCAGTCGTGCGCGAGTTCGATGTCGCCAGCGGTGACAACGCCTTCGCCTTCCTTGCGCAGCGTAACCGTGACTTCGTCGCGATTGTGCAGCTTGAACACCACGCCCTTCAGGTTCAACAACAGGTTGACTACGTCCTCTTGCACACCGTCAAGCGTCGAGTATTCGTGCACGACGCCTGCGATCGTCACTTCGGTCGGCGCGTAGCCCACCATCGACGAAAGCAGTACACGCCGAAGCGCGTTACCCAAGGTGTGGCCGTAACCGCGTTCAAACGGTTCCATGACCACTTTCGCGTGGCTGTCGCCAAGCGATTCAACTGCGATGATCTTGGGCTTCAACAAACTGGTTTGCATAGGTTTTCCTTTTCAATACCCTCGGCTCGTTACACCGATAAGGCTGACCGGTAACAACCTGAAAATAAACAGCCGAGACGCCCCCTTGCGTAACGCAATCAGGGTGCCCCGGCCGTTAATCCGATTACCGCGAATACAATTCGACGATCAGGCTTTCGTTGATATCGCCAGCGATGTCGCTGCGTTCCGGCTTTTGCTTGAAGGTGCCTTCGAATTTCTTCGAATCAACAGCAACCCAGCCCGGCAGTCCGCCTTGCTCGGCCAGCGACAGCGCTTCGAGAATGCGCGCCTGCTTCTTGGCCTGCTCACGAACCGCCACCACATCACCTGCCTTCACTTGCAGCGACGGAATGTTGGTCACAACGCCGTTCACCGTGATCGCCTTGTGGCCGACCAACTGACGTGCTTCTGCACGCGTCGAACCGAAACCCATGCGATACACGACGTTGTCGAGACGCGACTCAAGCAGTTGCAGCAGGTTTTCACCCGTGTTGCCCTTGAGGCGGTCAGCTTCAGCGAAGTAACGGCGGAACTGGCGTTCGAGGACACCGTAGATGCGCTTTACTTTTTGCTTTTCGCGCAGCTGCGTGCCGTAATCGGACGTACGTGCACCCGACGTGCGGCCATGTTGGCCCGGCTTGCTGTCAAGCTTGCACTTGTCAGCGAGCGAACGACGGGCGCTCTTCAGGAAGAGGTCAGTGCCTTCACGGCGGGAGAGCTTGGCCTTGGGGCCGATATAACGTGCCACGTTGATTCCTTCTCTGTTTGATCACGTGAATCTGAATTCACGCTAGTCCGAACCCTTTGGGTCGAACGGTGGGCTTAGTCAATTCAATAACGCAAGCAGCTCGTCGGCGCGCGAGGCGTCAACGAGCACTAGCAAAACAGCGTCTTAGATACGACGACGCTTCGGCGGACGGCAGCCGTTGTGCGGAACCGGCGTCACGTCGGAGATCGCGGTGATCTTGATACCAAGACCATGCAGCGCGCGCACCGCGGACTCACGGCCAGGACCGGGGCCCTTGATCCGTACTTCGAGGTTCTTTACGCCGTATTCCAGCGCCACACGACCCGCCGACTCGGCTGCAACCTGAGCTGCAAACGGCGTCGACTTACGCGAGCCCTTGAAACCCTGGCCACCCGACGTTGCCCAGGCAAGCGCGTTGCCTTGACGATCGGTGATCGTGATGATGGTGTTGTTGAACGACGCGTGAACGTGAACCACGCCCTCGGCGACGTTCTTCTTGACCTTCTTGCGAACGCGTTGCGCCGCGGAGTTGTTCGAAGCCTTAGCCATTACGTTTTCCTGTAACTGTCAGTTCCGCTTACTTCTTCAGCGATTGCGCTGCACGACGCGGACCCTTGCGCGTACGGGCATTCGTACGCGTGCGCTGGCCACGCAGGGGCAGGCCCTTGCGGTGACGCACGCCACGGTAGCAGCCGAGATCCATCAGGCGCTTGATATTCATCGTCGTTTCACGGCGAAGATCGCCTTCAACGATGAACTTGCCGACTTCTTCACGCAGCTTTTCGAGGTCTGCGTCGTTCAGGTCCTTGACCTTCTTCGAAAATGCCACACCAGCAGCGACGCAAATGTCGCGCGAGCGCGTGCGGCCGATACCGTAAATTGCCGTCAGGCCGATTTCAGTATGCTGGTGATTCGGGATGTTAACCCCTGCGATACGAGCCATTGTTTTTCCTCAAACAAAAAGCGCAAGCAAAAGCGCGGCGTTCAGCCTTGACGCTGTTTGTGGCGCGGATCAGAGCTGCAAATCACGCGCACAACGCCCTTGCGCTTGATGATCTTGCAATTGCGGCAAATGCGCTTAACCGATGCCATCACTTTCATGATATTACCCTTTTTTCAAATCACTTCGCCCGGAACACGATCCGCGCACGCGACAGATCGTAAGGCGTCAATTCAACCGTCACCTTGTCGCCCGGCAGGATTCGGATGTAATGCATCCGCATCTTGCCGGATATGTGTCCCAATACGACATGGCCGTTTTCCAGCTTTACCCTGAAGGTAGCGTTAGGCAGGTTTTCGATGACTTCACCCTGCATCTGGATTACATCGTCTTTGGCCATAAGTCCTTTCAACGCATCGGGACGCCGCCGCCTTTGAAATTGGCTTTCTTCAGCAGCGATTCATACTGTTGCGACATAACGTACGACTGCACCTGCGCCATGAAGTCCATTGTGACGACGACAATGATCAGCAGCGACGTTCCACCGAAATAAAACGGCACATTCCAGCGCAGTACCAGAAACTCAGGCAGCAGACAAACGAACACGATGTAGATCGCACCAGCCAGCGTCAAACGCGTGAGGATGCGGTCGATATATCGAGCCGTCTGATCGCCCGGACGGATGCCCGGCACGAAAGCGCCGCTCTTCTTCAGGTTGTCGGCCGTCTCTCTACTGTTGAACACCAGTGCGGTGTAGAAGAAGCAGAAGAATACGATCGCCAACGCGTACAACAACACGTACACCGGTTGACCCGGTTTGAGCGCCTCAGCCACGTTATGCAGCGTGTCGCCAAACCAGCCGGTACGCGACCCCGAACTGAACCAGTTCAGGATGGTTGCCGGGAAGAGAATGATCGACGACGCGAAGATCGGCGGAATCACACCCGACATGTTCAGTTTCAGCGGCAAATGCGAAGACTGGCCACCGTAAATCTTGTTGCCCACCTGCCGCTTGGCGTAATTCACAAGAATCTTGCGCTGGCCGCGTTCGATGAACACCACCACATACGTCACAGCAGCAATCAGCGCGACGACGATAATCGCCGAAACCGGACCCATCGAGCCGGTTTGCACCAGCGAGAACAGACCACCGATTGCATTCGGGAAACCCGCTGCAATACCGCCGAAAATGATGATCGAGATGCCGTTACCCAGTCCGCGCTCCGTGATCTGCTCACCCAGCCACATCAGGAACATCGTACCGGTCACCAGCGTCACAACCGTCGTGAGCCGGAACACCATACCCGGATCAATGACGAGTGCCGGCTGATTCTCAAGCGCGACGGCAATGCCGAACGCCTGGAAAGTAGCAAGCAACACGGTAAAGACCCGCGTGTACTGCGTAATTTTCCGCTGCCCCGACTGTCCTTCTTTCTTCAGCGCCTCGAGCTGCGGCGAGACAATCGCCAGCAACTGCATGATGATCGACGCCGAAATGTACGGCATGATCCCAAGCGCGAAAATCGTGAACCGCGAGAGTGCGCCACCCGAGAACATGTTGAACATGCCAAGGATGCCGCCCGACTGGCTTTGGAACAGCTTCGCCAGTTGGTCCGGGTCGATACCCGGCACCGGAATATGCGCGCCGATACGGTAGACGACCAGCGCCAGCAGCAGAAATACTGCCCGCCGACGCAGATCGCCAAACTTCGCCGCGCTTCGACCGGGTTTTGCGAGACTCGGGCTGTTAGCCAAGTACCTTCTCCGATGCAAATGCTAGTGACGGCAATCGACTTGCACGTTACTCGGCAAAAGAGCCACCTGCTGCTTCAATAGCAGCACGTGCACCCTTCGTCGCACCCAGACCCTTCACAACGACCTTGCGCTTCAGCTCGCCCGTCGCGATGATCTTGGCGCTCTTGATCAGCTCACCGAGCAGGCCGGCTTGCTTCAGAGCCAGCAGATCGATTTCGTCGACCGGCAGCTTTTCCAGATCCGAGAGACGCACTTCGCCGACAAATTCCCTCGTCAGCGACGTGAAGCCGCGCTTCGGCAGACGACGTTGCAGCGGCATTTGACCGCCTTCGAAGCCAACCTTGTGAAAGCCGCCCGAGCGCGACTTCTGACCCTTGTGACCGCGACCTGCGGTCTTGCCGAGTCCGGAGCCGATGCCACGACCGACGCGACGCTTTGCGTGCTTCGAGCCTTCTGCCGGCTTCAGGTTATTCAATTCCATTATCAACTCCTTGAGTCCTGGTCAGCCGCTTAGCTGATGACCTTAACGAGGTACGAAACCTTGTTGATCATGCCGCGCACAGCCGGCGTGTCCTGCAGCTCGCTAACCGAGTTAAGTCGGCGCAGGCCCAGACCACGCACCGTTGCACGGTGCGTTTCGCGGGTCCCGATCAGGCTCTTGACGAGCTGAACCTTGACAGTTTTTTCAGACATGGTGACCACCTGGCTTAGCCCAAAATATCTTCGACGGACTTACCACGCTTCGCCGCGATGTCGCCCGGGGTGGACTGCTTGCGCAGGCCGTCGAGCGTCGCACGGACGAGGTTGTAAGGGTTCGTCGAACCGTGGCTCTTGGCCACCACATTTTGCACGCCCATCACGTCGAACACTGCGCGCATCGGGCCACCAGCGATCACGCCTGTACCATCCTTCGCCGGAGCGAGGAGGACTGCGGATGCGCCGTGCTTGCCGTGCACTTCGTGCTGCAACGTACCATTCTTGAGCGGCACCTTGAACATGTTACGGCGAGCCTGTTCCATTGCCTTTTGAACAGCAACCGGAACTTCCTTCGCTTTGCCCTTGCCCATGCCGATGCGGCCATCACCATCGCCAACCACGGTCAGTGCGGCGAAGCCGAGAATACGGCCACCCTTCACGACCTTGGTCACGCGGTTGACCGAAATCATCTTTTCACGAAGGCCGTCGTCGCGTTCGTCAGCCTGAACTTTCGCTTGCATCTTTGCCATGACGAATTCTTCCCTTAGAACTTAAGTCCGGCTTCGCGCGCCGCATCAGCCAGCGCTTTCACGCGGCCGTGGTAACGGAAACCCGAACGGTCGAAGGCGACGGATTCGATGCCGGCAGCCTTAGCCTTTTCTGCGATGCGCTTGCCGATCAGCGTGGCAGCGGCGACGTTGCCGCCCTTGCCGGACTGGTCAGCCAGTTGCGCACGCACTTCGGCTTCGAGCGTCGACGCGCTGGCAAGCACCTTGGTGCCGCACGGCGAGAACACCTGCGCGTAGATGTGCGTGTTCGTGCGATGCACGGCGAGACGCGCGACCTGCAGCTCAGCGATCTTGATACGCGTCTGACGAGCGCGGCGCAGGCGAGATTGAGTCTTATCCATGATTGCGCACCCTTACTTCTTCTTCGTTTCTTTGAGGATCACAACCTCGTTGGCGTAACGCACACCCTTGCCTTTGTAGGGCTCCGGCGGACGATAGCCGCGCACTTCTGCAGCGACCTGGCCAACTTGTTGTTTATTGATCCCCTTGATCACGATTTCGGTTTGCGACGGGGTTTCAGCCTTCACGCCTTCCGGCATCTGGTGCACCACCGGGTGCGAGAAACCCAGCGACAGATTCAGCTTGTCGCCTTGCGCCTGTGCGCGGTAACCGACGCCAACCAGCGTCAGCTTGCGCTCGAAACCCTTCGTCACGCCGTTCACCATGTTCGCCACCAGTGCGCGCATCGTGCCCGACATCGCGTTCGCTTCGCGGCTTTCGTCAACCGGCTCGACTTTCAGCGTGCCGTTGTCGTTTACCACTTTCACGAGGCGATTTGCAGCTTGCGTAATCGTACCCAGCGGGCCCTTGACGGTAATACGTTCGTCGCTCAGGGCCACTTCTGCGCCTTGCAGCGCGATCGGGCTTTTACCTACTCGAGACATGTTTCCTCTCCTTTCGGCCTTAAGCGACGTAGCAGATGACTTCGCCGCCAACGCCCGTAGCACGCGCCTTGCGGTCCGTCATCACGCCCTTCGGCGTCGACACGATTGCCACGCCGAGGCCATTCATGACCGTCGGGATGTCGTTACGACCGCGATATACACGCAGACCAGGCTTCGAAACGCGTTCAAGGCGCTCGATAACCGGACGGCCCGCGTAGTACTTCAACGCGATGTTCAATTCAGATTTCGCACCTTCAGCCTTCACTGCGAAATCATCGATATAGCCTTCGTCCTTCAGGACCTGCGCAATCGCAACCTTCACTTTTGACGAGGGCATTGTCACCGAAACCTTCTCGACCATCTGCGCATTGCGGATGCGAGTCAGCATATCGGCGATAGGATCACTCATGCTCATTTACGTTTCTCCTATTACCAGCTCGCCTTGGTCAGGCCAGGGATCTCGCCGCGGAACGCGATTTCGCGAATCTTGTTACGCGCCAGCCCGAATTTACGGAACGTACCGCGCGGACGACCAGTGATAGCGCAACGGTTGCGCTTACGGGTCGGGTTAGAGTTGCGCGGCAGTTGCTGCAGTTCCAGACGGGCTGCATAACGCTCTTCATCCGACTTGCTTTGGTCGTCGATGACCGCCTTCAGTTCAGCGCGCTTGGGAGCGAACTTGGCTGCGAGGCGTGCACGCTTCTTTTCACGTTCGATCAGTGCCAGTTTAGCCACGGTAACCTCAGTTTCTGAACGGGAACTTGAAGCTGGCGAGCAGCGCCTTGGCTTCGTCGTCGGTCTTCGCGGTCGTCGTGATGCTGATGTTCAGCCCACGCAGCGCGTCGATTTTGTCGTAGTCGATTTCGGGGAAAATAATCTGCTCTTTCACACCGATGTTGTAGTTGCCGCGACCATCGAACGCACGACCCGACACGCCACGGAAGTCACGCACACGGGGGAGCGCGACCGTCACGAAACGGTCCAGAAATTCGTACATTGCCTGACCACGCAACGTGACCATTGCACCGATCGGATAGCCCTGACGGATCTTGAAGCCAGCGATTGCCTTGCGTGCCTTCGTGATCACCGGCTTCTGGCCAGCAATCTTCGTCAGGTCGCCAATGGCATTCTCGATGACTTTCTTGTCCGCAATCGCCTCACCCACACCCATGTTCAGGGTGATCTTGGTGATGCGCGGCACTTCCATCACGGATTTGTAACCGAACTTCTCGACGAGGCCGGGTACAACCTTCTCTTTGTAAAATTCTTGCAAACGAGCCATTTTTTACTCCGCAGCGTCAGGCGCTCAGCTCAGCACCGGTCGTCTTAAGGAAACGGACTTTCTTGTCTCCCTCGACCTTGATGCCTACACGCGACGCCTTGCCATTCGCGTCGACCAATGCGACGTTCGAAATTTGCAGCGGCATCGTCTTGGCTTCCACACCGCCCGTCGTTCCCTTCATCGGGTTCGGCTTGACGTGCTTCTTGACGAGGTTGATACCCTCGACAATCACTTTGCCTTCGCCAACGGACAGCACGACGCCGCGCTTGCCTTTATCTTTGCCGGTGATGACGATAACTTCGTCACCTTTGCGAATCTTGTTCATCGCGACTCCTTACAGCACTTCAGGTGCCAGCGAAACGATCTTCATGAATCGTTCGCTGCGCAACTCGCGCGTGACAGGCCCGAAAATACGGGTGCCAATGGGCTCGAGCTTGGCATTCAACAGCACAGCTGCGTTGCCGTCGAACTTGATCAGCGAGCCGTCCTGACGGCGCACGCCCTTGGCGGTACGAACCACCACGGCGTTATAAATTTCGCCTTTCTTCACGCGCCCGCGCGGCGTTGCTTCTTTGACGGTCACCTTGATGATGTCGCCAATGCTGGCATAACGACGCTTCGAGCCGCCGAGCACCTTGATGCACATGACTTCACGCGCACCTGTGTTGTCGGCCACTTCAAGCCGAGTTTCGGTCTGGATCATGGTTTATCTTTCCCAACTTAATCCGGTCACACCACCATGGCGCACCCGGTCAGTCTTGGTCCCGTCAGCCAATCGGCTGCTTGGGTTAGAACAGCAGCGACGGCAAACGAAACCCGCCATCGCAATCCGGTGAATCCTTCGGAACAGACTGGCGCCTGCACCGCTTCCCCCACCAACTTCGCCCGCGACGGGGCTCCCATAAAAGAGGGAAGACCGAGATTATAACAAATAATCCCGGTCTTGCAAGCGAAACTTACTGCGATTTCAACTACTTCGACAACTTGCGCCGTCAGATGACGCGAGCAGCCTCGATCAGGCGAGCCACTGTCCAAGCCTTCGTCTTCGAAATCGGACGGGTCTCCTGGATTTCAACGAGGTCACCCTCGTTGTACGTGTTTGCGTCGTCGTGTGCGTGGTATTTCTTCGAACGCACGACGTACTTGCCATAGATCGGGTGCTTCACGCGGTGCTCGACCAGCACAGTGACCGTCTTGTCCATCTTGTTGCTGACGACCTTGCCGACCAGCGTCCGCTTGAGCGAGGTTTTTACGCTATCGTTCATTTCTGGTTCGCCTTCTCAGTCAGGACGGTCCGCACACGAGCGATATCGCGACGGACCTTCTTCAGCTGGCTCGTATTCGTGAGCTGCTGGGTCGCGAGTTGCATGCGCAGACCGAATTGCGCCTTCAACAGGTCCGACAGCTCCTTGTTGAGCGCGGCCTGATCTTTCGGGTGAAGTTCGGAAGCCTTCATCATCTACTCCTTAGGCGCCGAGCTGACGCACGATGAAGCTCGTCTTCAGCGGCAGCTTTGCTGCAGCCAGACGGAACGCTTCGCGTGCCAGCTCTTCGGTTACGCCGTCCATTTCGTACAGCATCTTGCCCGGTTGAATCTCCGCGACGTAGTACTCTGGGTTACCTTTACCGTTACCCATACGTACTTCCGCCGGCTTATGCGAGATCGGCTTGTCCGGGAAGATGCGGATCCAGATGCGGCCACCACGCTTGATGTGGCGCGTCATTGCACGACGAGCCGCTTCAATCTGGCGCGCGGTCAAACGACCACGACCGATAGCCTTCAGACCGAATTCACCGAACGACACCGCGTTGCCACGGGTTGCGATACCGGTGTTACGACCCTTCTGCTCTTTGCGATACTTTCTGCGTTTCGGTTGCAGCATCGTTATTCTCCAGTCTTACCGTCGCCGCCGGTACCGCCCGTGCGACGGGGAGCGCCACGACGTGCACCTGCCGGCCCACCACCTTCACCATCGCGACGCGGGCGGCGATCGCCACCCGGACGTGCGTTGCGGCGCGGACGCTTTTCTTCGGCGACTTCTTCCACCACCGGTGCGTCGTTGCGGCCGAGCGTGTCGCCCTTGTAGACCCACACCTTCACGCCGATGATGCCGTACGTCGTCTTCGCTTCCGAAGTTGCGTAGTCGATATCGGCACGCAGCGTATGAAGGGGCACGCGACCTTCGCGATACCACTCCGTACGGGCGATTTCGATACCATTCAGACGGCCAGCGCTCATGATCTTGATGCCTTGAGCACCCAGACGCATGGCGTTTTGCATCGCACGCTTCATCGCGCGGCGGAACATGATCCGACGCTCGAGCTGTTGCGTGATCGAATCGGCGATCAGTTGCGCGTCGGTTTCCGGCTTGCGGATTTCCTCGATGTTGACGTGGACCGGAACGCCCATGCGGCGTTGCAGCTCCGACTTCAGCAACTCGATATCCTCGCCCTTCTTGCCGATGACCACACCCGGACGCGAGCTATAAATCGTGATGCGCGCGTTTTTCGCCGGACGCTCGATAACGACGCGACCAACCGAAGCGTTTTTCAGCTTCTTTTTCAGGTATTCACGAACACCGATGTCTTCCTGCAACATCGCAGCGAAATTGGTGTTGTTCGCGTACCAACGCGATGCCCAATTGCGGCTGACGGCCAAACGGAAGCCAGTCGGATGAATTTTTTGTCCCATCGTATGACCCCTTAATTCCCGACCGTCACAGTGATGTGACAGGATTGCTTCTCGATACGATTACCGCGGCCTTTAGCGCGCGCGGTAAAACGCTTGAGCGAGGCAGCCTTGTCGACCATGATGCTCGTTACCTTGAGCTCGTCGATATCGGCGCCTTCGTTATGCTCCGCATTCGCGATCGCCGACAGCACGACCTTTTTCACGATTCCCGCAGCCTTCTTCGGCGAGAACGTCAGAACGTTCAACGCCTTGTCGACCGGCAAACCGCGGATCTGGTCAGCCACAAGGCGCGTTTTCTGCGCCGAGATGCGGGCACCGCGATGAATTGCTTTCACTTCCATCATGAGCCCCTTATTTCTTGGCCTTCTTGTCGGCTGCGTGACCCTTGAACGTCCGGGTCAATGCAAACTCGCCAAGCTTGTGGCCGACCATATTTTCCGAGATGTACACCGGGACGTGTTGACGGCCGTTATGCACAGCAATCGTCAGACCGATGAAATCCGGCAGAATTGTCGAACGACGCGACCAGGTTTTGATCGGCTTCTTGTCACGCGCAGCGGCTGCCGACTCAACTTTCTTCAGCAAATGGGCGTCGCAGAACGGACCTTTTTTTACAGAACGTGCCATTGCTTACTCCTTAGCGCTTGTGACGGCGCTGGACGATCATGCTCGTCGTGCGCTTGTTGCTGCGGGTACGATAACCCTTCGTCGGCGTGCCCCACGGGCTCACCGGATCGCGACCTGCAGCCGTCTTGCCTTCACCACCACCGTGCGGGTGATCGACAGGGTTCATTGCTACGCCACGCACCGTCGGGCGGATACCGCGCCAGCGGTTCGCGCCAGCCTTACCGATTTGACGGAGGCTGTGCTCTTCGTTGCCAACTTCACCAATCGTCGCGCGGCATTCAACGTGAACGCGGCGGATTTCACCTGAACGCAGGCGGACCTGTGCGTAGATGCCTTCACGAGCCAGCAGCATCGCCGACGTGCCAGCCGAACGCGCCATTTGCGCGCCCTTGCCCGGCAGCATTTCGATGCAGTGAATCGTCGTACCAACCGGAATGTTACGGATCGGCAGCGTGTTACCTGCGCGGATCGGAGCTTCCGAACCCGACATCAGCTGCTGGCCAACCGTCACACCCTTCGGCGCGATGATGTACTTGCGCTCGCCGTCTGCGTACAGAACCAGCGCGATGTTCGCGCTACGGTTCGGATCGTACTCAAGACGCTCGACCTTCGCCGGAATGCCGTCCTTGTTGCGACGGAAATCGACGATACGATATTGTTGCTTATGACCACCGCCCTTATGGCGCGTGGTGATGTGGCCGTTGTTGTTACGGCCGGCGGTCACGCTCTGCGAATCGAGCAGCGGTGCGTACGGCTTGCCCTTATGCAGATCCTTGTTGACCACCTTGACCATCGCGCGGCGGCCCGGCGAGGTCGGCTTAACTTTAACGATTGCCATGATTACTTGGCCTCCGCTTCAAAGTTGATTTCCTGACCCGGCTTCAGGCAGACGTACGCCTTCTTCACGTCCTTGCGCTTGCCCATGAAGCGACCAAAGCGCTTGGCTTTGCCCTTCGCGACCAGCACGTTGACGGAATCGACTTCCACCTTGAACAGCAGCTCGACAGCAGCCTTGACTTCCTGCTTCGTAGCATCCGGCGCAACTTCGAACACAACCTGCTCGTTCTTGTCGGCCACCAGCGTCGCCTTTTCGGAGATCACCGGCGCGAGCAGAACCTGCATCAAACGATGATCGTTCTTGCGAATCTCGCTCATGACAGCAACTCCTCGATCTGGGCGACCGCAGCCTTCGTGATCAGGATCTTCTTGAAGTAGATCAGCGAGAGCGGGTCGGCGTAACGCGGCTCGACAACTGCCACGTGGGCGAGGTTGCGCGACGCGAGGTACAGGTTTTCGTCAACCGTGTCGGTGATGACCAGCACGGAGTCGAGACCCATCGCCTTGAATTTTTCGGCCAGCAGCTTCGTCTTCGGGGCTTCGAGCGTCAGCTCGTCGACCACCGAAATGCGGCCTTCGCGGGCCAGCTGCGAGAAGATCGAGCAGAGACCTGCGCGATGCATCTTCTTGTTGACCTTGTGCGAAAAGTTTTCTTCCGGCGAATTCGGGAAGATACGGCCACCGCCGCGCCACAACGGGCTCGACGACATACCGGCACGAGCGCGGCCCGTACCCTTCTGGCGCCACGGCTTCTTGGTCGTGTGCTTGACCTGCTCACGATCCTTCTGCGCGCGGTTGCCGCTACGGGCATTCGCCTGGTAGGCCACCACGACCTGGTGAATCAGGGCTTCGTTGTAGTCACGGCCGAACACGACGTCCGACGCGCTAACAGCCGCGCCTTCCTGACCATTGGCATTCAGGAGCTTAAGTTCCATTATTTCGCTCCTTTCACGGCGCGCGTCTTCACAGCCGGCGTCACGAAAACCTTGCCGCCCTTCGCACCCGGAACGGCACCCTTGACCAGCAACAACTTGCGGTCGGCGTCGATACGAGCGATTTCGAGGTTTTGCACGGTTACGGTGTCGTCACCCATGTGACCGGTCATGCGCTTACCCGGGAAAACACGACCCGGATCCTGCGCCATACCGATCGAACCCGGCACGTTGTGCGAGCGCGAGTTACCGTGCGATGCACGGCCGGATGCGAAGTTGTAACGCTTGATGGTACCGGCGTAGCCCTTACCGATCGACACACCTTGCACGTCGACCTTCTGGCCTACTTCGAAGAGGTCGGGACCGACCACGGTGCCGTTCGACAACTCGGCAGCCCTGGTGGCATCGATCTTGAATTCTTTGAGGATTTCACCGGCTTCGACGCCTGCTTTAGCAAGGTGACCTGCCAGCGGCTTCGTCACACGCGATGCACGGCGGGTACCGAATGCAACCTGAACGGCGGTGTAGCCGTCGGTTTCAACAGTCTTGATCTGCGTCACGCGGTTGTCGGACACGTCCAGCACGGTTACGGGAATCGAATCCCCGTCAGCCGTGAAGATACGGGTCATGCCAACCTTGCGACCTACGAGTCCAAGGCTCATCGTTTTCTCCATTCCCGACTGCGATTGGTCGGGGCTAATTTACAAAATGCCGATGTTTTTCGAACTGAATCGCACCGACTTTTTTGCGCAAATGCGCGAAAAGCCTTGCATTATAGCGAGGCTTTTCGTTTTCCGCAAGCAATCAATGACTTAGCATCATCCGGCAATCCGGACGCCGCCTGGAAGCCTTATTGCAGCTTGATCTCCACGTCCACGCCAGCCGGCAGATCGAGCTTCATCAGCGCGTCAACCGTCTTGTCCGTCGGGTCGACGATGTCCATCAGGCGTTGGTGTGTACGGATTTCGAGCTGATCGCGCGACGTTTTGTTGACGTGCGGCGAGCGCAGGATGTCGAAACGCTGGATGCGCGTCGGCAGGGGTACCGGACCACGAACGATAGCGCCAGTCCGCTTGGCCGTATCAACAATTTCAGCTGCCGATTGATCGATCAGACGATAGTCGAACGCCTTCAGGCGAATGCGGATTTTCTGGTTCTGCATGACGATTCCTTGAAAAGAGCGAGGCAGCATTGCGCCGCCAGACAATAAAAGAACGAAGAGCCGGACACCCACCGCGGGCGGGCGCCCGGCTCCGGGCACCACATCTACTACAACTGCAATCCGTCTATTTTACTCGAGGATCTTTGCGACGACACCGGCGCCGACGGTACGGCCACCTTCACGGATGGCGAAGCGCAGGCCTTCTTCCATCGCGATCGGGTTGATCAGCTTCACCGTAATCGACACGTTGTCGCCCGGCATGACCATTTCCTTGTCCTTCGGCAACTCGATCGAGCCCGTCACGTCCGTCGTACGGAAGTAGAACTGCGGACGATAGTTGTTGAAGAACGGCGTATGACGGCCACCTTCGTCCTTGCTCAGCACATACACCTCAGCCGTAAAGTGCGTGTGCGGGTTGATCGAACCCGGCTTGGCCAGCACCTGGCCACGCTCCACGTCTTCACGTTTCGTGCCGCGCAGCAGGATACCCACGTTGTCGCCCGCCTGACCCTGGTCGAGCAGCTTGCGGAACATTTCCACGCCCGTGCAGGTCGTCTTCACCGTCGGCTTGATACCCACGATTTCGATTTCTTCGCCGACCTTCACCACGCCGCGCTCAACCCGACCCGTCACCACCGTGCCGCGACCCGAGATCGAGAACACGTCTTCCACCGGCATCAGGAACGCGCCATCCACTGCGCGCTCCGGCGTCGGGATGTACGTGTCCAGCGCATCAGCCAGGTTCATGATCGCCACTTCGCCCAGCTCGCCCGTGTCGCCTTCCAGCGCCAGCTTGGCCGAACCCTTGATGATCGGCGTGTCGTCGCCCGGGAAGTCGTACTTCGACAGCAGCTCGCGCACTTCCATCTCGACGAGTTCCAGCAACTCGGCGTCGTCCACCATGTCGCACTTGTTCAGGAACACGATGATGTACGGCACACCGACCTGACGCGCCAGCAGGATGTGCTCACGCGTTTGCGGCATCGGGCCGTCTGCAGCCGAGCACACCAGGATCGCGCCGTCCATCTGCGCTGCGCCCGTGATCATGTTCTTCACATAGTCAGCGTGGCCCGGGCAGTCGACGTGCGCGTAGTGGCGGTTCGCCGTTTCATACTCAACGTGCGCTGTGTTGATCGTGATGCCACGCGCCTTTTCTTCCGGCGCCGCGTCGATCTGGTCGTACGCCTTCGCTTCGCCACCAAACTTCTTGGTCAGCACCGTCGTGATCGCTGCCGTCAGCGTGGTCTTGCCGTGGTCAACGTGACCGATCGTGCCGACGTTCACGTGCGGCTTGGTCCGTTCGAATTTACCTTTAGCCATGTTTCTCTTCTTTCAAAAAAGTTGATCGTTGAATGACTTGCCGCGCGATTACTTCGACTTCGCGTTGATGATCGCTTCCGACACGTTGCGCGGTGCTTCGGAATAGTGCTTGAACTCCATCGTGTACGTTGCACGACCCTGGGTCAGCGAACGCAGCGACGTCGAGTAGCCGAACATTTCCGACAGCGGCACTTCGGCGCGAACGATCTTGCCGCCGCCAACCATGTCGTCCATGCCCTGAACGATGCCGCGACGACCCGACAGGTCACCCATCACGTTGCCCATGTAATCTTCAGGCGTTTCGACTTCCACAGCCATCATCGGTTCGAGGATGACCGGTTGAGCCTTGCGCATTGCTTCTTTGAACGCCATCGAACCAGCCATGCGGAACGCATTTTCGTTCGAGTCGACGTCGTGGTACGAACCGAACGTCAGGTGAACCTTCACGTCAACGACCGGGAAGCCCGCCAGCACGCCTGCTTTCAGCGTTTCCTGGATACCCTTGTCGACTGCCGGAATGTATTCACGCGGAATCACGCCGCCCTTGATTTCGTCCAGGAATTCGTAGCCCTTGCCCTGCTCGTTCGGCTCGAGCGTGATGACCGCGTGACCGTACTGGCCACGACCACCCGACTGCTTGACGAACTTGCCGTCGACGTCTTCAGCCTTGCCGCGGATCGTTTCACGATACGCCACTTGCGGCTTGCCAACCGTCGCCTCGACGCCGAACTCACGCTTCATCCGGTCAACCAGAATTTCCAGGTGGAGCTCGCCCATGCCTGAAATAATGGTTTGACCCGATTCTTCGTCCGTTTGAACGCGGAACGACGGATCTTCCTGAGCCAGGCGGTTCAGCGCCAGACCCATCTTTTCCTGGTCCGGCTTCGTCTTCGGCTCAACAGCCTGCGAGATCACCGGCTCCGGGAAAATCATGCGTTCCAGCACGATCGGATGCAGCGGATCGCACAGCGTGTCGCCCGTGGTCGCGTCTTTCAGGCCAACAGCAGCAGCGATGTCGCCCGCGTGCACTTCCTTGATTTCTTCGCGCTGGTTCGCGTGCATCAGCAGAATACGACCGAGACGTTCCTTCTTGTCCTTGGTCGCGTTCAGCAGCGTGTCGCCCGACTTCGTCGTGCCGGAGTACACACGGAAGAAGATCAACTGGCCGACGAACGGGTCGGTCATGATCTTGAATGCGAGGGACGAGAACTTCTCGTCGTCAGCTGCGCGACGCTCAGCCTTTTCACCATTTTCGAGTTCGCCCGTAACCGGCGGAATGTCGATCGGCGACGGCAGGAAGTCGAGCACGGCGTCCAGCATCCGTTGCACGCCCTTGTTCTTGAACGCGGTACCGCACAGCATCGGCTGGATTTCGCAAGCAATCGTACGGTCGCGCAGACCCTTGACGATTTCCTCTTCAGTCAGTTCGCCTGATTCGAGGTACTTGTTCATCAGGTCTTCGCTCGACTCAGCCGCAGCCTCGACCATCTTCTCGCGCCACTCGTTGCACGTGTCGACGAGTTCAGCCGGAATTTCTTCGTACGAGAACTTGGTACCCTGGGACGCATCATCCCAAATGATCGCCTTCATCTTCAGCAGATCAACGACGCCCGTGAACGTTTCCTCAGCGCCGATAGGCACTACGACCGGAACCGGGTTCGCCTTCAGACGCAGCTTGAGCTGGTCGTAGACCTTGAAGAAGTTCGCACCGGTACGGTCCATCTTGTTGATGAACGCGAGGCGGGGAACCTTGTACTTGTTAGCCTGACGCCACACCGTTTCCGACTGGGGCTGCACACCGCCCACAGCGCAGTAAACCATGCATGCACCGTCGAGCACGCGCATCGAGCGCTCAACTTCAATCGTGAAGTCAACGTGGCCCGGGGTGTCGATGATGTTGATACGGTGCTCGGCGCGATCGCCTGCCATGCCTTTCCAGAAGGCAGTGGTAGCAGCCGACGTAATCGTGATACCGCGCTCCTGCTCCTGCTCCATCCAGTCCATGGTTGCTGCGCCGTCGTGCACTTCACCAATCTTGTGGTTCACGCCGGTGTAGAACAGGATGCGCTCGGTCGTCGTCGTTTTGCCGGCGTCGATGTGAGCGCTAATACCGATGTTGCGGTAGCGCTCGATAGGTGTCTTGCGAGCCACTTTGATCCTCTATTGGGATAACGCGATGCGAGAAAATGCCGATCGCGCTGTAACACAAACGGGCGAGGCGCTTTGTAAGCGCACCCGCCCGGAATTTCTTTCCGATTTTTCTACTAACCCGGGGTCGGGAAGCTTAGAAACGGAAATGCGAGAACGCCTTGTTGGCTTCTGCCATCCGGTGAACTTCGTCGCGCTTTTTCATCGCGCCGCCACGGCCTTCAGCCGCTTCGGAAAGTTCACCTGCCAGACGCAGGGCCATCGACTTCTCGCTGCGCTTTTTCGCAGCCTCACGCAGCCAACGCATCGCCAATGCCATACGACGCGACGGACGCACTTCGACCGGAACCTGATAGTTCGCACCACCAACGCGACGGCTCTTCACTTCGACCACCGGCTTCACGTTGTTGAGCGCTACCGTGAACACTTCCAGCGGGTCCTTGCCACCCTTTGTCTGGATCTGTTCAAAAGCGCCGTACACGATGCGCTCAGCAACCGACTTCTTGCCGGACAGCATCAGCACGTTCATGAACTTGGCTACATCTACGTTACCGAACTTCGGATCCGGCAACACTTCCCGCTTGGGGACTTCGCGACGACGCGGCATGTTTCTTCCTTTACTTTTTCAGTTGGAGCTCTGCTGAGCCCCGCGGCCACCAACTAACCCGATTCATCCCTGACGACTTACCAGCCTGGTCGGGTGACCACTTACTCGACAGCACCGGCGAATCCGGTACCACCGCTATTACCGCCCTTTCAGGCGACCTGAAACTACTTGCCGGCTAATTACTTGCCAGCCTTGGCACGCTTCGCACCGTACTTCGAGCGAGCCTGCTTACGATCCTTGACGCCCTGGGTATCCAGCGAACCACGAACCATGTGGTAACGCACACCCGGCAAGTCCTTCACACGGCCGCCGCGAATCAGCACGACCGAGTGTTCCTGCAGGTTGTGGCCTTCACCACCGATGTACGAAATGACTTCGAAGCCGTTCGTCAGGCGCACTTTGGCGACCTTACGAAGTGCCGAGTTCGGCTTCTTCGGCGTCGTGGTGTACACACGGGTGCACACGCCGCGACGCTGGGGGCAGTCCTGCAAGGCCGGGCTCTTGCTCTTCACAGTTTCCGAAGCGCGGCCTTTGCGAACCAGTTGATTGATGGTTGGCATTGTTTATTCCTGAAATTGAACAAAATCGACGCAATCATTTCCGGGCAAAGCAGAAACGATTGCGAATCGAGCTCCGATCCTCTTACGCACAACGCGAATTGACTTCGCGCATAGGCATTCCAAGAACCGGAACCTAGCATAATATTCCGAAAATGCTAAGGGAGTCAACAGCTTGCGCGGATTCACGCCGCGCCTGCAGCGCAAGAGATCAGTCGGCTGCGACTACTTCGAGCAGTTCTTCGCCAAAGCGGTCGAGTTTGCGCACGCCCATGCCGGGAATGTGGCGCAGATCTTCGACCGTGCTCGGGCTGCTGCGGGCAATTTCCGCGAGCGTGGCATCGTGGAAGATGACGTAGGCGGGCACGCCGTCGCTGCGCGCCGTCTCGGTACGCCACGTGCGCAGACGCTCCCAGCGGGCGCGTTCACGCGGCCCCATGCCAAGGGTCGGATCGGCCCGCTCGCTTGTGCGGCCCGACGATTGACGCGTGCGCGTCGGTTTAACGTAGCGACGCAGTGTGACCTGCTGCTCACTCTTTAGCACCGCCTTGCTCGCTTCGGTGAGAACAAGCGACCCGTAACCCTGATGGTCCACCGTCAGGAAGCCAAAGGCGACGAGTTGCCGGAAGATGGCCCGCCACTCCGGCTCCGACAGCGCCGCACCGATACCAAACGTGCTCAGCTTCTCGTGGCCGCGCTGCAGGATCTTTTCGCTTCGGTTACCTCGCAGGATGTCGATCAGATGGCCGGCACCAAAATGAAAACCGCTCGCGCGTTGCGCCCGGAACACGCACGAAAGCGCCATTTGCGCCTCGCGCGTCGCGTCCCACGACGCCGGGGGTTCGATACAGGTGTCGCAGTTGCCGCACGGCTGACTGGATTCGCCGAAGTACGCGAGCAGCCGCACGCGCCGGCATGACGCCGTCTCGCAAAGCCCCAGCAACGCGTCGAGCTTGCCGGTCTGAACGCGCTTGTGCGCTTCGTCCGCATCCGATTCGTCGATCATCTTGCGTTGCTGAACGACGTCTCCGAGGCCATACGCCATCCAGGCGTTCGCCGGCATGCCATCGCGGCCCGCGCGCCCCGTTTCCTGATAATAGCCTTCGACGCTTTTGGGCAGATCCATGTGGGCGACAAAGCGCACGTCCGGCTTGTCGATACCCATGCCGAAAGCGATGGTCGCGCACATCACGATACCTTCCTCGCGCTGGAACATTTCCTGGTGTTTCTGACGAATCTCGAATTCCATTCCTGCGTGATACGGCAGCGCACGCACACCCTGACCCTTGAGCCATTCTGCAGTTTCTTCGACCTTACGGCGCGACAGGCAATACACGACGCCTGCGTCCGTCGTGCCATCGGCTCTCGAATGTTCAGCACGGATGAAGTCCAGCAATTGCGCCCGCGCATTGTCCTTTTCGGCAATGCGATAGCGGATATTCGGACGATCGAAACTCGACACGAAAATGCGCGCATCGTCGAGCGCGAGATTGTGGACGATTTCGTCGCGCGTGATTGCATCCGCGGTCGCTGTAAGCGCGATGCGCGGTACCGTCGGGAAACGCTCGTGCAGCACCGACAACTGGATGTATTCCGGCCGGAAATCGTGACCCCATTGCGACACGCAATGCGCTTCGTCGATGGCGAAAAGGCCAATGCGCGAACGCTCGAGCAACTCGAGAAAACGGGGTGTCATCAGGCGTTCCGGCGCGACGTAAAGAAGATCGATTTCTCCGTCGCGCAGGGCGCGCTCGGTCGCAGCCGCTTCGGCACCCGACAGCGTGGAATTCAGATACGCCGCGCGAACACCGACCTCCTTCAATGCCGCAACCTGATCCTGCATGAGCGCGATCAGTGGCGACACAACGATGCCGGCGCCAAAACCCGCCTCGCGTCGGACCAGCGAGGGAATCTGGTAACACAGCGATTTGCCTCCGCCCGTTGGCATCAGCACCAGCGAATCACCACCCGCGGCGACATGTTCGACAATCTCGCCCTGTTGCCCGCGAAACGCGGGATAACCAAAAACTTCGTTGAGAATTTCGAGCGATCGGGACATTTAATAGGGCGGAGACAGGAAGGGAAACAGCGCGATGCCGGGCACACGAATTTTACCAACGCATTCGGCTTGCGCCCGCCTCTTCTGCCAACGTTAGCCAGTCGGCCAGTAAAAAAGCCTCGGATGCAGGCGAAAAAAAAAGCCGCCCAGTCGAAACCGGACGGCTTTGCAGGCCGAGAGGCCAGGCGGCTTGCGCCGCGCTGAACTTACTCGCCCGAGTGCTGCTGTTCGGCTGCCGGGGTTTCCGGCGTGCCGAATTCGAACGACTCTTCCGCTGCGATCTGGTCGAAACGCTCGCGGTCGGACAGTTCCTTGCTCTTGCGTGCCTTGTGGAACGCGAGACCCGTACCGGCCGGAATCAGACGGCCGACGATCACGTTTTCCTTCAGCCCGCGCAGATCGTCGCGCTTGCCCATGATCGCCGCTTCGGTCAGCACGCGAGTCGTTTCCTGGAACGACGCCGCGGAGATGAACGAATCGGTCGACAGCGACGCCTTCGTGATACCGAGCAGCACGTTTTCGTACGTTGCCGGACGCTTGTCTTCCGCGATCATCCGGTCGTTTTCGTCGAGCATGTCCGACCGCTCGACCTGTTCGCCCGGGATGAAACGCGTATCGCCGTTGTCCGAAATCTGCACACGACGCAGCATCTGACGAACAATCACTTCAATGTGCTTGTCGTTGATCTTCACGCCCTGCAGACGGTACACGTCCTGCACTTCGTCCACGATGTAACGCGACAGCGCCTCGATACCCTGCAGACGCAGGATGTCGTGCGGATCCGCCGGCCCGTCGACGATCATTTCGCCCTTGTTGACGACCTGACCATCGTGCACCAGAACCTGCTTTTCCTTCGCGATCAGGAACTCGTGCTGGTTGCCCTCGAGGTCCGTGATAACGAGACGCTGCTTGCCCTTCGTGTCCTTACCGAACGACGTCGTGCCGGTGACTTCCGCCAGAATGCCGGCGTCCTTCGGCGAGCGCGCTTCGAACAGTTCGGCCACACGCGGCAGACCACCGGTAATGTCGCGAGTCTTCTGCGATTCAACCGGGATCCGTGCGAGCACTTCACCGACCTGCACCTGCTGGCCGTCCTTGACCGTGATCAGCGCACCGACCTGGAAGCCGATCTGCACCGAATGCTCGGTGTTCGGGATCTTCACTTCCTCGCCGCTTGCGTCGAGCAGTTTCACCTGCGGACGCACGCTCTTCGCTGCCTGCGAACCGCGGCGCTTCACGTCGATCACGACCAGGGTCGAAAGACCGGTCACATCGTCGATCTGCTTCGCGACCGTCACGCCTTCCTCGACGTTTTCGAACTTCACCGTACCGCCCCACTCGGTGATGATCGGACGCGTCAGCGGATCCCACGTGGCCAGCTGTGTGCCTGCCTTGATCTGCGCGCCGTCGAGCTGCAACAGCGTGGCACCGTACGGCACCTTGTGACGTTCACGCTCACGACCGTGGTCGTCAGTGATCATCGCTTCACCCGAACGCGAGATGACGATCTGTTCGCCCTTCGCGTTGGTGACGTAACGCATCGTCGCCGTGAAACGCACCGTACCGTTCGATTTCGCTTCAACCGACGAAGCTACCGCCGCACGCGATGCCGCACCACCGATGTGGAACGTACGCATGGTCAGCTGCGTGCCCGGTTCACCGATCGACTGTGCAGCGATCACGCCCACTGCTTCACCGACGTTCACCGACGAGCCACGACCCAGGTCGCGGCCATAGCAGGCTGCGCACAGGCCGTAACGCGTTTCGCAGGTCAACGGCGTGCGCACGCGCACTTCGTCGATGCCGAGGCGCTCGATTTCTTCCACTGCGTCTTCGTCGAGCAGCGTGCCCGATTCGTACAGCGTTTCCTGCGTTTCCGGATTGACGACGTCCGCCACCGCAACGCGACCGAGAATACGGTCACGCAGCGCTTCGACGACTTCACCGCCTTCAACCAGCGCCTTCATTGCGACGCCGTTCGACGTACCGCAATCGTCCTCGACCACGACGAGATCCTGCGTCACGTCGACGAGACGACGCGTCAGGTAACCCGAGTTTGCCGTCTTCAGTGCCGTATCAGCCAGACCCTTACGTGCACCGTGGGTCGAGATGAAGTACTGCAACACGTTCAGGCCTTCGCGGAAGTTCGCCGTAATCGGCGTCTCGATGATCGAGCCGTCCGGCTTCGCCATCAGGCCACGCATACCCGCCAGCTGACGAATCTGCACTGCGGAGCCGCGAGCGCCCGAATCGGCCATCATGTAGATCGAGTTGAACGATTCCTGGCGCGTTTCCTTGCCGTCGCGATCCGTGACCGGTTCCGTCGATAGCTGCTCCATCATCGCCTTGCCGACCGCTTCCGACGTTGCCGACCAGATGTCGACCACGTTGTTGTAGCGTTCCTGCGCGGTGACGAGACCCGACATGTACTGACGGTCGTATTCCTTCACCTTCTTCGCGGCGTCGCCGACGATGGTTTCCTTCTGCGGCGGCACGAGCATGTCGTCGACGCAGATCGAGATACCCGCGCGCGTTGCCAGACGGAAACCCGACTGCATCAACTGGTCGGCGAAAATCACCGTTTCGCGCAGACCGCACTTGCGGAATGCCGTGTTGATGAGGCGCGAGATTTCCTTCTTCTTCAACGGCTTGTTCAGCACCGAGAAAGGCAGTCCCGGCGGCAGGATTTCCGACAGGATCGAACGGCCGACGGTAGTCGGGTACAGCGTGATCTTCGGCACGAACTTCGGCGCACCTTCGGACGTGTCTTCGTTGTGGACCATTTCCGTGATCCGCACGTTGACGCGCGAGGCCAGCTCGACTTCCTTGTTCTCGTACGCACGCAGCGCTTCCGACACGCCGGTGAACGTCAGGCCTTCGCCCTTCGCGTTCACAGCTTCACGGGTCGCGTAGTACAGGCCGAGCACGATATCCTGCGACGGCACGATCGACGGATCGCCGTTGGCCGGGAACAGGACGTTGTTCGACGCCAGCATCAGCGTGCGCGCTTCCATCTGCGCTTCGAGCGACAGCGGAACGTGAACAGCCATCTGGTCACCGTCGAAGTCGGCGTTGAACGCCGCGCAAACGAGCGGGTGCAGCTGGATCGCCTTGCCTTCGATCAGCACCGGCTCGAAAGCCTGAATGCCAAGACGGTGGAGAGTAGGCGCACGGTTCAGCATGACCGGATGTTCGCGAATGACCTCTTCGAGAATGTCCCACACCACCGGCGTCTGGTTCTCGACTTCCTTCTTCGCAGCCTTGATGGTGGTTGCGACACCCATCACTTCGAGCTTGTTGAAGATGAACGGCTTGAACAGTTCGAGCGCCATCAGCTTCGGCAGACCGCACTGATGCAGCTTGAGCGTCGGGCCGACCACGATGACCGAACGGCCCGAGTAGTCGACGCGCTTACCCAAAAGGTTCTGACGGAAACGACCGCCCTTACCCTTGATCATGTCGGCGAGCGACTTCAGCGGACGCTTGTTCGCGCCGGTCATGGCCTTACCGCGACGACCGTTGTCGAGCAGCGAATCGACGGCTTCCTGCAGCATCCGCTTTTCATTGCGGACGATGATTTCAGGCGCCTTCAGCTCGAGCAGACGCTTCAACCGGTTGTTACGGTTGATCACGCGGCGATACAGGTCGTTCAGGTCCGACGTCGCGAAACGGCCGCCGTCCAGCGGCACCAGCGGACGCAGTTCCGGCGGCAGCACCGGCAGCACTTCGAGCACCATCCAGTCAGGCTTGATGCCCGAACGCTGGAAAGCCTCGAGCACTTTCAGGCGCTTCGCGTACTTCTTGATCTTCGCTTCCGAACCCGTGTTCTTGAGTTCGGTGCGCAGCATCTCGACCTGTTCGTCGATGTTGATCGCGCGCAGCAGCTCGCGAACGCCTTCCGCGCCCATCTCGGCACGGAATTCGTCACCGTATTCTTCGACCTTGTTGTAGTAATCCTCTTCCGTCATGATCTGCCGCGCTTTCAGCGGCGTCATGCCCGGATCGATCACCACATATGCTTCGAAGTACAGCACGCGTTCGATGTCGCGCAGCGTCATGTCGAGCACCATGCCCAAACGCGACGGCAGCGACTTCAGGAACCAGATGTGCGCAACCGGCGAGGCCAGTTCGATGTGGCCCATCCGTTCACGACGCACCTTCGCCAGCGTGACTTCAACGCCGCACTTCTCGCAGATCACGCCGCGGTGCTTCAGGCGCTTGTACTTGCCGCACAGGCATTCGTAGTCCTTGATCGGCCCGAAAATCTTCGCGCAGAACAGACCATCGCGTTCCGGCTTGAACGTCCGGTAGTTGATGGTTTCCGGCTTCTTCACTTCACCGAACGACCACGAACGGATCTTGTCTGGCGAAGCCAGACCGATCTTGATCGCGTCAAAAACTTCTTCTTGTTGGACTTGCTTGAATAGATCGAGCAGAGCTTTCATTGCCTTCTCTCCGTAGTCCGATTAGTTGCGGTCGAGGTCGATGTCGATACCCAGCGAGCGGATTTCCTTCACGAGCACGTTGAAGGATTCCGGCATGCCAGCATCGATCACGTGATCGCCCTTGACCAGGTTCTCGTACACCTTGGTCCGGCCTGTCACGTCATCCGACTTCACCGTCAGCATTTCCTGCAGCACGTACGATGCGCCGTACGCTTCGAGCGCCCACACTTCCATTTCACCGAAACGCTGGCCACCGAACTGCGCCTTACCACCCAGCGGCTGCTGCGTGACGAGCGAGTACGGACCGGTCGAACGTGCGTGCATCTTGTCGTCGACCAAGTGGTGCAGTTTCAGGTAGTGCATGTAGCCCACCGTCACCGTACGTTCGAACATCTCGCCCGTGCGGCCGTCGTACAGACGAACCTGATTCTTCGACGGCGTCATGCCGAGGTTCTTCGCGATGTCGTCCGGGAACGCCAGATCCAGCGCGCGCGACATTTCTTCTTCCGTCGCACCGTCGAACACCGGCGTGGCAAACGGAACGCCTTCGCGCAGGTTCTTCGCCAGTTCGACGATTTCGTCGTCCGTGAAGGTATCCAGCTCTTCAGCGCGGCCCGACTCGTTGTAGATCTTGGTCAGGAATTCGCGCAGTTCAGCGATCTTCGCCTGACGCTGCAGCATTTCGCCGATACGCCAGCCGAGACCCTTCGCGGCCCAACCCAGATGCACTTCGAGAACCTGACCCACGTTCATCCGCGACGGCACGCCGAGCGGATTCAGCACGACGTCAGCCGGACGGCCATCGGCCATGTACGGCATGTCTTCGATCGGAACGATCTTCGACACGACACCCTTGTTACCGTGACGGCCGGCCATCTTGTCGCCAGGCTGCAGGCGGCGCTTGACTGCCAGGTACACCTTGACCATCTTCAGCACGCCCGGCGGCAGTTCGTCGCCTTGCGTGAGCTTCTTGCGCTTTTCTTCGAACGCGAGATCGAACTGGTGACGCTTCTGTTCGATCGAGTCCTTGATGGCTTCGAGCTGTGCGGCTGCTTCTTCGTCCGCGAGGCGGATGTCGAACCAGTGGTAATGGTCGAGATCTTCCAGGTAGGCCTGTTCGATCTTCGTACCCTTCGCGAGCTTCTTCGGACCGCCGTTCGCGACCTTGCCGGTCAGCATACGTGCGAGACGCTGGAACGCGTCGCCTTCCACGATACGCAGCTGGTCGTTCAGGTCGAGGCGATAGCGTTTCAGTTCATCGTCGATGATCTGTTGCGCACGCTTGTCGCGCTGAATGCCTTCACGCGTGAACACCTGCACGTCGATGACCGTGCCGCTCATGCCCGACGGCACGCGCAGCGACGTGTCCTTCACGTCCGAAGCCTTTTCACCGAAGATCGCGCGCAGCAGCTTTTCTTCCGGCGTCAGCTGGGTTTCGCCCTTCGGCGTGACCTTGCCAACCAGCACGTCGCCTGCTTCGACTTCAGCGCCGATGTAGACGATGCCCGACTCATCGAGACGGCCGAGTTGCACTTCAGCCAGGTTCGAGATGTCGCGCGTGATTTCTTCCGGTCCGAGCTTCGTATCGCGAGCTACGACGTTCAGTTCTTCGATGTGGATCGACGTGTAACGGTCGTCCGCAACCACCTTCTCCGAGATCAGGATCGAATCTTCGAAGTTGTAGCCGTTCCACGGCATGAACGCGACCAGCATGTTCTGGCCGAGTGCCAGTTCGCCGAGGTCGGTCGATGCACCGTCAGCCAGCACGTCGCCACGCGACACGATGTCGCCGACCTTCACGATCGGGCGCTGGTTGATGTTCGTGTTCTGGTTCGAACGCGTGTACTTGATCAGGTTGTAGATGTCCACGCCGACGTCGCCAGCAACGGCTTCGTCGTCGTTCACGCGGATCACCATGCGGCCTGCGTCGACGTAATCCACCACGCCACCGCGGAATGCCTGAACGGTCGTACCCGAGTCGACTGCCACCGTGCGTTCGATACCCGTACCGACCACGGCCTTTTCAGGACGCAGACACGGCACAGCCTGACGCTGCATGTTCGACCCCATCAACGCGCGGTTCGCGTCATCGTGCTCGAGGAACGGAATCAGCGAAGCAGCCACCGACACGATCTGCGACGGCGCCACGTCCATGTACTGGATGCGGTCCGGCGTGACCATCAGCGTTTCGCCCGCTTCACGCGACGACACCAGTTCGTCGGTCAGCGTGCCGTCTTCAGCCACAGCCGCGTTCGCCTGGGCGATCACGTAACGGCCTTCTTCGATCGCCGACAGATAGTCGATCTGATCCGTCACCTTGCTGTCCACGACCTTGCGATACGGCGTTTCGAGGAAGCCGTATTCGTTCAGGTGCGCATACAGTGCGAGCGAGTTGATCAGGCCGATGTTCGGACCTTCCGGCGTTTCAATCGGGCACACGCGGCCATAGTGGGTCGGGTGCACGTCGCGGACTTCAAAGCCAGCGCGCTCACGCGTCAAACCGCCCGGGCCAAGAGCCGATACACGGCGCTTGTGGGTGATTTCCGACAGCGGGTTCGTCTGGTCCATGAACTGCGACAGCTGCGACGAACCGAAGAACTCGCGAATCGCCGACGAAATCGGCTTCGAGTTGATCAGGTCGTGCGGCATCAGGTTTTCGCTTTCAGCCTGACCCAGACGCTCCTTCACCGCGCGTTCGACACGCACGAGCCCTGCGCGGAACTGGTTTTCCGCCAGTTCGCCGACGCAACGCACGCGACGATTGCCCAGGTGATCGATGTCGTCGACTTCGCCCTTGCCGTTACGCAGTTCGACGAGAATCTTGATCGTCGCGAGGATGTCGTCATCCTGCAGCGTCATCGGTCCGATGATTTCATCGCGACCAACGCGGCGATTGAACTTCATACGACCCACCTTCGAGAGGTCGTACGCGTCTTCGCTGTAGAACAGACGGTTGAACAGCGCCTCGACTGCTTCTTCAGTCGGCGGTTCGCCCGGACGCATCATGCGATAGATCGCGATGCGTGCAGCCATACGGTCGGCGGTTTCGTCGATTCGCAGCGTCGACGAAATGTACGGCCCCTGATCCAGATCGTTCGTGTAGAGCGTCTGAATGTCCTTCACCTTCGATTCGCGCAGCTTTTCCAGCACGGTCTCGGTGATTTCGTCGTTCGCGTTCGCGATGACTTCACCCGTTTCGCCGTCGACGACATTCTTCGCCAGCGTGCGACCGAGCAAATAGTCCTCCGGAACCGAAATGAACTTCGTCTTCGCGTTTTCGAGGTCGCGAATGTGCTTGGCGTTGATCCGCTTGTCCTTCTGGACGATCACGTTGCCATCACGATCCGAGATATCGAAACGTGCGACTTCACCACGCAAACGCTCCGGCACGAATTCCATCTGCGCGCCTTCCGGCATCAGCGTGAAATTGTCGAACACGAAGAAGTTCGCGAGGATCTGTTCCGGCGTGAGGCCGATGGCCTTCAGCAGAATCGTGACCGGCATCTTGCGGCGACGGTCGACGCGGAAATACAGCACGTCCTTCGGGTCGAACTCGAAATCGAGCCACGAACCACGGTAAGGAATGATACGTGCCGAGAACAGGAGCTTGCCCGAGCTGTGCGTCTTGCCCTTGTCGTGTTCGAAGAACACGCCCGGCGAACGGTGCAGCTGCGAAACGATCACGCGTTCCGTACCGTTGATGACGAACGAACCGGTCGGCGTCATGAGCGGAATTTCGCCCATGTACACTTCCTGCTCTTTCACTTCCTTGACGACCGGCTTGCTCGGTGATTCCTTGTCGTGCAGGACGAGACGCACTTTCGCGCGCAGGGCCGAGCAGTACGTCAAACCGCGCTGCTGACATTCCTTGATGTTGAATGCCGGCGGCGACAGCATGTAGCTGACGAACTCCAGACGAGCGAAACCGTTATGGGAAACAATAGGGAAAACCGACGTGAACGCGGCTTGCAGACCTTCCGGTTTGCGTTGCGTCGACGACGTGTCAGCTTGCAGAAACGTGCTGAATGATTCAAGCTGGGTAGCCAGCAGGAAAGGAACCTGGTGAACGATGGGGCGCTTCGCAAAACTCTTGCGAATACGCTTCTTCTCGGTGAAGGAATATTGCATACGATCTCCGAATCACGGCGGGCATTGTTGTCGAGGCAGGATACCTTGATGAGACAACCCGAGTGTTCACCGACTGAGACCCGATGGCCGTCCGATGATGGCTTGAACGAGCCTGAAAGCTTGGTGGTTGGCCGCTACCAACCGCTGGCTGACGGCAGCGGATGCCTGTGTTGCCCGCTACCCGACCAAACTTGCCTTCTGCAGTCGCTTCAGAAGACAAAGAAAAACACCAGTCAATGTTACCGAAGGGCGATTTTCTTTGGCTTCTGGGGCCTCGCTTTTACCGAAAAATTCTGGCAAAAACTTTGTCCCCAAAAAGCACAAAAAGGCCGGCGGTGGAAAACCGCCAGCCTTCGCACAGCGCGCTGAAACTTACTTGATTTCAGCCTTCGCGCCGGCTTCTTCCAGCTTCTTCTTGGCTTCTTCAGCAGCAGCCTTCGGTACCGATTCCTTAACAGGCTTCGGTGCGCCGTCGACCAGGTCCTTCGCTTCCTTCAGGCCGAGACCCGTCAGTTCGCGAACGGCCTTAATGACCGAAACCTTGTTCGCGCCGACTTCCGTCAGGTTGACCGTGAATTCGGTTTGCTCTTCAGCAACGGCTGCAGCGCCGCCGCCTGCCGGGCCTGCCACTGCAACAGCAGCTGCCGACACGCCAAACTTCTCTTCGAACGCCTTGACCAGTTCGTTCAGTTCCAGAACCGACATCGAGCTTACGGCTTCGAGGATGTCATCTTTTGCGATTGCCATTTGAAATACTCCTAAATTGAATTCGGATACAGCCAGCGATCAGTTACGCCCAACTGAAATGCGTTAAGCCGCTTCGCCTTGTTTCTTTTCAGCCAGCGCGGCCAGAGCGCGCGCGAAGCCAGAAACAGGTGCTTGCATAACGTAGAGCAGCTTGGAGAGCAGTTCTTCGCGGCTCGGAATGTTGGCAAGCGCTTGCACGCCGGCCTTGTCCATCACGTTGCCGTCAAAAGAACCAGCCTTGATGATCAACTTGTCATTGCCCTTCGCGAAGTCATTGACGACCTTCGCAGCAGCAATCGCATCTTCCGAGATGCCGTAGATCAACGGGCCGGTCATCTGCTCTGCCAGCGGAGCGAACGGGGTACCTTCGACAGCGCGACGCGCCAGCGTGTTCTTCAACACGCGCAAGTACACCTGTTGCTCGCGCGCTTTCGCGCGCAGCTTGGTCAGATCGCCAACCGCAATCCCACGATACTCAGCCAGAACGACGGTCTGGGCTTTCGCGACTTGCGCGGAAACCTCAGCGACGACGGCCTGCTTACTTTCTTTGTTGAGTGGCACGGTTAGCCTCCAGATTCGATACACGTGGCGGTTGCCTTGTGTACCGCGTTCAACAACGGCGTCCGACGTGTCAGGAGTATTTCAGCCAGTTGGGTGTCCGCAGCATTGCGAACGACAACCGGCATCACCACTACAAAACTATTTCGGGTTCGCCATCTGCGTTGGCTTTGCATTAAGGGAGCGCCTGCTTGCAGCGATCCCGCCAACGGTCTTTGATAACCGGCCGTTCGATGCAAACTGCCATCTCACGACCGCCCAAAGCCCATAAACCCGCTGCAGCTTGCGCCGCAACGGAAGAATTCCTTACTGTGCTGCGAGTGTTGCCTGATCGACGCGGACACCCACGCCCATCGTGCTCGACAGCGCGACCTTACGCAGATAAACGCCCTTGCTCGTGGCCGGCTTGGCCTTTTGCAGTGCGTCGACCAGCGCATTCAGGTTGCTACGCAGAGCCGTCGACTCGAACGAAGCACGCCCGATCGTCGCGTGGATGATACCGCCCTTGTCGACGCGGAACTGAACTTGACCAGCCTTTGCGTTCTTGACTGCGGTAGCCACATCCGGCGTAACCGTACCGACCTTCGGATTCGGCATCAGGCCGCGGGGACCGAGGATCTGGCCCAGCGTACCGACAACGCGCATCGTGTCCGGCGAAGCGATCACGATGTCGAAGTTCAGGTTACCGGCCTTGACCTGTTCTGCCAGATCTTCCATACCGACGATTTCCGCGCCGGCTGCACGAGCCTGTTCGGCTTTCTCGCCCTGCGCGAACACAGCAACGCGAACCGACTTACCCGTACCTGCGGGCAGAACAACCGAGCCGCGAACGACCTGGTCCGACTTCTTCGCATCGATGCCGAGTTGCACTGCGACGTCGATCGATTCATCGAACTTCGCGCTTGCGCATTCCTTCACGAGCGACAGGGCTTCATCGATCGCGTACAGCTTCTGGCGATCAATCCTGGCTGCAAATGCTTGCAGACGCTTCGAAAGCTTGGCCATTTACACGCCCTCCACGGTGATGCCCATCGAGCGGGCGCTACCAGCGATTGTGCGGACCGCTGCATCAAGATCAGCTGCCGTAAGGTCAGGCATCTTGGTTTTGGCGATGTCTTCAGCTTGAGCGCGCGTGATCTTGCCGACCTTGTCGGTATGCGGCTTGGCCGAACCCTTGTCGATCTTCGCTGCCTTCTTGATCAGAACCGTAGCCGGCGGCGTCTTCAGAACGAACGTGAAGCTCTTGTCGGCGAATGCAGTGATCACGACCGGAATCGGCAGACCCGGTTCCATCGCTTGAGTCTGCGCGTTAAACGCCTTGCAGAACTCCATGATGTTCAGACCGCGCTGACCCAGTGCCGGACCGACCGGCGGCGACGGGTTGGCTTTACCTGCAGGAATCTGCAGCTTGATAAAGCCGATGATTTTCTTTGCCATTTGGAAAACCTCGTTGGAACGCATGAGCGTTCAGATGAGTGGTAGCGCGCTTTCGCCGTGAATCAGGCTACTGACGCTCCTCAACGGCCATTGCGCGGACCGTAAGCGCGAAATACGGGTCACGCCAGCTAGCGAGACCCGTAGAATCTGATTTACAGCTTTTCGACCTGCCCGAATTCGAGCTCAACAGGTGTTGCCCGCCCAAAAATCGTGACGGACACACGGACGCGCGATTTTTCGTAGTTCACTTCTTCGACGCTGCCATTGAAGTCCGTGAACGGACCATCCTTCACGCGGACCATCTCGCCCACTTCGAACAGGGTCTTCGGGCGTGGCTTTTCCACGCCTTCCTGCATCTGCGACATGATCTTTTCGACTTCCCTCGGGGAAATCGGACTCGGACGGTTACGCGCACCGCCCACAAAGCCGGTCACCTTCGCCGTGTTCTTCACGAGATGCCATGTTTCGTCGGTCATTTCCATTTCGACGAGCACGTAACCCGGGAAGAAACGACGCTCAGTAACGGACTTGTGGCCACCCTTCACCTCCACAACCTCTTCGGTTGGGACGAGGATCTGACCAAACTTGTCCTGCATGCCGGCACGATCGATGCGCTCCTGAAGCGCACGTTGCACGCTCTTTTCCATGCCGGAATAGGCGTGCACGACGTACCAACGTTTACCACTCGGAGATGCCGGCGTATCGCTCATATCATTTCCAACCCAGAATCACCGAGAAAATCACCCATTCAATGGATTTATCGCTAATCCAGAGAAACAGCGCCATAACCAGCACAAACCCGAAGACCACGAGAGTCGTCTGCGTCGCCTCTTTGCGAGTCGGCCAGACAACCTTGCGAACTTCCTTGTACGAGTCCTTGGCGAAGGCGATGAAACCCTTACCGGGGGCAGAGACAAGACCGACTGCGACACCAGCGATAGCGCCAACAGCCAGAGCCGCTCCGCGGATGTACCATTCCTGGCCGCCAAGCCAGAAGAACCCCACGAACCCGGCCAAGACCAGCAATACGCCGGCGATCAACATCAGCTTGTCGCCAGAAGTATTTACAGTTTCGACGGAAGGATTCGCCATAACACCTTAACGTGCGCCACATGCGGCGCGAGAATTTGGCAGGGGCAGAGGGAATCGAACCCCCAACCTTCGGTTTTGGAGACCGACGCTCTGCCAGTTGAGCTATACCCCTAAACCATTTTGGGGTTGACGGTATCGCCAACCCCGAAAACATCAAGACCTACGAGAAGTAACTGGCTTACTCGAGGATCTTTGCGACGACACCGGCGCCGACGGTACGGCCACCTTCACGGATGGCGAAGCGCAGGCCTTCTTCCATCGCGATCGGGTTGATCAGCTTCACCGTAATCGACACGTTGTCGCCCGGCATGACCATTTCCTTGTCCTTCGGCAACTCGATCGAGCCCGTCACGTCCGTCGTACGGAAGTAGAACTGCGGACGATAGTTGTTGAAGAACGGCGTATGACGGCCACCTTCGTCCTTGCTCAGCACATACACCTCAGCCGTAAAGTGCGTGTGCGGGTTGATCGAACCCGGCTTGGCCAGCACCTGGCCACGCTCCACGTCTTCACGTTTCGTGCCGCGCAGCAGGATACCCACGTTGTCGCCCGCCTGACCCTGGTCGAGCAGCTTGCGGAACATTTCCACGCCCGTGCAGGTCGTCTTCACCGTCGGCTTGATACCCACGATTTCGATTTCTTCGCCGACCTTCACCACGCCGCGCTCAACCCGACCCGTCACCACCGTGCCGCGACCCGAGATCGAGAACACGTCTTCCACCGGCATCAGGAACGCGCCATCCACTGCGCGCTCCGGCGTCGGGATGTACGTGTCCAGCGCATCAGCCAGGTTCATGATCGCCACTTCGCCCAGCTCGCCCGTGTCGCCTTCCAGCGCCAGCTTGGCCGAACCCTTGATGATCGGCGTGTCGTCGCCCGGGAAGTCGTACTTCGACAGCAGCTCGCGCACTTCCATCTCGACGAGTTCCAGCAACTCGGCGTCGTCCACCATGTCGCACTTGTTCAGGAACACGATGATGTACGGCACACCGACCTGACGCGCCAGCAGGATGTGCTCACGCGTTTGCGGCATCGGGCCGTCTGCAGCCGAGCACACCAGGATCGCGCCGTCCATCTGCGCTGCGCCCGTGATCATGTTCTTCACATAGTCAGCGTGGCCCGGGCAGTCGACGTGCGCGTAGTGGCGGTTCGCCGTTTCATACTCAACGTGCGCTGTGTTGATCGTGATGCCACGCGCCTTTTCTTCCGGCGCCGCGTCGATCTGGTCGTACGCCTTCGCTTCGCCACCAAACTTCTTGGTCAGCACCGTCGTGATCGCTGCCGTCAGCGTGGTCTTGCCGTGGTCAACGTGACCGATCGTGCCGACGTTCACGTGCGGCTTGGTCCGCTCAAACTTGCCTTTGGCCATTTTCGACTCCTAAGAGGATTTTTCCGTACGTTGCGCCGGGCGCAAACAATCACCGATTACCGCTGGTGCCCATGGGCAGGATCGAACTGCCGACCTCTCCCTTACCAAGGGAGTGCTCTACCACTGAGCCACATGGGCGCTACTTCTTGACGCTGGAGCGGGTGAAGGGAATCGAACCCTCGTCGTAAGCTTGGAAGGCTTCTGCTCTACCATTGAGCTACACCCGCACTGGCCCATCGATTCCCAACTGCTTCAACTTGCATTCTGGTGGAGGAGGTTGGATTCGAACCAACGTAGGCGTAAGCCAACAGATTTACAGTCTGCCCCCTTTAGCCACTCGGGCACCCCTCCGCAGAGAACTGATGATTGTGGGGGAACATCATCTTGTTGTCAAGCGCTGCCTGACTGTTCCAAACCCACTAGTTCTCACTTATAAGTGATGGCGGTGTAAACGCAGAAACCCCACCTTTTTGGGGTGGGGTTTCTGTTGCTGCTGGGGAGCCTGACGATTACCTACTTTCACA
>NZ_CAJQYY010000043.1 GCF_907164575.1 Paraburkholderia gardini
CCCCCCCGTTCCCCCCCGGGCCGGCCCCGCCCCCCGGGGCGGCGGGCCACGACTCGAACCGCTCAGCCTGCCGCGTCTTTCAGCTTCTTCAGCGGGCGTGCCTTGATGCGCACGCTAGCCGGCTTGGCCGGGAACCAGCGCTCTTCACCCGAGAACGGGTCCTTGCCGAAGCGCCTCTTCTTCGCCGGCACGGCTTGAACAACAATCTTCAGAAGACCGGACAGCGTGAATTCGCCAGCGCCCTTCTTGTGCACCGCGCCGAGGATCGTATCTTCGAGCGCGGCCAGAACGGCCTTGGCAGCCTTCAGTTCGACAGCAGCACGATCTGCGACGTGTGCAGCCAGCGAGGCCTTCGTGAAGGTGTCCTTGATCGGCGACGGTGCGCCGGACGCCTTCACGGCGACCTTCTTAGCCGCTACTTTCTTCGCAGGCACTTTCTTCGCTGCAACCTTTTTGGCCGGTACAGTGGCAGCCTTCTTGGCCACCTTTTTTGCGGAAGTCGGCATGTTTCTCCTACCTGTTGTGGTCAGTGAATGCACTGAAGGGCACGCGGTATGCGCACGCTTCAGTGCCGGATTCTACAAGCGCTCCAGCGTTTCGCGCGAATCTTTTGTGCATGACACCGCTGGTTTGTTGCGTGGCGCTGACTCCTCAACACATTTTGACGCCTGTTTTAGCGGGTAAAACGCATTTTTTGGATCACGGCGCACGCACCCTTGAGAGTGAGGTAAACACCAGGGGCGGCGCGAAACCAGCCACGCGACGACAGCCTCTTTCACGCGCCTTCACGCAAACGGGCACGCATATCAAGGGCTTTTTGAAGATCAGCGGGCAAGACCCGGCATCCGTTCCGCAAGCGCGGTGAGGGCCGTGTCGATCTGTTCGACGCCGATCCCGCCATAGCCGAACATCAGGCCAGGCCGCGCTTTCTCGCGCAAATGGAACGGTGCGAGCCCATAAAGCCCAACCGATACGGCACGTCCTGCCTCGACGACCGCCGCCTCCGCGAGCGGCGCCCTGATCCTTGCGGCAAGGTGAATGCCCGCGGTCGGCACGATCGGCTCGAACCACGGCGCAAGCCCGTTTTGCAGGTGTGAAAGCAGCATCGCGCGCCGCGCCGCATAGTGTTTATGCATGCGTCGAAGGTGTTTCGCGAAGTCGCCGTTGAGCATGAACGTAGCAAGCGCGGTCTGCGTCAGTGTGCAGCCGTGCCAGTCGCCGACCTGTCGCGCGTGCCGCAACGGACCCAGCAGCGAGGCAGGCGGCACGACGTAACCCATGCGCAGTTCGGGGAAAATCGTCTTTGAAAACGTGCCGACGTACGCAACCAGACCTGCGCGGTCGAGGCTTTTGAGCGGCTCCACCGGCCGTCCTTCGAAGCGGTATTCGCAGTCGTAGTCGTCTTCGATGATGACGGCGCCGCGCTGTTGCGCCCATTCGAGCAGTTCGACCCGGCGCTCCAGACTCATCGGCATGCCAAGCGGAAACTGGTGTGAAGGCGTCACATAGACGAGCCGCGCGTTCTTCGGCAGCCGGCTCACGACAAGGCCCTGTTCGTCGACCGGGACCGGCACGACCTTCGCGTCCAGCGCGGCGAAACACGCGCGCGCCGGCGGGTAGCCAGGATCTTCGACGGCAACGGTGTCGCCGCGACGCAGCATCACGCGGGCCACCAGATCGAGCGCCTGCTGCGCGCCCTGCGTGATGATGACGTCGTCCCAGTTGCTGACGACCGCGCGGTTAAATGCCAGATAGCGCGACACGGCGAGCCGCAGTTCCTGCTCGCCGGCGGCGTCGTGATAGGTGCCGCGACCGCGCGACTGCACGCGCAGCGCGTGATTGATGCAGGTGCGCCACACGTCGAACGGAAACAGCGATTTGTCCGTCACGCCACCGACAAAGTCGAGCGTGATCCGGGCGTCCGGCTGCGGCAACGCGAGCGAAACCGCGAGTTCGTCCCACACTTCGCGCGCCTGCGCCGCCGGTTGCACCTTCGCCGCTTCGGCGGCTTTCGCATGCGACGATTTTTCGCCGGGCAGGCGCTGCAGGCCGTCGGACACGAACGTGCCGGAGCCCGCGCGCGCCGACAGAAACCCTTCGGAAAGCAGACGCTCGAACACATCGAGCGTGGTCTTGCGCGATACCCCGAGTTGGGTCGCCAGATCCCGCGTGGACGGCAACTGCACCCCGCCCGCCAGCCGCCCTTCGACGATGCCTGCCCTCAGCTGTCGATAGATCTGTCCCGCCAGATCCTGGCGCCCCTGAATCGTGATGTGGATATCCATCCGGCTGGCTACCTGAAATATGCCTGCGCGCGATTATGCCTCTATGCCTCGCGCGCCTGCCGCGCTTCGTAAGCCTTCAGATGGTTATACGCAAGACGCAGCAGCGACACGTGTGCGTCATCATGCTGCGCGGCGTCGCCCCGGCGGATCAGGTCGCCGAGAATGTGATCGGCCTCGATCCGTGAATGGTTCTCGACATCGCGCAACATCGAGGCCGTCATCGGCGAGCCCGCCGCGAAGAGCGTGCCGCTCACGCGCGCCACGAAATCCTCGCCCATCGGATAACCGTTGTGCGCCGACACCGCGCGACATTCGGACAGCAGGCCTTCGATCACGCGTTTGCCGTCGGGCGCCGCCAGAATGTCGCCAATGGAAGCGCGAAAGAGGCACGTGCTGGCCGCCAGCGTCGAGAGGAACACCCACTTCGCCCACATCTGCTGAAGTACCGCGTCGCTCAATGCAGCATCGAAGCCCGCCCCCTGCAGCGTGGCATCGATGGCGCGGGCGCGCTCCGGCGAACCGCCGGCGAGCTCGCCGAACGTGATCGAATGCAGGTCGTTCAGATGCACGATTTCGCGTGCGGGGTTCAACGTCGCGGCGATCACGCACTGGCCGCCCAGCACGCGCGCGGCGCCGAATTTCTCCGTCAGCGTATCGATGTGCGCCATGCCGTTCAGGAGCGGCAGGATCGCCGTATCGGGTCCGACGAACGGCTCGAATGCCTTCACCGCGTCGTCGAGGCTGTACGCCTTGCAGCTGAGCACGATGAGATCGAACGGTTTCGCGGCATCGCTTGCCTGAATGGTTTTCACATCATGCAGCGTGAGATCGCCGCGCGGACTGCGGATCACGAGACCCGTGCGCTTCAGTTCCTCCGCCCGTTGCGCGCGGACCAGAAACGTCACGTCGCGCCCCGCCGCGGCGAGACGTCCGCCGAAATAACCGCCCGTCGCACCTGCACCCACCACCAGAATTCGCATCATGTCTCCTTGAGATCAATCGTGTGGCGCGTGCGCGCCGTCCGTCTGTCCATCCGTGCATACGGAAAATACAGCAAAGTATCGTCGGATGCAGGGACGCGGCGCGCACGTTCCAAAGCGTTTAAAGCGGTCTTACAGCGCTTCGAGCGCAAGCGCGATGCCCTGTCCACCACCGATACACAGCGTGACGATACCGCGCTTCAGACCATCGCGTCGCATCGAGTGGATGAGCCGCGTCGCCAGCACCGCGCCGGTCGCGCCGACCGGATGACCATGCGCGATCGCGCCGCCTTCCACGTTGATGATGTCTTCGGCCAGGCCGAGTTTCCGCGCGACGGCGATCGGCACGGCGGCGAACGCTTCGTTGATCTCGATGCGTTCGATATCGCCCAGACTCCACCCGGCCCGCTCGAGCGCCATCTGCACGGCTGGCACGGGACCGAGGCCGAACATGCCCGGCTCGACCGCCGCCACGCCGTACGCCACGAGCCGCGCGAACGGTTCGATACCGCGCGCTTCCGCGAAGCCGCGTTCCGCGACGATCATCGCGGCCGCGCCGCTGTTCAGCCCGGGCGCGTTGCCTGCGGTGATCGTGCCGTCCGGACGAAACGCGGGACGCAGCTTCGCGAGAATCTCGACCGTGGTGTCGCCGCGCGGCTGCTCATCGCGGGCGAACAGCACGGGACCTTTGCGTCCCTTGACTTCGGTGGCGGCGAGTTCGGCTTCGAACGCGCCGCGTTCCTGCGCCGCGACGAAGCGCTGTTGCGACCGGGCGGCCCAGCCATCCTGCGCGTCGCGTGTGATCGAAAGCTGCGTCACGAGGTCTTCGGTATGCCAGCCGGAATGCTCGCCGGAAAACGCGTCGACGAGGCCGTCGCGCAACATGCTGTCGTGAATCTGCGCGCTCCCCATGCGGTAACCGTGGCGCGCGCCGTCCATCAGATACGGCGCGCGATCCATGTTCTCCATGCCGCCCGCGACCGCGACGTTGCCCAGACCCAGCGCGATTTCCTGGGCCGCGGAGACGACTGCCTGCGCGCCCGAACCGCAGACGCGGTTGACGGTCAATGCCGGCACGGCCACCGGCACGCCGCCGCCGATCGACGCCTGGCGGGCCGGGTTCATGCGGTTGCCCGCCTGGATCACATTGCCCATGACCACCGACGACAGCAACGCCGCATCGATACCGCCGCGCCGCAGCGTTTCGCGGACGGCAGCCGCGCCGAGGTCGGTGGCAGGCACATCCTTCAACGAACCGCTGAAGGCGCCGATCGGGGTTCTCACCGGATGGCTGATCACAATTTCGCGTGTACTCATGGTCGATTCCCTCGTTGAGGTGGAAAGTGAAGTTACGGGTCTGTTCAGGGGGTGCCAGACGACGTCGCGGTAACGCTGGCAACATCGGCGAAATCGTGCGTATCCCAGCCGCCGCCGAGCGAGCGATACAGCGCCACCGCGGCAAGCGCATGTTCGCGTTTCGCCTGGTTCAGCGATTCCGAGTCCTGCAGATACGCTTCCTGCGCGGCGAGCACGTCGAGGAAGCTCGACGCGCCGCCCTTGTACAGCTCACTCGAAAGACGCAGCGCCTGGCTGGACGCATCGAGCGCGCCGGAAAGCCGCTGCGCCTGCTCGGACGTGCTGACGAGATCGCTGCGCGTGTCCTCGATTTCCTTCAGCGCTTCGAGCATCGTCTGACGCAGGCCGAGTTGCGATTCGCGCATGCGGCTCTCGCTTTCGTCGATACCCGCGTTGATCCGGCCGGCGTTGAGGATCGGACTCGTCGCGCTCAGGGCCGCGCTGAACAGGTTGTCGGTGAGCGTCGGCAACCCGAGATACGACGCGGCGAGCAGGCCGTCCGAGAGCGTCAGCCTGAACTGCGGATAACGCTGCGCCTTCGATACGCCAACTTCCGCCGCGCGCTGCTCGACGCCGGCATACGCGGTGCGCACATCCGGGCGACGCAGTAACGCCTCCGAAGGCAGCGTCTGCGGCACGCTCTGCGACGGCACGGGAATCGCCTGCGCGTTCGCGAGCAGCAGTCCGTCGACGCTTTCCGGCGTGCGGCCCGAATACACCGCGATCAGGCTGAGCTGATGCTGGATCGTCGACTGCACGCGCGGAATCTGCGCCTGAAGATCGGACAGCTGGTTCTGCGCACGCGCGACGTCGAGCTGCGTCGACAGTCCGTAGTGCAGGCGCTCCTGCGTCAGACGCAACGCGCGGCTGCGGATCTGCTCGTTATCCTTGACGATCTGCATCTGCGACTGCGCCCAGCGCAGGTCGATGTATGCGGCCGCCGTGCTGGCGGCGAGCGCGAGGCGCACGGCATTCAGCGCTTCCTTGCGGCCCGACACCTGCGCCTGTGCCGCGAGCAGCGCGAGATGCTCGCCGCCGAACACATCGGGTGTCCAGCTCGCGGCGAGACCGATACCCGCCTGGCGCACGTAACCGAGCGGCGGCGGCGTGTTCTGGCGCGTATCGGCAGCGCGTGCGACAGCGTCGAGTTCGGGCAGCAGATCCGCGTGACGTTGCGTCGCGATCGACTGCGCCTGTTTGACCCGTTCCGCGGCGGCCTGCACGTCGAGGTTACCGTCCAGCACCGCTGTCACCAGCTCATGCATGATGGGGTCGCCGAAGTCGTTCCACCACGCGTCGGCGTTCACGGACGCCTGCGGCGCGTCGACGCTCCACGCGTCGGGCGCGACGGTCTGCACGGTCTTCGGCAGATCGGCGTGGGTTTCCGGCTGCACGGCGCAGGCGGCGAGACTCAGCGCGGCGATGCCCGCCAGAGCCTTTGCAATGATCGATTTCATGTCAGGTACCTTAGTGAGCGTCGGGAGGCGGCGCGGTGTTGCCGAACGGGCGCGAGAACACCACGCTCGCGAGTCCCACCACGAAACACAGCGCCACCGCGAGGAACGTGTCGGAGAAAGTGAGCACGAGCGCCTCGCGCATCAGCAACCCATGCAGAACGTCGAGACCGGCTGTCGCCGCGTTGAGCGCGTCGCCGCCCACCGCGGCCAGATGCGCCGCCTGCTGCTGGATCACGGCTTCGATCACTGGACGACCCGCCGTCACGTGTTCGTCGAGACGCTCGTAATGCAGGTTCAGACGGTCGTTGAGCATCGTGCTGGCGACGGCAATGCCAATCGCGCCGCCGAGGTTACGCATCAGATTGAAGAGGCCGCTGGCGGATTTGAGCCGCGATGGGGGCAGTGAACCGAGCGCCATCGTGACGATCGGCGGAATACAGAACTGCTGGCCGATGCCGCGCAGCGCCTGCGGAACCAGCAGTTCCTGCCAGCCCCACTGGTTCGTGAGCGGCACGTAGAGATAGAGGCCGACGCCGAAGCATACGAGCCCGAACACCATCAGCCAGCGCATGTCGACCACGCGTGCAAGCAGTGAATACACCACCAGCGCCACCAGCTGGAAACAGCCGACGGAAAGCAGCGCAAGGCCGATCTGCAGCGAATCGAAGCCACGCACGCGGGCGAGGAACACCGGCGTCAGATACACCGCGCAGAAGATGCCGATACCGGTAATGAACGACAGCAGACTGCCAATACCGAAGTTGCGGATCGCGAGCGCGCGCAGATCGACGATCGGTTCCTTCGCCGTGAACGCATGGACAAGAAACAGGAACCCGCAGATACCGCAGATCCATGCGCACGTCAGGATCACCTGATCGCCGAACCAGTTCTTGCGCGGCCCTTCTTCGAGCACGTATTCGAGGCAGCCCAGAAAACCCGACATCAGCGCGATGCCGGGGTAGTCGCCCTTTTTCAGCAGGGAGAGGTCGACATCGTCGATGTGCACGAACTTCGGCACCAGCACGGTCACCAGAATACCCGGCACGAGGTTCAGGTAGAACAGCCAGTGCCACGACCATTGCGACGTGATCCAGCCGCCGATCACGGGGCCGATCGTCGGCGCCAGCGAGGCGAGCGCGCCGATTGTCGTGGCCGCGATCAGCCGCTGTCTGCCGGGAAACAGCACGAATGCCGTAGTGAAGACCGTCGGGATCATCGCGGCGCCGAGCGCGCCCTGCAGTCCGCGGAACAGGATCATCGAGTTGATGTCCCATGCCATGCCGCACAACATGCTCGTGATCGTGAAGCCAAGCGCCGATGCCGCGAACAGCCAGCGCGTGGAGAACACGCGCGTAAGCCAGCCTGACATCGGAATCACCAGGATTTCCGCGATCAGATACGACGTTTGCACCCAGGAGAGTTCGTCCTGGCTGGCGGACAGACCGCCGCCAATGTCCCTGAGCGAGGAAGCGACGATCTGGATGTCGAGCGTCGCCATGAAGAACCCGAGGCACATCAGCGCGAACGCGAAGACTTTCGCGCGCATGGGCTGATCGGCGGGGTTCGCGGGGCGCGCTGCGTGCGCGTGGTTAGGGTGCATGATCGGCTCGCCTCAGGATTTACGCGTGCGCTGCGAGATGAACCTTCACCGTCGCCGAGAGCCCCGGGCGCAGCACGCCCTGCATCTCCTTCGGCACGTCGAGGCGGATGCGCACCGGCACGCGCTGCACGATCTTCGTGAAGTTGCCGGTCGCGTTTTCCGCGGGCAGCACGCTGAACGTAGCCCCGGTTGCCGGCGCAAGGCTGTCGACGACGCCATGGATCTCGCCGTTCGATGCGTCCAGTTCGACGTCGACGCTGTCGCCGACGCGCATCTTCTTCAACTGGTCTTCCTTGAAGTTGGCGTCGATCCACAGGCCGCTCGAAGGCACGACCGTCAGCAGCGAAACACCCGTATTGGCGAGCAGACCGACACGCGCGGTGCGATTGCCGACGTAGCCGTCGATCGGCGAGCGGATCGTCGTGTATTCGACGTTGAGCGCCGCGACGCGCTGCGCGGCCTGCGCCGTCGCGATGCGCGCTTTTGCATCGCCGATCTGCGCGTCCAGCACAACCAGTTGACGCTGCGCGGCGATAAACGCAGCATTGCTGCGATCAACGGCGGCGTGCGCCTTGAGCAGATCCGCTTCGGCGCGCTCGACGACCTGGCTCGACACGGCGTCATCTTTCACGAGCTCCCGGTAACGCGTCTGGTCGGCTGCGCTGCGCGTCAGTTCGGCGCTGGACGCACGCACTTCGGCGCCCTGTTCGTTGATCGTCGCGAGCTGGAGCGATTTCTTCGCCTGCAACTCGGTGACGGCGGCTTTCGCGCTGTCCACTTCGGCGTTTGCCTGCGCGAGACGCGCGTCGTAATCACGTGCGTCCAGACGGATCAGCACCTGGTTTTCGTGAACGTGTTCGTTGTCTTTCACCAGCACGTCGGTCACGAAACCGTTCACCTTCGGCGCCATGACGGTGACGTCGCCGCCGATATACGCGTCATCGGTACTTTCGACAAAGCGCCCGACGAAAAACCAGTACGACCCGGCTGCAACCAGCACGACGAGAACCGCGGTGACCGCAAGCAGCATCCACGGGATGCGTCGGGCAGAATTGGCACGATCCGCCGCGCTGGCGGGTGCGATAGTCGAAGGAGTAGTGGACATGTTGATATGTGCGTATGCACTTCGTTACCTGAAAAAATCGGCGCGGAAAACGCGCCGGCCGATGCTGCTGCCCACGTCACGCGGGCTTCGAATCTAGTCCCGGGTCATCGCAAACAGTTCGCGTCGCAGCGCTTCCGCACGCTTCGGGCCGAACCGCTTTTCGAACTCTTCCTGTGCCGCGTACCAGTGCTCACGCGCGGCGGCGAGACGCGCCTCGCCCGCTTCGGTCAAACCGATCGACAGCTCGCGCCGGTCCGGTTCGAGTGTCTCGCTGAATACGAGTCCGTCGCGCCGCAGCGGCTGGATGGCGCGCACGAGCGTCGTGCGCTGCATCACCATCTGGTCGGCGAGCCCCTTCATCGTCGCGCGGCGGGCGCGCCGGATCCGGCCCATGATCGAGAACTGCGTCGTCGTCAGGCCGACCTGGGCGAGATGCCGGTCGTAGAGCTGCGAGACATAGCGCGCCGCCTGGCGAATCGCGAAACAGTCGTCTTCTGCCGGAAATAACGTGGATTTCATTTATAAGTGCGTATGCACACATTAAGACGCAATAATGGCGGGCTGATACATCGCGCGCCGTTATTCCGTGATGTCGAACAATTCCGAGCGCAGCGCTTTCGCGCGCCCCCGGCCGAAGCTACTTTCGAACTCGTCCTGCGCCGCACGCCAGGCGACGGCGGCCTCGTCGAAGGTTTTCTCGCCCTTGCCGGTCAGGCTGAACAGAAACGTGCGACCGTCATGCGCGGCCGGTTCGATGGACACGAGACCGTCGCGCTGCAGCGGCTTCATTGCACGGACCAGCGTTGTCCGGTCCATGACCATCGCGTCCGCCAGATCCATCATGGTCAGATTCGGCGTGCGCGCGAGCTTGGCAAGAATCGTGAAATGCGCCGCCGACAAACCCACAGCGGACAAATGCCGCTCGTAAATCTGCGTGACGTGCCTTGCCGCCTGCCGCAGGGCAAAGCAGTTGCATTCGTCGTAGGAGAGAGGCCGGTTCATGCAGATCATCATACATGTGCATACGCACACTGTCAAATTTTTTACTGCATGACGGATGACCGACGTAGGTGGCCGACGTGATCGGGTTCACGGCTTCCGGACAAACGCTTGTTTGAAATCGCCCGGGGAACGAGATGGTGCGCCGGTCTATTTCCGCGCGCTCAAAGCGCGAGTACGCTCACGCCTACCTCGACGCGGTGCGCGCCGCCGCCAAGAATCATGCCGCGCAGCAGCGATACGTCGCTGTAATCGCGGCCCGTTGCGAGCGTCACGTGATCGGTGTCGGCGAGCACGTCGTTAGTCGGGTCGAGATCGATCCAGCCGCTACCCGGGCAATAGACCGACACCCATGCGTGCGACGCGTCCGCGCCGATCAGCCGCGCCTGCCCGGGCGGCGGATCGTTGCGCAGATAACCGCTGACGTAACGCGCGGGCAACCCCAGTGAGCGCAGACAACCGATCATCACCTGCGCGAAGTCCTGGCACACGCCGCGCTTCAATTCGAACGCGCGTTCGGCGGGCGTATCGAACATCGTCGCCGACGGCTTGTATTCGAAGTCCGCGTGAATGCGATGCATCAGATCGACCGCGCCCGCCGCGACCGGCCTGCCCGGCGGAAAACTCCACAGTGCGTATTCGCGCAACGCGGGGCGCAGCACGATATTCGGCGAAGCGAAGCAGAACTCCGTCTCCGACCTGAACGTCCCGCCGATGCTATAGCGCAGCGCGTCGGCCACCGCGTCCCACGCAGGCGTCGATTGCGGATCGAGCGACGTCCAGCGCGGTGTCAGCTGCACCGTCGTTTCGCTCACGAGTTGCAGGCGTTCGTGCGGAGTATCGAGTGCGAAATAGAGTACGTCGTTACCGAACGCATCGATGCGGCTATGCGCATACGAAGGCGTCGGCTCGATGCGTTCGGTGTGGTTCACCACGCGCTGCCATGCGCACGCGAGCGGCCGGATGGTCGCCAGATGCTGCGCCGTTTCGACGAACGTCGAATAGCGATACGTTGTGCGGTGCGACACCGACAGCACGGTATGCGCGGCCGTCATGACGACACCCGCAATGCGAGCGTATTCGCGTGGCTGAAATAACGCGCGCTGATTTCATTGGCCGCGAGCGCGACCAGCGCGTTCAGTTCGTTGCACACTTCGATGAGTTCGGTATAGCCGCCGTCCGCATCGGTTGCGCACAGGCGTTCGAGAGACGGCAAGGATTCGACGGGACGCATCAGGCCGGCAAACGTCGCGTGGCGCGAACTGCCGGCGGCGACGGTGATCTCGTCGAGCTTGCGGCACAGGCGTTCGTAGACGCCGTACAGCCCGCGCGGATTGGTTGGCTCGACCACCAGCAGATCGAGCAGCGCGGGCACTTCGAAGCGGCCCGGATAAAGCGAGCGATACGTCAGCGTGCTGTCGAAGAGCTGCAGCAGCAGATCGAAGCCGGCCGGCGTCGCAAGCTGGCGACCTTCGGCGACGACGCGCAGATATGCGGTCATCGCCGACACGCGCTCAATATGGCGCCCGACGAACAACAGGCGCCACGCTTCGTCGCGCGTCATCCGGTCGCCCTGCGCGCCGCTGATCGCACAGAGTTGCGTCGACAGATGTTCCAGCGCGTTGATCAGCGTGACACGGTCGTAACGATCGTGCCGCGCAGGCGCAGGTGCCGAAGGTGTCAGCATGATCAGCGCATCGCGGAAATCGTTGCGCGCCGCCACGATCGTGCGCCAGTGATCGCTCGAAAGACGGCCGCGAATCTCGCCGCTCGCGCGCGCCTGCGAGGCCAGGTTCTGGCCGATGCTGGCCGCCCCCGTGTGCTCGTTCAGGTTCGCGACCAGCGTGCGCTCGAACGTCTGTGGCGATTGCTGCCCGAGCATGTCGACCTGCGGCGCGAGGCCGTTCTGCAACGCCAGTTCGACGAGCGTCGAGAACATCGCGTCGCTGTCGCTGTTTTCCAGCGAGCCGAGAATCAGGCGCAGGAGGCGTACGTTGTTTTCGGCGCGCTCGCCGTAGCGGCCGGACCAGAACAGGTTCTCCGCCGCGCGGCTGGAAACGGTGCGATGCCTGCGCGCGAGGTCGCCGGGTTTGAGCGGCGAAGGCAGCAGCGAAAACGTCGAGAGCGGCTGGCTCGACAGCACCCAGGTATCGACGCTGCTGCCGCCGAACTGCATCGATACCGTGCTTTGCCGTTCAGCCGCGAGGCGCGTGAAGCCGCCTGGCATCACGTGCCAGCCGCCGTTGAAATCGGCGATCGCGAAGAGGCGCAGCACCGAGGGCCGGTTGCCGATCGTGCCGCCTTCATAACGCGGCGTGCAGGAATACGGCAACGGCTGCTGGACCGTGAACGCGTCCGGCATCGTTTCGATGCGCTCGCGCCAGGCGTCGAGGCACTGCGCGCCGGGCGCCATGCCGGGCGCGCCGTCGCGCTGCGATTCGGGCCACGTCGGTACGAGAAACGCCGAATCCTGCCGCGCGAATGCGTTCGCACGCGCGGCGTCTTCGCCACACCACCACGTCGGCACGTCGGGCAAGACGAGTTCCTCGTCGAGCAGCGCATCGGCGATGCCCGCCATGAAGCCGTGCAACGCAGGAGACTCCGCGAAACCCGCGCCCGGCACGTTCGAGACGACCACGTTGCCCGCACGCATCACCTGCAGCAGGCCGGGCACGCCGATCGTCGAATCGGCACGCAGCTCGACCGGATCGCAGAACGCATCGTCGAGGCGGCGCAGCACGACGTGCACGCGCTCCAGCCCCGCAAGCGTCTTCAGATACAGCATGTCGTCGCGCACCGTGAGGTCCTTGCCCTCGACCAGCGTCACGCCGAGATAGCGCGCAAGGAACGTGTGCTCGAAGTAGGTTTCGCTGTACGGTCCGGGCGTGAGCAGCGCGATATGCGGCGCTTCGTCCCGCGCGCCGCTCATCGTCGCGCGGGCGAGTTGCGCGAGCGTGCCGACGAGTTGCGAGAACGACGGCGCGAGACGGCTCACGCGCATTGCCCGAAACGGATCGGTGAAGAGACTCGACACGATCATCCGGTTTTCGAGCGCGTAGCCGAGGCCGGACGGCGCTTCGGTGCGATGTGCCATCACGGTCCAGCCGCCGTTGGGCGCGCGCGCGAGGTCGATCGCGACGAACTGCAGATACTGCCCGCCAGGCGGCACGTAATCCTTCACCGCCCGCAGATACCCCGGATGGCCGAACACCAGCGCGGGTGGCAGCAGGCCGCGCTGCAACAACGTCTGTTGACCATAGACGTCCGCCACGATCGCGTTCAGCAGATGCGCGCGCTGCATCACGCCGCGCTCGATTTCAGTCCATTCGTCTTCGGCGATCAGGAACGGCAGCAGGTCCAGCGACCACGGACGCGACTCGCCGTTGTCGGCATACACGTTGTAGCTGATGTCGTTGTCGCGGATCTGCTGGGCGACTGAAGCGGCATCCTGATCGAGATCCGCGACGCCATCTTCGCCAAGCAGCTCGAAAAACCGTCGCCACGGCTCGCGCAGCGCACCCGACGCGTCGTGCATCTCGTCCCAGTGTCCGTCGCGAACGGGCAGCGCGCGCAGGAGCGCGAGCGCGTCGGCGAGACCCGCGTTCGGCTCGAAGGGAAAAGTCGATTGAAAAGCCAAGATCGTGTCGCGTGTTGTTTTTCAGGTCACCAGTAGCGTAGATCCAGCGTGAAGGGAAATTCCAGGCTGCGCTGCGGCGCTTCGACCGAAAGCGGCCCAGGCGTGTGGCCGATCGTGAAGAAGCGCGCGCGCCGCCGGCTCTCGGCTTCGTACGCGTTCACCGGGAACGTCTGGTAATTGCGTCCACCCGGATGAGCGACATGATACTGGCAACCGCCAATCGAGCGCCCCGTCCATGTATCGACGATGTCGAACGTAAGCGGCGCGTCGACGCCGATCGTCGGATGCAGCGCCGACGGCTGCGACCACGCGCGAAAGCGCACGCCGGCCACCTGTTCGCTGGCGCGGCCGGTCGGCTGCATCGGCAACGGCACGCCGTTTACCGTAATGACGTGACGGTTTTCGTTGAGGCCGAGCGCGCGCACCTCGATTCGCTCCACCGACGAATCGACGTAACGCACGGTGCCGCCCGGCGAACCTTCCTCGCCCATCACATGCCACGGCTCCAGCGCGCTGCGAATCGTCAGCGCGATGCCGTTCGTCGCGATTTCGCCCACCAGCGGGAAACGGAACTCGAAATGCGGCGCGAACCACGCCGTATCGAAGGCGAAGCCGGCCGCGTTGAGATCGGCGATCACATCGTCGAAATCCATCTGCACGAACGTGCCGAGCAGGAAACGGTCGTGCAGTTCGGTGCCCCACCGCGTGAGACGCGTCGTGTACGGCTTGTCCCAGAAGCGCGCGACGAGCGCGCGCAGCAGCAACTGCTGCACGAGGCTCATGCGCGCGTGCGGCGGCATCTCGAAGCCGCGCAGCTCCAGCAGGCCGAGCCGTCCTGCCGGACCATCGGGCGAATACAGCTTGTCGATGCAGAACTCGGCGCGGTGCGTGTTGCCGGTCACGTCGATCAGGATATTGCGCAGCGCGCGGTCGACGAGCCACGACGGCAGTTGCCAGCCATCGCGCCCGCCGAGCCGGTCGATCTGGCGTTGCAGTTCGAGAAATGCCAGTTCGAGTTCATACACCTGGTCGTTCCGCGCTTCGTCGACGCGCGGCGCCTGGCTCGTCGACCCGATAAAGAGGCCGGAAAACAGATACGACAGCGAAGGATGGTTGTGCCAGTACGCAATCAGGCTTGCCAGCAGATCGGGGCGCCGCAGGAACGGACTGTCGGCGGGCGTCGCGCCGCCCAGCACGAGATGATTGCCGCCGCCGGTGCCGGTATGGCGGCCGTCGAGCATGAATTTCTCGCTCGACAGCCAGGTTTCGTGCGCGGACTGATACAGGTATTCGGTGTGATCGACCAGTTGCTCCCAGTTCGACGCCGGATGGATGTTCACTTCGATCACGCCCGGATCGGGTGTCACCTGCAGCATCTTCAGACGCGCGTCACGCGGCGGCGGGTAGCCTTCGATGATCACCTTCATCTGTAATTCAGCCGCCGTAGCCTCGACTGCGGCGAGCAGGTCGAGATAGTCGTCGAGCGCGGTGAGCGGCGGCATGAAAACGTGCAGCAGCTTGCGGCCGCTGCCGAACTTTTCCGCCTCCACTTTCGGCCCGGCTGCGCGCGCCGGATCACGCGCCTCGACGCACAGCGCCGTGCGCGAAATCCAACTCGCGGATTCGCCACGCTCCGGCATGCGCGCCGCGTCGCGGGCCCAGCCGGCCGTGTCGCTGTCGCGCAGACCCGCGGGCCCGCTGGCGGCGCTGCCCGGCGAAGCGCCATTGTCCGCGCCGAATGCGACGGCTGCGGCCGCCGTGGCGGACGTTGCAGGCCTGAACGTCGAGCCTGCCTCGTACTGCATCCGCAACTGCGCGGCCGGGCGCAGCGGCGCGGGCGGCGCAAACGGATCGTGCGCGTGCTGCCACGGGTAGTCGTTCGACGAAACCCACGGCAGCGATTCGAGCGGTAGCCGGTAGCCCATCGACGAATCGCCGGGGATCAGATACATGCGCTCGTCGCGAAAGAACCACGGGCCGCTCACCCACTTCGGTCCGTTCAACGGCGTGTGGCTCGCGCGCGCGAGCGGCAGCACATAGCCTGTCACGCTCGACAGCCCGGCATCGAACACGCGACGCAGACGGACACGTTCAAGTTCGTCGTCGAGTTTCGATTCGAACGGATCGACGTTGACCGGCAGACGGCGCTCGCGCCACAGGTAATACCAGGTGTCCTCGAAACCAGGCTGGATTGTGTCCGTATCGAGCGAGAGCTTGCCGGCGAGATGATGGATGAAGCGCGCTGCGTCTTCCGCCGTGTAGCGGCCGGGGTCGCGCTCATCGGCGAAGCGCGACGGATCATGCCAGCACGCCTCGCCGTCCGCGCGCCAGTAGAGCGACATCGCCCAGCGCGGCAGCTGCTCGCCCGGATACCACTTGCCCTGCCCGATGTGCAGAAAGCCGTTCGCGCCGTAGCGCGTGCGCAGCCTGTCCATCAGCGCGACTGCATAACCGCGCTTGGTCGGGCCGAGTGCGTCGGTGTTCCATTCGGCGGCGTCGCGATCGCGTACGGCGACAAAGGTCGGCTCGCCGCCCATCGTCAGGCGCACGTCCATGTCGGCGAGCTGACGGTCGACCTGCGCGCCCATCTCCAGCACGTCGGACCACACTTCTTCCGCATACGGCTTTGTCACGCGCGGCGTTTCCAGCACGCGCTGGATCGACATCGTGTGCTCGAACTCGACTTCGGATTTGTCGACCGCGCCCGAGATCGGCGCGGCGCTTCCCGGCTCCGGCGTGCACGCCACCGGAATATGGCCTTCGCCCGCCAGCAGTCCGGAGGTCGGATCGAGCCCGATCCAGCCGGCACCCGGCAGGAACACCTCGCACCACGCGTGCAGGTCGGTGAAGTCGACTTCCGTGCCGCTCGGGCCTTCGAGCGCTTTCGTATCGGGTGCGAGCTGCAGCAGGTAGCCGGACACGAAGCGCGCGGCGAGACCCAGTTGACGCAGCGTTTCCACCAGCAGCCAGCCCGAATCGCGACACGAGCCCGACGCGTTGACGAGCGTTTCCTCGGGTGTCTGAACGCCCGGCTCCATCCGGATCAGATAGCGGATGTCGTGCTGAAGACGCTGGTTCAGTTCGACGAGGAAATCGGCGGTTGCACGCGGCGTGCGGTCGATGCTCGCGACGAATTCAGCGAAACGCGGCGTCGGCTCGCGCTTGACGCGATACGGCGCGAGTTCGAGCGCGAGGCCCGGATCGTATTCGAAGGGAAACTTCTCGGCGGCGGGTTCGAGGAAGAAATCGAACGGGTTATAGACGGCCATTTCCGCGACGAGATCGACCGTGACCTTGAACTCGCGCGTTTTCTCGGGGAAAACGAGCCGGGCCTGATAGTTGGCGAACGCGTCCTGCTGCCAGTTCGTGAAGTGCTCCTCTGGCTCGACGCGCATTGAATATGACAGGATGGGCGTCCGGCAGTGTGGCGCCGGACGCAGGCGCACGACCTGCGGCGAAAGCGCGACCGGACGGTCGTAACGGTAATGTGTGACATGGGTCAACGCGACACGTATGGACACACCGGACTCCTGCGCAAAGGATGGCAGCCGCAAAAAGCAAGCTTCATGCCGTTTGTTGTGAGACGTCCTCGGCCCGCCGGTCGAGGCGAGACGGCTTGCCCGGACGAATCCGGACATTACGGCCGGCGCATTTGCACGTTACGCACCAAAGCAGCGCAGCGCTCATGCCCCATCATGCACATAATGCGTGAGAAAGAAATGTTCGGCGACACGTCGCGGCACGGAGATTGCGTCGAATGGCGCGTTCTGGTTTACCGCTCCGTCTTCCATTCCTCTGCCGTAAAAGCATATGAAAACCTTTCATTGCAACCGATGCTCGCAGTTCGTGTTCTTCGAGAACGTGCTGTGCGAGCGCTGCAACGCGTTGCTCGGTTACGTGCCCGAACTGACCGAAATCAGCGCCTTCGAAGATGCCGGCGACGGCCAGTGGCGCAGCCTGCATCCGCGCGCCGGGCGCACGTTATACCGCCAGTGCCACAACTTCGCGGTCGAGAAAGTCTGCAACTGGATGATCCCGGCCGGTTCCCCCGATACGCTGTGCGCCGCCTGCCAGCTCACCCATACCATTCCCGACCTGAGCGCGCCGGACAACCGGCTGTACTGGTTTCGCCTCGAAACCGCCAAGCGGCGGCTGCTGTACACGCTGGCGTCACTGGGGCTCACGGTCGAATCGCGGCAAAGCAACCCTGATCATGGCCTCGCGTTCGAATTTCTCGAAGATGGCGGCGACGGCAAGCGGGTCATGACGGGCCACGACAACGGCCTGATCACGCTGAATATCGCCGAAGCCGACGACGCCCATCGCGAGCGGGTGCGCAGTGCGATGGGCGAGCCGTATCGCACGCTGCTTGGGCATTTCCGGCATGAGAGCGGGCATTACTTCTTCGATCGCCTGATCGAAGGCACCCGATGGGTCGAACCATATCGCGAGCTGTTCGGCGACGAGCGGGCCGACTACGGCGAAGCGCTCGGCGCCTACTATCGGAACGGGCCGCCCGCCGACTGGAGCAACGCGTATATCAGCGCGTACGCCACCATGCATCCATGGGAGGACTGGTCCGAGACGTGGGGGCACTATCTGCTGATCGTCGATGCGCTGGATACGGCCGCTTCGTACGGCCTTGCGCTGCTGCCCGACAGCCCCGACGAACCGACACTCAAGGACACCACGCCCGTCGAGGATGCAAGCTTCGATAACCTCGTGAAGCGCTGGTTTCCGCTGACGAACGTGCTGAACAGCCTGAACCGGAGTGTGGGCGTGGCGGACGGCTATCCGTTCGCGCTGGCGACGCCCGTCATCGACAAACTGCGCTTTGTGCATCGCGTGATTGCATCGCACGTGGCTAACCACGCGTCGTAAGCGGTACATGCAAGAAAGGCCGCGACAGTCAGACTGTCGCGGCCTTTCTCCGTGTGACCCGCGCGATGACGGATGCGCGCGATTACTTCTTCTGTTGCATCAACGTCCTGAGTTCCTCGACGTTTTCCTCGACACGCTTCTGGATTACCGCATACGACTCCGCCTGCGACTGATAGGCGGCCTGCGCAAGCTGCTGCATGCTCGCGAGCGCCTTATGCAGCGTCTGCTGCACAAGTTCGGCTGACTGCGGCGATGCGGCACCGCCCGCGGAAGCCAGCGCCTGCAATTCGCCCAGCGTCGTGCGCAGCATTTCGCCCTGCTTCTGCGCGAGCGACTGCATGCCCTGAAACGCTGTCTGGTTGGCTGCGACGAGCGCCTCGACGTCCTTGCGCCGCGCTTCCATGATGGCGGGCACGTCGAAGCCGGGCAGCTTGAACTGCTCGAGCATTTTGGTGAATTCGCCAAACGGATTGGCGGCGTCGAATTTTTCCATGCTGGATCCCTCCCAGGACGTGTGAACATACAGCCGGTGCGCGGACATTGAACCGACCCGCCCGCGCCTAACGGCCGACCTTTGACATGACATGGCGCGCCACTTCGATATCGCTGTACCTGCCGGGTAACGGCGATATGTCCGCGGCCACGTCCTGGGATCATGCGCTTTCTGCCTGCATTGCGCCAGCACACGTTCGCCGCGCGCCGGCACGCGGTGTTCCGAAGACCATCGGCAATCGTGGTTCAATGTTCTATTCTCTTTAACTGGAGCGATGCGCCCGATACGCAGGCGCCGCCATGAGAGGGCTACAACATGGATGTGGATGCAGCGACGGGTCACACGACCCGCATGCGGCAGATCGCCGATCTGCCTTGCCCGAAGGGCCTGCCGTTGATCGGCAACCTGCATCAGCTCGCGCCTGCGAAGCTCCATCTGATCCTGGAGCGCTGGGCCGAAGAGTTTGGCACGCCGTTCAGATTCCAGATAGCCGGAATGCCCGTTACCGTCTGGACCGATACCGAGCTTTGCCAGACCATCATGCGCGAGCGGCCGCACCGCTATCGCCGGTATGCGACGCTCGAATCGGTGCTGGAGGAAATCGGCTGCAATGGCCTTTTTTCCGCCGAAGGCGCCGCATGGGAGCCGCAACGGCGGCTCGTCATGCAGGCGCTGTCGATTCCGCATATCAAGGCGTTCTACCCGACGCTGGCCGCGATCACCGAACGCCTGCGCGTGCGCTGGGCCCGCGCGGCTGAGCAGGGCAGCGTCGTCGAGATGACGGAAGACCTGAAGCGCTACACGGTGGACGTGACAAGCGCGCTCGCGTTCGGCGAAGACCCGCATACGATCGAAAAAAACCGCGGCGTGATCCAGGAGCACCTCGCGCTGATCTTCCCGATGCTGATGACGCGCATCAACGCGCCCTTTCCGTACTGGCGTTACATACGCCTGCCGCGCGACCGGCGCGTGGACCGCGCACTGGTCGAGGTGCATCGCTATGTCCGTCAGATGATGGAACGCGCGCGCGCCCATATGCGCGACGACCCGTCGGAAACGCCGCGGCATCTGCTCGAAGCGATGCTGATGATGCGCGACCAGCCCGACTCCGGCATCACCGACGACCAGGTCGCCGCCAACGTACTCACGTTGCTGCTCGCGGGCGAAGACACCACCGCCAATTCGATTGCATGGGCGCTGCTTTACCTCGCCGACGACAAGCCGCTGCAACAGCGCATGGCCGGTGAAGCCCGCGCGGCGCTGGGCGCATCGCCCATCTGTCCGGACTACGGCGCGTTGAAGTCGCTGGATCTGTTCGAAGCGGTATGTACCGAGGCAAGCCGCCTGAAACCCGTGGCCGCGATCAATTCGTTCGAGCCGCTGGAAGACGTGTGCCTGCAGGATGTGTCGCTGCCAGCGGGTAGCAAACACTTCTTTCTGAACCGGCCCGCGATGCTCGATGCACGCAATTTCGCCGAGCCGCTGAAGTTCGACCCGGATCGCTGGCTGCGTCAGCGCGATGCCGCGCACGGCGCGCATGAAATGCGCGCGTATCTGCAGTTTGGCGCGGGGCCGCGTGTGTGTCCCGGACGGCATCTGGCCAGCGTCGAAATGCGGCTCGTGCTGTCGATGCTGATGGCGAATTTCACGGTCGACCTCGCGGTCGACCCGGACACCATCGAGGAAATCTCCGCGTTCACGATGGTGCCCAGTTCGATGCCGGTGAGGCTCGCCGTGCGGCCTTGACGGTTGCGACCGTTGTGCCGTTACGCCGTTATGCGACGGCCGGGAAATCGAGCGTCGTGTCGTTCACGCGGTTCACGAGGTTCGTGAAGGTGATCGATGCGACAGCCAGACAGATTTCGATGACCTGGCGCTCGCTGTAGCCTGCGTCGCGCACGGCGTCGAGTTCAGCGGCCGGCACCGTGCCGCGCGTATCCACCAGCGTGCGAACGAAGCGCACCAGCGCGTCGCGCCTTGCGTCGCCGGTTGCATCGCCGGCACGGACCTGCTTCATCGCTTCCTGCGAAAGCCCTGCAAACTTGCCCATCAGGGTGTGCGCGGCAATACAGTAATCACAACCCGCTACTTCGCTGACAGCGAGCTTGATGGTTTCGATGTCGGCCTTTTCGAGGCTGCCATGCGAGATGACAGCGTCGACAGCAAGCATCGCGCCAAGACCTTCGGGGCTATGCGTACCGATCGTGGCGTACGCGTTCGGCACCTTGCCGGCGGCCTTCCTGATGGCAGCGAACAGGTCGGCGGTAGCACCGGTTGCTTCGGCGGGGTTGAGAGTGGAAAGACGGGACATGATCGACTCCTTGAGTGTTGGGTTTCATCTGCTAGCCATGTCGTATGGCATGGGAGTCAGTTTAGGCAGATGAAGTGAGTTTACTAATGCTTCAACACATCAATTTCATGCTCAATCGTCTCACACCACTCAAAATCGAATTGACCCCGTCATTTCGGCTGGATCGAAAAAACCGGCGCGGCGTCGCCCGTCGAGGAGCGGGCCGCGCCGGCTTGCGCGCTTCATTTCACGCGTCGTCGCGCCTTGAGCCACGACGCCAGCGCAATCAGTAACGCGCCTGAAAGAACAATGAAAAGTCGATGCCGGGGGTCGAACGTATCGGTCATTCTCCACTCGAAGAGACCGTGACCGATGCCCCACAACAGCACCAGCGTGCCGGCGAAATCGATCAACGTGATCCATACGGGGGTTTGGGCATCGCGAGCGCCCAGAGCCTTGACATGTCGCATCAACCTGAACGGAAGCACACACAGAAAACACACCAGACCGATGAGTAGAAAGGATGCAAGGGCCAGCTTGATGAGCAGCAACATGACGTTGGGGATGTCCAGAACGAACGACTGATTAAGGGTCGGCCCATTCTAGCGGAACAGACTGCGCTGCGCGCTCATCGGCTTCAGCGGGTTCAGCCAGTGTGCTGCGCACCACGCCTTCGGGCGTGGTGCCGGAGAATCAGGATTGCATTCGCGCGACTGTTACACTCGCGCGGATACGGCCCGCCACAAAAAACACGCGCCGCTCCAGTGCGAATCGCAACGGACGTCAGTCGCGCACCGCAAATTTCCGTCTGACAGACATCGCAACTCATGCTTCGATTCGAAAACCTCTGCAAGCGCTACGATGAGCGCATCCTCTTTCAGGGGCTGCATTTCAGCGCCGGCTCAGGATGCATCGCGCTGGATGATGAAAGCGGTAGTGGCAAGTCGACGTTACTGGGCATCCTCGCCGGCACGATCCAGGCCGACAGGGGCGAAGTCTGGATCGGCGGCCATTCCATGCGCGACTCACCCGTCGAGGCGAGATCCGCAATCGCCTGTATCCCCGAAGACTGCATGACGTATCCGGATCAAACCGGGCACGCCTATCTTGAGGGCATTGCTTCGACGCGCAAGACGGCGCTCACCGTCCACGCACTCGAACTCGCCGGTCGCTTTGGCCTGACGACACATCTCGACAAGCGCTTCGAGCAGATGTCGTTTGGCACGCGGAAGAAAATGTTCCTGACGGCGGCCGCTTTGGGCGACGTAAAAGTCGTCATCGCGGATGAGCCCGTCGGAGGACTCGATGCCGCCGCGCGTGCTGTGCTGATCGATCTCTTCAAGACGCTGTCGCAAAGCCGCACGGTTTTCTTCTCAAGTTACGACGTGGATTTTTCCCGTGCCTGCGAAGCAAGAACGATCAGCTTCGCGGCACTTGGGAAGAACGCCTGAGGCCGGCCACGCGAAAGCGTGAGCAGATCGATGAACTCAGCTCGCCGTGGTTAGCGAAGACAGGGCGCCCGTCTCCAGCAACGCCTTGAGCGTGGCGGAAAAGGCGGTGGCGGTCGCGGTCTGGTAAGCGCCTTTGCGCCGAAGCAGCGCCACGGTTCGCGAGGGAAATTTCGGCTCGATCGTCACGTATTTCAGATCGCGATGCTCATATTGAAGCGCGCCGGGCAGGAGCGTCGCGACCTTGCCTCTGCGTACGATCTTCAATAACGCACTGATCGAATTCGCCTGCATCACCACGTTCGGTTTGAATCCGTGCGACTCGAAGTAGCTGTCGACGAAAAAGCGCGACACGAACTGTCCGCTGAGCAACGCCAGCGGAAGTGTCGCAAGCTTTCGGCCTGTAATGGGCGAACGTTGTTGCGCGACGGGATGATCGTTGCTCACGACCAGCGTTATCTGCTCCTGGAACAGCGCTTCCGATTCGATATCGTCCGAGCGGATGTCCGTAAATCCGATCGCCAGATCGATGCGGTCATCGCTCAAACCGCCTTCGATGGCCTCCTGCGACATTTCCGCCATCTCGATCGTGATGCCTGGATACGACGCATGAAAACGCTCGATCACGGGCGTCACCAGATATTCAGTGAACGTTGGCGTGAACGCGAGCCGCAAATGGCCTCGCGACAGATCGCGCACATCGTGCAACGCACGCTGCCCGGCTTCGAGGTCCAGCAGTGCGCGGCGCGCGAATTCGATGTAGGCGCTTCCGAAGTCGGTCAGTTGAACCACGCGGCCACTGCGATCAAACAGCTGGCCGCCGATCTCGCTCTCCAGCTGGCGTATCTGCTGCGACAGCGCGGGCTGCGAAATATGCAGGCTGTCGGCCGCGCGCGTGAAATTGCGATGTTCGGCGACCGCAAGCAGATAGCGGATATGACGGAGTATCACGCGCGTCCTATAAGTTTTACTTATTGACGTGATTCTAAACCGGTCTTGGACTCTATGGGCGCGTACGACCACAATGAGCCAAAACCAATGGGATTTCGTATGCAACTACTTATCGTCGCCTTGATTACCGCGCTGTCTTTTGGCGCGATGACAACGTATCTGATTGCACAGCTTCTTTCTGATGACGTCATGTTGAAAAGTGCGCGCCACGGTCGCTACGCGTATCTCGGCGAAGACGACGGAGAAGCGACGCCGTGGTCGAGCCAACGTCAAACGGGTCAGACGGTCGTGTCGACGCGGCACGTTGGCGACGCCCGGTAGGCAAACCACGATCCGCTACGGCAAATTCTCGCGCAGCACGATACTGAAATGAATGGGCTTGACGCCGTTCGCGGTGTCGCGTCCTTCGCGCACGTTATTGAAAATCCTGAGACAGTTGCCAACGATCGCCTGAGGCGTCTGGGTAATAAGCGCGTCCATGGTTCCATCGATTAAAAGTGCGCGCGTATCGGGCGTCAGCCCGTGTCCGATGAACAGAATCTTCTGCTCGGGCCGGGCTTCCACGATCGCCCTCGCCACGCCCTCAGAGCCGCCACCGCTGTTGTAGATTCCCGCCAGATCGGGATGCTGCGCGAGCAGATTGCGCGTCTGATCGTAATTGCGCTCGCTGTCGTCATGCCCTTCCCTGAGTCCCAGCACGCGTACGTTCGGAAACGAAGATTCAATCAGGTGAAGGAAGCCGATCTCCCGCTCCTCATGCCCGCGGTAATTCAGACTACCCGCCAGCATGGCGATCTTGCCGCTCGGACGCGGCCCTAAAAACCGGCCAAGCAACAGTGCAGCGGTACGTCCCGCCGACCGGTTATCGATACCGACATAAGCCAGCCTGCGAGCGTTCGACAGATCCGAAATCATCGTGATAGCGGGCACGCCTTGCGCAGCAAGCGTATCGACGGCATCGCGCACGAGCGGATGTTCCAGCGCCATGAACACCACGCCGTCCGCGCGCGGCCCATAGTACAGAAGACGATGGGCGAGCTCCGCCGGGTTGAAGCTTTCGACGTAATGCACCCGGCACTTCATGCCCTGAGCCGCCCATTGTGCCTGCGCAAATTCAATGTAGTCGCCCAGCATCCGCAGATAGGGATTCGTCCCGGCCGGCATCAGGAACACGATGCGCATCGGCTTGGCAGCCTCGCTGGCGGGCTTGTCCGTCTCGATCAGGTAACCCGCATTCGCGGCCGCCTGAAGCACGCGTTGCGCCGTCACGGGGCGCACACCGTCGCGGCCATTCAACACGCGATCGACGGTTGCCGTCGACACGCCGGCGGCCCCCGCGATATCGGCAATTCGCGCGCGCGCGTTGACAAGCGGACTCGATGACGCGTCTGACATAGGCGTTGAATGATCCTCAGAAACCATCAAAAACCATCATTTTGTGAGTTTGACAGCGATGGACGCCGTCCTTAGTCTTGCCGCAAGGGTAAGCTAGGTACCCATGAAAATTCAAGCCTGCACGACAAGAAACCATCGGGCTTGATGGGATTTGATGGGATCCGGGTTTACATCAAATATCAAATAATCGGAGACAACCGGATGACCCATCTCACCCGCCGCGCGCTGCTGCGCGCCGCAGTCGCCGCACCGCTCGCGGGCCTGGCCGGCACGTCACTCATCGCGCGCGCCGATGCGCCGCAATTCGTATTCAAGTACGGCAACAACCTGCCCCTGACGCACCCGCTGAACGTGCGCGCGCAAGAGGCCGCGAACCAGATTCGCGAAGCATCGAAGGGACGGATGGAGATCCGGATATTCCCGAACAATCAGCTGGGCGGCGACACCGACATGCTCGCGCAGGTGCGCAGCGGCGGCATCGAAATGTTCACGCCGTCCGCGCTGGTGGTGTCGACGCTCGCGCCGGTCGCGGCGATCAACGCCATCGGTTTCGCGTTCAAGGACTACGATCAGGTCTGGGCCGCGATGGACGGCAAGGTCGGCGCATACGTCCGCGCGGCGATGCAGAAAGCCGGCCTCGAATCGTTTCCGAAGATGTGGGACAACGGCTTTCGCGAGACGACGACAAGCACGCGTCCGATCACGACTGCGGCCGACATGCACAGCCTGAAGATTCGCGTGCCCGTGAGTCCGCTCAGCATCGACATGTTCAAGGGTCTCGGCGCCTCGCCCACGAGTTTGCAGTTCAGCGAGGTGTATTCGTCGCTGCAGACCCATATCGTCGATGCGCAGGAAAACCCGCTACCGATCGTCCAGGTCGCCAAACTGTACGAAGTCCAGAAGTATTGTTCGCTGACCAATCACATCTGGGACGGCTTCTGGTTCGTCCTGAACCAGCGTGCGTGGCAACGGCTTCCCAAAGACCTCCAGTCGATCGCATCGGATGCGTTCGATCAGGCGGCACTCAGGCAACGCGACGATGTGCGCAAGCTCAACGAAGCCGCCGTCGCCGATTTGCAGTCCAAAGGCCTCGCGATCAATCGCCCCGCGCCCGATACCTTCCGTGCAGCGCTGCGTCAGGCGAATTTCTACACTGAATGGAAAGGCAAGTTTGGCGATCAGGCATGGTCGCTTCTGGAGAGCTATACGGGCAAGCTGGCTTGACCATGCCCGGTTGCCCGCTATCCTGCCGGAGAAAAAAAACATGGCGAACCACGTTTTGACGGCCGGTTCCGCGTCCGCTGACGTACTGGCCAGCAGCCCGCGTCGCTGGCTGAAGCGCTTCGATCGCGCATTGATCGTGCTGGTCGAAGGGGTGTGCGCAATCCTGCTCGCGACCGAAGTGCTCGTGCTGTTCGCGGGTGTGATCTGCCGCTACGCGCTCCACCAGCCGCTAGTCTGGTCCGACGAGCTCGCCGGCATCCTGTTCCTCTGGCTGTCGATGTTCGGTGCCGTCCTCGCGCTGCGGCGCGGAGAGCATATGCGGATGACGGCGTTCGTCAGCCGTTTGTCACCGCAGGGGCGTGCGTTCGTGGACACGCTTGCGATCACCCTATCGGTGGCGGTGCTGGTCCTTGTGTTCGTTCCGGCGCTCGACTATGCGACGGGCGAAGCGGCCATCGTCACGCCTGCCCTGCAGATCAGCAATGCGTGGCGCGCGCTCGCGTTGCCCGTCGGCGCCGCACTCATGCTCCTCGTCGGACTGATCCGGCTGTTCGAGGTCAGCCGCATGCGCGACATCGCCATTGCACTGGGTGTCTGCGCCGTGGCCGCCGCGGGGATCGCGCTGGTCGCGCCTGCCCTGCTCGAACTCGGCAAAGCGAACCTGATCATTTTCTTTGTCGGCGTGGTGGCGATCGGTATTTTTTCCGGCGTGCCAATCTGCTTTTCGTTTGCGCTCGCAACCTTCGGTTATCTCGGTCTTACGACCTACACGCCGCTCGAAGTGATAGTCGGACGGATGGACGAAGGCATGTCGCACCTTGTCCTGCTCGCCGTGCCGCTGTTCGTTTTTCTGGGCCTGATGATCGAAATGGCCGGCCTCGCGCGAGCCATGATCCAGTTTCTCGCCAGCCTCGTCGGTCATGTTCATGGCGGGCTGTCTTACGTTCTGATCGGCACGATGTACCTTGTTTCAGGCATCTCCGGCTCGAAAGTCGCCGATATGGCCGCGATTGCTCCGGTCCTTTTTCCTGAAATGAAAAAGCGCGGCGCGAACGAAGGCGATCTTGTCGCCCTGCTGGCGACGGCGGGTGCCCAGACGGAAACGGTGCCCCCCAGCATCGTGCTGATCACGATCGGCTCGGTGACCGGCCTGTCCATCTCCGCGCTTTTCACGGCCGGCATGCTGCCTGCCATCGTGCTCGCAGTCACGCTGTGTTTCGTCGTGTGGATGCGCTACCGGAAAGAAGATCTGCGTCACGTGCAGCGCTTCAGCCGCCGTGAAATGGGGCGAATGTTTCTCGTCGCATTGCCGGCGCTCGCGTTGCCGTTCGTGATCCGCGCGGCTGTGGTCGAAGGGATCGCGACGGCAACCGAGGTATCGACGATCGGCATTGTCTACGCCATGGTCATAGGCGTATTCGTGTATCGCCAGTTCCAGTGGTCAAAACTTCCGCGCATGCTGGTCGATGCAGCCACGTTGTCGGGTGCGATCATTTTCATCATCGGCTGCGCGACGGCGATGGCGTGGGCGCTCACGCAGTCCGGATTCTCACAGGATCTCGCGGATCTGATGATGCATCTGCCCGGGGGCGCGTATGCATTCATGGCGTTATCGATTGTGGTGTTCATTCTGCTGGGTAGCGTGCTGGAAGGCATTCCCGCCATCGTATTGTTCGGCCCTCTTCTCTTTCCCATAGCGCGGCTCGCGGGTATCAACGAGATCCACTACGCGATCGTCGTCATTCTTTCGATGGGCGTCGGCCTCTTCTCGCCGCCCTTTGGCGTCGGCTACTACTCGGCCTGCGCGATCAGCAAGGTCAACCCCGATGCCGGCATGCGGCCGATCATCGGCTATATGGGCGCGTTGATTGCCGGCCTGATTCTGGTCGCCGCCGTGCCGTGGCTGTCGACCGGCTTTCTCTGAAGCCTTAATTCTCCGGAGTATTTTCATGAGTCGTTATTTTGGCGAGATTCGCCAGGCGGGCTATGTCGTGCGCGATATCGAAGCGGCGATGGATCACTGGAGCCGCGTGCTGGGCGTCGGTCCCTGGTTCTACAACGAGCGTGTGCCCATCGAAGACTATGTGTATCGCGGAAAGTCCTACGACGTACATAACTCGGTCGCGCTCGCCAATTCCGGGAGCCTCCAGGTCGAACTCATCCAGACGCGCAACGACGCGCCGTCCATGTATCGCGATTTCCTCGCCGCCGGCAACACCGGCTTGCAGCACAACGCTTACTGGACGACGAATTTCGATGCCGATCTCGAACGCCTGGAACGCCAGGGCTTCAAGGTGGCGATGAGCGGCAATGTCGGCAGGAACGGGCGCTTCGTGTACTTCGATACGGAAAGTCATCCGGGAACGGTGATCGAACTGTCGGAAATCGCCGGACCGAAGGGCAAACTGTTCGAACTGATTCATGCAGCGTCGCTCGACTGGGATGGACGTGATGCCGTGCGGCCTTTTCCTGAATTGAGCAGGCTATGAACGCAGCGCACGGGGATGACGGATTGATCGAGGCCGACTACCTGATCGAGACGCCGCTCGATCCTGCGCGCGTCGCCGAAATCATGGCGGGCGAGCAATCGAGCGGCACGTTTGTGCGTGTGGCAAATGAAACCGATGCACTACGCGCCCGCAGTCGTGCAGGCGTCACGCGCGTGGTCGAGCTCGGACCGGCGCACCGCCCGAGCCTGCCGAGCGCCGCGCTGGCCCGCCAGGGCGTGACGGGACCATGGCGCCGGGCGCAGGTCACGCTCGCTTTTCCGGTGGCGAACATCGGCGCCAATCTGCCGACGCTGGCCGCGACCGTCGCGGGCAATCTATACGACCTCGGTGAAGTCACGGGCATGCGATTGCTGGCAATCCGGCTTCCCGCTGCGTACCGGAAGCGTTTCGACCTGCCGGCACAGGGCATTGCCGGAACGCGGGCGTTGACGGGTGTGGCGAGCGGCGCGCTGACAGGAACCATCATCAAGCCCAATGTCGGCATGAGCGCGGACGAAACGGCGGGTCTGGTCAAGACCTTGTGCGAAGCGGGCGTCGACTTTATCAAGGATGACGAAGTCTGCGCGAACCCGGACCATGCGCCGCTGGACGAGCGTATCCGGGCGGTGATGAAGGAAGTGCGCGCGTATCGTGACCGTACCGGCCGCAACGTCATGGTCGCATTCAACATTACCGACGATCTCGACGCCATGCGCCGCCACGCCGATCTGGTTGAACGCGAAGGCGGCGGTTGTGTGATGGCGAGCGTCAACTGGTGCGGATTCTCGGCTATCCAGTCGTTGCGGCGAGCTACCCCGCTCGTTCTGCATGCGCATAGAAATGGGTTCGGCATGATGTCGCGCGATCCATCGCTCGGGATGTCATTCCAGGCGTATCAAACCTTGTGGCGGCTTGCGGGGGTCGACCATATGCACGTTCATGGTCTGAGCGGAAAATTCGCGCAGGCGGACCGCGAAGTCATCGACTCGGCCAGAGACTGCGCGACGCCACTCGCCGAAGGTGTCGACGATGCGGTGTTGCCCGCGTTTTCATCGGGACAATGGGCCGGAACCGTGCCTGCCACGTTCGACGCAATGGGTTCAGACGACCTCCTGTTCATGTCAGGCGGAGGCATTCTTGCGCATCCGGATGGTCCCGCTGCGGGCGTCCTGAGCGTGCGTCAGGCGTGGTCGGCGGTGCAGAACGGTGTGTCGCTCGAACGCTTTTCACACGACGCGCCCGAATTGCGGACCGCGCTCGAATTCTTCGGTGCGCGTGTATGAGTGACGGTCCGGCCTACGGCTTTTATGGCGACGACTTCACCGGCGCGACGGATACGCTTGCCCATCTCGCGCGCGCGGGCTTGAGAACGATGCTGTTTTTTCAGCCGCCGACCGATGCCCAGCTCGATGCCGCCGGCCCGCTCGACGCGATCGGCGTAGCCAGTGCCGCGCGCGCGATGGCGCCGCCGGCGATGAAACCGGCGCTGATGCGGGCAGGCGCCCGCTTCGCGGAACTGGGCGTGCGCATCCTGCATTACAAGGTCTGCTCCACGTTCGATAGCAGTCCGGCGCTTGGCAGCATCGGTGCAGCCGTGTCGACGCTGCGGGGATTCTTCCCGAATCCGCTTGTGCCTGTCATCGGTGGGCAGCCCGGACTGCAGCGCTATTGCGCATTCGGCAATCTGTTCGCCGCCGGTTCGTCGACGGGAGGTGGAGAAGCTCCGCCCGTCCTGCGGATCGATCGCCATCCGACGATGAGCCGTCATCCCGCGACGCCCATGCTGGAGGCCGACCTGCGACTTCATTTGCAGGATCAGGGGCTGCCCGGCATGGGCCTGATCGACTGGCGCCATTACACCTCGACGTCCGGCCGTCTCGACGCGCAGGTGAACGGGCACATCGAATCGGCTTGTCCGGCCGTGCTCTTCGACGTTCTGGACGACGCCCATCTCGCCCCGATCGGCCGCTTGCTGGCTGAACGATCGGCCGGTGTTCCCTTGCTCGCGGTGGGTCCCAGCAGTGTGGCGCAGGCGTGGACCATGGCGACGCGTAGCGCGGACAGCAGCGTACCCATTGCATCGCCGGCGGCGGCACTCCAGGTTCAGCGTTCGTCCGGTCCGGTGTTTGTATTCGCAGGCAGTCTTTCGCCCACGACGAGCAGGCAGATCGACGCCGCCCATTCGTATTCCAGGGTTGAGATCGATCCAGCCCAGGTGGACGCCGGTTCGCTCGACCGGTATCTCGACGACATTGTGACGCTGTTGCGAAGCGGAAAAAACGTCCTGACGTTTACCAGCCGGGCGTTCGATCAGACTTCGAACCGTCGCGACGACACGACTCGCGCGTGTGCGGCACTGGTGCGGCGCGTTGTTATGTCGATGACGTTAAGGCGAATCTGCATCGCGGGAGGCGACACTTCCAGCTTTGCGGTACAGGCACTCGGGGGATGGGGTTTGTCTTACATCGGCGCAATCGCGGAAGGCGTCGCGATGTGCCGGTTACATGCCGACGCCGAAGAACTGGATGGCATCGAGATCGCACTCAAAGGCGGTCAGATGGGCGGCATCGATTTCTTCGAACGTCTTCTCGACGAAAGCGCACGTCGAACGACAGATAAACCGAACCTGTGATCTGCCCCGGGATTTTCGGACCGAAGCGAACTGGAGATCATGGCATCCGAGGTCGGAGGCCGATCTCTTCACCAGCGTGCACAACAAGGCCAGGCTCGTGGGCCGCCGCGTCAACGCCACCAGGCGGGCGCGCTGAACCCGGCCTGACGACTTACCTCGGCGTATGGACGTACGCTGCGGCAAACGGGTTAATCATGCGGCCGGCCTGGCGTTCTCGCTATCGCCCATGGCCCGCGCATCGTCGTATTCGCGCGAGATGTCCTTGTTCGTGTGATCACCCAGCATCGATGCGGCGATCAGGCTGAGCACCGCACACGCCAGAACATAGACCGCGATGGCATAGCCCGAATGGTAGTAAGCGAATAGCGCGGTCGCAATCAGCGGTGCCGGGCCGCCGGCAATGACCGAAGCCAGCTGGTAGCCCATTGACGCACCGCTGTAACGCAGCCGTCCCGTGAAGGATTCAGCGATCAGGGCCGCCTGTGGACCGTACAACATCGAATGCGGTACCAGCGAGAGCACGATGGCGGCGAAGATCCACATCGGGTCCCGGGTGTCGACCATCGCAAAATAGAGGAAGCCGAATACGCCCACGACGGCGGCACCGATCATATACATCCGACGCCGCCCGATCAGATCGGACACGTGGCCAAAGAACGGGATGGTGAAGAATTCGAGCACCGAAGCCGCCAGCACCGCCATCAGCAACAGGTCGCGTGACACGCCCAGCGTCGTGACGCCATAGGTGAAGACGAACGCCGTGAAAATATAGAAAGGCGCCTGTTCGGCCATACGTGAAAAGGCCGAGAGAAGGATGTCTTTCGGCTGGCGGCGCAACACTTCGAGCATCGGCGTCTTCTCGATTCTGCGCTCAGCCAGGAGCCGCGCGAAGATCGGTGTCTCGAGAATATTCAGGCGGATGTAGAGGCCAATCGCGACCAGTATGATGCTGAGGAAGAACGGTACGCGCCAGCCCCACGTGAGGAAACCGCTGCCGGAGATCTGACTCATGGCCAGCACGGCCAGGTTGGCCAGGAATAGTCCCGCCGGCACCCCGAACTGCGGCCAGGAGGCGACGAAACCGCGATGCGCGTTCGTGCGCGCCCATTCCATCGACATCAGGACCGAGCCACCCCATTCGCCGCCGACACCCACCCCCTGGATGAAGCGCAGCACCGTAAGCACGACAGCGCCCCAGATGCCGATCGTCGCATAGGTCGGAACAAAGGCCACGGCAAACGTGGCGAGTCCCATCAGTAATAGCGTCACGATCAGCGTGGCCTTGCGGCCGATGCGATCGCCGTAGTGGCCGAAAATGGCGGCACCCACCGGTCTCGCTATGAAGCCGACGGCATAAATCAGAAAAGCCTGCAGTGTGCCGACGAGTGGGTCCGAACCGGGGAAATACAGCTTCGCGAAAACCAGGCCGGTCACAGTACTGTAGAGGAAGAAGTCGTACCACTCGATCGTGGTACCCACCGTGCTTGCGATGACGGCGCGGCGCAGCTGGCGCCGGGAGTCCTCATCGGAGAGGGGCAGCGCCCCTGATTGCGTGGCAGCCATTTGAGATCCCCCACAAAAAGGGCGACATTCTGATATAGACAATTTTCGCAATGCGTGGTTCCGGCGGCGGCAAGGTGCGGCTGGCAGAGAACGCGGCACGATGATTCGGACGTTGCGTCCAGACCGGCCGCCGATGCGGTTATCCGGCAACCAGTGGGTGCCGCGGCGCTTAGCTTACGGACTCTTTAGGAATCTCAAATAGAAGGCGGCAAACACCATGACAATGCCGATGTTCACTATCAGCCGTTCCCAGAATCGATTCTTAAAGAACAATAAATCTACGCTAACGACAACGGCTATCAACGTCACAATGCAAAGTGCGACAGACGTGTTCCTTGTCATTCCAATCACCAGTTCAAATATATGAAGAACTGATTACCTGTGCAGTTCGCGGATTTGTCTCCAGGAGTCCATTGAAGCACAAACAGGGCAAGAGCGGCGGTTGTCAACGTACTTGTCGCGTCACTTCACGCGAACTGCTTTAGTTCTGCCGGTTGCATGCGCTCCGGATTGAGCCAGA
>NZ_CAJQYY010000044.1 GCF_907164575.1 Paraburkholderia gardini
CACCCGCGCGCGGCCCTTCCAGATCGACTTCCTCGATCGTCAGCGGTGCGCCCGCTTTCCATGCGATGGCTGCTTTGGTCTTCATTGTGAATGCTCCTTAAAGTCGGTGGATGCGGCGATCGACGCTCAGGTTCGATCGACATGTTGCAAACTCAGTCAGGCGCGGCGGAAGCAGGAAACCACTCCTCCACGCGCGCGTAAAGATCAAGGAAGCGCGCATAACGTGCGGCCAGCGCGCGATCGTCCCGCGGGCCCGCGACGCGGGTTGTCGCCGGCGCCAGCGACGCCAGGTCCGACGCGTGCCAGTGACCGCTCGCAAGACCGCCCAGTATCGCCGCACCGCGCCCCGCCGCGTCAGGACAATCGACCGCGTGCAGCTCGACATCGAGCGCGTCGGCGAGCATCTGCCGCCAGCGCGCGTCGACGGAGCCGCCACCCGCGAGCCGCAGCGTCGTCACTTCGGCGCCGCTGCGGCGGATCGCGTCGAGACCCGCACGCAACGAAAACGCGACGCCTTCGAACGCCGCCCGCATCATCGTGCCGCGCGAATGACCGAGCGCGAGTCCGAGCCAGCCACCCCGCGCCGACGGGTTGAGCCACGGCGAGCGTTCGCCGGTGAGATACGGAAGGAACGTGAGGCCGGGCGCGGCGTCCTCGGCGAAGGCATCGCGATAGGCGTCCGCCCATTCGTACGACAGCCAGCCGCGCACCGCTTCGAGCGCGACGCCGACGTTCTGCATCGCCGCCATCCGGTACCAGTGACCGGTTGCCGCGCGATAGCGATGCAGCCCGCGCGCGGCGGCCGGCTCGCCGGTCGCGAGCACGACGATCTGGCCGCCGCTACCGGTGGTGAGTAGCGCGTCGCCATCGTTTGCAAGACCGCTGCCGAACGCGGCGCACGGTGTATCGGCTGCGCCCGTCGCGAGCGTGATGCCGGCACGTAGGCCCAACGCGCGCGCGGCTTCCTCGGAGAGCACGCCGCCCGGCGCGTACGAAGGCGCGAGCGGCGCGAACCATGCGTGCGGCACGCCGAGACGCTCCAGCAGCGCGCGATCCCAGACGCCGGCCGGATCGGCGAGCGCGGTCGCGCACGCATCGGACGGATCGCTGACGAACGCGCCGCCCAGCGCAACGCGCAGCCAGTCTTTCGGTTGCAAGGCCCAGCGCGTGGCTTCCACGGTGCGCGGCTCGTTCAGCATGATCCAGCGCAGCAGCGGGCCCGCCATGCCGGGCGCAACAGGATTGGGCTGTGGCTCGGGCCACGCATCGAGCAGCGACAGCGCGCGCGTATCGGGCCACAGCATCGCGGGGCGCACCGCGCGGCCCTCTCCATCGGTGAGCACGACGCCGTGCATCTGCCCGGAAAAGCCGATCGCGTGAACGTCGTCGCGCTCGGCGGCGGGCAGCTTCGCCGCCGCTTCGCAGAGCGCGCGCCACCATGTGCCGACGGAGATTTCCGCCCAGCCGGGGTGCGGCGTCGCGATCGCATACGCGACGCTCGCTGTCGCACGTTCGCGCCCTGCTTCATCGACGGTCGAAAGTTTCAGTGAACCGGTGCCGAGGTCGATGCCAAGAAAACGCATGGGCGAGGAAAGGTCGAAAAAGAGGAGAAAACGGGTGGGTTTCCGCGCTACGCATCCGCTACGTCAAAACCGCAAATCGCGGGTTAACCCGGCCACACGAATGGGCGCGTCGAAATCACACTATGCGCTGCACCGAATACGCTTCATCGATTTTCACACATATTGCGGCACAGGGGCTTCGGCGGCCGCCTTCGCGCGGTACTCCGCCCCACGGGCCTGAGCGCCGGTTTGCGGCGAGCGCGCATTTCGCGCGGCTTTCAAATGTACCGCGCGCATATGATCGCCGCGAAGCCCGGAATAGGCCACAGTGGTCTTGTTGCATCTTTTCGTTCCCCCTACCTTGGAGTCATTCCGAAAACGAGATGTGGAGAGAGACAAAATGCAATCGAACACGGTTCACCCGTGCGACGAGCGACTGCCCGCCGGCCAGTTGCTGACGCTGGGCATTCAGCATGTGCTCGTCATGTACGCCGGAGCGGTCGCCGTTCCGCTGATCATCGGCAGCGCCCTCAAGCTGCCAAAAGACCAGATCGCGTTTCTCATCAGCGCCGACCTGTTTTCCTGCGGTATCGCCACGCTGATCCAGACGCTCGGCCTGTGGATCTTCGGCATCCGTCTGCCGGTGATCATGGGCTGCACGTTCGCCGCCGTCGGTCCGATGGTCGCGATCGGCACCAATCCGTCGCTCGGCATTCTCGATATTTTCGGCTCGACGATCGCCGCCGGTATTGTCGGCATTCTGCTCGCGCCGGCGATCGGCAAGCTGCTGCGGTTTTTTCCGCCCGTCGTGGTCGGCGTGGTCATTTCGGTGATCGGGCTCTCGCTGATGGAAGTCGGCATCAACTGGGCAGCCGGCGGCGTCGGCAATCCGGATTACGGCAATCCCGTCTATCTGGGCCTGTCGTTTGTCGTGCTGATGCTGATCCTGCTGATCAACAAGTTCGGCAAGGGCTTTGTCGCGAATATTTCCGTGCTGCTCGGCATCGTCGCGGGCTTCGTGATCGCCGCGCTGCTCGGGCGCGTCAACATGGATGGCGTGACGGCCGCGCCGTGGGTCGGCTTCGTCATGCCGTTCCACTTCGGCTTGCCGCACTTCGATCCGCTCTCGATCGCGACGATGGTGACCGTGATGTTCGTCACGTTCATCGAATCGACGGGCATGTTTCTCGCGGTCGGCGACATGGTCGACCGGCCGGTGGACCAGAAGACGCTGGTGCGCGGCCTGCGCGTCGACGGGCTCGGTACGTTGCTCGGCGGCATCTTCAACTCGTTTCCGCATACGTCGTTCTCGCAGAACGTCGGGCTGATCGGCGTGACGGGCGTGAAGAGCCGGTTTGTCTGCGCGATGGGCGGCGTGATCCTCGTGCTGCTCGGCCTCTTTCCGAAGATGGCGCAGGTGGTCGCATCGGTGCCGGCATTCGTGCTCGGCGGCGCCGGCATCGTGATGTTCGGGATGGTCGCGGCGAACGGCATCAAGGTGCTCTCGAAGGTCGACTTCGTGAAGAATCACCACAACCTCTTCATCGTCGCGGTAAGCATCGGGCTTGGCCTCGTGCCGGTCGTGTCGCCGCAGTTCTTCTCGAAGCTGCCACCCGCGCTCTCGCCGCTGCTGCATAGCGGGATTCTGCTGGCGGCCGTATCGGCGGTCGTGCTGAACCTGATCTTCAACGGCGTGAAGGGCGAGCGTGCGGCGAAGAACGCCATCCGGCGCGCGGGCCACGACTTCGACGGCCGCGCGCAAGCCGAACTACCGTCACGCGACGATTCCCTGCACGTCGCGAGCGACTTCGAGGCGCGCCCCGCGGACGCGCACTGAAAGGCCCGCACCGCGCGACCGGTGGCGAAGCGACGAAGCGACGAAGCGACGAAGCGACGCCAGAATTGAAAATGCCACGGTTTTCCCCGTGGCATTTTTTTGCTGCTTACTACTCGCGATCCGGCGGCAACCGCAACGGACCGCCGGATCAGTCAACCCACCCGCTTCACCCCGCCGACGACGGCGCCGAAGCCGCTGCCGGCGCGCTGGCCGCACCGTAATCGACGGGCGCATCGGCCGGACGCGGCTGCTCACCCGCCCGCTCGATCCACCCGCCGCCCAGGAACTGGTACAGATCGACAAGGTTTGTCAGACGTTGCAGGCGCGCGCTGATCAGCGTCTGTTGCGCCGTGTACAGATCGGTCTGCGCGGTCAGCACGGAAAGATAGCTGTCCACGCCGTTCTTGTAGCGCAGGTCCGACAGATCGAAGCGACGCTGCTCGGCGAACGTATTGCGTTCACGCGCGGCGATTTCCTGATCGTACGTGCCACGCGCGGCAAGACCATCGGCGACTTCGCGGAAGGCCGTCTGGATCGCCTTTTCGTACTGCGCGATCTGGATGTTCTTCTGCACGTTCGCGAGATCGAGATTCGCCTTGTTCGCGCCACCTTCGAAGATCGGCAGCGTGATCTGCGGCGCGAACGCCCACGCCGCGGAACCCGCCTTGAAGAGGCCGCCGAGCGTCGGACTCAACGTACCGAAGTTGCCGGTCAGCGAAATCTGCGGGAAGAACGCAGCGCGCGCCGCCCCGATATTCGCGTTGGCCGCGAGCAGGTTCTGCTCGGCTTCGATGATGTCCGGACGGCGCTGCAGCAGATCCGACGGCAGACCGGCCGGAATATCCGTGAGGAGATTCTGGTCGTTGAGCGGCAGGCCCGGCGGCAAATCTGCCGGGAGCGGTTCACCCACCAGCAGGACCAGCGCATTTTCGGCCTGCGCCCGCAGACGCGCCTGCACCTGCAGGTTGGCCTGCGCCTGCTCGACCACGCTCTGCGCCTGACGCAGGTCGAGTTCGGAACCCGTGCCCGTGTCGAACTGCAGCTTCGTGATGTTGTAGGAATCCTGCGCCGTCTTCAGCGTGCCTTCCGTCACCTTGAGCAGGTCGTCAGTGGAAAGCAGCGTCAGATACTGATCCGCCACCGAGGACACCAGCGCGATTTCCGCCGCCTTGCGCGCCTGCGCCGTCGCCAGATATTGCGCCAGCGCCTGATCCTTCAGGCTCTGGATACGACCGAAGAAGTCGATTTCCCACGACGCATTCAGCCCGACCGAATACGTGTTCGTGATCGGGATACCGGAAATCGACAGATCCCTCGGCGTGCGCTGTTTGCTCTGCGATGCCGAGGCGTCCAGCGTCGGGAACAGTTCGGCGCGCGTGATCTGGTATTGCGCACGCGATGCCGCGATATTCAGCACCGAAACGCGCAGATCGCGATTGTTCTTCAGCGCGATCTCGATCAGACGTTGCAGGCGCGGATCGGTGAAGAAATCGCGCCAGCCGATATCCGTGGCCGCCTGGCCGTTCGCGCTACGCGTGCCGTTATCGGTCGCGCCGGGCTGCGTCGAGTAGACCCCGCCCGCCGGAAAACCGTCCGAAACGGGCGCGGCCGGGCGCTCGTACTTCGGCGCCATCGTGCAACCCGCGGCGAGGAACGCCACCGCGACTGCAATCAAAGAATGTTTTTGCATCTCAGTGCCCTTCCTTGCCCGAGCCGTTGCCACCCGCGCCGCCTTCCGGATCGTGCGGATGGTGCTGGTTGTAGTGTTCCATCGCAGCATCCGGGTCTTCCTTCTCGCCGCCGAACTTCGCACGGATCACGACGAAGAACATCGGGATCATGAAGATGGCGAGGAACGTCGCCGTCAGCATCCCGCCGATCACGCCGGTACCGATCGCGTGCTGGCTCGCCGAGCCCGCGCCGTTACTGATCGCGAGCGGCAACACGCCGAGAATGAACGCAAGCGACGTCATCAGGATCGGACGCAGCCGCAGACGCGAGGCTTCCAGCGCTGCCTCGATCGGACCCATGCCTTCGGACTGCTGCAACTCGCGGGCGAATTCCACGATCAGAATCGCGTTCTTCGCCGAGAGTCCCACCGTGGTCAACAGACCGACCTGGAAGAACACGTCGTTTTCGAGCCCGCGCAGCGTGGCCGCCAGCAGTGCGCCGATCACGCCGAGCGGCACCACCATGATCACCGAGAACGGAATCGACCAGCTCTCATACAACGCCGCGAGACACAGGAACACGACGAGGATCGAGATCGCGTACAGGATCGGCGCCTGCGAACCCGACTGACGTTCCTGGAACGACAGGCCAGTCCATTCGTAGCCGATACCCGCCGGCAGCTTCGCCGCGATGGCTTCCATCGCATTCATCGCCTGACCGGTCGACTTGCCCGTCGCCGCCGCGCCCTGGATTTCCACCGCGGAAATACCGTTGAAACGCTCGAGCTTCGGCGAACCGTACGTCCACGTACCGGTCGCGAACGCCGAGAACGGCACCATGCCGCCCGCGGAATTGCGCACGTACCAGTCGTTCAGGTTTTCCGGGGTCATCCGGAACGGCGCGTCGCCCTGCAGGTACACCTTCTTGATCCGGCTGTCGACGTCGAGGAAGTTGTTGATGAACTGCGAAGCCCACGCGATCGAGAACGTCTGGTCGATCGTCGACAACGACACGCCCAGCGCCGCAGCCTTTTCGTGGTCGATGTTCACCTTGAACTGCGGCGTGTCGTTCAGGCCGTTCGGTCGCACCTGCGCGAGCGTCGGGTCTTTCGCGGCCATGCCGAGCAGCTGGTTGCGCGCGGCCATCAGCGCCTCGTGGCCGACACCCGCACGATCCTGCAGTTCGAAGTCGAAACCCGCGGCCGTGCCGAGTTCCGGAATCGACGGCGGATTCACCGGGTACACCGTTGCGTTCTTGTAGCCAGCGAAGTGCATGAACAGCCGGCCGACCAGCGCCTGCACCTTCTGGTCCGAATGCTGGCGCTCGCCGTAGTCCTTCATCCGCACGAACACGAGACCCGCGTTCTGGCCGCGGCCGGCGAAGCTGAAGCCGTTCACCGTGAAGGTCGCGTCGACGATGCTCTTTTCGCTACTCAGCAGGTAGTCGGAGACGTCCTTCAATGCCCGCGCCGTCGTTTCCTGCGTCGAGCCTGACGGCGTCTGCACCAGCACGAACATCGTGCCCTGGTCTTCGTCTGGCAGGAACGACTTCGGCAGCTTCACGAACAGCAGGCCGACCGCGAGGATCACCACCATATAGATGATGAGCCAGCGACCCGAACGCTTGATCACGTGGTGAACGCCAACGTGATATTTGTCCCGGCTTTTGTCGAACGTGCGATTGAACCAGCCGAAGAAGCCCTTCTTCTCTTCGTGATGGCCCTGCGGAATCGGCTTCAGGATCGTCGCGCACAGCGCCGGCGTCAGAATCAACGCGACCAGCACGGACAGCACCATCGCCGCCACGATCGTCAGCGAGAACTGCCGGTAAATCGCACCGACCGAGCCGCCCGAGAACGCCACCGGCACGAACACCGCCGACAGCACGAGCGCGACGCCAATCAGCGCGCCCGTGATCTGGTCCATCGCCTTGCGGGTCGCGTCGCGTGGAGACAGCCCTTCTTCGGCCATCACCCGCTCGACGTTTTCCACCACCACGATCGCATCGTCCACCAGCAGCCCGATTGCCAGCACGAGCCCGAACATCGACAGCGTGTTGATCGAGAATCCGACGAGCCCCATGATCGCGAACGTGCCCAGCAGCACCACCGGCACGGCGATCGTCGGGATCAGCGTGGCGCGCAGGTTCTGCAGGAACAGGTACATGACGAGGAACACCAGCACGATACCTTCGAGCAGCGTCTTGACCACTTCCTCGATCGACAGGCGCACGAACGGCGTCGTGTCATACGGGTACTTCACGACGAGGCCGTTCGGGAAGTACTTCGACAGTTCGTCGACCTTCGCGCGCACCTCTTTCGCCGTTGCCAGTGCGTTCGCGCCGGTCGCCAGCTGGATACCGAAACCGGCCGTCGGCTGACCGTTGTACTTCGTGTCGAAGTTGTAGTTTTCGCCACCCAGTTCGATGCGCGCGACATCCTTGATACGGACCTGCGAGCCGTCCTGGTTCACCTTCAGCAGCACGTTGCCGAACTGCTCCGGCGTCTGCAGCAACGTGGCCTCGGTGATGGTGGCCTGCAGCACCTGACCCGGCACCGAAGGCGTGCCGCCCAGCGAGCCGCCCGCCACCTGCACGTTCTGCGCGAGCAGCGCGGTCTGCACATCGACCGGCGTGAGACCGAAGTTGGTCAGCTTGCCCGCATCGAGCCAGATCCGCATCGCGTACTGCGAGCCGAACAGCGTCACCGTGCCCACGCCGTCAAGACGGCTGACCGGATCCTGAATGTGCGACGCGACGTAGTTCGCCAGGTCGTACTTGTTCATGCTGCCGTCTTCGGAGACGAACGCCATCACCAGCAGGAAGCTGCTGCTGGACTTCGTCACCTTGGTGCCGAGCTGCTGGACGACCTGCGGCAACAGCGGCGTGGCGAGCTGCAGCTTGTTCTGCACCTGCACCTGCGCGATGTCGGGGTTGGTGCCGGCCGCGAAGGTCAGCGTGATCGTGGCCGTACCCGAATCGTCCGATGTGGACGACAGGTACAGCAAGTGGTCGAGACCACTCATCTGCTGCTCGATCACCTGCGTGACAGTGTTTTCAACCGTCTTCGCCGATGCGCCCGGGTACGTTGCGCTGATCTGCACGGCCGGCGGCGCGATGGTCGGGTATTGCGCGATCGGCAGCGTGAAGATCGACGCGACACCCGCGAGCATCAGGATAATGGCGATCACCCACGCAAAAATCGGGCGATCGATAAAGAACTTTGCCATGAAACGGGCTCCCTGTTATTGCGCGCCCGATGCAGCAGAGGCAGCCTGAGCCGTCTGCGCACCGCTGGCCGCTGGTGCGCCTTGAGCCGTGGCGCCGGAGGCGGGGGTGGCCGGCAGTTGCGCGGCGACCGGCTTCACTGTCGCGCCCGGACGGACCTTTTCCGTGCCCTGCACGATCACGCGATCACCCGGATTCAGCCCGCTTTCGACGACCCAGTTCGACTGGTACGTGGTGGAGGCCACCAGCTGACGCAGCGACACCTTGTCGTCCGGACCCACGACGAGCGCCGTCGGCTGGCCCTTCTGGTCATGCGTCACGCCGATCTGCGGCACCAGCAGCGCCTTTTCGTTCACGCCTTCCTCGATGCGCGCGCGCACGAACATGCCCGGCAGCAGCACACGGTCCTTGTTCTGGAAGATGGCGCGGATCGTCACCGAACCGGTGGTCTGGTCGACCGTCACGTCGCTGAACTGCAGCTTGCCGGTTTCCGAATAGGGGCGGCCGTCTTCCAGCAGCAGCGTGACCTTGGCGGCGTTGATGCCGCTCGTCTTCAGACGGCCTTCCTGGATTTCGCGGCGCAGCTTCAGGCCGTCGAGGCTCGACTGCGTCAGATTGACGTAGACCGGATCGAGCTGCTGGACAGTCGATAGCAGCGTGGCCTGGCTTGCCTGTACATAGGCGCCCGGCGTGACCGACGAAATACCGATGCGCCCCGTGATCGGCGACGTGACATCGGTATAGCCGAGGTTGATCTGCGCGGTTTCCACGGAGGCCTTGCCGGCGGCGACGTCTGCCGCGGCCTGCCCTTGCGCGGCCACGGCGTTGTCGTAATCCTGCTTGCTGACCGCGTTCGCCGCGACGAGCACCTTGTAGCGGCTCGCCTGCGCGGTGGTCGTGGCCAGGTTCGCCTGCGCCTTGGCAAGTGCGGCCTTCGCGTTGTCGAGCGCGGCGATATACGGTGCCGGATCGATCTTGTAGAGACGCTGGCCGGCCTTGACCTCGGCGCCTTCCGTGAATTCACGGCGCAGCACGATGCCGTCCACCCGTGCGCGGACTTCCGCGACGAGAAACGCGCTGGTGCGGCCCGGCAACTCGGTGGTGACCGGGACGGACTGTGGCTCGACAGTCACGACGCCGACTTCAGGCGTTTGAGGCGGAGGGGCTGATTGTTTTTGACCGCATGCTGCAAGAATTACGGCAGCCGTCGCGGCACTGATTAAGCGGAATGGAACCCGTTCGACGCGCATGGAGCGACCTCTGTCAAAGACTGAGAATGAAAAAGTGCGCGCATCCCTACCCCGGGGACGACGGCGCACACATGCGTCGTTAGACGCCTGATCGATAGCCCTGACAACTCCACATGCAATCCTGGCCAACCTGGGCGGAGTCCTGACAGAAGCGCGCCAAACCGGGAAATGCCGCACTGCGACGCCCTTCCGGACGATTCGCAAGCGTTTTTAAAGACAACAGTGTCGGATATTAACCGGTCGACACGGCTTGGGCTATCCGATCGATGGGGTGCTATTATATATACATTCATGATTGCACGTAAAAGACCGTTTACAACGTCTCGCGTGCCGTTGCGGCAAGATCAATTCCCAGATAGCCGGACTATTGAATGGATTGTCATCAGCCGCACTTAATAACATTCGGGACAACCCGCACTCTCGCATACGCAGGACAGACAGTTATGGTTCGCCGAACCAAGGAAGAAGCGCAGGAGACGCGCAACGGCATCCTCGATGCCGCAGAACAGGTTTTTTTCGAAAAAGGCGTATCGCGCACGTCGCTCGCGGATATCGCGCAGACCGCCGGTGTAACGCGCGGCGCAATCTACTGGCATTTCGCGAACAAAGGCGATCTCTTCACGGAAATGTTCGACCGCGTGCTGCTGCCGCTCGACGAACTGAAGGCTGCATCGCTCGATCCCGAGGAACCCGATCCGGTCGGGCGCCTGATCGATATCTGCATCGTGTGTCTGCGCGACACGGCGAACGATCCGCGCCGCCGGCGCGTGTTCGACATCCTGTTCATGAAATGCGAATTCGTCGCGGACATGGGCCCCGTGATGGCGCGCTGCCAGAACAACATGCGCGATGGGCTGGAAAGTATCAGGGGCGGCCTGCGCAACGCGATCTCGAAAGGCCAGTTGCCCGCCGATCTCGACGTGGCGCGCGCGACTGCGATGATTCACTCGTTTATCAGCGGATCGTTGCACGACATGCTGTTTCTGCCTGGCGCGTTCGATTACGGTGAACATGCCGAATCGATGGTCCATGCGCTGTTCGATTCGCTGCGGACCAGCCCCGCGCTACGCAGAAGCGGCGCGAACGGTTGAAGGCCTGTCGCGTCCTGCGCGAGGCGGAATGCAAAAGGCGGAAACTTCATGGTTTCCGCCTTTTTCATGCGCGACGCCACAGCTTGCAAATGACGCGAGATTTACGAGGGAGCGGCCACCGAAGCTTGCGTGATACGCGCTTTCTGGTTCGACGCGTAGATCGAACCGCGCCCGAGCGGCTTGCCGCCGTATAGTGCGTCGATCCATTGATCCGTGCTCGCCACCGCCGCAAAGCGCGACTGCAGCACGACGCAGAACACGCGATGAATATCCCCGGCGCTAGCGAAGCCCGCGCTGTTCTCGTACGGCACCGAACCGGTCGCGTCGTGCAGGAATTCGACGGACAGCCCGGCATGCACGGCATGGTTGATGGTCGACGCGTCGCAGTTGTGCGTCATGTAGCCGGTCACGGTCAACGTGTCGATCTGATGCTGCGTGAGCCAGTCGGCCAGATCGGTGCCGGCGAAGGCGCTCGGCAGCGACTTCGTGATCTGGTGGTCATACCCGCGCGATGTCACCACCGCATGCAGCGCGGCACCCTCGGAGCCGGTTGCGAAAATCGGCGACGTCGCCGGCGCCAGGTTCTGCACGACAATCACCGGCACCGAAGCGGCATGCGCCGCATCGATCGCCCGGCCGATATTCGCGAGCGAAGTTTCGACCGGCGGATATTCGATCGGCAGGTCGCCGGTTACGTATTCGTTCTGCACGTCGATAACGATCAGGGCACGGCGCGGTGTGGTCATGGCAACACTCCTTTGTCTCGATGGCTCGCCGCCAGTCGCGCTGTTACGTGGCCAGTCACTGTGCTATTCGCCGCGAATCGAAATACCCCGGGCAAAGCGGCGGTGTGAAAACCGCCGCGCCGCGGGAAACGGCTAACTCTGGCTGAACCACCGCGCCAGATACAGCAGCACCGCAACGAAGAAGATCATCCCCGCCCATGCCCAGTTCGGCACGGCATGCGGATCATGCTGATGGTCATGCGCGCGCGTACCGAGTATCGTGCTCGCCGCGCGACCGGTAAGCGCGCCGCCGTGGTCATGCGGCCGCGCGCGGCGCGCCAGCGCGCTCAGGTTGACCGGCCGCAGGAACACATGCTGACGCCGCGCCGGTGTGCCATGCACGCGGTTCGGCCTCATGCCGTGCTTGGCCTGCACGACTTCGCAGAACTCGGTGAAAAACGTGTCGGCGAGATCATGCAGCGCGTTCTCGATCTGGCGGACGGGCAATTGCGAGAGCGGCCCGGTGAGCGTCGCCCAGACCGAATAGTCGATGCGTGTATGCGGATGTTTCGAGCCGACGATCCAGTGGTCGTCCGCGCGCAGCCGCACTTCCATCTGCCCGCGCAGCGCGCCGACTCCTTGTGCGCGCGCCTTGAAGTTGAGCATCCGGTGCATGGTTGCCGGCTCCACGCCGTCGGGACTGACGATATGCGCGCGAACGTCGTAATGCGCGCGCAGCGGCCCGAGCGGTACCGTCATCGTCAGTACGTATTCACCGCCGGGCGTGCGAGCAAACGACTCGCAGTTGTCGAGGCTCGCGCGCAACAGCGCAAGATCCTGCAACGCTTCCCACACATCCGATGGTGCCAGCGGAATCCGCAACGCGTCGTTCAGTTCCATGTCGGCCTCCCCATGAGCCTCTCACTGCCCGATCACGACGTCTGATCGATGCGGTCCACCTTCGATGTGTAAAACGCCAGATAGCCCTTGATCTGCTGGACGGCCTCGATGGGCGTCTCGTACGTCCACACGGCGTTTTCGACCACGCCCTCTTCGGTCAGCAGATGATAGTAGGACGCCTCGCCCTTGAACGGACATCGGGAGGTGTGCGTGGAACGGTCAAGCCGCGCCATGTTGACGTCGGCACGCGGAAAATAGAACACGTCCGGAAGGCCTGTTTCGGAGACGGTCAGCGCCGCCTGCGTATCGGCCACGGTCACGCCGAGATGGATGACCCGCACACGATGCCGGTTGGTGGCGACGTCGACGCGATGACCGCCGCCCTGGCTGCCGTGCGCGGCGCCCGGCAAGCCCGGGTCCTTGCCTGACGGTTTGCCGGTAGCGTCGTCCGGGTCGGGACTTGCATTGCCTGCCGGGGCGTCGTCCATCATGTCCAGCTCCGAGATGCGGTGGAAACCCGCGCTAGCACCACGGCTATCCGCCGCCGATCCGCTTGCCGCGCATGCGTTTTCCGGCAGGCTGCGCGGCTTCGAAACGAAAAAGCCACGGGCGTGCCCGTGGCTTCATTATCGGCGAAACTTCGGCGGCTTGCGCGGCCTTTGCGTATCCTCGCGCACTTCCATGCAACGTTTGTGCAACGCAACAAAACGCTACGTTACTGTGTGTTCCAGGAGAACGTCGCGCGCGCTGTGCCCTTGCCCGTCACCGAAACCGGTTTGCTCTGTTCGCGGTCCTTGTAGGTGGCATGGACCGTGTAGCGGCCCGGGCGCAGCCTGACCAGCATATAGGGGCCGCGCGACTTCGTGTCCAGCACGCTGGCGCCGTGTGCATCGACCACCTTCACCTCGACATCGGCAAGGAAGTCGGAGCCCGGACCCGTGAAGCGCAACGACAGCGGCCACTGGCTTTGCGCAGCCCGCAACGCCTTCGATTCATCCAGGCCGACACCGCCCGACGTAAACGACACGTCGCCCTGCTGCTGGATCTGCGGCAGGCCGCCACCGTTTGCGTTGCCGGCACTCGTGGTGTCCGTCGTCGTGCCGCCGGTAGTACCGCTCGCCTGTGCGAACGCGCCGGTCGCGGTGCCGAGCGTCAGGGCCACCGCGACCGCCGCGGTGAGGATCCTTCGCTGAGTACACTGTGTTTTCATGTGCATCGCTCCTTGTTATGGTTCGTGCTGAAAACTGTCGGCCGCAAGCTCCGTGCCCGGAAACATCCGGGTGCGGTTGAAACACCGCAGCCGCGATGTGGCTGCGGCCCGAAAGTCAATGGACCGGCGGGCCGCCGAGCCGGAGAAAAAGCCGGCGACGGTAGTTCTTACATCAGCCGAGGTCGACTGGCACAAAGATCTGCGCATCGTCGCGCTGGATCAGCAGCGCAATGCTATTGCCGGCTTTTTTCACCATCTGCTTCAACTGGTCGACGGTCGTCACCGGGTTGCCGTTGACCGCGAGGATCACGTCGCCCGGCTGAACGCCAGCGCTCGCGGCGGGACCGTCCGCCTGCTGCACCAGCAGGCCATGCGTCAGCGACGCGCCGCTCTTTTCCTGCGGCGTGAGCGGGCGGACCGCAACACCCAGACGCCCCTGCTCCTGCGCCGGCGTATCCGCCGATGCCACCTTCTCATCCGACAGCGCGCCGATCGTCACCTTCAGGTCCTTCGTCGCCTTGTTGCGCCATACCTGCACGTCGGCAACCGTGCCCGGCTTCATGCTCGCGACCTGCGAGGGCAGATCCGCCGAATCCTCCACCGGCGAGCCGTTGACCGACAGGATCACATCGCCCGGCTGCAGACCGGCCTTCGCCGCCGGGCCGCTCGCATCGACCGAGCTCACCAGTGCGCCTTGCGGCGTCTTCATGCCGAACGAATCAGCGAGCGTCTGGTTCATCGACTGCACCGCGACGCCGAGGCGTCCGCGGCTCACGTGGCCGGTCTTGACGAGATCGTCCTTGACCTTGATGGCCTCGTTGATCGGGATCGCGAACGACAGGCCCTGGAAGCCGCCCGTCTGCGAATAGATCATCGAGTTGATGCCGATCACTTCGCCTTGCAGGTTAAAGAGCGGGCCGCCCGAATTGCCCGGGTTCACCGGCACGTCGGTCTGGATGAACGGCGTGTAGTTTTCGTTCGGCAGCGAACGCGATTTCGCGCTGATGATGCCCGAGGTCACCGTGTTGTCGAAACCGTATGGCGACCCGATCGCGACCACCCACTGGCCGACCTTGCTCTGGCGCGGATCGCCGATCTTCACGGTCGGCAGACTGGTCGCGTCGATCTTCAGCACGGCGACGTCCGACTGCTTGTCCGAGCCGACGACCTTCGCCTTGAACTCGCGCTTGTCGGTCAGCTTGACGGTGACGACGTTTGCGCCATCCACGACGTGCGCGTTGGTGAGGATGTAACCATCGCTGCTGACGATAAAGCCTGAACCGAGGCTCGCGCTCGGCGCATCGGGCTGATCGTCGCCGCCTGCGCCCGGGCCGCCGGGGATGCCACCGAAAAAGTGCTTGTAGAACTGGTAGAACGGATCGGACGGGTCGATCGGCAATTGTCCGGCGTTACCGCCGCCGCGCTGCGCGACGTGTTTAACCACGTGCTTCGCGCTGATATTGACGACGGCCGGGCCGTAGGTTTCCACGAGACCGGAGAAATCCGGGATACCGGTTTTGGCGGCCGCTTCAGCGGGCATCATTGCAGCTTGCGCCGGCGCGATGACTTCAGGCGGCGCCACGTTCCGGTGACCGGCCACATAACCCGCCGACAGTGCCACTGCGACCGCCATCGCGACGGCGCTACGTTTGAGGGTCTTCGCTTGCATCGTGTACTCCTGACAAAGAGGTGCGCTTCTGAATGATTTGAAGCGTACGCGGCGTCACTTAAAGGAGTCTTAATTTCGAAAAAGGCCGCACAACCTTTTTGTCGACCAGAGTTCGCGCTTTAGCGCTTACTCCGGCCCCATGCGCGTTACGCTGGTCCCATGCACCGCGGTCGACCAGACGCGCCCGTCAGAACCGCACTGTCACGAGCAGCCCGCCGGAAACGGATTCGCCGAGCGTCACGTCGGCGTGATGCTGAAGCGCGATGCGTCTGACAATCGCAAGCCCAAGGCCGCTCCCCGCGATATCGCTGCGCACACGATCGACACCCGCGCCGACGCGGTAGAAACGGTCGAACACGCGGCCGCGTTCTTCGACAGGAATACCCGGGCCGGTATCCGCGATGCGCACGACGGGATGTCCCTCCTCGACCTTCAGGCTCACGTCGACACGTCCGCCTTCTGGCGTGTATTTCGTCGCGTTGTCGAGCAGGTTGTTGAGCATCACGCGCAGTGCTTCGGGTTCGCCGGTCACCGACGCCGGCGTGGTCGCCTCGATGCCGAGATCGATGTTGCGCTGCTGCGCGAGCGGCACGCGGGACGCCACGCACTCGTCGAGCACCGCGTGCAGATCGAAGGCAGTCGTCACCGCGTGTCCATCGGGTTCCGCGCGGGCGAGCGCGAGCAGTTGTTCCGCAAGACGGGTCGCGCGCGTCACGCCAGCCTGCAGATCGACAAGCGCTTCGTGACGCGTGTCGTCGTCGCGCGCGCGGGCTACAAGCTGTGTCTGGATCTGCACGGCGGCGAGCGGCGTGCGCAGTTCATGCGCGGCGTCGGCGACGAACGCTTTCTGCGTATCGAGCGCGGCGGAAAGGCGCGCGAGCAGTCCGTTGAGCGCGCGCACGAGCGGTTGCACTTCGAGCGGCAGACGCTGGTCAGGCAGCGGATCGAGCGCTTCGGGATGACGCGTGTCGAGCGCGCCCGCCACGCGCCGCAACGGCTTCAGCCCGCGACCGACGACGACCCACACCGCAACGCCGAGCAGCGGCAACAGCACGATCAGCGGCCACAGCGTTCGCAGCGCGACGTTCGCGGCGAGCCGGTTTCGCACCGAGAGCGGCTGCGCCAGCTGCACGACGTTGTCGCCGACGATCGCGCCGTACACACGCCAGTCGCCGCGCTCGGTACGTTGCGTCGAAAACCCGAGTTCGGCGCGCGGCGAAAGCGGCGCGCGCGGCGTCGAGTAATACATCAGCACGCCGTTGCGATTCCAGATCTGAAGCACGATGCCTTCCTCGCCGGTATCGCGTGTGCCGAGCACCTGCGAGAACGACTCTGACGGCAATGCACCGGCGATTTCCTGCAACTGGTAATCGAAGAGCTCGTTCGCTTCGGCGAGTGCCTGACGATAGATGAGCCAGCCTGCGATGCACACGCCCGTGAGCACGATCGCGAGCAGCCAGAAGAGCAATTGACGGCGAATCGAGCGCATCGGTTCAGGCTTCCTTCGCGAGCATGTAGCCGAGGCCGCGCACGTTGCGGATCAGATCCGCGCCGAGCTTCTTGCGCAGCGCATGAATATAGACCTCGACGGTGTTGCTGCCGATTTCCTCACCCCATCCGTACATTTTTTCTTCGAGCTGGCTCTTCGACAGCACGGCGCCCGGACGCGCGATCAGCGCTTCGAGCAGTGCGAATTCACGTGCCGAAAGCGCAACCGGCGCGCCTTCGAGCGTGACCTGATGCGACGCCGGGTCGAGCGTGAGCAGACCGTGACGGATCGTCGAATCGCTACGGCCCGACTGGCGACGGATCAACGCGCGCATGCGCGCGCCGAGTTCGTCGAGATCGAACGGTTTGACGAGGTAGTCGTCCGCGCCCGCGTCGAGGCCCTTGACGCGATCGGCGACGGCATCGCGCGCGGTGACGATCAGCACCGGCAGCGCGAGGCCGCGCGAACGCAGCGTGCGCAACACGTCGAGGCCGTCGCGCTTCGGCAAGCCGAGGTCGAGCAGCACCAGATCGTAGGGCTCGCCCGAGACGGCGGTGAGCGCGGCTTCGCCGTCCTGCACCCAGTCGACGGCAAAACCTTCGCCGCGCAGCGCCTTGCGCACGCCTTCCGCGATCATCCGGTCATCTTCGACAAGCAGTATCCGCATGGCACCCGTCCTGACGTTTTCTGGTTCGGTCGTGGTTCAGTTGTGTTTCAGTCACGCCTTGTGAACACGCATTCTATCTTCCGTCGCGTGGGCGAAGCGCGAGCAGTCGCGATGGCAGCGTAATGCCGGCGTTTCGCGCAGCACCCCGGCTTGTCTCTACAATGAGCGCTTTTACGCGACGCCGCGCGGCTCGCTGTTCGACCGGCCGCCCGCATGTCGCGACACACAGCCTTACAAAAGCCTTCACCCCAACTCTCTCGCATGACGACCGCTTTTCTCCTCGAATTTGCGCGCAGCCTTTCGCCGCGCCGTGCTCCATCCCGTGATACCGCTACGTCATGCCGCCCGGGCGCAGCGGAGACCGTCTCGCGTTCCGGCCTCCGTCACGTGTCGCGCGCAAGCCCGACGTCTGCCGTGGGCGTGGCAAGCACCATCCGCTCGCCGCGCATGAGCTTCGCATGCGCCGCCGTGCTCGGGCTGACGCTCGCGTGCGTCGCGGCGCCCACGCCCGCCTTCGCGCGCACGAAGGCGAAGCACCCCGCGGTCAACGTCACGACGGTGCTGCCGCCGTCGGTCATGGCCGGACTCGCACGCGCGCACGTGCCGCTTTCGTCGGTGAGCGTGGTCGTCGAAAAGATCGGCGACCGCACGCCGATCCTCGCGCTCAACGCGGGCAAACCAATGATGCCCGCCTCGACGATGAAGCTCGTCACGACCTACGCGGGCCTCTCGATTCTCGGCCCGGACTATCGCTGGCGCACGAGCGCTTTCGCGGATGGCACCGTTGACGGCAACGGCGTGCTGCACGGCGATCTCTACATACAGGGCACCGGCGACCCGAAGCTCGTGCCTGAAGAACTGATCGATCTCGTGCAGAAGATCCGCAATTCGGGCATCAACGGCATCGACGGCGCGCTTGTGCTCGACAAGCGTTTCTTCGATGTGTCGACCCGTGATCTGCCGCCCTTCGACGACGACACCACCGCACCGTACAACGTCGGCCCCGATCCGCTGCTGTACGCGTTCAAGTCGCTGTCGTTCTCGTTGTCGCCTTCGCCCGACGGCACCGTTGCCATCGACGTGCTGCCCGCGCTCGCGCAACTGCGGATCGACAACCAGCTGCGCGCGACGAACGGCCCGTGCCGCGGCGACCTGACCGCCGTTACGCCGACGGTGACGCCGATGCCGGACGGCACCGTCAACGCGACGTTTAGCGGCGACTTCCCGGTGCGCTGCGGCGACCGCACGGTCAATGTCGCCGTGCTCGACCACAGCGCGTTTTTCGCGGGCGGCTTTCTCGCGCTGTGGCAGCAAACCGGCGGTACGTTCCACGGCACGACACGCGAAGGCGCCGTGCCGGTCACGGCAAGACAGGTCGCCGTTCACCACGGGCCCGTGCTGTCGGACATCGTTCGCGACATCAACAAGTTCAGCAACAACACGATGGCGCGCAACCTGTTCCTGACGATCGGCGCGGTGATCGACAAGCCGCCCGCGACGCCGGAAAAATCCGTCGACGCCATCGATACGTTCATGCATCGCAGCGCGCTGCCCACCGAATATCTGCAGCTCGAAAACGGTTCGGGTCTGTCACGGGATGAGCATATCCCGGCGATCTCGCTCGCGGACCTCCTCCAGTCGGCTAACGCGAGCCCCGTCGCCCAGGTGTTCGTCGATTCACTGCCGATTGCCGGTGTCGACGGCACGATGCGCAATCGCCTGACCGGCCAGCCCGTCAACGGCAACGCGCACATCAAGACCGGCACGCTGCGCGACGTGCGTGCGATCGCGGGCTATGTGGCTTCTTCGGATGGCACGAGCTACGTCGTCGTGAGCATCATCAACGATCCGCACGCCGAAGCCGCGCGTGCCGCGCACGACGCACTACTGGAATGGATCTATCAGGGACCGTCCAGGCCGATGTCAGATATCTCTGACGCACCCCGTGCAAAGCCCAGGAAAAACCCGCATTCGCGCGGCAGGCATTGAGGGATTCTTCTACGGAAGCCGTTCGTCCCCTACACGGGTAGCGTGTACGCTGTCGGACAATGTTCATCGCGCAGGTTCAAACAATCGCACGAGGACACACATCGCGCGCCGCCCTGCGTCGCGCGATGCAATCAAACGACAACGACAGGGCTCGAGGAGAAGAAGTCGAAATGAAGCACAACGAAATCGGACATCGGGGATTCGCGCGGATCGCGCAGTGCGCGATCGCGAGCGCGGCATTTGCATTGCTCGCCGCCTGCGGTGGCGGTGGCGGCGACAACAATGCGAGCAGCACGCCGCCGGGCGGTGTGAAGCTGCAGGTGGTGTCGTTTGGCGACAGCCTGTCGGATGTGGGTACGTATGCGCCGGCCATTCAGGGCAATTTCGGCGGCGGCCGTTTTACGACGAATCCGGGCGAAATCTGGACGCAAAAGGTTGCCGAGTACTACGGCGATACGCTAACGGCCGCGAACCAGGGCGGCTTCGGCCAGCCGCTGGTCGCGACGGGCGGCATGGGTTATGCGCAGGGTGGTTCGCGCGTCGGCACGCAGCCGGGCATCGGCTATGCGAGCCCGCCACTGCCTTCCTACGCACAGGCCACCACGGTACCGGTCACCGACCAGGTCAATCAATACATCGCGCAACACGGCTCGTTCAATGCGAACCAGCTGGTGCTGATCAACGGCGGCGCGAACGACATTTTCTACTGGGCCACGGTCATCCAGAAAACGGCCGCGGCGGTTCAGGCTGGCACGCTCCAGCCCTCGGATCTGGCAGCGGCACAGCAGCAAGCGTCTGACGGCATGACCCTGGCCGCGCAGCAGTTCGTCGGCGCGGTTCAACTGATCCTTTCGAAGGGCGCGACGCACGTGGTCGTGTCCGACGTGCCCGATCTCAAGGCAACGCCTGAAGGTGTGCAGAGCGGCCCGACCGGCCAGGGGCTGTTCGATTCGCTCACCGTGCCATACAACAACGCGCTGAAACAGTATCTGGGCAATGTCCCGCAGGTGATTCTGGTGAGTGCGTACACGTGGCTCGACCAGTCGGTCGCCAGTTACCAGTCGCTGGGCTTCACGGTGTCGAACACCGATACGGGTTGTGCCCTGAGCAAGATGGAAGCGTCGGCAACGGCCTATGCCCAGCAAAACCCGAGCGTGCTCGCTCCGGGTCAGTCCGCCGCGGACTTCGGCAGCTCGTTTGGTTCGTCGCTGTTCTGCTCGCCGCAAACCTACACGGTGGCCGGCGCGGATCAGACGTACATGTTTGCCGATTCAGTCCATCCGTCCACGCACCTGCATGCACTGTTCGCGCAGACCGTCGAGCAGGCAATCGCTCAGCACGGCATCGGCAAGTGATGGTCCTGGAATAGCAATCGGCACGCTTGCCGATCGATCATGTCCGGCCCGGTTGCGCCGGGCATTTTTACTGGTTCGACGAGTGGGACCGGGGCGTCCAGACCTGCGCCTCGAACGCCGCGGCGGCCCGGCCCAGCCGGTCGTTGACCGCGATCCATTCGATCGTATCCGGCAGCTTCTCGATCAGGATCCGCGACACGTCCGCGCGATCCAGCGCCCGCAGCAGGCTGTACAGTTCGCGTGCGTAAACATGCGGATCTTCCGGCGCGGCGACGAAATGCACGCCGTCAGCGTCGGCCCAGTTCCCGGCGCGCGAGACTCGCGCGACAAGTGCCACACGCTCGTCCGTCGCACGTGCTTCGAGCATCGGTTCCAGCGCTTCGAACGGCAGCAGCGCGAGCGGCGTGCGCGGCGCGTAGTGCGCCTTGAGTGTGCCCGACGCGCGCGGTGCCGTGGCATCCGAACCATCCGGAAGACGCGGCATCTCGCCCAGCACGTCGGCGATATCCTGCGGCGTTACCCGGCCCGGTCGCAGCAGCGCCGGAAAACCACGCGAAAGATCGAGAATCGTCGACTCGATGCCGACTTCCGACGACCCGCCGTCGAGCACGTGAATCGAATCACCGAATTCCTCACGCACGTGCTGCGCGGTTGTTGGACTGACATGACCGAACCGGTTCGCCGACGGCGCCGCGACGCCACCGTGCCCACCCCGCAGCGCGCTGAATGCGGCGAGCAGCGCCTGTGCCACCGGATGCGACGGGCAACGCAGCCCGACCGAATCCTGCCCGCCACTCACCGCCGACGGAATATGCGCCGCGCGTTTCAGGATCAGCGTGAGCGGACCCGGCCAGAACGCATCGATCAGCCGTTGCGCTTCGGGAGGCAGGTGCTCGACCCAGTAGCGTGGATCGCCGCCTGGCGCGAGATGCACGATGACCGGGTGATTCGCCGGCCGTCCCTTCGCGGCGTAAATACGCGCGACTGCATCCGCGCTTTCGGCATCGCCGCCGAGGCCATAGACGGTCTCCGTCGGAAACGCGACGAGTTCCCCCGCGTCGAGCAACGCCGCGGCGTTCGCGATGTCTGCCTCGCTGACGGGCAGCACGCCCTGATCCGGCGATTTCGGTTGATCCAGCATCGTGACTGCGATCTCAGCTCTTGATGATGTGCAACAGGCGCGCACAGTCACGCGCCGCCGTGCGTGCTTCTTCGAGCGTCGCGGCGGTGAAGTTCACGTGGCCCATCTTGCGACCCGGCCGCGCCTCTTCCTTGCCGTACAGATGCAGCCGCGCCGCCGGCATCGCCGCCACTTCGTGCCAGGGCGGCGTGACTGCGGCGCGCTTCGGACCGTCCTTGAACCAGACATCGCCGAGGATATTCAGCATCGCGGCCGGTGAATGCTGGCGCGTGTCGCCGAGCGGCATGCCCGTCATCGCCCGAACCTGCTGTTCGAACTGGCTGGTCGCGCAGGCGTCGACGGTGTAGTGACCTGAATTGTGCGGACGCGGCGCCATCTCGTTCGCGACCAGCGAGCCATCTTCCAGAATGAAAAACTCGACGCACAGCACGCCGACGTAACCCAGCTTCGCGGCGATCTGCAACGCGGCCTGCTGGGCCTGCTCGACAAGCGAAGGGCTCGCGTCCGGCGCCGGCACGATCGTGTGCGACAGCACGCCGTCGCGATGCGTATTCTGCGCGAGCGGATAGACCGCCGATGTCCCGTTCGCGCCGCGGGCGATCAGCGCCGAGACCTCGAACTTCAGCGGCAGCCGTTTTTCCAGCACACACGCCACGCCACCGAGCGACGCATGCGCCTCGCGCACTTCCCCGGCGTTGCGCACGCGAATCTGGCCCTTGCCGTCGTAACCGAGCCGCGCTGTCTTGAGAATACCAGGCAGCACGGCTTCGAGCTTCGCGTCTTCGATCGCTTCGAGCGCGGCCGACGACTCGATCGCCACATGCGGCGCGACCGCCACGCCCGCGGCGGCGATAAAACGCTTCTCTGCAATGCGGTCCTGGGCGACCGCGACACACCGGCCAGCCGGGCTGACGAACGTATAACGCGCGAGGAAATCGAGGCTCGCGGCGGGCACGTTCTCGAACTCGGTCGAAACGGCCGCACAGAGGCGGGCGAGTTCGGTCAGCGACGCTTCGTCGTCGTACGCCGCGCGCAGATGCCGGTCCGCGACGGCGCCCGCCGGACTGCTCTCGTCCGGATCGAGCACGGCGACGCGATACCCCATCGCCTGTGCGGCAAAGCAGAACATGCGGCCAAGCTGGCCGCCGCCGACCATGCCCAGCCAGGCGCCAGGCAGAATCGGTGAAACCGGTGTGTTATCTGAATTCATCTCAGTGGTCGGCAGCGGCCGCAGCGCAGGCAGCCAGGGATCTGATGCGCAACGGCCGGGGTCAGGCAGGAAACATCGGTTCGCGCTTACAGCGCGGGCAATACCATTGCATGTGCAGCTTCGTTCTGACGCACGCGGAATGCAGCAAGCTTGTCCGCATACTCAGGCGAGCTCACGCTCAGGATCGAAACAGCAAAAAGCGCCGCGTTCGCCGCGCCGGCTTCGCCGATCGCAAACGTCGCGACCGGCACGCCCTTCGGCATCTGGACGATCGAGTGCAGCGAATCGACGCCCTTCAGATACTTGCTCGCGACCGGCACGCCCAGCACCGGCACCGTGGTCTTGGCGGCCAGCATGCCGGGCAGGTGCGCGGCGCCGCCCGCACCCGCGATGATCGCGCGCAGGCCGCGCTCGCGCGCACGCTCCGCGTAGTCGAACATCTCGTCGGGCATACGGTGCGCCGAAACGACCTTCGCTTCGTAGGGCACGCCGAACTCCTGAAGGAGCGCGACAGCGTGTTTCATGATGTCCCAATCGGAACTGGAGCCCATCAGCACGCCAACGAGCGGCGCGGCGTGCGTGTGGGCGGTCTGTGCTTCGCTCATCGTACGAACTTCCTTATCGGGACTGAGGCGTCAGGCGAGCTTCTGCCCGGTCAGGCGTTCGAGCGCTTCCTGATACTTTTCGCCCGTCTTCGCGACAACGTCGTCGGGCAGCTTCGGCGCCGGCGGCTCTTTCTTCCACGACTGCGTTTCGAGCCAGTCGCGCACGAACTGCTTGTCGAACGACGGCGGATTCGTGCCGACCTGATACTGGTCGGCCGGCCAGAAGCGCGACGAATCGGCCGTCAGCGCCTCATCCATCAGATACAGCTTGCCGTGGTTGTCGAGACCGAATTCGAACTTCGTGTCGGCGATGATGATGCCGCGCGTGGCCGCGAATTCAGCGGCTTCCTTGTACAACCGGATCGAGATGTCGCGGATCGTGGCCGACAGTTCGGTGCCGATGCGGCGTTCCATCTCGTTGTACGTGATGTTCTCGTCATGGTGGCCCATTTCGGCCTTGGCTGCCGGCGTGAAGATCGGCTCGGGCAGCTTCTGCGCGTTTTGCAGGCCCGGCGGCAGTTCGACGCCGCACACGGCGCCCGTTGCCTGGTAGTCTTTCCAGCCGCTGCCGGCCAGATAGCCGCGCACCACCGCTTCGACCAGGATCGGCTCGAGACGCCTGACGACAACCGCGCGGCCCTTGACCTGCTCGACTTCGTCCGCTGCGACGACCGTTTCCGGCTCGACGCCGGTCAGGTGATTCGGGACGATGTGCTTCAGCTTGTCGAACCAGAAGTTGGCCATCTGGTTCAGCACGCGCCCCTTGTTGGGAATCGGCTCGCCCATGATGACGTCGAACGCCGACAGACGGTCGGTCGTAACGATCAGCAACTGGTCGTTGCCCACCGCGTAGTTGTCGCGGACCTTGCCGCGGCCGAGCAGCGGCAGCGAGCGGAGCGTGGATTCGTAAAGGGTAGACATCGTCGTAGTTCGCTAGAAATAGGGCAAAAATGAGACCGGAACAAAAGGGAAACGCCGTTCCCCGGATCATGCGGGAACGGCGATCTGACAACAACCTGGCCGGATGACCAGGTCAGTGCTGAACGGACAGCCTAGCGGACCACCTGCCGGAGGTCGCCCGACCTGTACTTCTCCGCCATCCTGTCGAGCGACAGCGGCTTGATTTTAGCGGCCTGGCCTTCGCAGCCGAACGCCACGTAGCGATCCACGCACACCTTCGTGGCGGCTTCACGCGCCGGCTTCAGGTAGTCGCGCGGGTCGAACTTCGACGGGTTTTCGGCCATCGCACGGCGGATCGCGCCGGTGATCGCGAGACGCAGGTCCGTATCGATATTGATCTTGCGCACGCCGTTACGGATGCCTTCCTGAATTTCTTCGACCGGCACGCCGTAGGTTTCCTTCATGTCGCCGCCGAATTCGCGGATTTCCGCGAGCAGTTCCTGCGGCACCGACGACGAACCGTGCATCACCAGGTGCGTATTCGGAATGCGCTGGTGAATTTCCTTGATGCGCTGAATCGACAGGATATCGCCCGTCGGCTTCTTCGTGAACTTGTACGCGCCGTGGGAGGTACCGATCGCGATCGCCAGTGCGTCGCACTGCGTGAGCTTCACGAAATCGGCGGCCTGCTCGACGTCGGTCAGCAGCTGTTCGCGGGTCATCGTGCCTTCCGCGCCGTGGCCGTCTTCCTTGTCGCCCTTCATCGTTTCGAGCGAGCCGAGCACGCCCAGTTCGGCTTCGACCGTCACGCCGATCGAGTGCGCCATCTCCACGACCTTGCGCGACACATCGACATTGTATTCATACGACGCCACCGATTTGCCGTCCGCCTCGAGCGAACCGTCCATCATCACACTCGTAAAACCACTGCGCATGGCCGCCATGCACACGGCCGGCGACTGCCCGTGATCCTGGTGCATCACAACCGGAATATGCGGATATGACTCGACGGCCGCTTCGATCAGATGGCGCAGGAATGGCTCACCGGCATACTTCCGGGCGCCCGCCGACGCCTGCATGATGACCGGCGCGCCGACCTTGTCCGCCGCCGCCATGATCGCCTGCACCTGTTCCAGGTTGTTCACGTTGAATGCCGGGAGGCCATAACCGTTTTCGGCGGCATGGTCCAGCAACTGACGCATTGATACGAGAGGCATGGTGAAACTCCTTAATTGAAACGAAACCTGTGCCGTCGGCATCTAATTTTTGAGATTTTATCGCGAAGCAAGCCGCATTCCCGTGCGTGCCTTCCCTGAGCGTGGGCTCAGGGGCGCGCCGCCTCTCCCGGGAACGCGGCCTGTCCGCCGCGCCGATGGGCATACATCCAGTCTGATCAGTACGGTTCACCCACCCGCACGATTTTCAGTGTGTTCGTTCCGCCGGCCTGTCCCATCGGCTCGCCGACCGTCAGCACCACCATGTCGCCATGCGATGCGTAGCCCTTGCTGACCACCACTTCGAGCGCCTGCGCGAGCGCCGTGTCGCGGTCGGTGTTGGTGTCGAGATGCAGCGACGTCACGTTGCGGTACAGCGCCATCGCGCGCTCGCTGCCGGTGCGCGGCGTGAGCGCGAAGATCGGCACGTGCGTCCAGTGACGCGACATCCACAGCGCGGTCGACCCCGATTCGGTCAGCGCGACGATCGCCTTCGCGCCGAGGTGGAACGCCGTGAAGAGCGCACCCATCGCGATCGACTGGTCGATACGCGTGAACGTCCGGTCGAGGAAATCCTTGTCCAGTTCCGAGTTTTCCGACTTCTCGGCTTCCACGCAGATCGCGGCCATCGTTTCGATGGTCTGCACCGGATACTTGCCCGCCGCCGATTCCGCCGACAGCATCACGGCATCCGTGCCGTCCAGCACCGCGTTCGCGACGTCCGACACCTCGGCGCGCGTCGGCACCGGTGCGTGGATCATCGATTCCATCATCTGCGTGGCGGTGATGACGAACTTGTTCGACTCGCGCGCCATACGGATCATGCGCTTTTGCAGCGCCGGGACTGCGGCATTGCCCACTTCCACGGCCAGATCGCCGCGCGCGACCATGATGCCGTCCGACGCGTCGAGGATGCCCTGCAGCGCCGGAATGGCTTCGGCACGCTCGATCTTCGCGATCATCTTCGGCTTGATGCCGTAAGGCGCGCCCGCGATATTGGCGAGCTGGCGGGCCATTTCCATGTCGGTGGCGTTCTTCGGGAACGATACCGCGACAAAATCCGCGCCGAGCGACATGGCCGTCTTGATGTCTTCCATGTCCTTTTCGGTCAGCGCCGGCGCCGTGAGGCCGCCGCCCTGGCGGTTGATGCCCTTGTTGTTGGACAGGTCGCCGCCGATCTTCACCGTGGTGTGAATCTCGGTGCCGAGCACGCGCGTGACGTTCAGGACGATCAGGCCGTCGTTGAGCAGCAGCACGTCGCCCGGTTTCAGGTCGCGCGGCAGATCCTTGTAGTCGAGGCCGACGCGGTCGTCGTTGCCGAGTTCGCACGCGGAATCGAGGATGAATGAATTGCCGGCGATCAGCGTGGTCTTGCCGTTCTCAAACTTGCCCACGCGGATCTTCGGGCCTTGCAGGTCAGCCATGATGGCGACTTCGCGGCCAGCCTTGCGCGCGACCTCACGGACGAACTCAGCGCGTTGGCGATGGTCGTCGGCGGTGCCGTGCGAGAAGTTGAGCCGCACCACATCGCATCCGGCCTGAATCATTTGCAGCAGGATTTCCTGCGTACTGGAAGCCGGGCCGATGGTGGCGACAATCTTGGTGGCGCGATGCATGAGTCTCCTCGTCTGGATGGGTTCGCTGGATTGAGCGCTGCGAGTCGGATTCGTTGGCGTTGCCGCGCGAGCGGCTGCCGGGGGTTGCGCGCCGGCTGGAGCTGGCGTCGCTTTGTTTGAGCGTTGCGCATCGGGCGTGGCCGATGTCGCGGTGTCTTGTGCCTGCGGTGCCTGCGTGCCGGATTCGGCCTGCGCGGCAGTGTCGGGTGCCGCAGTTTGTGCTGGCGCGCGTTTGTGCTGCGCCGTTACCGCAAGAACATCTGCGGGGTCCTGCACCGCTGGCTGGTGCGGCGCGCCTGCTGGCGCCGGAGCCGATGCCAGCGGCTTGCTGCTGGAGCGCGCGCTGCGCTCCCCTGCGGCTGTCGTGCGCGGCGTGGGCCGGCCTTTTGCTGATTTCGTCGGGGAGCGCGTTGCCACGTTAAGCCCGCGATTCCAGGATTTCGACGGCGGGCAGTGTCTTGCCTTCGAGGAACTCGAGGAAGGCGCCTCCGCCTGTCGAGATATAGCTGACCTTGTCGTGGATGCCGTATTTGGCGATCGCCGCGAGCGTGTCGCCGCCGCCGGCAATCGAGAACGCCGGCGACTTCGCGATCGCATCAGCGAGCGTCTTCGTGCCGTTGCCGAACTGGTCGAATTCGAACACGCCGACCGGGCCGTTCCAGACGATCGTGCCGGCCTTTTCCAGTTGAGCGGCCAGCGCCTTCGCGGTGTCCGGGCCGATGTCGAGGATCAGGTCGTCGTCCTCTACGTCGGCCACGGCCTTCACTTCGGCCTTCGCCGTCGGCGAGAATTCCTTCGCGGTGACGACGTCCGTCGGGATCGGCACCGAAGCGCCACGTGCCTTCGCGGCATCGATGATCGCCTTCGCATTGTTGACGAGATCCGCTTCGGCGAGCGACTTGCCGATCTTCAGCCCCGCCGCCAGCATGAACGTGTTCGCGATGCCGCCGCCGACGATCAGCTGGTCGACCTTGCCGGCGAGCGAATCGAGAATGGTGAGTTTGGTCGACACCTTGGAGCCGGCGACGATCGCCACCAGCGGACGCTTCGGCGCGCCGAGCGCCTTGCCGAGCGCGTCGAGTTCAGCCGCGAGCAGCGGACCCGCGCACGCAACCGGCGCGTATTTCGCGATGCCGTACGTGGTGGCTTCGGCGCGATGCGCGGTGCCGAACGCGTCGTTGACGTAGATGTCGCAGAGCTTCGCCATCTTCTGCGCGAGCTCGTCGGAATTCTTCTTTTCGCCCTTGTTGACGCGGCAGTTCTCGAGCAGCACGACCTGGCCCGGCGCGACGTTCACGCCGTTTTCCACCCAGTTCGCGACGAGCGGCACATCGCGGCCGAGCAGTTCGCCGAGGCGCGTCGCGACCGGCGCGAGCGAGTCTTCCGGCTTCAGTTCGCCTTCCGTCGGGCGGCCAAGGTGCGAGGTGACCATGACGGCCGCGCCGGCATCCAGTGCGTCGCGGATAGCGGGCACCGACGCGCGGATGCGGGTGTCTTCGGTGATGTTGCCGTGATCGTCCTGCGGCACGTTCAGATCGGCGCGGATGAAAACGCGTTGGCCGGCAAGCTTGCCTTCGGCGATCAGATCGGTGAGACGCTTCACTTGGGTCATGGTGTCGGGATGCGGGTTGATTGGAAGGCGGTGGACAATGCAACCTGCCCGACATGATGAGGACAGGGCCGGCGGCATCGGCCGCGGCTTCGCGCAGTGATCCGGAAGACGGCTATTTTAACCGATACCGGTGACGTTCCTGGACGTGTGGCTGCGAATCTCCAGCATTTGGGCGGACGTCACGCGATGCGGCATCGCAGCATTTCCCACGTCCGGACACTAGGCAACAAGTCGCAGGACGGTGAACACTGCCATGCCGGCGACAATCGTGCCGATCATGCTGCGCCGCCACAGATACCAGCCGAGCCCGGCGAGCGTGGCGTAGAACTCGTGATTCGACAGCCCGAAGGACAGCCCGTTGCTGGTTTCCACCACGTCGGGCAGCACGACCGCCGCCAGCGCGGCGGCCGGCGCGTAGCGCAACATGCGCTGCACGCGCTCCGGCAGGACCGTTCGCTCGCCGCCGATCAGGAACATCGCGCGCGTCACCGCGGTGACGAACGTCATGCCGAGAATGGCGAGCCAGATCTGTGTGGTGGTCATCGGGAATCTCCCGCGCGCTGGCGGATGCGGCGCAGGTCGGCGCGCTCGACGATCGAATCGGTGATGCTGCCCGCGATGATCGCGGTGATGACCGCGAGCGGCAGCGCGAGCCGGTACGGCAGGTCGACCGCCAGCAGCGAAACGACACCCGCGATGCCGACCGCGACCGCCGTCGAACGCGTGACGATCGCCGACACCATGATCGGCAGCAGCACGAGCGTGCCGGCGAGCCCGAGCCCCCAGTTGTCCGGGAAGAGGCTCGCGAGCAGGATGCCGATCGCCGACGAGACCTGCCACGACGCCCAGCTGGCAATCGCCATGCCCCAGAAATACGCCTCCTTGCCAGGCTGGAAGCCGGTCGGAAAGCTCTTCTTCTGGAACAGCAGATAGATGATGTCGCCGTTGAAATAGCCGATCAGCATGCGCCGCCACAGCGGCAGATACGAGAAATGCGGCGCGAGACCCGCGCTGAAGATCACGAAGCGGGTGTTGACCATCGCGGCGGTGAGCAGGATCGTCCAGACCGGCAGCTTCGCGGCGAAGAGCGGCAGCACCGCCAGTTGCGACGAACCCGCATACACCGCCACCGACATGCCGAGCGCCTGGGGCAGCGTCAGCACGGACTTGCTCATCGCGATGCCGGTCACGAGCCCCCATGAAAATATCGCCATGAGCGTGGGCGAATAGTCGCGCAGGCCCAGGCGAAAGGCCTGGCGATCAACTTCAGAGAGGCGAGCAGACATTGGACGAGGCAGGCCGGCGCGCGATGCGCCGCCGCAGCAGAAAAGACACAGCCTGTCGGAAAACTTCCGCCGGCGCATCCGGAACTGATTTATGTGTGCGCAGAATTATAGCGTCCGTAAGGTGGCTGAATGCCCGTTCCGTGTGCAAAAGACGCTAAAATAACGGACTTCGCCGCTTGACGGATCTGTGTTTTGGCTTTCCGCGCCACGCATTCCGGCTTACGCCTGCCGTAAGCCTGCGCCGCGCGTTCCGGCCGGGTCGTCGCTGTGGCACCCCGAATACCTCATTACGCACCGCCTGGAGAATCGTATGTCAATGGCCGACCGCGACGGCAAGATCTGGATGGATGGCAAGCTCATCGACTGGCGCGATGCCAAAATCCACGTCCTCACGCACACGCTGCACTACGGCATGGGCGTCTTTGAAGGCGTGCGCGCCTACAAGACGGACAGCGGCACCGCGATCTTCCGCCTGCAGGAACACACGAAGCGTCTTCTGAATTCCGCGAAGATCTTCCAGATGGACGTCCCGTTCGACCACGAAACGCTCGCCGCCGCGCAGCGCGAAGTCGTCCGCGAGAACAAGCTGGAATCGTGCTATCTGCGCCCGATCATCTGGGTCGGCTCGGAAAAGCTCGGCGTGTCGGCGAAGGGCAACACGATCCACGTCGCGATCGCCGCGTGGCCGTGGGGCGCTTACCTCGGTGAAGACGGCCTGAAAAAGGGCATCCGCGTGAAGACGTCGTCGTTCACGCGCCATCATGTGAACGTGTCGATGGTGCGCGCGAAGGCGTCGGGCTGGTACGTGAACTCGATCCTCGCGAACCAGGAAGCCACCGCCGACGGCTACGACGAAGCGCTGCTGCTCGACGTGGACGGCTACGTGTCGGAAGGTTCGGGCGAAAACTTCTTCCTCGTGAACAACGGCAAGCTGTACACGCCGGATCTGTCGTCGTGCCTCGACGGCATCACGCGCGACACCGTCATCACGCTGGCGAAAGACGCCGGCATCGAGGTGATCGAAAAGCGCATCACGCGCGACGAGGTCTACACCTGCGACGAAGCGTTCTTCACCGGCACGGCCGCCGAAGTCACGCCGATCCGCGAACTCGATAACCGCACGATCGGTGCGGGCGCGCGCGGTCCGATCACGGAAAAGCTGCAATCCGGCTTCTTCGACATCGTGAACGGCAAGAGCACGAAGTACGCGAACTGGCTGACCAGGGTTTAAGCCTTCGTTCACTGCCTGCGCGGGCTGCGCATCGCGCGCCGCGTTTTCATCCGAATACAAAGAGAACGTCCTCATGAGTGAAATCAAGGAAATGCCGCTGGTCGAACTGTCGGCCAAAGACCTGCCGGCGTATTGCCCGAATCCGTCGATGCCGCGCTGGAGCACGCATCCGCGCGTCTTCATCGACGTCACGCACGGCGAAGCACGCTGCCCGTATTGCGGCACGCGCTACAAGCTGCGCGCCGGCGAAGTGGTCAAAGGCCACTGAGCACGCCCGCATTGCGGCTGACAGCGGCGGGGGGGGGGGGGGGCGGGGGCGGGGCGGGCGGGGCCCCCCGCCCGCGCAGCGGG
>NZ_CAJQYY010000045.1 GCF_907164575.1 Paraburkholderia gardini
TCCCTCAGTTCACCCTCCCGCCCCAGATAACGCCGCGACAGATGCACCCAGTACGTCGACCCAACCGGCAGCAGGGCGTCGTTGACGTCGCAACATCAAATCGGGGTAATTGTCGTCAATGCCGCTTAATTAGGTGCTAATTTACCTAAATTCCGAGCTGTATGGCTCCGCATCCAGCAAGCGACGCAGTCCACATCAAATCGAAGTTCACCCATTTGGTCCGCAGACACGCCACGCCGAACTGGTCGAAAACCAGCAGCGACACAATCCCCGTCGTAAGAAGCATCGCAATTGTGTGAACCGTCAAAGCGGCAACTGCAACGGCAGCGACAGGTCCGATGCCAGCAAGCAGCCCGCGAATACCTGGTAGCACTGATGTCGACGACCCGCCCGAAGGAAAGCCATCGCAAACTGGCAGGAGCGCCGGAATCAGCATTAGACCCGCGCCGTGTACGCCCGACATGACGAAAGACCAGGCCGTCAGTCCTGCGAATTTCGCCTGCATGCCCACCTGCGAACGCATCCGATGTCCGCGTAGTGCATGCCACGCAGCCCACCCGATCAGGATCACACCGCAAATCCGGTTCAGTACATGATGATCGACTGACATGCTCAATGACAGACCCGCAGCCAGCACACACGCGGCAGCCATCGCGTGACCGAGTGCAATCGGGATCAGCGAGAGCAGTACGACACGCCGGCTTCGACGGTAGAGGCCGAGCGCGACCGCGAAAAGCCAGCCCATCGCCGGGTTGAGTCCGTGAAACATGCCGAGCCCGGCGACGACAGCCCACGTCCACCACGGCGATGTCGAAAGATTTGCGGATGTCACGGGTAGCAGTAGGAGTCAGACGAACAGTCGCCGCCTTGCAGCCGGATCTGGTGCGGTCGATGTCCCGCAGGCCATTCGAGAAAGAATTTCGGGTCGAACGCGAGGCCGCCGTCGGCGCCGGCGTCCAGCTTGACCATCCAGCCGTCGATGCCCTCCGGATAAAATTGCGAATCGACGGCGCCGTACAGCGAGTTGGTGAAATAGACGCGTTTTCCGTCGCGGCTGATCTCCACCATTTGCGGGCCGCCGTTCAGCGCGTTGTCCGGCGCGGCCGGATGCGGCGCGCGCGAAACAATGCCGCCAATCCGCACCTTGCCTGTCAGCTTTGGCGCGAATGGGTCCGATACGTCATATTGCAACAGGTCGCCCGTGCCCCAGCACGAAACGTAGAGAAAGCGGTCGTCCATTGAGAGATCGATGTCCGTCACAAGCGGCGGCACGGCGCCGAACGACTGCAAAACGGGCGGCAGGATGTCTGCACTGTCCGGCTCAGCGGGAATATCGATGATCTTGCGCACCGCCCACGCATTGCCGTCGCGATACCAGACCCATATCGACGACCACAGGTCCTTCAGGCTGATCACGCAGTTGACAAAGCCATAAGCTTTGGTCGGATCGTGCGCCGGCCGTAGTTCGAAAACGAGCTGATACTCGGGACCGAAATCGATCTCCTGCAGGTGCTTGCGTCGCGTGAGATCCCAGAAATGCAGCTTGCGGCCGTAGCGCGCGCCTAACAGCACTTCAGGGATCAAGCCGTTTTCGAACGTGTCGGGCGTTCCCCACTCGCTGGTCACGAGCGTGTCGTAGCCGAGGTGCCACCAGCCGTCGTAGGCGAGCTGCTGTGGGCCGCGATCGACTTCCCAGCGCCCGAGCGGCTCGAAGCTTTGTGGGTCCAGCAGGAAAATTCCGCCTGGTGCGCCGCCGTCAGCGCTTCCCAGCGCCGTCACGTAGATGCCGCCCGGCCCGCAATGCACCGTATGCGGCCGCGAATAGCCGGTGCGGTTTGCGATCGTTTCCGGCTCGATGATCTTGACGATGCCCGGTTTGAGCGGATCGGCCTTCGTGTCGATGATGTAGATGCGCGACGAGCGCAATCCCGGCACGACCAGATAGCGTCGCTCGGTGTGCGGGTGCGGTGCATTCGGACACAGACACGACGAGCACGCGTTCCAGCCAAAATGATGCAGCTCGTCGCCGGTATTCGGCATCGGCAGGGTACCGACGATGCTGGCGTAATTCGCCGAACCAGGATCGACGTCGACGATTTCGATAGCGTCCGGCAGGTTGCGATCGGGATCGAATGCTGCGACGTACGCGAGCTTTTCCGGCGGAGCCTGTGCGGCAAGTCGGGGCGACGGATAAAAACTCGGGTCCGGCTTCCAGATGCTCATGACGTTCCTCCGGGTGCCGCTCACTCAGCACGATGGAATGGCACATATCAACTGTAGCTGCTTCAGGCGCGTGGTAAAGATCAATGTCGCATAAGCAAATTCATGGCTCACACGAACCTCATAGTTTTCGCACTGACCCGATGCATCGGAACGACATGCGCTGCGCCGCAACACATCGGCTAGCATCGCATCCTTCGATGAGGCAAAAAAATCGCAATCTACATGACAGGTACGCCGATCCACGCAAGGAATGATCGCGTCATTCCGGGGTGGGTTCGGCTTCTTTCGCGACCCAGCTCACGCTCGACACACTTTTTTCCATGCTGATACGGCTCGCCATCTGTTCGAGTTTGGGCTGGTCTTTCGGATGCAGCTTGAGCGTTGCCGTCACGCGGATACGCCCGGCCTGGTCGTCGACGTCCTCGCTGAGGAGGCTCTGGAACGACAGCGGCGTCGAGTACATTGAATTCGACAGCACGGTACGGATGTGGATTTCGTTATCCTCGTGACAGACGACCGTCAGCGCGTACTCGCGCACGAGATCCGCGTTCGACACGGGCGTCGAGTTGATCATGCGGCTCACTTCGCGCAGGAGGGTGTTCGTCAGCAGCACGATGACGGTGCCGGCGAGCGCCGGGCCGTAATGCCCGGCGCCGCACAACACGCCAACCGCCGCGGAACACCACAGCGTCGCGGCGGTATTGATGCCCTGAATAGAGCCCTTGTCGCGCATGATTACGCCGCCGCCGAGAAAGCCGACGCCGGATACGACATAGGCCGCGATCTGCGTGACTCCCGCGGTGCCATTGCCGGTCAGCACGCCGAGCAGGACGAAGAGGCACGCGCCGCTCGCGACGAGCGTGATGGTGCGAAGGCCGGCATTGCGCTGGCGCATCTGGCGTTCGAGGCCGATCGCGACGCCACAGATGAAAGCGGCTGCGAGCCGCAGGACAAGATCGAATGTCATGATTTGGGTACGACTGTTCATGCCTGCCCGCGCAGGATGCGTGACGCGACGACGCATCGTGCAATCAGTGAATGCGCGGGCAAAACTTGCAGGTTGAACGAAACACATGACAGTTGCGCGAATATCCGCGCGCGGTGTCATGTGTCGCGATGCTTGCGAGCGCGAGCTTGCGAAGCAAAAAGGTGAATGCAACCGCTCCGCGGCAGGACGCGGAAATCAGAAACAGTGCACGGGAAAGAATTTGACGCGCACCGTCTGCCAGAGGGCAAGACGGCGGCAGTGAGACGTTGTCGCGGAAGTCTTGCCGTCAGGCGGCCGGCTGGATCGAGGATCGACTCGGACTACTGTCCACGATGGTTTCCTGTTAAAAAGAATGGCGCGATTTTAGGCCTTTGCGCAGAAGCGGGTCAACCCGCAGGCGTCCATCCAGGTGAATCCAGGATCGCGCGGCTCGAAGCCACGCGAGCGCATGGCGCCTCATTCTTCAATCGAAGCGCCGTGTTTGTCGCGCGTGAACAGATCCCAGCAGCTCATGAACAGCGCCGCGATGAGCGGGCCGATCACAAATCCGTTGATGCCCAGCAGCGCCATGCCGCCCAGCGTCGAGATCAGCACGACCCAGTCGGGCATTTTCGTGTCCTTGCCGACGAGTATCGGGCGCAGCACGTTATCCACCGTACCGATCACGATCGCGCAGAACGCGATCAACCCGAGCCCTTTGGCGAGCGCGCCCGTCAGCAGGAAATAGATTGCGACGGGGCCCCAGATCAGCGTCGCGCCGATCGCCGGCAGCAGTGAAAGAAACGCCATCATCACGCCCCACAGCAGCGCGCCCTGAATGCCGATGACCCAGAATGCGATCCCGCCAAGGCCGCCCTGCACGAGCGCCACCGCGACGTTGCCCTTGACGGTGGCTCGCACGACGGTCGTGAATTTGCGCAGAAGATGTTGCTTGCGGTTTTCGTCGAGTGGAATTGCTTCGCGGATCAGGCGGGATATTTCGCGCCCGTCGCGCACGAGAAAAAACAGCAGATAAAGCATGACGCCGAAGCTGACCAGAAACTGCAGCGTGTTCTGCCCGATGCTCAACGCCTGGCCCGCGAGAAACTGGCTGATCTGCGCCGCGCCGGCCGTGAGCTTGCGCTGCAGGTCGGAGATGTCGGTGAGTCCGACCTGATTGAGTACATGTTGTACGGAGAGCGGCAGTGCATGCACGACGTGGTCGAAGTAATTGCCGAAGTTCAGGTTGCCCGACTTCATCTCGCCGTACACGAGCGTGCCCTGTTGCACGAGCGTGCCGGCAACCAGCGTCAGGGGCAGGATCACGATGACGATACACAGCAGCAGCGTGGTGAACGCCGCCAGATTACGGCGACGGCCGAAGCGGACCAGAAGCCGGCGCTGCACAGGTTGAAAGATAAGGGCAAGAATACTGCCCCAGAAAATCGTGTTGAAAAACGGTGCAAGGATGAAGCACAGCGCAACGGACACCGCGAGCAGCAGCAGATAAAACGAAGTTTGATGCAGCGATTTGTTGCCATCCATGATGCGGTTCTTGTCCTTTCGATGCAGTGCCAGCATGCGTTTTACCACGGCGCAGGGTGCGCCGGGCATTCATCGTCTTCTACCGTTTTGATTACTTCCCGCTGGCCGGATCTTCGACCAGGTTTTCCGCGAGCCGGTCGAACACGCGCTGTGTGCTGCCGCGTGCGTGCAGCGCGAACAGCACGAGCGAGCGAGCCGTGATCTGACAGGTATCGCCTGAGTCGTATTCCGGCAGTTCGTCGCGCACCGGCATATTGGTGTCGATGAGGCAGGTCCACTGCTGGCTGCCCGCGATTTCCGGCAGCTTCACGTCGACTACGTCATGGTGCGCGTTCATCGCGATCAGCAGCGTCGCGTCGGCGGCCGGGCGACGGATGCCGGTTGCCTGCGCGCGGCCGTCGATCAGCATGCAGAAGCAGCGCATCGACGGATCGTCCCATTGCTCAGGCGAGAGTTCGTCGCCCGACGGGCTCATCCATTTGACGTCGGTGACGTCGAGCGCCTCGTTGTATTCGCCGACCAGAAAACGGCCGCGTCGCAAGACGGGCAGTGCATGCCGCAGCGTGGTGAGCTTGTTGACGAAGTCGGTCAGCGCGTGGCCGTCGGCGTCGATGCCTTCCCAGTCGAGCCAGCTTACGTCGTTATCCTGACAATATGCGTTGTTGTTGCCGTGCTGCGTGCGCCCGAACTCGTCGCCCGCAAGCAGCATCGGCGTGCCTTGCGACAGCAGGAGCGTCGCGAGCAGGTTGCGCTTTTGCCGTTCGCGCAATGTGCGGATGTCCACGTCGTCAGTGGGACCTTCGGCGCCACAATTCCATGAGCGGTTGTCGGAGTGGCCGTCCTTGTTGTCTTCGCCGTTCGCCTCGTTGTGCCTGTCGTTGTATGAGACCAGATCGTGCAACGTGTAGCCGTCGTGCGCGGTGACGAAGTTGACGCTCGACCACGGGCGCCGGCCACGCCGGTTGAATTTGTCGCCGGAGGCGGTCATGCGTGCGGCGAGGTCGGACGCGATGCCTTCGTCGCCTTTCCAGAACCCGCGAGTCGTATCGCGAAAGCGGTCGTTCCACTCGGCCCAGCCCGGCGGAAAGCCGCCCACCTGATAGCCGCCCGGGCCACAGTCCCACGGCTCGGCGACCAGCTTCACACTGGACAGGATGGGATCCTGCCGGCAACTGTCGAGAAAGCCGCCGCCTTCGTCGAAGCCGTGATCCTCGCGGCCGAGAATCGTCGCCAGATCGAAGCGGAAACCGTCGACGTTCATCTCCGTCACCCAGTAGCGCAGGCTGTCGGTGACCATCTGCAGCACGCGCGGATGCGACAGGTTCAACGTGTTGCCGGTGCCGGTATCGTTGATGTAGTAGCGCGGCTCGTCCGGCATCAGCCGGTAGTACGACGCGTTGTCGATGCCGCGAAACGAGAGCGTCGCGCCGCGCTCGTTGCCTTCGGCGGTGTGGTTGTACACGACGTCGAGAATCACCTCGAGGCCGGCCTCGTGCAGATGGTCGACCATCTCCTTGAACTCGGCGATCTGCCCGCCGCCGCGCGAAAAAAAGCGCGGGTCCGCCGCGAAGAACCCGATCGTGTTGTAGCCCCAGTAGTTCGTGAGCCCTTTGTCGAGCAGATAGCTGTCGTTGACGAACGACTGGACCGGCATCAGTTCCACCGAAGTCACGCCGAGCCGTCCGATATGGTCGACGACCTGCTTCTGCGTCAGTCCGGCGAACGTGCCGCGCAGCGCTTCCGGCACGGCGGGATGTCGCTTCGTGTAGCCGCGCACGTGCGTCTCGTAGAAGATCGTGCGTTCCCACGGCACGCGCACGCGCGTTGCGTGCGTCCACGTAAACGACTGGTCGACGACCTGGCATTTCTGCATGAAGGGCGCGCTGTCGCGCTCGTCGAACGTGAGGTCGTCGCCTTCGGCGTCCAGCGTGTAGCCGAACACCGCCGGATCCCATTTCAGCGTGCCGACATGCGCTTTCGCATACGGATCGAGCAGCAGCTTGTTCGCGTTGAAGCGATGGCCCGCTTCAGGTTCGTACGGCCCGTGGACGCGGTAGCCATACACGGCGCCGGGGCCGAGATCGTGCAGATAGACATGCCAGACTTCGTCGGTGTATTCGGGCAGTTCGATACGCTGCAGTTCCTTCTCGCCGCGCTCGTCGAAGAGACACAATTCGACTTTGGTCGCGTTGGCGGAGAACAGCGCGAAGTTAACCCCGCGTCCGTCCCACGTGGCGCCGAGCGGGAACGGCGAGCCCTCGGCGATGCGGATATCGTTGGCCATGAAAGAGTCCAGGCTGGATGAGTGGGCCTTCTTTGACCGGTATGGGTCTTTGTCTTGAGCTGATCGCACGCGCTAAGGGTGTAGCGCCGCCGCGGCTACAGCATGCATGCATCACATGCGGGAACCGCAGGATTTGCCGCCTGAACTACCCGTCGCGTGTAGATTTTTCAGCCGACGGGTGTCTCGCCTTCGCCGGGCTTCTTGCCGGGGCGGTCGTTCGGCGCCTGCCTGCGTCCTTCGTCCTGGCGCTCAGGCATCCTGCTCTTCTCGTTGTCGCTGTGCGTGGCGGGTTCCGGATGCTCGAGATCCGGAGGTGTCGTGTGCGTTTCAGTTGTCATTGCGGGCTCCATCATTAATCACCGTGGAGATGCATGCAAAGATCGGGCCTGATGTGACGCCTGCGCCAGGAATGCGGGGCGCATGAAATGCAGCCGGCGATTGCGGCCGGCCCGGTGTGTCAGATGCCTTCTGCGGGCACGAGTCGCACACGAGTGATTTCCGAGGGCGCGCCCAGGCGCTTTGGCGGCCCCCAGTAGCCGGTGCCGCGACTCGTATAGACCCACAGGCCGTTCATGCGCGCGAGGCCGGCTGTGAAGGGCTGCTGAAGCCGCACGAAGAAATTCCACGGGAAGAACTGGCCACCGTGCGTATGTCCCGAGAGTTGCAGCGTGAAGCCGGCGTCGGCGGCAGCTTCCGCGCTGCGCGGCTGGTGCGCGAGCAGCACGCGAATCAGCACGTCGCCAGGCGCGCCGGTCAGGGCGGCGGCCGGATCGCTGCGGTGCGCGGGATCGAAATGTCCGGCGGAATAATCGGTCACGCCCGCGATGATTGCCTGCGCGCCCTTGTGCTCGACCACGACGTGTTCGTTCATCAGCACCGTCAGGCCAAGCCGGCGAAATTCGTCGATCCACGCCTGCGCGCCGGAGTAGTACTCGTGGTTGCCCGTCACGAGATACACACCGTGCAACGCGGAAAGCCGCGACAGCGGACGCGTGTGCGCCGACAGCTGTTCGACGCTGCCGTCGACGACATCGCCCGTCACCGCGATCAGGTCCGGTTTGAGCTTGTTGACCGCATCGACGATCGCATCGACGTAGCTGCGCTTGATGGTCGGACCGACGTGAATGTCGCTGATCTGGACGATCGTGAAGCCGTCGAGCGCGGCGGGCAGATTGTCGATGGGCACATCGATCGTGACCACGCGCGCCCGGCGACGCGCGTTGAAAAGACCGATCGCGGTGGAGAGCAGCGCGAGCAGTGGAACCGCGGCGGCCGTACTGGTTCGCCAGACCGCGAGCGGCAGCGCATGCGGCCAGATTGCGTCGATCGTCAGCAGCGAGGCGAGCAGCAGATCGCGCGCGAACGTGAGCACCAGCAGCGATGAAAAGAAGCCCATGCCCATCAGGCCGATCCATGCGAGACGGTCGCCAAACGGCTGCCGCTTTATCGTGCGCGCGAGCATGCCGAGCGGAATCACGAACACCGAAAGAACCAGCCACAGTGCGGCGAGTACACGCCATGTCGGGCCGACCGGCAGATCTGGAATCAGGCGAAACCCGACGTAAATGTGCAGCAGGATACCGATGGAGATGATGCGGGCCAGAAACGAAAATGATCGGCGCATAGAGAAGGTCAGGGACGCGGAAGGAAACACCGGCGCTGGATGACGCGCCGCAGTACCTGGAGATGAATCGACGTGCAGGCAGATCATTCTACCGAGAGTTTGGTACAGGCGTCCGCGACCGCCAGAACCGCCTCGGGCGGCTGGATGTGGACGTCGTGATGCACGCCGGATTTCATGCAGCGCAGCATGCTGCAGCGCCGCCGGATGCTCGCGCGTTTATGAACTAAACAGGTTTTGAATTGCGTGTGGAGATCGACTATTCTCAAATTGAACCGTGTGACGGCTGGGCGTGTTGCCCGTCTCGCGGGCGGGATGTCTTCCGGCGCCGCGACGGTCCGTATCGATGACGTTCATGGTTCGATCTATCGCCAGATTCAGGGAGCGATGCGGGAGACGGATGATGAAAACGACACGGACGGTTGCGCATGACGGCCACACGGGCAGTCATGCGGAGCACCACGCGCATCACGTGGGTCGCGAGGGCAAGCATGTGATGCTGCCGCTGGTGGTGCTCTCGTTGATGGCGCTCGCGCTGTATTTCGGCGTCCGGCAGATCGAATTCTCGGAACTCGGCCGAAGCGCGCTCTTCGACGTCGTCATGGTCTGCGTCGCACTGGGTATCGCCGGATTCTTCGGTGTCGTGGGTGCGTGGCTACGCTCGAACGGCGACGAGGCGGAAGAGGGCTTTTGCTTCGTCGGCGCGGTGATCGGCGCAGTGGTTTTCTACGTGGCGCTACTCACCTGAATGCCGGCGCGCCATGACCAGGCCGACATGGTCACGCCAGCATCCGTGGAAACGCAGACTTAAACCAACGCAGGCTCAAACGATTTTCGCGGCTTCGTCGAACGTGAAGCGCGGGTTGCGCGCGTACAGTTTCGTCACGTCGCCGTAGCCAAGATTGATCAGGAAATTCGACTTCACCGTCGTGCCGGCGAAGAACGCCGCATCGACCGCTTTCTGGTCGAAGCCGGACATCGGACCGGCATCGAGACCCAGCGCGCGTGCGGCCATGATCAGATAGCCGCCTTGCAGCGTCGCGTTGCGAAACGCAGTGTCCGCTATGAGCGTTTCGTTGCCGACGAACCAGCTACGCGCATCGACCTGCGGAAAGAGCTTCGGGAGATGCTCGTAAAACGCAGTATCCATCGCCGCGATCACGGTAACCGGCGCGGCCATCGTCTTGTCGAGATTGCCGGGCGCGAGCGCCGGGCGCAGCTTTTCCTTGCCCTCGGGCGTCTTCACGAATACAAAGCGGCCAGGGCTCGAATTCGCGGAGGTCGGCCCGAGCAGCGTGAGTTCGATGAGTTCTTGCAGCAGCGTGTCGTCGACGGGTTTTGGCAGCCAGCCGTTGTGCGTCCGGGCGGTGCGAAACAGTTGATCGAGTGCTTCGTTCGAGAGCGTCATGAATACCCCGCAAAGTAAGAAGAAGGAATGAAAGCGCAAAATGGCGGACGACGCGCGCCAGCTTCGGCCTTCATGATAACGAGGGTTTCCCTTTAACGAATTCGCGGTGACGTGTTCACCCGAAGTGCACTTATGCCCGGCCTCTTCAACGACCTTCCCGCCCCCGACGTCGACTGGTATCCCGACTGGATTTCATCCGAAATCGCTGCCGCGACGCTCGCGCGGATCGTCGGCGAAGTCGCGTGGAAGCAGGACACGATGATGACGCCCGCCGGTCGCGTGCCGCTGCCCCGGCTGACTGCGTGGCAGGGCGATCCGGATGCGGTCTACGTGTACTCGGGGATTCGCAACGTGCCGGACCCGTGGACGCCGGCCGTCGCCGAACTGAAGGCCGCCGCCGAGGCAACCTGCGGCGCGCGCTTTAACAGCGTCTTGCTTAACCGCTACCGTAGCGGCAACGACAGCATGGGCTGGCACGCCGATCGCGAGCCCGAACTTGGCGCACAGCCGGTGATCGCGTCGGTGAGTCTGGGCAGCGCGCGCACGTTCGATCTGAAACACAACCGCACGGGTGTCGTGCAGTCGTATGGACTCAAGGACGGAAGCCTGCTCGTGATGCGCGGTGACACGCAGGCGCAATGGCGACATCGCGTGCCGAAAGAGCCGCGCGTGCAGGGCGAACGAGTCAATCTGACCTTTCGCTTCGTGACGCCGCGAAGATAGCGCCGGCCCGCGGTCGCGATCCCGCTTCGTGTGTTGCAGCGGGCGTGTCGATACCAAAACTGGTATGGGTTCCGCAAATCAAATGATTGGACGATGGGGAAGGGAGCCACTACGCTTGGTTTCGTCCCCGGCCGGCGCGGCCAGCAGGCGGGGCAACCTACACAGAACAAAGATCAGGAGACAGTCATGACCATTTCACGACGCACTGCGTTGCGTGTAATCGCGGCCTGCGTGGGTGCCAGCACGCTCACTCTCGCCGCCTTCAGCGCGCAGGCGCAAGACAGGAAAATCACCCTGGGTTTTGCGCAGGTCGGTGCCGAAAGCGCCTGGCGCACGGCTAACACCGAATCGGTGAAGTCCGCCGCCGCGGACGCGAAGATCAACCTCAAATTCTCCGACGCCCAGCAAAAGCAGGAAAACCAGATCAAGGCGATCCGCTCGTACATCGCCCAGAAGGTCGATGTGATTGCGTTCTCGCCGGTGGTGGAGTCGGGCTGGGAACCGGTGCTGCTCGAAGCGAAGGCCGCGAAGATCCCGGTGATCCTGACCGACCGCAATATCGACGTGAAAGACAAGTCGCTCTATGTGACGATGATCGGCTCCGACTTCATGGAAGAAGGCCGGCGCGGTGGCCGCTGGATCGAAGATCACTATAAAAACGACAAAGGCCCCGTCAACATCGCCGAACTGCAGGGAACAGTCGGTTCCGCGCCAGCGAACGACCGCCATTCCGGCCTGATCGAAGTGATCAAGAACGATCCCAAATTCAAGATCATCGCGTCGCAAAGCGGCGACTTCACGCTGGCCGGCGGCAAGCAGGTCATGGAAGCGTTTATCAAAACTTACGGAAATAAAATTAATTTAGTTTATGCGCATAACGATGACATGGCGCTGGGTGCGATCCAGGCCATGGAAGAAGCCGGCATGCATCCAGGCAAGGATGTGACCGTCGTTTCGTTCGATGCGACGAAGGGTGGCTTCCAGGCGATGGCGGCAGGCAAGATGAACGTCGATGTCGAGTGCAGCCCGCTGCTCGGACCGCAGCTGATGTCGGCCGTGAAGGACGTCGTGGCCGGCAAGCCGTTGCCGAAGCGGATTCTGACCGAAGAGACCGTATTCCCGATGAGCGTCGCGGCGCAGACGCTGCCCACGCGTAAATACTGATCGTGCTTTCGGACAGGTTGTAGCAGGTTTCTCCAGTGTGGTGCCTCAACGCCGTCCGTTGCCGTGACAACGGGCGGCGTCTTTTCAACCGACCACCTAAGGTCTATGGCCCATTCGACTTCTGAACCCCCATTCCCCGATGCCCATCGGGCGCCAGAAACCCTTCGGGCGTTCGCAGATGAGCGCGTGCCGGTCCTCGAAACCCGCGGCATCAGCAAGACGTTTCCTGGCGTAAAGGCGTTGCAGAACGTCGATTTCCGCCTGTATCCCGGCGAGATTCACACGCTGATGGGACAGAACGGCGCGGGCAAATCGACGTTGATCAACGTGCTCACCGGCGTATTCGCGCCCGATGGCGGCGAAATCCATCTGGGCGGCACGGCCGTGCAGTTCTCGTCGCCGCAGGAAGCGGAAGCGGCCGGCATCCGCACGCTGTATCAGGAAGTGAACCTGTGCCCGAATCTGTCGGTCGCGGAGAACATCTTCGCGGGGCGCCAGCCGAAGCGGTTTGGGCGCATCGACTGGCGCGTGATCCGGCAGCGCGCCGAGGCTGCGCTCGCGCGCCTGAATGTCGCGCTCGACGTGACGAAATCGCTCGACGCCTATCCGATCGCCGTGCAACAGATGGTGGCGATCGCGCGCGCGATTTCCGTCGATGCGCGCGTGCTGATTCTCGATGAACCGACCTCGAGCCTCGACGACGGTGAAGTCGCGCAACTCTTCGAAATACTTCGGAATCTTAAGCAGTCAGGTATCGCGATCCTGTTCGTCACGCACTTTCTCGAGCAGACGTACGCGGTTTCCGATCGCATCACGGTGATGCGCAACGGCGAGCGTGAAGGCGAATACCTCGTGAGCGAACTGTCGGCGGACCAGCTGGTGTCGAAGATGGTCGGGCACGAGCGGATGAGCACGCGCCTGAAGGAGGCCGCGCGCGAAGCGCCGGCCGACAGGTCGACGGTGCCGCCGTTTGTCGAACTGCGTGGCGTCGGGCGGCGCGGGATGATCCAGCCGATCGATATCGACGTGCAGCCCGGGCAGATTCTCGGTCTTGCCGGCCTGCTCGGCTCCGGGCGCACGGAAGCGGCGCGTCTTCTGTTTGGCGCGGATCGCGCCGACAGCGGCACGATCACCATCGACGGCCGCGCGGTGCGGCTGCGCTCGCCGCACGATGCGGTGCGTCACGGCATCGGCTATTGCCCGGAAGATCGCAAGAAGGAAGGCATCGTCGCCGAGCTGTCGATCCGCGAAAACATCATGCTCGCGTTGCAGGCGAAACGCGGCTGGCTGCGCAAGATCAGCCGTCATCGCGCGCGCGAGATGGCCGATATGTGGATCGAACTGCTCGGCATCAAGGCCGCCGATGCGGAGCAGCCCATCGGCCTGCTCTCGGGCGGCAACCAGCAGAAGGCGCTGCTGGCGCGCTGGCTCGCCACCGACCCGAAAATCCTGATCCTCGACGAGCCCACGCGCGGCATCGACGTCGCCGCGAAGTTCGACATCATGGACCGCATGCTCGCGCTGTGCGGCAAGGGGCTCGGCATTCTGTTCATCTCGTCGGAAGTCAGCGAGGTCGTGCGCGTGAGCCATCGCGTCGCGGTGCTGCGCGACCGTCGCAAGATCGCGGAAGTGGCGGGCAACGTCTCGAACGAAGACGACATCTATCGACTCATTGCAGGAAGCGCTGAATGAAGACTCCAAACTGGCCTGGACGCGAAGGCGCCGACCGGCAGCTTCTGTGGCCGTGCGTGACGCTCGTGCTGCTGTTTCTGCTCAACCTGTGGGTCAATCCGGGTTTCCTGTCGATCCGCATGCTCGACGGTCATCTGTTCGGCGCGCTGATCGACATCCTGAATCGCGCGGCGCCGCTCGCGCTCGTCGCGACCGGCATGACACTCGTGATCGCGACGCGCGGCATCGACATTTCAGTCGGCGCGGTGGTCGCGATCGCGGGCGCGGCGGCCGCCGCGACGCTGTCCACCAACGCGATACCGACGCCCGCGCTCGTCGCGCAGGCGCTATGCGCGGCGCTCGTAGTCGGCGTGCTCAGCGGCATGTGGAACGGACTGCTGGTGTCGTTCGTCGGCATGCAGCCGATCATCGCGACGCTGATCCTGATGGTGGCTGGACGCGGCGTCGCCCAGTTGCTCACGGCCGGGCAGATCATTCCGATCGGCGCGCCCGGCTATCTGTTCGTCGGCGGCGGTTATCTGCTCGGTATCCCGTTTTCGGTCTGGGTTGCCACCATCGCGGTGCTGGCGACGGCGCTGCTTGTCGAAGGCACGGCGCTCGGGCTCTTTATCCGCGCGATCGGCGTGAATCCCGTCGCGACGCGGCTGGTCGGTCTGCGCTCGAAGGCGATTGTCTTTGCGGTGTACGGCTTTTCCGGGCTGACGGCAGCGATAGCCGGCATCCTGATCAGCTCGAACGTACGGAGCGCCGACGGCAACAACGCCGGCCTGCTGCTCGAACTCGACGCCATTCTCGCCGTGACGCTCGGCGGCACGTCGCTGCTGGGTGGGCGCTTCAGTTTCGCCGGAACAGTGCTCGGCGCGCTCATCATCCAGACGCTCACGTACACGACATATTCGATCGGCGTGCCGCCCGAGGCGACGCTCGTCGTCAAGGCGGCGGTCGTGCTTGCGGTCAGCGTGATCCAGTCGCCTTCGGCGCGCGCGATTGCGATGGCGCTCGTCACGCAACGGAGGGTGGCACGATGAGCCGCGTTCTCGCAATGTTCGCGCGCGTGTTCGATCCGCGCACCTTGCCACTCGCCGTGACGATCGCGCTCTTCTGCGCGCTCTTCGGCTTCGGCTCGGTGATGTACACCGGATTCTTCTCGTGGCAGGTGCTGCTCGATCTGCTCGTCGACAACGCGTTCCTGCTGATTGTCGCGATCGGCATGACATTCGTGATCATCGCCGGCGGTATCGACCTGTCGGTGGGCTCGGTGGTGGCGCTCACGACAATCGTCGAAGCGGTGCTCTCCGAGCACATGCATCTGTCGGTGTGGGTCATCCTGCCGGTCGTGCTCGTGATGGGCGCGCTGTTCGGCGCGGTGCAGGGCGCGCTGATTCATTTCTTCCGGTTGCAGCCGTTCATCGTGACGCTCGCAGGGATGTTTTTCGCGCGCGGCATGTGCTTTCTCATTACCACGCAATCGATCACGATTTCCGATCCGACCTTCAAGGCCATTTCCGCGTATCGCCTGAAGATCGGCACCGGCTCCGTGAGTGCGAACGTGCTGATCGCGGTCGCGGCGCTCGTCGCGGCGATCTTCATCGCGCATTTCACGCGCTTCGGGCGCAACGTCTACGCGATCGGCGGTAACGAGCGTTCGGCGTTGCTGATGGGATTGCCGGTTGCACGCACGAAGGTCGGCGTCTATGCGCTGAGCGGATTCTGCTCCGCGCTGGGCGGCGCGGTCTTCACGTTCTATGTACTGTCGGGATACGGCTTGCAGGGGCAGGGCATGGAGCTCGACGCGATCGCCGCCACGGTGATCGGCGGGACGCTGCTGACGGGCGGCGTCGGCTATGTGATCGGTTCGCTGTTCGGTGTCGGCATTCTCGGCACGATCCAGACGCTGATTACCTTCGACGGCACACTCAGTTCGTGGTGGACGCGCATTGTGATCGGCGCGCTGCTATGCGCGTTCTGCCTGCTGCAACGGTTGATCGAACGCCACGCGCGCAGCGCGCGCCGGCCAGGCGGGACGCCTTCGGTTGCAACGGTGGACCGGAAGCGCGTTCATGGGTCCCGCGATGAAGCGCCGGCCGATTCCGGCTCCCGGCCCGATGCGATGGGCGGCTTGCAGAAGGCGGGAAGCCAGGCGGGCAACATGGCCTAGCCGTTGCGCGGTTCACGCATGGAATGCGTTGCGGCGGTTTTGATGAAGCCGGCCACGAAGCAGGGGGTTCAGCGCCCGCCTGCTTCGATACGTCGGTGCAACGTCGCAGCGAGCCTGTCGAACGCGATGGTGTTCGCGGCGAGCGCGGATACGTCAGGAAAGGCTTCCCGCGTGATGTCGGTCAACACCTGCCCTGGCGGCGCTTCCAGCACGACACGTGTGCCCATTTCGATCATGACCGTTAGCGCATCGAACCAGCGCACGGTGTAGCGCATGTTGGTCGCGAGATCGTCGCGAATCGCATCGGCGGTGTGCAGCGGGCGACCGCCACGATTAGCGACGTACGTACTTGCGGGCGCGTTAAACGGAATCTCTTTCGCGAAGTCGCGCAGCGCGTCGCTTGCCTGCGCGAGCAGTTCACAGTGCGAAGGCACGCTGACCGCGAGCCGGGCCGCCTTGCGCGCGCCCGCGTGAAGGGCGCGTTCGATGAACATGTCGAGCGCCGCGTTGGCGCCCGCCATCACGATCTGGCGCGGCGCGTTGACGTTGCCGATATACACCTGCGTTCCGCTTTCGCGTGCGTGGTCGACGGTGAGCTTTTCCAGGTCGTGTTCCGTCAGCCCGCTGATCGCGGCCAGGCCGTAACCCGACGGATACGCGCTTTCCATCAGCCCGGCACGTCTGCGTACCATGCGAAGCGCGTCGTCGAACGCGAGCGCGCCGCAACTCACCGCAGCCGCATACGCACCGACGGAAAGTCCGGCGCTCATGTCCGGCGTCAGATGTTCCGCGGCGAGTATGCGCACGGTCGCGACACCCGCGATAACCATCCCGATCTGCACGGCGACAGTCGAGCGGAGCGCTTCGGCCGTGTCGAGTGTCAGGACATCGAGGTTCAGCACATGTGACGCTTCATCGAGCGTCGCTTTTGCCGGGGCATACGCGGCGAGGCGGCGCAGATAACCGTCCTGCTGCGCGCCCTGGCCGGGGAAGACAAAGGCGAGCATCACGCAACGTCCATCTTGACGGACCACGCATCGGCAACGAGACGCGGGCCGTGCGCGTGACGCGCCATTACATGCGCCTTGCCGGCGGCAAGCTCGACGAGCGCGATGCCGCCCGCGGGTGTTTCGAGTTGTGCGTCGATGCGAACGCCTGCGCGTCCGGCGTGCACGTGCAATTCCGCCAGCAACGCGAGCGCGGCTTCATGCGACAGGCGCTCCGGCGCGCGTATCAGCAGATCGAGATCGCTCGATGACTTCACGGTGGGCACCTGCGTCGCAAGCTCGAAGCCCGCGCTGCCGGCCGGTCCCCAGGCGAACCCGTTGACGATGGCCGCGTCGCGCCGCAATGCCGCGAGCGCTGCGAAGGCGGGCAGCGTACGGCGGCCCGGCGTGGGTGTGACGTCAACGAGATCTTCGGGCGCGAACACGGCTTCGACGTCCGCATCGCGCGCCCACGTGCCGTAGCGCTCGGCCCGGCTCTTTCCGCGAATACCGATCGCGATGAAACCCTGCGCGATCTGCGCGCGCCTCACGACGGCGAACGGCGCTCGCGAGAACGCATCGCGCACCCACGCAGGCTCGCCGTCGAAGCGACTCAGGTCGCGCAATTTCAGCAGATCGTGTGCGTGCCGCTGCACGCCGCACGAACGTGCGGTCCGCGCCGATTCATCGAAGGCGTGGTCCGGACCCGGCGGCGCGGTGCAGATTTGCATCACGTATCCCACTGTTCGGCGAGGCGGCGGCGCACTTCGATCGAAGCCGCTCGCGTTTCTTTCGCGTTGCCGGACTGGAGCCGGTGAGACAGATCGCGCGATCCCGTGCGTGCCGCTCGCGCCGAATCGGCCAGCACCTGACGCACGCGTTCGATCTGCGCTTCGCTGGGCGCATCGGCATCGATGCCTTCGATCAACTGGTCGAGCAGGCCCAGCTTCGCGAACGACGCCATCGAATACGACATCGGCACGATCTTTTCGCCGAGCGCATCGAGTGCCTCGACGGTGCGTCGGGTGACGCGCGCGGCGGCGTCCTTGCCCATCGCGTGAACCATCGTGCCCGGCGCGTCGAGCGCGACGATGCGGTTCGCCTGATAACCGTGTGCGAGAAACGCGCCGGACATCGCCGGCCCGACGATCAGCGCCACCACCGGGTGACCGGCGTCGCGTGCGCACGCGTACGCGTCGACGGCCGCCGCGCAGGCGAGGTGGATGCCGAGCATCTCCTCGCGATAGCCGTACGCCTGGCTCTTCACGTCGACGATTGCAACGATCGGCCGGCGTTGCGCGGCGTGGGCGTCGGCCGCGATCGTCTCGCGCACCGCGCGGGCGAGCTGCCATCCCTGTTCGAGACCGACGACGGTGTCGACCGCGCGCGGAAAACGGTTCCGCGCATCGGGCACGACCGCGATGAAGCGCGTGGTTTCGCCACCCAGCGCGGCGTCGGCGCTCCACACGGGCGCCGCAGTCGACGTCTCACCTGCCAGCGCGCGAAACCATCGCGCGCCGCGCGTCATGGTCGTGTCGTTCATACGTTCTCCTTGCCGTCAGCAACTGAGCGGAAAACCGCCCGCATCGATTCGGGCGAGACCGTTACCGGGTCGATTTCACCGAGCCGGGCAAGATACGCCGCGACGTCCTCGCTGCGATGCGTGGCCGGCACGCCGCGGGCAAACGCCTGCCGCACGGCGTGATGCACGGTGGCCACATCGTCCTGGATCAGCATGTCGGCGAGGCCGGTCACCGCGCGCTGCTCGCCGCCGATCAGTTGCCAGATGCGACGCCGGTCGCTCGCGTCGAGTTCGTCGATGCCGGCTTCCTGTTCGATGACCTCGGGGCCGTTCATGCCGAGCCGTCCCTGTTTCGTCACCACGAGATACGAGCACAGCGCCGCCGCCAGCGACATCCCGCCGAAGCAGCCGACCATGCCCGCGATCACGCCGACCACCGGTACATGGCGCCGCAACGCGATGATCGCCGCCTGGATTTCGGCGATCACTGCAAGCCCGAGGTTTGCTTCCTGCAACCGCACGCCGCCGGTTTCGAACAGCACGACGGGTCGCACGATCCTGCCGCGTTCGCAGTCGCGCAGCGCCAGTTCGAGCGCGCCGGCGATCTTGCTGCCCGACACCTCACCGATGCTGCCGCCCTGGAACGCCGATTCGATCGCGGCCACGACGGCGGGTTCGCCGTCGATCGTGCCGCGGGCGATCACCACGCCGTCGTCGACCTGGCAGACGATGCCCTGCATCGGCAGCCATGGCGATTCGATGCGGTCGAACGGGCCGAGCAGTTCGCGGAACGTGCCGGCGTCGAGCAGCGCGCGCGCACGTTCACGCGCGGACAGTTCGATGAAGCTGTCATGCAGCAGCGTGGGAATAGCCACGTCGGTCGTGCTCATGCGGCGTCTCCCGGGCCGGCTTCCTCGACGGCTTCGGCGAGGCGCAGTGCGACCACGCCCGGCGTCGCGCCGAAGTCGTTGATCTCGATTCGCGCCGCGCCGTCATAGCGCGAAAAGAAACGGTCGAGCACATGTTTCCAGATGTGGCTGTAGCCGTCGACGCTCGTGCGCACGACCACATGCGCCGTCATCGCACCGGCTGGCGAGAGCAGCACTTCCAGATCGCCGGAGCCGACGACGCCCACGTGCGCCCGTGTCGTGACGGCGCGGCGCGCCGGATAGTCGAAAGTCAGATGTTCCATGGTGCAGCACTCCCGCTGGGGTTTCCGCTGGCGTTGCGTTGAATGAGGGTGTCGATGAAGAGGGTGGCGGCGAGCAGATCGGCCGAGCCGCCCGGTGACGCGTTGAGCGCCATCAGTTCGGCTTCGAGCGTGGCGAGCGCGGCGTGGCCTTTTGGCGTCGAACTGCCGCCGCAGGCGAGCACGCGCAGCGCGCCCTGCCTGCCCGCGGTGAGCCCCGGCAAACCGGCGCGATGCAGCAGACACGTGTCGTCGAGCGACGCCATGATCGCGAGCAGCGTATCGATGCGCGCGGCATCTTCCGGGATGCCGCTGGCGCGGGCGCGATGGAGCGCGGGCAGGCCGACATCGACGAGATGCGGAAAGCCATCCTGCGCTTCGCGCCGCGCACCGCCGACGCGATAGCGCCGGCGCACGCGTTCGCCGTTACTGTCGCTGACAGGCGCGGCGAAGCGATCCGGAAAGCAGGCGATTTGCGCGGCGGTTGTACAGATCGTCGTTGCTTGCGTCGCACCCATTGCCGCCGCGGCCACCAGCAGCCCGAGAATCCAGATGGCGCCGCGATGCGCGTTACTGCCGCCGGTGGCCTGCATCATCGCGATTTCGCCGGCGCGACCGATCTGCGCCAGTTCGGCACGCAGCGTCGCGGACGGCGCGCGTCCGCGCGAAACGCGTGCGAGTGCGGCGAACGTCGGTTCGAGCGCTTCGGCCGAGCGGATCATCTTCGCGAGATCGAGGTCCCGGTGCGCGCCGCTGCCGCGCCGGTCGACGAGCGCGGGCTTCGGCGTGAGCCGTGCTTCGTCGATCAGCGCGGCAACCGCGAGCGCGGCGAGTTGCGCATCGGCAGGCGGCCGCGTCGCCACGGCGAGATCGTCGCGGCTCGCGCCATGAACGGAAGTTCGCGGCAAGGCGTGCGCGACGACGAGGGCGGCATGACTGGAAGCGCCCATCGCGTCACCAGCTTCTGAAGCGTGCCGGCGGCGCGTACAGGCCGCCCGACCACGTAACGAGATCGTCGATGCTGCGCGCGGCCAGCAGCGAGCGCTTTGCTTCGCCGCGCCGGATGCCGAGATCTTCCGGATAAGCGACGATGCCGCGCCGGCGCAGTTCAGCGGTTTTTTCAGGTTTCGCGCGCAGACCGACCGGCGTCACGCCGGCCACCGCGGCGAGCGCCGCGCGCCGCTCGTCGATGCCTTCGGCCTTGTGCAGATGCGCGATGCCTTCCTCGGTGACGACATGGCTCACGTCGTCGCCGTAGATCATTACGGGTGCAACAGGCATGCCGCTGTTCCGGCCGACCGCGATGGCGTCGAGTTCATCGACGAAGGTCGGCTCGCCGCCTTTCTTGTACGTCTCAGCGAGCTGCACGACGAGCTTGTGGCCGCGCGAAACCGGCCCCTGATCTTTCAGCAGCTTGAGCCACGCTTCGCTCGAATGACGCCTGCCGCGCGGATCGTGGCCCATGTTCGGCGCACCGCCGAAGCCTGCAAGCCGGCCACGGGTCACGGTCGACGAATTCGCGTCGGCGTCGAGCTGCAGCGTCGAGCCGATGAACAGATCGACGCCATATTGCCCGGCCAGCTGGCACAGCACGCGGTTCGAACGCAGGGTGCCGTCGCTGCCGGTGAAAAACACGTCAGGCCGCGCCTCGATATACCGTTCCATGCCGACTTCGCTGCCGAAACAATGGATGCTTTCGACCCAGCCCGACTCGATCGCGGGGATCAGCGTGGGATGCGGATTGAGCGTCCAGTTGCGGCAGATCCGGCCTTTCAGCCCGAGCGACTCGCCGTAGGTAGGCAGCAGCAGTTCGATCGCTGCGGTATCGAAACCGATGCCGTGATTCAGCGAAGTAATTCCATACGGCTCATAGATGCCGCGAATCACCATCATCGCGGTCAGCACCTGGAGATCGCCGATATGACGCGGATCGCGCGTGAAAAGCGGCTCGACCGCGAACGGCCGGTCGGCCTCGACGACGACGTCCACCCACGAGCCGGGAATATCGACGCGCGGCAGTTCATCGACGATCTCGTTCACCTGCACGATCACGATGCCGTGCCGGAACGCGGCGGCTTCGGCAATGGTGGGCGTGTCCTCGGTATTCGGGCCGGTGTACAGGTTGCCGTGACGGTCGGCCTTTTCCGCGCACAGCAGCGCGACCTGCGGCGTCAGGTCGACGAACATCCGCGCATACAGCTCGACGTACGTATAGATCGCGCCGATCTCGAGCTGCCCGTCTTCGAGCAGCTGCGCGACGCGCAGGCTCTGCGGCCCGGCAAACGAGAAATCGACCTTGTGGGCGATGCCCCGCTCGAACAGCGTCAACTGCTCGGGCCGGCTGATCGTCGAAATCAGCAGATGCACGTCGTGGACTTTCGCTGGATCGACCTTCGCGAGCGAGCGCGACAGGAAATCGGCCTGCTTCTGGTTGTCGCCTTCGAGCGCGACGCGGTCACCCGGACAGATCAGCGCTTCCAGTGCATCGACGATGCGCGCCGCGGGCAGGATGCCGTCTTTCAGCCACGGCGCGACGGCGGCGAGGCGGCGGTTTTTTTCGTCGCGACGGGTGGTCCAGGAGCGCCCGGTGGACTCAGGCCCGCCGGCCGCAGCGGAATGTGACGAGGATGAAGCGGTTGGCGTGAGGGCTTGCGGGTTCATCGACGGTTTTCAACTCCCGGGTCAGGTCGGCTTGCGGGACGCGCGCGGCCGGCGGGTTTTGGGTTGCGCGGCATCGGCCTCGATGCGCTCGGTGATAAAACGATAAAGCAGCTCGCCCGTGCCGAGCAGATGGCGCACGACGAGCGCCTGCGCCCCGGCGATGTCATGCCGGCGCACGGCGTCGAGGAGGGCGACGTGTTCCTGGTCGGATTCGCCCTTGTAGCTCGGCAAACCCAGTTTGAGCCGCAGATACCGTTCGCCGCGCCGGTGCAGCGTAGCCATCAGCTCTTCGAGTTGTGGCCGGCCGGCCGGCGCGTAAAGACTCATGTGGAACGCGCGGTTGCGGGCCGCGTAAAGCGTCGAATCAGGTTCCCGTTCGGCCACCTTGCAGAGCCTTTCGCACTCGTTGAGCGTTGCCGCCGTGTGAAGCGGAATGGCGAGCCCAATCGCCAGACTTTCGAGCGCCGAGCGGATTTCGTAGATTTCCCGCGCCTCGGCCGCGGAGAGCGGTGCGACCGTCGCACCCTTGTGAATCTCGACCCTGGCCCAGCCTTCGCTTTCCAGCTGGCGTAGCGCCTCGCGCACGGGGATCGCGCTCACCGAGAAATGCCGGGCGATCGCGTCCTGTCGCAGCGGCGCACCCGGCGCCAGCGTGCCTTCGACGATCGCCGCGCGCAGCGCGTCCGCGATCACATGGGACGTGCTGGCCCGCGGCACCGCGGCCTCTGGAAGAAGAGAGACCGGTTTGCCGTCGTGTAAGGGAAAACCACTCGTTGCTTCGCTCATAAGATCAAATATTATATATGAAATGATGCGTTCTCCAGCAGGAGAAACCCGGGTTCCACGACGTTTCACAGGCTTCCCGCCATGCCGGCCATGCGCCGCGCAACGGCATCGCCGGTGAATTCAGGTCGACCGGCACCCGTGGATCATAGCGGCAAGATCGCCCGGCTTTTGTCTGGCAGACGCGCTGCACGGTCGTTCAGAAGCACGTATTCCAACCGTATTACCGGAGGAGCATGATGAATTCACTGACGGACCGCGCGGCTGGCGCGCGGCATCGCACACCGCTCAACCGCTCGCAGATCGCGGGTTTCTGGGGCGCGTGGGCAGGCTGGACACTCGACGGGATGGACTCGTTCATCTACGCGCTTGTCCTCACGCCCGCGCTCACCGAACTGCTGCCGAATTCAGGATATGCCGCGACGCCGGCTAACGTCGGCCTCGCGGGCTCGATCCTGTTCGCGCTCTTTCTCGTCGGCTGGGGGCTGTCGTTTATCTGGGGGCCGCTTGCCGACCGCTTCGGCCGCACCAAGGTGCTGGCCGGCACGATCCTCACATTCGCGATTTTCACGGGGCTCTCAGCGACCGCGCACAACGTGTGGGAACTCGGCATCTACCGTTTCATTGCCGGTGTCGGGATCGGCGGCGAATGGGCGCTGGCCGGTACCTATGTTGCCGAAGCGTGGCCGGAAGACCGTCGCAAGATGGGTGCGGGCTATCTTCAGACCGGTTACTACGCGGGCTTCTTTCTTGCCGCCGCGCTGAACTACACGGTCGGCGTGCATTACGGCTGGCGCGCGATGTTCCTGACGGGCGCGGTGCCGGTCGTGTGCGCGATCCTGATCCTGCTGCGCGTGAAAGAGCCGGAGAAATGGTCGAAGACCGAAGCGCAGGCCGTACGCAGCAAACCGCTGCGCGAGATTCTCGGGCCGACATACCGTCGCCGCACGTGGGTGGCCTGCGCGCTCCTGACCATCGCGATCATCGGGCTGTGGGCGGGCGCGGTATACGAACCGTCCGCGGTGATCCAGCTCGCGACGCGGGCCGGCATGACAAAACCCGAGGCGATCAAGATGGCGTCGATCGCGACGGGGCTGCTTTCGATCGCGACGATCATCGGCTGTCTCGCGTTGCCGCCGCTTGCCGAGCGCATCGGGCGCAAGAAAACACTCGCGGTCTATTTCGCCGGCATGGCGGTGTCGATCGTGGGCGCGTTCGGCTGGGCGTTCTATCTGCCGAACGGCCTCGCGCCGTTCATCGCGTGGCTGGTTGTGCTGGGTTTCTTCGGCGGCAATTTCGCGCTCTTCAGCCTGTGGCTGCCGGAGCAGTTCGAAACCCGCGTGCGCGCGACGGCGTTCGCGTTCTGCACGTCCTTCGGACGGTTCGTGGGCGCGGGCGTGAACTTCCTGCTCGGCGCCGCCGTGCTGAACATGCACACGCTCGGCGTGCCGGTCGCGATCACGGCGGTTGTCTTCGTGATCGGCCTGTTCATCATTCCGTTCGCGCCGGAGACCAGAGGGGAGGTCCTGCCGCAATGACCGGACAGCCGCGCGGGCGGGTTACACCCCCCCCCCCCATAGCAACCCCACGGTAAAAGGCCAACCC
>NZ_CAJQYY010000046.1 GCF_907164575.1 Paraburkholderia gardini
GCGGCCGGGCTCTAACCTTCCTGGGGGGGGTTCACAGGGCCCGGGCCCCGCGCCCGGCGGCCCCCCTGACCGGTAATGCGACGTCAGTTCTCTTCTTCCAGCCAGCACGTGCCGTGCTGCGCGAGCATCGCGCTCGACGCGGCCGGTCCCCATGTGCCAGCCGCGTACGGCTTGGGCGGCCTGTTCGCGCTGCTCCACTCGTTCAGGATAGGCTCGACCCAGCGCCATGCGGCTTCCTGTTCATCGCGGCGCACGAAAAGTGCGAGGCGACCGTTGATCACATCGAGCAGCAGACGTTGATACGCCTCCATCTGGCCTTCGCGGAAGAACTGGTCGAACGCGAGATCCAGATGGACGCTGGCGAGGTTCATGCCTTCGCCCGGCTGCTTCGCGAGGCAATACAGACGGATCGTTTCGTTCGGCTGCAGGCGGATCACGAGACGGTTCGCGCCCGGACGCAACGCGGGCGAACCCAGCGCCGAATGCGGCACCGGCCTGAAATTCACGACGATTTCCGCGACGCGGTCCGCCAGCCGCTTGCCGGTGCGCAGGAAAAACGGCACGCCGGCCCAGCGCCAGTTCTCGATTTCCACCTTGAGCGCGACGAACGTTTCCGTCGTGCTGTCCTTTTTCACACCGGGTTCGGTCGCGTATCCCGGCACCGGCGTTCCGCGAATCCCGCCCGCATGATACTGGCCGCGCACGGCAACCTTGCCGATATCGCGTTCGTCGACCGGTTTGAGCGCGCGCAGCACGCGCAGCTTCTCGTCGCGGACCGAGTCGGAATCCATCGAATGCGGCGGCTCCATCGCAACGATGGAAAGCAGTTGCAGCAAATGGTTCTGCACCATGTCGCGCAACGCGCCGGTGTTGTCGTAGAAGTCGCCGCGCGCCTCGACGCCCAGCTCTTCGGCGATCGTGATCTGGATGCTCTCGACCCATTCGCGGCGCCACAGCGGCTCGAAGAGCGCGTTACCGAAACGCAGCGCCAGCAGGTTCTGCACCGGTTCTTTGCCGAGGTAATGGTCGATGCGGTAGATCTGTTCTTCCGCGAAGATTTCGCCGACGGCATCGTTGATCGCGTTCGACGACTTCAGGTCGTAGCCAAGCGGCTTCTCGAGCACGATGCGGGCGTTTTCGTTCAGGCCGACCGAAGCGAGCGCGCGGCAGATCGGCACGAAGAGCGACGGGCCCGTCGCGAGATAGAACACGCGGATGCCGGGCAACCCGCTCACGGCATCGCGCAGCAGCGCGAAGTCCTCGGGCTTGCCGAGATCGAGCTTTACGTAATCGATGCGCTTGAGGAAGCTCGCCCATGCGGCTTCATCGAGGCCGTTCTTCGAGACGTGCGATTTAACGTTTTCGTTGACCCACTGCAGGTAACCGTCACGGTCTTCCGCGTGACGCGCGACCGCCACGATCCTGCCGCTTTCAGCCAGCATGCCGCCCGCACGGTGCGCTTCATACAGTGCCGGCAGGATTTTGCGCATCGACAGATCGCCGGTTCCGCCGAAGAGAACGAAGGTGAAACTTGAATCGGTTTGCATGAGTCTCCGTCGATGTCCTGGGGGCCGCCGGTGAGAAAAAAGGGCGGCCGTAGTCCGATAAAATTTTTTTTGACACTGAATTGTAGTTTAACTACAATCCAAATCAAGAGGTAACGCTAATTCGATAAAAAAAGCGTGCGCTGTCGAGAGAGATGCGCGTTTTCCCGAATGAGCGAAGCGTCCTTGCATGCTAACGGACATTGCGTTTCTGCATGGGCCGGCCGGGTTGACCGGGCGGCTTGCGGCAGCGGATGTCCGAAATCTTGCGCGGTCCGCCCTCGAGTCTGCAGCGCGCCACAGCGGGCAGGCAAAAATCAAAAGAGGAGACACTCAGTTGCATTCCGAACCACTCATCTTGTGAGCGTCCAGCGGCCGGATACCGGCGCGCCGGCGATGTATCTACACATCGGCTGCCCGACGTTCGACTGCCAGGTTTTGCCTGTTTGACCAAACCACCGCACCCTGTTTTTGCAGGGGCATTCGTTTTTTGTTCAGGTGTCTGGAGGAGATAAGCAATGAAATTTCGCGCGATCATGGGCGCTCTGTGCGCCGCAGGTCTGATGTGTGGCGTGTCGGCAGTTCAGGCAGCCGAGTCGATCGAAGTCCTGCACTGGTGGACCTCGGGCGGCGAATCGAAAGCCGTCGGCGTCCTGAAGGACGACATGACGAAGGAAGGTTACACGTGGAAGGACTTCGCGGTTGCTGGCGGCGCGGGTGCGGCTGCCATGACGGCACTCAAGACGCAGGTGATTTCGGGTAACGCGCCGAGCGCAGCCCAGATCAAGGGCCCGCTGATCCAGGAATGGGCAGCTCAGGGCGTGCTGGTGCCGATCGACGCGTCGGCTGGCGACTGGAAAAAGAACCTGCCGCCGGAAATCGACAAGATCATGCACGCTGACGGCCACTACGTTGCCGCACCGTTCTCGGTGCACCGCGTGAACTGGCTGTACATCAACAAGGCGGCACTGGACAAGGCAGGCGGCAAGGCGCCGACCACGTGGCCGGAGTTCTTCGCGCTCGCCGACAAGATGAAGGCCGCCGGCATCCAGCCGATCGCCATGGGTGGCCAGCCGTGGCAGGACCTGACGCTGTGGGAAGACGTCGTGCTGTCGCAAGGCTCGGACTTCTACAAGAAGGCACTCGTCGATCTCGACCAGAAGACGCTGACCTCGGACAAGATGCTTAACGTGTTCGACACGGTTCGCAAGATCCAGGGTTACTTCGACGCGGGCCGCACGGGCCGTGACTGGAACCTGGCAACGGCGATGGTCATCAACGGCAAGGCCGGCATGCAGTTCATGGGCGACTGGGCGAAGGGCGAATTCGCCAACGCCGGCAAGAAGTCGGGTGTCGATTACGTCTGCGCCGCTGTGCCGGGTACGGAAAAGTCGTACACGTTCAACGTCGACTCGTTCGTGTTCTTCCAGCAAAAGGGCCAGAAGTCGGCCACGCCGGGTCAGCTGGCACTCGCGAAGACAATCATGTCGCCGGCTTTCCAGGAGCAGTTCAGCCTGTACAAGGGTTCCATCCCGGTTCGCCTGGGCGTGTCGATGGACAAGTTCGACGACTGCGCGAAGAAGTCGTACGCGGATGAACAGGTTGCGATCAAGTCGGGCGGCTATGTGCCTTCGCTGGCACACGGCATGGCTCAACCGGACGCAGCAGCAGGCGCGATCTCGGACGTCGTGACGAAGTTCATGAACTCGCAGGAAGATTCGAAGACGGCAGTTGCAGCACTCGCGAAGGCAGCGAAGACGAAGTAATGCAGTGACGTGCCCGGCGCCTGTCCACGCAGGCGCCGGGTGCTTCAGCAGGTTCTTTCAGCAGCATCGCAGCACGTTGTTCGAGTGCCCTGAATGCTTCACCGAGAGTCACACCTTTGCCTGTCCGGTATCGCGCGTTTCATGCGTGACGTAACCGGCGGCATCGTTTCAGCAGGAGTCGAGTAGTGACTGCTTCTATCAGCGGAAACGGGAAGAAGACGGCTTCCGTCACCCGCCGCACGTCGCCGATGGCGGCGCTGGCCGATCGCTATATCCCGAAGCTGGTGCTTGCACCCAGCGTCCTGATCAGCCTTGTGTTCGTCTACGGTTTCATCCTGATTACCGGTTATCTGTCGCTGTCCAATTCGCGACTGATGCCAAACTACGATTTCGTCGGTCTCGACCGCTATCGTGAACTGTTCGAGAACGATGTGTTCTGGACGTCGGCGGCCAACCTCGGCTGGTTCGGCATTCCGTTTATCGGTGTCTGTATTGGCCTCGGTCTCTTCCTCGCCATCCTGCTCGATCAGCAGATCCGCAACGAAGGCGCGCTGCGCGCCGTGTTCCTGTACCCGATGGCGCTGTCGTTCATCGTGACCGGCACCGCGTGGCAATGGATCATGACGCCGAGCATCGGCCTCGAAAAGGTGTTCCACGACTGGGGCTGGACGAGCTTCTCGTTTGGCTGGCTGGGCGACCCCGACAAGGCGATTTTCTGCATCGTGGTGGCAGCCGTGTGGCAATCCACCGGTTTCGTGATGGCGCTGTTCCTCGCCGGTTTGCGCGGTGTGGATAGCGAAATCTTCAAGGCCGCGCAGATGGACGGCGCGGGCCTGCCCACCATCTACCGCAAGATCGTGATACCGAGCATGCGCCCGGTGTTTTTCTCCGTGCTGCTGATTCTCTGCCACATCACGATCAAGACGTTCGACCTCGTGGTCGCGTTGACGGCGGGTGGTCCGGGTACGTCTTCATCGTTGCCGGCTATTTTCATGTACACGTTTTCGTTCAATCGCGGGCAACTGGGTGTTGGCGCCGCATCGTCGATCATGATGCTTGCGGCCGTTGTAGCCGTGCTCGTGCCGCTGATGTATCTGGAATCGAGGAGCACGCGCAATGCAGCCTAAGATGACGATCAGCCGTGCCGTCATTTACGCGGCCCTGATTCTGTTTGCCCTGTACTTCCTGTTTCCGCTGTACGTGATGCTGTCGACGTCGTTCAAGGACATCGACCAGCTGCGCAGCGGCAACCTGCTCACGCCGCCCACGCACTGGACGATCGCTCCGTGGATCAAGGCATGGAGCGGCGCGTGTACCGGCGTGCGATGCGACGGCATGCAACCGTTCTTCATGAACTCCGTGCGCATGGTGATTCCGGCCGTGCTGATCTCGTCGATCATCGGCGCGTTCAACGGTTATGTGCTGACGCACTGGCGCTTCCGCGGCGCGGATCCGATCTTCACGATGCTGCTGGTCGGCTGTTTCATTCCGTTTCAGGCGATCCTGCTGCCGATGGCGCGTTTCGAGGGCATGCTCGGCCTGTCGAATACGACCACCGGTCTCGTGGTCGTTCACGTGATCTACGGTATCGCGTTCACGACGATGTTCTTCCGCAACTTCTACGTCAGCATTCCGGCTGAACTCGTGAAGGCGGCGCGCATTGACGGTGCGGGATTCTTCACGATCTTCACGAAGATCCTGATGCCGGTTTCGCTGCCGATCTTCATGGTCTGCCTGATCTGGCAATTCACGCAGATCTGGAATGACTTCCTGTTCGGTATCGTGTTCTCCGGTGTCGATTCGATGCCGATCACGGTGGCGCTGAACAACCTCGTGAATACGTCGACGGGCGTGAAGGAATACAACGTCGACATGGCCGGCGCGATTATCGCCGCGCTGCCCACGTTGCTGATCTACATCGTCGCCGGCCGCTATTTTGTGCGCGGTCTGACGGCAGGTGCGGTCAAGGGCTGATCAAGCCGACTCAATGCATGCTGCCGGCGCGTGTTTTCGCGGCGCGGGTGGCCCGAACAAGGCGTCCTGCCGGCGCAGAAAATAGTGACCGGCCGGCGGGATGCACAGGACGCAGTACAGAGACTAGAGGATTCACAGCATGGCAAGCCTTTCCATCCGTGACGTGTACAAGACCTACCCGAACGGGGTGCCGGTTCTGAAGGGTGTCGACATCGACATCGAAGACGGCCAGTTCCTGATTCTGGTAGGCGGCTCGGGCTGCGGGAAATCGACGCTGCTCAACATGATCGCCGGCCTCGAGACCGTGACGAAGGGCGAGATCCAGATCGACGGCAAGACGGTGAACAACCTGTCGCCGAAAGATCGCGACATCGCGATGGTGTTCCAGTCGTACGCGCTGTATCCGTCGATGACGGTGCGCGAGAACATTTCGTTCGGCCTGAACATCCGCAAGGTGCCGAAGGCCGAGCAGAAGCAGATCGTCGAGCGTGTCGCCAACACGCTGCAGATCACGCATCTGCTGGACCGCAAGCCGGGTCAACTGTCTGGCGGCCAGCGTCAACGTGTGGCGATGGGCCGTGCGCTGGCACGCGATCCGGTGATGTTCCTGTTCGACGAACCGCTGTCGAATCTCGACGCGAAGCTGCGTATCGAGATGCGCTCGGAAATCAAGCTGCTGCATCAACGTCTGGGTACGACGATCGTGTATGTGACGCACGACCAGATCGAGGCAATGACGCTGGGTGACCGGATCGCGGTGATGAAGGACGGCGTGGTGCAGCAGTTTGGCGCACCGCAGGACATTTACGATTCGCCTTCGAACCTGTTCGTTGCCGGCTTCATTGGCGCGCCGCCGATGAACTTCATTCAGGGCAAGCTGGTTGAAGTGGGTTCGGGTGTTGGCGTCGAGCTGGATACGGGTGTTTCGCGCGGCGTGCTGAATCTGCCGTTCGATTCGGGCAAGGTCAAATCGCACATTGGACGTGAAGTGATTCTGGGCCTGCGTCCTGAGCGTATTACCGACGCCCGCAGTGCGCATAACGTCGAAGGCGGCAAGCTGCAGCCGGTCGAAGTGAAGGTCGATGTGATCGAGCCTACCGGTCCGGATACCCTGGTGTTCGCGCAGGTCAACGGCAAGCGGATCGTCAGCCGTGTGCATCCGGCTTCGAACCCGCAGCCGCTGACTAATACGACTTTGCTGTTCGATGTTTCGAAGGCTGTTCTGTTCGATCCTTCGAACGAAGAACGGATCGCCTGATCTGCTAGCGGTCGCTGTTCGACGTTTTTCGCGAGAAGTGTGTGCAACCCCAATGCGTTTCAGGGCGCGTTGGGGTTTTTTGCTTCTTTGGCATGCGCAGTCGGATTTGAAGCCCGGGAGACGGATGAACTGCTGCCGGATGCTCCGGCCGACGGTGTGCCGTTGTTCAGCAGCGCAATGCTGTCGGCCGGCTGACTCGGCGGTAGTGAAGCCAGATACGCATGAATCAGCGAAATCTCGTCGTTCGACAGGATCTTCTCGCTAAAGATCGGCATCTGGCCTCCAGGATTGCGCACATAAATTTGCATCGCCGGGAGCGGGATGGGGTCGGGCGCCAGTGCGGGTCCCGTCGCGACACTGCCCTGCCCGAATATGCCGTGGCATTCGTAGCAGCCTTTCTGCATGAAGAGGGCGCGGCCTGCTTCGATATCGACACTCGAATCGGCATGCGACACGATCGGCCATGCACAGGCGACAGCCGCCGCGGCAATCGTTGCCATGCAGACGGTTAAACCGGAATGAGCTTTCATTGACGGGTTCGTTATCGTGGTTGGGTCAGCACATCCACCAGTGCAGGCTTGCCGGCTTTTACCTGCTCCATCGCACGCGCGAGCGCTGGACCAAGGTCAGCTGGATTCGATATCGGACCCTCCGCCCACATGCCCATGCTTTTCGCCATCGCTGCGTAATCGATCGGCGGATCATGAAGCACGGTACCAATGGTGCCCCTTTCAGGGTGCCGGTCCCTACGACTGGCCATCCGCTGGATGTGCATCGTTTCCTGATGCCATGCCCGGTTGTTATGCATCACCGTGAGTAATGGCACGCCATGATGGACAGCCGTCCAAAGCACGCCCGGCAGAACCATCAGATCGCCATCTGTCTGAATGCTGACTGCGATGCGTCCAGCGTCGCGATGCGCCAGGGCGGCGCCGACTGCGGCTGGCGCGCCGTAGCCGACGCCATAGCCGCCCCCTGACCCGATGAACTGATACGTTTTGGTGAAATCCCACAGCCGCTGCGGCCACATGCTGATCGGATTCGGCGGAGAAACCAGCGCCCAGTCCTCATGCCGGATAGCATTCCAGACTTCCTGAGACAGACGCGCGGTGCTGACAGGACTGCCGTCCCATGCCCGCGTCGCGGCTTCGCGCGCGTTGTTGCGCATCTTTTCGAATGCTTCACGCATTGGCTGTGCCCTCGCGCCAACGGCTTTGCGTTGCGCCGGCGTCATCGTCGTCAGCACGGCATCCAGCAGTCCGGGAAGCGACGCCTCCGCATCGGCTGCGACTGGCAGCGTGGGGGCGAAATAACGTTCCGCGTCCTGCATGTTTGCCTTGCCGTACAGATAAGCCGTCGAAATGCTGATGATCTTGACATCCCTTTTCGCTCGCGGCTTTGATGGTCGGCTAATGGTGTCGGGCACGCTTGTCGTCAATCCCCACACATCGCCGACTTCCAGCGCGAGGATGACGTCGGCTTCTCCGAGCAGTCTCCCCTGCAGCGAAGAATGATTAAGGTAGTGACTGGTCGGGAAGTTCATGCGCCCAAGCAGATCGATGACGGGTGCATTGAGCGACTCCGCGAGCTTGACGAGTGTGTCCATCGCCGCCTGCGTCCGGACGGCCCGATCGGCCACGATGACCGGCGCCTGCGCACTGCATATTAGCGAGGCTGCCGTGGCAAGCGCCTCGGGGCTTCCCACGGGCGGCGAGACCTCGCGTAACGGCGGCACACGGATATCGCGCGGATCGGCAACCGGCTGCTCCTGAAGCTCTGCATCCGCGACAATCAGCACGGGCTCCATGGGTGGCGTCACCGACATCGTGTAGGCCCGCATGAACGACTCGGCGTAATGCTGGAGCGACATGGGGTAGTCATCCCACTTCGTGTAGTCGCGCACGAGCGCGCCAAGATCCTGAGCCGTGTGATACCACTCCACGCCAGGACGACGTTTCGCGGCATCGGCAATGTTGCCTGCCAGCACCATCATCGGCACCCGGTCGCACCACGCGTTGTATATCGCCATCGAGGCGTGCTGCAAACCGACCGTGCTATGAACGAGACATGCCATCGGCTTGCCCGCGACCTTGGCGTAGCCATGCGCAATGGCAGCCGATGCTTCCTCGTGCGTACAAACGATCAGTTGCGGGCGCTTATCGCCAGCGTAATTGACAATCGATTCGTGAATGCCGCGGAAGGTCGACCCTGGCATCGCGGCGACATAGTCGATGCCAGCGATCCGGAGCAGGTCGACCATGAAGTCCGAGCCGGGGTTGCCGATGTGTGCCGCGTCGGCGGCGGGGGTTTCATCCAGCGAAGGCGCCTGCGTCTCGGCCGCGACGAGCGCTGGAGATGGCATACCGATCGTCTGCTTGCTGTCCGTCGCAGCAGGTTGTGCCGCGCTGGCGTTCGGCTTCACGAGCACAGCCGCCGTGCCAGTGACAAGCGCCTCTTTTAAAAACGTACGTCGACCAGTCATGCCGTTGTTTCCTTTTCTGTTCACGAAGCCGGCTCATGCACGCAGTGCGCGGCATCTGCATCGGCAGCGCCTCGACAAGTGTCATGACATGGGAAAGCGATAGTCTGAAAAGACTGGCGACACCGCGGTGTGGTACCACACACGCTGTGCCAACCCATTACCCGCCATCGACGCCGGTCAGTCGATATAACGCAGCCCCAGTTTCTCCAGCGGTTCACGCATTTGATACATGTCGAGCCCCAGTACGCCCGAGGCGAGCCTCGCGCGTTTTTGCGCTTCATTCGCCTCGCGTGCGTTCGCGTTCTCGAGCGTTTTCTCCGCCATCGCCTGGGGCACGACGACCACGCCATCCTGATCGGCGACGATGACATCGCCAGGCGTGACGAGAGCACCCGCGCATACCACCGGCACGTTCACCGAACCTAACGTCGCCTTGATGGTGCCCTTCGACGAGATCGCCTTGCTCCACACCGGAAAGTTCATTTCGGCGAGCACGCTTACGTCGCGTACGCCCGCATCGATGACCAGTCCGCGCGCGCCGCGCGCCTTGAAGCTGGTGGCGAGCAGGTCGCCAAAATAGCCGTCGGTGCAATCGGCGGTGACCGCGGCGACCACCAGGTCACCGGGTTGGATCTGTTCGGCGGCCACGTGCAGCATCCAGTTGTCGCCGGGATGCAATAGCACGGTGACGGCCGTGCCCGATGCGTTCGCACCGGGATAGATCGGCCGCATATATGGCTTGAGCAGACCGGTGCGGCCCATTGCTTCATGCACGGTAGCGCTGCCGAGCGCGCCGAGTGCGTCCGCGACGCGACTGTCCGCGCGCGTGATGCTGCGGTAAACGACTCCGAGTTCGTACATGATCAACGTCCTTGCGCAGTGAGAGCGGCGTGCAGCCGCGGATAGACGCGGCGCGCGTTACCTTCGTAAATCCTGAAACGCTGCTCCGGGTGCATGTCGGCGGCTTCGATGTAGCGTTTCGTGTCGTCGAAATAGTGCTGCGTGTATGGATCGATACCGCGCACCGCACCGATCATCTCGCTCGCGAACAGGATGTTGTCGACCGGAATGACTTCGGTAAGCAGATCGATGCCGGGCTGGTGATACACGCATGTATCGAAGAACACGTTGTTCAGCAGGTGGTCCTCCAGTGGCGGCTTTTTCATTTCCTGCGCGAGGCCGCGAAAACGTCCCCAGTGATAGGGCACCGCGCCGCCGCCGTGCGGAATGACGAAACGCAACGTGGGGAAATCATGGAAAAGATCCGACGTGAGGCACTGCATGAAAGCAGTCGTGTCGGCGTTCAGATAGTGCGCGCCGGTCGTGTGGAAACACGCGTTGCAACTCGTGCTCACGTGAATCATCGCGGGTACGTCGTACTCGACCATTTTTTCGTAGATCGGGTACCAGTAGCGATCGGATAGCGGCGGGCTTGTCCAGTGGCCGCCGGACGGATCGGGATTCAGATTGATCCCGACATTGCCGTACTGTTCGACGCATTTCACCAGTTCGGGAATGCATGTTGCCGTGTCGACCCCCGGACTCTGCGGCAGCATCGCCGCGGGAATGAAATTCCGCGGAAACAGCTGGCTCACGCGATAGCACAACTCGTTGCAGATCGCCGCCCAGGTGCTCGACACCTCGAAGTCGCCGATGTGATGCGCCATGAAGCTCGCACGTGGACTGAACACGGTGAGATCGAGCCCGCGTTCGTGCATCAGACGCAGCTGGTTGGTCTCGATCGATTCGCGCAGTTCGTCGTCACTGATCTTCAGTTCGGACGGCCCGGGCATGGCCGACGGCTGGCCGATCGCGGCGATCTGGCGGTTGCGCCAGGTCTCAAGCGTCCTGGGTGCGGTGGTGTAGTGCCCGTGGATGTCGATGATCATCGGTGACTCCTGGAAAGTCTGGCGCGTGCATCGGTCACGCGCCAACGTGTGGATGTGACGCGCTAGAACAGATGATCGATACCGATGGTGAACGCTGTCTGGCTGGACGTGCCGGCCGGGTTGAGCGTGCTGGCCACCGCGTGTTTGTAGGACGTGTAGTCGAATTCGCTGTAAAGCGTGGTGCGTTTGGACAGCAGATAGGCGAGCGAGAGCACGGACAGGCCCCGGCGGCTCGCCTTGTCGTTCGATACGGTGGTCTGGTAGTAGGCACCCCGGAAGACCATGACCGGGGTGATGGTCCACGAGAGGCCGCCAAAGCCGTTATTGGTTACCTGATGCGGCGCCGCCGGATTCTGCAGATCCTCGGACATGAAGCCGCCTGACAGACGTACCGGGCCGATTCTGTAGCCGGCGCCGACCATGTAATAACTGTCGCTGATATAGTTCGTGCCGGTCAGGATGTTGCGATGGCCATATACGCCACCGAGGCTGACCGGACCTTCACCGTAGCTCACGCCGACCGCGCGCGTGGATCCGCTGTTGAAATCTCCCGCGACGCCGCCGAACGAGTTGTCCGCTTCGAAAAGCAGCGGGCCGACGACGTTTTTGTATTTGGCGTCATTGTTGTTGCGCGTGCCGTCCGAGGCGGTCGTCAACGGAATGATCGGGGTGAAGTGGAAACCGAACGGATCGTAAATGCTGATGATGTCGTGCGCGATCGTGTACTGGCGACCGAGATCCAGCGAACCGTATTTCGTGTTGCCGACGCCGACGAAGGCCTGCCGGTTGAATTCCGTTCCGGTGGTGTTGTCGAACTGGCCGTTACCGAGGTTGAAACCGCTTTCCAGCAGGAAGTGCGCGTTCCAGCCATCGCCCAGGTCTTCCTTTGCGCGGAAATCGAGTTTGTTCGAACTGTAGTAGCCGTTCGAATTCATCGTCACCACCGTGCCGCCGCCTTTTGCCGCATTCGTCTGATAACGGACGCCGCCGTCCACCGTGCCGTATAGCTGGACGCTCGATTGCGCGTGCGCGGGCATTGCGCCCAGCGTGCCTGCCGCGGCCGACAGTCCAACCCCAATGGTTCTCCAAATCCTTATTTTCATAGTGTGTCTCCGATCTAATGTCGTATGTGTGAAACGACTGGCGATGGCAGAGCCTCGTCGTACGATTCGTATAACTAATAAAACTACTGCTTCCGGATCTGGCTGCCGGCTTTCTGCCAGGCCGGCGGCGTACGTTCATCCGTGCCGCCGGTCCTGGTTGCATATGTTGCTAGTTGCTCGCCTGGTTGAGGAGTGCGGACGGCGGGTCGACCGGTTTGAAGCCGGTTTGCAGTTCGCGGCGTAGCGCGACGCGGTCAAGTGCCTTTTCCCAGTTCGCTACCACGATGGTGGCGACGCTATTGCCAATAATGTTGACGAATACGAATCCGCTGGACAGTGCCTTATGAATGCCGAGAATCAGGGCGATCGATTCGACCGGAATCGTGTTTGATGCGGTAAGTGTCGCTGCCAGCACGGCAATCGCCGCACCGGACACCCCTGCCGCGCCCTTCGACGTGAGCAGCAATACGGCGAGCAGCACCAGCTGGTCGTGCCAGTTCATCGGCGTGTTGGTGGCCTGGGCGAGAAACACAGCGGCTGCGGCGAAATACAGGCAGGTGCCGTCGTGATTGAACGTGTACGCTGTCGGCAGAACCAGACCCACCACCGATTTTTCGCAGCCGAGCCGTTCGAGCTTGTCGATCAGTTGCGGGAAAACCGTTTCCGACGAACTCGTGCCGATCACGAGCAGCAACTCCGCGCCGATGTAGCGCATCAGACGCAGCAGGCTGAAGCCGTTGATTTTCGCTATCGGCCAGAGAATCAGCAGGATGAAGAGCGCGCAGGTCAGATAGAACTCGAGCACGAGTTTGCCGAGTGAGAGCAGCGTGCCGAAGCCGAACTTGCTGACCGTGAAGGCGATCGCGCCGAACGCGGCGAGCGGCGCGATCTTCATCGCGAGACCGATGATCCAGAAGAGCGAGCCCGACATTGCGTCGATCAGGTTCAACGCCGGCCGTGCACGCTCGCCGATGGCAGCGAGGCCGAATGCGAACAGCACCGAGAAGAACAGCACCTGCAGCACGTCGCCACCGGCGAACGCGCTGACCGCCGTGTGCGGAATCACATTCAGCAGGAATTCGCTCGTGGTGACGACGTGATGTGCTTTCGCAGCGTATGCCTCGACGGTGGCGGAGTGCACGCTGTGCATGTCCACGTTCATACCGACACCGGGCTTGAGCAGATTGATGACCACGAGGCCCAGCACCAGCGCAAGCGAGGTCACCACTTCAAAATAGAAGAGCGCCTTGATCGCCACGCGCCCCACCTTCCTGAAGTCGCTGATGCCCGCGATACCACTGCATACGGTGCAGAAGATGATCGGTCCAATCAGCATCTGGATGATGCGGATGAAGGCGTCGCCGACGGGCTGCAGATTGATGCCGAACTTCGGGAAGAAATAGCCCGTGACGATGCCCAATGCCATGCCGGCCAGCACCTGGAAGGACAGGTCGCGATAGAACGGCTGACGTGCCCTGGGTTTCATGTCGGCGGACTTGCCGGGCATGCTCATGATGTCTCCTTGTCAAGCGGCGGCGAACTCGGGTTCGCTTAAGTATCGTGAAACGGACGAACGCGGTATTAACGTGCAGCGTCGCCGAGAATGTCGAGGCTGTCGGCGAAGATTTCGTCGACAGTCAGCTTGCGCGGCAGCAGTTGCTGCTGCTCGCAGAACGCAAGGGTTTCTTCAAGCGGCCCGCGCAGTGCGTCATAACCGGACAGCAGCCCGTCCGGTTTGCCGGTGTTCTCCGCGGCGACCGTTGCCTTGCCACGGCACAGCAGGTCGTACACCGCACGCACGGCTTGTGGGTTCGAGCCGGCCAGCGCTTTCGTCACCACCACGACGTGATTGATCGGCACGTAACGATGAAGCGCGTACCATTCACGGTCGGCGGCGGCCGCATCGTCGATCAGCGGTTCGAGTCCCACCTCGTCCGGCAAATCGTTGCCGAGGATGACGGCGTCGAGATCGCCCGCGCGGAGCATCGGCAACAGTTGCTTGCCGGGTTCGGCACGATGCACGAAAGACGGATCGGCATACTCTTCCAGATGCGCACCTTCGATCGTCACCCATTCGATCTGTTCGAGCGGCACGCCGCAGGTTTGCCCCAGAATGGCGCGCACCCACATGCCGGTGGTCTGCGAGTAGGCGCGCACGCCGACTTTCCTGCCCGCGAGACTGCCGACGTCGAGTTTGCCGCGCGCGGCATTATAAATAATGCAGCCTTGCTGAAAGCGCGCGGCCACGACCGTCGGCAACAGCACGACCGGTTTGCCGTAGGCTTTCGCCTGCAGATACGTGACGATTGCCATTTCGCTGACGTCGTACGCCTGACGGCGTGCCATCGGCGCGAACGCGCGATGAATCGGCTCGATGTCTTCGAATACGAGTTCGACGGCGGGGGCGGTCAGCTCACCGGTTTTCAGCGCCTGTGTGTGCGGATAGGTTTTCAGCGCGGTCTTCAGGCGCAGCGGTTGCGTGGAGATGCTCACAATCGGGTTTTCCTGTTTCGTTCGAGGTGGGTGTATCAAGCGGCGAGCGCTGGATAAACCGTGCGCGCAGTACCGCCGAAGATCGCTTCGCGTGCATCGACGGGCAGCATCGACAGGCTTTCGCGGGCATCGGCGAGCAGTTGCGGCAGTGCGCCTTCAGCAGCCGGGAAATTCGAACCCCACGCAATGCGATGTGCGCCGAAGGCGTCGAGTACGCGCGGAAAGAACGCGGTGGGCGTCGAGGCACCGCGAGCGGCTTCGGCAATTGTGCGGTTCGTGAGCTTCAGATACACGCCCTGATGCGACGCGAGGCTGAAGAGCGGTGCGGCTGCTTCGTACGGCGGGCCGCCAGCGAGTTCGGGACGTGCGAGGTGATCGAGCAGCACCCGGATGTCAGGAAAGCGCGCGAGCATGTTCAGGAGCGCGGGAATGCCTTGCGAGGTCATCTGCAGGCAGATCGACACGTTGTGGCGCTGCGCGTATTCCCACACCGGGAAAGAGCGCTCGTCGTCGAGCCAGCCAGCCTGGCCAGGCATCGTGCTGCCGGTCGTGAAAAGGCGCAGCCCGGAGAGGCCCGCGTCCAGCCAGCGCTGCATCTGCGTGATGGCGTCGCCTGCCAGCACGTCGATCGAGAATACGCCCGCGAAGCGATCAGAATGGCTGCGCACCGCTTCGACCACATAACTATTATCGTTGCCGTACACCGTCGAGGCTTGCACGACCACTGCGCGGTCGATGCCGGCTTCGTCCATCGACGCCAGCAGTCCTTCAAAGCTGACAGGGCGCTTCGCCGACCATTCCGACTGATGGCCGCCGACCGGTGCGAGCGGATAGCGTTGTTTATCCGGGGAAATTGCGTGAGTGTGCGTGTCGATGACGATGGACATGAAGCTGCTCCTGACTGGAAACTTTTCGATGGAATGGGCGTTACTGTAAGTGCGATGTAGTCGAAGTCCTCAATATGAAGTGAACCATGAGGCATAAATTCTAGTTAAGCTAAGGGTTTTCACATGGCGGTTCTGGAGGATCGATGGGTGTAGGCGGGCATACGTCATCGGGTGATGACCTGACGCGATTAAGGCGTCTGTTCCTGTTCGACGCGGTGTGCGAGGCTGGCGGAATCGGCCAGGCAGCGGTCCGCGCGGGGCGTACGCAGCCTGCGGTGAGCCTCGCCATCAGCAAGCTGGAAGCGAGCTTCGGCGGTCAGCTGTTCGAGCGTGGCTTCGGCGGAAGCGAACTGACGGCGGAGGGCGTGATCCTGCAACGTCGTGTTCGTCGCATGCTTGACCAGATGGAGCGGGCCGTAGCGAATGTGGTCGGGCATTCCACCCCCGGAGAGGCGAACGCAAGCAAAATCTGTCTGCATCTGACCGACACGCAGGTGCGCTGCCACATCGCGATAGCGAATACGGGATCGGCGGCCGAGGCCGCCCAGTTACTGGGCATTTCGCAGCCCGCAGTGCATCGGGCGGCGCGACAGATCGAGCAAAATGTCGGTGTGTCGCTTTACCGGCGGCGTGTGCATAGTGTGTCGGCAAACCCCGCAGGCATCGAATTCGCGCGTTGCCTGAGTCTGGCGCTTCACGAGATCGCGCAGGCAAGTGAAGATCTGGCGTACGCCCGCGGGCAACTCATCGGAAAAGTGGCGATCGGCGTCTTGCCGTTGCTGCCGCCACGCCTCGTCGCGCGTGCCATTCAGCGCCTGCGCGAGCGTTATCCCGCCGCGCGCATCACCGTCGACGAAGGCTCCCATGCGCGTCTCCTGCGCGAATTACGTTCCGGTGCGATCGATATCATCATCGGTGGGCTGCGCGAGCCCCGCCTCACGGGGGCCGTGCAGGAGATGGAGCTGTTCGCCGACCCTTATGTGGTGGCCGTCCGCAAGGGACATCGACTGGCCAGACAGAAAACCATCGCGGCCCATGACCTTGCCGATTACGACTGGGTCGTGCCACAGCGCAATGTGCCGCGTCGCTCGGTGATCGATTCGATCTTCGCCCGCTTGCCGGTCAAGCCGCCGCTGGTGGTCGAAACGAGTTCGCTTGCGATGATGATGGCGATGCTGATCGAAAGCGACTGCATTACGCTGTTATCGCGCTCGCAGATTCGCGAGGCTTACCCGGGTAGCGAGATGGTCGCGCTGGAACTGGAGATGCCCGAAGCACGCAGAGCCGTTGGATTTACTGTGCGTACCGACTGGTTAGGCACGGCAATACAACAGGCATTCGTCGGGCATCTGCGTGAAGAATGTGAGACTCGCGTCTGGTGACGCGTTGACCATTCGGCGCTCCCCCTTCTGGTGATGAAGTAGGGGAGGCGACTGGATGGGAAAAGCCCACCCGCTGCGACGCTGGCGTAGCGAACGTCGGCCTCAGGGGCGCGACGGAGCCGGCATGGCAGAACGGGATATCTGGCGGGTGGCGTCGCAGGTCCAATATGAGCCGCATCTGCGCTATAACCCCGCGGCTGGGCGGCAGAGTCGCTCCTGGACAGTACGGGGGCGTTCGCCCGTGTCTTGCGCGACAACATGGCGGTCGAGGCGAGCAATGCGGCAATGATAATGAAATGCCAAAGCGGCTTCGTGACGAACTTCAGGCCGATACTATAAATCGGCAAATCGGCCATGGCGCATTTGGCCCGAACTGCTATCTTCAATGGAAGTCGTTCGTACCTCGTCAACGATGCCTGTACCGGCACGATGCTAACGGAGAAAGACCGCGAGAAATTTGCGAAGCGCGTTTCCGACTATCTGGAACAAGGCCGACTCCATCAACTCTATGATCGACCGAGACTCGCCGTCGAGCCAGAATTTTTGGGCATGGTCAAAGCGGATCTGAGCGAGGAGGCACGTCGATTGATATTCGAACAAATTGGCGAGGACCTGTCGACGCTCAATGTTCAAGAACTCGAGGCACACATGCGGCGACACTGACCGGTTGCCTTCACCTCCAGTGCCATACTCAACAACCCGGCTCGGAGACGATATTTTATTGCCGCCGCGAGACCTGGGTACTGGATCCGGATCTGCGCGATTCCTCGGCATCACGGAACCAGCGTTCTGCACGAGATCGCCCGGCAACCCACGAGTGGGACCGCGGCGTGTGGAACTCACGATCGATGAACCGACGCCCCCATTCAATCCCGTCTCTAGTTGCCTCCTCTTCAGTCAGCCACTCCGGCTGAACGGTCATCGGAAGAGTATGGACGACCGTACCCGCGCCGCGGCTCACAGTCACACTTGCGATCCAGGCGCCGAACTCGTTAGGCTCAGGTCGCACAACGATCTCAAACTCGCCGCAAGAAACAGTGCATGCTGGCATCGTTTTCTCCTTTCGCGCCTTCACGATCGACACGCGGTCCGCATCCGGTGTGCGTGTGTTTCCCGCGAAGCCATGATGCAGCAATTCCGTCACCCCGACAGCAGGATATTCAGACGAAACGACGAACGGCCGGGTGTATTTTGCCGATAGCTAACATCGGAGAAATCGCCGTTCACATAACCATGACTTGTTCGTAGACTTTCAGGCAGGATTTGACGTCTTCGATAGAGCGACATTCGTCGTCTGAGCGGATGCACATGGGAAGCGCCAGGCGGGAGGTGTTATGTCACCCAATGTGCATGAGGGGCTGGAAATGCAGGAATTCGATTTCTACATTAACCTGAAAAAACCGACACTCGGGCTCTATGTGCGCAAGGGGGCTGGTCTGCCCGATCTCGTTGACAAAAGCGACTGGCAATTCGAGGGGCAGGTGCGGCAAAGCGATCTGACGCCAGAACTTCTGAAGGGGCTCGAGGCCAATGGCCACGCATTCCAGGAGTTGGGTGCGTGACACTTGATGCAGGGTTCGCTATGCCCATCATGCTCTGGTGCTACGCGTAGCGAGGAAGATGATGCGTGTGCTTCGTCACCGGTCCGCTCCTGCATAAGCAGTCACGGGCGGCGGGTCTGGAGTATTCGCAAATCACGCGAATGCATTCTGTAACCTTTGAAAGAAGGCCAGATGCTTTAACTGATAAAGGTGACTCCACGATGCCCGCCCTTTGCGAAATCTGTAACGCCCGTCCGGCTGTCGCCCGTGTGACCGTTGTGCAGAACGGCGAGCGGAAGTCTTTATCGATCTGCGACTACGACTATCGGCAGTTGATGCGGCACCAAAGCATGGTCAATCCGTTCGATTCCCTGCTGGGAGGCGGCCTGTCGCGCTTCTTCGGCGGCATGGGGGGCGAAGCCGCGGATGAAGACGAAGCAGCAGGTTTCGCCGCCGAATTGCCGCGTGAATCGGTCGATGCAACCGACGCGTTCAGCGAACAGACACTTGAATTGCTGCAGCGTGCCGCGGAGAAGGCGCACGAGCTTCGCCGCAACGAACTCGACACCGAGCATCTGCTTTACGTACTCGCCGACACCGACGTGTGTGCCGCGCTCCTGAAGGAACTCAAGCTCTCGCCGCAAGACATCAAGGGATATATCGACCAGCATGCGCGAACGGGAACCGCCGATCCCGACGCGCCGATCGAGAAGATGACCATCTCGCCGCGCCTGAAAAAGGCGTTTCAATACGCGTTCCAGGCGTCTCGCGATCTGGGGCATTCATACGTTGGCCCGGAGCATCTGCTCATCGGGCTTTCGGCCGTGCCGGACAGTATCGCGGGCACACTGCTCAAGAAGTATGGCGTGACGCCGGAGGCGTTGCGGCAGAAGGTCGTGAAAGTCGTGGGTAAAGGCGCGGAGGACGGTCGCGTCGATACGCCGAGCGGCACGCCCACGCTCGACAAGTTTGGGCGCGACCTGACGGTCATGGCGCGTCAGGGCAAGCTCGACCCGGTGCTCGGTCGCGCGCAGGAGATCGAGAGCACGATCGAGGTGCTCGCGCGGCGCAAGAAGAACAATCCCGTGCTGATCGGCGAGCCGGGTGTCGGCAAGACCGCGATCGTCGAAGGGCTGGCACAGCGCATCATCAATGGCGACGTGCCTGAAGTTCTGCGCGGCAAGCGGCTCGTCGAAGTCAACATCAACTCGATGGTGGCAGGCGCGAAATATCGCGGCGAATTCGAGGAGCGGGCAAAGCAGTTGATCGACGAGGTCACGGCGAAGCAGGACGAACTGATCCTCTTCATCGACGAGCTGCACACGATCGTGGGCGCGGGACAAGGCGGCGGAGAAGGCGGCCTCGATATCGCGAACGTGCTCAAGCCTGCGCTCGCGCGTGGCGAGCTTAGCCTGATCGGTGCGACGACCCTCAACGAATATCAGAAGTACATCGAAAAAGATGCCGCGCTCGAGCGGCGCTTTCAGCCTGTGCTGGTGCCGGAGCCGACGGTCGAGCAGACCATCGTCATCCTGCGCGGCCTGCGCGACAAGCTTGAGGCGCACCACCAGGTGACGTTCGCCGACGAGGCGTTCGTTGCCGCCGCCGAACTCTCGGATCGCTACATTACATCGCGCTTTTTGCCCGACAAGGCCATCGACCTGATTGACCAGGCGGCGGCACGCGTGCGCATCGGCGCGACCTCGCGTCCGGCGGCTATCCAGGAGCTCGAAGCCGAAATCGCCCAGCTCAGGCGCGAGCAGGACTACGCATCCTCGCGCAAGCGCTTCGACGAGGCGAAAGCGTTCGAGCAACGTATTGGCGAGAAGCAGGAGAAACTCGACGAGCAGGTCGAGGCATGGCAGCGCAAGACCGGCTCGGAAACGCTCGAAGTGACCGTGCAGTCGATCGCCGAAGTGGTGTCGCGTCTTACCGGCATTCCGGTCACGGAGCTCACGCAGGAAGAGCGCCAGAAGCTGCTGGATATGGAGAAGAAGCTGCGCGAACGCGTGATCGGCCAGGACGACGCGGTGATTGCCGTGAGCGACGCAGTGCGTCTGTCACGCGCGGGCCTCGGCCAGGCGAACCGGCCGATCGCGACGTTCCTGTTCCTTGGGCCCACCGGCGTCGGTAAGACCGAACTCGCGAAGGCGCTGGCAGAAACGGTGTTCGGCGATGAGCAGGCGGTCATCCGTATCGACATGTCCGAATACATGGAGCGTCACGCGGTCGCGCGGCTGATCGGCGCGCCTCCGGGTTACGTCGGTTACGACGAGGGCGGGCAACTCACCGAGCGCGTCCGGCGGCGGCCATATAGCGTGATCCTGCTCGACGAGATCGAGAAGGCCCACCCCGACGTCAACAACGTGCTGCTGCAGGTGTTCGACGACGGGCGGCTGACCGACGGCAAGGGTCGTGTCGTGGACTTCAGCAACACGATCATCATTGCGACGAGCAATCTCGGCGCATCGATCATCATGGACAACCTCGAGAAACCCGAGGCGGATCGGCTGACCGAGAAAGCGATCCGCGAGGAATTGATGGGGGTGCTCAAAGGCCACTTCCGTCCCGAATTCCTGAACCGGATCGACGAGATCATCGTCTTCCACGGGCTCTCCCGCGACAACATCCGCTCGATCGTGCAGATCCAGCTCGAACGGGTGGTGCGCACCGCCGCCGCGCAGGATATTACCCTCAAGATAGGCGAACCGGTTATCGATCATCTTGCCGAGGCCGGCTATCGACCGGAGTTCGGTGCACGCGAGCTGAAGCGCCAGATTCGCCAGGAACTGGAAACGCGGCTCGCGAAGGAGATTCTCAGTGACGCCCTGAAGTCGGGCGACAGCGTTGAAGTCAGCTATGACAAGGAAAGCGGCGAAGTGACGTTCAGCAAAAGCGAGGCACCTCCTGCTCCCAGGGCGACAGGCGGGAAGGGGAGCGGACGTGCGAAGAAAAAGCCGTCGAAGGAAGTCGGCAGCCCCGAACCCACTGAAATCGCCGCCCCGAAGGAATGAGACGCGTAACAAGCTGGAAGAAGCCGCTGCGTCACTGCGGACGAGGTGCGGGCTCGCGGCCTGGGCGATACAGGGAGTGTCACTACTGTACTTGTACTGTGCATGTCCGCCGCCGTTCGATCTGTACCCTTCACGGCGCATTGGCCCAATTAGACTAAAACGGTATTCAGGCCTTACGCCGTGATGCGGCATAACCCAGGCAAGGCAGCCTCCAGGTTTCCTGGAGCAGTTCATGGAGTCTCATATGACCACGCGACGCGAAGTTCCGGGAATCCGGCCGTATGACGCACCCGCTGGCGGGTGGGGAGCGCTTCGGGCGACAGCTCAGGCGGTGCGCACACAAATGGAAAGCATCGAGGCGCCGATCGCGCTGCTGCGGACCAATCAGCCCGACGGCTTCGATTGTCCGGGTTGCGCATGGCCGGACAAGGAGCACAAGTCGACGTTCCAGTTCTGCGAAAACGGTGCCAAAGCGGTCACCTGGGAAGCGACGACGAAGCGGGTAACGCCGGCGTTTTTCGAAAACAACACAGTGTCGTCGCTGCTGCAACGCTCGGATTTCGAACTGGAGGATCTCGGCCGGCTCACGCATCCGCTCGTCTACGATCGCGCCACGGACAAGTTCCGGGCGGTCGAATGGGAGGATGCATTCGCTCGCATCGGTGAAGTGCTGCGCGGGTTGTCCTCTCCCGACGAGGCCGAGTTCTATACCTCAGGCCGGGCGTCGAACGAGGCCGCCTACCTCTTTCAACTGTTCGCACGGGAGTATGGGACGAACAATTTCCCCGACTGCTCGAACATGTGTCACGAGCCGACCAGCGTTGGCCTGCCCCAGTCGATCGGGATCGGCAAGGGCACGGTATCGCTGGATGATTTCGACAAGACCGAACTCATCCTCTCGATCGGTCACAATCCCGGCACGAATCACCCGCGCATGATGGGGACGCTCCACGAATGCTCGCGGCGCAATGTTCCGATCATCGTGTTCAATCCGTTGCGCGAGCGCGCACTCGAGCGCTTCGCCGATCCGCAGAGCGTCATCGAAATGGCGACGTTCGGATCGACCCGGATCGCGTCGACCTATTTTCAGCTCGACGCCGGCGGAGACGCAGCCGCCCTCAAAGGCGTCATGAAAGCGCTCCTCACGATGGACGCGGAACAGGGTCATACCGTCCTCGACCACGCGTTCATTGCCACGCATACCCAGGGGTTCGAGGCGTTCGCCGCCGATCTGGAAGCGACGTCATGGGACGATATCGAAAAGGCAAGCGGACTCACCCGCGAAGATCTCGATGAGGTTGCCGTTGCCTACGCAAAATCGAACGCGACGATCGTCACGTACGGCATGGGCGTTACCCAGCATAACAAGGGGACTGCCAATGTCCGTCTGATTGCGGATCTGCTGTTATTGCGCGGCAACATCGGCAAGCCTGGCGCAGGCATCTGTCCTTTGCGCGGGCATTCGAACGTGCAGGGGAACCGCACGGTTGGCATTACGGAAAAACCGTCCGCCACCTTCCTCAAGCAGATCGAAGATGTGTTCGGCTTCACGCCGCCCGCGGCACACGGGCACGATGCGGTCCAGGCGATGCAGGCGATGATCGCCGGCACAGCCAGGGCCCTGATTTGCCTGGGTGGAAACTTCGCGGTTGCGTTACCCGATTCCGGGCAGTCCTTTCCCGCGATGAGCAGGCTCGATCTGAGCGTCCACCTCGGTACCAAGCTCAATCGTTCGCATCTGCTAGTGGCAAAAGAAACCTACGTGCTGCCGGTTATTGGGCGCACGGAACTCGATATCCAGGCGACCGGGCGGCAATCCATTACGGTCGAGGATTCCATGTCGATGGTCCACGCCTCTTCGGGCAAGCTGACGCCTGCGTCCGAACACCTGCTATCCGAGCCGGCGATCATCGCCGGTATCGCGAGAGCAACGTTGCCGGCCAGCAAGGTGGCATGGTCGGACCTGGTTGCCGACTACGACAGGATTCGCGACCTGATCGAGCAAACCGTGCAGGGATTCGAGGCATTCAACGCACGAATCAGGGTGCCGGGAGGATTCCGTATGCCACTTCCCCCGACCGAACGCGTGTGGCCCACACCGTCGGGCAAAGCGATGTTCTCGGTGTACGGTGGCGTAAAGGAAGACGCGGACGTGCTGGGCGCTGAGAATGTGCTGCGTCTCATCACGATCCGCAGCCACGACCAGTACAACACCACCATCTATGCGATGGACGATCGCTACCGGGGCGTGTTCGGCCGGCGTGACGTGCTGTTCATGAACGAGGACGATCTTGCCGCCCGGGGACTCGAACATGGCGATCTGGTCGACATCGAAACCATTTCGGCGGGCAGACAGCTTCGCCTGAAGCAGATCACCGCGATCGCCTACGACATCGCGCCGGGCTCAGTGGCGGCCTATTATCCGGAAGCCAACGTGCTGGTGCCACTCGACTTCATTGACAAGGAGAGCGGGACGCCTTCGTACAAGTCTGTTCCTGTTCGTGTCGTGCGCTCGGCAGAAGCCTGAGTGGCATCGAGCCTGACGTGTCGATCAACCGGACGTGCACGTCCGGTTG
>NZ_CAJQYY010000047.1 GCF_907164575.1 Paraburkholderia gardini
GTGTACCCCGACTCTCATAACCTCAACTTCCCGAACCGCCCGGTGCGGACCCGCATGCCGGGTGGTGTGGCAGGGGTACGGCCTCATGGCCGTCCCCTATGCCGATTCCGCTATCGTTCCGCCGATGTTCCAGCAATCGTGACGGATGGTTTTGGCGCGGCGCCCGGCAACGGCAAACTCGCGTGGATCAATCCGTCGAAAGTGCAGCGCGGCGCGTCGATTGTGCCCGGCGTGTTTTCGTTGTCGATGGCGTGGGCGGCGTTTCACTGATCTCGTCGCGTCGGTTTGCTTGCGCATCGAACGCCGCCAGCACTTCCTTCGGCGCGGACGTGAACCGCAGTTCGGGTGTGCCGTGCCAGTCGGCGCAACGCTGTAGCGCGCGACGCAGGTCGTTCGTCAGCCGGCCGCTCAGGCGCACGCCGGGTTCGAGATGAAACGATTTCAGCTCGAACACTCCTTCCGTGCGATGCGCCTTCGCATCCACGCGCCCCACCAGCTTGCCGCGGCTTAGCAGAGGCAGCACGAAATAGCCGAATTTGCGCTTCGCGGCTGGCGTGTAGCACTCGATCGCGTAGTCGAAATCGAACAGCGCGGTGGCGCGCTTGCGGTCCCACACGACCGGGTCGAACGGCGAGAGCACGGTGGTCACCGTCGAGGCGAGCGCGCCGCTGACCGCATCGTCGATCAAGGGCGCGAACTCGCGATGCACGAACGTGTCCTGCTTCCAGCCTTCGACGCGTACCGGTATCAGTTCGCCTTCGTCGGCGAGCGCCCTGAGTGCATCGACGTACGGCCGGCGCGGCAGCCGGTAATAATCCGCGACCCAGTCCGCGCGCGCGATGCCAAGCGCACGGCAACTGCGCAGCAGCAGCTCGCGCGCGACGGCTTCGACCGGTTGCAGGTCGCGTGCGTCGTCCCAGCCGGGCAGCACGCGCTCGGTGAGATCGTAGATGCGATGGAAATTGTGACGCGCCGACACCATCAGCTGACCGGTCGAGAACAGCACTTCCAGGTGACGTTTCTCGGGTTTCCAGTCCCACCAGCCGTTGCCCTTGCCGCCTTCGCGCGCGAAATCCGCCGCGCGCACGGGGCCGTTGCGGCGGATGTGATCGAGCAGGTTATCGATGTCGGCGCGGTACTGGGCGTGCCAGCCGGCGGCGTATTTCCAGCCCATGCCAGCCGGATCGAGCATGCGATGGCGCAGCAGGCCGTAATCCTCGATCGGCACGAAACACGCCTCGTGCGACCAGAATTCGAAGAGACTGCCCCCGGCGAGATGCGCGTCGAGCCAGCCCGGTTCGTATGCGCCGATGCGGCTGAACAGCACCAGATACGGGCTGCGCGCGACAACATGAATCGTGTCGATCTGCAGTTGCGCCATGCGGCGGATGGCCGTCAGCACGTCCGCCTTCGTCGCCTTGCGGCGCGGCGGCGTGAGCAGACCCTGAGCGGCCAGATGGAGCGTGCGGGCAGCCGAAAGCGGGACGGTCTTCAAGACGCGGTGCGTGCTCTTCGCTCAGGCGCCAAGCGCGATCGCTTCGCCGGCCCGCTCGGCGAGCAGCTGATGAATCTGCGCCACCACCGCCGCGCCTTCGCCGACGGCGGCCGCCACGCGCTTCGTCGACCCGGCGCGGGCGTCGCCGATGGCGTAGATGCCTTCGACCGTCGTCGCCAGATCGCAGCCCGAGCCTGCACCAATGCCTGTCAGCACGAAGCCCTTCGCGTCGAGTTCGACCCCGCAGGTGCGCAGCCACTCGGTGTTCGGATCGGCACCGGTGAAGAGGAACAGGTGCCGCGTGTCGAAGTGATCGGTGCCGTCCGGAAGCGGCGACTTCAGGACAACCGAAGTGAGTCCGCTTTCGCCAGCTTCGAGGTGGCCGATTTCGGCGTGCGGATGCACCGTCACATTCGGCAACGAACGAATACGATCGATCAGGTAACGCGACATCGTCGACTCGAAGCCGCTCTTGCGGATCAGCACGTGTACATGCTTTGCGTGCGACGCCAGATAGACGATGCCCTGTCCGGCCGAATTGCCGCCGCCGACCAGCACGATCTCTTCGTGCTTGCAGAGTTTCGCCTCGACGGGCGAAGCCCAGTAGTACGCGCCGCGACCTTCGAAGCGTTCGAGCCCTTCGAGCCGCGGGCGACGGTATACCGCACCCGTCGCGATCACCACCGTGCGCGACAGGATGCTGCCGCCGCACACCAGATCCAGCCGGTGCGGTTGCTCGTCGCAATGCAGCGCGCGCACCTTCACGGGAATCGCGACGTGCGCGCCGAATTTCTGCGCCTGCACGAACGCGCGGCCAGCCAGCGCCTGGCCGGAAATACCGGTCGGAAAGCCGAGGTAATTTTCGATGCGCGAACTGGCGCCCGCCTGGCCGCCAGGTGCGCGGCTGTCGAGCACGATGACCGAAAGGCCTTCGGAGGCGGCATACACGGCGGTCGCGAGCCCGGCCGGACCGGCGCCGACAATCGCGACGTCGTAGATATGCGACGCGTCGAGCTCGGGCAGCATGCCGAGCGCGGTCGCCAGTTCGGGATCGCTCGGATGATGCAGCACCGTGCCGTCCGGACAGATCACGAGCGGCAGGTCTTCGGGGCGCGCGGCGAACTGCTCGATAAGCCGCAGCGCGTCTTCGTCGCGTTCATCGATCACCGAATGCGGATGACCGTTGCGGGACAGGAAGCCTTCCAGCGCGAGAAGACGGCGGTCGTTGCGCTTGCCGATCAGCACCGGCCCGCCGGAGCCGTTCTCGATCAGCGCGACGCGGCGCAGAATCAGCGCGCGCATGATGCGCTCGCCCAGTTCCGCCTCGGCGACGATCAGCGCGCGCAGCCGCGCGGGCGGAATCAGCAGCACCTCGACGGGGCGCGTCGTCAGCCCGTCGACCAGCGCGGGCTTGCCGGATAGCTGCCCGACCTCGGCCATGAACTGGCCGCGGCCATGTTCGACTATCGGATACTCGCGGCCAAGTCCGTCGCGTCGGGTTATCCGCACGCCACCGCACAGGATCACGAACATGCCTGGGCCGGTCTGGCCGGTGAGAAACAGATATTCACCGGCGCCCCGGCGCGTCACTTCGCCGAATTTGCGCAGACGGTCGATTTCCGCGTCGGTGAGTTCCGGGAACATCTGGTGCTGCCGGGTGCTCAGGTTCGAAAACGGTGCGTCCGCTACGATTGCCTGACCTTCATTGTCCTGAGTCGCTGCCATCAGACGGCTCCTTCCTCTTTTCTGTGTGATGCGGCGCCGGTGCCAGCGCGGATGCGCCGGGCTCGCCGTGGGTGTCGCGCGACCGCGCGTTACGCCGCTTTCGGTGCGATGTCGGCGTCGTCGACATGACTGGCGGGTGGGCCAGGCAGCGGCTCCAGCTGGCGGCCGGCATCGCGCCAGGCGTCGAGGCCGCCACGCAGCGGCACGACATCGGAGAAACCGGCCTCGGTCATCTGCTTCGCCATCCATGCCGCTGAAATCTCGTTCGGGCACGAGCAGTAAATCACTACTTTCTGGTCGTGCGGATATTTCGCGATGATCTCCGAGAGTTGACGCTCGTCGGCGTACTGCGAGCCCGGGATCACGAACGGATCGAGCTTGCGCTTTTCGTGCGAGCGGATATCGAAAAGCACGGGCGTCTGATTCGCGCTGATCAGCTTGTCGAGCTCCTCGACTTCCATGCGGGCAGTGGCCAGCTTCCTGATCAACTGGCGCCGGCGGATCCAGCGCCAGGCGCCATACAGCAGCAACAGCGCGACCACGACCACCGCGGTCATGCGTCCAAGACGGCTCGCACCGGCAAACAGCATGTCGATCTGCGGCGCGAACAGCGCACCAATCGCCAACCCGACGCCCGACCACAGCGCCGCGCCGATGCTGTCGTAGCTCAGAAACGTGCGATACGGCACGCGCATCGCGCCGGCCATCGGCACCGAGACGATCGACAGGCCCGGCACGAACTTGGCCACGGCCAGCACGCGCACGCCCCAGCGTCCGAAAAAGCGCTCGGTCTTCTTCACGCACGTATCGCGCGACAGCGAAAGCTTGCAGAGCGTCTTCAGCGTGTTGCCGCCGTAGATGCGGCCGGCGAGGAACCATGCGCTGTCGCCAATCAGCGTCGCGAAAATCGACAGCACCAGAACCGGCAGCAGTTGTTCGCCGATGGAGCCCGGATGCAGCGCAGCCATTGCCCCAAAAAGTACGAGAGACGGCATCGCGGGCAGAGGCAGCCCGAGCGACGCGGCGAGCACATTGGCAAACACCAGCAACGGCCCGTACTGCTGGACGAGGTCATGTAGCATCGGCTTACATCCACGGCCTTACGGCCAGAAATGAAGGTAACTCAAGGATTATGGACGCATTTTTGAGACGTGCAAGCGTGCCGGAATGTGACTTGAAAACAAAAGAAATTCACGATCGGGCCGGCTGCCACCAGGCCGGAGAAGCGCAGCGGGCCGGACGCGTGACGCACCCGGCCCGCTGGAGGCGCTAGAGGCGGCCGCCGTGTTTCCATACCGGCCATCAGCGCCAGATGGGGACGAACCGCCGTTTCAAAAGGTCAGACGGTCAGACAGCGCCTTCGGGCATGGCGGCAACGATCAGCGCGGCGGTCTCGCGAAGTTTTTCGGTGTCCGCGGGCACGGTGCCGTGCGGTTTCAGCGTTTCACCCCCGCGTCGCGGGATGACGTGGAAATGCACGTGCGGCACGGTCTGGCCGGCTGCGCGCCCGTTGAACTGGGCGATCAGCACACCGGGTGGGTTCAGGGCCGCCTTGACCGCTTTCGCGACCCGCCGGGTTGTCCGCATGCAGGCAGCCGCGCCTTCTTCCGACAGCTCGAAAATTTCGGCGGCCGGCTCCTTGCAGAGGATGAGTACGTGGCCATCGGCCTGCGGCATGATATCCATGATCGCGACCGTCAGTTCGTCTTCGTACACGCGGATGCCGGGCAATTCGCCCCGCAGGATCCGGGCGAACGCATTCTGCGGATCGTATTCCATTGTCTGCCTTCGAGGATCGGCGGCGCCGCCAGTACCGGTCGGCCCCGCTGAAGAACGTACCAGGCGGGGCGCGTACCACGAGGTACGGGGCCTGCTGCCGCCCGGGGTGAAACCCGCCGTGCCGGCGGTTCAGGGTGAATTAACGGTTGTGCTGTTCACCCGGCAATTCGGCGCCGTGGGCGCGAATCGCTGCGATGAGTTCCGCGGGTGTGATCTCGTAACGCACTTCGCGGTGGATTCCCGGCTTGCGTTCATCGACTTCGATCAGAAGAATGCCTTTGCCGTCTTCAGTCGATTCGAGGCGCAGCGAGCGAAGTTCGCGCGCCGTTGCGTCGTCGTATTCGGTGAGCAGGGTCATTGCCCCGGAAGAGCCGGTGGTGCGCATCGACATTGTCCTCGTTCCGTTGTTGAGCGATTCATTGTACGGGCTGGCGGCAAACTTCGTCCGCCGGGCGGCCATCCCCACGGACACCCGCTGCCGTCGGCTTCGTTGCCCGAAGGACCGCATGCAGCCCGGCGCCGCGGTTCAAGGCCAGTGTAGCGCGAGTGTCCGTCGGGCTGGCCGGCTTTTTGCGTGCCCGGCCACGGTGTCTGCATTTCCCGGGTCGTCTGTACGGATGTCATCGTCGTGTCGCGGGGCTGTGCGATGGGGCGTCGCCCTGTCGGGCGGAATCGCCCGGACGGTTCAATCCGCTTCTTGCCCAACTCGCCCGGCTCGCGGCAGGGGGCGGTGCGAGCCGGAACGATGCGCTAGAGTGATGAGAACTGGAAGCGCCCGAAAGCAGCCTTCGATGGAAGCTGGAACCGCTGCCAGAGCCATGAGAGAGCCATGAAGCAGTGCACCCTGATTGCGAGCCCGTTCGGCGACATCCTGCTGCGTGCGGAAGGCGACGCCCTTACAGGTCTCTATTTTGTCGGCCAGAAGCACTATCCCGACGCGCGTATCGACAATCGCGACACCCAGATCGCGCATGTACTGCGCCAGACCGAAGATGAGCTTGCCGAATACTTCGCCGGCGAGCGCAAGGTGTTCACGGTCAATGTGCAGCTGTCAGGTACGGCGTTCCAGCGGCGCGTGTGGCACGAACTCGTGAAGATTCCCTATGGGCACATCGAAAGCTACGGCGGCCTCGCCGACCGGCTCGGGCTCGAAGGCAACAGTGCGCGCGCCGTCGGCGCCGCCAGCGGACGCAACCCGGTGGCGATCATCGTGCCGTGTCATCGCGTGCTCTCGGTCGCGGGCGAGCTGACCGGATACGCCGGCGGCCTCGAGCGCAAGCAGGGTCTGCTCGCGCTCGAACGACCGGCGATCACGTCAGCCCGGCAGATGAACCTGTTCGGCGCCTGAGTCCCGATCGCGCCAGACAGAGACAGACAGAGACAGGGGACCAAAAAAATAGCCCGTCCATTCCTGGGCGGGCCGCTAAAACGCCGTTGTTACCTGGATCAGCCGGCCCACACTACTGGGCGCTGACAGATCCATCCTGAGCCGTCCCCCACGTGCTGTCGAGATGGTAGTAACGCCGATCCATCAGATCAATTCTGCTTTCGCTTCAGCGTCTGCATCGATGCCCTGGCGCCTCACCGACTGGCAATTCGTTGTAATGCGATGCCGTCATCCGCTACGTACGCGTTGCGTCAGTTCGACACACCGATCAATCGTAATTCGTGGCGGCTGATAACCCGATGCCCGTCCTATAAGGCGGAACGCGGCCAGCCTTTTATGCGAAATATCTGAAATTCGGATCGCCAATTTAAGGAAAATACGATACCGCTGGCGAGGAGTGCCATTGAGAATGCACGGCACATAACGTGTCGGGCGATCTTTATCGATGTAGTCCGATAGCCGTGCGGGCGTCAGAGGCCGCCAGGCTTGAAAACGGAGGGGCGCTTTTTGCGAGTTCGACCTCGTGCAAATCACTCCAGCGAGGGATGGCCATTACATTTCTTAACGTCCCGCTTACCCGCTTCATATTCCAGTAAAACCGGATATTCCGTGAACGGCAGTCTAAAGAACTTCGCCAATTTCAGATTTGTGAATCAGACATTTCCTAAGATTAATAAAAAGGCTAAACTGCCTCCGAGAATAGCCAGCACATTCCCCTCCGTCGTCCTAAGGAACAACGGTATGTCAGTCAAGCCTATTCGCGTCGCGCTTGCCGACGATCATCCATTGATTGTCGTTGCCCTGCGGGACTGCCTGAGAAGGGCACCGGGTTTCGAGGTTGTGTGCGAGTGCACAAACGGCAGCCAGCTGGTGCAGGCGCTGGCGCAGAATCCAGCGGATGTCGCCGTGACCGACTTCAGCATGGGACACGGCGACGCGTCGATCGACGGCTTCAACCTGCTCAAGCGCCTGTCGCGTCTTTATCCCGACACGCGCATCGTCGTGGTCAGCGCGCAGACCAACCCCGGCGTCGTCATGCGCGCGATGAAGCTGGGTGCGCGCGCCTTCGTCAGCAAGGAAGACCAGCTCGACGAAACCGTTCGCGCGTGCATCCATGTGACCGTCAGCGACGGCCATTTCTACTCGCCCTCGATCCGTGCACTGCTCGATTCGGCATCGGCCAACGCCGCACCCGCAACCGAGTTGACGCCACGCGAACTCGAAGTCGTGCGGCTCTATGCGCAAGGCTCCCTGCTGTCGGAAATCGCAACCAAGCTGGGCCGCTCGGTCAGCACGGTGTCGAGCCAGAAGACCATGGCGATGCAGAAGCTCGGCTTGCAGACCAACACCGATCTCATCCGCTATGCCTACGAGAACGGACTGATCTGACGACCGCGTCATGCAGAAAATTCTCGACCTCACACAGGACTCGCTCGCTGAATCGTTCGCGGCCGTTGCCCGAAGCGCGCGGCGCCAACGGTATCTCTATTTCGCGACGATCGTCACGCTGGTGGCGATCGTCGTCGCGTCGGTGGTCCTGGTGGCCGTGCTGGCCGCCGCGCGATATCTCGACTATCGGCACGGGCGCGTCATGCAATACGCGACCGATGTCTCCGCGCTGCTCGAGCGCGAAGGCTCGTTCCTGCATCGCACCGAGCTGACCGTCCGCTACTACGACGCGATCGCGGCGCCGCGCCCGTTGCCTGCCGGCGCCGCCGATCAGGTGCGCGAGACGGGCATCGCGACCGGTTTCGGCAAGCTGCCGGATGCGCACTTCGACGTGCTGGCGCCGCCGGCCACGCGCGCTGCGTGGGGCAGCACGCTGGATGAGCGGCTTGCCCGCCTGTATGAATCCGCGGACTCGACGCTCGCCACGCAACTCGCGTTCGGTCTCGATCATCGCGCGTATCTGCTGGGCGTGGCCGAAAGCTATGGCGTGATTCTTCCCGCCCTCGATGCAGCCGGGCCGGGCAAGCCATCCGCGCTCGACGTCAGTCTGGTGACGCAGTTGCGCGACGTGCTGACGCGCCAACTCCAGTCGAAGACGGGGCGCACCGTGCCGGCACCTGGCGAGCGCGTATGGATCGGCCCGTACGTCGATCCCGTGCAGAACATCGAGGTGATGACAGCGGTCACGACCGTGTACGAAAACGACGCGCCCACGACGCTCGTCGCCGCCAGCGTTCCGGTCGAAACCTTCCTCACCGGCCTGACCCGTCCGGCCGACCCGGGCACGCTCCTTTTGCTGAACGAAGGCGGGCGCTTCGTGGCGTCGTCGCCGGCCGTCACCGCCGAGCGGTCCAGCCACCTGCTCAGGCTCGCGAACGGCGTGACGTCCGGACACTTCGTCTATTCGCGCGAGGGCGTGCTGCTCGTCGAGCCGACGCAGCCCGGTTTCGGCCCGCTCGTGTACTTCGTCTCGTACGCGGGTTTGCTTGGCGCGCTCAGCGTGCAGCTGACGGTGATCGCGGGGCTCGCACTCGTGCTGATCGCGGGCGTCATGCTGACGGCGCGGTTCTGGGGCTTGCGCCTGCTTCGCCAGTCGCAGGCTGAAACGGAACGCGCGCTCGAAAGCGAAACGATCAACCACATTCTTGTCAGCGCGACGCCGGTTGGATTGTGCATTGTCCGGCAACGCGACTATTCGCTGCTGACCTTCAACCAGCTGGCCGTCGCGCTGTTGCAGCCTGGAAGCGAGGCGAAGCTGCCGCCGCACATCGTCACGGCGTTTCGGGCGCAGGGCGGCCATGATGTGCCGGCTTCCTCGATTGCGAAGATCGCCGGTTTCATCGTGCATGCGAGGCCGCCCGAAGCCGGCAATCCAGCGCCGCAGTTCCTGCAGATTACCTACGCGCCCGCACGTTATGACGGCGAGGACGTGCTGTTCTGCGCGATCATCGATGTCACCGAGCAGCAGACGCTCGAGCAGCAGCTTCGTGCCGCGCAGCAGGCGTCCGAAGCGATGATGCGCGCGCGCTCGAACTTCTTCGCTTCGATGAGTCACGAGATCCGCACGCCGCTCAACGCGCTGCTGGGCAATCTCGAACTGCTGTCGCGAAGCCCGGGTGTGCGGGCGCATGAACAACGGCTGCGGGCGCTGGGGATGGCGGCCGACGGGCTGCGCCGCATCGTCAACGACATTCTCGATTTTTCAAAGATCGATGCGGGCGAACTGAAGCTCGTTGCAGAGACGTTCCGGCCGGTCGACGACATGGAGAGTCTCGCGCTTTCCTATGCGCCGATGGTGCAGGACCGGCCCGTGCGCTTCTACGTGCATCTGTCCGCGACGCTCGACAAGGTGCTGCGCGGCGATCGGACGCGCATCGCGCAGATCGTCAATAACCTGCTGAACAACGCGTTCAAGTTCACGGCGTGCGGAAAGATCACGTTTAGCGCCGAGATGCAGGTCGACGTTCAGGAACGCGACATCCTCGTGTGTCGCGTGTGCGATTCGGGGATCGGCATGGACGCGGTGCTGGTATCGCGGATCTTCAGCCCGTTCGTTCAGGCGGAGGCGACGACGTCGAGCCGCTTTGGCGGCACCGGGCTCGGCCTGTCTATCTGCGCGCGGCTGTGCGAACTGATGGGCGGCCATATCACGGTCGAAAGCGTGCCCGGCGTCGGCTCCGCGTTTACCGTGATGATTCCGCTGGTGTCGCTGCACGACGCGGCCGATGTGCAGGCGCCCGCGCCCGTGCAGCGCGGTACGACGCTGGTCCTGTGTCAGGAACGCGATAGCGGCAAGTATCTGGAAACCTGGCTGTTGCGCGCCGGCTGGCTGACGAACACCGTGCTGGCGCAGCCCGCGGCCGAAGCGTTTTTGCGCGCCAATACACCCAGCTTCATGATCGTGACCGGCGAGTACGACCGTGCCACTATCGATGCGCTGCGTGCGGTGCGCGCTGTGCCGGTGGTGTGGATGACGCGTACGGGACATCATCGCGCGGTGCGTCACGCCGAGGGCGTGTTCGAAGTGAACGCGTTCAATCACCGGTCGATACTCGCCACCGTCGAGCGTGCGCTGAGCGAATCGTCGGGCGAGGTCGAGGCAACGTCCGAGCATCCTGTCGAAGTGGAAGCGCCCGACGCGGCGCTGCATGGCCTTGTCATCCTCGTCGCTGAAGACAATCCGCTCAACCAGACGCTGATCGCGGAGCAACTCGATACGCTGGGCTGCCGGCCGGTCATCGTCGGCGACGGACGACAGGCGCTCGCCGCACTCCAGAATATGGAAGTGGACGCCGTGCTGACCGACATCCATATGCCCGTGATGGACGGACACGAACTGCTGGCGAGACTGCACGTCTCGCATCCGGACGTGCCGGTTCTCGCGTTCAGCGCGGTGACGAGCAGCGAGCAGGCCGAAGACTGGCGGGAACGCGGCTTCGCTGCGTACGTCGCGAAGCCCGCTTCGTTGAAGGAACTGGAAACGGCGCTGCTCGGACTCGTGCGTAGCGGCGCGATTGTTGCGGCGAGCACAGTGACGCCAGCGGAGGCTCCGGCGGCAACACCCGCAGCGCGTGTCGATGACGGGTCCGTTTCCCTCGCCATGTCCGCCGATGAAAAGTCACGCTACATGACGATACTCAAGGACCATCTCGCGACCGATCTGCCGAAGCTTGCCGGCATCATCGAAAGTCAGGACGTCGTGATGTTGCGTCAGTGGGCGCACAGCAGCGCGGGCGCATTCCTTGTGGTGCAGGAGTCGGCGCTCGCGAAGCGCTGCCGCGAACTCGAGCGACTCTGCGGCACGACGTCAGGCTGGACATCCGGTCTCCAGCAGCGGGCAGACGCACTGCATGCCGCACTCAGCGAGCAGTTCAACATTCATGGCGATGCCGTTTCCTGAAAGCTGAAGGAGTATGCTGGACTTCACATCGAACGGAGGCGGAATGATGTATCCGCAACGAGTAACGATTGCCGCGTTGCTGATTGCCTCGGCATGTTCGGCAGGCGCGTGGGGCCAGGTGCGCAGCACCGATGAGGCCATTCAGGCGGCGGGTCGCGGCGCGCATCTCGGAAGCGCGCTGTGCGGGTTCACGGCCGATCAGGTTGCGGGCTACAAGGCGAAGCTGCGGGCTTCAATGCCTGATGCAAAGGATTTCGATTACCACTGGAATTACGGCTGGACCCAGCAGGAACGTACGCTTTTGCAGTATCAGTCGTTGCGTGCCGGTGATCCGCAAGCCTACGCGGCACACGTCAAGAGTGATTGCAACCGTCTGCGATTCCGGATCAAGAACACGCGGCCCGCCGCGCCGGCTGGCGGAACTGAAACAGTACGGCCGTGAGCATGGGTAGCCGGCCGGTTGCGGGTAATCTGCAGTCGGGCCTTTCTCGCAAGAACGGCTTGTGACGCGGCGTCATGACATTTATCCGGTTCAGGTATCGAACAGACCGGCACACAACGCGCGTCCGGCATCGCTCAGACGCGCCGTGCCGGTGCCCGCCTCATCGAACGTCGTTTCGACAAACCCGCCGTCGACCAGCGCCGTCAATTGACGGCGCAAGCCGCTCATCGGCAGGCCCGCCTGTTTGGAGAGTTTCGCGAGCGACCATGCACGCTCCGGCGTTTCCCGCGCGGCGCGCCATAGTTGCGTGAGCACGGCAATCAGCGCGGGATCGATCTCATCGTTCATCTGCGTCTCCGTTGTGTTTTTTTAGCGTGCTCTCAAGCCATCTGCGCGACGAGTTCGCCGAGCGTCTTCAGTGCGGTTTCCGTCGCGGGCGTCCATGCGTAGCTGTAGTTCAGCCGGATGAAATGGTGAAACGCGTTGCGCGTCGAAAACATGTAGCCGGGCCCGATCGTAATGCCGCGCGCGAGCGCGGCCTGATAGAGCCGCATTGAATCGACGCGCTCCGGCAGTTCCACCCACAGCACATATCCGCCCTGCGGCGCCGACGTGCGCGTGCCGGCTGGAAAAAACCGTTGCACGGCGGCTGTCATCAGGCGCGCCTGTTGCCGATACACCCGACGTACGTGCCGCAGATGCCTGTCGTAGCCATCCTGACGCAGATAGTCGGCGACGGCGACCTGCGGCACGGAAGGCGTCGTCAGCGTATTCAGGAACTTGAGCTTTTCGACCTGCGCACGATAACGCCCGGGCATCGCCCAGCCGATCCGGTACGAAGCCGTCAGACTCTTTGAGAACGACGCGCAGTGCAGAACGAGCCCTCGCGTGTCGAAGTGCTTGAGCGTCGAAGGGCGGGCCTCGCCGTAGTAAAGCTCGTGATAGACATCGTTTTCGATGGCCGGAATATCGTGCGCGGCCAGCAGTTCCACCAGTTGCCGCTTGCGCTCGTCGGGCATCAGGAAGCCCAGCGGATTCTGGAAGTTCGGCATGACCATGCACGCCGCGATCTTCTCGCGCGCGATGATCTGCGCAAGCGCTTCCAGATCGATGCCCTCGACAGGATGCGTCGGCACTTCGATCGCACGCATGCCGAGGCGTTCGATCGCGTGCAGCATCGCGTAGTACGTCGGCGATTCGACGGCGACGGTGTCGCCCGGTTTCGCGACCGCCTGCAGGCTGAGGTTGATCGCCTCGGTCGCGCCGACGGTAATGATGATTTCCCGTGGATCGACCGGCACGCTGTTTTCCGCGTAACGCCGTGCGATCTGGCGGATCAGTTCGGGATTGCCGGGCGGCAGGTCGTCCATCAGGTTCCAGCTCGCGTGCCGTCGCGCAATCGCGTTCGCGTACTGGTTGATGCGGCGCCACGGGAAGAGCGATGGATCGGGATAGGGCGAGCCGAGCGGCATCGCGTCGTTCGAGCGGATGCTGCGCAGCGTGGAGAGCACGAGCCGGCTCACATCGACCTCGGAAGCGACAGCGGGCGCCTGCGGCGACATCGCGAGCGTGCCATGCGTGCGGGCGATGTCGCGCACGAAGTAGCCGGATTGCGGCCGCGTTTCGACCACGCCGCGCCCTTCGAGCAGCGCATACGCATGTAGCACCGTCTTGATGCTCACCCCATGTTGCTGGCTGGCCTGCCGCACCGACGGAATGCGCTCGCCTGCCGCAAAGACGCCGTTGCGCACGGCGGTTTCGATTTCGTCGGCGAGTTTCTCGTAAAGCTTCACGGCGAAGAAAGTCCAGGCACGGAATGCCGCCAGTGTAGCCCGGACTTCATCAACTGTACTCCTCGAATTTCACAATTTCTGTGTGCCGCGTTCATTCTGGAACACAGTACGCTTCCCTTCATCGGCGCATCCGCCTGCTTATCCGTCCACCCGGCGACACGTTCATGAAGAAACCCGAAGCTCGTATCGAGCCGTACACGCACCCCGCCGCAGGCTGGGGCGCACTCAAATATGTGGCGCTGAATCTTCTCAAGGAGAAGGTCTCGGGCGGCAACTATCGCACGCTGCTCGCGCAGAACCAGCCGGATGGCTTCGATTGCCCGGGTTGCGCGTGGCCGGATCGCGAACATGCGTCGACGTTCGAATTCTGCGAAAACGGCGTGAAAGCCGTCGCCGCCGAAGCCACCAGCAAGCGCGCCACGCCTGCGCTCTTCGAGCAGTTCACGGTGGCCGACCTGATGACGCAGTCCGACTTCGAACTCGAGCAGCACGGCCGCCTGACCGATCCGCTCGTCTACGATGCCAGCAGCGACCGCTACGTGCCGATCTCGTGGGACGACGCGTTCGACCTGATCGCCCGCCATCTGAACCAGCTCGACGACCCCGACCGCGCCGCGTTCTACACGTCAGGCCGCGCGAGCAACGAAGCCGCGTTTCTGTACCAGCTGTTCGTGCGCATGTACGGCACGAACAACTTCCCCGACTGCTCGAACATGTGTCATGAGGCGACGAGCCGCGGCTTGCCGCACACCGTCGGCGTCGGCAAGGGCACGGTGACGCTGGACGACTTCGAGCATGCGGACACGCTGCTGCTCTTCGGCCAGAATCCCGCGACGAACCATCCGCGCATGCTCGGCGAACTGCGCGAGTGCGCGAAGCGCGGTGCGACCATCGTATCGATCAATCCGCTGAAGGAACGCGGCCTCGAGCGTTTCGCGAGCCCGCAGCATCCGGTCGAGATGATCACGATGGGCAGCACGAAAATCAGTTCGGTCTTTATTCGCCCGAAGGTCGGCGGCGATTTCGCGCTGATCAAGGGCGTCGCGAAGCGCGTGATCGAACTCGATGACGAAGCCATCGCGTCGAATCTCGAACGCGTGCTGGACGTCGAGTTCATCGCGGAGCACACGGCTGGCTTCAATTCGTTCGCGGACGACCTGCGCGCCGAAAGCTGGGACGCGATCGTCGCGGAATCGGGTGTGCCGTTCGAAGACGTGCTGAAGCTCGCCGATATCTACGTGACTGGTCGCGCGGTGATCTCGACGTGGGGCATGGGCCTGACGCAGCACAAGAATTCCGTGCCGACGGTGCAGATCCTGTCGAACCTGATGATGATGCGCGGCAACATCGGCCGGCGCGGCGCGGGCCTGTGTCCGGTGCGCGGCCACTCGAACGTGCAGGGCGACCGCACGGTCGGCATCGAGGAGCAGCCGACGCAGCAGTTCCTCGACCGCCTCGGCGAAGTCTATGATTTCGAGCCGCCGCGCAAACACGGTCTCGACGTCGTGAACACGATTCAGGCGATGCTCGACGGCAGGGTGAAGGTGTTCATCGGACTGGGCGGCAACTTCTCGATCGCGACGCCGGACACGCCGCGCACATGGGACGCCATGCGCGCGTGCGCGCTGACGGTACACATCACGACGAAGCTGAACCGCAGCCACCTCGTGCACGGTCAGGACGCGCTGATCCTGCCGACGCTCGGCCGCACCGAAATCGATCTGCAGAAGGGCGTGGCGCAGGGCGTGAGCGTCGAGGATTCGATGAGCATGGTCCACATCTCGTACGGCATGAACAAGCCGGCGTCGGAGAATCTGCTGTCGGAAATCGCGATCGTCGCGCGCATGGCGCACGCCACGCTCGGCAGCGCGAAGGTCGACTGGCTCGCGCACGCGGACGATTACGCATTGATCCGCGACGGCATCGCGAAAGTGATCGATGGCTTTACCGGTTACAACGAGCGGCTGAAGCAGCCAGGCGGTTTTCATCTGGGCGTCGCGGCACGCGATCGCATCTGGAACACGCCGGGCGGCAAGGCGCGGTTCATCGTGCACGCGATTTCCTTCGATACGCCGGTCCACCGCGCGCGGGCGCTCTACGGCGAGCGCCTGATGACGCTGATGACCACACGTTCACACGACCAGTACAACACGACGATCTACGGCCTCGACGACCGCTACCGTGGTGTGTACGGCCAGCGGCGCGTGCTGTTCGCGAACCGGGACGACATCGCGATGCTGGGTTTCAAGCCCGGCGGGCGCGTCGACATCACGAGCGTATGGGATGACGGCATCGAGCGTCGCGTGAATGGATTCCTGCTGGTCGAATACGACATTCCGCGCGGCTGTCTCGGCGCGTATTACCCGGAGACGAATCCGCTCGTGCCGCTGTCGTCGGTGGCCGATGGCGCCGGCACGCCGACCTCCAAGTCGATTCCCGTGCTGCTGACGGCGACGGCCTGCGAGGACGCTACGTCCCCACCAGCGCCGCGGGAAACGTCTCGATACGAGGTGGCATCGGCTTGACCGGATAGCCGCAGCTACGCCATGCGTCGAGACCGCCCGTTAGCGAGCGCGTGTGAAAAAAACCTTCCTTGTGCAGGTACTCGCACATTTTCCGCGACGTCGAATCGTTTTCGCAGAAGCAATACACGACCACGTCGCGCGTGAGCACCCTGGCGCGCAGCGGCTCAGTGGATTGCAGATCGAGCAGCAGCGCGCCGGGGATGAGCCACGGGTCTTCTTCGCGGACCGACTCCGGCCGCGCATCGACGATGACCGGCGGCGACGGCGAGCGCATCATCGCGTCGAGCTGTTCGGGCGAAACCTTCATATGCGCGATGCGCCTGCGAAAATTCAGGCGCTGCCAGCAGCGATACGCAACATAGAGCACCGCGGCGGCGGCGATCACGTCGAAGATCGTCGCGCCGTGCGATCTGACGACAACCATGAACTTCGACAGCTGCTGCTCGAACACCGCTCCGCCCAGCAGCCAGAACGCGGCCCACGCGAGCGTGCCGGCGGCATCCCACGCGAAATACGCGGAAATGGCGACGGAGGTGGTGCCCATCAGCGGCGGCGTCACGAGCGCGAGACCCGGCACGAACTTGCAGATGGCGACAACAGGCAGGCCGAAGCGCTCGAAGAGCGCACGCGCGTGTCGCACGCCGGTTGCGACCGTCAGCGAGATACGCGTGAGACCCTCGATGAGGCGATGCCCGAAGCGCCGCCCCGCGCTGAACCAGACGCAATCGCCGAGCATCGCGGCGGCCACCGCGGCGAACAGGATGTGCGTGAACGAGAGCGTCCCGTTGCCGATCGCGGAACCGGCAAAGATGAGCACGGGAATCGCGGGCAGCGGCGCGCCGAGGCGCGTCAGCAACACGTTGCCGAACACCACCGCCGCACCCCACGTTGCAATCGCCGCTGCGGGAAACTCGACCACCTTGTGACTCCTGTGATGAACGGACACCGGCCCGTTCGTTAAATCCTGCTTATTGTGCCGCGTGATCCGCCGCCGCGCATGGCGGCCGGCCAGGCCGTCATCTCGCCCTCGAAGCGACCAGCGTTACCGGCACGCCCTTACATCCCGTGCTTCTTGCAATCTGCAGATCGCTCCACGACGACGTGGTGCTCCGGTCGAGGATCATCGGTTCGATGCGCGGGTCCGGACGAAGCACGTTGAACGGCCATGTCGGGCGCCGTAACCGTTCGTGAACCACGGAGCCGAGCCAGACCGGCGTCGGCGCAACGCCGTGCCGATGCTCGATCGCGTAATTCGTCGGCCAGAATCGCAGGACGTCGCGCTGGTCGCGGGCCGCATCGGGGCGGATGAAGACGAGCGTCGACGGTTCGCCGTTGTTCAGCTTCGGCAGCGCCGGCAGGTCCACGGCGCTTACGTCTGGCGAAACAAGCGAGAGCACGCTGCGCGCGGAAAGCGGCGTGCCCGCCACCCAGCCGCGATCTAGCAGTTGCGTGCGTATCTGATCGGCGGTGGCGGCCCATTGCACCGTGATCGGCTCATGGCGATCGCCTTCCATGTCGGCGCGATAGCACGAGAACGTGCGCCATATGCGGTCGGTCCACTGAGCGGTCGTCACGACGATGGCCGGCGCCGGCTTCGCGGCATCCATCCACTCATCGCGCCGGGTGGCGTCCAGTTGCGCCACGACGGCGAGGCCAATCAGCACAAGAAACACGAGCGGCATGAACGGTCGCGGGGGCGGGTCTGAAGGATGCCGCCAGACGGCGGTCAGCGCCACGAGAAACACCCAGATGGCGGCGAGCGCGGCGCCGCCGAGCGCGGCCGAAAAAGAAAAGAGCCCTGAATACAGACCCGAAAGCGCGACCGCGGCTACGATCGCCGCGGTTGTCGTGGCCACCAGAATCCGCGAGAGCAGGCCGACGCGGCGCACGAGCAGAAACGCGAGAAAGCCGTAGATGACCACGGCGCCGGCAACGTGATTGCTTGGAAACGCCCGCACGCTGGAAGCGACGGAGGCCGTCGTCAGCCCGAGTGCCGCAATCTGGATCGCGAGAATCAGCACCTGGGAGAACACGACGGCGATCAGCCAGTACAGGATCGTGCGCCAGCGCCGCTCGAAGATCATCCAGATGACGACGGCAAGCGCGAGGATCGACAGCGTGAGCGCGCTGCCGAGCGTCGAGAACAGAAAGATCGCGCGGTCGTAGAACGAGGCATGGAACGAGCGCAGGAACCGGTACACGGACATGTCCACCTGAACCAGCGGATTGCCGCGCGCGACGTCGTTCATCGTGGAGACGAACACCGCGCCCGCCACCAGCAGCAGCATGGAAATGGCGACGATCAGACCCGTGGCCGGGTTGTCCGGATTCAGCGCCCGCAGCACGAGGCGGCCGCTCGCATGCGGGTTGTGCTTCGCCCAGTGCAGCATGCGCTGGCGCGACACGTCGGTCCAGTTGCGCGCGTGCGAGACGAGCACGCCAGTCAGCTTGAACGTCATCCAGCCGATCGCCACGAAGATCGCCGCGACGATCACAAGCCGGAACGACACCGCACCCGCCAGTTCGAGCGAAGCGCCGAACACCACGCCGGGCAGGATATGCGCGGGCGCCCAGAGCAGCGCCGACAGGATGTTGAACCCGAAAAAGCGCAGTTGCGGCATGCCCATCATGCCCGCGACGACGGGCACGATGGCCCGTATCGGCGCGATGAAGCGCGCGAAGATAACGCTCTTCGCGCCGTGTTTCTCGAAGTATTTCTCGCCCGCGATCAGGATGCCGGGGTGCGAGCTGAACGGCCACAGACGCACGATCGTCGTCTTGTGACGGCAGCCGAACCAGTAGCTGGCCGCGTCGCCGGCGATGGCGCCGCCGATCGCGCAGACCAGCACCCAGCCGAGGTTGAGCGTGCCCGTGCCCACCAGCGCGCCGGCGATGAACATCGCGGTGCTGCCCGGCACGAACGTGCCGATGACGGCGATCGCTTCGAAGAACGCGGCGAGCACGACGACCGCCAGCGCCCATGACGGATTCGCGGTCAGAAAATGCAGCAACTCGAAGTAGGCGTGCTCCATCAGCGGGGGTGTGTCCTTCTAGGCGGGCGGTCTGGTGGCGCTGGATCACCGGAAACATAGCACGCGATCAATGCATGGCGCACGCTATCGGGCACCCCGGACAAATCGCGCCGTACGCCGCATGCCATGTGCCTGACGGCGGCGGGCGTCGCCCGGTCGCTTTAGAATCGGTCAACCTGCGGTGTCACTGGATGTGCCGTCTTGTGTCACCGCGTGCCGCCGATGATCTCCTTCCGTCCAGAAGAGTTTTCCCATGAATACTGCAACTGCCACTCACCCGCGCTACGAAGGACACGTCGAACTCTGGCTGATCCGGCACGGCGAAACTGCGTGGAGCCTGTCCGGCCAGCACACGGGCCGCACCGACATTGCGCTGACGGAGCGCGGACACAGCCAGGCGCATCTGCTCGCCCCACTGCTCGCCGCGCAGCCGTTCGACCGCGTGTTGACGAGCCCGATGTCGCGCGCGATCGAAACCTGTCGCGAGGCGGGCCTCGGTGAGCGTGCCGAGGTCGAGCCGGATCTGCACGAATGGGACTACGGCATCTACGAAGGCCGGACGACGCCCGAGATCCGCGAGACCGTACCGGGCTGGTCTGTCTGGGATTCGCCCATTCCCGAAGGCGAAAGCCTCGTGCAGGTGGAGGCGCGCGCCCGCGCGCTGATCGGGCGTCTCCTGACGATGCAGGGACGCATCGCACTCTTCTCGCATGCGCATTTCCTGCGCGTACTGGGTGGTTGCTGGATGGGCGATTCGGCGGCGCTCGGCGCGCATCTGGTTCTCGATACGGCCTCGATCAGCATTCTCGGCTTCGATCGCGACATCCGCGCGTTGCGTCAGTGGAACCTCCGCTGTTCCGAAGCGGGATGACGCCGCCTGAGGGGGCATCATCCAGCGAAGCCGCTGCGTTCGGGCCTGTTGCGTCACGTCGATGCGCTCATTCACGCCGGATTCCGCTGTAACCGGCTGCAATTACCTTGCTGCGCGCCTCTGAAACCGCGCCTGGACGGACTAAGATGAAGCATTTCAGTCCCGTCGCTGCTCGCACGTTCTATAAGTGTTCGGAACAAACGGCGCCCCGCGCGAATCGGGCCGCTCCTTTATCGTGGACTCCACTCGGGTCGCCGCATGATGAAGCGCAGAACTTTCCTGCTCGGTGGTGCCGGCGCGGCGGGTGTCCTGCTCGTCGGCTGGAGCGCGATGCCGCCGGCGCAGCGTCTGACGACGTCAAAGCCGTTGCCCGTGACCGGCACGCAGGTCGCGCTGAACGGCTGGGTCAAGATCGCCGCCGACAGCACGGTCACCATCATGATGTGCAAGTCGGAGATGGGGCAGGGCGTGCACACCGGCCTCGCGATGATGCTCGCCGACGAACTTGACGCCGACTGGCCGCAGGTGAAGGTCGAGAACGGGCCGATCGACGGGATCTACAACGACCAGCAGAGCATCGTCGACGATCTCTGGTTTCGCCCGGACGATGACGGCGAGATCAAGCGCCTCGCGGTCTGGATGGTGCGCAAGTTCACGCGCGATTTCGGCGTGAACACGACGGGCGGCTCGTCAAGCCTCAACGATCTGTGGACGCCGATGCGCGAGGCCGGCGCGTCCGCGCGCGCGATGCTGGTAAGCGCGGCCGCCGCGAAGTGGGACGTGCGCGCGGTCGACTGCAGCGTCGCGGCCGGCAGGATCACGCATCCGTCGGGCCGCACGGCGAGCTTCGGCGAACTGACGGCGCTGGCGGCGCGGCAGCCGATGCCGCGCAAGGTGGATCTGAAACTGCCGGCGCAGTTCACGATCATCGGCAAGCCGCTGCGGCGTATCGAGGCCGCATCGAAGATCGACGGCAGTGCGCGCTTCGGCATCGATGCGCTGCCCGACGGCCTGCTCTACGCCAGCGTGAACATGTGTCCGACGCTGGGCGGGACGGTCGCGCATTTCGACGCATCGCGGATTCCCGCGAAGCTCGGTGTCATCAGGACGTTCGTGGGGGGGGGGGGGGCGGGCGGGGCGGGGGGGGCGGGGGGGGGGGGGGGCGGGGGGCCCGAGGC
>NZ_CAJQYY010000048.1 GCF_907164575.1 Paraburkholderia gardini
TCAACTTCCCGAACCGCCCGGTGCGGACCCGCATGCCGGGTGGTGTGGCAGGGGTACGGCCTCATGGCCGTCCCCTATGCCGATTGCTGCGCGATTTTTTATCGCATCACAATGCTCCCGCGTGTGGACCGGGCACCACTGCGCGGCGTCATCGAGCGCCGTCGCGCCTCACAGGCTTATTCGCTCAACCCTGGCGATTTTTTGCCGTTAAACAGTGGCAGAGTGACCGGAACCGGCCTGATTCTCATCGATATGCTTTCCTCCACCACGCGACAGACTACTGATGCCGGCTTTCTTCGCCGGTTTCATCTGCGTTCGCTGGAACACCAGCGTCCGCTCTCCGCGATCACGATGGCGTTTGCCGTCGTGGCGTACCTGTCGTTTGTGGCAACGCGCAGTGTCGTCGGCGGTCCGATGCCCGGGTTGCAGTACCGGCTCGCCTGTGGACTGTGCCTCGCGCTGCTCGCCATGGCGATGCCGCGCGCGAAGACCCCGTGGGCTTGTGGCGCCATCGGCGTCGCATACGTGCTGACGTTGCAGGCCGGCATCGCGCTCAACGTCAGCGGTGTCGCGTCGCCGCTGCTGTGGGCGCTTCCAGCGATGGTGATGGTCGTGATGGGCGCGGCGCCGCTGTGGCTCACGCCCACGCAATTTCTCTTCGGCACCGTCGCTTTTTACGCGGCCGGGCTGCCGGTTCTGCTGAACGTCCACGAAACGCGCGGGGCGCATCTCGTTTGCTGGATGTGGATCGGGATCAGCGTGCTGTCGGCGGCAGTCTTGCACGGCTGCTTCTACTGGCTGCGACGCAATCATTTCCTGCTCGAAGACCGGCTCGTGCAGCTCGCCGCCACCGATCCGCTGACCGGTCTGCAAAACCGTCGCGCGTTCAAGGAAGGCGCGGAGACGCTGCTGTCGACGCCCGACGGGAGCGCGAAATTCAGCGCGATTTTCGTCGATATCGATTACTTCAAGTCGTTGAACGACCGCTTCGGTCACTCGGTCGGCGACCAGATGCTCCATGAGGTCGCGCAGATCCTGAAAGCGCAGACCAGCGCGGACGACAACGTCAGCCGTATCGGGGGCGAGGAGTTCGCGTTGCTGCGGCGTGGCGGGTTGCGCAGCGCGGTTGGGTTCGCCGAGACGCTGCGCGTCGCGATCTCGGGCATCGCGCGCCCCGACGGCGCGTTGACGGCAAGTTTCGGCGTCGCGGAATATCGCGCGGGCGAAAGCTTCATGTCGCTGCTGGATCGTGCCGACGAAGCGCTGCTGCGCGCGAAGCATTCGGGCCGCAATCGCGTGTGCGCCGAACGGGCCGCGGCGGATGACGCCGCGCGGCTCAAGCCATTGCAGCTGCCGGACAGCGACGCGCACGCAAGCGGCGCCTCACGGCGTGAACCGCTCCGTCAGCCGTGGGACGATCACTATCTGACGTCGCATTTCCAGCCGCTCTACAGTCTTTCGCATCAGAAGCAGGTCGGCTTCGAGGCGCTGCTGCGCGGCGAGCGCGACGACGGTTCGGTCATCGCGCCGGCCATCCTGTTCGCCCCCAAACCATTCACCAGCGAGAGCGACCTGGACCGGGTGAGTCATGCGCTGCATCTTGCCAACGCCGCACGCGTGATTCCCGACGATGTGTGGGTGTTTCTCAACATCCTGCCTGTTTCGTTCGTCGCGGAAGGCTACGCGGATCAACTCGCCGGTTTCGCGCGTTCGGTCGGGCTTAGCCCTGAGCGCGTCGTGCTGGAGTTGCTGGAGTCGCACGGCGGCAGCGTCGACGATCTGTCGCGCGCGGCGGCGCAGTACCGCGAACACGGCTTTCTGATCGCGGTCGACGATTTCGGTGCCGGGCACTCGAATCTGGACCGCCTGTTCCAGATCCGCCCGGATCTCGTGAAGCTCGATGGCGAGCTGATCCGCGCGACGAGCCCCGGCGCGCAGCAGCCCATCCTGCCGAAACTGGTCTCCCTGCTGCATCAGGCGGGCATGCTGGTTGTCGTCGAAGGCGTGGAGACGACGGACGAACTGATTCTCGCCGTCGAATCGAACGTGGACTTCGCGCAGGGCTATCTGCTCGGCCGGCCTGCCGCGACGATCACGCCACCGGAGCCGGTGAACCGCCGCATCGATCACGCGTTCGACGTGCTCGCCGAGGGTCGTGCGCATCAGCACGCGCGGTTCGAACTGGAGTTGCATCCGTATCGTCTTGCGCTCGATCTTGCGGCGCAGGCTTACTCGGGCGGCGTGCCGCTCGAAGAGGCATTCGCACCGCTCGCGACGTTCGAACTGTGCATCAGCTGTTTCATTCTCGACGAAAGCGGCCGCCAGATCGGGCTCGAGGTGAACGGCATGGCGTCGGCGAAAGCGGGAGATTCGCTGCAGCCCGTCGCGAATCCGCGCGATGCGCGGTGGGATCATCGGCCGTATTTCAGGAACGCGGTGCTGCGCCCGGGCGTGCCGGTGACGAGCAGCCCGTATCTCTCGCTCGCGAGCGGCCGGCCGTGCATCGCCGTGACCATCGCGGTGCCGACGGAGCAGGGACGCTGCGTCGTGGGCGTCGAACTGGACTGGTCGCTCGACCGGCTGCCCTGGCCGGCGGCAGACTAGCGGCGGGAGTGGCGGTAGCGGCGCTGGCCCCGGCGATCGACGGACATCAGCAGACAAAGCCCGCAGCGACAGCGGCGCAGCCATCAGGCGAGCGTAAGGTCCGGCACCACAACGTACGGGCAACGCACGGCAACCACCCACAAAGGCTCGCTTTCATACGCCGCGCACGGCATCATTTCGTTTTCGCCTACGTTTCGGGACCTGTCATGACCTCCGCTTTCATCGAATCCCCCAGTTATGAAGACCAGCGCCAGCGGTTCGTGCAGGCGGTCGCCGACGCGGGCGGCGAACACTTTGAATATCCGCACCCGCTGAAGGGACCGCGCGGCGAAGCGCTCGCCACCGATGTCGCGGTGCTCGGCGATCGCAACGCGCCGAAGCGCCTCGTCGCGATTTCGGGCACGCACGGCATCGAGGGCTATTACGGCTCGGAATGCCAGATCCGTCTGCTGCACGATCTGCGTGGCCGTGACCTGCCGCGGGATGTGTCGGTGGTGCTCGTGCATCTCGTCAATCCGTGGGGCACGGCGTGGATGCGCCGCGTGAACGAAGACAACGTCGACGTGAACCGCAACTACGTCAACTTCGACGGCCCGCTGCCGGCTAACGCCGCGTACGAAACGCTGCATGAAATCTATCTGGCGAAAGATCTCGACGGCCCGGGCCGTCGCGCCGCGGACGAGCTGTTCGCCACGCACGCGCGCAATCTCGGCCACACGCCGATGATGAACATCGTCGAAGCCGGGCAGTATGTGCATGGCAACGGGCTGTTCTTCGGCGGCAAGTCGGCCACGTGGACCAATCGCACCGTGCGCGCGATCATGGCCGAACACGTCGCGGGCGCCGGCGTGGCGATGAGCTTCGATCTGCACACGGGCGCGGGCCCGTTCGGCTATCCGCTGCTGATGACGATCGCGGAGCGCAGCTACCCTGCGCACGCGATGGCGCAATCGGTCTACGGCCCCTGGCTGCACACGATCATCACGGCCGCCGACGCCACGTCCGACACCGGCGTCGCGGCGACCGCGACGGGCTACACGTCACAGGCGCTGCTTGATCAGCTGCACGATGTGAACCTGATGCAGTTCGTCATCGAGTGCGGGACCTATGATGGGCACGTCGGTCATGCGATCCTGCGCGACGATCACTGGCTTCATCTGCACGGCGATCCGCTCGACGCGACCGGTCGCCGGATCAAGGCTGCGATGCTCGAACATTTCTATCCCGCCGACGCACACTGGCGTGAACTCACCGGACTGCGCACGCAGCAGGTATGGCAGCGCGCACTGGAGAAGCTCGCGCAGATGTAAGCGCGCCGTGGTGGATGCGCGAAGGCCTGGTTAATTGCGTTGTGCGCGCGCACAGTGTAAATAAATGATCCGGATACCTGATTGAATGCGCGTTTTTCAGACGGAGTGCCTGCCGTACGATACTTCGCGACACGGCCGTGCCGGATGTGAAATTCGCATCATCTGTACAATTGTCCGATCGACAACCTGGGCGGCGGCGTTTTCAGGTCAGGTCTGCCGGTTGCGAAGGCGCCGCGGGCGCGGCGCAACGCGCAGGTTCATGACGTGCCCGCTGTCCTGCATTGAATGGAACGCGCGAACCATGGCCATCACCTGCAAGACTCCTGACGACATCGCCCGGCTGCGTATTTCAGGCCGTCTCGCGGCGGACGTTCTCGCGATGATCGGCGAACACGTGAAAGCCGGCGTGTCGACGGATCACCTCGATGCGCTGTGCAACGACTTCATCGTCAACACGTTGAAGGTCATTCCCGCCAACGTCGGCTATATGGGCTTTCCGAAGACGGTCTGCACGTCGGTCAATTCGGTCGTGTGCCACGGCATTCCAGACCGCGGCGAAGTGCTGAAAGACGGCGATATCGTCAACATCGACGTCGCAATCATCAAGGACGGCTATTTCGGCGACACGAGCCGCATGTACTGCGTGGGCGAACCGAGCCCGGTCGCGCGCGAGCTGATCGATACAACCTATGAAGCGATGATCGCGGGTATTCGTCAGGTGAAGCCGGGCGCGACGCTCGGCGACGTCGGTCATGCGATCCAGCAGACCGCGCAGCGCAAGGGTTTTTCGATCGTGCGCGATTACTGCGGTCACGGCATCGGCAAGGTCTATCACGAAGATCCACAGGTGCTGCACTACGGTCAGCCGGGGCAGGGCACGCGCCTGAAGCCGGGCATGGTGTTCACGATCGAGCCGATGGTCAACGCGGGCCGCGCCGGCACCAGTGTGATGCGCGACGGCTGGACGGTGGTCACGAAGGACCGCTCGCTGTCGGCGCAATGGGAGCACATGATCGCCGTCACCGACGACGGGTTCGAACTGCTGACGCCCTGGCCGGATGGCACGGGCGCTTACGAGGCGCCCTGAACCGCCGCTGCGTGCCTGGATTTGCGTCACCGGCCGCACGCGTCGTGAAAATAAGGATTTGACTCACGCGCCGGTTCGGTTAAAGCTACGCGTTAGCGCTCCAAGGGGTTTTCGTCTGCATGAGTCCGTCACTGACCGTTCGCCGTATTGCTGCCGACCAGGGCGCCGTTTTCCGCGAGCTTCGCACAGCGTCGCTGCGTGAGGCGCCTTACGCATTTGGCGAAACGCTCGAAGACGCGCTCCTCGCCGATGTCACCTCGTTCGATGCCACGGCGGCTCGCCACGCATCCTCCGACGAGGCCACTTCCTTCATTCTCTATACGGAAGGCCATCCGGCTGGTCTGATCGGCGCGTGTTTCGAGGAATCGGCACTGCGTCGCGCATTCGTGCGCGAGCTGTGGGTGGCGCCCGCTGTACGGCATCTGCGTGGCGGGGAGCTGCTCGTGAATACCGCGAGCGAATGGATCGCGAGCCAGGGCGTGCGGGAAATCTACGCGTGGGTGGCCGACGCGAACCGCACCGCAATGCGCTTTTACGAGCGCCTCGGCTTCGGTCCGACCGGTGAGCACACCCGCACGGCGGACGCGTGGGAAACCCTGCTGGTGCGTCACGTGCCGCCGGTAGCGGAGCCCCCAGCGCCATGATCTGTCCGGTGGTGCTGCCGGGCGCCGCCGCCGTTCAGGCTTCATCCCCGTCGCTGCGGCGTTTGCTGCATCTTCTTTTTCTCCCGTCTCGCGTCCTTTATCGCCAAAAAACCTGGCTGTGTGCGTGGACGCCTGTAAAATACGCAAAATTTTTTACCGAACGCCATGCCGCCAAGGAAATCGCCTTTTTTTGAACTGCGCAGTGGTTCTGTCGACACGCTGCTGTTCGTGGTCAAGACAATCGACCTCGACGCAATCCGTGCCGAACTGACCCGGCGCTTCGAGGCGACCCCGGAATTCTTCGCCAACGACACCGTCGCGATCGACGTGCGCCGGCTTGCCGCCGAAGAACGCGTGCCGCTCGCCGACATCGCGCAGTTGCTCGACAGCGTGCGCATGCGCCCGATCGGCATCGTCGCCGATGCCGCGCAGCAGACGTGGGCTGCCGGAGCCGGTTTGCCGTTCCTCGAAGCGCGCGACCGGCGCGGTGCCGCTTCGAAGGCTGACAGCGAAGCATCGGGCGAAGCCGGAAGCGATGCGCAGGCGGCGCCGGGCGCAGTAGAAACGCCTGCCGGCGCGACGGCCGAAGCCGCGACAACGTCCGCCACGCAACCCGCCGAGCCGGTGCGTGTGGCGACCTCGGCACAGACGCTGGTGATCGAAAAGCCGTTGCGTTCGGGCCAGCGGATTTACGCGAAGGGTGATCTCGTCGTGCTGGGCCTCGTGAGCTACGGCGCGGAAGTGATCGCGGAAGGCAACATCCATATCTATGCGCCGCTGCGCGGCCGGGCACTCGCCGGCGTGCAGGGCAATCACGACGCGCGCATTTTCTGCACGTGTCTCGAGCCGGAACTCATCTCGATCGCGGGCATCTACCGGACGACCGAGAACCCGCTTCCCGCGGATGTGCTGGGCAAGCCGGTGCAGATCCGGCTCGACGAAGAAAAGTTGATGATCGAACCGCTGCGGCTGACCTGACGGGCGGGCGTGTACGCCGCGTTTTCATCGCGCACTGCCGGTCGGGTCGCTGCCGGACCTGCACAAGAATCTGAACGAATTTGACGGACACAAGGTAAGGGCTATGGCAAAAATCATTGTGGTGACTTCGGGCAAGGGTGGCGTGGGCAAGACGACCACGAGCGCGAGTTTTGCATCGGCCCTCGCGCTGCGCGGCAGCAAGACGGTCGTGATCGACTTCGACGTCGGCCTGCGTAACCTCGACCTGATCATGGGGTGCGAGCGCCGCGTGGTGTACGACCTCATCAACGTGATCCAGGGTGAAGCGAACCTGAACCAGGCGCTCATCAAGGACAAGAAGTGCGAGAACCTGTTCATCCTGCCCGCCTCGCAGACCCGCGATAAAGACGCGCTCACGATGGAAGGCGTCGAGAAGATCATCAACGATCTGATCGCGATGGACTTCGAATACATCATCTGCGATTCACCGGCTGGTATCGAATCGGGTGCGCTGCTCGCGATGCACTTCGCCGACGAAGCGCTGATCGTGACGAACCCGGAAGTATCGTCGGTGCGCGACTCGGACCGCATTCTCGGCATGCTGTCGTCGAAGACGAAGCGCGCGATCGAGGGCAAGGAGCCGATCAAGGAACATCTGCTCATCACCCGCTACAACCCGAAGCGCGTGAGCGAAGGCGAAATGCTGTCGCTCACCGACATCCAGGAAATCCTGCGTATCGACCTGATCGGCGTGATTCCGGAATCGGAAGCGGTGCTGCATGCGTCGAACCAGGGCCTGCCGGCGGTGCACCTCGACGGTACCGATGTAGCGGAAGCCTATAAAGACGTGGTGTCGCGTTTCCTCGGCGAACAGAAGTCGCTTCGCTTTACCGATTACCAGAAGCCGGGCCTGCTGCAGCGCCTCTTCGGCACCAAGTAAGGGGAGCGCACGTCATGTCGATTCTCACGTTTTTGCTGGGCGAGAAAAAGCGATCCGCTTCGGTCGCGAAAGAGCGCCTGCAGCTGATCATCGCGCACGAGCGCGCCGGGGGCCATGCGCCCGCGGATTATCTGCCGGCCTTGCAACGCGAACTCGTCGCGGTCATCTCGAAGTACGTCAAGATTTCCGACAACGATATCCGCGTGAGCCTCGAGCGTCAGGACGACCTCGAAGTGCTCGAAGTGAAGATCGAGATTCCCCAGGCTTGATCGCAGGATAAAAGCCAGGCCCGTTTTCCGGCCTGGCTGGCATGCTGGTTCTGTAGCGCCGCGCGCATTCCGTTTCATCGGGAGCGCGCGTCGTCGTTTATGGACGTGTGGTATCGGCTGCCTGCTCGCCCGCTTCGTCCTCGATGACCGCTTCGGGTGTCTCGGGGACGGGCGCGGGCACCGGTGGGTGCCGCGGCGCCATATAGCGGTGCGCGAGCGTCTCGTAGAGCGGCGGCGCGAAGAGGCGCGACACACGGCTCGAGATCAGCGCCGTCGCCATCAACGAGATCACCAGTGCGTGGCCGTTGATCATTTCCATCACGATGACGAAAGCCGTGATCGGCGATTGCGTGACCGCGGCCAGATAGCCGACCATCGCAAGCGCGATCAGCATCTGCAGTTCCATGCTGCCGAACACCATGTGCAGCACGTTGCCGAAACCCGCGCCGATCGACAGCGAAGGCGCGAAGATGCCGCCCGGAATGCCCGGCAGATACGAGCCGACCATCGAAGCCATCTTCAGTAGCGGATAGAACACCGACAGATTGACGGTGCCGTCCAGCAGGCCACGTGCTTCGGCGTAACCGCTGCCGAACGTCGTGCCGCCGGAAATCAGCCCGATCACCGCGATCAGGAGCCCGCACACCGCGGCAAACGCGACCGGCCGCTCGCCGTGCAGCGTGCGCAGCGGCGCGGGAATCCAGCGCGCGGTATTGAGCAGCAGCCAGCAGAAAACACCACCCGCGATGCCGGTCACGACGGCGGTCAGCGCGACGGCGAGCGCGAGCAGATCCGGGAAATGCGTGCCAATCTGGATCGTGCCGAAATACGTGTAATTGCCGTTCAGGCCGAGCGCGATCACACCGGCGATGATGATCGCCGTGATCAGCACGCCGCTCGCGCGCGCCTCGAAGCTGCGGGTGAGCTCCTCGATCGCGAAGACGATCCCGGCGAGCGGTGTATTGAACGCGGCCGACAGACCCGCCGCCGCGCCGGCCAGCACCAGTTGCCGTTCGATGTGCCTGTTCGAGCGCGGGTAGAAGCGCCGCAGGTTGAACATGAGCGCCGCGCCGACCTGGACGGTCGGCCCTTCGCGGCCGATCGTGAAGCCGCCGAGAATCGCCAGAAACGATACGGCGATCTTGCCAAGCAGAATCGGGACGGTGAGCAGGCGCGAGCCGGTTTCGCCGGTATTCGTGTGCAGGGTGGCGATGACCTGTGGAATGCCGCTACCCTCGGCGCCACGAAAGAACCGGCGTGTGAGCCACACGGACAGCGCGGCCACGGCCGGCGTGACGAGGAGCGGCAGCCACACGTGCCGGTGCTGCATCGTGTTGAAGGCGGCGTAGCCCCAGTCGATAAGCCGTGCATAAAGCACCGCGACGAGACCCACCGCGATCGCGCCGAGCCAGAAAATGCCGAACTGGCGCCACAGGCGCCGCGCGCGTCGCACGACGGTTGAAGTCAAGGGAGGGAGTGCCCGGAGCATGGCGATTTGTCGATGCAAAGTCTGGATTATAACGGCGCATTGTTCGCGCAGAATGAGCAGACCTCGTGGGGTCGTCATGCTATCCGCGGGCATCCGGTTGCATCTCGACGGTCACGACCGGTGATGGCTTGTCGTTACGGCGGGCCTGTCGCGATATTCGGCATTGCGGGCGCAACTTCCGTAGAATGCACGTTTCACATAGGGAAACAGAGTTGAAATGGATCGATCCCCGATAAGAGTGACAAATTGACCATGAAGCGCATTTTGATCGTCAAGGTCACCTCGCTCGGCGACATCATCGAGGCGCAACCCGTGGTTGCGGACATCAAACGGGCTTTTCCGGGCGTCAAGGTCGACTGGGCCGCCGACGAGATGTTTGCCGACGTGGCTCGCTGGAACACCGGTATCGACCGCGTGCTGTGCGCGCCGTTGCGACGCTTCAAGAAGGCCCGCAGTCTCGCGGATTTCCGCTCGATCGCCGCTTCGATCGCCGAGCTGCGCGCCGAGCGTTACGACGTCGTGATCGACATCCACGGCGTCTACAAGAGTGCCATCATCGCGTTTCTGACGCGCTCGTCGCGCCGTCTCGGCTACCGGTCACAAGACCTTGGCGAGCGGGGCGCCGCGTTCGCCTATACGGGCCGCCTCGCGCCGCGCGCCGAGGTCAACGCATGGCATGGCATGCGCATCAGCGTGGGCGACGCGCTCGGCTTCCAGGTCGAAGGGCCGCCAGTTTTCAACCTGCAGGTGCCGGGTACAACCGGTTCATCCGTGTCGACGATCGGGGACGCACCGGTCGCCATGCTGTTTCATGCCACATCCAAGGACGACAAGAAGCTGCCTGCAACACATTGGGCTGCGATTGCGCGCAATCTGATCGGGCGCGGTTATGCAATCGAGTTGCCGTGGGGGTCGCCGGTCGAGCGTATCGAAGCGGGCGCGATTGCGGCGCTCGTGCCCGAGGCATCGCTGCTGCCGCCGATGGACGTCACCGAAATCGCCCGAATGATCGACCGGGCTACGCTCGTCGTCGGTGTCGATACGGGTTTCGTGCATCTCGCACACGCATTACACAAGCGCGCCATCATGATTTTTGTGGCCACATCGAGGGAGCACTTCGGCATCGAAGCGCCGTTCCGTTCGATCTCCGTCGGCGATGGACAAAGTGTGCCGCCTGTCGATGAAGTGTTGCGCGCCATCGAATACGTACATACCGAACCGGACGCAGCCGCGGCCGGTGGCGCCACCGTGGTGGCCGCCTGAGACGCGCCGGCGCGTCACGAAAATCCAGCGGTAATCCGGCGGAAAATCGCCACGATCATTACACGGCTGTTAAAACTGTCGCGCTTTCGCGGGCACGGCGTGGGTACGCTACCCGCGCAGCCCCGCTGGTATCAGGCTCGGGCCTTTCGCTGTCCCGGCGCATGTAACACCGCGCTAACCTCCCTTTACAAATTGCAACGGTCTCGCGGGGCGCCGTCGTGTTCAATCGAGTCATTCGAGATCACTCGAATACTTACCGACTCGATGGGAGAACAATGTGAAACGCTTGACGCTGACCTTGATCACGGGTGCATTCCTCGCCGTTGCACTGGGCGGATGCATTGTCGTGCCGGCGCCTGGCTACTACGGCGGCGGCTATCACCACGGCGGTTACTACTACCGGTGACGGGACGCGTCGACATACGCAGTCGTGCTGTCGATGCGAATGGGGGAAGTCGCGCATCTGCTCCGGCAGATTGCGCGGCTTTTTTCAGGCAAGCAGCATTTCGAACGCGATGACCGCCGCGATGGCAGCCAGGTTCGCCGCGATGGCTTCGAAGACCAGACCCTTCCAGGTCGCGGGCTTGAAGCGGACCGCGAGCAGTAACGCGCCGAGCAGCGCGAGGGCAATGATCATCACGACGTCTGCGTTGTGCAGGTGAATGTTCATCGTCGGCTCCTTTGGGCATCGCGCGATGTCGTGACCGGTTCGGGCAGATGAACCGGCGGGGCATGGCGTCTTGATCCGTGCGCTTTTGATCAGCGCTTCCAGTCCAGTATAGACAGGCCAGAAACCCGTGCAAGTCAGGGAAAGCGCGACCTGGTCCGGTGGACTTCCCATGCATGACTACCGCAGGACCCGACGTTCCTTTCGAACGTGAACGGCGAGCCCCGCGCGCCGCTTACATCAACTGCGTATGACGCGTTTCGCGCATACACAGCACGCCGACGAGGCTTACCGCGGCGGCGCACGATACGTACGCGCCGACCCACGTCAGGCCGCCGTGTGCGGCAAGCACCTGCGCGATGTACGGTGCCACCGAGGCGCCGAGAATACCGCCCAGGTTGTACGAGACGCCCGCGCCGGTGTAGCGCACGTTGGTTGGAAACAGCTCCGGCAGCAGCGCGCCCATCGGCGCGAACGTGACGCCCATCAGGAACAGTTCGACGATCAGGAACAGCAGCACGAGCGGCATCGAGCCGCTGCCGAGCAGCGGTGCCATCGCGAAGCCGGACACGATCGCCGCGAGGATGCCGGCGATCAGCACCGGCTTGCGTCCGAAGCGGTCGGCGGCCCATGCGGACAGCGGTGTGGCGAGCGCCATGAACACGACCGCGACGCACAGCATGCCGAGGAACGTCTGGCGGGGAATGTGCAGCGCCGAGACGCCGTACGACAGCGAGAACGTCGTCGCGTTGTAGAAGAGCGTGTAGCACACCACCATCGCCAGCGCGCCGAGGATCGTCGGGCGCCAGTGCTGCGAGAGGAGCGTCGCGACCGGCACGCGCACGCGTTCCTGACGATCGATTGCCGCCTGGAAGGCCGGCGTTTCCGCGATCTTCAGCCGCACGTAGAGGCCAATCGCGACCAGCACCGCGCTCACGATGAACGGCACGCGCCAGCCCCAGCTACGGAACTGCTCGTCGGACAGCGACAGCGCAAGGCCGAAGAACAGGCCGTTCGAAGCGAGAAAGCCGATCGACGGCCCGAGTTGCGGGAACATGCCGAACCAGCCGCGTTTGCCGGGCGGGGCGTTTTCGGTGGCGAGCAGCGCCGCGCCACCCCATTCGCCGCCAAGGCCGATGCCTTGCCCGAAGCGCAGGATGCACAGCAGGATCGGCGCGAGACTGCCGATCGAATCGTAGCCGGGCACGAAGCCGATTAGCGTTGTCGACAGACCCATCACCAGCAGCGATGCAACGAGCGTCGACTTGCGTCCGATACGGTCGCCGAAGTGGCCGAACAGGAACGAGCCGATCGGCCGCGCGACGAACGCGATGCCGAACGTGACGAACGCCGACAGCGCCTGCGCCGTCGCCGAACTGTGCGGAAAGAACACCGGGCCGATGACGAGCGCGGCGGCCGTCGCATAGACGTAGAAGTCGTAGAACTCGATCGCGGTGCCGATGAAGCTCGCGAAGATCACCCGCGAGGTGCTGTTCTTTCCGGCCACATCTGGCGGAGTCGCGGAAAGCGGTGAGGTGGACATGCAGGGTCTCCAGTTGAGTTGTCGCGACCCGGTCCCGTGTGCGGAACACATTCCGCACATCGACAGCGCGGAGCCGGGCCGGGTCTTTGTTTGAAATCGGTGCGGGCTGCGGGTGCAAGGCACGCGGTTGCCGCGCAACCCGGCGCATAACGTTGCGCATGCAACGATACAGCAGCTTGCCTCGCCGGTGCGCGCCAGCACATGCGGTGGCGAGACATCGGACGATGCGGCCCGGGCGCGCGCGCGAGTTGCGCGGCGACGCCACGGTCAGGCTCTCGGGCGCACGCGGATGAGCGCGCGCCCGAGAGCGGCGCCGGAGGGCTCCGGCAGGGCGTATCCGAAAATTATAACGAGCAGGGGCGTCGCGCGGCAACCGGGCGCAGCAAGCTGTCTGAAAGACGCAGCACCAACCGGGCGTTTCAGTCGATCGTTTGTGCCTGCGGCGACGCGAGGGTGCGCAACTGGAATTTGCCGTTATCGTTGAAGAGCCAGTCTTCCATCAGTTCGAGATGGCCGCGCGTATCGAGCAGTTTTGCCGGCGGCTGCGGCAGCGGCGATGCGCGGCGCAGCGTCGCGAGCGCGGTGCTTTCCGCTTCGTCATCGCCGTTCGTGCGATAGACCGACTCGCCGACAAGCTGCCCATCCCGGTCGACGGTAAACGAAACGACGACGAGCGAGCGCAACATCGCCTGCGGCGTGCCGCGCAGCACATACGACGGATTGCGCTCGATGATGCGCTTCGCGACGGTCGCTCGGTACTGGTCGAGCGTGGCGCTGTTGATGGCGGCGGGCGGCACGTACAGCATGGGCCGTTGCGGCAGCGTGATCGTGCAGGCGGCGGCGATGGCAAAAGCGCTCCATGCGGCGATGCGGACGAATGGCATGAGCCGGGAACGACGGTGCGTCCAGTGGCGCGTGCGGATGGGCATCGCAGGGTGAGCGCGAACGCTTGGGAGCAGGATGTATTTTTATCCTAGCGTATATGCAGGGGTTTTCAATGGGTGGAAGAACGGGATGTGCGGGGGCGAACGGATGTCACTCGACGTGAGCGCGGGAGATGCGCCTGCCCGTGATTTTCGGGAGCGGGGAATGTGTTGCGGAGGGAGTGAGGGCAACAAATGAATACGGGCCCAGAAAGGCCCGCATTCATTGATGATCTGGCGGAGGCGGTGAGATTCGAACTCACGGAAGGATTGCTCCTTCGCCGGTTTTCAAGACCGGTGCCTTAAACCGCTCGGCCACACCTCCAGGACGCGAATTGTAACCCGAAACCGGCTCGCGACGACCACCCGCGCTGGCGATCAGCGCCCGTCCTTCAGAAACAGCGCCTGCAGATCATTGAGGAAGTTCTGCCCGCGCGCGGTCGGCGCAATCTTCTCGTGATCGCGCACGATGAGGCCGCGTTTCTCGGCTTCCTGCAATGCCGGTTCGATCGATGTCATCGAAAGCCCGGTGCGTTCGACGAACCGGTACACCGGAAAGCCTTCGACCAGACGCAGCGCGTTCAGCATGAATTCGAACGGCAGATCGCGCGGACCGACTTCGCTTTCTTCCTGCACTGGCGCGCCGGCTTTCGCCTGCTCGATGAACGTAGCCGGATGCTTGTAGCGCGCCTGACGCAGAACCCGGTTCGGGAACGACAGCTTCGTGTGCGCGCCCGCGCCGATGCCGAGATAGTCGCCGAAGCGCCAGTAGTTCAGGTTGTGTTTGCTCTGCCGATGCGGCTTCGCATACGCCGACACTTCATAGCGCTCGTAACCCGCGGCCGCCGTGCGCTCGTGTATCCAGTCCTGCATGTCGGCCGATTGATCGTCATCGGGCAGCGGCGGCGGAAACTTCGCGAACAGCGTGTTCGGCTCGAGCGTCAGGTGGTACAGCGACAGATGCGGCGGCGCGAAGGACAGCGCCGTTTCGATGTCCGCCTGGCATTCGGCGAGCGTCTGCCGCGGCAGCGCGAACATCAGGTCGAGATTGAAATTGTCGAACGTGGTGGCGGCGACTTCCACCGCGCGGCGCGCCTGCGTCGAATCGTGAATCCGGCCGAGCGCCTTCAGATGCGCTTCGTTGAAACTCTGGATGCCGACCGACAGACGGTTCACGCCGCTCGTGCGAAATTGCGCGAATTTCGCGGCTTCGAACGTGCCGGGGTTCGCTTCGAGCGTGATCTCGGCGTCCGCGTCGAGCGGCAGCAGCGCGCGCACGTCCGACAGCAGCCGGTCGAGCCCGGCCGCCGACAGCAGGCTCGGCGTGCCGCCGCCGATGAACACCGTATGCACCTGGCGTCCCCAGACAAGCGGCAGCGCCAGTTCGAGGTCGGTGCGCAACGCGTCGAGGTACTCGTTCTCGGGGAACGTGTCGCCTTTCCACTCGTGCGAGTTGAAATCGCAATACGGACACTTGCGCACGCACCACGGGAAATGCACGTACAGCGCGAGCGGCGGCAACGACGTCAGACGGATACCGCCCGGTGCCGTGAACGCCTTGATGACGCTGACACCGATTTCACCGATGCCGCCGCCTGGACTGGACGCCGCGCTCATGCCGCCTCCGACAGACGCGCCAGCAGATGCCGCAACGCAATCGCGCGATGGCTCGTCGCGTTTTTGACCGCTGGCGCGAGTTCCGCCGCAGTCGCGCCCAGCGTCGGTAAAAAGAAGTACGGGTCGTAACCGAAGCCGTTCGCGCCACGCGGCGCGTCGAGCACTTCGCCATGCCAGCGGCCTTCGGCGATGAGCGGCTCCGGGTCGTCGGCGTGACGCACGAGCGCGAGCACGCAGTAGTAGTACGCGCGACGGTCGCTTTCGGCCGCAAGCTGTTCGACGAGATACGCGTTGTTCGCCGCATCGCTTTTCTCGCCGCCCGCGCGTTGCGCGTAGCGCGCCGAATACACGCCCGGGGCGCCGCGCAACGCGACGACGCACAGACCGGAATCGTCGGCGAGCGCGGGCAGGCCGGTGATTTTCGCTGCGTGCCGGGCCTTCGTGAGCGCGTTTTCGACGAACGTCGGATGCGGTTCTTCGGCTTCCGGCACGTTCAGGCGGCCTTGCGGAATCACTTCGATGCCGACGGTTTCGAACAGCGCGGCGAATTCGCGCAGCTTGCCCGCATTGTTCGACGCAAGCACGACCTGCTTCAGCGATGAAGCGATCGTGTCGACGCCTGTTTCCCGATCATTCACCCTTCAACTCCAGCGCTTCTTTCTGCTTCGCGATCAGCGTTTCGATGCCGCTTTGCGCGAGATCGAGCAGCGCGTTCATTTCATCGCGCGAAAAGGGCACGCCTTCGGCGGTGCCCTGGATCTCGACGAAGCCGCCGTTGCCCGTCATCACGACGTTCATGTCGGTGTCGCATTGCGAATCTTCGTCGTAGTCGAGGTCGAGCACTGGCAGGCCGTCGAATACGCCGACGGAAATCGCCGCGACGTAATCTGTGATCGGCGACGTTTCGATGCGGCCCGTGGCGAGCAGCTTCGCGACGGCGTCGTGCGCGGCGACGAACGCGCCCGTGATGCTCGCCGTGCGCGTACCGCCGTCGGCCTGGATCACGTCGCAATCGATGTGCAGCGTGCGGGCGCCGAGCTTCTCCAGGTCGAACACCGAGCGCAGCGCGCGGCCGATCAGACGCTGGATTTCCTGGGTGCGGCCCGTCTGCTTGCCGCGGGCGGCTTCACGGTCGCTGCGCGTGTGCGTCGCGCGCGGCAGCATGCCGTATTCGGCGGTGAGCCAGCCCTGGCCGCGGTCGCGCAGGAAGCCCGGCACGCTTTCGGCGATGCTCGCCGTGCAGATCACCTTGGTGTCGCCGAATTCGACCAGCACGGAGCCTTCCGCATGCTTCGTGTAATGACGCGTGATGCGCACGTCGCGCAGCTGGCCGGCGGGGCGACCGCTGGGACGTTTCGTGGAGTTTGTCATGGTCGGGAGCCGGGGAAAGGAATAGAGGAGGGCAAACCGGGATTTTACCGCCGATCGGTACGGTGGGCCCGGGCGCACCGGTGGCGCATGGACGAAGCGTCGGCGCCAAAGATGGGATAATGCGCATTCCTCGCCCCGCGTCTCGTACACGCCGGGCGGCTCAAATCCTCAGGCCAGTGTGCTCCGGCGTCCGCATCGGCACGCTGGCCGCCCATCGCGAGACGAATGATGATCTACAGCATGACTGGCTATGCGAGCGCCACGCGCGAACTCGCAGCGGCTTCAGGTACAGGCGGCGTGAGCGTCTCGGTCGAGTTGCGCACCGTGAATTCGCGCTTTCTCGATCTCAACTTTCGCATGCCGGAAGACGTGCGCGTCTGCGAACCGACGTTGCGCGAAATGCTGATGAACAAGCTCTCGCGCGGCAAGGTCGATATCCGCATCAACCTGCAGCGCAGCGAACAGTCGGCGAATGCGGGTTCGGTGAGCCGCGAGGCGCTCGGCCAGCTCGCGTTGCTCGAACGCGCGGTGCTCGGCGTGTTCCCCGAAGCCGGGCGTCTGCGCACCGGCGAAATCCTGCGCTGGCCAGGCGTGCTCGCCGAAAGCGGCGTGGCGCCGGAAACGCTGCGCGACGCGGTGCTCGCATGCGGCAAGCAGGCCATCGCCGACCTGATCGACGTGCGTGCCCGCGAAGGCGCGCAACTCGCGACGATGCTCATCGCGAACGTCACGGAAATGGAAGCGATCGTCACGAAGATCACGCCGCTCGTGCCGGAGCTGATCACGAAGCACCAGCAGAAGATCGTCGAGCGTCTGCAGGAAGCGCTCGGCGGGGGGGGGGGGGGGGGGGGGGGGGCGCCCCCGCCGCGACGGGCTTCTTCGCGCTGCCGTACACCATCCTGATCTATCCGTTCGCGTTCGTCGTGTTTCCGAAGTTGTGGAGCATCGCG
>NZ_CAJQYY010000049.1 GCF_907164575.1 Paraburkholderia gardini
TAGGCTTTCATTCACCCTGATTTTACCGCCCCCGGACCATGTCTATAAGAATCAGATAACACGACAAGTAGTCTGACGCCGGGGGCGGGGGGGACACAGCGCACGCCAACGGAGCGCATTTGACTCACATTGGCAACTGCCGTCAACGGCGCTCTGCGCCGAGAAAGTCCGGCGCCTATCGCTGTCGCGACATCAGTGCTGCAGACGACGCGAAATGACGAGGATGCAGCCATAATGCGCGGACAATGAGCGTTAACGTCATAGCACTACGCAGGGAGGATATGACGCAAATCGTGTTTGAGAGGAAGATTCAGCGTTGACTTTGTATGCCGTCTGGACCGCCTCCCGATTCAGCGATTACAACTCGGGGATCGCAACCTGCGCGGTCTTTCCGCTCATGATGCCATCGAGATTGCAACTGTCATTGACGGCAATCAAGGTCTGCGGATCTGCGGGAACCGCACAGATATTGAAGTCAACCCCATGACCGAAGCTCACACGTCCCATCTGGCCATATGGAATCTTTACTTTCTTTGAAAAGGTCGCATTGTCCGTGAGGACAGGGATGTCATCCGGGATTGCGTCCGTGATGACAGTATTGCCCCAGTTCATCTGCTGTTTCCGGCCCAAATCATAGTTGAGTTCGACCGCCACGGTTGCGGCGTTCTTGTCAGCGTCGATCAAGGTCATATGACTGATGACCTTTGCGACGCCCCATGCGCATGACGTCATTTCAGCATTGCACTTGCGAACGTCCATCAAAGGTCCCACGCTGACGTATGTCGTGCCCGGCTTTCTCACCTGGGTATCGCCAGAACCTTCTCCCCGTTTGCTGGCAAAAAACGGATTCTGTGCGCTGACGAAGGTTGTGACGCTGGTTGCCTGGTGTGCAGTAGGCGCGAAGTTCGCGCATCCCGCGAGAATAGATGTCGCGAGCAGGCACAAAGATGCGCGGCGATAAGTCGTCTTCAACTTGAATTTCCTTGTCGTTCATGATGTACAACTGGATATCGGCAACAAGGTCCGAATACTTCAGGGTGAGTCGGCTGTGATCGGTCGAATGTCAGTACTGTGCGCGTTAAAAGCCCGGTCGAGTTGTATCGCCGTCCTCCCGCACGGTTTCAGCGTGTCGCTCGTCATCTTCCGCGTGGGGATAGATGCCCGTCGTCTGAATCGATGCATGGCGCATATTTTCTGTATGAAACGCAGGTCTGTACCTGCATCGGCCTGATGCGAAGCTGCACTGTGGCGGAGCCAGTGGGTCGACGCCCGTCGCAGCGTTGCCGCGCCGGCTGGATCGGTCGTCGCGAGCATATCGGCAGCACGCCGGAATATTTCCTTGACGATCAGATACACCGCTGCCGGGGTCAGGTGTCTCTGCGGGTCGCCTGTGACGCTCATGACTGCAGCGGCCCTTTCGTTCCCTGACGGCGTCGGTGGCAGCCCATGAAAAACCCGGTACCGCGCGAAGTCCGCCATCAGCGCGGCGCTCACCGGCACCGCTCCCTCGGCGCCACCCTTCCCCACCACGTGCAGCCACCAGTTACCCCGCCGCTAATAGAAGTCGGCGGCCTTTGCATGCGCCGCTTCCGAGACCCGCAGCCCTGTGTGGTACAGCAGGCGGATCAGCCAGCGGCTGCGCTCGTAGTGCTGGTGATCGCGCGCGGTGAGCCGCGGCTTCAGGTACGTGAGCTGGCATCGCCATGGCAACAAAACGACTGAGAGTCGCTCTTGGGCGGCTTCACGCTTTCTGGGCAGTTGAGGCGGAAGGGGTTTTCACGGTGAAATTGCTACGACAATGCACGGGGCCAATGCGCTCCAAGGCCGCGCCCATGCAAGAAACAACTCCTTCCTGCGGCGGACAGCTAATGGGGCGGCGCGGAATCAATCCGATGCGGTCTCTGCACTTCCGATGATTTCCCTGCTTCTTCCGACACGCCGGACAACTTCGGAGCCGCGCGCCTCGACCGCTCGATCCTCGCGTTGCCTGTTGCAACGGTGGGATCACCAGCCAGAATCTGGATCTCCATTAAATTCGCGCTTGGCAACCTCGATCACCCGTGTCGGGTCAGTTATGAAAACGTCTGCAGGCAGCGCGCCGTTAAGTAGCGAGTGCGGCGAGTAAAGCCAGAATGCGCGCCGCCATCCCCCGGCATCATCTGGAACGGGCAAGTTCTCGAACAGACTCGCGATCCCGGGAAGTAGCGCACAATTTAAATCAAATTGAAACCATGGATACACGTACCGATGCTGCGCGTCAGACCACACCCCGAGCAAGGCACCGGAAATGCGCAAATCACGGATATGTCCGACAGCATCCTGATCGCGCGGGACACCGATTAGCTCTGCGACCCGCGAGTCGTCGGGCCAGCGATTTGCGAGTAGCTCATCGCGAAAAGCAAGCACAGCATCTTTGGGTGTGGGCATATGCCTCGCCTTGACAAGGTCGGCAGGAGGACCGGCACCGCGCAGTACTGCGAGTGGCTGCCCTCGCTTGGGCATGGCCCGTGGCGAGGCAATCCGGTCGAGCAACGTCTATGCTTCCTTAGTGGCTAGCCGGTGCGGCGGCAACCTCTCCGAATACGAACGCGCACACCAGATCGTCCGGCGGCTGGATGTGCCGGTCGGCGCGTGAACAGGGTCTCATTTCGCCGCTATCCGTGGAGTACCACAGGCGCAATACGGTTTCGACCGGCTCCTTTTCGCGCCAGATGCCCGTAACCTGACGTAAACGTGCGGGGCCGTTTTCAGCCACGAGGTCCAATACATACACGCTGAAACTGGCGGGTTCGATCTGTGCGGCGAGTTCCATCAAGGCGTCCGGCCCACCAATCAGCCAACCATCCGGCAGGTCGATGCCATCGCTCACGTTGTGCGCGCTCACAACAAGAAAGTTCAGAACCTCGTCGGTCCAGCCGACACACCGCCACACCTGATAGGGCTGGGCGATTGCTTTCCTGACTGGGTGCGACTCCGCCCAGCTCGTATCAGTGACCAACATCTACACTCCTTAAGTTAATTCGATCGCCCACGTCTCCACGTGGTCCTTGTATTCCATACGTATCCCTGTTCTGCAGCATTTCCGCGAAGGTAGTAAGAGCGCCCTTCTCATTGCCGTTGAGTCGGATGTCCATCAGCCGGTCTTCGCTTCACCAGACGCTACCAAAATGTGTCCGGAAAGCCGAAACCCCAATCAGCACAGGCCGACCAGCCCTTCAAGATCGGGCTAATTCCTAGTGAACTGGGAAGACAAATTATAGCGTCAAAAGGACAGTGCTCCCATTTCACTGGGAGCAGAATTTGGAAGCAGTCGAAGCCTTTGGGGCGGTCCTGCGCAAGCGCCGTCTTGCGGCGGCGCTGACGCAGGAGCAATTCGCCTTCGAGGCCAACATCCGGCGCAACTACGTCAGCATGCTTGAGTTGGGCCAGCACCAGCCGACACTCAGCATGCTGTTCACTCTTGCGGCCGCGCTACGCTGCCATCCAAGCGACCTGCTGCTTGAAGTGGAAGAGTGGCTCGCGAAGGCGCACAGGAAAGAACGGCGAACACCGATCCGGCCAACGCGACGACGCGCACGCGCAACCAGGCGCACGCCAGAATGAAGAGACGTTCCGGCCGGGCCTGTGAAAGTCACTCGCTGCTGCCGCCGACGTTGGGAGCCGTGCAAAAAAGCGTTTCCCGACAGCATGAACATCGCTGCGCCATGCCGACGGTTCATTTGGGCGTAACCGCTGGAAACCGGTTACGCGAAGAATGGGAAGTGGATCGCACCGGACCAGGATATCGCTTTCCCACTCACGGCTCGTGCGACTTTCCTCCAGAGGCAATCAGGGCTTCGGGGTAAGCCTTCGGCCGCCCTCTTCCTAGGCTGACCAGCGCTTGCCCGGGCTCAGCTGATCCGCGATGACCCTAGCTCGCGCCCCCATTCATGTCCGCTGCTCTCGCCCAGATCGCGCACAAGTCTGACCACCTTGGCTCGTGTACAATGTCGCAGCAGTCCTAGGAGACGATCGGCACGCAGGTTCCGCAGCGAATCAGCCAGATGCAGTGCCTCCTCCAGCGATTGCCCCTTTTCGCCGTGCTTGCCAATGTCGCTGGCAAGCTCGAGCAGCGCAAGTTCGGGTACTCCCACACGTCGATCTAGCGGTGGAACAGTTTGCGGTTTGCCGGCGTGTCATCCAGCAGGTACATCACCCAGTCGTACTGCACCGTCAGCGACTTCGATACGCGACGCGTCTCGCGCTAGGTCATCAGCAGGTCCAGACTCTCGTCAGCCCGCAGTGGCCGGTGCGAGTCGAAGTCGCTCTTCGGCGGCTTCGCGAAGCGCGCGTTATACGCTGCCATAAAGGCGGGCGCATAGGCGTTGGCGTCGGCGATCGTGCTGATGCCGCGCAGCCGCAGTTCCTTCACCAGCCGGTCCTGCAGTGTCAGGTGCGCGCGCTCGACGCGGCCCTTGGCCGGACTGTTGTTCGCCCAGAACGTGTCGATGTTCAACTCGTACATCGCGCGGCCGAACTGCGTCACGCTGCGACCAGTCTTGCTGGCTGCCGTGCTGCGAAACACGCTCACCTTGTCGCTGTACAGAGCGACCGGCTTGCCATGCTGCTCGATATACGCGCGCGTCGCCTCGAAGTAGCTGAACGTCGATTCGCTCGCCGTGAAATGCTGGCGCATCAGCCGGTTCGTCGCGTCGTCGACGTACACCGGCAGCGTGCAGGCCGAAGCCCGCTCGTTTCTCCGCCACTTAGCCGCACACGGGATCGCGTTGATGTAAGAGCAAATTCCCATCTGTCATACCAAACCAAGGTTTATCGAACCAATCCAGCAGAAGCGCGTCCCTGCCAGCAAGTGAGCCTTTTATTTCGCAAACCTAATTTATATTTCCGCACGCGGCGGATCGTGCGCGTCAATATTAAGTGTGCGGACCGCACACTGCCGCCAGAGTTTTATTCAATGAAAACAGTCTTCTGCTGGCGAATTTCACAATGCAGTATGAGAAGTTCACGCCTTTCTGTGCGAAATAAACTGTTCGGCATAAGTGCAGGCGTTTATGCACGCCCAGATGAAACCCCGGGGCGACGCGTTTTCCGGCGACCGGGTTTGAGCAATGCACCCCGGTGGTCAGATAAGAATAGTTATCTGACCACCCGTGTGTGATTTCACATTCGCCTGAGGATGACCAGCCCGGGCAATCATGCGGCGACGCAAGTTGCGATCTTAGGGTGCGTTAAAAAATTGCAGATAATGAAAACTTATGCGGATATACTGCAACCAGATAACGCAACCTCAGGTAGCCGATGAGCAACAGGACAGTCCAGCGGTTGATGCAGGAAAGCCGGCGCGGTCATCCGGTGGATTCCGACCAGCTCCGGCATATGGGGATCAGCGCTGCGCTCGCGGCGCACATGGTCAAAGCCGGGTGGCTGCAACGGCTCTCGCAGGGCGTCTACCTTCTCACCGGGGACACACCGACACGGGACGGTTCGATCGCGTACCTGACTCGCTGCATTGCGGGGCTTCACGTTGGAGGCAAAACAGCACTGGCCTGGCAGGGCGTGCGTCACAACATCGCGTTTCGCGAAAAGGTTGTGCTATGGGGCCAGAAGCCTTATCGCATCCCGTCCTGGGTCGGCCAGCACCTGGTCTACTCGTTCCAGACCACCTCCTTGTTTGACGACGACCTGCCCTACGACAAGGGCCTAAAGCCGCTTCCCGCTGGCGACCCGGAGGTCAAGGTGTCGGTGCCCGAGCGGGCGATCCTGGAACTCGCCAGCGACATCGGCAAAGGTCAGTCGCTTGAAGAGGCGAGCAATCTGTCGGCGAGCCTGCGGAACCTGCGCGCCGACGTGCTCGACGAATTTCTGGGCCACTGCCATCGGGTGAAAGTCGTCAGGCTTGTGCGTGACCTCGGACGAGAGGCCGGCTTTGTGTGGGCTCGGGGACTTCAGAAGCATGTGGAGCGTCTTGGCGCCGGGACAAGATGGTCGAATCAGACAAAGAATGGGCGGATAACACTCAAACCGGAATGAGCATAATGGCAAATTCCGCATCCATTTGCCTGCCCACAAGGCTACGCGCATCAATCTCGCGCGGCCCTGCGGACGGGCGCCCTATATTATCTTCGGCGGTAAATGTACACATGTTGCCCGCACCCAGCGGCTCGCCACCTGCTCTGACATATGGCAGCCGGCACCTGCAGTCATGTTGAAGTTCAGGAGTCGAACCCTCCGCGACCTCCCTATCGGATTTCACAAGCATTGATGGCAAATACAAACTTAGTTCGCCCCAGCCGCGACGGCGACCAGTTTCATTACCTTTGGGCAGCTAGACGTTGCCTGAAGCTACTCTCCGCTGACGGTGGCCTGGTGGCCGTGAGCATCGAAGGGCCATCGCCAGACGAGCAACGAAATGCCGAGCCGATCCAAGCTGGCGAAGAGCTGATCGACATCGCCGAGTATTTTGGAAGCGAGAATATCGACGAAGCGCTGCTGGTGCGTTACATGCAACTCAAGCACTCGACCTTGCATGCAAATGATCCATGGACGGCAAGCGGACTGGAAAAAACCATTAGGGGTTTCGCAAAGCGATTTGCCGAATTGCAACGAGCCCATGCGCAAGCCAACTTGGCGAAAAAACTGGAGTTCTGGTTCGTTACGAATCGACCGATCAGCACAGACGTTGTTGAGGCCGTTGCCGATGCCGCGGCATGCGCAACCCCGCGCCATGAAGGCGAACTCCGAAAGCTCGAAAAATTTACCAAGTTAGAAAAAAGTGAACTTGCAGCATTCTGCCAGCTGCTCCACTTCGAAGATCACCAGAATGGGTACTGGGATCAACGCAACATCCTATTTCAGGAGGTCAGTGGCTATTTGCCCGATGCCGATGTCGATGCGCCAACCCAGCTGAAAGAGCTGGTTACCCGTCGAGCTCTTTCCGAAGGAGAGCAAAATCCCACGATAACCAAGATCGACGTATTGCGCGCGCTGAAGACTGATGAAAGTCTACTTTTCCCGGCAAAGTGCCTCATCGGAGATATTGATGATGCTGTTTCCCGCGAACAGGAAGCCGATATCATCAATCACATCATCGGTGCGACGAATCCAGTTATCGTCCACGCTTCCGGCGGGGTGGGCAAGTCGGTCTTTGCAACGCGGATTGGCAACAAACTTCCTGCCGGTTCAGTCTGTGTTCTCTACGACTGCTTTGGTAACGGACAGTACAGAAGTGCTACTGGCTATCGTCACAGACATAAGGATGCTCTCGTTCAGATTGCAAATGAGCTAGCCACAATAGGTCTGTGTCACCCTTTAATCCCTACCATACATGCTGACACATCGGCATATGTTCGCACGTTCATTTACCGATTGAGTCAAGCGTTGAAAATCGTACGATCGGCCAACCCAGACGCGCTCCTTTGCGTGGTTGTCGATGCGGCAGACAATGCACAAATGGCGGCTGAGGAGATAGGTGAAGCGCGTTCGTTCGTTCGCGACCTCATTCGCACGGACATTCCTGACGGTGTCCGCCTTGTCTTTTTATGTCGCTCACATCGCCAATACCTTCTGGACCCGCCTATCGGATCAGTATCAATCGAGCTGCGTCCCTTTAGCCGCAATGAGACGGCAGCTTTCTTGCAAAAGGTATTTCTGGATGCCGGTGAACATGACATCGATGAATTTCATCTTCTAAGCTCGCAGAACCCACGTGTACAGGCCTTGGCATTGTCGCGGAAATTGCCGCTGCCGGATGTGCTGCGGCTACTCGGCCCTAACCCCACGAGCGTGGAAGACACCATTTCGCACTTGCTGGATGGCGCCATTGCGAAGCTCAAAGACGCTTCGGGCTCGACCGAAAAGGAGCGAGTAGAAAAAATCTGTGCAGGTATGGCAGCACTGCGGCCATTAATTCCTATACCTATTCTCTCGGCGATGTCAGGAGTCGAGCAGGAAGCAATCAGGAGCTTCGCTTACGATATTGGTCGCCCCCTGCTTGTGACTGGCGAGACTATTCAGTTCTTGGACGAGCCCGCCGAAACGTGGTTCCGGGACAAATTCAGACCCACTGCAGAGGGATTGGCGGACTTCGTCACCAGCCTGAAGCCTCTGGCAAACAGAAGTGCGTGCGTTGCTTCCATGTTGCCGCAATTGATGCTGGAAGCAGGCCAATTTCGCGAACTTGTAGACCTCGCGCTGTCTTCGGCCGCCCTCCCCGAAGGGAATGCGCTTGAAAGGCGTGACGTTGAGTTGCAGCGTTTGCAATTTGCGTTGAAAGCGGGCCTAAGATCGCAGCGCTACGTTGAAGCTACAAAGCTCGCCTTGAAAGCCGGTGGCGAGACGGCAGGTGACGATCGGCAGCGAAAGCTGCTCCAGGAGAACACCGATCTCGCATCCGATTTTCTCGAACTTGAGCCCATTCAGGAAATCGTGTCCCGTCGCACCTTTGGTGCCGGATGGATTGGCTCTCATCATGCATATGAGGCGGCGCTTCTTTCCGGTCGGAAGGAGTTGACGGGAGAGGCACGAAGCCGGTTACGTATGGCTCACGAGTGGCTGCAGAACCGGTCGCGCTTAACGACTACCGAACGCGAGAAAGAGAAGATATCGGATCATGATGTCGTTGAGCTTACGCTTGCGCATTTGAATATTCATGGTGCAATAGATGCAGTAGAGAGCCTGGGACGCTGGAGACCGCGCGAAGTCTCATATCGGGTTGGGAGAATCGTCGTTCGACGGCTTATTGATCACGGGCGTTGGTCCGACATCGACGAAATCGCACTCGCATCGAAAAAAAATCTTTGCCTGGCACTCGCTATCGCGGCCGAATTGCGGGAGGTAAGCAGGACACCTCCTGACAAAACAACGCAACATGCACTTCGTCAACTTTCGAAGCTTCGTGTCGATCTTGACAATCGCGGCGGCTGGGATAACCGTGAGGCCGTACTCGACGCGGTAACGGCTCTAGTCGAAGCCGCGTTGAAAAGAAATCTATGCACGCATCGCGAAGCAGTCGTGGTGCTCGCCCAGTACTTGCCGGCCGAACCGCCGCGAGCGCTTGCATCACGGTTCTCCAAGGCTCGTTTCCCCTTGCTCCGAGCTTACTGTCTTCAGGCTGCCCTCGAACGAAAACCAATCGGGTTGACCGACATCGCCCACTCCGAGCTTAGAAAGGAGATTGAAAAGAAGAACGAGCATGCAACGTCTCGCGAGCTGCGAGAGTTCCGGGAGGATATCGGCTCCCTGCTCCCTTGGCACACGCTTTGGGCGTCGTGCCTGCTCGGTCTGATAGAGAAGGAGGACGTTGCAGATGAAGTCGAGAAGGCGCATGAAGCGTCTGCGAAAGCCGCGCCAGACAGATATCGGGAAGCACCTAGTACCTCCAACGAAATCGCCCTACTTCGAATGGATATTCTGCACCATGCCGGAGCCACTGACGAAGTGGCCCTGGCATCATTCAATCGTTGGAAGGGACAGCTTCAGCGGCCACTGTCCACCTTAACGCTCAACGCGCTTTGTAGATTGTGCGCACAACGGGACGAGACGAAAGCTGCTGCACTGATCTACGCCGTGGAATCCTACACGCTCACGAAAAACGAACGCTCCGACGCGGAAAGCAAATCGCAGGACTATCTTGAGGTTACCCGCGCCATCTTCACGACGAGCAGAGCCGATGCACACGCATATTTCAATGAGGCGATGGAGGTTGCGGGAAAAATCGGCGATGAGAATCTCGCACGATGGGATGCCATTCTTGATCTCGCCGATCGCGCCTCGCGCATCGATCGCCCTGTGCCCAAAATCGCCTACCAGTTCGCACGATGTGCTGAATTGACCTACGACTACGTCGTGCGGGATAAGCATTTCGCCTGGAACAGCACGGTGAGAGCCCTCTGCGGATTGTGCCCCTCCTCGACCATCACCATCTTGAGCCGGTGGCGGGACCGGCAGTTTGGTTGGCACGAGAGGCTATTGCCAGTCGCTGTTGAAAAACTGATTGATCAAAACTGCGCCGACCCTCGTGACGCCCTTCCATTGATTGGTTTCCAGGCGCAGTGGGACTACGACAAGCTTCTCGATGCGGTATTGGCCAAATCATGTAGCGCGGAAGAAAGAGCTTTGGCCAGCAGCATTTTGTATCGCTATGCACGGTTCTCTGTCTTTGCTTCGTCAGCACTGAAGAATCTTCAGCAAGTCGCAAGAAGGCACAACGTCACTCTGCCGGGCCTGGCTGACGCGATTGCATCGTCTGAGCAAAAGGAAGCTGCGGGCAACAACGAGAGAACTCGCTACGAAACGCCGCTGTCTGCGGCGAGCGCAAGCGCGCCTTTCCCGTGGCAAGATATCTTTGCAGAACTGGACGTCACAACGACGGACGGTCTATCTCAAGCCTACCTGAAGTTCAAGCAAACCGACCCGCCGTGGAGTCATGACAGCTTCTTCATGGAGGCCATGCATCGGATACCGTTGGGAGCGGAAGCCCGTTTCATTGAGACCGTTGCGAGAGCCCCGGAGTTCGACCTTTACAGCTTCAGACATTTTTTGGAGCGAGTTCCGGAAAACTGGAAACTGCGGCCAGCCGTCTCCCGGGCGCTCGCCAGTGCCTTGAAGGAGATTTGCCGACGTTATTACATGGAGATCAGAAAGAGTCGCTATTACGAACTATTTCCCTTCGAACTGGCCTGCGCAAAGTCAGGCGTAAGCCAAGTCGAGATCGTCGACGTTGTGTTGGCCTCGACCGGCGAGACCCCCGAGCTCATCGACACGGGCCGACTCTTTTCTCTTGTCGGACTCCTTGCGATCAAGCTGTCGCACGATGAAGCCTTAGACGCCCTGACATATGGACTCGACCTTTTTAACTTGGCACTGGAAGACAAGGACGGTGATGGACCGTGGCACGATGCTTTTTCACCGCCCAGCGACATTCGGGAAGCGATTGCGGGCTATATCTGGTCCGCATTGGCCTCGCCGGAAGCAGTGCTGCGGTGGGAGGCCGCACACGCCGTCGTCGAGCTCTGTCGCTTCGGGCGACAGGATGTAGTTAATCGCTTGATCAGAATCGCTACTGCTGGAAACGGCGGTCCATTTGTGGACGTGAGATTGCCGTTTTACGCACTTCATGCACTCCAATGGCTCCTTATCGGCCTGGCAAGAGCCTCATTGGAAGCACCATCCGCAGTGGCCCCCTATTTCGGCCAGCTTGTCGATTGGGCCCTGACGAACCAACCTCATGTATTGATCCGTGCGTTGGCCTCGCGCGCCGCGCTCCAGCTTGTGGCAAACGGTTGTCTGGTCGACGAGGACGGCCTCTCCGATCGTCTCAAAAATGTCAACGTATCGCCACTGCCTGTTGTCGAGTCCGATGCCTATGAACGCCGTGCTTCTCGCAAGCGCAACAGGCCCGCGGGCACCGATGAAGACAGCTTTTATTTTGGCATCGACATCGGCCCCTATTGGTATGCTCCGCTCGGCCGGGTGTTTGCCTTGTCCCAGGACGACATTGAAGCCGAAGCGCTGAAGGTCATACGGGAGGATTTTTCCTGTGTTGCGAAAGGACGTTGGGACGACGACGAACGGGCTCGCCGCGACCTGTACGAAGAGCAGCACACGTACCATTCCCACGGCTCATCTCCCAGGGCCGACAACCTCCAGTTCTATCATGCCTATCATGCGATGATGATTGTCGCAGGGCGGCTCCTGGCTACGACACCCACACACCACGACCGAACCTACGACGGGGATGATGGGTTTGCAGGCTGGTTATCGGACCATGATCTCACTCGCCGCGACGGCCGCTGGCTTTGGGATCGGCGTGACCCTGAACCAGATTCGCGGGGTACGTGGCTAGAGCGCGGAAATGACCACCCGGACCGACGGCTCGTGACGGAAGGTGACTTTGAGGAAGCGCTTGGAAACGGCGATAGACTCAATTTGTGGGGACATTGGTCAGAGTCTGATACGCGCCGGGAGCAATCAACGCGTATCTACAGTGCACTTGTTACACCGGCCAGATCGGAAGCTTTGCTGCGCGCGCTCGCCACGACCACAGATGTGCATGATTACGCGATACCGAGTGCCGGTAGTCGCACGGAAATCGATGAAGACGGCTTTGAGCTTAAGGGCTGGGTGCTGGACCACAGTGAGGAGAAGCGGCTAGATGAATACGACCGGTGGGCTGGAGGCGTTTCCTTCCCACCGCCGCGTCCCGCACCATTCATCGCTGAACAGATGCGGATTGAAACAGACCCGGATCTTCGATTCTGGACAGATCAAAACGAAACGCGGGTCATAGAGAGCCAGATCTGGGGCTATTACGACGAAGCGAAGCGCCATGAAAGTAGCAATCCCAATCGCGGCAGCCGCCTTCAGGTGTCGGCATCTTTCGTCACAGCCATGCTGGATGAACTGAATCAGGACCTCATTATTGAGGTGCAAATTGAGCGGCGGCGCCGCTATCAACCATATGAAAGCGGTGAAAAGGATGACGACGAGCGAATCAAAACCATTGCCAAGCTCTACCTTCTCGGAAAAGATGGAAAGTTGCGAACCATCTGACAGCGTATTGGCGCTTGGCCGAAAACTCGTTGAAGAGTTAGGACTGGAACAGTCCGTCGATACACTCGGACGTTGGATGGCCCACTACATTGCCGATCTTGTCACGAAAGCTGAGAGGGCTACCGGGGATGAAAAGAGCGCGGTGGAACGCGAGTGCTTCGCCGCGATTTTGGCATTGTGGAAGCATCGCGCTGAATTACCAGATGGACGTCGTCCGTTCCAGGCACTGGAGCCAGTCATGCGGGCTATCGAAAGCCTCGACCCAGAGAACGATACACCACGCTTCTTTCGTGCAGCCCGCCCCCCGAAGGACGATGCTGCGGAAACGTCGGAGCAAGGTCGATGGTTAGCCTTGGCAGATGGGCTAGACCATTCAGCTAAAATCCTTATCGGCTACTGTCTTGCTGAAGCCGCCGAAGCGACACTGGACAAATCAAAAGAATGGGTAAAACTGGCAACGGCAATTGACGCCGATGGTGTTCCTGAAATCGTCATCCGTGTTCTCTCGTCGACCGCCGACATGATGAAGAAGCCGGACCCTGACGAAGCAATGCGTTCGCTTCTTAAGGACAGAATCCAACGACTACGTGGATTCATGGAGATGGCCGAATCACTAGTCATCACGCTTGAAGAGCGCCTTCAGGCGCTGTCATCTGCAGGAGAAAACACGATTGACAGTTAGTCGTTTTCCGCTTCCGTTGGACGATTTGCATCTCGGTGGCGCTTTCGCTCGCCGGATGCCACGGTCGGTGGCCATGAAAGCCTCCAGCACGTGCGGGATCAACGCCATCGCGTCGACAGCGTCGCCGTTGGTCAGCGCGTGCAGCGCCGCGTAACGGTCGAGGTCGGCTTTCAGCCCAATCGGGCATGAAAAGTCTTCCTAGTGACTGCACGCAGGACCGGATCTGGAAGCCGGGCCTTCGGCGTCAGCGATGTGCAAGACTGGCGAACGCCAGTCCGTTCAGGGATGAGCGAATAGCGACCTGAAACAGCGATCCGCGAAGCGGGGAGGCCACCCTCATTCCATTTCTATTTTGATAAAATGACGGTCTACGGCCATAAAAAACATCGACACCACTGTACGAACGTGACCACGTTGATCTGGGAAACGTGATTAGGGGAGCCATGAGCAGGTTCAAGGAATTCATGAGGAGTGACGCCGGCGCTCGCGCCCGCTATCAAAAACGGAAGCGAAAGCGCATACATATCTATATTGACGATGTTGAGCCGCAGTCAAAGAAAATGCCCGAAGCCGATCGGGATAAGTTCCAAGAGGCTATTGCCGAGCAGCTAACTGCGGTGAGACGATCGACATTCGCAGGCGATGTTGCTCTGAAGATTGATCTCGCGACGACAAGCCGCAACGCACCACAAGCACACACAATAGCCAAGAATCTGCTGGATCTTCTCGGTGCGCGACGCCCGAATGTGTCATGGCCTCGCCAGCACCTCCTGTATAAGGACGATCGGCAAATCCAGGCGCTCTCCGTTTCTTGTCGGCACGGAGAAACTCACCCGGCAATCCGCATCGAGGCGCGGCCATTCACGGCCATGCTCGATGATCTTGAAGTTGCGGCTGAGGCCGCGCGTGCTATCGAGATGAACCTCGACTATCTCTATGAGCAAGACCGCGAGGCAGACTGGATCAAAACGTTCCGTGATCTCAAAGACAACGAGGCGGACAACCGGCACCATCTCGGCAACCGTCTATACGACGCCTACCTGAAAATGACGCGATGGCACGCGCAACGGGCGCTGCTCATGAAAAGCGGTGTCGGCACCCCCGTGCTGCATTGGATGTACGGTCGCCCGAAAGGCATGGCTACTGGCTTTCGGAAGGAAATGTGGGCGCAGCTTGTAGGCGAGTCGAAGCTTCGACTCCAGATTGGAGAACTGCCGATTGCCGCTGGCAGTTCGGGCGTGTTCAAGCAAAACGTGCTGAACGAAATTGCCGCCTTCAAGAAGCGCTGGGATTGGCTCATCACCCCCCTTGTCGTTGCGGTGGCTCTTGAAGTCGTCATTCGGCCCAATCCGGCAACCCCGCCAGCCGTGCTTCATGACCTCGACAACATTGTCCGGGACTATCTTCTTCCCGGCATCGTTCCTGAGTTCGGTACTGTATCCGATCAACGTTGGACGATCAATTTCGACGAATTACAGAGAACCAGCCCCGAGATTGCAGCGGCTTGGGGCGCAAATCCGACGCCGCCGCCAGGAACAAGATCAGGCGTCACCCGGTACGAAGCGTGGCGACTTCCTGCTGTTGCGGACGAACCGGGTTTCGTCAGCGTGGCCCTCATTGCAGACGTGGACGGGAATGGCGATCGCATGGACGAAATTGATAACAGCATTGAGAAATGGGCGCGCCCTGGTGGTCGCCAGTATCGATACTAAAAAAAGGGCGCTAACGCACCATCGCGGGAACGACAATCGCAGCGCCGCAGACGGGAATACCAAGGTAAGGGGCACAGCAGAAAGAAGTGCGTCGCCCGAAGGGCGACGATCTGCCTGGGCCGCAGCGCATCGCGCGCGTGGATACGCAGGCGTTTCTCCTCCCAGCAGTTCTGGCCTGCTCGATCGGCAAGCCGCTGAGCGAGAACGATGTTAGAGCAGCGCGATCCACAAAGGGGAGACGCAGAACGCGACAGCGACCGCGCGCGACTAAGATAGCCGGGAATGGGTTGTTCTTCTGAAAATCAAGAGGGATGCTGATGGGAAATCTATACAAGAGCACGCTTAAAAGCGGCTCAATCATGAGCGGCCATTACAGATATTCGGATGTATTTCAAATAATCGAAAGCACGAAGAAAAGCTCAATCGGCAATGGAAAATATCTGGACATCGAGTACAACCAGGCGTATGCCAATGTGTACTCCAACAGAGCAGAAACGAATGATCCCGACAAAGCTTTCCATGAAAACAGGATGCGCGAGCGTGCGCATCTCGATTTTCTTAAAGAGCTTCTCTCCCTCCTATCCATCGTCACGAATCAATACTACGATCTCGATTTCGACGGGGCACGAAATATCAGGCCATCCGATCAGGAGAAGATTGATGCATTTTCCGACACTTCATCATCCCTGGAGATCAGAAAGGACTCCGGCCGGATAGTACAGAAGCAAAACTTCACCATGAGCTTTGTTTCGATTCATCCTGCCGCCGATGATTTTTTCAAGAATTACTTCCAACTGGACTCGGAGGCAAGATCAAGATACAACGCATCAATATTCCTGTATCAAGGGATGCGCAAAATTTTTCTCACTTCGGCCAGCATGGCTATTATTGGCCTTATTTCCTCCATTGAAAATCTGATGGATTTTGAGAGCAAAAAATCCGATAAAAGACCAGGCCAATGCGAAAAATGCAATCAACCCATCTATTCGATATCGAAAAGATTTAAGGAATTCATGCAGAGATTTTCCGAGTTCAACCTAGAAAACCCTAATAGCCTTCTAAATAAATTTTACTCAAGAAGAAGTTCGATATCTCACGCCGGCGGGATACTCGAAATTGACCGACTTCTCTCCAAGTTTTCTATGGCGGAACATAGTGAATTCACGGAGATTGAGACCCACGTTCGCATCGCATTATTCAACTACCTGTTGAAGTATGATTTCGGAAATGAAGCAATAGCAACGCAGAGCGACTAATACGCCGTTCCAGTTCCACCCATCGCCATAAACTCGAAGCATTGCGCGCCACCAACGCAGAACATGAAGCGGCTTTGCGGGCCGGGGGCGATCCGGCGACGGCGCGGCTCGAGGACGTCCCGAAGCGCGTCATGTTGCAGACCGACGAGGCACGTGATACTCAGCGACACGTCGAGGCCGCGCTTTCAACAACCCGGCAGCGCAATGAGCATCTCATTGTCGTGCCGAAACCTGCAACTGCTCTCCTGCAACGGCTTCGATGTACAAGGAGGCTTTTGCCACACTTGTGTCGGAAGGTGAAGTGACGACGCAATCAGCGGACGACACGCCCCGGTACCGTAGCCGCTATATGAGCGATACCGATATTGTGGAGAGCCCGAAACAGCAAAAGCTCTTCCTGTTCGACCGTCGATAGATGGTCGATTAGTCGCGCGTCGCTGCAACGTGCCGCCAAAGGCTGCGGCAACACGGAACCGTGGCTTTTCCCTGCGTTAGGGAAGGTGTTGCCCCGCCGATCGGTTCAGCCCGGCGATTCACCAAGTGGCCGCTGGATCGTCCAGGAATTCTTTTCGTGCAGCTGCAATCACCCGTGTCGGGTCGCCGATGAAGATCTCCGCCGGCGCACATTCATCGAGCAAGGCATGCGGCGAATACAGCCAGAACGTGCGTCTCCAGCCGCGGTGATCGTCTTCGCTGGGCAGCACGGCGAGGAGTTCGGCAACCTCCCTCCGGATGTCGCCTGAGGAGTTGAATTGGAAGTCCGGGTAGACGAAGCAATGCCTGGGCACAGACCAGACACCCAGCAGGGCGCCTCTCGCGCGCGCCTGGTGCGCGTACGTCGCAACTCCCGGACGCGGCGCTTTACGGTAAGCGACATTTGGCGGCCGTCTTGACGATCAGAATTTGATCTCGAAGAGGCGTTCGTTGAAGCCCTGGAGGTCAAAGGCAGC
>NZ_CAJQYY010000050.1 GCF_907164575.1 Paraburkholderia gardini
CCCACCCCACACCCCCACCCCCCCCCCCCGCCCCCCCCCCGCCCCCCCCCCCCCCCCCCCCCCCCCCCCCCCCCCCCCCCCCCGGGACTTGAGCCTGAGCCATGAAACCTTTTGAAGTATTGCTGGTGTGGCGGCAAGCGCCATGATGCTGGTTACATCAGCTTCGCCGCGCCTTTTGCGCCGCGCCCGGCTGCCTGCGCGCCGCTGTACTGGCCGCCGTTCGGGCCGGCGTTCGCCGCGATGATGCGTGCGATTTCGGCATCGGCCTGGTCGCCGTACCGGTCGAACACGTTGGTCTGATAGACGGTGTTTGGCGCGTGGCCGAGCTGGTCGCCGTTTTCGTTCTTGATGTTCACGTCGGCCTGCATCGACAGACCGATACGCAGCGGATGTGCCGCGAGTTCCTGCGGATCGAGCGCGATACGCACCGGCAGGCGTTGCACGACCTTGATCCAGTTGCCCGTCGCGTTCTGCGCCGGCAGCAGCGAGAACGCCGAGCCCGTGCCGGCCGAGAAACCGACGACCTTGCCGTGGAACGTCACGCCCGAACCATAGACGTCAGCCGTCAGTTCGACCGGCTGGCCGATGCGCATGTGCGTCAGCTGCACTTCCTTGAAGTTCGCGTCGACCCACACGCTGTTCAGCGGCACGATCGCCATCAGCGGCGTGCCTGGCGAGACGCGCTGGCCGACCTGCACCGAACGCTTCGCGACGTATCCGGTAACCGGTGCCGGCAGCGTGTTGCGCGCGTTGTTCAGATACGCGTCGCGTACCTTCGCGGCCGCGGCCTGCACGTTCGGATGATTGGCGACCGTCGTGTTCGCGGTCAGCGCGCGGTTCGCGGCGAGCTGCTGTTGCGCGGCGTCGAGCGCGGCCTGCGCGCTCTTCACGGCGTCGCGGGCGTGCGAGATTTCTTCCTGCGAAACCGCGCCCGTTTGCGCCACCGTCATGCGGCGCTTCAGGTCGTCCTGCGCGCGCGACAGATCGGACTGACGCACGGCGACCTGGGCCAGGTACTGGCTGTCGTCGGCGAACAGGCCGCGCACCTGGCGCACGACCTGCGCGAGATTCGCTTCAGCCGATTCGAGCGCGACGCGCGAATCCGCCGGGTCCAGCACGACGACCGGATCGCCGGCCTTGACCGTCTGCGTGTCGTCGGCGTTCACGGAGACGACCGTGCCCGTAACCTGTGGCGTGATCTGCACGACGTTGCCGTTCACGTAGGCATCGTCGGTGTCTTCGTGGAAGCGCGCGACGAGGAAGTAGTACAGGCCATATGCAATCGCGGCGATCAGGATCACGATGACGAGCAGCGTCATCATCCGTCGGCGCTTGCCGTTGTTTGCCGGTTGCGTGCCCGGCGCGGGCTGTTGGGGGGTGCTCATTGATGTGCTCCGTATTCTCTCAGTCTTCGTCGTTTATCCGGATGGGCGTTCGGTCCGGCTCAGTTCGATGCGTGTGCGGCGGAAGCGGGGGCGTCGGTCGGCACCACGAGACCGGTCTGCGTTGCGTCGAACCCGCCGCCGAGCGCCTTGACCAGCGCGATCTGCATGTCGCGGCGCTTCATCTTCAGGTTCGTCACCGTCTGTTCGGCGGCGAGGCGGTTCTGGTCGGCGGTCAGCACCTGCAGTTGCGGCGACAGGCCGGCGCGGTAGCGGATCACCGCAAGTTCGTACGCTTTCGACGACGCGTCGAGCGCGCGCTGCGCGTCGCCCGACTGCTGGTCGATCGAACGGATCGACGACACCTGCGTCGCCACATCCGAGAGCGCATTGATCAGCGTCTGGTTGTAGTTCGCGACGTCGAGATCGAAGTCGGCGTAGCGTCCTTTCAGTTGCGAGCGCAGCGCGCCGGCATCGAAGATCGGCAGATGGATCGCCGGGCCGAACTGGATCTGGCGGCTCGCCGAGGTGAGGAAGCGGCCCCAGCCGAACGCATCGAAACCGAAACCGGCCGCGAGGTTGATGTCCGGGAAGAATTCCGCTTTCGCTTCCTTGATGTCGTGCGTCGCGGCTTCGACCTCCCAGCGCGCGGCGACGATATCCGGGCGGCGGGCCACGAGGTCGGCCGGCAGGTTGTCCGGCAGCACGACCTGCGCGCCCGCGTTCATCACCGGTTTGGCGATCTGCAGGCCGCGGTCCGGCCCTTTGCCGAGCAGCGCGCCGAGCTGGTAGCGCACGGTGGTGATCTGGCCGTCGAGTTCAGTCAGGTTCGCCTGGCTCGTGGCGATATTGCCGTTGGCCGTCTGCCGTTCGACGTTCGTATCGAGACCGGCCAGAACCCGGCCGTTCGTGATCTTGCCGATCGTCTGGCGATTGTCGATTTCGCGCTGGGCGATATCGCGCAGCGCGTAGAGCTGCGCGAGCTGGTTGTACGTGCGTGCCACCGACGAGGCGAGCGTCACGCGCGCCTGCTGCATGTCGGCTTCGGCGGCTTTTTCCTGCGAGACGGCCTGGCCGAGCTTTTCGCGGTTCTTGCCCCACAGGTCCAGGTCCCACGAGGCGCTCGCGAGCGCGTTGTTCTCGCTGAACCACGTGCCGCCGTACGGCGGCGGGAAGAGGGCGTTCGCCGAATACAGCTCGCGGGTCCACGAATAGCTTCCGTCCACCTTCGGATACAGGTTCGAACGCGTGTTTTCGATGTACGACGACGCCTTGGCGATACGCGCCTGCGCCTGCGCGATCGACGGGCTGCCGTCGAGTGCTTCGGCGATCAGCGCCGGCAGTTGCGGGTCGCCGAACTGGTTCGCCCAGTCGAGCGAGGGCCACTGGCCACCCTCCGCGGGAACGCTCTGCGCCGATTCGTACTGCGCGGCCGACGCCATCTGCTTGTCGCTCTTGATACCGATGTAGTTCGCGCAGCCCGACAGGGCGAGTGCTGTCGCCGCCGCGGCGACAACAGCCCGGCTCGACAGCGCCGGCGCGGACAGGGAAAGGGATTTCATTCGCTCGACTCTTCTTTGAGTGATGGTAATGATGGACGCTGCAACTATTTATCGGGTCTCGGACGACGTGGCCGCCGCGGTGGCGGCATCGCGCGAAAGCCACGTGGCGTCGCCACTGTTGGCGAGCGCGCGGCGCAGCATGCTCTTGAGGAAACCCACTTCTTCGGGGGTAAAGCCTGCGAGCAGCCTGTCCAGCGTGCCGTTGAAAATGGCGGGCATGCGGGCCGCCATCGCCTGGCCTTCGGGCGTGAGGGCTAGCCGGACGACGCGGCGATCTTCGCAGCTGCGCACGCGTGTCAGCAGGCCGCGCTTCTCCAGCCGGTCGATCAGGCGGGTGACGGCGCTTGCGTCGATGCCGTATTCGCGGGCCAGCTCGGCGGCGAGCAGGCACTTGCCGCTCGCGACCATGAACAGGATGCTGCACTGGGTGCTCGTAATACCGAGTTCGGCTATCGTGCGCTGCGTGATCATGTTCGACATGGTCGATTTCACACGCGAGAGCAGGTAGCCAACGCTTTCGCCGAACTGGTATTCGCTGATTTCGGGCGGTAACGCCGGGTTCGGATCAGTCATGATTCTCTGCGACAGCAATGATTGACCAGGCAGGATTATAGGTGCGGTTAGTTGACGCGGCAAGCGTTATTACAGCTTAGGCAAGGAACTTTCACAGACAAGAACCATAATCGATCTGTGCGGGGAGCGCAGCGTTGGGGCGAGCGGTTGCGGACGCGTCGTGCTGTGATGAATGCGCTGGAGGGCGGTTCTGCGCGGGCGAAAAGGGCCTGTCGAAAGGCTTTCTGACGGCCGGAGTACGTGGCGGGTCGGAAAGCTTCACGTTCGCGTGCTATAATTTCAGGTTCCCAAAAGTGCGCTTTGGGCTTGTTGGCAGTTTCAAGAAGCGATCTGGCGCACTCAACTGTCTCCAGGTTCCTATGACCCGCGCCCTTCGTAACATCGCCATCATTGCCCACGTCGACCACGGCAAGACCACGCTCGTCGACCAGCTCCTTCGCCAGTCCGGCACCTTCCGCGAGAACCAGCAGATCGCCGAACGTGTCATGGATTCGAACGACATCGAAAAAGAACGCGGCATCACGATTCTTGCGAAGAATTGCGCGGTCGAATACGAAGGCACGCACATCAACATCGTCGACACACCGGGCCACGCCGACTTCGGCGGTGAAGTGGAGCGCGTGCTGTCGATGGTCGACTCGGTGCTGCTGCTCGTCGATGCCGTCGAGGGTCCGATGCCGCAAACGCGCTTCGTGACCAAGAAAGCGCTGGCACTCGGCCTGAAGCCGATCGTCATCATCAACAAGATCGACCGCCCGGGCGCGCGTATCGACTGGGTGATCAACCAGACGTTCGACCTGTTCGACAAGCTCGGCGCAAGCGAAGAACAGCTCGACTTCCCGATCGTCTACGCATCGGGCCTGAATGGCTATGCCGACCTCGATCCGAGCGTGCGCGAAGGCAACATGCGTCCGCTCTTCGAAGCGATTCTCGAACACGTGCCGGTTCGCCCGGCAGACCCGGAAGGCCCGCTCCAGCTGCAGATCACGTCGCTCGATTATTCGACGTACGTCGGCCGTATCGGTGTCGGCCGCATCACGCGCGGCACGATCAAGCCCGGCATGTCGGTCTCCGTGCGTTCGGGCCCGGACGGCGCGATCATCAACCGCAAGATCAATCAGGTCCTGTCGTTCAAGGGTCTGGAGCGCGTCCAGGTGGAATCGGCTGAAGCCGGCGACATCGTGCTCATCAACGGTATCGAGGAAATCGGTATCGGCGTGACCATCTGCTCGCCGGACGTGCCGGAAGCGCTGCCGATGATCACGGTCGACGAGCCGACGCTGACGATGAACTTCCTCGTGAATTCGTCGCCGCTGGCGGGCCGTGAAGGCAAGTTCGTGACGAGCCGCCAGATCCGCGACCGTCTGATGAAGGAACTGAACCACAACGTCGCGCTCCGCGTGAAGGAAACCGGCGACGAAACCACGTTCGAAGTGGCGGGCCGCGGCGAGCTGCACCTGACGATTCTCGTGGAAAACATGCGCCGTGAAGGCTACGAGCTGGCTGTGTCGCGTCCGCGCGTGGTGATGACGGAAGTCGACGGCGTGCGTCACGAGCCGTACGAAAACCTGACGGTCGACATGGAAGACGGCCACCAGGGCGGCGTGATGGAAGAACTGGGCCGCCGCAAGGGCGAAATGCTCGACATGGCGTCGGACGGTCGTGGCCGTACGCGTCTCGAGTACCGCATTTCGGCGCGTGGCCTGATCGGCTTCCAGTCGGAATTCCTGACGCTCACGCGCGGCACGGGCCTGATGAGCCATACGTTCGACTCGTACCAGCCGGTCCGGGAAGGCGCGGTCGGCGAGCGTCGCAATGGCGTGCTGATCTCGCAGGACGACGGCGCGGCCGTGGCGTACGCGCTCTGGAAGCTGCAGGATCGCGGCCGTATGTTCGTGTCGCCGGGCGAGCCGCTGTACGAAGGCATGATCATCGGCATTCACAGCCGCGACAACGACCTCGTCGTGAACCCGATCAAGGGCAAGCAGCTGACCAACGTGCGCTCCTCGGGCACCGATGAAGCGGTGCGCCTCGTGCCGCCGATCCAGATGTCGCTCGAATACGCGGTCGAATTCATCGACGACGACGAACTGGTCGAAGTCACGCCGCAATCGATCCGTCTGCGCAAGCGCTATCTGAAGGAACACGAGCGCCGCAGCGCGAGCCGCAAGGGCGCAACCGATTAACTTCGGTTGACGTCGACAAGGCGTCAATAAACGTCTCGTTGTCAGACAAAAGCCACCTTCGGGTGGCTTTTGTCGTTTCCGGGCGTGGGCCGGCGCGAACCGCCGGGGTCTCGCGACGATCCGGCGAAGGGAGCCGAAAACCCCTGAAACCCTGCGTGCGGATGCAGCAAAACCCCGCTGTGGCAAGACTTTAGCCCAGCATGCCAGCTATGTAGAGTATGCGTTCTGTGCTATGATTTTCAGGATGCAAGTTAAGGTCCTTCCAAGCAAGACTTGATTCGCGCAATCCGCCAAACGGTCAGGCCGTGTCGCGGAAGGTTGAGTAACCCGCTATTTCTCGAGAAACTCGAAGAAAGGTGAGCGTAAAAAATGATGAAGCAACTCCAGCTGAACTCCTATCTGTTCGGCGGCAACGCTCCGTATGTAGAAGAGCAGTACGAGGCGTATCTCGATAATCCGGCGTCAGTGCCCGAGACCTGGCGTGAGTATTTCGACGCGTTGCAGAACGTCCCGGCATCGGACGGCGGCAATGGCAACGACGTGGCTCATGGCCCGATCGTCGAGTCGTTTGCGCAGCGGGCGAAGGCGAATGCCTTTATTCCCCGGGCCACCACTGGCGGCGAAGACCTTGCCACCGCGCGCAAGCAGGTCTATGTCCAGTCGCTGATCGGCGCCTACCGTTTTCTCGGCTCGCAATGGGCCAATCTCGATCCGCTGAAGCGCCGCGAGCGCCCCGGCATTCCTGAGCTTGAACCTGCGTTCTACGACTTCACCGAAGCCGACATGGACCAGACGTTCAACACGAACAATCTGTATTTCGGCTTCGAACAGGCATCGCTGCGCGACATCATCAAGGCGCTGCGCGATACGTATTGCGGCACGATCGGTGCCGAGTACATGTACCTGAGCGATCCGGAGCAGAAGCGCTGGTGGAAGGAAAAGCTCGAGTCGATCCGCTCGACGCCGAATTTCTCCGTCGAAAAGAAAAAGCACATCCTGAACCGTCTGACGGCAGCCGAAGGCCTCGAGCGCTTCCTGCACACCCGGTACGTCGGTCAGAAGCGTTTCTCGCTGGAAGGCGGCGAAAGCTTCATCGCATCGATGGACGAAGTGGTGCGTCACGGCGGCGCGAACGGCGTGCAGGAAATCGTCATCGGCATGGCCCACCGCGGCCGTCTGAACGTGCTGGTCAATACGCTCGGCAAGATGCCGGCTGACCTCTTCGCTGAATTCGAAGGCAAGCATGTTGACGATCTGCCGGCTGGCGACGTGAAGTACCACAAGGGTTTCTCGTCGGACGTCTCGACCGATGGCGGCCCGGTTCACCTGTCGCTCGCATTCAACCCGTCGCACCTTGAAATCGTGAACCCGGTGGTCGAGGGCTCGGCGAAGGCCCGGATGGACCGTCGCGGCGACGATCAGGGCCTGCAGGTCCTGCCGGTGCAGATCCACGGCGACGCGGCCTTCGCGGGCCAGGGCGTCGTGATGGAAACGCTGAACCTCGCGCAGACGCGCGGTTACGGCACGCACGGCACGCTGCACATCGTCATCAACAACCAGATCGGCTTCACGACGTCCGACCCGCGCGACACGCGCTCGACGCTGTACTGCTCCGATGTCGTCAAAATGATCGAAGCGCCGGTGCTGCACGTGAACGGCGACGATCCGGAAGCCGTCGTGCTGGCCACGCAGATGGCTATCGACTACCGGATGCAGTTCCACAAGGATGTCGTGATCGACATCATCTGCTTCCGCAAGCTTGGCCACAACGAGCAGGACACGCCGGCTGTCACGCAGCCGCTGATGTACAAAACCATCGCGAAGCACCCGGGCACGCGCGCGCTGTACGCTGAAAAGCTCGTGCAGCAAGGCGTGATCACCGCCGAAGACGGAGACAACTACGTCAAGGCATACCGTCAGGCGATGGACGAAGGCCATCACACGATCGATCCGGTGCTCTCGAACTACAAGAGCAAGTACGCGGTCGACTGGGTGCCGTTCCTGAACCGCAAGTGGACCGACGCGGCCGACACGGCCGTGCCGCTCGCCGAACTCAAGCGCCTCGCGGAACGCATCACCACGATTCCGGATAACTTCAAGGTTCACCCGCTCGTCGAGCGCGTCATCAACGACCGTCGTGCGATGGGTCGCGGTGAAGCGAAACTCGACTGGGGCATGGGCGAGCATCTGGCATTCGCGTCGCTCGTCGCTTCGGGCTATGCGGTGCGCCTGACCGGCCAGGATTCGGGCCGCGGCACGTTCACGCACCGTCACGCGGTGCTGCACGACCAGAACCGCGAACGCTGGAATGACGGCACGTACGTGCCGCTGCAGAACATCGCCGAAGGCCAGGCAAAGTTCACGGTGATCGACTCGGTGCTGTCCGAAGAAGCCGTGCTCGGCTTCGAATACGGCTACTCGACGGCTGAGCCGAATACGTTCGTCGCATGGGAAGCGCAGTTCGGCGACTTCGTGAACGGCGCGCAGGTCGTGATCGACCAGTTCATCTCGTCGGGCGAAGTGAAGTGGGGCCGTGTCTCGGGTCTCACGATGCTGCTGCCGCACGGCTACGAAGGTCAGGGTCCGGAGCACTCGTCGGCACGTATCGAGCGTTTCCTGCAACTGTGCGCCGATCACAACATGCAGGTCGTCCAGCCGACCACGCCGGCGCAGATTTTCCACCTGTTGCGTCGCCAGATGATCCGCCTCTTCAGGAAGCCGCTGATCGTCGCCACGCCGAAGTCGCTGCTGCGCCACAAGGAAGCCGTGTCGGACCTGTCCGAACTGGCGAAGGGCGCGTTCCAGCCGATTATCGGCGAGGTGAGCGACGAGATCGACGCGAAGAAGGTCAAGCGCGTGGTTGCCTGCTCGGGCCGCGTGTACTATGACCTCGTCGCGCATCGTCGCGAAGCGAAGGCGAATGACGTCGCGATCATCCGTATCGAACAGCTGTATCCGTTCGCGCACAAGCAGTTCGAAGCGGAAATGAAGAAGTACGACAACGCGACCGAAGTGGTGTGGGTGCAGGACGAGCCGCAGAATCAGGGCCCGTGGTTCTACATCGAGCACCATCTGAAGGAAGGCATGAAGGACGGACAGAAGCTGGCATACAGCGGCCGTCCGGCTTCGGCTTCGCCGGCAGTCGGTTACTACGCAAAGCATTACGAGCAGCAGAAGGCGCTGGTGGAAGGTGCATTCGGCCGTCTGAAGAGCGCGTCGATCGCTAAATAACCCCATGAACCGAACCGGGAGAACGCACTGCGTTCTCCCGCGCCGCGTCTGAAGGTTCATACACGGTTCGCAGACGGTTCGCACAGGGTTCAGAGAACCCGATACGTATTCAGGAAAAAATCACAATGGCTATTGTAGAAGTCAAGGTCCCCCAGCTCTCCGAGTCGGTCTCGGAAGCCACCATGTTGCAGTGGAAGAAGAAGCCGGGTGAAGCGGTCGCGCAGGACGAAATTCTCATCGAAATCGAAACCGACAAGGTCGTGCTGGAAGTGCCGGCACCGTCGGCCGGCGTGCTCGCGCAAATCATCGCGAACGATGGCGACACCGTGATCGCCGATCAGGTCATCGCGAAGATCGACACTGAAGGCAAGGCAGGGGCTGCTGCTGTCGAAGCAGAAGTGAAGCCTGCACCGGCGGCGGCTACGGCGCCCGCCGCTGCCGCACCGGCCCAGGCGGCATCCGCGACGGGTGCGAACACGGCGGCTTCTCCTGCTGCCAGCAAGCTGATGGCGGAAAAGAACCTGTCGTCGGGCGACGTCGCCGGCTCGGGCCGCGACGGCCGCATCACGAAGGGCGACGTGCTGACCGCAGGCTCGGCGCCGGTGCCTGCAAAAGCACCGGCACCGGCCGCCGCACCGAAGGCTGCAAAGCCGTCGCTGCCGGACGTGAAGGCGCCGGCTTCGGCCGACGCGTGGCTGAAGGACCGCCCGGAACAACGCGTTCCGATGTCGCGTCTGCGTGCACGTATCGCCGAGCGTCTGCTCGAATCGCAGCAAACCAACGCCATCCTCACGACGTTCAACGAAGTGAACATGGCGCCGGTGATGGACCTGCGCAACAAGTACAAGGACAGGTTCGAGAAGGAACATGGCGTGAAGCTCGGCTTCATGTCGTTCTTCGTGAAGGCCGCTGTTCACGCGCTGAAGAAGTTCCCGCTGGTGAACGCATCGATCGACGGTAACGACATCGTCTATCACGGCTATTTCGACATCGGTATCGCGGTCGGTTCGCCGCGCGGTCTGGTGGTGCCGATCCTGCGCAACGCCGATCAGCTGAGCCTCGCCGACATCGAGAAGAAGATCGCCGAATTCGGTCAGAAGGCGAAGGACGGCAAGCTGTCGATCGAGGAAATGACGGGCGGCACGTTCTCGATCTCGAACGGGGGTGTGTTCGGCTCGATGCTGTCGACGCCGATCATCAACCCGCCGCAATCCGCGATTCTCGGCGTGCACGCCACGAAGGAACGCGCCGTGGTCGAAAACGGCCAGATCGTGATCCGTCCGATGAACTACCTGGCGCTGTCGTACGACCACCGGATCATCGACGGTCGCGAAGCGGTGCTGTCGCTGGTCGCGATGAAGGATGCGCTGGAAGACCCGGCGCGCCTGCTGCTCGACCTGTAAATCCGCGTAACCGTCGCCATCTGCGTGACGGCGCTTCTCGCATCAGCCTGAAACCGCAGCGACGCGCGCCATGAAACATGGCTGCGCTTCGCTGCGTCATCGAAAGGATTGTCATGTCCAAGGAATTTGACGTCGTCGTGATCGGCGCCGGCCCGGGCGGCTATATCGCCGCTATCCGTGCCGCGCAGCTCGGCAAGACCGTCGCATGTATCGAAAAGTGGAAGAACCCGGCCGGCACGCTGAAGCTCGGCGGCACGTGCCTGAACGTGGGTTGCATTCCGTCGAAGGCGCTGCTCGCGTCGTCGGAAGAATTTGAAAACGCTTCGCATCACCTCGCCGACCACGGCATCTCCGTGTCGGACGTGAAGGTCGATATTTCGAAGATGCTGGCCCGCAAGGAAGGCATCGTCGAGAAGATGACGAAGGGCATCGAATTCCTGTTCCGCAAGAACAAGATCACCTGGCTCAAAGGCCACGGCAAGTTCACCGGCAAGACGGACGCCGGCGTGCAGATCGAAGTCAGCGGCGAAGGCGAAACCGAAGTCGTCACGGCGAAGAACGTGATCATCGCGACGGGTTCGAAGGCGCGCCATCTGCCGAACGTGCCGGTCGACAACAAGATCGTCGCCGACAACGAAGGCGCACTGACGTTCGACACCGTGCCGAAGAAGCTCGCCGTGATCGGTGCGGGCGTGATCGGTCTGGAACTCGGCTCGGTGTGGCGTCGCCTCGGTTCTGACGTCACGGTGCTCGAAGCGCTGCCGGAATTCCTCGGCGCGGCGGACCAGGCACTCGCGAAGGAAGCCGCGAAGCAGTTCAAGAAGCAGGGCCTCGATATTCACGTCGGCGTGAAGGTCGGCGAGATCAAGGCGACCGGCAAGAACGTATCGATCGCTTACACGGACAAGGACGGCAACGCGCAGACGCTCGACGCCGACCGCCTGATCGTATCGATCGGCCGCGTGCCGAACACCGACAACCTCGGTCTCGAGGCGATCGGCCTGAAGGCGAACGAGCGCGGCTTCATCGACGTCGACGATCATTGCGCGACGGCGGTGCCGAACGTGTACGCGATCGGCGACGTGGTGCGTGGCCCGATGCTCGCGCACAAGGCCGAAGACGAAGGCGTGCTGGTCGCCGAAATCATCGACGGCCAGAAGCCGCATATCGACTACAACTGCATTCCGTGGGTGATCTACACCGAACCGGAAATCGCGTGGGTCGGCAAGACGGAGCAGCAGCTGAAGGCCGAAGGCCGCGAAGTCAGGACGGGCCAGTTCCCGTTCATGGCGAACGGCCGCGCGCTCGGCATCAACAAGGCGGAGGGTTTCGTCAAGATGATCGCCGACGCGAAGACCGACGAGCTGCTCGGCGTACACATCATCTCGGCAAACGCATCGGACCTGATCGCGGAAGCCGTGGTGGCGATGGAATTCAAGGCCGCGTCCGAAGACCTCGGCCGCATCTGCCATCCGCACCCGTCGCTGTCCGAAGTGATGCGTGAAGCTGCGCTGGCTGTCGATAAACGCGCGCTGAACATGTAATGCATGCGGTCTGCTGACCGCGCCTTGCATCGCACTCCGAAGGCGGGCGGGTTCCAACCCTCCCGCCTTTCTTTTTTTGCTGCAACATCATGAACGTCACCGAATACTACGAAAAAGAATTGCAGACGCGCGGCTATCAATCGGACCCGGCGCAACGCGCGGCGGTCGACCGTCTGCAGCGGTGCTTTGACGAGTGGACCGAATACAAGTCGCGCCGCTCGAACGCGTTCAAGAAGCTGATCATCCATCCGGACCTGCCGCGCGGCGTCTACATGTGGGGCGGCGTGGGGCGCGGCAAGAGCTTCCTGATGGACAGCTTCTTCATGATCGTGCCGGTGCAGCGCAAGACGCGTCTGCACTTCCACGAGTTCATGCGCGAAGTACATCGCGAACTCGAGGACCTGAAAGGGCAGGCCGATCCGCTCGACGAACTCGCGCGACGCATCGCGAAGCGTTACCGGCTGATCTGTTTCGACGAATTTCACGTCTCCGATATCGCGGACGCGATGATTCTCTACCGTCTGCTCGACAAGCTGTTCGAGAACGGCGTGCAGTTCGTGATGACGTCCAACTACGATCCGGACACGCTGTATCCCGATGGCCTGCATCGCGACCGGGTGCTGCCCGCCATCGAGCTGATCAAGTCGAAGCTCGACGTGATCAACGTCGACGCCGGCATCGACTACCGGCAGCGCACGCTGGCGCAGGTCGAGGTGTATCACACGCCGCTCGGCGCGGCCGCCGACAAGGCGTTGCGCGACGCGTTCTCGCGTCTCGCGGCCGTGCCCGACGAAAGCCCGCTGCTGCACATCGAGAAACGTGAACTCAAGGCGCTGCGCCGCGCGGACGGCGTCGTGTGGTTCGATTTCGCGACGCTGTGCGGCGGCCCGCGTTCGCAGAACGACTATCTCGAACTGGCGAGCCGCTTCCATGCCGTGATCCTCTCGGGCGTGCCGCAAATGACGCCGCGCATGCAATCGGAAGCCCGGCGCTTCACCTGGCTCATCGACGTGTTCTACGATCACAAGGTCAAGCTGCTGATGTCGGCCGCCGTGCCGCCAGAAGAACTGTACGTCGATGGCCCGATGGCGAACGAGTTCACGCGAACGGCCTCGCGGATCGTCGAAATGCAGTCGAAGGAATATCTGGACACGCCGCGACGAATTGTCGATACGTCGCTGACCTAGGCGCGTGACGGTACCCGGCGCACGCAGACAAGGCACACCTGACGCTTGCCGCACGTAAGTCTCGCAAGCCATTTTCGAGATTCAGACTCTTCTGATTTTCGCGTGCAGGCTGTCTCTATATCTTCTCCTTACGGTTCTGATAAAGGAGAAGCCCGTGACCCCTTACCGCGATATTAACGACGAAGAATGGCAATGCATCGCCTCGATGCTGCCCGAACTGCGCCCGCGCTCCGAATTGCGCGGACGTCCTCTTGCCAACACGCGCTCCGTGCTGAATGGCGTGCTGTGGGTGATCTGCAGTGGCGCGACATGGTCGGCGATGCCGCGTCGTTACCCGTCTTACCAGACGTGCCATCGCCGCTTCAAGGCGTGGCACGAGTCAGGTGTGCTCAAACATGTGATGGACCATCTGTACGCTACTGCCGCTGAAGATCTCTACGTCACGATGCAGGCCCGCATGCGCGTGCACGCGAATCCTGAACAGAAGGCCGCGCGTCTCGGGAATGGTTTCCCACATCATCCTGCCGGCGTGCTGCATGCCCGCGCGTCAAATGAAAGTGCCGTGCCAGCCGCTTCGCGGGTTCCACCCGTCAGGTCGCCCTACAAGCACGCGGCATGACGAAACGCACGTGTTTTGACCCAAAGGGAAAAGCAACAAAAAGCGGCCGACGATTACGATCGTCGGCCGCTTTTTTTCGTCTGAAGCCAGGGCTTTGACGCGTACTACGCGCCGTCTGCCACTACCGTTATTCCAGCGTTCATGGCTGGCGAATCCACGTCTGCGAGCGTCCGAGCAGCGATACGCCGATATAGCCACGCACCACCAGTTTCTGGCCGCCATCTTCCAGGTGCATCTTGCACTTGTACAGCTTGCCGTTTTCCGGATCGAGGATGTGCCCGCCGTCCCAGCCATCGCCGTCTTTCTTCATGTCGTTGATGATCGTCATGCCGAGCATCAACTGGTCCTTGCGCTCGTCCGTGCATGCGGTGCAGCGACGGTCCGGGTTGTCGTTGGGGTTGAGGCCCCTGATGATCTTGCCTGTGAGGTTGCCGTTGCCGTCAGACGTGATCTGTATCAGCGCTTTCGGTTGACCGGTGTGGTCGTCGATCGTCTGCCACGTGCCGATTGCGGTTGCGCTCTGCGCCATCGCTACAACGGCGCTCGCCATCAGGACGCCAGCCACCGCAAGATGTTTCGCCGACTTTAGCGCCACAGTGCGGGCGCGCCGCGTCAGATGCGTCAGTTGAGTCATTGTCTTCCTATATGAACGCGTCCCGTTTGCAACAGTTTTCGTGTGTTCGGACAGACAGGATGGGTTGCGGCTCTATATCCGGCCTTGTTGCA
>NZ_CAJQYY010000051.1 GCF_907164575.1 Paraburkholderia gardini
CGTCCCCTCCTTGCCCCCCGAAACCCGGGCCCCGCCGCGGCAACGCGGGTTGGCCCCGGTCCGGATCGCTCCATGCATACCTTGAGCCAGGCAGGTGCGTCCTCTGCCGGGGATGAACCTTGTTGTTTTAATGGAGAAATGGCGTGACCCAGTTGATCCTCTTCAACATATTCAACGGACTGGTCATCGGCGCGTTCTATGCGCTCATGGCCCTGGGCCTGTCCCTGATCATCAACCTGACGAACGTCATCAACTTCGCCCATGGCGGATTCCTCGCACTGGGTGCCTACTTCGCTTATACGCTCGATCCCTACCTGGGGTTCTGGGGCGCGCTGATCGTGTCGCCCTTCCTCGCGGCGATCGTGGGCCTGATCGTCGAGCGCGTGCTCATACGGCCCCTGTACAACCGCGACCCGCTGTACAGCCTGCTACTCACGTTCGGACTCGCCTACGTGCTGCAGGATTCGGTGCGCTTCATCTGGGGCGCGCAGGGCTTGCCGCTCAAGACCCCCGACATCCTGAACTCGTCGCTCAGCCCCACGCTGTTCTTCCTGACGGGCTACCGCGTCTTCATGGTGGCCCTGGTCGCCGTGGCGGTGGCGGTGCTGTTCTACGTCCTGAAGAAAACCCGCGTGGGCATGCGCATACGCGCCGGCACGCTCGATCTGGAAATGGTGTCCGCCCTGGGTGTCGATGTGCGCATCCTGCGCAATCTCAATTTCGGGCTGGGCATCTTTTTCGCGGGTCTGGCCGGTGTGTTGGCGGCCGGCATGCTGGGCCTGACGCCCACCATCGGCGAAGGCCTGATCATGCCGAGCTTCGTGGCGGTCATCGTGGGCGGCCTGGGCAGCCTGGTCGGCACCCTCTTCGGCGGTTTGCTGATCGGCGTAGCGTCGGGCATCGTGACGGTGTTCTACCCATCCGCCTCCGAGGCTTCCATCTACGTGATCATGGCGATCGTGCTGCTGTTCCGGCCGTACGGTCTGTTTGGCGAAAAAGGCGGGACGAAACTGTGAATCACCGCATGAACATACAAAAGAGCTACCAGTGGGTGTTGTGGATCGTGCTGTTGAGCATGCCCTACTGGATCACGCCCCTGGGCGGGTATACGGATCTCGCCACGCGCCTGCTGGTCATCGGGCTGGCGGCGATGGCGACCAACCTGCTGATTGGCCATACCGGTGTCATGTCGTTCGGCCATGCCGCCTATTTCGGCCTGGGCGCTTACGCGACGGGCCTGATCCTTAAGTACGTGATGCCAGGCACACCCGCGGCCTTCCTCGTGGGCATCGTGGTCGGCACGCTGGGGGGCATGCTGATCGGCTACCTGATCGTCAGGCTGCGCGGGATCTACTTCGCGCTGGCGACCATCGCCTTCGGCCAGGTGTTCTACTTCATTGCCTTTCGCTGGAATTCGGTCACCGGCGGGGACAACGGCCTGCGGGGTTTTCAGCGCCTGCCGATAGACCTGGGGTTCATGAAATTCGACATCACGTCCAGCCTGGCTTTCTACTATGTCGTGCTGACCGTTCTGGCGGTCTGCGCGTATGCCATGGCCACGATCCTGCGGTCTCCATTCGGGCATACGCTTCAGGCTATTCGCGAGAACGAACGCCGCGCGCAGTTCCTGAGCATCCCGGTCAACCGCCACATCTGGATCGCCTACACCATCTCGTGCTTCTTCGTGTCGGTCGCGGGCTCGCTCTACGCCCTGCTCAACAACTTCGCCAGCCCCCACGACCTGTACTGGACGCAGTCGGGCGACTTCGTGCTGATGGCGGTCATCGGCGGCATGCGTTCCTTCTGGGGCCCGCTGCTCGGGGCCGCCATCTTCGTGGTGGCGCAGGACTATCTTTCCGGCGTTACGCAAGACTGGATGTTCTTCATCGGGATGATCTTCGTGCTGGTCGTGCTGCTGCTTCCCCGCGGCATCGCTGGGCTGATCCAAAGGAGGACCCGATGAGCGTTCTCGAAGTCCACAACGTTTCCCAGCATTTCGGCGAGCTCGTGGCAGTGAACGGTGTCTCGCTCACCGTCGAACCGGGCGAGCTGCACGCGATCATCGGTCCGAACGGCGCGGGCAAGACCACGTTCTTCAACATGATCAGCGGGTTTTACCGGCCAACGAAGGGCCGTATCGTGTTCGATGGCATCGACGTCACGGACGTGCCGCCGCAAAATCGCGTGGCCATGGGCATGGCGCGAACCTTCCAGATTACCGAGGTCTTTCGCGAGCTGACCGTGCGGGAAAACCTGCGCATTGCCGTCGAAGTGACGCAGGGCCTGAGGCTCAGGCTGTTTCGTTCCCGGCAACAGGCCCGCGAAACCGAGGACCGCATCGACGAACTGCTGGAGATGGGCGGGCTGACCGACAAGGTCGACCGCCACGTCGGCGAACTATCGCACGGCGATCAGCGCTCGACGGAAATCATGATGGCGCTCGCGTTGAAACCCAAACTGCTGCTGCTGGACGAACCCGCGGCGGGCATGGGCAACAAGGAAACCTACGAAACCGCGCTGCTGATACGCAGGCTGCACCGTACGCAAAAGCTGACGATAGTCCTGGTCGAGCACGACATGCGCGTCATTTTCAACCTCGCCGATCGCATCACAGTCCTGACCGAAGGCGAAGTCCTGGAACAGGGCACGCCCGACCAGATCGCCGCCAGCGAGAAAGTACAAGTTGCCTATCTGGGGGAAACACATGAAGGCGCTTGAGGTGCAGCAACTCAATACCTATTACGGCAAGAGCCATATCCTTCACGGCATCGATCTTGACGTCAACGAAGGCGAACTGGTCACGCTGCTGGGCCGCAATGGCGCGGGCAAATCCACCACGCTGCGCAGCATCATGGGGCTGACGCCGGCGCGCGCCGGGCACGTGAAAATATTCGGCACGGATTCCACGCATCTGCCGCCGTTTCGCATCGCCAGCCTGGGTGTGGGGCTTGTGCCCGAGGGGCGCCGTGTCTTCTCCAACCTGACTGTCGACGAAAACCTCAAGGTGCCTGTGGACCGCCCGGGGCCGTGGAATGTCGCCCGCATCTATCGAGCCTTTCCGCGGCTGGCCGAACGCAAGGGTCACAAGGGCGGGCAGCTATCCGGGGGCGAGCAGGAAATGCTGTCCATCGCCCGCGTCCTGCTGCTCAATCCCAGGCTGCTGATGCTCGACGAACCTTCCCAGGGGCTGGCTCCGTTGATCGTGCAGAATGTATTCGACATCATCGTCGCCGCGCGCAACGAAGGCACCGCGGTGCTCCTGATCGAACAGAACGTCCGCGCCGCGATCGGTATTGCCGATCGCGCCTACGTGCTGGACCGGGGCATCATCACGTATAGCGGTGTTGCCTCGGAATTCGGCAAGGACGAGCAGCGCGTGCAGGAGCTAGCCGGTGCCAGTGCCCAGAAATGGGAGTTCCCTGACGATTGATCGCGATGAACGTTCAGACGGCGGAGTGCCTTCTGGAACGTTCCAGGAGCGTCAGGAAATGATCTCGAGCCTGGCGATTCGCCAGGTAACGGTCTTGGCCCCTGCGTCGCGGAACTCTTGCTGCAAAATTATCTTTCCTTTCCCAGCCGCATGACGAACGCAGCAGCCAGCATGGCAATGGCGAAAGGCAAACGTTTGCCCCACGAAACAGGGCAACGCGCTAGAAGCGGCACTCCAGAAACCGGGTCTTAAGTAAACGCCGCGCAGGCCGTTAATCAGTTAACCCGGTTCATTCGCACATGCCGTTCAAACATGCACAGCACATACAACATCTGGCTGGTCGTACTTTCGCTGATCGTCGCGACGCTCGCTTCCTATACGGCGCTCGATCTGGCGGGGCGTATCACGCTGCTGGGCAGAACCACCGCGCGCCATGCGTGGCTGGCGGGCGGCGCGGCGGCGATGGGCGTCGGCATCTGGTCGATGCACTTCATCGGCATGCTCGCGTTCTCGCTACCGATCCCGCTTGGTTACGATCTGCGCACGACCGGGTACTCACTCGCGATTGGGATACTCGTGTCCTGGTTCGCGCTCTTTATCGTTACGCGAGACGTGCTCAAGCCGTCGCGGCTGGTCGCGGCCGGCATCCTGATGGGCCTCGGCATTGCCGGCATGCACTACACCGGCATGGCTGCGATGCAGATGCAACCGGGCATTCACTACGATCCGGAGCTTTTGGGTGCATCGATTGCGATTGCGATGATTGCCGCGACAGCGGCGCTGTGGATCGCGCATGCGCTGCGCGATTCGCAGCAGCGCTTCGTGATCGCGAAGCGGGTCGGCGCGGCGTTCGTGATGGGACTCGCGATCACGGGCATGCATTACACCGGCATCGCGGCCGCCGATTTTCCAGCAGGCGCGATCTGCGGCGCCGCGCGCGGCATCAATTCCGAATGGCTCGCGACGAGCGTCACGCTCTTCAGCTTTGCCATCCTCATCGTCACGCTGATGATGTCCCGTTTCGATGCGCGCACCACGCTGCTGACCGGTTCGGTATCGCGGCTGAACGGACAGATCGTACACATGGCCGCGTTCGACGCGCTCACCGACCTGCCGAACCGTCTGGCGCTCACCGGGCGCATCGCGGCCGCCATCGAGACGTCGCGGCGCAACGGGAACCTGTTCGCGATCCTGTTCATGGATCTCGACGGCTTCAAGACGATCAACGATTCGCTTGGCCATTCCGTCGGCGACGAGGTGCTCAAGGCGTTCGCGCAGCGACTGTCGAGCTGCGTGCGGGACAGCGACCTGGTGGCGCGTCTGGGCGGCGACGAATTCGTCGTGCTGCTCGAAGGTCTGGCGACATCGCGTGAAGCGGAAGAGGTGGCCGAAGGCGTGCTCGAGAGGATGCGCAAGGGCGCATGGAGCGACGGCCAGCCGATGCAGGTGACGCCGAGTATCGGCATTTCGCTGTATCCGGCCGACGGCGACACCGTCGATACGCTGCTGAAAAACGCCGACGCCGCGATGTACGAAGCAAAACGCGCGGGCCGGGGCACATACCGGTTCTTCGAAGCCGGCATGAACGAAGCTGCCACGCGCACGCTGAAAATTCAGGGTGCGCTGCACGATGCGCTTTCGTCGGGACATTTCTCGCTGCATTTCCAGCCCAAGTTTCGCGGCGACAGCGGCGAGCTTGCCGGCGCGGAGGCATTGCTCCGGTTGAATCATCCTGAACTGGGCCTGCTTGCGCCGATGGAGTTCATCCCGATCGCCGAGCGCTCGGGGCAGATCGTGCACATCGGACATTGGGTGGTGCGCGAGACGTGCCGGCAGATTCGCCGCTGGATGACGGAGGGCCTCCCGGCGATGCGTGTCGCGATCAACCTGTCTCCACGACAGCTGATGCAGCTCGACCTCGTGAGCACGGTGCTGGAGATCGTGCGTGCGGAAAACGTCGAGTGCCATCAGATCATGTTCGAAATCACCGAAACCGTTGCGATGCAGGACGCGCCGAAAACCATCGAGATGATTCACGCGTTCCAGGCGCATGGCTTCGAAATCTCGATCGACGATTTCGGCACGGGCTATTCGAGCCTCGCCTATCTGCAGCGCTTTCGCGTGAAGCAGCTGAAGATCGACCGCTTCTTCACGAACGGTCTCGATGCGGATGGTCACGAAGGCGACGCGATCGTCTCCGCGATCATCGCGCTCGCGCACTCGCTCGAAATGGACGTGGTGGCCGAAGGCGTCGAGACGCCTTCGCAACTCGCCAAACTGAAGACGATGATGTGCGACGAGATCCAAGGTTTCCTGCTCGGCAAGCCGCTCACCGCCGATGCGTTCGGCACGCTCCTGCAGCACACGGTAGCCGCGTAGCGTCGCTGTCCGCTGTCCGCTGCCCGTTCAAGGGCGCCTTGGGGGGTATGCATGGACCGGGTCCGGCGAGGCGCTCTTATAGTGCGCTCCGGTGTCGTCCGGTGTGACGTGTTCGCTGAAGACGCATTGTTTGGGAAAAACAGCGAACGCCCGGCTTCTGCTATCGTCGCGTTCATGCAACCGATCCTGTCCGTCACCCATCTGTCCAAAACCTACGCCACGGGCTTCCAGGCGCTCAGAAATATCAATCTGGCGATACGCCAGGGCGAGATTTTCGCGCTGCTGGGGCCGAACGGCGCGGGCAAGACCACGCTCATCAGCATCATCTGCGGTATCGTCAAGGCGAGCGAAGGCAACGTCGTGGTCGCGGGCCACGACATCGCGCTCGACTACCGCGCCGCACGCTCCATGATCGGCCTCGTGCCGCAGGAACTGACGACAGACGCGTTCGAAACCGTCTGGGCCACGGTCTCGTTTAGCCGCGGCCTGTTCGGCAAGCCTGCGAATCCGGCTTACATCGAAAAGGTGCTGCGCGATCTCTCGCTTTGGGACAAGCGCAACAGCAAGATCATCACGCTTTCGGGCGGCATGAAACGGCGCGTGCTGATTGCCAAGGCGCTGTCGCACGAACCGCAGGTGCTGTTTCTCGACGAGCCGACCGCTGGCGTCGACGTCGAGCTCAGGCGCGACATGTGGAACCTGGTGCGCGAGCTGCGCGACAGCGGTGTCACGGTCATTCTGACCACGCACTATATCGACGAAGCCGAAGAAATGGCCGACCGCATCGGCGTGATCAATGGCGGCGAGATCATGCTCGTCGAAGACAAGACTGAATTGATGCGCAAGCTGGGCAAGAAGCAGCTGACGCTGCAACTGGATCATCCGCTTGCCAGCATTCCAGCCGGTCTTGCCGGCTGGAACCTCGAGCGCGCGAGCGATGGAAACGAATTGACCTATACCTACGACACGCAGGGCGAGGGCGGCAGCATCATCGCGCTGCTCAAGGACATGAACGACGCTGGTATCTCCTTCAAGGATCTTCACACGACACAGAGTTCGCTTGAGGACATCTTCGTGAGCCTCGTGCGAGGTGAACAATGAACCTCCACGCAATCCGCGCGATCTACCGCTTCGAAATGGCGCGTACGTGGCGCACGTTGATGCAAAGCATCATCGCACCGGTGATTTCCACGTCGCTCTATTTCGTGGTGTTCGGCGCGGCAATCGGCTCCCGTATCAAGGAAGTAGACGGCATCAGTTATGGCGCGTTCATCGTGCCGGGTCTCATCATGCTGTCGCTTCTGTCGCAAAGCATCTCCAACGCGTCTTTCGGCATCTACTTTCCGAGATTCACGGGCACGATCTACGAGTTGCTGTCCGCGCCCGTGTCGTATTTCGAAATCGTGGTGAGCTATGTCGGCGCGGCCGCGACGAAATCGATTGTGCTGGGGCTGATCATTCTCGCAACCGCCGGTCTTTTCGTGCCGATCCAGGTTCAGCATCCGTTCTGGATGATCCTGTTTCTCGTGCTGACCGCGCTGACGTTCAGCCTGCTCGGATTTATCATCGGTATCTGGGCGAACAGTTTCGAAAAGCTGCAACTGGTGCCGCTTCTGATCATCACGCCGCTGACGTTTCTGGGCGGCAGTTTTTATTCTGTCAGCATGCTGCCGCCGGTGTGGAAAGTCGTGACGCTGTTCAATCCGATCGTCTATCTGGTGAGCGGATTTCGCTGGAGTTTTTATGGGCTCGCGGACGTCAGTGTAGGCGTCAGTCTTGCGATGACCGGCGTGTTTCTCGCGGTGTTCCTCGTGATCGTGGCGTGGATCTTCAAGACCGGCTACCGGCTCAAGACGTAACAGCACACCCGCTTAAGCCCACCTGCTTAACCGCTACTCACGAGGAGTGCCGTGGCATGGACCGACTTCAGGCAATCGAAGTCTTTACCCGTGTGGTTGAGACCAACAGTTTTTCAAAGGCGGCGGAGCTGCTTGACCTGCCACGCGGCTCGGTCAGCAACCTGATTCAGGGGCTCGAGGAGCACGTTGGCGTGCGCCTGCTGAATCGCACCACACGTTCGGTAAGCGTCACCGACGATGGCGCGCTCTATTACGAGCGCTGCGTGCGTATTCTGGCCGATCTGGCGGAAGCCGATTCGTCGCTGTCGAACAAGATTCAGAATCCTTCGGGCATGATCCGCGTCGACACATCGGGCACGCTGGCGAGAACGCTGCTGCTCCCCATGCTCGACGATTTCTATCGCCGTTATCCGGAGATCGAAGTACGCCTCGGTCTGGCGGACCGCAATATCGATATCGTGCAGGACGGCGTCGACTGTGTGATCCGCATGGGCACGCTCGAGGAATCGAGCCTCGTCGCACGGCGCATCGGCAACGCGCCGCTCACCACCTGCGCTTCGCCGGCGTATCTGGAGGAGCACGGCACGCCCGCGACGATCGAGGACCTGCGTGCGCATCAAGCGGTCAACTATGTGTCCGCGCGCTCGGGAAAGACCTTTCCGTTCGAATTCGAAGTGAACGGGGAGATCGTCAAGGTTTCGCTGGACGGCCCGCTTGCGGTGAACGACGGCACCGTCTATGTGAGCGCAGGCGTGCGCGGCTTCGGCATCATCCAGCCTTCGCGTTTCATGGTTGCGGATCTGATCGGGCGCGGTGAGCTGCGAGAGATCCTGACCGGCTACAAGACGTCGGCCACGCCGCTGTCGCTCGTTTATCCGCATCGCCGCAATCTGAGTTCGCGGGTTCGTGCGTTCACGGACTGGGTGATCGAAATCGCCCGGAACCATCCGGACCTGAACACCTGACGCTTGTCATCCTCCTCACGCGGTGCACGGAAGACCGTTGCACCGACGCGATGCTCACGGCTCTTCCCGTGGATGCAGCTTGCGCAGCGGCTCCAGCAGCGATGAAAGCCCGTTGTGATCGATCTCCTGCATGAGTGCCAGCAACTGGCCGATCTCGCCCGGCGGGAAACCCTTGTTCGCATACCAGTTGAGATACGGGCCAGGCAGGTCCGCGATCAGCCGTCCCTTGTATTTGCCATAAGGCATCACACGGGTGACGAGCAGTTCCAGGTGTTCGGGTTTCATATCGTGTCTGTCTGTTGTGACGGGCGCCAATGCGAACGGGGTTACCGGATCGTGCGGCGACGTGCCCGCAAGATACCCCAACACCGCGCGCATGACGCGCTTTCTCAATACCGTGAGCGGCATGGCGGGATGAAGCAGGACAGTGAAGGGCAGGGCTGGCGGGGCGTGGTTTTAATTACACAAAATTGCAATAAGGCAAATTTGTGCAACACTAGCGGCTACGAGCGCTGCGCCGGCGCGCGGGCGCGAGAGGCGGGGCTCATGACTTGAGCCGTTCTCGCGTCGCATTGCCTGAATATCGTACTGCCTTATGCTGATTCTTCTCAACCTGTTGTCGGGTGTGGCTTTGCTGGTCTGGGGCTCACACATCGTGCGCACGGGCATCCTGCGGGTGCTGGGCGCGGACCTTCGGCGCGTGCTGAGCCACAGTACCCACGGACGGTTCAGGGCGTTCGGCGCAGGCGTCGCGGTAACCAGCCTCGTGCAGAGCAGCAACGCGACAGCCGTGATCGTGACATCCTTCGCCGCTCAAGGGCTGTTGCCGCTTACCAGCGGTCTTGCAATCATGCTCGGCGCCGATGTCGGTACCGCGTTGATGGCGCGGATCCTGACGCTCGATCTTTCATGGTTATCCCCGCTTCTCCTGCTCGTCGGCGTGCCGCTGTTTCTCTCGCGCAAGCAGACGCGCGTGGGTCAAATGGGCCGCACTGCGATCGGCCTCGGGCTGATCCTGCTCGCGCTGCATCTGATTGTCGAAGCCGTGCAGCCGATGACGCATGGCGCCGGTGTGCGCGTCATGTTCGGCGCGCTCACGGGCGACACGCTGCTCGATGCGCTGGTTGGCGCAGCCTTTGCGATGATCTTTTATTCGAGCCTGGCGACGGTGTTGCTCACCGCGACGCTGGCATCCTCCGGCGTGATTTCGCTGAAGGTGGCGCTGTGCCTCGTGATCGGCGCGAATCTCGGCAGCGGGCTGCTCGCGCTGACGGGCACGCTTGCGCAGAATGCCGCCGCGCGCCGGCTGGCGCTTGGCAGCCTTGCGTTCAAACTGGCCGGCGCGCTGCTCATCCTGCCGTTCACGTCGCTGCTCGCGACGGGATTGCCGATGTTGATCAGTCTGCCGCGTGAAGCGGTGGTCGGATTTCATCTGATCTACAACACGCTACGCTGCCTTGCGTGCGTCCCGCTGATCGATCCGGTCGCCCGCATCTGCTCCCGCTTGTTGCCGGACCGCCCCGATCCGAATGGGGAGCTGCGCGCGCGTCATCTCGATGCGGCCGTGCTTCTCACCCCGACGCTGGCGCTCGCCAACGCGGCCCGCGAAGTGCTGCGCATCGGCGACATCGTGCGCACGATGCTCGACAACGTCTCGGACCTCATTCACCACAACGATCTGCAAAAGGCGCGCGAAACGGCGCGGATGGACGACGACGTCGATTACCTCTACGCCGCCGTGAAAGACTACCTGTCGCGCATTTCACGCGAGCAGCTCGACGAAACCGACAGCCGCCGCTGGACCGACATCATTTCGCTGACCATCAATCTCGAACACGCGGGCGACATCATCGAGCGAATCGTCGCCGATATCGAAGAGAAGAAGATCGCCCACCGTCTTTCGTTTTCGGAGGAAGGGGTCGGGGAACTGGAAGACCTGCACGCGCGCCTGGTGGGCAACCTGCAACTCGGACTGTCGGTGTTCCTGAACAGCGACCTGCATTGCGCGGAAATGCTGCTGGCGGAGAAGGAGCGGTTTCGCGATCTCGAACGTGCGTATTCCTACAAGCACCTGGACCGTCTCGCTGGACAGACGGTGCGCAGCATCGAAACCAGCGCGCTGCACCTTGACCTGATCAGCGACATGAAGCGACTGAACTCGCTGTTCTGCTCGACCGCGTATCCCGTGCTCGATGCAGCGGGCGCGTTGCACGACACGCGGCTTCGCAGGCGCACGCTCGATGCGATCCACGTTGCCACGGAGTAGAGGCGTCGCGGCGCGCGCTCAGGCGAGAATCACCTGCTCCAGTTTTCGTTTCAGCGTCGAAAATCCGGCGATTTCAGCGGCCTTGCGGTTCGTGATCAGCAGATCGATGCGGTTGACCGGGCAGTACGCAATGCGACTGCGCTGTCCGATCTTGCTGTAGTCGGCGAGAATCGCCACGCGGTCCGCGTTGTTGACCATCGCGCGCGCCACTTCTGTTTCGGCGTGGTCGAAGTTGGTTGCGCCGCTGCGGTGGTCGACACCGACCGGCGAGAGCAGCGCGATGTCGGCGCGATAGCGCTGGATTTCCGCGATCGTCGTACCGCCGATGGTTGCGAGCGCGCGATCGCTCAACGTGCCGCCGAGCAGGATGACTTCGTTCGCGCTTTCGCCTGATTCGCTCGCACCGCGCAGCTTGAGCGCGACGTCGATCGAGTTGGTAATGATCGTAAGATTGGCGAGCCTCGCGAGTTCCTCGGCCAGCAACGCGGTGGTTGTGCCCGCATCGATAAAGAGCGTCTGCCCGCTGCTGACGATGCCGGTGGCCGCGCGCGCGAGCGCGATTTTCGATTTGACGTGCGTATGGGCGCGTTCGGCGATCGGCGCTTCGTCAGCGGGTTTGATCGCGCCGCCGTGCACACGCCGCAGTTCGCCGAGCGCTTCGAGATCGAGCAGATCGCGCCGCACTGTCTCGCGCGAGACACCGAGATCGGCCATGATGCGTTCGGTCGATACCCGTTGCAGCGTCGAGAGCAGTGCGCGAATGCGCTGATGTCGGTCTTCCTGCCACATACTTTTCCCCGGCAATAGAATCTTTCAGGACGCCCGGCGCCGCCACATGCGAGGCATGCCAGGAACCTGTGAGCGGCCGTCCGCGCGCTCGATTATCAACCGGTTTTACACGACCAATATTGCATTTTTTTGTCGGCTTGCAAATTTGTGTAATTGCTTCTAGCCTTGCTCCGAACCCGGAACATGGTGCATATCCGGATATCGACGGGGCGGGCTTTTCGACGACAGTTGACGTTAGACGACGGCAGACGAAGGCAGGGAAACTTGGCAAATCCGAACGATCGTGTCAGTGCTGAAAGCTGGCCTTATCCGCGGCTCGTCGCGCATCGGTGTGGCGGCAAGCTGGCGCCCGAGAATACACTGGCGGGCATCGACGCGTGCGTGCGCTACGGGTATTGCATGATCGAATTCGACGCCAAACTCTCCGCCGACGACGAAATCTATCTGCTGCACGACGACACGCTCGAGCGCACCACGAACGGCGCGGGTGCCGCCGTCGACCGCACGTGGAAGGAACTCGCGCAACTCGATGCGGGCGCGTGGTTTGGTCCGCAGTTCGCAGGCGTTCGCCTGCCGACACTGGCTGAAACGGCCGCACGTTGCGGCGATGAAGCGCTTGCCGCCAATATAGAAATCAAGCCGTGCCCCGGCCGCGAAGCGGAAACGGGTCATCTCGTCGCGCGCGCCGCGCTGGATCTCTGGCGTACGCAGACCCAGCCGCTACTCTCGTCGTTTTCTTTCGAAGCGCTTGCTGCCGCCCGCGATGCCGTTCCGGAACTGCCGCGCGGGATGCTGTTCGAAGACGTCCCCGAAGACTGGCTGCGTATCGTGCGTGAGCTCGACTGCGTATCGCTGCATGCCGACCATCGGCACCTGAACGCGCGGCGGGTCGCGGATATTCATGCCGCCGGGTTGCGCGTGCTGGCCTATACGGTCAACGACCCGCTGCGCGCGAATGAGCTCGGTGAATGGGGCGTTGACATAATTTGTACAGATCGCATCGATATCATCCGGGCCGGCGCGGGTGCTGCGTCGCCGGCCGCGCGATAGATTCAACGCACATTCAACGCGCGTGAAGCAGCATGTCGTGTCGTGGCGCAGTACCGCAGACCTGATCGGATAGCAGTTTTCCCAACGTAGCAATGTCGGCAGAGGGTGGAAAAAACATGAACCGGACCTGGGCACATTCTTTTGTTTCGATGTCGGCGATCGCTGTTGCTGCGGCGATGTGCATGAACAGTGCGTCTGCCGCGCCGCCGGATGCGCTCGTCGCGGCGGCAAAGCAGGAAGGCCAGTTGACGGTGATCGCGCTGCCGCACGACTGGTGCGGCTATGGCCCGATGATCGCGGCTTTTCAGGCAAAGTACGGCATCAAGATCAACGAGCTGAATCCCGATGCGGGTTCGGGCGATGAACTCGAATCGATCAAGGCGAACAAGGGGAACAAGGGCCCGCAGGCGCCTGACGTGATCGACGTCGGCCTGTCGTTTGGTCCGCAGGCGAAGGCGGCGGGTCTGCTGCAACCGTACAAGGTCTCGACGTGGAAGTCGATTCCCGACGCGCTCAAGGATGCCGAAGGCTACTGGTACGGCGATTACTACGGGGTGCTCGCGTTCGAAGTCAACGCGGACATGATCGACAAGGTGCCGACCGACTGGCCCGACCTTCAGAAGCCGGATTACCGGAATGCGGTTTCGCTCGCGGGCGACCCGCGTTCGGCGAATCAGGCGATCCTGAGCGTGTTCGCAGCGGGCCTGTCGGCGTCGAAAGGCGATGCATCGAAGGCCGACAAGGCCGGTCTCAAGTACTTTGCCGATCTGAACAAGAGCGGCAACTTCGTGCCGGTCATCGGCAAGGCGGCATCGCTTGCGCAGGGCACGACGCCGATTGTCGTGCGCTGGGACTACAACGCGCTGGCTGACCGCGACACGCTGAAGGGCAATCCGAAGGTTCAGGTCGTGGTGCCGAAGACGGGTGTCGTCGCAGGCGTCTACGTGCAGGCGATCAGCGCGTTCGCGCCGCATCCGAACGCCGCGAAGCTGTGGATGGAGTACCTGTATTCGGACGAAGGCCAGATTGGCTGGCTGACGGGCTACTGCCATCCGATCCGTTACAACGAACTGGTCGCCTCGAAGAAGGTGCCGCAGGCGCTGCTCGACAAATTGCCGCCCGCTGCGCTCTACAAGAACGCGGTGTTTCCGACGCTTCAGCAACAGGACGCGTACAAGGACACGATCTCGAAGCAGTGGGATGCCGCGGTCGGCGCGAACGTGAAGTAATCCAGGCGCAAGCCCGGATTAACAGGGCAGTACGGCGATGAACCCGGCGGGGGGGGGGGGGGGGGGGGGGGGGGGGGGGGGGCGGCGGGGGCGCCGGGCCGGGCGGGGCCCGCGCG
>NZ_CAJQYY010000052.1 GCF_907164575.1 Paraburkholderia gardini
CCGCTTCCACTCGCGGGCGGCCCCACACCCGCGCGCCGCCCCCCCGCCCCCCCCCCCGCTTCATCAAGACCGTGTGGGGCGTCGGCTACATGCTCGTCGCGGGCATCGAGTCGTGACGTCTGCCTCGCGCTCCGGATGGCGCCCACGATGGCGGCCACGTTCGCTGCTGGCGCGCAATATCGCGTTGCTGGTGGCGCTCGTCGCACTGACCCAGGTGTGCTCGTTCACCGTGCTGCTGCACTACGTGCAGCGTCCGCGGATCGACCGCGCCGCGATCATCTTTTCCGACTACGTGAAGACGCTCGACAGCGTGCTCGCGGCCATGCCGCCCGACGAAGGCCGCGCCGCGGCAGCGCGCCTCGGCGGCCAGACACAGCCGCCGGAACATCTCGAATTCGAACCGCACCGCGGCCCGGCCCGTTTTTTTCGCACCTGGCAGCGCGATGTTTTCGTCCGCGCACTGCAACGCTATCTGCCGCCGGACATGCCGGTGCGCTGGCAGGCCGGCGACGGAGAACGGCTCTGGATCCGCGTGCATGTCGCCGGCGAGCCCTGCTGGATCGCCCTGCCGATGACCGAGGACGCGCAGGCGAGCGGCATCACCCTGACGCTCGCGCTCTCCGCGGGCCTCGCGCTGCTGGCCGCGCTGACGGGTTATCTGATCCAGCTGCACATCAACCGTCCGCTCAAGGATCTGGCGCGCGCGGCGCGTCACGTCAGCGCGGGCGAAGCGCCCGTCGCGCTGCCCACCGACGGTCCGACTGAAATCGCCCAGGTCAGTAGCGCGTTCAACCAGATGACCCTGGCGCTACAGCAGGCAGAGGCGACGCGCGCGCTGATGCTCGCGGGCGTGTCGCACGACATCCGCACGCCGCTCACCAAGCTGCGTCTCGCGATGGCGATGGCGATTCCGCGCGGTGCCGACGATACATTCGTGGCGTCGGCGGAAAACTATCTCGACCAGATCGACACGATCCTCCAGCAGTTCATGGACTACGCGGGCAGCGGCGAGCGCGAGGCTCAACAACCTGGCGACCTCAACGCGCTGATCGGTCAGCTCGCCGCGGATTTCGCGGGGCTCGGGCATGAATTCGAACTGTCGTTCGCGGAAATCCCCGTGTTCGCGTACCGGCCCGTGAGCCTGATGCGGCTGCTCATGAACCTGATGCAGAACGCGATCGTCTACGGGCGTACCGGTCTCGCCGTGCGCACGTGGACCGAGGGCGACGCCGCGTGCGTCGCCGTATGCGATCGCGGCAGCGGAATCGCCGCCGCGGAACTCGAGCAGCTCAAGGCGCCCTTCAGCCGCGGCACGAACGCACGGAGTCATTCGGGCGGCACGGGTCTCGGGCTCGCGATCGTCGAGCGCATCGCGCGCCTGCATGGCGGCTCGCTACAGTTTCGCGCGCGCGAGGGCGGCGGTCTCGAGGCCCTCGTGACCTTGCCGCTGAACCGGCATTCTTCATAAAAATGCGTGCGTGCGTCGCGGATACCGGCGACATCGCGCGACATAATTCCTGAATGGCGCGCGCAACCGCTTCCTCCCATACTCGCGTCTGCGTGTTGCGGCACACCTCTTTCACAGGCAGTCCGCCCTCACGCAGACCCGATCTCCGATAGTTTGCGATCCTGTGGATCGAACGATTGTCGGTGACCTCTCCCCCGACAATTGACGGCACGACTGTGCCGATGACAGGATCGACATGCAAACTTCATTCAACTCCCTCGTTCATGACGCAAGGCGTCTGGCAGGCGCGGCACTCGTGGCGGGGTCGCTGCTTCTGACCGGTTGCGCCTCGGGCGTCACGGGTGTCAGCCAGGCGGGCGCCGCTCCGCACGTTCGCGCCGACGTCATCTACGTGTACGCGTTCGATGCCACGCCCGACCAGGTGAAAATGGACAGCGGCATGGCGCAGAACCTGAAGACGATGATGAGCGGCGAACCGGCCGCGCAAAAGCAGTATCAGACAGCGCTCGACACACGCGCACAGGTCTCTGACGAAATCGTGCGCCAGCTGCAATCGATGGGACTGCACGCGGTGCGCACCGATGGCCCCGCACCTGCGAACCAGAATGCGCTGATCGTCGAAGGCAGTTTCCAGACGATCGACGAAGGCAAGCGTCGCCGGCGCATGTTGATCGGTCTTGGCGCCGGCAAGAGCGAAGTGGGCGCGTCGGTCCAGATTCTGTACAAACCCGCCGAAGGTGCGCCGATGCCGCTGCAACGCTTCTCCGCCGATGCGGATAGCGGCCACATGCCGGGTGTCGCTGAAACAGCCGGTGTCGGCACGGCTGCCGGCCATGTCGCAACCGCCGCGGCGACGGGCGCGACGCTGCACGGCGTGTCGGAGGTAAAGCGCGACAGCGTTGCCGGCGATGCGAAAAAGCTGGCCGATTCGATTGCGAAGCAGGTTGCGGCAGCAAACGCTGCGAATGGATGGATGTCGGCAGAGCGGGTGGACTGATGGCCGATGACCCACGGGCTGACGATGCCGCCTGTGACCCCGATGCTGCCGATAAACGCGACACCCGAAGCGGTCACCTTGCCCGGTAGATAGCCGGGCAAGGTGACCCGAATCAGTCCTGCAGCGCGGACCACATTTCCTTGTCGCGTTGCGCGGTCCAGATGCGCGGATGCGTCACGCCGCCCGCTTCATCGAAAGCACGCGAAACGTCGAACGGCAGGCAATGCTCGTAGATGAACACATGCCCGAACTTCGGATCCATCGATTTGCGCGTGAGCGCCATCGCACCCTTCAGGTCGAGTTTCCGCGCATACGCTTCGCGACCGGCCTTGAGCAGCGTGGTCACGAAATCCTTCGTGTAATCGATGCCCTTGTCGACATCCGCCGGCGAAAGCAGCGCCGGGCCGCGACCGGGTACGAGCTTCTCCGCACCGAGCGCACGCAACGCTTCGAGCGTGGTGGGCCACTGCTCGAGTTGCGCGTCGCCGCAATAGCACGCCGCGTCGTATTCGACGAGATCACCCGAGAACAGCACCTTCTGCGAAGGCAGCCATACAACCGTATCGCCCTTCGTATGCCCCGAACCCAGGTGCGCGATCTTCACTTCCAGCTTGCCGAGCCACAACGTGATTTCCTTTTCGAAGACGAGCGTGGGCCACGTGAGACCCGGCACCGTTTCGACGCCTGCAAAGAGGCGCGGAAAGCGCTCGATCTCCGACTTCATGTCCTGCTCGCCGCGCTCGACGATCATCTCGTACGTGCCGCGGCTCGCGATGATCTGCTGCGCGCCTTCCGCGAAATAGGCCGACGCGCCAAGCACGCGCACCGCGTGGTAATGCGACAGCACGACGTATTTGATCGGCTTGTCGGTCACGCCGCGGATTCTTGCGATCAGATCCCGTGCCATTGCCGGCGTGGCCGTGGTGTCGACGATCAGCACGCCGTCGTCGCCGATGATCACGCCGGAATTCGGATCGCCTTCAGCGGTGTACGCGTACGCGTTATCGGAAAGCTGCGTGAACGTGATCTTTTTTTGTTCGAGGTCCGCCTGCGATGCAAATGCCTTTGCCATGTCTGTCTCCATTGCCACCTGGTGAGCGGGATGAAGCATGGTCGGCCGAACGCGATAATTCGTCAATGGCAAATATATTTGCTAACAGATAACTCCGGGTAAACGACGAGCACACGGTTCGCGTAACAGGATCGGCTACCATGCTGTCGTTCCAGTACGAGACATTCAAATTGATCAGGCCTTCAAAGAGCGAAGACATCGAAAGCCCTTCCGACGACACATCCGCCGCAAGGAAACAGCGCGGCATCCAGAGCGTCGAAGTAGGCGGCCGTCTGCTCGATGCGCTGGCGCGTCATCGCGCGCCGCTTGGTCTGAGCGAGCTTGCGGGTGCGGCGCAGCTTTCGGCGGCGCAGGCGTACACGTATCTCGTGAGTTTGACGCGGCTCGGTCTCGTCAAGCGCGACGTACTGACCGGCAGTTACGAACCGGGCCCGCTTGCGCTGCGGCTTGGTCTGCTGCATATCGAGCAGCAGCCGGCTTATCACGTGGCCGTGCCGCAGGCGGCCGCGCTCGCCGGGGCTTTCGGCTACAGCGTCGCTGTTTGCGTCGCGGGCACGCAGGGGCCAACCATCGTGCGCTATGAGCGCGGTGGATTTCCGCTGCACGTCAATCTTCACGTCGGCACCGTGATGTCGCTCGAAGCCACGTCGACGGGGCGCGTGTTCTGTGCGTTTTTCTCGCCCGCGCCGGTCGCGGCCATGTGGCAGAGCCAGACACGCACCCCTGATCGCACGAAGGGCCCGCGCAATGCGAAGGCGGGTCTCGTGCCCGCGTTCGGCGCACCGTTACGTGCGCGCCTCGACGACATCCGCGCGCGCGGGATGGAGCGCGGCATCGATGCACCCAGCCCTGGCATCAGCAGCCTGAGCGTGCCGGTCTTCGATGCGGAGCGCCGCATGCAGCTCGCGCTAACGGTGATCGGCCCGTCGGGCTCGATCGACGTCGACTGGGACGGCCCCGTGGCGCGTGCGTTGCGCGATGCGTCGCGGCGCGTCACCGATGCGCTCGTCAACCGTGTCTGAATCCATTCCAGCAAGCGCCTCATGACCCCAGACGGCTCCCTCCCCCTCCCGATATCCGGCGACACGCGGGCACAGCGCGGCATCAGCGCGCTCGACAACACCGGCGAGCTGCTGCTCGCGCTCGTCGCGGCAGGCCGGCCGCTATCGTTGCGCGATCTGGCCGCCGACGCCGGCATGCCCGCCGCTAAAGCCTTTCCTCACCTCGTCAGTCTGCTCAAGATCGGCTTGCTCAGCCGCGACGAGGCGGGTTTTTTCAGTCCGGGACCGCTTGGCCTCGAACTGGGGCTTATCGCGTTGCAACGTCTTTCGCCGATGCGCGAAGCCGAGACGGAAATCGCCACGCTCGCCGCGGGCTCGGGGATGAGCGTCGCGACCGCCACGCTGGGGCCGCTTGGTCCGACCGTGATCCGTCTGGAAGAATCGTCGCAGCCGCAGCACGTGAGCCTGCGTGTCGGCACGGTGATGTCGCTCGTCAATACGGCGATCGGACGTGTCTTTGCCGCGCATGTTTCGGAAGACGTGCTCACCGGTCTGCTCGCCCAGGAATCCATCCGCCTCGCCGGCATCGATCCGGCCGAAGCGCTTGCACCATCGAGGAAAGGCCGCGCGACGCTGCGTCCGGCTTACCGTTCGCGTCTTGCGCAAATACGTGAAGCCGGCATCGACGACGCGTTCGACGCGCCCGTGCCCGGCATCGGGACGCTCGCCGCTCCGGTATTCGATCACACGGGAAGCATCCGTCTCGTGATCGCGCTGATCGGTTCGTCGGGCAATTTCGAGCGCGATCTTCAGGGCGAAACCGCCCGGCAACTGCTCGCGGCAACGCACCGTCTGTCGTGGCGGTTTGGGTGGATGAGCGGGCGCTAAACCGCGGCCGTTTCAGCGATATCGCCGCCGCCGATACCGGCACGCGCCATCGCGAGCGCTTCGCCCAGCACCTGGGCATCGCCGATATGGTTCGCAAGCAGCAGCACGAGCTTCGCGTTTAGCAGGTGGCTTTCTTCTTCGGTGAGACCGTTGTGCGTGTCGATGAGCTTTTCGTAGAACGCATCCGGGTCCACGAGATTCAGTTCAGTGTTCAACCGGTTCATGGTCGTGATCCTTCAGCGTTACACGTCGCGCGATCGAGCGCGGCTTTCACCGACGCCGGGTCGAGCGCGCGCCAGCGCGCACACACGTGCTGATCGGGACGCAGCAGATAGAACGTGCCCGCACGGGCATCGAAGCGCGCGTTGACAAGACCTTCGACGTCTTCAACGACGAGGATGTCCGACGGCATCGCATTTTCCGCACCTTCCAGCCGCGTGCCACGCGAAACCACGATCAGCACGCGCACGGGCAAGGATAGTTTCGTCAACACAGCGAGTCGCGCGGCGCATGCAGTGACGTCTTCGGCCGGGTCGTGAAAATAGATGCCTGTGAACGCCGCCCCGCCCGTCTGATGCAATAACCACGCGTCGCGGGCCGCCACCTTCACGGGGGCATCCGTGCATACCGCGCCCGGCACCATCGCGCAGGAAAACGCGTCAGCGGTTTCGTCAGGTGTGTTCAGCGGCGACGTGCGCAGCACCGCGGGCACGGACAGTCTTCCGCTATTCACGACACGCCGCGCGAACGGACAGTCTTTCGCGAGCTTTAACGTCGCGTCGCGGAACATGCGCGATATCGCGCTCTTTGGCGTGATGAAATCGGTGGCGCGTGTCGAATGGAGGATGTTCTCGTCGGCGGCGCATTCGCGTTCGGATGCGTACGTGTCGAGCAGCGCGGGCGGCGCATCGCCATTCACGACGAGCCGCAGTTTCCACGCGAGATTGTCTGCGTCCTGCACGCCGCTATTCGCACCGCGCGCGCCGAACGGCGACACGCCATGCGCAGAGTCGCCCGCGAACAGCACGCGGCCGTGCCGGAAGCTGTCCATGCGTTGACACGAAAACGTGTAGACGCTGACCCATTCCAGTTCGAATTCGACATCGTCGCCGAGCAGTGCCTTCACACGCGGAATCACGCGCTCCGGCTGTTTTTCCGCGACGGGATCGGCGTCCCATCCAAGCTGGAAATCGATGCGCCAGACGTTGTCCGGCTGGCGATGCAACAGCACCGACTGGTTACGGTGGAACGGCGGATCGAACCAGAACCAGCGCTCGCTGGGGAACGACGCCTTCATTTTCACGTCGGCGATCAGAAAGCGATCCTTGAACGTCCGGCCGTGGCTGTCGAGGCCCATGCAACGGCGCACCGCGCTGCGCGAGCCGTCGGCCGCGATGACGTACCGCGCCCGCAGCGGATAGATACCGTCCGGCGTTTCAACCTGCAGTTCGACGTAACCGTCGTGCTGGGTCAGGCCTGTGACCGTGCTTTTCCAGCGCATCTGCAGGTTGTCCATCTGCATCGCGCGCCCGGCCAGATAGCCTTCGACGTAGTACTGCTGGAGGTTGATGAACGCCGGGCGCGCGTGGCCGGCCTCCGGCAGCAGGTCGAACGTGTAGACGAGTTCGTCCTGAAGGAACACCTTGCCGACATTCCAGCTGACGCCCTTCTCGATCATGCGCTCGCCGCAACCGACGCGATCGAACACTTCCAGCGTGCGCTTCGCGAAACAGATCGCGCGCGAACCGGTGGACAGCGTGTCGTCGCTGTCGACGAGGACCGTGCGCACGCCCTGCCGGGCAAGATCGATCGCGGCGGTGAGACCCACCGGACCCGCGCCGATGACGACCACCGGATAGAGCGCTGGCGTGGGCGCGTCGTGGTCCGTGGCGCGCGCGTAGGTAAAGCGCGGAGTGATCTGATCGCTTGTCGGCATGGCGTCTCCAGTTGCAGTCATGCTGATTAGCCTGTGGCAAACGAAATTGCCTTTCGCTAGTTTTTAGTCATTGTATAAATGTTTTGTTATACGCGAATCTGTGTTTACCCCGAGGGTGGGCGACATAGCGCGCGACTGAAATTGCATGTCCGAAGCGTACCGTCGCCACGATATTTCCGATGAGAACTGGGCTTGCTTCAGGCGGCCCCTCGAATCCGCTGCCTCGTCATGTGGCTAAAAATCTCACGACGACCGTCCTTAGGGATGGAAGGTTTCGCCACGGGTCAGCATGTCGACGAATTCCTCGATCTTGCGCGCCCGTGTTTCGGGCTTTTTGGCATTCTGTATCCGAAACAGGATGGCGTAGCGGTTGCGGCTGTTCAGCGTTGCAAAAAACGTCCTGGCTTCGGGATTTGCGTCCAGGGCAACCTGCAGGTCGTCCGGCACCGTCGAGTTGCTGGCGGACGTATAAGCCATTTCCCAGCGACCGTCTTTCCTGGCCTTCTCGATTTCCTGCATGCCCGGCGGACGCATTCTGCCGGCGGCGATCAGTGCTTCAGCCTTGTCTTTGTTGAGCCGGGACCAGATGCTTTTCGCGGAGCGTCGAGTGAAGCGCTGTAACCAGTATTCCTCGCTCCCGGCCTGCTTCTGACCATCAATCCAGCCATAGCAGAGCGCGCTCTCCAGCGCTTGTGCGTAAGTCAAGGTCGGTTGTCTGGCGCTCTTCTTCGCGAGGCGCAGCCATGTCCCGGTCGAAGTACCTTCGTTTTGTGCCAACCAGTTTTCCCATTCATTCTGGGTAGCAAATGTTAGATGCGATTCAGTCATGGCAATGACCCGAGTGGTTGAGTTCACGATCGGTCGCAGCCTGGTCATGTGGCCAGGGCCTGGAATCTCATGACGACACCCCCTAAGAAACGACGACTGTGAATTCGATCCCTGATTCAAAGTCCAGCGTCGTCGTTGAAAAACGCGGATTGCCGTCGAGGTACTGCTTGTACGGCCGAACGGCGTCCTCGGCTGTGTACATGCTGTCGGCAAGAACGATGGATCCCGGGCGAAGAAGGCGCTCGGTCTGCTTGAACAGATCCAGATACGTGTTGGCCCATACGTCGATGAACACCATGTCGAACGTGCCGTCCAGTTCGGAAACAGCCTGAAAGACGTCGCCCTCCCGCAGATCGACATAAACGTCTACGCCCGCGGTTCTGACGTGATCCCGAAGCTGTGCGCACTTCACAGGGTCGAGTTCAGTCGCTATAACCATGCCGCTGCCCAACGTGCGAAGGGCCTCGGCGAAATACAGCGTGGACACGCCGCACGAGCTGCCGAGTTCGAGAATTCGGGCTGGCTTGTGGGAAAGCGTCATGTTGCGTAAAAATCGTCCCGTTTCCGCAGACACGGCTAACGACAGAGCCGTGCCTTGCGACGATTCGAAATCTTCGCTGGATAGCCCGAGCGTTTCGAGAAACCGTCCGCGCAGACGAGGTGCGAGTGTGTCGTAATCCTCCGCGAGTGTCAGGAATTCCTCGTTCGATCCATGAAACTGCGCCCGTGCGCGGGCCATCACTTCCGTCTGGCTTTGTTCATGAAGCCGCCGCAGAAGCATCGTGGCTGTTGATGTCATACGTTCCCCCGAAAAGCTGAATCGACCTGACGAAGTGTCCAGAAGACGGCTCGCATCTCGCCCTGGCCGTGCCGGATTTCGAACGTCGGAAATACGGTTTGCCGGTGTGTTCTAACGGGCTTGATTGCCGGTTCACGCACCTCGTCACGCAACGGGCGCGATCAAATGCCTGTCCTGATTGCAGTTGGCCTGCGATTGCTCGCGCATGATCAATCTTCCACGTGCCGGGTTGGACGCGACGGCCACGCCGCCTGGAAGCGTTCCCGTTCTTCCGGCGTCATGGCATTCCATTTGCGCCAATGCCGCCGCTCGCGCCATCGGCCATGTCCATGGAAGCCGCCAAAAAGAATGCGGCTCAGAACCAGCAAGCCTAGTGCATGCATGAAGTCGATCGTACGGGCGTCCACGAATAACGCTGGAATCACCCAGTTCCATAGCATCATGACCGCCCACCCGAGCACGCCGATGCCGACTATCACGAGCACCGCTTTACCTGCACATCTGATTCGATAATTCATCCGTCGGCTCCTCTAAATATCCAGTTCGTCATAAATGGCCTGCAGTCGGGCGCGCAGATGCAAGACCGCGTAGCGCTTGCGCGCAAGCAACGTATTGAGCGTGACGCCGCTTTGCGCCACCATGTCCTTGAAGGACCGGCCTTCCAGCTCGTGCGCGATAAATACCTCGCGCTGATTGGGCGGCAACTCGTCGAGCGCATCCTGCAAGGCCTTGAGCAATACGGCACGGGCGTAGAGCGCTTCGGGACCTGCGTCGTGCGCGGGTAAGGAAAGATCGAGGCGATACTCACTGCCGGCGTCATCCTCATCCCCGGACAGATCCGTCAACGGCTGCTCTTTCTTCTTGCGAAAACGGTCGATGATGCGGTTGCGTGCGGCGCGGAAAAGCCACGCGCTTGCCTGTTCGATCGGAGCGGGAAGCCGGTAAGCCTGAACGAATTCGTGAAAGACATCCTGCAGGATGTCTTCGGCATCGTCTGGATCGCGTATGCGGCGCCGGATAAAATTGACGAGCTTCGCGCGCTCGCGCACCACGGTCGCGGTGATGTCGCTGTCTCGTTCGGTCATCGTGTCCGGGGCGGGTGGCGGTTCCATGCGTCTGAAGACGTTTCAGGCGCGCGAATATTGTGGCTCGCTCAAAAAAATCTGCCTTCGGCAGCCACCGGCTCGCTTGAAGAAATGCATGACACGGTGGTGAGCATCACGTGACAGAGAGAATGGAAGCATCACGATACGGCTGAATTCAATGGATCGCCGATTGAAGCGACGATCGATTGACGCTGGCTGTGTCTGTCTCGGGTTGCTGAACATCCAACTGATGGCGTTCGGACATGAACTGAACGAACCCGGCCTTGAAGCGCGAAGGATCGTCCAGTGTTCCGGCATCAATGGTCACGATGTCCGGCGCGTGATGGGGCGTTCCAAAGAGCACGCTGCCACAATGAGGGCAGAAGTTGCGCGTAGTTGGCTGACTACGTACGAGCGCGTAGACATCGACCAGAACTGACAACCTCGTGCCCGATGGCTACATCTACTGAAGCCTGGATGATGTCGTCGCAATATGGTCGACCAGCGCCCGAAGGGCGTGCCGCAGCGCGTCCCCGCTAACGGGATCATTCGCCATGGTGACCGGTTCAGTCTGCTTGCCAGGCAATTGCAGCGTGACGCAAGCGTCCTGAACCAGCGTTGCCGACATCGTCTCGAGAACCAGCTTCAATGCGGCCTGGGCGTCAGATGCTCGAGGCGAGGTGTTGATAAGAGCGACGGGCTTTCCCGGAAAATCAAGGCTTCCCACCAGCCAGTCCAGCATGTTTTTGAAGGATCCCGGGATCCCGCGGGCGTATTCCGGGCAGGAGATCAAAAGGGCGTCTGCTTGACCTGTCCGCGTGCGTAAATCAACGATGCTTAGGGGAAGGTTCGACTCAAGGTCCGGATTGAAATGGGGCAGTTTGCCGATCTCGTCATAGCGTTCGACGATAACGCCAGGCGGCGCCAGCATGGCAGCCGCGGACAGTGCGCAGGTATTTGACGACACGGCGCGCAGACTGCCTGATAGAGCAAGGATACGAATCATCGTAATCGAGCGGGTAACCGGTTGGCTGCGTAGTATCCCACGCCTGCCAGATACTCATCCTTCCGCGATATAGCGTCACAGATCGCGTCGCCTCGCCCGCGCCGGTCGGGCGGCCGCACCGGATTGCAGCGAGGTTTGCGTCCGCCCTCTTATCTCCCGGCGTCGGCGCCCGCTTCCTGCATCGACACGCAGCTTTCGGCCAGCACCCCGGTCAGCGACCGGCGCAATAAATCGACGGGCCGGGTCAGCCGGCCAGGGAGCGATCCATGAATGAACCATGCATGGATACCCGTACGAAAGTCCGAGGTCTCGACGACCCGCAGCGCCGCGCGATGCACCGAGCGTTCCAGCAGATCGGGCGTAACGAGCCCAATGCCGATGCCGCGCGCAACGAGCGAAAGCTGCAGTTCCGAGCCGAACGCCTCCACGGCAACATTGAACGGCAGTCCTGCTGCGTCCAGCGCCTGCCGCAGAGCGGAACGCATTCCGCACCCGTCCTGATTGAGGATCCACTCGCACTGCGACAGGTCCGCCAGCGCCAATGGCTTGTCGGGCAAACCGAGCGAGTGCGCCGCGACGATCACGGTCGGCAGGAATGCGAGCGCCGTGGCCTGCAGCGTTTGCGGTGGCGAGAAGCTGGACGGCATCAGCACGACCGACGCGTCGATCGATCCGCGCCCGACGCCTTGCACGAGTCCCGGCGACCAGCCCGCCGTGACGCGCAACGTAAGTCGCGGAAAAGTACTTCGCAGCAGGTCGAAGGGCTCTTCCAGCGCCACTTCGGCAAGAAACGGCGGCATGCCGATTCTCAGTTCGCCGGCGGGCTCGCTATCAGGAGACGCAACCGACAACAGATCGCCGACCGCACGCAATACCGTGCGCGCGAGCGCATAGACTTCGTTGCCCGCCGCAGTCGGTTTGAGCGGCTTGCTCTGCCGATCGAGCAGCTCGGCCCCCAGTGAACTTTCAAGGTTTTGCACGCGCCGTGTCAGGCCGGGCTGCGTGAGGTGGAGCTTTTCCGCCGCACGCACCATCGAGCCGCTTTCCACGACCGCGACAAACGCCTCCAGATCGCGTGTATTCAAAATTAACCCGCATAATCATTATCAACATATTTCAATTGTCGCATATTGAGTCGGCCCTTAGGATGGTTCTTTCACATCCCATCGCAAGAGTGCCGCTCGATGAATTCCTTCCCCGAAAATCCTGGCTGCGTCGCCACGACGTCGGCATCCGAAACGCCACAGCGGCTCACCGGGCCGCTCACGCTCTTCTTCGCGACGGCGGTCGGCGTGATCGTGATGAACCTGTTTGCCGCGCAACCGTTGACCGGCGCGATCGCCCGAAGTCTGCGACTTGCGCCGGAACTGGCGGGCATCGTCGCGATGCTTCCGCAACTCGGTTATGCGGCCGGACTCGTGCTGCTGGTGCCGTTGTGCGATTTACTTGAGAACCGCCGCCTGATCGTTCGAACACTGGCGTGCTGCGCCGGTTTTCTCGCCGTCGCGATGTTCGCCGATTCGCGCGCAGTGTTTCTGGTCGCGATATTCCTCGCCGGGGCGACATCCAGCGTGATCCAGATGCTGGTGCCGATGGCGGCTTCGATGGCATCGGAAAGCCACCGCGGAAGAGCGGTTGGCAACGTGATGGGCGGTCTGATGCTCGGCATCCTGTTGTCGCGCCCCGCTGCGAGCGTGATCGCCGGCGCGATCGGCTGGCGTGCTTTCTACGGGCTTGCCGCGTTAATCGACGCGCTGCTCGCGGCAGTGCTCTACATGAAGCTGCCCGCGCGCCTGCCGGCTGTCGCAACGCGTTACCCGATGCTGCTGCGCTCGTTGTGGACGTTGCTGGGAACGGAGCCGGTACTGCAACGCAATGCTGCATCGGCCGCGCTGGTAATGGGTGCGTTCAGCGCGTTCTGGACCGCGATCGGCTTGCGCCTTGCAGAGCCGCCATTCAGCTTCGATATGAATGGCATTGCGTTGTTCGCCTTAGCCGGCGCGGCAGGCGCGGTGGCGACGCCGCTTGCCGGGCGCGCGGGCGACCACGGAGCGGCTCGCAAGGCACTCTTTGCTGGCCATCTGGCCATGCTTGTCGCGCTCGCGGTAATCGGCGCGGCGGGCGCTGGCTGGGGCGGCTTTTCGGCGAGCGCCCATCCGGTGCTGGCAGTTGCGTTGCTGGTCGCGGGTGCGGCCGCGCTCGATGCTGGCGTGGTGACGGACCAGACGCTAGGCCGACGCGCGATCAACCTGATGAATCCCGCCGCGCGCGGAAGGCTCAATGGGCTGTTTGTCGGCGTGTTTTTCGTTGGCGGTGCATTGGGTGCGATGTTCTCGGGGGCGGCCTGGTCGCTGGCGGGCTGGACCGGCGTCTGCGCAGTGGGCTTCGTGTTCACCGGCGTCGCGTTTGTTCTCAGGCTGATCGGCGTGGTTCGCGGTGCCGAGGTCTGACTCGGGTGAAGAAGCGGAACTGGTGATCGTGGATGCCGTCCTTTTCATTCGAGCGGCAGTTTCACCTCGGGCAGCAGACTGTCGCGCCGACTAACTTCATCGTGGCGTCGAAGTCAGGCCATCCTTACGCCTATGTGCCCTGGAACACACGTGGAAAGTGGCGGCGAGAATATTGTAGGAGACCAGCCGGAAAGCCGTCTGCCTTACCGGGAAACGGAACACTTGAAGTAAATTCGTTCTCGACATGACGATCAGCCGCGAATTTTCCTGGTCGCAGAAATGTGATTTTCCGATGCTCGATGCAGACTGCGCGGTTGGCGTAGTGACGGAATCCGACGGACTCAAAGAAATCTCGATTCCATCCCGGTCGGTTTCGGCGGTTGTCAACGTACTTGTCGCGTCACTTCACGCGAACTGCTTTAGTTCTGCCGGTTGCATGCGCTCCGGATTGAGCCAGAC
>NZ_CAJQYY010000053.1 GCF_907164575.1 Paraburkholderia gardini
GCACTTCGATGCCGTTGGCCCGTGAGGATCCACCTCCCGCCTCTGCTCTCACCGCTCCGGGTGGGACGCGTTCATTTCATTCTCCAGATCGGGTTCAACTATGCCTGTATTGAATGAATTGCGCGTAGAGCAGTTCCATCGTCGTGTTGCGCACGTCGCGATGAAGCGGTGAAGGCGGTGAGTAATTGATTGCGCGCAGCACCCAGTCGCGCGGCGCCGCGCCGACGTCGAGCGTGTTGATGCAGCCCGTCGCCTGCGCGAGATGGCCGAAGAACGTGCGGCCGCCCGCCGTGATCGCATGCGAGAGGATCGCGCGGTTCACTCCGCCGTGCAGCACGAGCAGCACCGTGTCCCACGACGTGTCTTCGCGCAGCGTTGCAAGCGCGGGCAGCACGCGGTCGAACAGTTCGCCGATCGTTTCGCCGCCCAGAAAGCGCGTGTCTGCAGGGACGATGCCGTCGAACACGCTCAGAAACGCGGTTTCGAGATCTTTCGCGGGAATGCCGCCGAGCCGGCCGCCGCGAATTTCCTGCAGCGCGGGCTCGATTTCCAGTTCGATCTGCTGACCGGTTTCGGCGAGCACGCGTTGCGCGGTTTCGACCGTGCGCGGCAGGCCGCTCACGATCACGCGGTCGAAGCGAACCTGCTGCTCCGCGAACACGCGGCCCGCGGCGCTCGCCTGTTCGCGGCCGTTCTCGTTGAGCGGCACGGTTTCGGGATCGATCGCGCGGCCGGTGGCGTCGAAATACGTGACGTCGCCGTGCCGCATCAGATAGATGCGGCGGCGCTTCGGCAACTGGAACGCGGCGTTTTGCGGTTCGTTCATTTGTAGACCGGTGGACGTTTTTCAAGGAACGCGGTGATGCCTTCAAGCGCATCGCCCTGATGCAGCGCGCAGACGAAGCTGTCGCGCTCGGCGGCAAGATGATCCGGCAGCGATTGCGTGCCGGCCGCGCCAATCAGCGACTTGATGCGCGTGATCGAATACGGCGAGATCCTGCCGAGGTCGTCGGCCCATGCGAGCGCCATGTCGCGCACCGCACCGGCTTTCGCCAGCTTGTTGACGACACCGAGTTCATGGAGTCGCGTCGCGATAACCGGCTTGCCTTCGAACAGCACTTCGGCCGCGATCTGGCGCGGCAGTGCCTGCGCGAGAAACCACGAGCCGCCGCCGTCCGGCGTCAGCCCGACGCGGGCGTACGACATCACGAATTTCGCCTCTTCGGCGGCGACGATCAGGTCACAGGCGAGCGCGAGCGAAAATCCCGCGCCGGCCGCCGCGCCTTCGACGGCGGCGATCACCGGCTTCGTCGACGAACGCAACGCGGCGATCCACTCGCCGAGCATGTCGATGCTTTGCGCCTGCACCGAAGGATCTTTCGCGCGATTTTCGAGTAGCCGGTTCAGGTTGCCGCCCGCGCAGAAGAACTGGTCCGCTCCGGTCAGCACGATCGCGCGGATCGACGGATCGCGCTCGGCCGTATCGATCGCCTCGATGCCGGCTGCGTACATGTCCGGATGCAATGCGTTGCGCGCGCCCGGATTCGACAGTGTCAGCACGAGCGTCGATTCGCTTTCGGCCGGGCGGGACGTGAGGAGTTCAGCGCTCATCGCGGGTCCTTTGCGTTGGTGTTGGCGCCTGTCTCGTCGGCGTCCGCGGCGTCGGTCTGTGTGAGCGGGAGGCCAAGCTGTGCGCGACGGGCAAGCCACGGCGACGGACGGTAGCGCGGATCTTCCAGCACGCTGAAGATATTGCGCAGGATCGTGAGGATCGCCTTCGCGCCGAGCGCGTCGCCGAGTGCGAGCGGTCCGCGTGGATAGCCGAGACCCAGTGTGACCGCCAGATCGATGTCGAGCGGCGACGCGATCTGCTTTTGCGCGATATCGCAGCCGATGTTGACGATGGTCGCGACCACGCGTTGCGCGACGAAGCCGGTCGAATCGCGGATCACGGTGACGGGAACGTTGTCGGAGGCGAAGAGCGCGTGACCGGCGTCGCGCGCGGCGCGCGTCGTCGCGGGCGTCGTCATCAGCGTGCGGCGTTGCGCGCCGGCGAGCGGAAACAGCGCATCGATCGCCACTACACGGCTTGCGTCGAGATTCTCGTCGACAGTGGCGGTAGTCGCGTCATGCCCGAACGGCGTCACGACGATCAGCGAATCCGCTGCGGGCGTTGCACCTTCGTCGAGCGTCACGCCGCTTTTCGCGACGATCTGCAGCACGGCTTCGCGCGCCTCGGGATAGCGGTTGCTGATCCATACGCGCTTCGGCAATTCCGTCGGCGCGGCGGCTTCGGCTTCGACCTGCTGCTTGCCGTCGATGTACTGATAAAAGCCTTCGCCCGTCTTGCGGCCGATCAGACCGCCCGCGAGGCGCGTGCCCGTGATCGGCGACGGCGTGAAGCGCGGCTCTTCGTAGAACTGGTGATAGATCGACTCCATCACCGGATGCGACACGTCGAGCGCTGTCAGGTCGAGCAGTTCGAACGGCCCGAGCCGGAAGCCCGCCTGTTCGCGCATGATACGGTCGATATCGACAAAACTCGCGACGCCTTCGCCCGCCACGCGCAGGCCCTCGGTATTCATCCCGCGTCCGGCGTGATTGACGATGAAGCCGGGCATGTCTTTCGCGCGCACCGGCGTGTGGCCCATGCGGCGCGCGAGGTTCATCAGCGCGTCGCCGGCGGCCGGATCGCCGCGCAGGCCGTCGATCACCTCGACGACCTTCATCAGCGGCACCGGATTGAAGAAGTGAAAGCCGACGACGCGCGACGGATCCTGGCAGCCCGCCGCGATCGAGGTGATCGACAGCGACGACGTGTTCGACGCCAGCACGCAGTTGCCGCCCACGACCGTTTCGAGTTCGCGAAACAGGGTGCGCTTGACGTCGAGCTTTTCGACGATCGCTTCGACGACGAGATCGCAACCCGCGAGGTCCGCGATTGCCGCCGCGCCTGTCACGCATGCGAGCGCGGCGGTCACGCGCGCCGGTTCGAGCTTGCCTTTGGCGGCAAGTTTTGCGAACGTGTCGGCAAGATAGTCGCGCGCCGCGCCGACGGCTTCGGGATTCGTGTCATAAAGACGCACGCTCAGGCCCGAGAGCGCCGCGATCTGCGCAATGCCGCGGCCCATTGCACCCGTGCCGACAATGCCGATAGTTTCGATGCTGAACTGACGAGAGGTCATGGTAAGGCTCGACTCCATGGTTGTTTTTAGAATAGCACGATCGTGCAAAATTTGAGATGATGGGTTAACACGGACTGCATGATCGTCGGCGATCTGTCAGACGCGGTTCCATCGATAAACAGAACAGGCCGGAAGGAGACACCCGATGATCAAATTGTGCGGTTTCGCGTTGTCCAACTATTACAGCAAGGTGAAATTCGTTCTGCTCGAACACGATATCCCGTTCGAGGAGGTGTTCGTGATGCCGGGCCGGGACGAAGCGTTCGTCGCGCATTCGCCGCTCGGCAAGGTGCCGTACATCCAGACCGAACACGGGGATCTGTGCGAGTCGCAGGCGATCGTTGAATATCTGGCTGCGCGCTATCCGGAGAAGGCGATTTTCTCCGCCGATCCGTGGATCGCCGCGAAAGAGCGCGAGATGATCTTCTTCGTCGATGTGCATCTCGAACTGACCGTGCGTAACCTGTACAAGCAGGCGTTTTTCGGCGGCACGGTCACCGACGCGACCAAAGGGCGCGTCGAGAAGCTGCTCACACATCATATCAGCGGTTTCAAACGCCTCGCGAAGCTCGCGCCGTACCTGCATGGCGAGCGTTTCAGCGTTTCCGATGCGGCTGGTTTCGTGAGTTTGCCGCTCGTCGGCATGGCGACGCAGGCGGTCTACGGCCGCGATTTTCTGGTCGATGCCGGGATCGACTGGAAAGCATACGTGAAGGCAGTGAACGAACGGCCCGCTGCGCAGCGCGTGACCGCCGACCGCAAGGCGTATGTCGAGGCGCAACGCAAGAAAGCGTGATCGCCGGGGGCGTAAGCGCGCGGTTGTACGTGAGCCGCGATGCGCCGAAGCAGGACACCCGCGCGACGATGAGGAATGTGGATTCATTCGCATCGTCGCGCGCGCCGGATCAAAGACGCGCCAGCCGTTCGAGCGCGGTGGCGAGCGTGCTGTCCTGCTTCGCGAAGCAGAAGCGCACGACGCCCGATTCATGCGGCGCGTGATAGAACGCCGACACGGGAATCGCCGCCACGCCGATTTCGCCGGTCAGCCATTGCGCGAATTCCGCTTCGGGCAGGTCGCTGATCGCCGAGTAATCGACGCACTGGAAGTACGTGCCTTCACACGGCAGTAGACGGAAGCGCGAATTCGCGAGACCCGCGCGGAAGAGGTCACGCTTCTTCTGATAGAACGCCGGCAGGTCGAGATACGGCGCCGGATCCTGCATGTAGCGCGCGAGGCCGAGCTGCATCGGCGTATTCACGGTGAACACGTTGAACTGGTGCACTTTGCGGAACTCCGCCGTCAATGCGGCAGGCGCCGCGACGTAGCCGATTTTCCAGCCCGTCACGTGATACGTCTTGCCGAAGCTCGATACAACGAAACTGCGCTGCGCGAGTTCCGGATAGCGCGCGACGCTTTCGTGCGGCGCGTCGTCGTAGACCATGTGTTCGTAGACTTCGTCCGAGAGAATCAGCACGTTGGTGCCGCGCACGATGTCTTCCAGCTTCTGCATGTCTTCCGCGCGCCAGACGGTGCCCGTCGGATTGTGCGGCGTGTTGATCAGCAGCAGACGCGTCCTCGGGGTGATCGCGGCCGCGAGCCTGTCGAACGGAATGGCGTAGTCGGGCGCGTCGAGCGTGACGAACACCGGCTTGCCGCCCGCGAGTTCGATCGACGGCAGATAGCTGTCATACGTCGGCTCGACGACGATCACTTCATCGCCCGGATGGACCGTGCACAGGATCGCGGTGAGCAACGCCTGCGTGGCGCCGGCCGTGACCGTGATTTCACTGTCGGCGTCGTAGCGGCGGCCGTACAGGTTTGCGATCTTGTCCGAGATCGCCTGACGTAGCGGCGCGAGGCCGGCCATCGGCGGATACTGGTTGTGGCCTTCGCGCATCGCATCGGTCACCGCATCCACGATGCGCGGATCGCAGTTGAAATCCGGAAAGCCCTGGCCGAGGTTCACGGCGCCTTTTTGCGCGGCGAGCGCGCTCATCACGGTGAAAATCGTCGTGCCGACGTTCGGCAGACGGGACGGGAAGGTCGGAGTCGTGGGCGTGATGTGTGTGGTGTGCGGTGCATTCATGGCGCGGTCTGGAGCATGGACGATGGGCGGTGGAGAGAACCTGGGCTGAAGGAATTCGTGCGCGATGCGCCGGTCAGGCTGGCGCCGGCGCTTCGGCGGCTGTCTTGTCCGGCAGCAGGCAGGCCGCGACGAATGGCGCCGGCTGCGCGATCCGGAACCCGAAATCGCGTGCGATACGCTTTGCAAGCTTCAGCACCGCGCGATCTTTTGAGACCAGCCAGTCGGCCTGCGCCGCGTGCGCGAGTTCAAGAAACTTCTGGTCGTCGCGATCCTTGCACTTCGGCAGCGGACGGGCGTCTTCGGCGGGCGTGGGCGGTGCGACCTGCCGGCAGAGGCGCGCGAGCGTATCGAGCGCCGCGGCCTTGTCGATCTCGCGCCGCGCGAACTGGGGATAATCGAGCACGTACGTGAGCTCAGCGAGACAGCGCGCGTCGATCAGCGCTTTCAGCGCGCCGCTTTCGAGCGCCGCGCGGATCGGGCGGGTGTGAGGGTCGTCGAACACGAGGATGTCGATCCATACATTCGAATCGAGCACGACGAGAGGGACATCGCGGAGCGCCCCGCGTGAGGCATCGGAACCGTGCATTCGTTACAATCGTGGTTTCGTCTTTGACCGTCAGGCACGGCGTGCCTGTAAGCCTCTATGATAATCGTTCTGTCGCCGGCCAAATCGCTCGACTACGAAACACCCCCGCACGTCAAAAAGCACACGATCCCCGATTTTGTCGATGACGCCGCCGAACTGATCGGCGGATTGCGGCGCCTGTCGCCGCAGCAGATCGCCACGCTGATGGACATTTCCGATCCGCTCGCGCGCCTGAACTTCCAGCGCTACGCTGACTGGTCGGAAAAATTCGACACACGTAACGCGAAACAGGCTGTGCTCGCGTTCAACGGCGACGTGTACGAAGGTTTCGACGCGAAGTCGCTCTCCGCCGCCGATCTCGACTACGCGCAAAAGCATGTGCGCGTGCTGTCGGGGCTGTATGGGCTGCTGCGTCCGCTCGACCTGTTGCAGCCGTATCGGCTGGAAATGGGCACCCGTTTCGAGAACGCGCGGGGCAAGGATCTGTACGCATTCTGGGGCGAGCGCATCACGCAGGGGCTGAACGCCCAGTTGAAGAAGAACGCGGGTGCGGCGCGGATTCTGGTGAACTGCGCATCGACCGAGTACTTCAGGTCCGTCAGGCCCAAGCTGCTCGATGCGCCGGTGATCACACCCGTATTCGAAGACTGGAAGGGCGGCCGCTACAAGATCATCAGCTTCCATGCGAAACGCGCGCGCGGCCTGATGGCGCGTTACGCGGTCGAGAACCGCCTCGATGCGCCGGAAGCGCTGAAGGGCTTCGACGCGGAAGGCTACGCGTTCGACGCCGATGCATCGAACGATTCCACCTACGTATTTCGCCGGCGCATCGCGCAGTAAGCGCGACGCCGTATCCGACGCATATCACGCACGACAGGCAGGGCGACACCATGACGATTTCGATTACCAGTAACTTCGACGCGGGCGCGATCGAGGTCGTGTCCTGTGCGCAGCCGGACGACATCCGTCTGCGCGTGCGACGCGACAGTCACGCAGAGTTCGCGCAATGGTTTTACTTCCGGCTCGCGGGCGCGGCGGGCGAACGCTGCGTGATGACCTTCGAGAACGCCCACGAATGCGCGTTCGCCGAAGGCTGGCGCGGCTACAACGCGATGGCGAGCTACGACCGCGTGAACTGGTTCCGCGTGCCGACGTCGTACGACGGCCGCATGCTGACGATCGACCACACACCCGACTTCGACAGCATCCACTATGCGTATTTCGAGCCGTATAGCGAGGAGCGTCATTCGGAATTTCTTGGTGCGGTGCAACAGATGCCACACGCGACGCTGACCGAACTCGGCCAGACGGTCGAAGGCCGGCCGATGTCGCTGCTCACGCTCGGCACGCCGGATCTCGCCGAAGACGGCACGCTCAGGCCGAAGAAGAAAATCTGGATCATCGCGCGTCAGCATCCGGGCGAGACGATGGCGGAGTGGTTCGTCGAGGGCCTTGTCAAACGTCTGGCCGGCTGGGGCGACTGGGCTGGCGATCCGGTCGCGCGCCGGCTCTATGAGCACGCGGTGTTTCACATCGTGCCCAACATGAATCCGGATGGCAGCGTGCACGGCAACCTGCGCACGAACGCCGCTGGCGCTAATCTGAATCGCGAATGGATGGAGCCGGACGCCGCGCGCAGCCCCGAAGTGCTGCTCGTGCGCGACGCGATTCACGCGACGGGCTGCGACCTGTTCTTCGATATCCACGGCGACGAAGCGCTACCGTACGTGTTCGTGGCGGGCTCGGAAATGCTGCCGGGGTTCACTGAGAAGCAGGGCGAGGAACAGCGGGCCTTTATCGAAGCGTTCAAGCAGGCGAGCCCGGACTTTCAGGACAAGTACGGCTATGAGTCGAGCAAGTATCGGCAGGACGCACTGAAGCTCGCATCGAAGTACATTGGCAACGAATTCGGTTGCCTGTCGCTGACGCTGGAGATGCCCTTCAAGGACAACGCGAATTTGCCTGACGAGAGGGTGGGCTGGAACGGCGAGCGCAGCGCGTCGCTGGGTGCCGCGATGCTCCACACGATCCTGCGGCATGTCGAGACGTTCGCGTGATCTTTAAGCGGATGTGAGACCGGCGTCAGGCGAAGCGGCGAGGTCAACTCGGGTCTGGTGCTTGTCGGCCAGGGCACAGGTCGGGTCGCCTCCGGTTGGACAAAAAAGCGGGGAACGCGCCATGCACGCGTTCCCCGCTTTTTTGTTTTGCCCGGCATTGAACGCCCGCGTACGACTGACCGCGGACGCGACAATCTGAAGGCGCCCGCTTAATGCGATTTTTTCTTCGCTGACGATTTCGATGTGGGCTTGCCAGTCGATTTTCCCGTTGCGGCCGAAACCTTACCGGTCGATTTCTTGCCCGATGAATGCTTGCCTTTCGAGCCTTTCTTCTTGTGGCTGCCCGACGGGGCACTGCGTGCTCTCGCCGGCGGCACCGGGTCGTTCCAGCTGAACGCCAGCATCTGGGTGCCCATATAGCCACAGCGGAACTTGAGGTCCATCGGCGACCCACTGCCGCTTTGCGGTACACCGAGACCCTCGACGGTCACGATGCTGTCGACCTTGACGCGCTGCTTGCCTTCGTCGAACGAGTCGTTCCACGGAGTGATCGAAGAGTGCGCGCTGTCGAAGGAACTGGGTGGGAATTCGACGTGATCGAAGGCTGTCGAGGTACTGGCGACAAAATTGGCGTGCGCGGCGCAGTCCGCGACGAGCGGGTCGGCATGCAGGTCATGGACGAATCTGTTGACGAGTTCGTTATGCTGTTCGAGCTGATCGGCGGAGGCGGGCGCTGTGTACACGAGCATGGAGCCCGCTACAATCGCCGCGAACCGGCCGACCAACCGCAGCAATCGGCGCGGTGCGTTGGTGCGATCCATCTATCAAGACTTATAAAACATCAGGCACGTAAGATGCCTCGTGGGTGAGAGGAGTTCAATACTGACACAAAATATTTGATGCGTTCTGCTGGAAATGCCGGAGCGACGGGATGGATACAAGGCATGGCGACTCCATGCCGTCAGTTCGTTACCGGTTCGATCGTTGTCGCGAAACGATACGTGCGATGACTTCGATGGCTCGTGCGTAGGGCCCCATTCAGATCACGCAGGTCGGTCGGCTTGATGCGACCGCGCGCGGTCACACTTTTTCGCGAGGTATTCGCTTGCCCCGAGTTTCAGATGCGGGGTCCGCCGAGGCGATAGCGACGCACGTCGTACGTCGTGACCCAGGCGGGCCGATAAACGGCGATCAGTGCCGTGGACATGCCGGTGAACCACGCTTCGCCCGAAGCGAGCAGAAGGACGCTGAACATGTAACCCACGGGTACGACGGTCATCGACCGGTCGGCCAGCACAACATGCGATGCCACCGCGGCTATCGCGGCGACGGTCACCGCGATAGCGGGTGAGACGAAGCCCTGACCCAGGATGAAGACGAACAGGTTGCGCGGCAACCATTTGACGATCGCCCGTTGCAGAATCGCAGAAATCGCGACTGGCAACGCGCCGAATATCAGGAAGGTGAGGGCGATACCTTGCCAGGGCGCGTCGAAGATCACAGCGGCGATACCCGTGATCGCAGCCATCGCGATTAGCGCGAGCGCCCAGTCAAAGAGCGTGACGACGAGTGTGGCGCCAAGCAGGTGCATGACGGTGCCGTCGTCGAGCCATGCGTTGCTCGCCCAGAGCACCGACACCGCAACGATCAAGGCGAGCCAGACATGCTGCAAGGTGGCGTCCTGAAGACGCTTGAAAGGGTTTTTCCATAGCGCAAGCGCAAGCAGGCCGGCAGTGGCGATCCAGCCACCGACAGCGACCCAGAACGGCAGCGGTGTATAGAGGAAACCCATAATCTCATATTACTCCTGGAAGTCGAAACGGGTGAGCGGAATCCGTGCCAGCCGCGCTGGTGGGGCGTGCGCGCGTCCGGTTCACGTTGCGCCGGCGGGTTCTTTACATGTCGCAATCAGGCTCGCCGACGGCCGTTGAGTCGTATCTGCATGTGTGGGTGCCGATGCCGGCGCTGTGGTTCGACGACTTCGATCAGGCACACGTGACTGAGGTGGTTTTTTTGGCCGATGTTGCGACTGAGCGACGCCATCTGACGTTGCCTGACAAGCCTGGCCTGAAGAACTCTGCCTGGCATCTGCGCATGCCGGGTGCGAAAGGTGTGGGCAGATCGGTCGCGGTCGTCACTTGCCGGTTGCGGCGGCCGGATCGCCGAACGGGATGACGGGCTCAGCGGCTGCCGCGAGGGCGCCGCCGCCATCGTTCGCGGGTAACGGATATCTGAATCGTTGGCCTGGAGGCCGCCGCAGCGGCACGACGCCTTGCTGGCCGGGCACGCCTCGCGGCGCGCTTTCGTGATCCGGGCGTAGCACCTGGAGCTGGGCAGCGAGCCAGCCGTTATAGATCGCGACGGCGGCGGCCCGATTGGGTGCGCCGAGTTGCTGGAAGATACTGGCGAGATGAATCTTGACCGTACCTTCACTGATGCCGAGCGTGCGCGCGATCATCTTGTTGGTGCTGCCCATGTGCACGCAGCGCATGATCTGCTCCTGACGCGGCGACAGTCCGTTCGACAGACGCATTCGCCGGGGCCGCGGAAGCGACACTTCCCGGCGGCGAACCGGCACTTCGGACACGACTCGCGGCGACTCGAGCGCGAGTGCGCCGGCCGGCACGTAGTGACCACCCAGCAACACGATTTCAAACGCCCGGACAATCAGGCGATGGTCCATCCGGCGCGGAATCACGCCGAGCGCACCTTCGTCGATCAGCGCGCGGACGATGGACGGAGACGCGTCGTCGGTCAGTACGGCGACTGGCACCGTGGGATGCGCCGCGAAGAGCGCACGGGCGTCGGCAATGCGCATCCCGTTTTCCCAGTCTATGACCAGCAGATCCGGGTTCAGGCGGCGCAACGTCCGGTCTGCCTGACGCCAGTCATGCGCCTCACTGAAACGTGCCTGCCGGTCAATCTGCCTCAGCAGGGCCTTGAGCCCTTCGCGCCGCTCGGCTTCCGGGTTGAATACGGTAAAACGCATGCGTTGCCTCCTCCAGATGAATCGGTCGAGGTGGCGCGATGCGCACGCACGGGTCGGCAGGTGCCGGACGCGCTGTGATGCGCCACCGGTCCCATGATGACAAATTCCATCCTGCCGGACTGCCTGTCCGAAAGGCATAGGATGCGTACTAAGAAAAAGCCCCGCGCGCGGCGGGGCTGTCAGAATCCGACGATGCCTGTCAGTGAAAATGAGGTTGTGCGGGCTCGGCGTCTTCAGGCATTTCCGCATGTACGATCTCGCCAAGCGGATCTGCATAGAGCGGTACGCCACAGTCGTCGCAGTATTCCGGCTCGAAACGTCCGGCGTGCCGTCGGACTTCCGTAATACCGGTTTCCTTCAGCAGTGCGACGATTTCTTCCAGCGGACCGTCGTTTGGAGCGGCTTCCTGCGGTTCCTCGTCGATACCCGGTTCGCCGTTCTCGCGGCCATAGAGTGGCCACACGACGCCATAGATCACGTCGTTGCTGCCGCGCCGGGTAAAGCCGACGCGATATTCGTCGATGTGTTGCTCACCGAATCCGGCGACGACCGCCCGCAATTCCTGGGGCGCAGCGCCAATTGTGTCGAAGAGATAGCGGACGGCCGTACGGACGGTGTGCGGACGCACGCGTTCATCCGCGTCGCGGCACGCTGAGTAGTAAGCGTCTGGCAGCAGGCATTCGAATTCACAACCTGGCAGGATGAGCGACAGGTTGGCACCACCTTGCGTCGCCCATTGTTCGAGACACTGACCGCGCTCGATGCGGCTGCCATGTTCTTCTTCCTGCCAGCGAAACACCGGCGCGCCGACCGGCGCAATGACGACAGCGAGCAGGAATCTCGGGTCGGCGAGGATCGGCGACGTCTCGGGCAACTCCCCAAGATTGAGTTTCGCGCTGTGACCGCTGACCGCTGTTTGCGCGAGCTGCTGTGCCACACGCCAGGTTTCGACGTGGTGACGCGGCAACTGGTCGATGCTGTACAGGAACGGCGCCATCGCGACGCGCGTGTCGGCCGCCAGCACATGTGCCTGCAGATGTGCGCGCAGTGCATCGGCCGCATCGCCCTTGAGCGGGCCCGACGGAATCGCGTATCGCGTCCAGGCGAGAACCGGTGCGGCGATCAGCAGCGCTTCGTGCGGCGTGCCGCCGAAATCGATCTGGAATGACTCGCTATGCGTTTCCGCCATGTCGGCGAGCGCACCATATGCATCCGGGTGATTTTGCTGCAGATGATCGAGGGCGGCGTCCAGCGTCGTCTGATTGCCATTGCGGACGATTCTGGCCAGCAGCGCATCGAGCTTCGCTTCCCAGAAGCGGTCTTCGGTGCGGCTGCCCGACGCGAACAGCGCGAGCGAGAGACCGACAAGTTTGTCGGCATCAGGAGGGAGACGTTTGGCGATTCGCGAGCGCATAAATCCGGAAGGTTTGGGGTGCACAGAGCCCTACATTCTATTCTTTTCTGCGCGCGGACATCTTTTGCGTGGGGGTGACCGGAAGATATAGGTCGGGTGCCCGTATTAAAGGATGGACGGGCAGATGGCATCTATGTCTATGTAATGCACGAAATGATGTAAGCGGAAACCTGGTTGCCAGGAGAGACAGGCACGCGGACCGGTGTCTGCCGGACCGCGCCCGTCGCTGTTTTTCCGTCGCCTTGATGTTCTCAAAAATAACGCTTGCCAGGCATGGAGGAGGTGGCTAGAATCTCGATCTTTCGCGCTTTCGGCAAGGG
>NZ_CAJQYY010000054.1 GCF_907164575.1 Paraburkholderia gardini
TGTGCGGGCACGAGTCAGGGGGATTGGATAAGCCCTGATTCGAAGACATCGCCGCCACATAAATTTGGCCGCAACATAGCCGCTGTAGGCATCGGCCTGCAGGATGCCCTCGAATCCAGCGAGGTGCGTCTGGGGATGGATGCCCTTGCGATCAGGCGAGTAGGCAAACCAGACGGCCGCCGGGTCCGTCGAGCCCGACCGGGTATCGTCGCGCACGTACACCCAGAGCCGTCCCGTCTTCGCCTTCTTGTTGCCCGGCGCCAGCACCGGGATCGGCGTGTCGTCCGCGTGCAGTTTCGGCGTCGCCATGGCGTAACGGCGCAGCGCCCCGGTCAGCGGTTCGCAAAGCGCCTCGCATTGGCCAACCCAGCGCCCCATGCTGCCCGGATCGAGCTTGACGCCGTCGCGTTCGGCGATCTGCGATTGCCGGTACAGCGGGGTGTGATCGGCATACTTCGCGACGAGGATGTCGGCCAGCAGGCTCGGATGGGCGATGCTGCGCGTGATCGGCAGGCCCGGCATCGGCTGCTGCGAGATGTGCTCGCCACGCGGGCAAACCGTCTTGCACCGGACCGTGCGGATCACCTTGAACATGGCCGCTACCCGTGCGACCTGCTCGGACACATCCTCGCCGAGTGGCTGCATGGCGCTGCCGCATTTCGGACAGGTGGTGTCTGCCTCCAGCACGTCGTCTTCGCGCGGCAGATGTGCCGGCAACGCTTCTTTCGGCGAGGTGCTCGTCGGTGCGTTTGTACCCGATTGCCGGGCACGCCGAGCATCGGCAACACCACGCTCTCCCGTCAGATTCTCGAACTGGGTTTCGAGCCGTGTGATCTCGCGGTCCAACTGCTCAGATTTGCGCCCGAACTGCATGCGCTTGAGCTTGTCGATATGCGCCCTGAGCTGCTCGATCTCGAGATCGCGCTCGGCAAGCTGGGCACGCGCCTCCGCCAGCAAGGCTCGCAGGGTTTCAACATCCTCAGGGAGTTCGGCGCCGTTCGACATGGGGCGCAGTTTACGGATCTTCCGTGCGGTTTACAACATGGACAGCGCGGCCGTACGGCGCGGTTGTCGCCAGTCGATGCCTTCGAGCAACATCGACAGTTGCGCCGTCGTCAGATGAATCTTGCCACCCTCGGCCTGCGGCCAGACGAAGCGGCCGGCTTCGAGCCGCCTGGACAGCAGGCACAAGCCATCGCCGGTGGACCACAGTACTTTGAGCGTGTCGCCACGGCGTCCCCGGAACACGAACACGTCCCCACCGAACGGGTTGTCTTCCAGCACCGACTGGACCTTGGCCGCCAGCCCCTGGAAGCCGCAACGCATATCGGTCACACCGGCCGCGATCCAGATGCGTGTGCCCGCCGGCAAGCCCATCATCGCGACAGCTCGCGGATGAGGAGCTTCAGCATGGCAGGCGCTACGTCGCCGCGAATGCGCAGCCGGGCGCGTTCGAATTCGATCTCGCAACAGCCCCCGGATACGGGTGCAGCTTCTCGAACAAGCTCGCCCGGTGTCAAGGCGGGGGCATCATCGGTCACGTCGACCGGCACCAGTAGCGTGTCATCCGGCGCTGTCAGCTCTGCGCGCCCGGGCAACGATAGCGGCCCGAACGCACCGGCAAGATATTGTCTGCGCCACTTGAACAACAAGTTGGCGTTGATATCGTTGGCGCGCGCGACCAGCGCCGTTGACGCGTCGGATCCGTACGATTGCTCGACCAGACGCCGCTTGAATTCGACCGGGAAGTTCGGCCGCTTGTATCCAGCGCCAGCTTGGCGCGCTCTCGATGTTCTGTCCACTTTGGTGTCCACCATAATTTGGTGGGCACCAAATTACCCAGTGGCTACGCTGGCGTCGAGAATGGCCGTCGTGAGGTGCTTAGGTTCTTTCCCAGAGTCAAATGCAAAGACAGCCAGATAAAGCAATTTCAGCTAGCCACGGAGCCTCGAATGAGCGCCTCAGCCAACGACGGGCCCGAAAATCGTGGATGCCCACAGGGCCGTTATCAGGGAGGAGCCGGCGCTCGGACGTCTGCTTGAAAGCGTGAGCCAAAGACCGTAGATGGCCGCACCCGGTCAGATGTCGAACTGGCGGAGTGGGCCGCCGTTAATCGGTCCTCGTCGGGCAGAAGTCGACCTCGGCTGTATGGAAAGCCGATGGAATTGCGATGCGAGGGGAGCCGCAAGCAGTTGATCGAGTCCCTGGCCACGTTTCACGCCTGTACGGTGGTCATGGAAGCTTGCGCAGGAGCGCACTGTATGGCGCGCAAGCTGGCTAGCTTCGGCCACCAGGTCAAGCTGATCTCGCCGCAGTTCGTACGGCCCTTCGTCAAGAGTAACAAAAACGACTTCGTGGACGCCGAAGCGATCTGCGAGGCGGCATCCCACCCCGTCATGCGATTCGTGACGCCAAAGACGGAATCGCAGCAGACGCTAGCCGAGTGGGCGCGGGTCATGCTGACCCGCCGACATTCGAACGTACGCCGACGAGTGTCGGCAAGTGATCACTCGCGCCGGTGTCGTGTCGGGGCCCGCATGCATGTCATCGGATCGATTCCAGTCACACCGCATCGATGGGAATCAAGCGAGCCACTGACGCAGCCAGGCAGCGCATTGTGCTGCTTCTGATGCCGGCCAGACGACGGTTATTGACTGCTCCGCGCGACACACTTCGACGCAGATCTCGACCGGACGCACGTTCCTCGTCTAGAGTGGGACCGGCACGAAGGCCCGTGCTGCTGACTTCACTGCCACATCGCTCCGTGTGACCAACGCGGGCACACTCTTTTTCGACCCGCTCCACTCAACGTCGGAGCAGCTTAGCGTTGAGCCTGTGGTGCAACATGATCATCTCAATCGACACGCCGGTCCCTCGCAAGCCGCGACGACCTGAGCCTCAAACTCGTGCTGTACCTTCGGCGAACATCAGTCGGGACGGGAGTCGCTTTCACCTGAACGTTTGTCGAATCGTCTTAGATCCAAAACCCTAACGCTTTTACTGTATCCCCCACCAAAGACCATAGCTATCACTACCGCAAATAGTCCGATTACGAAGAAAACTGTCGATGTTGGATACTTGCGCACCATGAGCACACAGTAGAAGACGACAGCCAGTGCCGAATAGGATATCCAACGGTAAACCGTTCGCTCGAATGGCGTTAAATCATCTTTCCATTTGTTGTTGCTCATAGTGTCTCGTCTTGAACCGTTACTATTGATTGTGCTACGGAGCGATGTAAGGTTGCGCCGAGGCCGTACCTAACGTGAATAGAGTTTGAACCATAGGTCCCTGCGGAAGCAACGCACCGCCAATCGAACTCATCGTGCTGTATAGGATCGACGCGCGACTTGGTGGACTGTAAAGATAGTTTAGCGACAACAGTCCCGCTGAACCGACAAGCGCGGCAACATCAAGCGGAGGCGGAAGCCATGGAGATGTGAGCGCCAATGCAGTCGAGCCCTTATCCGTGAGAGTAGTTGGAGAGGGCATCGATACTGATTGATACGCAATCCCACAGTTCCCATTTGGGCATATCGAACCCGCCGATGAACCCATTGAAATACCCTGTGATCCGAAGCTCGACTGAGTTCCATTCGGAGAGGCGCTGTATTGCCGCTGCAGCGGCACATCCGCACCGTTCGTGGCCTGCAGGATGAACGCCTGCAACGCGGCATTGGCTGGCCCCGGTGTCTGCGTCCAGATCGTCTTGCCGGTATTCTGGTCAACGCCCGCGCTCACCCACGTCGAGCCGTCGCTCGGCTTCGCGCCTTCGACGGTGGCGGCGGCCCCGCTCTCAGACACACCGTTCGCCTGATAGCCCATCTGCGCTAACTGGTTCGCTACGTCTGTCGCCGTCACCGGCGATCCGTCCGGGTTTGTCAGGCCATTGGCGTTTGCTGCCGCCGCGACTTGCTGCGCGAGCGTCTTTTCCTGTGGATGCAATTGCCGGTTGTAAAGATCGGCGCAACAAACGCAGCAACGACTCTGCAGATCATGTCCAATCATGTCGCATACGTAGAATCGACTCTCTGACATCGATCGCAATGGAGTCGTCGCTTGCCATCGTCGTGAGTACATCTCGCAACTTAGTAACGGTAGTCTTGTAATCACCCTTTGGCGAAACGATTGCCGAGAGGTTTTCCGAGTATTGAGACATCCCGGCCTGGTGCATTGTCTTAGACAATGCGTCGATTGCTCTCGTTAATTTCAGCGTCCGACGGTCCCTGATGAACTGGTACGTAATGCTTCCATAGATGATTAGGTAGACCGGCAATCCAATTAAAACAGGCTTCCAGCCAGCATGCTTTGCAAGCGATATGAGAAAAACGCTAACGGGAATACCCGATGCCCCTATGTACGCCAACATCGCTCGATGTACCAGGGACGCTTTTTCGTCGATGCTATTCATTCCCCTCTCTTGTTAGTGTTCTGCTCAATTGCGCTTTGCGTGGGACCGGCGAATGACTGAATCAGCTGATTAAAAAACTGTCCTGCTGGCCCCGGCAGCAAACCTTGAACGACCGCTCCAAATCCAGAGCCGACAGTTGCAATTCCACCACTCAGATCGGGACTGCTGGACGGATTCGTTATTGCCGTTGCCCCGAACGCCGTTGCACCAGAAATAAGGCTGTTGTAGGTCCCAGCAAAGACTTTTGACCCGAGTGTAGTACCAAACGTGTCCAACTCGAACAATAACGGAGACGTGGCGGCTCCTATGCCTCCCACCGTGAATGATTTCGTAAAATCAGGGGTATCCGGTGTCAGATTCAATCCATGGCTTATTGCGTCGCCGGCGTAGTCAGTTAGGGTTCCCAGTGCCCATATTGTCGCCGTCGCTGGTGCTATGGTGCCAAGTGCTGTTAGCCCTAAACCCGCTGCTACAGCCTTGCCTGCATCCGGGACAGCCGTTCCGCCCGGCAAAGCATACTGTTCCGGGGTAGGAGTTCCATCAGGATTCCCGCCTAACTGAGGGTTTGCTATTTCCGTCGGTGTCGCCGTGAACAGGCCCGTGCCCTGCGTCTGCTGCGTGATGTACTGTGCCGCCACCGCATTGAAACCCGGCCCGCTCGCCGCCGCACTGTCGACCTGGATATAACCGTTCGCCAGCAGCATATTTTGCGCATCTGTCGACGAAATCGCCTGCCCGGTCACGCTCTCGTAGTACGCCGCGAACGCCGCCGAGTTGTTACTTGTCCACTGCCGCTCATCGGGATGGAGTTGCCGGTTGTACAGATCAGCATTCAATGCCCCACCCGCGCCACTCAGCGCACCCGAGGCACCGCCTAGTGCACCGCCGGCGACGGCACCTGCCAGCCCGGACGCGACATTGGACAGCAGCGCGCCGCCGAGCGTGCCATCCGTTGCATGGCTGGTGGCGTTGCCCGCGATGTCACCCGCCACTGTACCGCCAACGGCTCCCGCGACACTGCCACCGCCCATCCCAGCGCCAACACCGGCGACTACCGCATGTGAAGCAATCCGCGCCGCACCATCGTTACCCCACAATGCATACTGCTGATTCGCCGCCGCATAATCGGCCTGCGCCTGCGCCATCCCCGCTGTGTCACCCCTCTTCTGCGCATCGTTGTAATCCTGCACGGCCTGCTTCGCCGAGTCGATCGCTTTCTGCTGCATGTGGTCGCCAATATCCCCCACCACCTGCATCCCGACCTGGCCCGTCATCTGCTGGATCGCCATGTCGTTCTGCACGCTCTGCGCGTTGAACGTGTTCTGCACCGAGCCGTTTGCATTCGCCGTATCCCGGCTCAAGCCTGCAGTACTGTCCTGCCCGGTTCCCGCATCCCCACGCACCGTGATCGTCCCCGCACTCACCGCCGCGTACGTCGTGCCGGACGCCTCGCGGCTCGTGCCCGACACGCCGAATCCGCTCGGGCCAAACCCCTGCGAATTCTGCGGCCCAGGTGTGCTGCTGCCGGCCTGCCTCACCGGCGTATTCAGATTCACCCCGTCCGCCGTGCTCTGCCCGAAACTCCCGCTCACCCCAAAGCCCATCGACTCGCCCGAGTAGCTCGCCGTGTTCCGCAGGTTCGTATAGCCGAGCGTCTGCGTCGAAACACTGTTCCTGTCCGCACTCGCGGTGCTCGCAATCACTCCCCCATCCAGTTGCGTGTGATTGCCGACATTGACGTTGTAGCCACCGCTGCCCGCGTAGAGGCCGCTCTGTGCGCCGACCGACTGGTAATTGTCCTTGATGGTCTGGTCGCTTGCGTTGGCCGAACCGCTGACGGTCGTGCCATAGCAGATCGGCGGCACGCAGAGGCTCGCCTGGAATCCCCCGCTCGTCTGCTGGCTGTCGTACGTGTTCGTATCCTGCTGGCTCGCGATATTCAGATCGCGGCCGACGTTTGCATCGACCGTATCGCCCGCCACCTCCGCACCGCGCAGATTCGTGTCACGTCCGCTCGTCAACGTCACCGTGTCGGTGGCATTGATCTGCGTATCGCGATTGATCACGCCGTTGCCGTTGGCATGTCCATTCGCACTGCTGGCCGCCAGTTCGATAGTGAAACCGTTCTGTTGCCCGCCCAGCCCAAGGCCGACGCCGATGCTGCCACCGCTGCTGCTGTTGCTGCCCGACTGCTGGCTCGTATCTTTCGCGCTTTGCAGATTGATGTCGCGCGCCGCGTTCAGCACGACGTCCTGCCCGGAAATCTGCGTGCCGCGCGCATTGATGTCACCATCGGTCGCGAGCCCGTTCGCATCCTTCGCGCCGCTCCCCGTCGCGATCACACTGACGGTGCTGCCCGCATGCAGCGTGCTGCCGTCGTTTGCCAGCTCGCTGCTCTGCGAGTCGCTACGGCTCGAACCACCGCCGATACTCACCGTCGCCTTGATCAACGGCTGGCCCGTCGGTCCTGTCGCACTCGCGACCTGATACGCGTTATAGGCCGCGAGCCCCGCCTGTGCGGTGTCGAGCGCGGCGAGGCGCGAATCCCCGGCATGGCTCGCATTGTTCATGCTCTGGTTGATCGTCGCGACCGCGTTGCCCACTGCTCCACCCAGCGCGAGGCTCACGCCGAACTGGCTCGAACTCTGGCTCGCGCTGTTTTGCATCGCATCCGTGCCCGGATCGAGATTCACGTTCTTGCCGATCAGTGTCAGATCCTTGCCCGCGCCCAGATCGGCGCCCGCCACCGTCACGTCCTGGTTCGCATCCAGCGTCACGTTCCCGTTGCCGCTCACGATCTGGCTGCGCATCGTGCTCTGCGTCTGCGAGGCCGTATCCTGCACACCGTGGCTGTTCGCCACGCCGACAGTGAAGCCCGTAGCCGTGCCATTGCTGCCCAGGCTGCCGATCTGGTGACTGCTCGAATCCTGATGGCTCGCGCTCGTATCGAGCCCGGCCAGTACGTTGATTGCACCCTGCTTTGCGACCAGATCGACGCCCTGCGTCCCGCTGATGCCTGAACCGACCACGTTGATATCGCCGGTGTTGCTCGTCACCACCACGCTGTTGCCGGACACCACCGTGGCAGTCTGCGTGGTCTGCGCCTGCGTTCCGTCCGAACTGCTGCGGCTCGCGTTGTACGGCGAAGGGCTTGTGCCGCCGCTATTGGCCGTACCACTGATCCAGCGGCCCAGATCGCCCAGGCCCGGCGACGCGAGTGAGATCCCCGTGCTGGAGCTGCCCGACTGCGTACTCTGCTGAAGCTGATCGGTCGATGCCAGCAGCGAGACGTTGCGATTCGCCGCGAGTGAAGTTGTGCCGCCTGCGCTGATCGTCGAGCCGATGACCGACAGATCGCCGTCGATCGGCTGGCCGTTCGCATCCTTCACTGCGCCGCCCGTCGCGGTCACCGACACATTGCCGCCCCCGCGGATCGTGCTGCCCGCGTTTGTCAAACCCGACATGTCGGTCGTGATCGAACTCTGGCTACGGCCGTACGATACGGAAATCGATGGCGTATCGGCCGCGCTCGCGCCAATTCCGTTCAGCACGCCCTGCGTGCGCTGGAAGCCATTGCCTGACGACGCGTTCGCTTTCAGGTCGCGAGCCGCATCCAGCGGCGTCCCGGTCACCGCGACCGTCAGACCGCTCGATCGTGCTTCCTGCTGATCGTGCGACTGCGCACTGTCCTGTGCTGGATCGATCGTGACATTCTGGCCAGCGATGCTGATGTTGCCTGTCGCGCCCGTGACGTCGCCCGACGCCTTCCCGGCGATGATGTCGCTGCCACCGATATGAACATCCTTGCCGGCGGAAATTGACACGTTGCCAGCCACGGCACCCACCGTGCTGCGCGACTGACTCTGCGTGACGGAGTTCGCATCGTACTGGTCCTTCTGCTCGCTCGAGCCGACGCTAAACCCGATGCCGCCGCTCCCCGACAGTCCTGAGTGCTTGACATCGTGATACTCGGAATCCTGATACGTATCCGTTGCAGCAAGGATATTGACGTTGCCCTGGGCGACAAGCGCGACACCGTTCGTACCGACGATATTGCTGCCGGTCACGTTGATGTCCTTGCCGCTCACGACCGACACCCCATCTGCCGAGATCGTGCTGCCATCCGCATACGTCGCGCTCTGGTCGACCTGATTGACCGCGCTCGTGTGACTCGCGAAACCACTATGGCTGCCACTGTCGTAGCTGTCCGAGACATGCGTTTCCGTGATGACCCCGAGATTCACGCTGCCGGCAGCCATCAGCAGCGCGTTGCCCTTGTCGAGCGAGACGGTGCTGCCCGTGATATCGATATCCTTGCCCGACACGATCGCAAGACTGTCGCCGCTCTTGAGCGTCGTGCTGGTCACCGTGTCGTCGGAGGTGTGTAACGCCTCTGCGTAGCCGCCGCGATTGTCGTTACCGGAACTGTTGCGGTCCACAGTCGACGTCGCGGTCGCTGCGTGCAATGTCACGTTGCCGCCTGCTGCGATGATCCCACCGCCGCCCAGGTTGATGTCCGCGCCGGTCGCCGTGAGATCGCCACCCACGGCGATCGATGACACATCACCCACCTTCACGCTGCTGCCCGTGTCACTCACAAGGTGGGTATCGGATATGCGGTTCGAGCCCGTCACCACCTTCGTCTCGCCGGTCTGCTGTACGCCGAGCGTCCAGTTGCCGCCGATGCTCATTCCGAGCGCACCACCCACGTTCAGATTACCGGCGTTCTGCTCAAAGTTACCGCCCGTGATAATCGCCGCGTTGCCCGTTACATTGATGCTGGCCGCCGGCCCGAGCGTCGTCGTGACACGCGTCGCACCCGTGGCGCTCACCTGGTTAAGCGTATTTGCGGCCGTGTCCAGAATCAGGTTGCCGCCCGCTTGCAGCGCCAGGCTGCCGGCATCGACGGTCGCCGACGTAAGATTCACGTCGCCCGCTGCCGCCAGCGTCATCTGCCCGCCACTTTGCAGCGTGCCGAACGAACTGTCGATGCTCTGGCCGCCGATCGCGAAGCTGTTGGCGGCCTTGATCGTGCCGCTGTTGGTCACCGACTGCGCGTTCTGCAGATCGATGTCCGTCGCGGCGATAACCGGACCGTTACCCATGTTCTGCTGGCTCGCCTGCGCCAGATAGACCACAGGCACAAGCACCATCTGGCCATCGACGACCTGGTCCTGCATGATGACGACGTTGCTGGTCAACTGCGCCACCTGGTCCGGCGACAGGCCCGTGCCCGGAGCGAGATTGAGCGACTTCGCGAGCGCCGCTCCGGACGTCATCAGCGCCTGGTACTCGTCCTGCGTGCTGGCGTAGTTCGTGAGCACCGACTTGCCCGTCATCGACAGGATCTGGTCCTGCACAAGCTGCTGCTCGTAGAACCCGTCGCCGAGCCGCATCTGGATCTGCCCGGGATTCATGCCCATCTGCTGGAAGTAGTAGTCGCTCGACAGAAACTGCTGCTGGCTCGTGAAGGCCGGATTCGTCTCGATGAGGTACGGGGCGTTGGGCGCGATATCGACGCTGAAGAGGCCGCCCTTCGGCAACGTGATGTTGCTCAGTACATTGACAGCCGTCGCGCGAGCGATGACCGGATTATTGAAATTCGTCAGGCTGCTGCTGACGATCTGGCCGCCCTGCACTGCGACTGCTCCGGCACCCGACACGCTCTGCCCCGGCAGCAGCCCGAGCGGCGTCACCCCCGCGTTGCCCGCCGTGTTGTTGATCGTCACGCCGGTACCGCTGAGCGTGCCACCGGCCGTAAACGTCGACTCATAGCCCGGCAGTGCATAAGTGCGGATATCGGCTGGCGCGGCCTGGGTGTAGCCGCCAGGATTCGAGCCGACGAAGGGCGCATCGCCGAACGGCAACTGCCAGTTGTGCTCGCTGTTGTCGTAGTTGTTGTAGTGATACTCGCCCGAGTAGGTGACCTGCACCATCGGTGCGCTCTGGCCCTGCCAGCTGTTCTGATCAATCGTGGCCGGCGCCATGATGTTGCCCGTGGCGGCCACCTGACTCCAGTAGTTCTGTAACGTCCTAACTGACGACGTGTTCAGGTTGCCGCCCGCGAGTATCTGAGACTCTGGACTGATCGACGCGATCGTGCTGGCGACCGCTACACCCGTGTAGGTCGTGTATTGATAACCGCTGTTCCACTGGCCGCCGCCCCCTGTTGGCTGGGTGTACGCGCCACCGATGAGCGTCGGATCTCCCGCAGTGACCCAGCCGACGTCTTGACCGCTGCACGCTTCCACGTGAATGGCGGTACACCCGGACATACTGATACCGAGGCTTTCCAGCAGCGCGGGGTCGACCGCCGACGTGAGGCCGCTCGTCGTCATCACGCGCCGGGTGTTGGTCACCTGATTGGCGCCAATCGTCATATCGCCGCCCGACTGGATCAGCGCGGACTGGTTGCGAATCAGGTTTGCATTGGTGTAATTGCCGCCCGCGTCCTTGCCGCCGGCCAGCACGACCTTGCCGAAACCGTAGATCGCGGTCGTCGCCTGCGTATCGGTCGCGGTCGTGTCGTCCCGATTCTCGATATCCGGCGCAAGCAGTTCGAGGGTGCCCGCGCTGTCTGTCGCGCCGATCAGCGCGCTCGTGCCGAGATTCGAAAGGGACTGCGTGGCATTGAGCGAGACGCTACCGCCCACGATCGTGCCCGTATTGGTCAGCGTGTTTGAGTGCATGGTCAGCAGGCCGCCGGCCGCGAGTGCCCCCGAGTTCGCGATGTTGCCCGCGTTGACGTTGAGGCCGTTCGTAGCCGACAGAGCGCCGCTGTTGCTGAATGTGCCGGGCAGCGTGAGGGTTAGATCGTGGCCGGCATTGAAGCGGTAGTTCGGCGAGGTGGTGAAGTTCCCTTGCAGGTTCAGCGAAAGATCGTTGACCGCACTGTACGTGCCGCCGCCTGCCAGCGTATTCGCGCTGACCGACAGATTCCGCGATGCATTGATCTGGCCGCTCGTGCTGGTTAAAGTGCCGGTCGCGATCCCGACATCGCCCGCCGTGTTGGCGACATTGCCGATTTCTCCGCCGGCGTTGTCCAGATTGCCGGTGTTGATCTGCAGGTTCGCACCGCTCAGTTGCCCGCCCTGCGTGTTGGAGATCGACGTCGCGTTCAGCGTCATGTTGCCGTTGCCGCTGATCGAGCCCATACCGGATGCGCCACCGGCATTGCTGTTGGAGATCTGGCTGCCACCGTTGATCGTGGTATCACCATTGCCGACGTTGGTGATGGCCCCGCCCGAGTTATCGATCGACGACGCGCTCAGGCTCAGCGTACTGCTTACCGTTGCCCCGCCCGCGCCGATCACGCCTCCAGCATTGATCAGTTCACCGCCGCTGGAAGCGGTCAGTCCCGTGCCCGACGACAGCCGTCCATTCGTGTTGTTCAGCGTCCCCTGGACCGAAGCGTTCATGACGCCCTGCGAAGCCAGCGTACCGCCGGTGTTGTCGAGACTGCCGAGCGTTACCGATGCCTGTCCATTGGTGACGATCTTGCCGCCGACGTTCGCCAGCGACGCGGTGCCATTGCCCGGGGCGATTGTCAGCGTGCCGGTGCCCGCGTGCGTGATCGTGCCGCCGTCGTTGTTCACCGATGCGGAAGCAAGCGTCAGGTCCGTGCTGTTGGTCTGAATCACGCCGCCGCTCGAATTGTCGAGCGAGCCGCTCACGTCGAGACCCATTGCCCCCGAGCCGAGCTGGGTGAGTGAGCCGTTCTGGTTCGTCAGGTTCGTAGCGCTTAGGTCGATCTGGTTCGCCGTGATCTTGCCGCCGCTGTTGTCGAGCTGCGGCACAGTCATTGAAATGGTATTGGCGCTGATCGTGCCATTCACGTTTCTGAGCGACGCCGCATTCGCCTCTAGCGTCGCGGCGCTCATCGATCCGCCGCTGTTGTCGAGGGCAGCCGACGTCGTCACGCCGAGGTTCTGCGCGGCCGTGACCGTCCCGCTGCTGGTAAGCGTTGCCGCGTTGATCGTCGTATTACCGTTACCGGCGGTTGTCAACGTACTTGTCGCGTCACTTCACGCGAACTGCTTTAGTTCTGCCGGTTGCATGCGCTCCGGATTGAGCCAGAC
>NZ_CAJQYY010000055.1 GCF_907164575.1 Paraburkholderia gardini
GGAACGCGCCGATCTGCGGCTGAACGGTGATGAACTCGGCATCCACGCCCTCGATGGGAATGGTTCCGTTACGGATGGCCGACGTATGCGGGTGCTCAGCGATTGCGATCTTGAGCGGGACTTTCTGGGTCAACATCCTCTCCTGTGGATTGGTCGTCGCGGACAGCCGGATGAAGGCTCCAGCGCCGGACGTGTCGTCTCGATGGGGTGAGAATATTGGAGGACGGGACGCGCGTCCCTACACAAAAATCAGATTCACTGGCATTTTTTTGGTCGATCGGGGATTGCAGAAAGCCTGTCCTCACCAGCCACGTAGTGGGCATGATTTGCGGATGCCGACTGCCGACTGGCATTGCGCCACGAGAGCCCCGTCCGGAAGGTCGCGTAACAGCTCGGGCTGTCTTTGCCGTTTATCTCCTCGAGGGCCGCCAACGAAAAAGTGCCATTGAATCTGATTTTTGTGCCGGGACGTGCCGTCCATCGTCGAATATCGTCACTCGTTGAGACAATACGCCCGACCTTGGCACTTCTTCTGGCCAGTCGTCGGGCAGGACGCGAGAAAAAAAGATGTTAATTAGAAACGCCTCATTCGGGATCGCAATCGTTGAGCACGCCCACGCCCCTCGGAGCGGTACATGAAACTGGTCCATCAACTCCCGCTGGCATTGGGCGTTGCGTTGCTGGTTGCATCCGCGGCGGGACTCTTCGGCGTTTTCCAGATGAACGACGCCGCCAACACATACAAGCGGCTCATCGAAGTGGATGGTGCCGAGGAGCGCCAGGTAGCCGATGCGCTGGTCGCGTTCAAGAACCAGGTGCAAAACGGAAAGGACATCCTGTTGCGCGGCAAGGATCCGAGGCAGCTGGACAAGTATTGGACCGCCTTTCAGAAATACGAGCAGGCTTCCCAGGCCGCCACGGAGAAACTCGCGCTCGAGTTGCCTCCCGGCGACGTGCGCGCAAAGCTCGAACGATTCAACGTCCTTCACAGAGAGATGGGGCAGTCGTACCGCCAGGCGCTCGAACAGTTCAAGGCATCAGGATTCGATATTGCCATCGGCAACCAGGCGATGGATGGCATTGACCGTGAAGCGGTGATCCTGCTGCGCGAATCCGGCAGCAAGATCGTCGAGCAGACTACCGCTGCAATCGGCGACGCAAAGGAAAAGCAGAAGCGCGCAGTCCTTGCGAGCTTCGGTACCATGGTGCTCACACTGCTGGCGGGCATTGCTGGCGCAGTCATGTTTTCGCGCGCGATTACACGCAAGCTCGGGGGTGAGCCCGGCGACGCACGTGAGGCGGCACGCCAGATCGCGACGGGCAATCTCGATGTCGACCTGCACCTGCGGCCCGGGGACACAGAGAGTCTGATGGCAGCCATGAGGGCCATGACGGTCTCGCTCGTGCGCATTGTCGGACAGGTACGCAACAGCAGCGATTCCATCGCGACCGGCTCCGCGCAGATCGCGTCCGGCAACGCTGACTTAAGCCAACGGACGGAGGAACAGGCGAGCGCGTTGCAGGAAACCGCAGCGGCCATGGAACAACTGAGCGCCACCGTCAGGCAGAACGCCGACAACGCCCAGCAAGCGAGCGAGCTGGCCACCGGTGCCTCTTCAATCGCATTGAAGGGAGGAAACGTGATGGGCCAGGTGGTCGCGACCATGAAGGGCATCAACGAGAGTTCGCGCAAGATTGCCGACATCATCGGCATCATCGACGGCATCGCGGCGCAAACCAACATCCTCTCGCTCAATGCGGCGGTCGAAGCGGCCCGCGCAGGCGAGCAAGGCCGCGGCTTCGCGGTCGTTGCCGCCGAGGTCCGCAGTCTCGCCCAGCGCACGACACAGGCCGCGAGGGAAATCCAGGCGCTGATCTCCGAGAGCGTCGGACGGGTCGACCACGGTACCGCGCTCGTTGATGAGGCGGGCACGACGATGACACAGATCGTTAGCGCCATCCAGCACGTGACGGTCATCGTGGGCGAGATCAGTAAAGCCAGTATCGAACAAAGCGCTGGCGTCGAGCAGGTGGGCGAAGCTGTCGGCCAGATGGATCAGACGACGCAGCAGAATGCCGCGCTGGTCGAGCAAAGTGCCGCGGCGGCCGGGAGCCTCCAGCAGCAGGCCGCGCAGTTGGTCCAGTCAGTGGCCCAGTTCCGACTCTGATGGGGCATGGAGATGCAACTCGTTCGCGAGGTGCACTGTCCAGCATGTCTTCGGCACGCTGAAGCCTAAAGGTCTTCATAGGGGACCCGGAAAGTCCGGGGTGAAGCCTGCACCGGCTGGAATCGACATCGCGCGAATGGATTTCCGGGTGCACTACGTGGACGAAGAAACCGGTGAGATCGCGACCAGGGAAAATGCCAGCGAATCTGGTTTTTGTGCAGGGACGGGAGATCGAGCGTCACCTATTCTGATTGCGACAAAAATACGTCCGACCACTGCCCGCGTGGATCAGGATGACCTCGCGCGATCAGGTCACATTCAATAAAAAAAGTAACCGCGGCTGCACAACAAATTTTCAATAAAAACTGATTGATCAGGAGACGATATGAAAAAGCTGGTCCCGTTCGTATTTGGCGTTGCCTCGGCATGCGTCCTTAATTCTGCCTACGCCCAGTCGTCGGTCACACTCTACGGCGTCGTTGACAACGGTGTGGAATATCGCGATTCCGGTGCCGCGGGGGCACTGACGCGCGCCGTATCCGGCGGGCTTTTTGCGAGCAGATATGGCTTGAAAGGCAGTGAAGATATCGGCGGCGGCCTGCATATCAACTTTGGCCTTGAGCAGGGGTTCAATAGCGTGACCGGCGCGGCATCGAATGCAGCGGACGCCTTCAGTCGTCAGGCTTGGGTCGGCATGTCGGGCGCGTTCGGTGAAACGCGCATCGGCCTGCAAAACACGCCGCAGTACATCTTCATTAATCCCGAGCTCGACCCGTTGGCGGTGCAAAGCCTCGGCTCGCCAATGAATAACTTCAACAGCCTGACCATCCGTGAGAACAATGCGATCTCCTATTTCACGCCCAGCGTCTATGGCTTGAGCGCACAGTTCATGGTGGCAATGCGTGATACCACGACCAAACCGAGCAACGGATTTCAGTTCTACAATGCGGCGGTGCGCTACGTGAACGGGCCGTTCCACCTGGCGGGCGGCTACGAGCAGGCGGCTAGTCCGACTAGCGCCGCGTTGCTCAAGCTTTTCAATATTGGCGGATCAGTCGAGGTCGGATCCGCCCGGTTTTTCCTGGCATATCACAACGAGCGTGAGACTGACAACAGCGTGAAGCGCGAGGTCTTCGAGGTGTCGGGTTCATATTCGTTTACTCCCGCTGACAAGCTTTCGCTGATGTACGGCTATGCTCATGACAAATTGGGCACGGGCAACAATGCGCAGCAAGTGGGTGTGACTTATACCTATTCGCTTTCCAAGCGGACAACGCTGTACGGTTCCGCCGCATTCCTCCAGAACCGGAATCGTGCGGCATACGCCCTCAACGGCACCGGGTATCAAGGTCCCGCCGTCACGCCTGGCGTCGACTCTCGTGGCGTCGTGGCGGGCATCGTGCATCGATTTTGATGCGTGGCACCGGCTTCGCGGTGTCGGTAGTCAGGTTCGGATAGATCGCAGGTCAAACGGTTTGGCGTTATAGCTTTCGCCATCCGGCGGAAATACCGATGTCTCAAGTATCAGTTCGACGATCGAAGCATCGTCGATGTCGATAGCAGCCTGGATGCGACCCACGCGAAGGAGACAACCCGTTCGGCCAGATAGCCGACGAACGTGGGGGCAATCGCCCCGCAGTCGCCCGGACATACGCATTGTTCAGACCGATTGCACGGCTGCGGATGCGTGTGCAAACAGTTCGCCGAGAATCGGTTGCGCGCCCGTTTCGAGATCGCCCTGTAATAGTCCGACGATAAATCTTGCGCTATCTATCGGCGCTGAAAAGCGGCCGTCTCGTCGCGCCGCTTCCCGCGTTGTCCCGATTGCCGCGTTGCATATCATGTGGTGTCCGCAACACCGCGCAGCAGCATCGACCTGTTCGTCCAGTGGCTCGTTCCCGAAGCGAGCGCGACGATCGGCGCGTCAAGCCTGTTGACGTGCAGGTCCCGAATCGATCACGCCGTCATGCGGACTGGAAGAGACCTGCGCGTCCGCGTGCGCAGGTTCGTCGGGCAAGTCGTTGACTTTCGGCGCCCATTTGCGGCGCATCATGATCAACGTGTTAGCCGCGCCGATCAGCAGGAATACGAAGATGGCCGTCATCGGCAGCGTGTAGCTGTGTCCAATATGGAGCAACCAGCCGGACAGACTTGCCGATACGCCACCCGCGAGACTGGTGGCAACCTGCTGCAATCCCGTATTCAAGCCAACCGCCTGTTTCGGGATCAAGGTCAGCTTGCACAGCGCGAGGTTGTTCGTGGTGACGAGGCCGACCAGAGTGAGTGACAGCACGTTCCACACCAGCGCCATCTGCGGCGATTTCGTGTAGGCGCCGAGCAGCACCGTCGTCCCGCAGAGGAAGCCCACGACGATGAACGACTTGCGCACGACGACAGCGTCCTTGCCGCGCGCGATCAACCGGTCCGCAGCCCACCCGGAGGCCGCCGCAACGATCGCGATGCCGATGAAGCTGACGAACGTATAGAAGCCGGACTTCTGCAATGAAAGGCCGCGTTGCTCGACCAGATAGGCCGGCATCCACGTCATGCAATAGAACGCAAAATAGCTGTAGCAGAAGTTATTGACGAGACCACCCCACACCACCGGGCTTGCCAGCAGGTTTTTTAGCGGCACCGTCGCGGCCCGGCGCTTCGCCGCCACGAGTTGCTCTCTGGACGGGAAGTCGTTGCGAAGCATCAGCAGCCATGGCACGAGCCACACCAGTCCGGCGAGGCCGGTCACGACGAACATCGCCTTCCACGAATACGTGATGATGATCCACGCAGCGATCGGCGCGCCGAGCGCGGGCCCGAGCTTGCCGCCGACCGAGTAGATGCCGAGTGCGGTGCCCTTGCGCGATTCCTCGAAGTTATTGGCGAGATACCGATAGGTAGCCGGTACCACGACCGCTTCGGCCATGCCGATCAGCAGACGCATCAGGATCAGGCCCCACAGCGTCGTCACGAGGCCCGTAGCGGTCGCGGCAAGACACCACACCGCAAAGCAGATCGTGTACGGCCATTTCACGCCGTAGCGGTCGACCAGCCAGCCCATGGGCATCTGGCACAGGCCGTACGACCAGAACACGGCGGAATTGAGCCAGCCGCGCTGCACGTTATCCAGCGCGAATTCGTGTACGAAGCCCTTGTTAGCCAGGGCAGACGACAGGCTCGTGCGATCCACGAACGAGATCATCAGCCCGAGCGCAAGGAGCAGGACGATGCCCCACGGATTCTCGGCCGGTGTACGTTTGAACACGTTTGTCTCCATTGATGCCTTCCTTTTCGTTCTAATTCAAAATCTCTTTGCCTCGTGCCGTCGTTGCACGACGCCGAACCCGCAGCCGCACTATGCAACGATCAGCCGTTCCGTCTGGGCAAGCGACGGAAACAGCTTCCTCCACAATACGACGATCAGCACGGTACTGATCCCGCCGATCAACACGGACGGAACCGCGCCCAGCAAACCGGCCGTTACGCCAGACTCGAACTCACCGAGCTGGTTCGATGCACCGACGAAAATCGAATTGACCGCGCTCACACGCCCGCGCATTTCGTTCGGTGTCTGCAGCTGAACCAGCGACTGCCGCACGACGACGCTGACCATATCGAACGCGCCGGTGAGCATCAGCGCCCCCAGCGACAGCAGGAGATGACTGGACAGCGCGAACACCAGCGTCGCGAGTCCGTACAACGTCACCGAACCTAACATCACCTTGCCGACATTGTTCTGGATCGGATGCCGTGCGAGATACAGCGACATCAGCAGTGCCCCGACAGCCGGTGCGGAGCGCAGCAGACCGAGGCCCCACGGGCCCGTATGCAGCACGTCGCGCGCAAACACCGGCAGCAGTGCGGTAGCACCGCCGAACAGCACGGCGAACAGATCCAGTGAGATCGCGCCCAGCACTTCCTGGCGCGACCAGATGAAACCAATGCCGGCGAACAGGCTTTTCAAGGTTACTGGTTCGCGCGCGACACTCGCATGCGGGTGACGGATCAGACAGACCATCGCGATCGCGAACAGGCTCATTACCGCACAGGTGCCGTAGACCCTGGCCGCCCCCGCGACATAAATAAAGCCGCCGATCGCCGGCCCGGCGATCGTGGCGGTCTGCATCGCCGCTGAAGCGAGGGCCAGCGCGCGCGGCAACGCATCGCGCGGAACCAGCGCAGGCAACAACGCCTGCTGGGTCGGCTGCTGAAATGCTCTCGCCGTACCGAGACCTAGCGAAGCGAACAGGATCACGTCCCGGCCCAGCCAGCCGCCCAGCGTGCCCGCGATCAGCACCAGCGCGACGCAGAATTGCACGAGCAGGCAGCCGACCAGGATCAGTCGACGGTCGAAGCGATCGGCTACCTGCCCGACTATCAGACACAGCGCCAATGCAGGAACGAATTGAGCGAGGCCGACGAGACCCAGGTCGTACGCGCTGCGCGTGATGTCGTACATCTGCCACGCGACGATCACCATCATCATCTGGCTCGACATCGTCGTCGCCGTACGGCATAGAACGAAATATCGGAAAGGCGCATTTTCGACAACGGGGGTTTTCATTTCGACAACCGGGTTCTTCATCTATGACAATCGACTGAAAGGACTTAACCGAGGCTACCGGTCACGTCGTCGAACAGTTCGTCGACCGACAGGCGATGCGGGATGATCTTCTGGTCGAGCGTCCAGTCGATCGCGAGTTGCAGACCCTTACGGTTCGCCTCGAGCCCCATCGGCGGGAACACGGCCGGCACGCCTTCGGCACGCGCACGGCTCTCGACGATCATCCGGTACAGTTCACGCACCACGTCCGGTCGCTGCTTCGAGATGTTCTCGTGCACCACGAACATGTGATTGACCGGCACGACGTTCTCACGCGCGAACCAGTCCTTCGCGGCAGCCTGCGCATCGGGCACCAGCGTGCGCACGCGCTCGTCCTTCGGCATGTCCTCACCGAGCAGCGCAGCGGCCAGTTCACCGTCGAGCATCATCTGCGCAATCGAAGAACCCGCGGGTAGCCGCTCGCAGTTCTCCGGGTCGCGATACTCGGCCAGGTGCCCGTCACCGAGCGTCATCCACGTCACCTTGTCCAGATCGACGCCGTATTCATGACGCAGGATGCCGCGAATCCACAGCGCGGTCGTCTGCGTATAGGTGCGAACGCCGACCTTCCTGCCCTCGATATCCTTCGGATCGAGATGGCCGAAGTCGATGTTGTAGCCCGCGCAGTGGTGCTGCAGGCGCCCCGAGATCGGCGCCGGCAGCAGCACATACGGCTTGCCATACGCCTTCGCCTGCAGGAAGGTGACGATCGCGAGCTCCCCCGCGTCGAACCGGTTCTCGCGCACCATCGCCTTGAAGCCGTTGTGCGCCGGTGTCGGTCCGCAATAGTCGAGCCTGACCAGGTCAGAGCTCACCCGCCCGTCCTTCATCGCCTGCGTGAGCGCGTAGTCGGCCAGGTTGGTGCGCAGCGTCGGCACCCCAGTAAAGGTCGTTGTCATGGATGTGCGTCCTTATGCCTGAATGGAATTACAGTCTGACCTCGATGAGGCAGGGGCCCGCCTCGTTCACCGAGTCGGCCATGGCCTTGTGGAACGCCTCGGCAGTGTCGACCGCGACCGCCGGCACCCCCATGCTCTTTGCCATCGCCAGCCAGTCGATGCGCGGGCGGTCGATATCGATCATCGCGAGCGCGCGCTCACCCGGCTCACCGGCGCCCATGTTCGCGTACTCGGCCTTCAGGATCGCGTAGCTGTTGTTCGCGAAGATGATCGTCGTGACGTTCAGACCCTCGCGCGCCTGCGTCCACAGCGACTGAATCGTGTACATCGCGCTACCGTCGCCGACCATGCAGAACACGCGCCGCTCCGGGCACGCGAGCGCCGCGCCGGTCGCCACCGGCGTGCCGTAGCCAATCGAGCCGCCCATGTTGTTGATCAGGTCGTGAGGTGCGGCCCCCACGGTCAGCCCCATCGTCTCGCGACCTGTGGTCAGCGATTCGTCGACGAGAATGCAGTGCTCCGGCAACGCGGCGGCCAGCGCCTGCGCGATGCTGGCCGGCCCCAATGCTCCGGCCGGAGGCGCCGCGTCCGCGGGCTGCTGCAGCAGGGCCGGCGTGTTCGTCGCGCCCACGGCTTCGACCAGCATCTCGAGGCCGGCCACACCGTCCTCGCCGATTTCGACGAGCGAATGCACGCTGGTTCCGGGCGATTTGAGCAAGCTCGGCTTGTCGGGATAGCTGAAGAACGCGATCGGCTCCGTGGTCTCCACCGTGATGATGTGTTTGAACCCCTTCAGATACTCGACGGCCTGTCCGACTGCATACGGAATGCGTTCGAGCGTGACACGGCCTGCGCCGCGTTCGATGCGCGCGCTGAAGAACTGCGTCGCGATGCGGCAGCCCGTCGCCGCCTTGAGCTTGCCCGCCAGTTCAATCGCGCGGCCACGGGTCGAGTGACCCGCAAGCACGATCAACGTGGACTCGCCCGAACGCAGCACTTGCGCGACGTGTTCGACGCGGGCCGCCTCGGGCGCCTTTGGCGCGCTGAATGCGCGCGGCGGCACGACGGGCTCGCCCGCTTCCTGCCACGACGCGTCGCCGGGCAGGATCAGCGTGGCAATCTGCCCCGCGTGTTCGCTCGCCTTTTCGACTGCGGCGGCGACATCCCAGGCCACCGCGCGCGACGACCCGACGCGGCGCACCCAGTGACTCAGCGGCCGGGCGAGTCCTTCGATATCGGAGGTCAGCGGTGGATCGTATTTCAGGTGAGCAGCCGAATGCTCGCCCACGATGTTGACCATTCCCGACGATGCGCGCTTCGCATTGTGGATATTGGCCAGTCCGTTTGCGAGGCCTGGCCCCAGGTGCAGCAGCGTGGACGCGGGCCTGCCCTTCATCCGGTAGTACCCGTCCGCCGCGCCCGTGCACACGCCTTCGAACAGGCACAGCACGCTGCGCATGCGCGGGTTCTCCAGCGCCTTCAGGAAGTGCATCTCCGAGGTGCCGGGGTTCGCGAAACAGATGTCGACGCCCTGATCGGCAAGCGTCTGGACCAGGCTTTCAGCTCCGTTCATTCAATACCCCGCCATCTCGCGCGCCATGCCGACGACGCCATAGCTGCGCAGCGGCGCAGACATCAACAGTTTGTATCCCTCTTCGAGCAGCCGCTTGTGGTTCTTCGCATTCACGTGCGGATGCCCGACCACCACGTTGTGCTTGCGGCAGGTGTCGACGATCTGACGCATCGCGTCGACCACCACCGGATGTTCGTAGTCGCGCGGAAAACCCAGCTCCTGGCTCAGATCGCCTTCACCGATCAGGATGAAGCCGATACCGGGCACGTCGGCCAGAATGTCATCGAGGTTCCCGATCGCCTCGGTGCTTTCGCACATCAGCCCGACCAGAATTTCGCCGTGCGGCGCGAGCGGCCACACGTCGGCCTTTTTATAGTAATCGGCCATGCTCAGGCCCCAGTAGCGCGCTGCGTTTGCCGGACCGTCGCCTCGCGCGCCCTTCGGCTCGTAGAGCGGCGCGTTCTTCGGACGCGCATAGCGGCACGACGCCACCGCGTTATAAGCCTGCTCGACCGTCGCCACATGCGGCCAGATCACGCCGTACGCGCCGCGGTCGAGCACCTGTTTGGCGAAGGACTGATTCATTTCCGCGCCATTGGCCGGAATACGCGCAATCGGCGTGACGCGTGGCGCGACCGAACCGGACTCGACGATCTGCTTGCGGCTCAACATGTACTGCAACGCATCGCCGAGTGCCGCGACGTCGTATGGGTTGTGCTCCATCTCGTACACGATGCCGTCATAAGGCGCATCGCTCATCTCGATGGCGCTCTGCCTGTCCAGTTTGGCAAACGCGGCGAAGGCCGGCTTGCCGGATTCGAACGCGCGAATAATGCTGTTGAGTCGGGTGTCGCTCATGATCTTTCTCTTTCGTCGATTTATTCAGGTGAATACGCCAAGCCGGTGGCTTTGCATCGTCGCGGCCGCGCATCCGGTTCGTCAGCGAGGCTTACGCCTGCCCGGCTAACGAGCCCCGGCCACGAGAGTTCAGGCCAATACCGGATACAGCTGCTGCGCGGTCTTGCCGAACACCCATGCGCGGTCTTCCTCACTCAGACACGCGAGGCCGACCTGCGCAGTACCGAGAATCTCTGGCAGCGTGCCCGTCGACGACGGGAAATTCGAGCCCCACGCCATCCGTTTCGCACCGAAGGCCTCGACGACAAGCGGGAAAAACGTTTCGGCACTCGCGTGGCCTTTCTTTATATCGTCGAAGATGCGAGGCGTGAGCTTCAGATAGATGTTTTCGACGGGTGCCAGATCGAACAGGCTTTGTGCCTTTGCATACGGCACGCCGTCGGTCACATCCGGACGACCCAGGTGGTCGAGAATGATGCGCACGGTCGGAAAGCGCCGCGCGAGCGCCGTGACCTGCGGCAAGCCGATCGCGCCCGTCTGGATGCACATCGGCAAGCCGAGCTCGGCGCACAGTTCCCATGCGGGGTACGCACGCGTGTCTTCGAGTTCGCTCGGATCGAACTCCTTCGTGCTGCCGCCGGTGAAGAGACGCAGACCCGCGAGGCCACGACCGACCCATTCGCGGATGCGTTCCACGGCGTCCGGTTGCACGATGTCGACCGAGCCGACTGCCGCGAGGCGGTCAGGAAAACGGGCGCAACTGTCCACGACGTAACTGTTGTCGAAACCATAAGTGGTCGACGAATGAACCACCGCGGCCTTTGCAACGCCGGCCTCGTCCATCGACTCGATCAGCGTTTCGACGGTCGTCGGGC
>NZ_CAJQYY010000056.1 GCF_907164575.1 Paraburkholderia gardini
GTGTACCCCGACTCTCATAACCTCAACTTCCCGAACCGCCCGGTGCGGACCCGCATGCCGGGTGGTGTGGCAGGGGTACGGCCTCGTGGCCGTCCCCTATGCCGATTCTGCATTGACCTGCTGGTCTATGCGGCCTCAACAGCCGGCATGAACGATTCGAAAATCTTCGATGCGTTGCGCGCCTGGCGCTTGAGTGCGTAATCGAAGACGGCGGCCTGTTCCTGCAGCATTTCAGTCATGATGCTCGACTGGTCGGCCGGCTTGAGCGAGAGATACGCATCGGCTTCCCCGTACGCATACTCGATCTTCATGCCGGACTTCCTGGCAATGTGCATCATGGTCGAATTGCGCGACAGGCAGTGCATGTACAGCATGGTGACGTGCGTATTGCGGCTGCGGATCGCCGCGCGTTCGAACAGCTTCGTGCCGATGCCTTCGCCGCGCGCGCTCTCGAGCACGGACACGCCGAATTCGGCCGTCCGCCTGTCGCCTTCGGCAGGCAGATAGGCAAGGTGGCCGACGCCAGTGAGTTGCAGCCGGGTATCGAACACGCCGAACACCGTGTCGCGCTTGAAGTCGATCGTACGGACGTAATTTTCGATGACGTGATCCGGCACGATCTGGCCGAAGCGCAGCAGACGGTCGTCTGCGTCGAGCGCGAGGAAGTGAGCGAGCAGCTTTTCGCGATCCAGCACAGTGAGTTCCCGAACCAGAGCCGGTGCGCGTGCAGCTGTCGACAATGGGCGACCGGATGCAACGATCAGCTCGTTGGCGCGCGTAGTGGTCTGGGTCATGGGGGTTCTCCTTTTCGTGTGGCGGCATGGTGCGCCGCAAAACGAATTCTACTGGAAATGCCAATTGATCACTAGGGAAAACCCGTACATGGATTCGAGGGGTCGCTCTATGGTGCGAAATATTCTCGGCTAACTAACTGTTTTTTATATGTATATTCGTGCCGTTGAATTCGTTTTATGAAGCGACCCTTTTAGCAAATCAAAAAATTTAATGATGCGACGCGCAATTTACTCGCTTGCCCGCAGGCCACGGTCGACCACGGCGACCACCTGTTCCGCGAATTCCGGATAACCCATCCGGCCGTCTGGCCTGAGCCACGTGAATGTCCAGTTGATCATGCCGAACACCATCATCGTCAGCGCGGTCTGGTTTTCACGCGTCGCGCGCTCCGGGTAGGCGCGCGACAACTGCCGTGCGAACGCCGCGACGACGTCGCGCTGACGGTTCAGGATGATCTCGCGCTGGGTGTCGACCAGATATTTGACGTCGTTCAACAGCGCGACGTGCCGGCTGTGCGACGTCTCGTATTCGGCGAGAAATGCACGGATCAGTTCTGCGAATGTCTCGCGTTCGCTCAGGCCGCGCCGCTGGCTCGCGCCTTCGACTTCCGCGATGATCAGCATCAGCCGTTTGGTGTAGCGGTCGAGCAGGTCGAACAGGATGGCTTCCTTGCTCGCGTAGTAGTGGTAGAGACGCGCCTTCGACGTGCCGCTTGCCGCCGCAAGGTCGGCCATCGAAGTGCTTGGGTAACTCGTTTGCGCGAACTTTCCAGCGGCCAGTTCGAGAATCTGGTCGCGTTGCGTGTCGTGGTCTGGGGCTCGTGTGCGGGCCATGGTCTTGTGTTTGTTATCAGCTTGAGACGGTGGACAGGGTAGCAGGACGCGGTGTTCGTGTGAGACAAAGTTCGAGGCCCGACCAGGCGATGGCATCGCCGCGCAGCTGGATGCGGTCGGCGGCGGCCAGCTCCTGGAAGCGCCACAGCGCAATCCGGTCGCTGACCAGAAAGCCCATGTCGGCTGTCATCAGTTGGGCTGCGATACGCGCAGCCGGTCGCCAGTCTTCGCCGGCGTGCTCGATGATCACTGTGTCGAGTTCGCCGAAGGTGCCGCTCGCGAACACGTTATCGCGCCAGCGTCGCGTTTCACCGTTCGCGTGCTTCACGTCCTGCCATTCGAGCGCGAGCCGGCTGATGCGCAGCACGGAGATCGGCGCCGCACAGGCAAGCTGCGCTTCGAGCACGTCGGGCGCGAACATGCCGACAGCGGTCGCCTGGTCCTTGCGGCTGTGCGCCCACGCGCCAGGATCGGTGAGGTCGCGAATCGACAGACGCACTTCGTTAAGCCGCTGCGGCGCATCGCGCAAGTGATAGCAGACGCGGCGCAGCATCAGCTGATCGGCGGCGCTTTGCGCGTGCCACACCACGATATGTGAGCACTCGCTGACGACTGCGGCGAGCGCCGTAGCCTGTTCGTCGAATTCACGGGAAAAGTCGCGTTCAGTGTCGCCATAGACGCGTTGCCAGAAGTCCACGCGCGTGTCCGGCGCATCGTCGATGCCGCGTAGCGGACCGACCGCGAGGTCGTCCTTTAGTGCAAGGACGCGCTCGTTCCGGCCGGCCCGGCGCAAGGCATCGCGCAGGGCGTCGGCGGCGGCGTCGCCGTTCGTGAGGTGGATCGTGCTCATGGGCAGGAGGCGGGCAGCTTGAGGTGTCGGCGTATGAACGGCAAAAAGGGCCGCTCGCGATCCGGACGGTGTCCCGATTGCGAGCGGCCCCTAGTGTAAGCGGATCGCGGGAGTGCTGAAAGTTTCCGGCGCCGATGTTCGCCTGCGGCGACCGGTCATGATGGCCGCCGCGCCGTTCAGCGCTCGTCGTAGCTCACGACCACGCGATCGCTGACGGGATGGCACTGGCACGTCAGCACAAAACCGTCGTCGATTTCATGTTGTTCCAGCGTGTAGTTCTTCTCCATCTTCACTTCGCCTTCGAGCACTTTCGCGCGGCACGTGCAGCAGACGCCGCCCTTGCACGCGTACGGCAGCGCGAGCCCTGCGCGCAGACCGACGTCGAGCACGCTCACCCCCTCGTACGGCAGGCGCAGCTTGCGCCGTTTGCCATCCAGCACGATTTCCAGATCGGCTGCGGGCGTGTTCTCCGTGATTTCGACTGGCGGCACGCCGGCTTGCGGCAGCGGTGAACCAAAGCGCTCGACGTGCACGTTGCCCGCCGGCACGCCGGCCGCTTTCAGCGCGGCTTCGGCGGCGTCCATCATCGGGCCGGGGCCGCAGATGAACGCTTCGTCGATCGAGTCGGCCGGCAGCAGCGTCTCCAGAAATTCGGTGCACTTTTGCTGGTCGAGCACGCCGTTGAACAACTCGACGTCCTGCAGATCATCGGACAGCACGTGATACAGGATGAACCGGTTCATGAAGCGGTTCTTCAGGTCCTCGAGTTCTTCGGCGAACATGATCTGGTCGACGCTGCGGTTGCCATATACCAGCGTGAACGTGCTGCGCGGCTCGATTTCGAGCGTCGTCTTGATGATTGCGAGCACCGGCGTAATACCCGAGCCGCCCGAAAACGCCACGTATTGCTGTCCCTGATCCGCGTTCAGATGCGTGAAGAAGCGGCCGTCGGGCGTCATCACGTCGATCGAATGGCCGGGCTGCAGCGTGTCGAACGCGAAGTTCGAGAAGCGGCCGCCGCGCACGCGCTTGATGCCGATGCGCAGTTCGCCATCGCGATCGTAGTCGGTCACGCCAACGCAGATTGAATACGAGCGACGCGTTTCCTCGCCGTCGATATGGGTCTTCAGCGTGACGAACTGGCCCTGCGTGAAGCGGAACTGCTCGCGAAGCTCGACGGGGACCTCGAAGGCGACCGAGACCGCGTCGGCGGTTTCAGGCCGCACTTCACGGATGCGCAGCGAATGAAATTGCGGAGTAGCCATATCAGTACGGTTTGAAATAGTCGAAGGGTTCGCGGCAATCGATGCAGCGATACAAGGCCTTGCAGGCAGTCGAACCGAATTGCGCGAGGCGCTCGGTATGCGCGGAGCCGCAGCGCGGGCAGGCCGGCGGCGCCATCGGACGGGGCATGAAGCGGACGATTTTTTCGCCCGGCGCCGCCGCATCGCTCGCGCAATTGCCGGTCGGCGGCGCGATGCCGTAAGCGCGCAGTTTCTCGCGCGCGTCGGCGGTGATCCAGTCGGTGGTCCACGCCGGCGCCAGCACGGTCGCGATCCGGTGCGGCGTGAAACCGGCTGCGTCGAGTGCGAGACCGACGTCTTCGGCGATCTGCGACATCGCCGGGCAACCCGAGTAGGTCGGCGTGATGACGACTTCGAGCACGCCGTCGGCGGCGCGGCGCACGTCGCGCAAAATGCCCAGCTCGCGGATCGACACGACCGGAATCTCCGGGTCGGGGACGGCTTCGAGTACGGCCCATGCGTCATCGAGCGTGGTGTCGGGGCGGGCGGCGAGTGTCGCGGTCATCGTCTTGCTCCGGCTGGTTTTGTCGATAGTTGGTTGCGTGAAATCACCAGGTCGCGCCGGGATGCTGGCGCGCGATGCTTTGCATTTCGGCCAGCACGTAGCCCATATGCTCGGAATGCTCACCGTGCTTGCCGCTCGTGATGTGCTTCACCGGCTCGGGCAGCGTGAGCGTGGCTTCGTCGAGCGCTTCGCGGACGTCCTCGAACCACGCGGCTTCGAGACCGGCCGTTTTCGGGCCGATGCCCGCGGCGGAGATCGCGGTTTCGACGTCGTCCGCGCTGAAGAACTCGCGCGTGTACGGCAGCAGATAGTCGAGTGCAGCCTGCGCACGACGATGCGATTCGTCGGTGCCGTCGCCCAGGCGGATCAGCCACTCGCGCGAGTGATGCATGTGATAGCGCGTTTCCTTGATCGACTTCGCGGCGATCGCGGCAAGCTGCGCGTCCGTCGACGCGGTGAGCGCCGTCCACAGATGCGCCATCAGCGACGCGAACAGGAAATTGCGCACGATCGTGACTGCGTAGTCCTTGTCCGCGTGTGCCGTGCCGGCGAGCGGGCCGTAATGCGGCAGCTCGGCGAGCGTGTAGTTCGCGAATTCGCGCTCGGCGCGAAAGTACGCGTAGTCGTCTTCGGTGCGCGTGTTGCCAGTGAGCGTCTTTTCCAGTTCGGCGGCGTGCTGGTACAGGAGACGTGCCTGGCCGATCAGATCGAGGCTCATGTTCGAGAGCGCGATATCTTCTTCGAGAATCGGACCGTGGCCAGTCCACTCGGCGTTGCGCTGACCCAGGATCAGCGCGGTATCCGCGAGACGCAGCACGTACTGGAGGTGTTGGGGCGTAGTGGGCATGACGGCGCTTACATGTGGTTGACTTCGTCGGGGAGCGTGAAGAACGTCGGATGGCGATAGATCTTGTCGCCCGCCGGATCGAACAGCTCCGCCTTGTCTTCCGGGGCGGACGCCGTAATCGCCGACGACGGCACCACCCAGATGCTCACGCCTTCCTGGCGGCGCGTGTACACGTCGCGCGCCATGCGCAGCGCCATCGTTGCGTCCGATGCGTGCAGGCTGCCGCAATGCTTGTGGTCGAGTCCCTGCTTGCTACGCACGAACACTTCCCAGATGGGCCATTCTTTATGTGCTGACTTGTCCATTGTCGCTCTCCTGAATCCTTGTCCTTTCGATGCCGCTGTCGTCGCGGCGAGTGCAGCCGCGGCGCTCAGGCTGCGTGCTGCTGTGCACGCTGACGCTGCTTTTCAGCGTGAGCGAGGGCGGCTTCGCGCACCCAGGCGCCGTCGTTATGCGCTTTCACGCGCGTGGCGAGGCGCTCCTTGTTGCACGGGCCGTCGCCGTTCACGACGCGCCAGAACTCTTCCCAGTCGATCGTGCCGTAGTCGTAGTGTCCGCGCTCTTCGTTCCACTTCAGGTCCGCGTCCGGCAGCGTGACGCCGAGCAGTTTCGCCTGATCGACCGTGGCGTCGACGAATTTCTGGCGCAGATCGTCGTTCGAAATGCGCTTGATGCCCCATTTGAACGACTGGCCGCTGTGGATGGAGTCCTTGTCGCTCGGACCGAACATCATCAGCACCGGCCACCACCAGCGGTTCACCGCCTGCTGGACGAGTTCGCGCTGCGCTTCGGTGCCCTTCATCATCGCGAGCAGCGCGTCGAAACCCTGCCGCTGGTGGAACGACTCTTCCTTGCAGATGCGAATCATCGCGCGGGCATACGGGCCGTACGTGCAGCGGCACAGTGGAATCTGGTTCATGATCGCGGCGCCGTCCACCAGCCAGCCGATCACGCCGACATCCGCCCACGTTGGCGTCGGATAGTTGAAAATGCTCGAATATTTCGCCTTGCCGCTATGCAGTGCGTCGACGAGCTGATCGCGCGACACACCCATCGTTTCGGCTGCGCTATATAGATAGAGGCCGTGGCCGGCTTCGTCCTGCACCTTGGCGAGCAGGATCGCCTTGCGCTTCAGACTCGGCGCGCGCGTGATCCAGTTGCCTTCGGGCAGCATGCCGACGATCTCCGAGTGCGCGTGCTGCGAGATCTGCCGCACGAGCGTCTTGCGGTACGCGTCGGGCATCCAGTCCTGCGCCTCGATCTTGCCGTCGGCTTCCATGACGGCGTCGAAGCGGGCTTGCTCGGGCAAACTGGCGGCGGCGTCGATCGGCGCGACGTTGCCAGGAATATCGAGGGATTGCGTGTACATGGTCTTAACGCTCTCGTCCGGAGTTGGGCATGACCGGCAGTATAAACCAACCGACCGGTCGGTTAATGATTTTTTTGAGATTGGTTGTGGGGGAATTCGAGGTGCCGTCAGGCACCTGGATCGCCGCATCTATTAATCCTGGAACAAAAAAGAACAGATGGCAGAGCGAATCTACCTGCAGCACCGGGCGACGCACGAAACGATCGCGGTCGGCACCGGGTTCAACTGGCCGGCGTGCCTGCTCGGGCCGTTCTGGGCGGTCACGCGGCGGCTGTGGCTGATCGTACTGTTGATGCTTGTCGTCGACGTGTTGCTCAGCGTGATCGGGCTTGCCGGCGTGATGGCCGATCTTGCGAGCCTTGTTCTGTCGATTGTATTTGCCGCGTACTGCGGCGCGAACGGCAACAAATGGTATCGGCAGGCGCTTGAGCGCAAGGGGTTCGTCGCCCTGTAGCGAGACAGCGGGAAGCGTTGAGGGCGGCTACGGTCGCGACGCCCGGAAGCCCGTTCGCGTCCGGTTCTCGTCGTGCCCAGCGGCATAACCTGTAAAATTGCGGATCAGCCGCGCTTTCGCGGCTTCCTGCATTTCCGGTTCCCATGCTACGTCTCAGCGAAATCAAACTCCCGCTCGATCACGCCGAAAGCGAGCTCGATGCCGCCGTCCTCGCGCGGCTCGCCGATCTTGGCGTCAAGAAAGACGGGCTTGTCCGTTACACGGTGTTTCGCCGTGCCCACGACGCCCGCAAACGCGCCGACATCAAGCTGACGTACATCGTCGATGTCGAGGTGAAGGACGAAGCGGCGGCCGTGAAGCGCCTCGCCGGCCAGCCGCATTGCAGCATCACGCCGGATATGACGTATCACTTTGTCGCGAAAGCGCCTGCCGGTGGTCCTGCGCTTCGTCCGGTCGTCATCGGAATGGGGCCGTGCGGTCTTTTCGCCGGGCTGATCCTCGCGCAGATGGGCTTTCGGCCGATTATCCTCGAGCGCGGCAAGGCCGTTCGCGAGCGCACGAAGGATACCTTCGGCCTGTGGCGCAAGAGCGTGCTGAATCCGGAATCCAACGTCCAGTTCGGTGAAGGTGGCGCCGGTACGTTTTCCGACGGCAAGCTGTACAGCCAGATCAAGGATCCGAAGCATTACGGCCGGAAGGTGCTCGACGAATTCGTCAAGGCGGGTGCGCCGGAAGACATTCTTTATTTGAGTCGGCCGCATATCGGCACGTTCCGCCTCGTCAGCATGGTGGAAAAGATGCGCGCGTCGATTCATGAGCTCGGCGGCGAGGTGCGGTTCGAGACGCGCGTCGATGACATCGAGATCGATCGGGGCAAGGTGCGCGCGCTGGTGCTGTCGAATGGCGAGACGCTGCGCTGCGACCACGTCGTGCTGGCTGTGGGGCACAGCGCCCGCGATACCTTCCAGATGCTGCACGACCGCGGCGTTTATATCGAGGCGAAGCCGTTTTCGCTCGGTTTCCGTATCGAACATCCGCAAGGCATCATCGACCGGAGCCGGTTCGGCAAATTCGCGGGGCACAAGGAACTGGGCGCGGCCGACTACAAGGTCGTCCATCACGCAGCCAATGGGCGTGCGGTTTACAGCTTCTGCATGTGCCCTGGCGGCACGGTGGTCGCGGCGACCTCCGAACCGGGACGCGTCGTCACGAACGGGATGAGCCAGTACTCGCGCGCGGAACGCAATGCGAACGCGGGGATTGTCGTCGGCATTACGCCGGAAGACTATCCGGGCGGTCCGCTCGCCGGCATCGCCTTTCAGCGCAAGTGGGAAGAACGGGCATTCGAACTCGGCGGCAGCAACTATTGCGCACCGGGGCAGCTCGTCGGCGATTTCATCGCGGGGCGGCCATCGACGTCGCTTGGCTCTGTCGTGCCGTCGTACAAGCCGGGTGTGCATCCGACCGATCTTGGTACGGCGTTGCCGGACTACGTCATCGAGGCCATTCGTGAGGCGTTGCCGCAGCTCGACAAAAAGATCGCCGGTTTTGCCATGCACGATGCTGTGCTGACGGGCGTCGAGACGCGTACGTCGTCGCCGATTCGTGTGCGACGCAAAGAGGACTATCAGAGCGTCAATATCGAAGGCCTGTATCCGGCGGGCGAAGGCGCGGGTTATGCGGGTGGCATCTATTCGGCGGCCATCGACGGCATCGAAGTGGCTGAGGCGCTGGCGCTGAACATGATGTCGACGCAGGAAGCGTGAGCGGTAGACTGGCTGGGGCGGCGCGGGAACTGGTTCGGTCAGGCCAGGCCAGGCCAGGCCAGGCTAGGACGCCGATGCGCGGTGGGTCGCTGCGCGGTGGAGCCTGGCCAGCCAGCCGTAGCGAGGAATAGCGTGGGGCACCCGGATTAATGCGCCAAGTTTCTTCTTGCGACCGGCAAAACCGCAAACCGCAAACCGCAAACCGCGAGCGGCGATCCGCGAGCGGCGGAATCCTGAGCCGTCAGCACGTCGCGATCGTGCACAATGGACGCCTTGTTCCATCTCAACAATCAACCGAATGCGCCTTCGTACGCTCGCCGCAGCCTGCGGTGCTGTTCTTCTCTCCCATTTCCCCGTCTCCACTGACGCACTCGCCAGCGAAACAGCCGGGAGCTGGACCACCGCATGGGCGACCGCTCTCCAACCCATTCCCCAGAGGGCGGATCTCCCTGCGCTGTATCGCGCGCCCGATACAGGCGGGCGCACGGTGCGTCAGATCATTTACCCGACGTTGACGGGAAATGCTGTCCGGTTGCATATCAGCAATGAGTACGGCACCGCGCCACTCGTGATCGAGGATCTCCGCATCGCGCGCTCCGCTGGCGGGGCAGCCGCACAAAGTACCGGAGAGATGCGGGTAACGTTCGGCGGTAAAACCACTGTATCGATACCGCCCGGCGGTGCGGCGGAAAGCGATCCGGCCACGATCGGCATCGCAGGCGGCACACCGTACGTCGTGAGCTCATTTATGGGGCCCGAGCAGCGGCTCGTAGCGTGGCATCGGGTGTCGAACCAGGTCAGTTACGTGTCGGTCCCCGGCAATCATGCCGGAGATGCAACCGGCAACGCCTTTCGTCAGCGGTTCACCCAGTTCGTGTGGCTGACGGGCCTGTCCGTCGATGCGCCCGCGTCAGGTGCGATCGCCGCGATCGGCGATTCCATCACCGACGGCATGCGCTCGAGTCTCAACGAGAACCGCCGCTGGCCAGACGCGCTGGCGCGCCGTTTCGCCCGCGCAGGCGATCATTCGACGGCGGTCGTCAACCTGGGGATAAGCGGCAACCGCCTTTTGAGCGATTCACCGTGTTACGGCGACGCGCTCGTCAAACGTTTTGGCCGCGACGTTATCGAGCGGCCAGGCGTGAAAACCGTGATCCTGCTGATCGGCATCAACGACATCAATTTCGCGGCGATGCCTCCGCGCACCGGGCTCGATTGCGATTTTCCGCATACACCGGTAACTGCGGCGGACTTGACTGGCGGTTACCAGCGGGTTATTGCGGCGGCGCATCGGCGCGGCATCCGGATATTTGGTGCCACGCTGACACCGGCGTCGTTGCCGCCACAGCGGGAAGCGATTCGCCTCGCAGTGAACCAGTGGATCCGGACGAGCCACGCTTTCGACGGCGTGGTCGATTTCGACGCCGCGTTACGGGATCCGGCACAACCCGATCGTCTGCGGAAGGACTATGACAGCGGCGACCACATTCACCCGAGCAACGCCGGCTACACGGTCATGGCCGACGCGGTCCCGCTCGAAGCAGTCGCGACTCCGGTCCGGAAATAGGCCTTCAAAAAGATTTGCGTCATCCCCTTGTCATACGGGCGATGTTCACCTACTATTCGCCTCCTCGTTTGCGAACGAGCGCCGCTGCAGAAACCAGTGGCCGTAGCGGCAACAAGGTTTTAAGCGAAAGCAAAAAATAGTGTTGACGAGACGAAAAAGAGTCTTCATAATCTCGTTTCTCTGCTGCGGATGCAGCGACGCAAAACGAAGCGGTGCCGGGTGGGTGTGGGTGGCACGGTTTGGGTGGATGCGTAATTGATCTTTAA
>NZ_CAJQYY010000057.1 GCF_907164575.1 Paraburkholderia gardini
AGGCTTTCATTCACCCTGATTTTACCGCCCCCGGACCATGTCTATAAGAATCAGATAACACGACAAGTAGTCTGACGCCGGGGGTCGACCGTGTCGTTATCCTAGCATCGCCTGAGGTTGCGACGCAGAACTCGCATGGACTGCCTGTATCCGGTCACGCGGGGGCGAGTCCAGACCATCACATGCACGGTCCAATTTTATATACTGAATTTGCGTTGCAGCGCCCTACGTCGCGCTATTCGCGCGACATGGGTCATCAACAGGAAGAGGGTTCGTCGCAGTTGTATTCGTCTCTCCCGCCCCTGGATTTGTCCGGTCTGCTCGTACTTTGGCCGCTGGCCGTCTGTTCCTGAGGGTTGTTGGGCCTGCCGTAGACAAACGCATATTGCCGGCCGGAGACAGGGAGTAAAGGGTCCGTGGGATCTAGTCGTCGTCGGACTCTGACGCTGCATCGGCAGCGTAGTATTTGGCGGCAGCCTTCATCATGCGTTGCTTTTCCGCTTGCACGTAGATGGTCGTCGTCTGGAGCGACCGGTGGCCGAGAATACATTGGATGATATCGACGGGCACGTCCTCAGCGGCAGCCTGGGTGCCAAATGTGTGCCTGAAGGCACGGGGCGAAGTCGCCTCCAACTGCGCGATTTCGGAGTTCGATAGATCTGGGATGCCGGCGCGAAGCCGCTTCATGGCCCACGCAACCATATCGTTCAGCGAATCTGGGGCGTACGAGAGGTCTGTATCGGACTTGTGCCTCTCTTTCGCCTGCGGCGTTGGAGGCAGAAAAATCGGCTTCACGAGCGGTCCGGATGCCTCATCGTCGAAGTTCTTTTGGCGATCGCGCCAGTGCGCGCGCAGCGCGTCAACGGTTGCCGGACTCACTGGAACGGTGCGTTCGATCTTGCGCTTACCGACCACGGTCAACTCCCACACCGGAGAATCGTCCGAACTGTAGGTCGATTCGCGCATTCCGGCCCGGGCCGCTCCTGTGATCTCTTCCCGCCGCAGCCCCGAGTCACCGCTCAGAAGGAGCGACAACACGAATTGTGCGCCAGTAGGAGGCCGATTCAGTGGCGCACTGTCCGTCAATGTAGGAACGTACGCGATGCCACAACGAGGCGGACAGTGCGCGCTCGATGTCCATCCCAGCCTCGCGCCTGATCGTCGCCGGATCCTTTACAGCCTTCCACGGGTTGCCAGCGAGATAGCGAACATCGACCAGCCATGAGAATGCTGACCGAAGGGCCCTGACCGCGTATTTTTGAGATTCGGGGGACAGGGCGGATGAACAAAAGGGCCGCCAGCGATGCGAGTTCCGCGCCGCACGGGTTGGCCGCAATCCGGCAACCGGCGCCGAAATCCAGATCCCCGCGGCGAAGACCGTCAAGTTCACGGTGGGCAAGGCGTTCAAGGATGCCGTGAACGCGTCATGACGAAGGTTGCGATCGCGCCCGGCGACTACGCTGGGCTGCACAAGGAAGTGGTCAGTGTCGTCGAGTCGGCGCGACGCAGTGCGGCCCGCAACGTCAATGCCGTGATGACCGCCGCCTACTGGGAGATCGGACGGCGGATCGTCGCCAGCGAGCAGGGCGGGCAGGCGCGTGCTGGTTACGGACAGGCGCTGATCGCCCGGCTCGCGGACGACCTGACGCGCCGTTTCGGACGCGGATTCGGCAAGGCCAATCTGGCCAGCATGCGCGCCTTCTATGTCGCCTGGCCGGCGGCGGAGATTTTCCAGACACTGTCTGGAAAATCGGCAGCCCCTCAAAAAGTCCAGACGCCGTCTGGAAAATCGCTGCCGGCGAAAGACGTCGTCGACGGCACGGCAACGGCGCCCGATTACATGGCGCTGGCCACCCGTTTTACGTTGCCGTGGTCCGCCTATGTGCGCCTGCTTTCAGTGAAGACTGCGGCCGCGCGCGCTTTCTATGAAACAGAGGCGTTGCGCGAAGGCTGGTCGGTGCGCCAGTTCGACCGCCAGATCAGTAGCCAGCTTTACGAGCGGCTGGCGCTGTCGTGTAACAAGGCGGCCCTGCTCAGGAAAGCCGCTGATGTCCAGCCGGGTGACCTGCTCACGCCGGAGGAGGCGATTCGCGACCCGTTCGTCCTCGAGTTTCTAGACATCAAGGACGAGTACTCGGAGTCGGATCTTGAGGAGGCGCTGATCCAGCATCTGGCGGATTTCCTGCTGGAACTTGGCGACGACTTCGCTTTCGTCGGCCGGCAGCGCCGCCTGAGAATCGATGACACGTGGTTCAGGGTTGATCTGGTGTTTTTCCATCGACGTCTGAGATGCCTGGTCATCATCGATCTCAAGGTCGGTCGCTTCAGCTATGCGGATGCCGGGCAGATGCATCTCTATCTGAACTACGCGCGCGAGCACTGGATGAAACCTGGCGAGAATCCACCTGTCGGTCTGATCCTTTGCGCCGAAAAAGGTGCGGCCGAAGCACACTACGCGCTGGATAACCTGCCGAACAAGATTCTCGCGGCGGAATACCAGACGGTGTTGCCCGATGAGGCAACGATCGTCCAGGAGCTGGAGCGCACGACAGCGGAACTGGACCGGCGTACCGGCGCTTCGTAAGCCTTGGTCCAGGGTGCCGTCAAGATTCGGACTTACGTACGTTAGCGACGAGACTGTCAGGTTTGGATCTGGGCTGTTGAGGAGGAAGCGTCAGTAATGATGAAACCAACTTCAATCTGACGTGTTTTACGTTTCGGCCCGACGTCTGGTTAGGGTGTAGCTCAGCCTGACACCGTTTTCTGACTGCGACGCCATGCATATGCAGCCCATTCCGCCAACGCGAAGAGAGGCGCGCGAAGAGATGTACTTCCATTGTGCTGGAAATTATTTTCCACTATGCTGGAAATCATGGACATCAATAACGTCATCGCTCGCCGTGTACGCGAACTTCGCGACGCCCATGGCTATTCGCTCGACACGCTGGCCGAACACAGCAAAGTGAGCCGTTCCAACATATCGCTCATTGAACGCGGCCAGAGCAGTCCTACGGCTACCGTGCTCGATAAACTGGCTACCGCCTTAGGGGTAACGCTCGCGTCGCTGGTCGAAGAAAGCGACACACCTGCCGCCGAGTCCTCCCCGATGGCGCGCGCGGTCCGGGGGCGGCGTGAACGAATCAAATGCACTGAATGCTACAGAGGTTACGCTGCTAAAGTAGTTCTCAGGCATCGCAGTGCGAGGCAGATATTCGTGCTCTAAAACTTCAAAGCTACCGACATCCTGATGTGCTCTCCGTTCGACGATCGAAGCGGTGATGAAGTTAAGTAGCGTCGTCTTCCCGACGCCGTTCCGACCGATCAGAATGTGAATGTTTGTCGGAGGTAGCGAGTTGGGCACGACCTCGAAGTTGAGTTGCATCGGCCCGATGCTGTCTCCGAACGGCGCTGTGTAGAAGAATCTGTACTCCGTAAGCATGGCGCCGCCGGCCAGTATCCGCCGGAACTGTCCTTCGATGGCAGAACGACTAACGCTTCGAAGCAAAGACGTCGAGAACACTGGTTCCTGTTCGGCCTGTATGAATCGCTCAGAATCAAAAACGACGTCTCGGATAGCGCCAAGATAGTCCTCACGGAGCTTCGTTGGCAGTTTCATTAGGCGCTCATAATATTCTGGCTCTTGGCCGAGCGAAAAATAGTGCTCTGGGAGTTCTGGAAACGAAGGTAGAAGACTGTCGGAGGTGCGACTGCACGGGCTGTCCAACAAATCCAATTTTCAGGCTGCCAAGCTCGTGCGTGATTCCATTTTCATCATAGATTCTGGCAGAGAAGAAGGTTTTGAACGAGTAATCGTCCCAGTTGTCAAGAGTCAGGACAACAAGATTATTGGATTGCGTACCGGGCGGCGGTGTTTTCAAAACGAAAAGCAGGTGACCTGCAAGTCTCCTACGAGATTCGGAATAGTACTGTCTGCCGTGACGCAGAATATCCTCGTGCCAACTTTCAAACATGAGTAGGAGAGGTTCAAGAGGCATATCTCCGTCTCGGAGCACCAACTTCGCGGGAAGCTCGTTTGTGGAAATCCTACGAGAACGATGGACGGGACGCCGAGTGTGATTCCATATTTCGACAGACCAATCGGCAAATCTCTGCGTTTCTTCGAGGTTGTGCTCGAACAGCCGTCGTCTCCGCTCAGACGCGTAAGTCTGCTCCGTATAGAAAACTACGCCTCGTTAAACCGAGTAGCGGCCGTTCATCAATGGCCACTCCCATCGACCGGTCTGCGACGGCGAGCGGGCATGCCAGCGTCGATACACGAATGTCGGCACAGGCCGATGACCCGCAGCACGAAACAGAAGAAAGAACCGCCAAGTTTTTTCGTATGCAGTCGTTGCCGGCGGTGGCAAGCGTCCGAAGGGCAGGCAATTCAGGTTCGAGGACGGCCCAACGCGACAGGCGATCGCCAGTTCGATTCCGGCCGTTGTATCCGTGGTTGATATGACCAGCGTAATTTCCTTCGGCGGGTTGATCAGTAAGCTCCGAACAGACGATCGAGTGCTGCCAGAACACGGCTCTGTTCAGATATGAGCGTTCCGGTTGCCGGACCTAGTTCGCTGGCCCTGATCGCGCCGAGAAATGGCGTTTCCAGTATGAATTTTTCGCCACCGATCTCGATGATCGGCGCCAGATCCTGTGCGACCTTACCGGATGTGTAATTGCCAGCCACACGTGTGAGCGGAATAACGACCCGCGACAACAGACTGCCGAGATGATCGCTTTGCACATCAAGGAGGTACGGCGATGTTGCCTTGGACCTGGGTGAAGGGTTGTTGTACAGATCAAAACGGGCCATCAGAACATCCGGTGATCTTCGAGCGGTAGACCATCGTGCTCGATGCGCGCGTTCAACTCGGCGATGAAGGATGCGTGCTGGGCCGCCCACGCGCGCGCCTCGGCCTCATGAACTTCCTCACGTAGGCCGCGTTCGCTTGCACGCGAGATGTTGACATCCAACTGTTTCGCGCGATCGAGCAGGTCGGTTGGCAACGACACGTTGGTGGGCTTACGCGTAGCTTTCCGTGCCGGTTGAGACAGGCGCAGTTTACGGCTCTCCAGACTTTGTGCGGAAATCATGTGCAATTCCTATGCGCATAAACATGCGCATAGTATCGCACATCCGCGGGTGGACCGCCCCGTCGAAATAGCCTGAAGTCATCTGGCGAATCAAAGTCTACATAATTAAAGTGATCGACGTTTAATTTGTAATCCTATGTTTGTCAAGCCGAAAAGGTTACAATTTGTGCAGGAGGCTGCTGCACAAATTCTGGATTCGCCCATGCCTTCAGGTTGCGCGGTGACAATTTGCGCAAGGCGGGGAGGGCTGGCTTGCGCTGGATCAGTGTGGCGACACGCTCTTCAAGTTTCTGATGATCGAAACGTCGAAGGGGAAGATTGCCTGTCTCACGAGGCCACGATGAAGCGTCTCGAATTGACGATTGGTGACCTGCCAAGGTGTTGGATGCCGTGGACATGGAGGCTGAGCGGTCGCTGGAGGAGCCTGGGCAGGCGTCAACTCCGTTACCATCCTTGGTATGTGAATCCGAAATCAGTCGCTCAAGCCCGCCAGTTCTCTTCGGAGCCTGGCGGGTTTTTCTTTGCCTGCGGGGCGCGGGCTACATACAGCGGTGGAGTCGCTCAGCCGTTCAGTTGCGACTCGACGTTCAGGACAATCCGTGCGACCGGGTTGTTGTCTGCGGATTGCGGCGCGAACTTGATCTGGGCGAAGGTGACGATACCGAGAGCGACGACCAGGAGTGCTCCAGACGCGGCGATGCGGGGAAGGTATTTCACAGGGACCTCATTTTGATGATGTAGACAGAAACTGGGCGTAGCTGACAGGCGTGTCGACTCACCTTCAGCGGCATGTCTGTCTGCAACCCGGCAACGCCGGACGCGGTCGTCAGATCACACTTGCCGATCGGACGGAACTTGTGCAGCGCACTATAACACAACCGTCAGATCGCACCTACCGATCATACGGGCTTGTGCAGTGCACTATAAATGGTTTATCCGTGTGCCCAGTGCGACATCCTGTCGCGAGCGGATGCTTAATTGCTTGGGCGTTTCATGTATGAAAGATTTCTGTAGGCCGTAACGTGCCGTCATACTATGTGGGCAATTCTCGCGGGCACCGACGATGTCGAGGTGGCCGCCTCGGCAGTCTCCCTGCTGGAGCCCGTCAGATGGAAGATGGGTTTGCAGGCGGTATCAATTGCGCTATCATTAGGTATCAACTGATACTTTAGTCGGGAGTCGCATGTCACTGATTACGCCTGAAGCAGTGGCCGCGGTCATGGAACTGCGGCAGGTCCCGCACACGCTTGCGGAACTCGAGGCACTTGTCCGCGACGGCCTGCCCAAGTCCGCGCTGCGCGCGGGCGTCGAACATGCGACGCAGGGTGCCGACGCCCGGCGTGTGCTACTTGCCCGCATCATCCCCGAAGCGACCTATAAGCGGCGTCGCGATCGGCTGACGCCAGACGAATCGGAAAAGACTGAGCGGCTGGCCAGGATCGTCGCGACGACGGCCTACGTCTGGAACGACGAAGAGGACGCGCGGGAATTCCTGTCGACGCCGCACCCGGAGCTCGAAGGGCGGGCCCCGCTCGATGTTGCTCTGACTGAGCTCGGCGCGCGCCGGGTCGAAGAGCTGCTCTGGAAACTGTTTTATGGGTTGCCGGCGTGAAGTTGTTTCGAATCGCCGACACTCGACACACGGTCTGGAGTGGCACCGGCGCGATGCTGGTGGGCGGCCGCTTCAATAGCTCGGGGCGACCGGTCATCTACGCCGCGTCGACCTTCGCTGGTGCGATGCTCGAGGTTCTTGTTCATGCGCGCATCGGCAAGATACCGAAGACACACGGATGGGTTGAGGCAGCGGTTCCCGATGATATTCGCGTCGAACGCCATTCGGCCGAATCGTTGCCGGGGGGATGGGATGCGCCAGCACTTCAGGCGGCAAGGGAGTTCGGCGACGCCTGGCTGACCGAGTCGCGTACCGCGCTCCTGATCGTACCTTCCGTCGTCGTCCGTGCAGAGTTCAACGCGCTGGTCAATTCCGCACACCCCGACGCGACGCGGATTGTCGTGACCGAGCCGCAACCCGTGGTGTGGGACGAACGCCTCTTTGTGATGCCGTCGGTCGGACACTCCTAGATTATGAGGGTGGTCGGCTAGCCTTGCCTCGACGCTTTGCTCCTCCAGGGAGATGACCAGGGCGTCGCTTCTGGTTTAGTTCGCACTCGCCGCTCGCAATGGCCAGTGCAGCGCCGTTTTATATTCTCCTTGTCTGGTTGCCAGGGCCGAAACGGCTGTCAGTTTTTGTCAATCGCCCTGATTATTTTACATAAGATAAATTATCGAGCATGTGTATGTCAGAGCTTTTTAGTAATGTCTGGTTCTGGCTCATTAGAAATGTCCGGTTCCTGGCTCCGGGCCGGCGGCTGTGGCGCATGCT
>NZ_CAJQYY010000058.1 GCF_907164575.1 Paraburkholderia gardini
AACATGGCATCGCATTGATCGCGCCGGATACGAGCCCGCGCGGCGCCGGCATCCCGAACGAAAGCGCGGCGTGGGACTTCGGCGTGGGTGCTGGCTTCTATGTCGACGCGACTGAGAAACCATGGAACAGGCACTACCGCATGTACTCGTACGTCAAGGACGAACTGCGCGAGACGGTGCTGGCGGAACTGCCGATCGACGGCGGACGGCTAGGCATCTTCGGGCACTCCATGGGTGGTCATGGTGCGCTGATTCTGGCGTTGCGAAATCCTGACGTGTATCGCTCGGTGTCGGCGTTCGCGCCGATCGCCGCGCCGTCGCGGTGTCCTTGGGGCGAGAAGGCGTTCTCCCGCTATCTTGGCGCGGATCGTGAAACGTGGCGGCAGTACGACGCGAGTGAACTGGTGGCCCGGGTCGGCGGTGCGAAGCTTGCCGATGGCATCCTGATCGATCTGGGGCTCGCGGATCAATTCCTGCCGAACCAGTTGAATCCCAACGTGTTCGAAGCAGCTTGCAACACAGTGGGGCAACCTCTGACCTTGCGTCGTCACGAAGACTACGACCACGGGTACTACCTGATACAGAGCTTTGTTGAAGATCATATACGCCATCACGCACGAGTGATCGGTCGAGACGGTTAGGCCCGAAAGCAACGTTCCATCTCCGAGGATAAATCACTGGAGAGGTACATTCATTGTATTTAGTAATACATATCATTAACCACGAAGGAGTTTGTATGAGCGTTTTTACACATGTCACAATCGGCACCAACGATCTGGAAGTGGCTCGTCAGTTCTACGACAACATCCTCGGGAAGATCGGGCTGACGAGAGTGGCCGATCTGGGCGAGAACGGCTCGATCTGGGGCCAAGGTGCGCCATCGTTCTTCGTTTTAAAGCCCGCAAATGGTCAGCCGGCAACGATCGGTAATGGTGTCACGGTGTCGTTCGAAGCACCGGACCGCAAGTCGATTCACGCGTTTTACGATGCGGCGCTGCAGGCCGGCGCGAAGAATGAGGGAGAGGCCGGTCCGCGCGGTTGGGCGCCACACGCCTACGCGGCGTATGTTCGCGACCTAGATGGCAACAAGCTAGCTGTTTATTGCTTTAAGCCTGAATGATGCTGACGTAGGCACCCTGTGCCGCTGTGTGCTCGGTCCAGACCCAGTGGCTCCCTGTAGCTACGGGCCTGAGCTTCGATCCATTCACCAAAAGTACGCAGCGGTGCGCTGTCTGACTTCTGCTCGGGATAGGTGAGGTAGTACGAGCGGTCGCTCAGATAGTCGTGGTGTGCCACCGGAATCAGAACACGACGCTGTAATTCGTCTTCGATCAGCAGGCGCGGGATCAGGGCAATGCCCATCCCTTGAATGGCCGCTTCTGTCTGCATCGAGAAAAGCTCGAACCTTGGCCCTGACATGTCGCCGTCCACCTGCATGCTGCGCGACGCAAACCAGTCGCGCCACGCGTACGGTCGCGTGCTCTGCTGTAGTAGCCGGTAGCGTGTCCAGTCCGAAGCCGTCAGCTTCCGGCGTGGTGGGATCAAATACGGGCTGCACACCGCAATCGGACTCTCCCGCATCAGGAACTGGCTGGTCGTGCCCGGCCACGTCGCGGCGCCGGCGTAGATCGCAGCGTCGAGCTCCGTGTCGCTGAACAGGAACGGTCGCGTGCGGGTTGAGAGATTGATCGTGATTTCTGGATGAGTCGACATGAACGCGGGCATTCGCGGTAGCAGCCACTTGGTTGCAAACGTCGGCACGACAGCGATTTCCAGTGTGTCTCCCTGGCCGCCTCTAGCCATCAATTCCAGCGTATCACGTTCCACGTCATCGAGGCGGGAGGCGACTTTTCGGCTGTAGGCAACACCCGCTTCGGTGAGGGCTACTCCCCGTCTGTCGCGGCGAAACAGTTTGAGGCCAAGAAAGTCTTCCAGCGAAGCGATTTGCCGGCACACCGCGCTTTGTGTGACCGCAAGCTCGTCCGCGGCTTTCGTAAAGCTCTGATGGCGTGCCGCTGCCTCGAATGCGGATAGCGAAGCGGTTGATGGAATTTTTCGACGCATTGCGCGAGCTCCTATGGGACGGGCCGATCTGTGCAATTTTCGCACAGGTCAATGCGAACAAGTCGTTTGCAGGGGCAAAGATATGTCGTTAGATTGGTAGCACGGTCACTACCTGGCGGGTACGGAATGAGTCAACGGCACAAGTCTTCGTCGTTTCAATGGGACGATCCTCTATTACTGACGCAGCAGTTGAGCGAACAGGAGCGCATGTGGGTGAGTCCGCGCGCGTGTACTGTCAGGAGCGTCTCGGGCCCCGGATACTCGAGTCATTCCGCCATGAGCAGACCGATCCCGCGATCTTTCGCGAGATGGGTGAACTGGGCCTGCTAGGCGTGACGATCCCCGAGGCCTACGGCGGCGCGGGGCTCAACTATGTCAGCTACGGTCTGGTGGCGCGCGAAGTGGAAAGGATCGATTCGGGGTATCGCTCGATGATGAGTGTGCAGTCCTCACTCGTGATGGTGCCCATCAACGAGTTCGGTAGCGAGGCTGTCAAGCAGAAGTATCTGCCCCGGCTGGCATCCGGTGAGTGGATTGGCTGCTTCGGACTGACGGAACCCAATCACGGTTCGGATCCTGGCAGTATGGTGACTCACGCGCGAAAAGTTGCGGGAGGATACCGGTTGACGGGCAACAAGATGTGGATCACTAACAGTCCGATCGCTGACGTGTTCGTCGTTTGGGCAAAAGACGACGAAGGCGCGATCCACGGCTTCGTGCTGGAAAAAGGTTGGAAGGGCCTGTCGGCACCCACCATTCACGGCAAAGTCGGTTTGCGGGCGTCGATTACCGGTGAGATTGTGCTGGATGAAGTGTTTTGCCCGGAAGAGAACGCGTTCGAGAACGTGCGCGGTCTGAAGGGGCCGGTCACCTGTCTGAACAGCGCGCGCTACGGCATCGCTTGGGGTGCATTGGGCGCGGCGGAGGACTGCTGGCACCGCGCGCGACAGTACGTGCTGGATCGCAAGCAATTCGGCAAGCCGCTCGCGGCCAACCAACTGGTTCAGAAAAAGCTGGCGGACATGCAGACCGAGATCACGCTCGGCCTGCAGGGCTGTCTGCGTCTCGGCCGCATGAAGGACGAAGGGATCGCCGCGGTGGAGATCGCCTCCATCATGAAGCGCAACTCTTGCGGCAAGGCGCTCGACATTGCCCGTGTCGCACGCGATATGCTCGGCGGAAACGGCATCAGCGACGAGTTTGGTATTGCACGTCATCTCGTGAACCTCGAAGTGGTCAACACCTACGAAGGTACCCACGACATTCATGCGCTGATTCTCGGGCGTGCGATAACCGGCATCGCGGCCTTTTGACCAGCATGGACAGTACCTTGCACCCGGGGGCGCTCGCCGGCGTGCGCGTCCTCGATCTTTCGCGCGTGCTGGCGGGGCCGTGGTCCGGTCAGTTGCTCGCGGACCTCGGCGCCGATGTGGTGAAGGTGGAGCGTCCGTGCGCGGGAGACGATACCCGCGCGTGGGGGCCGCCGTGGTTGAGCGATCCGGATGGGCATTCGACAGGCGAATCCGCCTACTATCTCAGTGCCAACCGCAACAAGCGGTCGGTCACGATCGACCTGGGGCAGCCTGAAGGGCAGCGTCTCGTGCGGCAACTGACGAGCAAGGCAGATGTCCTGCTCGAAAACTTCAAGGTTGGCGGCCTCGCGCAATATGGGCTCGACTATGCAAGCCTCAAGACACTCAATCCACGACTCGTCTATTGCTCGATTACCGGCTTTGGCCAGACCGGGCCTTATGCGTCACGCGCAGGCTACGATTTCCTGATCCAGGGCATGGGCGGGTTGATGAGCTTGACCGGGCGAGCCGACGGCACTGAGGGCGACGGGCCGCTGAAGGCCGGTGTCGCGTTGACGGACATCATGACAGGTCTGTACGCAACGGTCGCAGTTCTTGCCGCGTTGAAGCGCCGGGAGCAGTCGGGAGAGGGGCAGCATATCGATCTCGCGTTGCTCGACGTGCAGATCGCGTGCCTCGCGAATCAGGCGGCGAACTATCTGGTGAGTGGCGTGGTGCCGCGACGCATGGGCAACGCCCATCCTAACATCGTGCCTTATCAGGACTTCCCGACAGCCGATGGCTACATGATCATCGCTGTCGGCAATGACAGCCAGTTCGCCAGCCTGTGCAAAACGCTGGGCAGACCGGAATGGTCCGGCGACGAACGCTTCGCCATCAATCCGCAGCGCGTGAAGCATAGGAGCGAACTGATCGCACTTATTCACGGCATCACGGTACGCCGCACGACCGACGAGTGGGTCGCCGCCATGAAAGCGGTGGGCGTTCCCTGTGGCCCGATCAATACCCTCGACCGTGTGTTTGCGGACCAGCACGTGAAGTCCCGGCACACACGCATCGACATGCCACATCCGCTGGCGAAGCAGGTGCCGCTGGTTGCCAATCCGATCCGGATGTCGGAGTCGCCGGTGCAGTACCGGCGTGCGCCGCCGACGCTCGGCCAGCATACGGATGAGGTGCTGTTGGATTGGCTCGACGCGACTGCGGCGGAAATCGGCGATCTGCGCGTGAGGAACGCAATATGAAAATCCGGACCATAGGTATTGTTGGCGCCGGGCAGATGGGCAGCGGAATCGCGCAGGTTTGCGCGGCGTCGAGATTGGATGTCGTGCTCAACGACATCGACCAGGCCGCGATACGGTGAGGTATGAATGGTATAGCGGCCGGGCTCGAACGGATGGTGTCGAAAGGGAAGATATTCGAGGCCGAGGCGACTGCGGTACAGGCACGTACCGAGGGCAGTGTTGCGTTGTCTGACCTGGCGTCATGCGACTTGGTGATCGAGGCCGCGACCGAGCATTTGCAGATCAAGCGGGACGCTCTGAAACAACTGGACTTGATTGTCAGGCCTGACGCGATCTTCGCAACCAATACCTCGTCGGTGTCCGTGACGAAGCTCGGCGCAACGCTCTCGAACCCTGGTCGCTTCACGGGGCTGCATTTCTTCAACCCCGTTCCGATCATGGAGCTGGTCGAGGTCATTCGAGGCTTGCTGACGAGTGCCACGACGTTCGACACGACCATCGCATTCGCAAAGCGCATCGGCAAGACACCGATCGACGTGAAGAATTCTCCCGGGTTCGTGGTGAATCAGGATCCTGGTGCCAATGATCAGCGAAGCGATTCGCGTTGGCCGACTTCATCGGCCTCGACACGGTGCTTGCGATCATGGAAGCGCTGTACCGCGATTTCAACGATCCGAGGTATTGGCCAGCGCCCTTTCTCACGGAACGGGTGAATGGGGGATGTCTTGGGCGAAAAACTGGACGCGGCTTTTATTCCTATTGAACGCTGCGACGCGAAGGTGGCGCCCGGCCGGCGGACTTGTCGACCGGGCTTCGATTTCATGAAGGGGCAATATGAAGATCCTGGTAGCAGTGAAACGTGTGGTCGATTACAACGTGAAAGTCCGGGTGAAGTCGGACGGTACGGGTGTCGACATCGCGAACGTGAAGATGTCGATGAATCCGT
>NZ_CAJQYY010000059.1 GCF_907164575.1 Paraburkholderia gardini
CGGTTCGAGGAAAGCCCCGGCGCAAACCGCGCCGGGGCCATGTTGCACCGTCACGCGGCCAGCGCGTGGGCTTCCACCTTGTCGGCGGCTTCTTCCGTCGTGTCGGTGTCACTCGCCGCATCCGGTCCGCCTTCCGGCTCCGTGTGGTGTTCGGTCTGGAACACCGCAGGCATCCAGCCGGTGTCCTTAGCCAACCGCTCGGCTTCGCTGGCAATGTCGGCCTTCTTGAGTTTCGACAGGCGGGTGACGTGCGCCGGGGCGTACTGGCTGACGGCTTCCAGAATCGCGGCCTTGGATACGTGCTGGAAATAGCCCTCGGCGGTCGGCTTCCACCATGCGGCCATGTCCAGCCCCACGGCCTGCGCCAGTTCCGCGCCGGGCTGGCGCTGCGAGGCGCGCGGCGTCACGACGTCCACCGTCGCCGCGACGCACACGGCCAGCAGCCGCACCAGCTCGTCTTGCGACTTCGCCAGCAACACGACGAACAGTTCGCCGCTGTCCTGCGGCAACGCTCCGCCCGCGACTTCCTGCAACGTGTGCAAGGCCACGGCAGCAGGCGAATCCGGCCAATCCGGGGCCATGCCTTCCAGCCGGTTTTGTACGTTCACGCGCACGCCGAGCGGCAGGCCATCGCCGTAGGCGTCGGCCTGCAAGACGGTCTGCACCATGCCATGCACCAGCGCGGCCAGTGCAACGTGCGGATGCTGCGCCACTTCGATTTGCAGCGCCGCCGTGCGGTGGGCGCTCAACCGCTGCGCCAGCCGGTCGGAGACATCCGCGGCCTTGGGCGCTTCGTCATCGGCATCGCTTTCGTCTTCGTTCGTGGCTGCACCCTCCGCGAAACCCTGCCGCAGCCGGTGCAACGTGCGCAGCGCCTTGGCCTCCGCCTCGCGCAGCAGCCCGCGATGAATGACGGCTTCGCCTTCGCGGTCGAGCGTGACGATGGCACCGGCCACGGCGCACACGTCCGGCGCGTAGTCCTGCAAGGCGTCCTCGATGGCTTGCAGTTCCTCGGCGACCTGCTCGCGCCGTTCTTCCTGCGTTGCCACCTTGTCCTCGTCCTCGGCGTCGTAGGCTTCTTCCAGCGTCGTGTCGATCTTGTCGAGACGGCCTTGCAGCGAAGCGATGCGGCGGGCCTCGCGGGCGGTCGGCTCGCGGCGCTGGCGCGGTGCATTCTGGAACGTCTGCCGGTCAGCATGGCTCATGTGCGGTACGGCTTCCACCCACGCCCAACCCTCTTTGCGCACGTCCTCGGCCAGCGCGTCCAGCTTGCCGCGCACCAGCGCCTCCAACAATGCGGCATCGGTCAGATAGGTGCCGCTGTCGTCGTCCGCGAACAGGTCGCGGCGGAGACCGCCACCCGCCTTCGTGTAGGTGTCCAGCCCGACGAAGCGCACCACCGGATGCGTGGCGTCAATCTCGCGCTCGGTCAGGCGCTCGCGCAGTGCCGATGCACCGCGTTGCCATTCCGGCGCGCTGTAGTACGCGGCTTCCTGCGCGGCGTGATCGTCGGTGATGGTGAGGGCCATCAACTGCTCCAACGTCACGGCCCCGGCGCGGTAGTCGGCCATCAGGCGCGGCGACACGTCGGCCAGTTTCAGGCGGCGTTGCACCGTCAATGGGGACACGCCGAAGTCGGCGGCAATGTCCTCGATGGGGCGGCCTTCCTTGACCAGTGCGGCGAATGCCTCGAACTGGTCGGCGGGGTGCATCTGCTCGCGCAACAGGTTTTCGGCAAGGCTGACGGTACGGGCCGACGTATCGGGCACCAGCAGGCACGGCACCTCATGGTCGGCGACGATGCGCTTTTTCTTCGCCAGCAGCTTCAAGGCGGTCAGGCGACGGTCGCCCGCCACCACTTCGTATTGCTCACCATCGGCGGCAAGAATGACGATCAGGTTTTGCAGCAGGCCGACGCGGGAAATGCTCGCAGCGAGTTCGGGGATAGACAGGCGCGGGGTCGTGCGCGCGTTGCGCTTGGAGCGGCGCGGCAGCAACTGCGAGAGCGGAACCAAAATGAGGTTCTTGGTCGGATCGGCCACTTCCAGCGCGGTGGCGGTTTCGAGGGCGATGGCTTCGGCTTGGGTAACGGCGTTCATGGTGATAACTCCTAGCGGTTGGGATGCAGCAGCGAGAGAAGCGGCAAGGGCTGCTGCCTGCCCCTGCCGCGTGGGGATTCAGGCTTTCAACTGGCGCAGGCCATCGGCCAGCAGCCACAAGGCGCGATTGAGGCGAATGCCGTTGTCGATGCCCTGCACCGGGCGCGTGGTCTGGCGGCGGCCGTTCGCGGCGCGGGCGGACAGGCCGCCTTTGATAAGGTTTTCCTGCGTGCGGTTGAACACGCTCCACAGGTCGCGGCGGCTGTCGTCGTGACGGCGCGGCATCAGGATTTGCGATTCCGTAATGGGCGCGGGCTTGTCCTCGTCGTACTTCAACGCGAGCGCCGCGCGGGCAAACACTTCCGATTCCCCAGCGTCCAGCGTGATCGCCTGCATCGCATCGCGGGAAGCCTGCGCCCGGTCGAAGCCGCGCAAAACTTCGTAAGCGCCTTCGATGACCTGCGCGGCCACGTCGCCCTTGTGCGGTACGCGCACGTCCGCCCCGGTGTCGCCGCAAACGAGGCCGTTCTGGCACACGAAGCGGAACATGCCGGCGAGCATCTGATAGCTGCTCGTGCCGTCGTGCGAGTTCAGCAGGATGATTTCGTTGGCTTCGCGCCCGTTGATCTGGCTGGCGTGGCGCAGCCGGATCATGTGTTTGGTGTAATCGCGGCGGTCGTCGGCCCGCACGCGGGTCTGGCACACCATGAAGGGCTCGAAGCCTTCGCCGCGCAATTCCTGCAGCACGGTGGCGGTCGGGATATAGCTGTAACGCTGCGAGCGGCTTTCGTGCGGGGCGTCCGCGAAGATGGACGGGGCTACGGTGCGGATTTGGTCATCCGACAAGGGATGTTCCGAACGCAGCACGGGGGAGCGCGAAGCGAAACGGGAAGCGAGTTGCATGGTCTTTCTCCTGACAAGGGTTGGCTGTTGAAAACCCCACCGGATTCCTAGATTCGGAGCCCGCTTTGGACTTCCGGTGGGGTCGGCGCAGAGACCTGGGCCGGCCTCGTTGCCACCGTCTTTCCTGAGTTCATCGCCCGCGACGGTCAGGAGCGCGCGGACGGGTGCCGTCAAGGAGGAAAGCGCCGGGTTGGTGCGGCCCGCAGGCGCAGCCGAGGACACGGCCCGGCGCGCCTTGACGGCGCACGGCCGCGGGCTACAGTCGCGGACAAGGTGATGAAGTCAGGGGAGACGGCTGGACAGGCAACGGCTATCCCTGTATGCCGACAGCACGCAAGCGAAGCGCGCAGGCCCGGATCGAGGAATCCGGGCCGTAGGCGTCAGCGATGAAAGCCCGGAGGGGGCGAGACTCGTGTAGCGAGACTCGATGCGAAGCACGAGAGCGCGGCCCGACTTGGCGGGCGACGCACGAATTCATTGATGCTTATCGCGTGACGTTTTTCGCGCCACATAACGGAGCCATGTGGATATCCGCTTTGTTACCATCAACCTTATCGAGCCAACCAGACGCCATGCAATCGGCGACATCAACGACTTACGGGTGTCCAATGCCTTTAACCGCGTATTCGATTTCGGAAGAAAAGGAACTTGATGTTGAGCAAGTTCTTCACGTCTTGTCTCGAAGGAATGCACTACAGGAGTCTGTAGGAGACGACCATATACCCGATTCATGGCGGGAATTTCTGCGCATGGATCTCGAATGCCCATGCTGTTTTGTAACCGGCGCGGATATCGTCAAGGAAGCAATTTCTCGAACCTCGAAAAAAGCAATACGGCAGGCATGTTTCCGCTTCGTGTCTCCAGGCCATCGCCCGCAGTGCGACTATGCCGTGAACGAATCGGCAAACCTCACACCCGAAAACTTGGTCGAATTCGGGGCAACCAACTCAAATTTGACCAAAGCTGTCCGTGAACTCGTTTGCAGCGGAATACACGCGGGCGCATTTGGCCAAAAGACGATCCGCGACATGCGTGAGTGGTTTTTCAGGGAGAAGATCAAGACATCTTTTCAGGTGACACTCGATTCCCAAGTACCTAGATGGCTTGACATGCTGTGGCGTATAGCCAGCCCCTCGCTGGGCCAACTGCCACAAGGAGTACCCCTCACGCGCGAAATCGCAGCCATGCCGGGTTTCGATTGGTCAATAGAATCAGCGCGCATCCTCGGGGAGCGTTATAAGGCGACCCTGGATGTTCTTCGTGAGAAGCGCATGTGGCTACATCAGGAAGTTGACCGCATCGAGTCGTTGGCGAAGCGTTATCACGGTGAAATTGTTTTTGACCCGACGCTTCTTCAGCCCAAGTACGAGCAAAGCCTTGCGCTCGGTCGGTTTATTTCCGAGAACTACGCTCCAATCAAAAAGTCCAACCGAAGTAAGTATGGGGATGTTGCAACCTGCGTGCTGGCGCTGTCGGCACTTCTCTTGTTCGTAAATGACTGGAATCTCGGCCACGCCATTGCCACTTTCGCCCGCATATCGGCATCAGTAGGTCAGGCCGATCAAAGTCTTGGTAACGTGATGGGCCTCAATCCGTTCCATGACTACGAAGCGTGGAGAAAACTCAGGCAGATTCAAGATCTGGGGATCGCCCTGCCCGAGAGTACGGATCTTCGAGCGGAACGACAGAAAATCGAAGCAGAGCTACGGGCGCGCTTTCAAGCGTAAAAGCAACGCCCTCCTCCGACCCGCCATTGTTCTCCGAAGATGCGTTAGACGGTTACGCCTCAAGAGGAATGAAGATCAGTCCGTTTCGACCTGGATAGCTAACAACGGCGCGGTCACGGCGGTTGTCAACGTACTTGTCGCGTCACTTCACGCGAACTGCTTTAGTTCTGCCGGTTGCATGCGCTCCGGATTGAGCCAGAC
>NZ_CAJQYY010000060.1 GCF_907164575.1 Paraburkholderia gardini
ACCTGGCTGAAAGGCTGGGGTGCTCGAAAGAGAACCGTCGCACAGGTGCTGCATGGCTGTCGTCAGCTCGTGTCGTGAGATGTTGGGTTAAGTCCCGCAACGAGCGCAACCCTTGTCCCTAGTTGCTACGCAAGAGCACTCTAGGGAGACTGCCGGTGACAAACCGGAGGAAGGTGGGGATGACGTCAAGTCCTCATGGCCCTTATGGGTAGGGCTTCACACGTCATACAATGGTCGGAACAGAGGGCTGCCAACCCGTGAGGGGGAGCTAATCCCAGAAAACCGATCGTAGTCCGGATCGCACTCTGCAACTCGAGTGCGTGAAGCTGGAATCGCTAGTAATCGCGGATCAGCATGCCGCGGTGAATACGTTCCCGGGTCTTGTACACACCGCCCGTCACACCATGGGAGTGGGTTTTACCAGAAGTGGCTAGTCTAACCGCAAGGAGGACGGTCACCACGGTAGGATTCATGACTGGGGTGAAGTCGTAACAAGGTAGCCGTATCGGAAGGTGCGGCTGGATCACCTCCTTTCTCGAGCTAGACGTGTTCCACGTTGAGCGCTCACGCTTATCGGCTGTGAATTTAGACAGACTCAGGGGTCTGTAGCTCAGTCGGTTAGAGCACCGTCTTGATAAGGCGGGGGTCGATGGTTCGAATCCATCCAGACCCACCAAAGTCTTGTCTGGTGAGCTGGCCGTCTAAAACCTCTGGGGCATCTGCATGACTGGGGGATTAGCTCAGCTGGGAGAGCACCTGCTTTGCAAGCAGGGGGTCGTCGGTTCGATCCCGTCATCCTCCACCAATCTTCAATGCACAGCATCTGGTTCGGTGAACCGGGCGTTATGCATTGGCGATTGAGCCAGTCAGAAAGATACGTGGTTATAGCAATCACGCAATCGGCTGTCGTTCTTTAACAATCAGGAAGAAGTAGTAAAGAGATTCACGAAAGGATACTTAGAGATGGGTGTCCGAGTAGGTGAATCAGGGTTGTGATTGTATCAATGTATTTTAAAGGGGAATCGAAAGATTGCTCTTGGAATACGGCGCAACACGAATACTCAACCTGTAGCGATGTGTCGCGAGACGCACTCGTTATAGGGTCAAGCGAACAAGTGCATGTGGTGGATGCCTTGGCGATCACAGGCGATGAAGGACGCGGTAGCCTGCGAAAAGCGGTGGGGAGCTGGCAAACGAGCTTTGATCCACCGATATCCGAATGGGGAAACCCGGCCCGTATGGGTCATCCGTAGCTGAATACATAGGCTGCGTGAAGCGAACGCGGTGAACTGAAACATCTAAGTAACCGCAGGAAAAGAAATCAACCGAGATTCCCAGAGTAGTGGCGAGCGAAATGGGATCAGCCTGTACTCTTTATCTTCATTGTTAGTCGAAGGCTCTGGAAAGTGCCGCCATAGCAGGTGATAGCCCTGTAGACGAAAACAGCGAGGAAGAACTAGGTGTACGAGAAGTAGGGCGGGACACGTGAAATCCTGTCTGAAGATGGGGGGACCATCCTCCAAGGCTAAATACTCGTGATCGACCGATAGTGAACCAGTACCGTGAGGGAAAGGCGAAAAGAACCCCGGGAGGGGAGTGAAATAGATCCTGAAACCGCATGCATACAAACAGTCGGAGCCTTCGCAAGGGGGTGACGGCGTACCTTTTGTATAATGGGTCAGCGACTTACATTCAGTGGCAAGCTTAACCGATTAGGGCAGGCGTAGCGAAAGCGAGTCCGAACAGGGCGTTCAGTCGCTGGGTGTAGACCCGAAACCAGGTGATCTATCCATGGCCAGGATGAAGGTGCGGTAACACGTACTGGAGGTCCGAACCCACTAACGTTGAAAAGTTAGGGGATGAGCTGTGGATAGGGGTGAAAGGCTAAACAAACCTGGAAATAGCTGGTTCTCTCCGAAAACTATTTAGGTAGTGCCTCGTGTATCACCTTCGGGGGTAGAGCACTGTCATGGTTGTGGGGTCCATTGCGGATTACTACGCCATAGCAAACTCCGAATACCGAAGAGTGCAATCACGGGAGACAGACATCGGGTGCTAACGTCCGGTGTCAAGAGGGAAACAACCCAGACCGCCAGCTAAGGTCCCCAAATATTGCTAAGTGGGAAACGAAGTGGGAAGGCTAAAACAGTCAGGAGGTTGGCTTAGAAGCAGCCATCCTTTAAAGAAAGCGTAATAGCTCACTGATCGAGTCGTCCTGCGCGGAAGATGTAACGGGGCTAAGCAATATACCGAAGCTGCGGATGCACATTTATGTGCATGGTAGGAGAGCGTTCCGTAAGCCTGCGAAGGTGCATTGAAAAGTGCGCTGGAGGTATCGGAAGTGCGAATGCTGACATGAGTAGCGATAAAGGGGGTGAAAGGCCCCCTCGCCGTAAGCCCAAGGTTTCCTACGCAACGTTCATCGGCGTAGGGTGAGTCGGCCCCTAAGGCGAGGCAGAAATGCGTAGCTGATGGGAAGCAGGTTAATATTCCTGCACCATTGTTAAATGCGATGGGGGGACGGATCGCGGAAGGTTGTCCGGGTGTTGGAAGTCCCGGTCCTTGCATTGGAGAAGGCGCTTAGGCAAATCCGGGCGCGTAATTCAAGGGTGCGAGGCCATTCACTTCGGTGAAGAAGCAACTGGAAGTGGTTCCAAGAAAAGCCTCTAAGCTTCAGTTTAACAAGACCGTACCGCAAACCGACACAGGTGGGCGAGATGAGTATTCTAAGGCGCTTGAGAGAACTCGGGAGAAGGAACTCGGCAAATTGGTACCGTAACTTCGGGATAAGGTACGCCCCTGTAGCTTGACTGGCCTGCGCCAGAAGGGTGAAGGGGTTGCAATAAACTGGTGGCTGCGACTGTTTAATAAAAACACAGCACTCTGCAAACACGAAAGTGGACGTATAGGGTGTGACGCCTGCCCGGTGCCGGAAGATTAAATGATGGGGTGCAAGCTCTTGATTGAAGTCCCGGTAAACGGCGGCCGTAACTATAACGGTCCTAAGGTAGCGAAATTCCTTGTCGGGTAAGTTCCGACCTGCACGAATGGCGTAACGATGGCCACACTGTCTCCTCCCGAGACTCAGCGAAGTTGAAGTGTTTGTGATGATGCAATCTCCCCGCGGCTAGACGGAAAGACCCCATGAACCTTTACTGTAGCTTTGCATTGGACTTTGAACCGGTCTGTGTAGGATAGGTGGGAGGCTTTGAAGCGTGAACGCCAGTTTGCGTGGAGCCGTCCTTGAAATACCACCCTGGTTTGTTTGAGGTTCTAACCTTGGCCCGTGATCCGGGTCGGGGACAGTGCATGGTAGGCAGTTTGACTGGGGCGGTCTCCTCCCAAAGTGTAACGGAGGAGTACGAAGGTACGCTAGGTACGGTCGGAAATCGTGCTGATAGTGCAATGGCATAAGCGTGCTTAACTGCGAGACCGACAAGTCGAGCAGGTGCGAAAGCAGGTCATAGTGATCCGGTGGTTCTGTATGGAAGGGCCATCGCTCAACGGATAAAAGGTACTCTGGGGATAACAGGCTGATACCGCCCAAGAGTTCATATCGACGGCGGTGTTTGGCACCTCGATGTCGGCTCATCTCATCCTGGGGCTGTAGCCGGTCCCAAGGGTATGGCTGTTCGCCATTTAAAGAGGTACGTGAGCTGGGTTTAAAACGTCGTGAGACAGTTTGGTCCCTATCTGCCGTGGGCGTTGGATATTTGAAGGGGGCTGCTCCTAGTACGAGAGGACCGGAGTGGACGAACCTCTGGTGTACCGGTTGTCACGCCAGTGGCATCGCCGGGTAGCTATGTTCGGAAGAGATAACCGCTGAAAGCATCTAAGCGGGAAACTTGCCTTAAGATGAGATATCCCCGGGGCTTCGAGCCCCTTGAAGGGTCGTTCAAGACCAGGACGTTGATAGGTCAGGTGTGGAAGCGCAGTAATGCGTTAAGCTAACTGATACTAATTGCCCGTAAGGCTTGATCCTATAACAAGTGTGTCTCAGGGTTCACACAGAACCCCGCGCACGGTTGAGTGATCAGTGTTGTGCCAGAAACAGCACAGCCCAAAGTAACACCGGGAGGCATCCTCTCAACTACTTCTTCCAGATTGGTTGTGCTGGCCCGGGCTTCAGAGCCCACCCAGCGCGACAACAAGTCATGCCTGATGACCATAGCGTGTCGGTACCACCCCTTCCCATCCCGAACAGGACCGTGAAACGACTCCACGCCGATGATAGTGCGGATTGCCCGTGTGAAAGTAGGTAATCGTCAGGCTCCCCAGCAGCAACAGAAACCCCACCCCAAAAAGGTGGGGTTTCTGCGTTTACACCGCCAT
>NZ_CAJQYY010000061.1 GCF_907164575.1 Paraburkholderia gardini
TGTACGTGGCGGTGGGCATCTCGGGTGCGATCCAGCATCTGGCGGGCATGAAGGACTCGAAGGTGATCGTGGCGATCAACAAGGACCCGGAAGCGCCGATCTTCAGCGTCGCCGATTACGGTCTGGTGGGCGATCTGTTTGCCGCTGTGCCTGAGTTCACGTCGGCCCTGTAAGCACGCGTTCCTGAACAGTTCCAACATCGGCGAAATTGCCATCGGTTACGCGGCATGCGGATTGATGGGGGCAAAGTCAGCCCCAGAGGTGTTCAGGAAAAGCGCCACGTGCATGGCGACGAAGTTCGCGTCGCCATGCACGCGCGTCGCGCCTTTTCTGTCACGAAAAATTCAGACGCGACGGGCACTGCAATCGCTTGAATGGTAGAAGCCCTCCTCGCCGCCAGCCGTTTTCCACTGCCCGACCGATGGTTCATCGCCACCTGATGTTTCAGCCCGGCGACGCGCTGGCGCCGACACGAAACAACTAGCTAACCATCCAGCCAGTTGCTCCGATGTCTGCCAATTCAGTTGCGCGCCGAGTGGTTCGATGAGATCACGAGGTTTCGGCGATCGCTCGACCGATCACAATACGCTGGATGTCGTTTGCGCCTTCGTAGATCTGACACACTCGCACGTCGCGGTAAATGCGCTCGACGGGGAAGTCGGAAAGGTATCCGTAGCCGCCGTGAATCTGGACAGCATCCGAGCACACTTTCTCAGCCATTTCAGACGCAAACATCTTTGCCATCGAAGCTTCTTTCAAGCAAGGCTTACCAGCGTCCTTAAGCGTGGCGGCCCGCCATACCATCAGACGCGCGGCGTCCAGCGCTGTTGCCATGTCTGCGAGACGGAAGCTGACTGCCTGGTGCTCGATGATGGGCTTGCCAAAAGTCTCGCGCTCTTTAGCGTATCTGACTGCGGCATTTAATGCGGCCCGGGCCATACCCACCGATTGCGCAGCAATGCCAATGCGGCCGGCCTCAAGGTTGGAGAGCGCAATCCTGTAGCCTTCTCCTTCAGCACCCATCATTGCGCTCGCCGGCACACGGCAATTTTCGAAAACAATCTGCGCAGTGTCGGATGCGTGTTGACCCATCTTGTCCTCGATTCGGGCGACGATGTAGCCCGGTGTCACGGTGGGTACCAGGAAGCATGAAATGCCCTTCTTGCCAGCGGACTTGTCGGATACGGCAAAGACGATGGCCACATCGGCGTGCTTGCCGGTGGTAATGAACTGTTTGACGCCGTTCAGCACCCAGTGATCACCGTCCCGCACCGCCGAGGTTCGCAGGGCCGATGCGTCGGATCCAACGTGCGGCTCAGTCAGGCAGAAACAGCCGAGGCGTTCTCCCCGGGCCAGTGGCTTTAACCATTCCTCCTTCTGCGCATCTGAGCCATATTTGAGCGTGATGCCACAAGCGAGGGAGTTCTGCACGCTGACAATGGTCGACGTCGCCCCATCGCCTCCAGCAATTTCCTCGATCGCGAGCACGAGGCTCATGTAGTCCATCCCGGCTCCGCCCCACTCCTCTGGCACGATCATACCAAGTGCGCCCAATGCGCCGAGCTCCCGCAGCGCTTCCAGGGGGAACGTGTGATTGCGATCCCACTCACCGGCATGCGGGGCCAGCCGCTCTTCGGCGAAGGCCCGCATGCTGTCGCGGATCATTTCCTGTTCTTGTGTCAAGATCATTGTGTGCTCCCGGGATTCAAAGCATCTCAATGGCCGTGGCTTCCCCGCCTCCGATACACAGGCTGGCGATGCCGCGTTTGCCACCACTATTCCGGAGTGTGCCGATGAGCGTCACCAGAAGACGGGCGCCCGATGCACCGATGGGATGACCGAGCGCGCAGGCGCCACCATGCGTATTGACCTTCGAACGGTTGAGCTCGAGATCTCTTATGGCAGCCATCGCAACGACCGCAAACGCCTCGTTGATTTCCCATGCATCGACGTCATTGACTGACCAGTCCGTCCTGGACAGCAGTTTCTGTATGGCACCGACCGGAGCAGTCGTAAATAACCTGGGTTCCTGTGCATGAGAGGCATGACCCACGATCATCGCGACTGGCTTGACGCCGAGTCTGTCAGCAGTGGATCGACGCATCATGACCAATGCGGCCGCACCATCGGAAATGGAACTCGAGTTGGCGGCGGTGACCGTGCCGTCCTTCCTGAAGGAAGGCCTCAGCTGGCGATCTTGTCGAGACGAGCCTTGGGCGGTTGCTCATCATGCTCGATCAGACGGTCCCCGGATTTTCCTGCAGCGGTCACAGGCGCAATTTCCCACGCGAACATGCCGGTTTTTATCGCGTCCTGCGCGCGGATCGTCGATGACGTTGCATAAGCATCCTGGTCCTCTCGCGTGAAGCCATAGCTGGTCGCACATTCCTCTGCAAAAGTCCCCATCAGGCGGCCTTTGTCGAAATAGGCGTCCTCCAATCCATCGAAGAACATGTGATCGATAACCTGGCTGTGGCCCAGCCTGAACCCGCCCCGCGCTTTAGGCAGAAGATACGGCGCGTTGGTCATGAACTCCATGCCGCCGGCTACGATCACCTCGCTGCTGCCCGCCACCAGCGCATCATGCGCAGCGATGGCGGCCTTCATGCCGGAGCCGCAGACCTTGCCGACCGTCGAACACGCGACAGACAGAGGGAGCCCCGCATGGATGCTAGCCTGGCGCGCCGGGGCTTGCCCGAGTCCGGCTGGCAGCACACAACCCATGACAACTTCCTCGACATGAGCGGCGTCAATCCCCGCGCGCTCGACGGCGGCCTTGATTGCGACTCCTCCGAGTTGCGGCGCGCTAAAGCCGGACAAGTCCCCTTGAAAGCCGCCCATGGGCGTCCGCGCGACTGAAACAATTACTACTGGATCGTTATTCATTGAATCTTGCCTGGACGGAACTTGCTTGATCATCTTGCGGCCATGCGGATAGCGCCATCCAGGCGAATGACTTCGCCGTTCAGGTATTGATTCGTCAGGATGTGCTCCGCAAGCGCGGCAAATTCGAGAGGCTTACCCATGCGTGGTGGGAACGGAACCATTTTTCCGAGGGATTCCTGAACCTCGGCGGGCATGCTCGTCAGCATTGGCGTTTCCATGATGCCGGGAGCGATGGTCATGACCCGAATACCGAGGCGGGCCAACTCACGCGCAACAGGCAGGGTCATGGCCACCACGCCGCCTTTAGAGGCAGCGTAGGCGGCTTGCCCCACCTGCCCGTCGAATGCCGCGACAGAGGCCGTATTGACGATGACACCGCGCTCACCGGCTGCGTCAGGCTCAGAGGCCGACATGGCCGCAGCGGCAAGGCGAATCATGTTAAAGGTTCCCACCAGATTGATGCCGATGGTTCGCGCGAACGACTCGAACGTGTGCGGTCCTTCACGCCCCACCACTTTTTCAGCGGGAGCAATTCCGGCGCAATTGATGAGCCCACGCACCGCTCCCATTTCGCCTGCAGCTGCAAAAGCAGCGCTGGCACTTGCTTCGCTTGTAACGTCAGTAAGGAGGAAGCGAGCCCTGGAGCCTAGCGCCCTGGCCGTAGCGATTCCCGCCTGCTCGTTGATGTCGGCCAGCATGACGCTACCGCCTCGCTGAACGATCATCGTAGCCGTCGCCGCACCCAGGCCAGAACCGCCACCCGTCACAACAAATACGTTCCCTTCTATCTTCACGCGTCGTCCCTCCTTTCGAACCGTAAAAGCCTGTCGTGGGTGACAGTTGTCTGCTTTCGATGAGTAAAATCCAGAAACGGCAGCTTCTCTTTGTCGGCCAGCCTCTGGAGACGCGCTCCCATTGCTGCCACGGCTGCCTCAAGCGCTGTGCTTTCACATCGACAGGGTGATGTCAAAACCAGCGCAAGCAATGACTTTTGCGATACCGCGCCCCGTCGTGCTGGCACCGACGTTATCAATTCTGTGTATTTCAAGCTGCTCCACTACATATTCGAATAGTTCGGCCCACCGCCGCCTTCGGGCGTGACCCACACGATGTTCTGCGTCGGGTCCTTGATGTCGCACGTCTTGCAGTGCACGCAGTTCT
>NZ_CAJQYY010000062.1 GCF_907164575.1 Paraburkholderia gardini
TCGCAGTTGCGCTTCGCTTCGCTCGCTGTGATCAACTTACGGTGGGACTTGCACCCACAAGAGTGCGCCCATGCTGGGCGCACAAAAAAAACCGTTCACGCAGCGAGTGCGTGAACGGAAAGTCGGAGAGTTACAACAGTGCTGACGTTACACATGGAATCACGCAGCGGTTGCAGTTTAGCCACGCGTGAGTACCTCAAACATCAGATGAATCCCAATCGGACGAACGCCTGATCCGAACATCGAGGTTGGCTTTCGCGGACCTTTCGTGCTTCATTCGCAGACTTGAATTCTGGCTATTCGTGCGTCAAGTCAGCCCCCTCCTGGCCGTAAACAAGGCGTACGAGCGCGGTATCCGCGCTGCATGGTGTGTGGCGTGAGAGACCTTCTCCAGATCCAGATGTACAAACAGGCGAATGACATGAAATGGTTTGACCGGTTGACCGTGTTGAGAAAATTGCTGCTGGCGTTTGCGCTCGTCACGGGCTTTGGTGTCGTGACCGGCGTCGCGGGTATGACGGCGCTGTCGGCGCTGCACGGGCTCACGGAGGCAATCGGTGGCCGGTACATGGATGGCCTCTACTGGATGGAAGAGGCGAACCGCCACAAGGTCGACACGGATCTCGCCGCCGCGAATCTCGGCTACGCATCCGACGATGCGGGCCGCCAGCGTCTGAAAGACGAGATCGTCGGCTCGCTGAAGGAGATGCACTCGGCGTTCGACAGCTTCGCCGCGACCATCACGACCAGCAAGGGCCAGACATTGCTCGACGACGTGATGAAAGCGAACACGGTCTGGGAAGGGATTGTGCGTCAGCAGATCGGCCTCGATCCGGTTCCGGCAGGCGTCGACAACGCGGAGCTCGTGCGCCGTGCGATCGCGGCGAGCGTCGCGATGCGCGAGCGCATCACCGTCGTCATCGAATATCGACGTCAGCGCTCAACCGATGCGCAGGCGGACGCCACCGCCCGCTACGAGCGCATGCGCGTCATCATGATCGCGCTGGTGCTCGCGTCGATGATCGTGGGCATGGTGCTCGCATGGCTGATCGCGCGGCGTTTGTCGCGGCAACTCGGCGGCGAGCCGGATTACGCGGCTGACATCGCGAATCGCATCGCCGCCGGCGATCTCGCCGTGCGCGTCGACACCCGCGCGGGCGACAACGACAGTCTGCTCTTCGCGCTCGGCAACATGCGCGAGCGGCTGGCGGGCATCGTCGGCGGCATCAGTACGTCGAGCGAATCGATCCTGATTGCCTCGGGTGAAATCGCGCAGGGCAATGCCGATCTCTCGCAGCGCACGGAAGAGCAGGCGGCTTCGCTCGAAGAAACCGCATCGAGCATGGAGCAGCTCACCGCGACCGTGCGGCAGAACGCGGACAACGCGCAGCAGGCAAGCGGCGTCGCGCACGGCGCAGCGGAAGTGGCGGCGCGCGGCAGCGTGCTGGTGAACGATGTTGTCGATACGATGCGCGATCTGGCGGCAGGCTCAAAACGGATGACGGACATCATTGCCGTGATCGAGGGCATCGCGTTTCAGACCAACATCCTCGCGTTGAACGCGGCCGTCGAAGCGGCTCGGGCAGGCGAGCAGGGTCGTGGCTTCGCGGTCGTCGCGGGCGAAGTGCGCTCGCTCGCGCAGCGCAGCGCGCTCTCGGCGAAGGAAATCAAGGAGCTGATCGAGAACTCGACGACGCGTGTCGACAGCGGCGCCGAACTGGCCGAGCGCGCGGGCCGGACGATGACCGAGGTGACGCACGCGGTCAAACGTATGAACGACATCATGGGCGAGATTTCGGCTGCATCGACCGAGCAGAGCACCGGCATCGAACAGGTCAACCGCGCGGTCGCGCAGATGGACCAGGTGACGCAACAGAACGCCGCGCTCGTCGAACAGGCGGCCGCGGCTGCAGGTTCGATGGCGGATCAGGCGCAGCAGTTGAAGTCGGCCGTTTCAGTGTTCACCGTGAAGGCGCGCGCGGCCTGATTGCCGGATCGCGCGGCGCGGGCAACGAAGCATGAACGTTTCGTCGCCCGCGCCGCGCATGGACGCACTTCGCTCCATGCCCGGCGTCACGTTTCAGCTCAGGCAGCCGCTTTCTCGCGCGCCTGTTCCTCGAGATACAACGCCATCTCTTCGGCGAGCGCTTTTGCGACCGCGGGCCGCTGCGCGATTCGCCGGTAATACGCATCCACCGAAGGCCATGCAGCCAGACTCACACCCGAGTACTGTGCCCAGTTCAGCACGGTAGCAAGATAGGCATCGGCGACCGTGAATCGCTCCAGCAAGAACGCGTTCGCGGCGAAATGCGCGTCCAGCACCGCGAGACGCAACGGCACCCGCTTGCGCGTGTAATTCAGCACGTCTTCAGATGCACCCGGATCGAGCAGCGGTACGAACACAGCCTTGTGCAATTCCGTGCTGATGAAACCGAGCCACTGCTGCACTTTCGCGCGCTCCGCCGTGCCGGCTGGCGGCATCAGCTGCGCTTGCGGGAACTGGTCGGCGACGTACGGCAGGATCGCTGTGTTTTCGGTGAGGAGCCATCCCTCGTTCGTGCGCAGCACCGGCACCTGCCCGAGCGGGCTGACCTGATAGAAATCCGTTCCGTCGGCAATGCGCTTCTTCTTTGTGTCGACCTGAATGAAGTTCGCGCCCGCGTCCGCTTCGTAAAACGTGATGCGGGTCGCGAGCGAGCAGGCCATGGGAGAAAAATACAGATCCATTCCGGTGTCTCCAGTCGGTGGTTTGAGTTTTGTACTATAGTGAACAAAATTAAATGGCGCCAGATATTTTTATGCATACCGGTACAAAAACAGAACAACGTCCTCGCGGAAGGCCACGCGCCTATGACGCAACCGAAGCAGTCGCCAGTGCCACGGAGGCGTTCTGGCAAGGCGGCTACTCGGGCACGTCGCTCGACGACCTGAGCGTCGCGACGGGCATGAACCGTCCGAGCCTTTACGGCGCGTTCGGCGACAAGCACGCGCTCTATCTGGACACGCTCGACGGTTACATCGACGCCGGGCTCAAGGCGATGGAAGTGGCGCTCGGCGGCGACCTGCCGCTCGCGCAGGCGTTGATGCGCGTCTACGATACGGCGCTCGCGATTTATCTCCCGGCCGGCGGCGAGCCGCGCGGATGCTTCCTGATCGGCACGGCCGTGGTCGAAGCGAAGCGCGATGCGGACGTTCGCGCGAAGCTCGCCGACGGGCTCCGGATCTTCGATGGCGCGCTGGAGCGGCGTCTGCTGCGCGCCCAGGCGCAGGGTGAACTCGATCCCGCCGCCGACACAGCGGTGCTCGCAAGAGTCGCGTCCGCGATCATGCACAGCCTCGCGCTGCGCTCGCGCGCGGGCGACACGCGCGCGACGCTGCGCGCGACGGCGGCGGGGGGGGGGGGGCGGGAGT
>NZ_CAJQYY010000063.1 GCF_907164575.1 Paraburkholderia gardini
CAGCGGCTATGTTGCGGCCAAATTTATGTGGCGGCGATGTCTTCGAATCAGGGCTTATCCAATCCCCCTGACTCGTGCCCGCACATAAAAATGCCAGCGAACAACTAAAGTTGCTTCAGAAACATCATCAGTGAAGGCAGCGTGGTCGCGCGCCTTGATGCTGCGGGCAGGCCCGAGATGTCGACGCGAGCAAGCGCCTTTGCTTTCATTTCCAGGTCGACCTCGGCGTAGATGTGTGTCGTATCCAAAGAGACATGCCCTAACCAGGCTCGGATCGTGTTGATATCGACGCCGGCACGTAGCAGATGAACCGCGGTCGTGTGTCGAACCGAATGCGGACTGATACGTCTATCTTTCATCGCAGGATGTGACTTGGTCACGAGCTTGGCATATTGGGTGACGACACGATGTATGCCGAACCGTGTCATCGGCTGATTTGTCCGTCCACGGAACACGGTGTCGTCTGCACTACGCCCGGTTACGAGTTGAGTCAAGACGGAGGACGTCGTCGGCCACAAGGGACACACACGCATCTTGTTTCCTTTGCCAAGTATGCGAACGGAGGACGGCTCGGTGAGCTGCAAGCGTCCGATGGTCAACTTCGCAGCTTCATCGGCGCGAGCTCCGCTGTTGTACAGGAACAGAAGCAATGCATAGTCGCGTGCCCCGATTGCCGTGCGGCGGTCTGGCGCTGCCAGCAAAGCATCCATCTCTGATTTCTCGAGATAACCGATCAATGTCCGGGCCGTTTTTTTGAATGGAATTGACCGCACCTCGCTACACCAAGACAGATGAACTGGTGAATGCATGCCGATGAAGCGGGCCAGAGAATGGAGCGCGCTCAGCCGCAGATTCCGGGTGGCGCCACCGCAATGCCGATCGCATTCGACGTGATCCAGGAACTGGCGCACGATGGTTGGCGAAAGGTCCTCAACAGTCATCCGGTCGATCGCAAAGCCGCCGAGTTTGGCCGCGAACGGTAACAATAAAGTCAATGTGTCGCGGTAACTGGCTTGCGTGTTGGGCGAGAAGTTCCGTTCCGCCACCATATGCTCCAGCATGAAGCGCCGGATCCAGGGGCCAAGCAGGTTCCTGTCATTCATGATCGTCTCCACACTGCGCGTACTGTGCGAAACGCCGGCTTGCTTCTGCGAGCAACTCCGGTGTCATGCGCAGATATCGCTGCGTCGATTTGATATCGACGTGCCCCAGGTAGGTCGCTAGTTGCGGGAGCAGGCGTTGCACATCCTTGCCATCGCGATACCATGCAAGAACCCGATGTACTGTCGCGGTATGTCTCAAATCGTGCAGGCGCGGTGGATGCAGCTCTCCCTCGGGGCACTCGATTTTAGCCATCTGGCGCAAGCGCTGAAACAGGGTAATGACTTGCGAATACGGCCACCCGTGCCCAGTGCGCGAAGTGAACAGGCGCGAGTTATTGCCCTCCGGCATCGGCAGGCCCCGACGGCGCTCGATATGCGTGGCCAATTCCGTCGACAACCGTTGCCCAATCGGTACCAGACGAGTCTTGAAGAATTTCGTATTGTGTACGGTGATGACGCGGTCGATCAGGTCCGCATCCAGAATGGTCAACCGCAGCGCTTCGCCGATGCGCAACCCGCTGCCATACAGCAGGAGAATCAATGTCCTGTACATGGATGCCTGCTGTGGACTACGGTAGTTGTACAGCAGAGGCGTCGCGTCGATCAAGCGGTGGAGCTCTGCGGTCGAGTACACATAGGGGGTCTGGGGCGGCGGCAGCTTCGGCACGTTTGCGGGAAGCGGACATGTCTCGCTGTATCCCCTGCTAATGGCAAACCGGTACAGGCCTGCAAGCACGTTGTATTTGAGCCGCCATGTAGCTGTGAGTGGCCCCGTTCCTTGTAGAAATTCCACGACGGCATCCGGCCGGACGTCGGCAATGCCGACATTCCCCATCTCATGGGCAAACTGCCGCAAGAGTCGGTCGGCAGCTTCAAATCGCAGGCCCAACGACCGTTGCATTGAGACGTATGCTGTCACCACGTCGATCAGTTCCATGACAAATCTCCCAGATCGAAGTCGCCGACTTCGCGTAGCGCGCGCATATCGACCTTGGCATAAGTCATCGTGGCAGATGCACTATGGTGGCCGAGGTGGTCACCAATCTCCTTGAGACTTAAGCCCTGATCGACCAGGCGTGCAGCACAGGCGTGGCGCAATGCGTGCGGGCCCCGATGCTTCGCCTCAATTCCCAGCGCTTTGAACCTGTCATTGACCAGGTCGAATACCGCCTGCGGGGTCAGTGGACGATGTGGTGCGTGCAGTCCAAGAAATATCTGCGGTGCAGAAGCCGGCGGACGCACGGTGTCGATATAGCTGGCCAATGCTTCGGCGACCGTTGGCAACAACGGATAGACCTGCGGCTGCCGGCGTTTCAGGCGAAACACATGCAGTGTGCGTCCGGCCCAGTTCACCTGATCAAGGCGCAAAGCCACTACCTCCCCGCGGCGCATGCCATAGATCGACAGGAGCATCAGAATCGCGCGGTTTCTGATGTCAGCGGGCTTGTCGGTCGCGGTGGTTGCCAGGATCCGTTGCACGTCGGTCCATCGTGGCGCATATGGTAGGGATTCCTGCGTGTAGACACGCGGCGTGCGTAGTGCCGCGGCAAGTCGTGAGTCGCATAAACCTTGCATTGCCGAGTAACGCAAATATATCCGGAGGGCACCCATTACACCCTTCATCGATATCCGCCCCCACCGCGACGCATTCTGAATGAAGTAGGCGTCGATATCATCAGGCTGCAGATCCTCCAGGCGGCGATCGGTGTCTACGCACCACTGAAGAAACTGTGTGGTCCTGCTTTGCCACTGAGCGACCGTGGAAGGAGTGAACCCTCGCTCATCGCGCATCCATTTGACGTATCTGTCGAGATGGCCCTGAAACGGGAGAACGATGATTGGCTCACGCCACCACCCGAGGAACCGTAACCACGGTCGGGCGGCCGCGATCATCCGGTATTCCATCGTGACGCCCGTATGCATCGATGCGCGCTTGCGCGCGATCTCATGCAGCAAACTGACATCGACGCCTTGCGATGCAGTCGCGGGCAGCAGGCGAGCGACCCAAATGAGCTCATTTCTTTTTATACACAGCGAGCCAGGCGTTGCACCCAACTCGGCGCAGTGGCGTAAATATCGCTCCCGTTCCTGCAAAAACGGCGCTTCGCGATGGCGACTCCCTTCGACCTTTGCAAGGGCTGGCTTCTTGGACATGACAGACCTCCGAACGACGGTTGGAAGGTCACAAAGCGCCGAAATTTATGTCACGTCAATAGCCAGGACAGGCCCCATGTTTCCTCGGCGCCTATCGGCTGCCGCCACATAAATTTGGCCGCAACATAGCCACTA
>NZ_CAJQYY010000064.1 GCF_907164575.1 Paraburkholderia gardini
CCCCCGGCGTCAGACTACTTGTCGTGTTATCTGATTCTTATAGACATGGTCCGGGGGCGGTAAAATCAGGGTGAATGAAAGCCTACTCAGCAGAAAGAAAAGAAGCGCTGGTGCGTCGCATGATGCCGCCGGAGAACGCGCTGGTTTCAGCGCTGGCCAGAGAAACGGGGATTACCGAACAGACGTTGTACACGTGGCGCCGACAGGCGAAAGGACAAGGGTTGGCCGTGCCGGGCGATGGGAAGAATCCCGAAGGATGGTCTTCGGAGGACAAGTTTGCAGTAGTACTGGAAACTGCGCCGCTCAATGCAGCGGAGCTGGCCGAGTATTGCCGCCGCAAAGGTCTTTATCCCGAACAAATCGCGGCGTGGCGAGCCGCCTGCCGGTCGGCCAACGCGAATGCTGCCGGGCAGGCACGCGAGCAGCACCATCAGTCGAAAGACGACAAACGGCGCATCCAGCAACTCGAGAAGGAATTGCAGCGCAAGGAGAAGGCGCTGGCAGAAGCGGCTGCGCTGCTGATTCTGAGAAAAAAAGCCCAGGCGATCTGGGGAGACAAAGAGGACGATTGATCAACGTCCCGGATCGCCTGTTATGTATATCGTTGATACGCGAGGCGGCGCAGTCAGGCTGCCGGCTGGACAAGGCTTGCGATGAGCTGGGTGTGAGCCTGCGCACGTTCCAGCGCTGGGTGGGTGACGGCGACGCGGTGCGTGCCGATGGCCGCACCACGACCGGGCGCCCGCCACCGTCCAGTCGCTTGAGTGAGGCCGAACGGCAGCAGATCCTTGAGGTCGCCAACAGCGCGGAGTTTGCCAGCCTGCCGCCCAGCCAGATCGTACCGAGCCTGGCAGATCGCGGCGTGTACCTCGCGTCGGAGTCGAGCTTTTACCGCGTGCTGCGCAGCGCTTCGCAGCAGCATCACCGCGGCCGTGCGCGCAAGCCTTCAGCCCGGGTGGTGACCAGCCATTGTGCCACTGGTTCGAATCAGGTCTGGTCGTGGGACATCACGTGGCTGCCGGCGGCGGTCAAGGGCCAGTACTACTACTGGTACATGATGCTGGACGTATTCAGCCGCAAGATTGTTGCTCATGAAGTGCATGAAGCTGAATCGGCGGAACTGGCCGCGTTACTGATGCGGCGTGCCAGTCTGGCCGAGAGTCTGGCAGGACGCCCTCTGGTGCTGCACTCGGATAACGGCAGCCCGATGAAGGGCGCGACGATGCTCGCCACCCTGGAGAACCTGGGCGTCGTGGCCTCGTTCAGCCGGCCGCGTGTGAGTAACGACAACCCGTTCGCGGAGTCACTGTTCCGCACCTGCAAGTACCGGCCCGACTATCCACGCAGGCCGTTCGGCAGCATTGATGAGGCCCGTGCCTGGACGCAGCAGTTCGTGCGTTGGTACAACCAGGAGCACAAACATAGCGGCCTGAAATTCGTCACGCCGGCGCAGCGTCATAACGGCGCGGCGACCGCAGTGCTTGCGCAACGCGAGGCCGTTTATGCAGCGGCCAGGCAGCGCAATCCACGGCGCTGGTCCCGATCGACGCGCAACTGGAAATTGAAGAATGAAGTCTGGCTCAATCCGGAGCGCATGCAACCGGCAGAACTAAAGCAGTTCGCGTGAAGTGACGCGACAAGTACGTTGACAACCGCCG
>NZ_CAJQYY010000065.1 GCF_907164575.1 Paraburkholderia gardini
TGTCAGAGCTTTTTAGTAATGTCTGGTTCTGGCTCATTAGAAATGTCCGGTTCCTGGCTCCGGGCCGGCGGCTGTGGCGCATGCTGCGGCATGAGCACAGCCCGGGAGCCGGACATGAACGGACGTGGATTCATCACGATCAGCATGCACGAGCTCGAGCGTGTGAAGATCATCGACGCGGTCGTCCGGCGGCGGCTGACGGTCGTGCTGGCGGCTGAGCGGCTGCAGCTGTGTGAGCGTCAGGTCAGCCGGCTGGTGCGGCGCTACGAGGCTGCAGGACCGGCTGGACTGGTGTCGGCGCGGCGTGGGCAACCGAGTAACCGCGAACTGCCGGTGGATGTCCGGGCACGGGCCATGGCGCTGGTGCGTGAGCGCTACGCGGATTTCGGGCCGACGCTGGCGTGCGAGAAGCTGGCCGAATGTCATGGCGTGGTGCTGGCGAAGGAAACCGTGCGGCGCTGGATGCGCGATGCCGGGCTATGGATCCCACGCAAACAGCGGCCGCCGAAACTCCACCAGCCGAGAAACCGCCGCGCCTGCCTGGGCGAGCTGGTCCAGATCGACGGCAGCGATCATCGCTGGTTCGAGGAGCGCGCGCCGGCGTGCACGCTGCTGGTATTCATCGACGATGCGACCAGCCGGCTGATGGCGCTGCACTTCACGGCGACCGAGTCGACCTTCAGCTACTTTGAGGCGATGCGTAGCTACCTGGAACAGCATGGCAAACCGGTCGCGCTGTATAGCGACAAGGCGAGCGTGTTTCATTGCAATAGCCATTCGGTGACGCCTGGCAAGGGCGTGACGCAGTTTGGCCGGGCGCTGTACGAGCTGAATGTGGATACGTTCTGTGCAAACAGCAGTCAGGCCAAGGGGCGCGTCGAGCGCGCCAATCTGACGCTGCAGGATCGCCTCGTGAAGGAATTGCGGCTACGCGGCATCAGCACGAAGGAGGCGGCCAACGCTTATGCGCCCCACTTCATCGCTGACTTTAATGGCCGGTTCGGCAAGGTTCCGAAGAGCACATTCGATGCGCACCGGCCACTGCGTGCGGAAGACGATCTGGACCTGATCCTGACATGTCGCGTGCCGCGGCGCGTGTCGAAGGTGCTGACGGTGCAGTACGACCGGGTGATCTATCTGCTTGAAGACACGGTGGCAAACCGCAGCCTCATTCACAGTTATCTGGACGTGTTCGAGTATCCGGACGGGCGCATCGAGGTCCGGGTCAATGGCGCTGCCCTGCCCTGTGTGCCGTATGACCGGCTCTCGGAGATTGATCAGGCGGCGGTGGTCGACAACAAGCGGCTGGGACACACGTTGCAGATGGCGCAGGTGATCCAGGCGCAGCGTGATGACCGGCGCGCATCGGGCTCGCCATCGAGGACGAATCAGGGCGAAGCGCCGCGACCGAAGGAGCGCAAGGTGGGCACCCGCAAGCAGCGGGAACTGACGCGTGAAGAGCTGAATGAGGCGATCCTGAGAACTGCCGGAACGCGGGCAGGCTCGGTGTTTAAAAGCCCTTCCAGATAAGATTTCTGAACCTCAGAACCGGACATTTCTAAAAAGTCCAGACCCGGACATTTGAAACCAGCCTCGACATGGTGT
>NZ_CAJQYY010000066.1 GCF_907164575.1 Paraburkholderia gardini
ATGAAGACCAAAGCAGCCATCGCATGGAAAGCGGGCGCACCGCTGACGATCGAGGAAGTCGATCTGGAAGGGCCGCGCGCGGGTGAAGTGCTGATCGAGGTGAAGGCGACGGGCATCTGTCACACCGATTACTACACGCTCTCGGGCGCGGACCCCGAAGGCCTCTTTCCGGCGATTCTCGGCCACGAAGGCGCGGGCGTGATCGTCGACGTGGGCCCGGGCGTCGGTACGCTGAAGAAGGGCGATCACGTGATCCCGCTGTACACGCCAGAATGCCGCCAGTGCAAGTTCTGCCTGTCGCGCAAGACGAACCTGTGCCAGGCGATCCGCTCGACGCAGGGCAAGGGCTTGATGCCCGATGCCACGTCGCGCTTCTCGCTGGACGGCAAGCCGCTCTTTCACTACATGGGCACGTCGACGTTTTCGAACTACATCGTCGTGCCGGAGATCGCGGTGGCGAAGGTGCGTGAAGACGCACCGTTCGACAAGATCTGCTACATCGGCTGCGGTGTGACGACGGGCGTCGGTGCGGTCGTGTACTCGGCGAAGGTCGAGGCGGGCGCGAACGTCGTGGTATTTGGTCTCGGCGGTATCGGGTTGAACGTGATCCAGGGCGCCAAGATGGTCGGCGCGGACAAGATTATCGGTGTCGACCTGAACCCGGGGCGCGTCGAACTGGCCAAGAAGTTCGGCATGACGCATTTCATCAACCCGAACGAAGTGGAGAACGTGGTCGATCACATCGTGCAGCTGACCGACGGCGGCGCGGACTACTCGTTCGAATGCATCGGCAACACGAAGGTGATGCGCCAGGCGCTGGAATGCACGCACAAGGGCTGGGGCCAGTCGTTCATCATCGGCGTGGCGGCGGCGGGCGAGGAGATCAGCACGCGGCCGTTCCAGCTGGTGACGGGCCGGGAATGGAAAGGCTCGGCGTTCGGCGGCGCACGTGGCCGTACCGATGTGCCGAAGATCGTCGACTGGTACATGGAAGGCAAGATCAATATCGACGATCTGATCACGCACCGTCTGCCGCTCGAGCGTATCAACGAAGGCTTCGATCTGATGAAGAAGGGCGAGTCGATCCGCTCGGTTGTGCTGTACTGAGGCAACGGAGATCGCCATGCTCGAACTATTGTCTTCGCACGCGTGCTTCGGTGGCGTGCAGCGGTTCTATCGTCACGATTCATCGACGACTGGTCTGCCGATGCGCTTCTCCGTGTACCTTCCACCGCAGGCGTCGCATGGCAAGGTGCCGGCGCTGTTCTGGCTCGCCGGTCTCACGTGTACCGAGGAGACCTTCCCGATCAAGGCGGGCGCGCAGCGCTTTGCCGCGCAACATGGCATCGCATTGATCGCGCCGGATACGAGCCCGCGCGGCGCCGGCATCCCGAACGAAAGCGCGGCGTGGGACTTCGGCGT
>NZ_CAJQYY010000067.1 GCF_907164575.1 Paraburkholderia gardini
GCGTCGATGTAGCGCTTCGTATCGTCGAAGTACTGGCCCGTTAGCGGATCCTTGCCGCGCACCGCGCCGATCATCTCCGAGCCGAACAGCACGTTGTCGGCGGGGATGACCTTCGTCAGCAGCTCGACACCCGGCTTGTGATACACGCACGAGTCGAAGAAGATGTTGTCGAGCAGCCCTTCGAGCGGGCGGTCGCACATTTCCAGCGACATCCCCCGATAACGCCCCCAGTGATACGGCACCGCGCCGCCGCCGTGCGGAATCACCAGACGCAGCGTCGGGAAATCCTTGAACAGGTCACCTTGCAGCAACTGCATGAATACCGACGTGTCCGCGTTCAGGTAGTGCGCGCCCGTGCCGTGGAAGCACGGATTGCACGAAGCGGCCACGTGGATCATCGCGGGCACGTCGAGATCGATCAGCGCTTCGTACAGCGGATACCACTCGCGATCGGTCATCGGCTTGCCGGTCCAGTAGCCGCCCGTCGGATCAGGATTCAGGTTGCAGCCGACGAAACCCAGCTGCTCGACGCAGCGGCGCAGTTCCGGCACCGAATTCGCAGGCGCCGCGCCCGGCGATTGCGGCAGCTGGCACACCGGCGCGAAGTTGTCCGGATAGAGTTCGGTGACGCGATACACGATGTCGTTCGACAGTTCCGCCCATTCGAGGCTGGTGCGCTCATTGCCCAGGTGATGACTCATCAGCCCGGCGATCGGCGAGAACAGCGTGAGGTCGCTGCCGCGCTCGCGCTGCAGCTTGAGCTGGCCATTGCCGATCGCTTCGCGAATCTCGTCGTCGCTCACGAAGGCACCGTCGATCGAAGGCGCGTGGGCCGGATCGTTCGCGAATTCGACCTGTTTGGCGCGCCAGGCGCGGAACGACGCAGGGACGGTCGTGAAGTGACCGTGGCAATCGATAATCATGTTTTTCTCCGTGCGCGTCAGCGGGCCAGCGGGTCCACGAACAGTTCGTTAATGGACATACGGCGCGGCGTCAGGCCTTGCCTGAACGCAGTGGCTTCCAGCGTCTCGATGGTCTTCAGGTTGGCTTGCAGACCGTACGGCAGCGGGTCGTGGCCGACGATCTTGCGCAGCTCGAGATACTTTTTGTCGCTGGCGGCCGTGGCTTCGCCTGCATCGAGGCGCGCGAGCCATTCCTTCTTCGCCTGGTCGAACGCGTCGTAGAGCGACTTCGCGATCCACGGATGCTCCGCGAGCACCGAATCCTTCACCACGATCGTGCCGTGCATCGGATAGACGCCGGTGCGTTTGTAATAGCTGGCTTCGAGTTCGCTCGCGTTCGGCAGCAGATCGGGGTAATCGGCTTCCACTTCCTTCCAGCCGCCCGTCGGCGCGCCGGT
>NZ_CAJQYY010000068.1 GCF_907164575.1 Paraburkholderia gardini
TGCTGCGGATGCAGCGACGCAAAACGAAGCGGTGCCGGGTGGGTGTGGGTGGCACGGTTTGGGTGGATGCGTAATTGATCTTTAAAAATTAACAGCCGATAAGTGTGGGCGCTTGATGGCGGACGCGGTCGGGTTCTTCGGGGCCTGACATAAAGCGAAAGTATCAAGTCTCACACAGTAATGAAAGGAAGGTTGTCGTGTTGGGGTGTCAAAACTTCGGCAGGATGATCATTCGTCAGTACGTTGAGTGAGCGACCTATTCGCGAGAATAGAAAACAGTAACAGGCATTGAACTGAAGAGTTTGATCCTGGCTCAGATTGAACGCTGGCGGCATGCCTTACACATGCAAGTCGAACGGCAGCACGGGGGCAACCCTGGTGGCGAGTGGCGAACGGGTGAGTAATACATCGGAACGTGTCCTGGAGTGGGGGATAGCCCGGCGAAAGCCGGATTAATACCGCATACGCTCTACGGAGGAAAGGGGGGGATCTTAGGACCTCTCGCTCAAGGGGCGGCCGATGGCAGATTAGCTAGTTGGTGGGGTAAAGGCCTACCAAGGCGACGATCTGTAGCTGGTCTGAGAGGACGACCAGCCACACTGGGACTGAGACACGGCCCAGACTCCTACGGGAGGCAGCAGTGGGGAATTTTGGACAATGGGCGCAAGCCTGATCCAGCAATGCCGCGTGTGTGAAGAAGGCCTTCGGGTTGTAAAGCACTTTTGTCCGGAAAGAAAACCTTTGCCCTAATACGGTGGGGGGATGACGGTACCGGAAGAATAAGCACCGGCTAACTACGTGCCAGCAGCCGCGGTAATACGTAGGGTGCAAGCGTTAATCGGAATTACTGGGCGTAAAGCGTGCGCAGGCGGTTCGTTAAGACAGATGTGAAATCCCCGGGCTTAACCTGGGAACTGCATTTGTGACTGGCGGGCTAGAGTATGGCAGAGGGGGGTAGAATTCCACGTGTAGCAGTGAAATGCGTAGAGATGTGGAGGAATACCGATGGCGAAGGCAGCCCCCTGGGCCAATACTGACGCTCATGCACGAAAGCGTGGGGAGCAAACAGGATTAGATACCCTGGTAGTCCACGCCCTAAACGATGTCAACTAGTTGTCGGGTCTTCATTGACTTGGTAACGAAGCTAACGCGTGAAGTTGACCGCCTGGGGAGTACGGTCGCAAGATTAAAACTCAAAGGAATTGACGGGGACCCGCACAAGCGGTGGATGATGTGGATTAATTCGATGCAACGCGAAAAACCTTACCTACCCTTGACATGGACGG
>NZ_CAJQYY010000069.1 GCF_907164575.1 Paraburkholderia gardini
TAGCGTGCGAAGCAGTGACCCCGCCGCTCCAGTTCCTTGTCCACCTCGTCGAGCAGCACGTTGGCCAGCAGCGGGGATAGTGGCCCGCCCTGCGGCGTGCCCTGATCCCGCTGCTGGACCACCCCGTCATCCATGATGCCGCTGTTCAGATACGCCCGGATCAGCCTGATGACTCCGGCATCATCGATTCGTTTCCGCAGACGGTCGATCAGGATGTCGTGATTGACCCGGTCAAAGAATTTCTCCAGATCAACGTCCACCACGATTCGCCGCCCCGACTGCACGTACGACTGCGCGGCAAGCACCGCATCGTGTGCACGCCGTCCGGGCCGGAAGCCGTAGCTATGCTCGCTGAAGGTGGGGTCCAGAACCGGCTGCAAGACTTGCAGCAGTGCCTGCTGGATCAGCCGGTCCGTCACCGTCGGGATGCCCAGCTCGCGCTCGCCCCCGTCCGGTTTCGGAATCGTCACCCGCCGTACCGGACTGGGCCGGTACGTCCCCTTCAGCAACTGTTCACGGATCGCAGGCCACGCCGTCACCAGATGACGCGACGTCTGGTCAATGTCCAGACCGTCCACGCCAGCGGCTCCCTTGTTGGCCCGCACCCGTTTGAACGCCTGCTTCAGGTTCTCTCTCGTCAGCACCGCTTCCAGCAGCGCTGACCCTGTGTCCCCGGTTTCATGTCGCGGGCCGCAGGCTTCGTCGCTCACGGGTACACGTGCAGCTTCACCGCGCGCTACTCCCGTTCGCCCCGTTTGCACGGGCATCTGACGCACGCCCCGAAGGAAGTCCCCTCGGGGGATTGCCTGCCGCATCGACATAACGTTGAACACTCCTTCCCGTTCGGCCCTTCGTCACCCGCTTCAGCCTCACCGGCCTGTCCTGTGACTACTACGGCCTCTGCTGACTTCTCGCTCCGGCTCGACGCCGTTGCCCTTTCAGGCATGAGGCGAGATCTCCCCAGGTAAGAACGCACTCCTTCACTGCACAACCGCCGGATTTACATCACCTCCCCTTGATCACGAGAGCTTCGCGGTTACTTGCCCGCTCGCCCTGGTCGGCAACGCCTTCTATCCGGTTCTTGTTCATCGGCTCGCAGTTGCGCTCCACGCTTCCTCCCCACGATCGGTCACCCTCTCGCAGTTGCGCTTCGCTTCGCTCGCTGTGATCAACTTACGGTGGGACTTGCACCCACAAGAGTGCGCCCATGCTGGGCGCACAA
>NZ_CAJQYY010000070.1 GCF_907164575.1 Paraburkholderia gardini
CTATATGAACGCGTCCCGTTTGCAACAGTTTTCGTGTGTTCGGACAGACAGGATGGGTTGCGGCTCTATATCCGGCCTTGTTGCAGCCGGTCCTGCCGCTGCGGGCCCCTATGAAATCCGCTGACTCGCACCTCATTCTCCTAGCGAGCTCGAAGCTCGAGAGACAATTCAGGTTTAGCGAGTCCTGGTCCTACCTGGCTAGTCATCACACTCGAAACGCTGCGCAACCTTTTGACGTTCACCCTGTGTTGTAAACGTTGATCTTCTACCGCGCGTGGGTCGTTCAAGCCGGCTTCACGCTCACGTAGTCCTTCCGGTACGGCCGATCATGCGCGAGCACGGCCCAGATCGTTCGCGCCATCTTGTTGGCCAGCGCGACGATCACCACATTCGTCGGCCGCCGCTTCTTCATCTGCTCAACCCACTCGCCAGGCTCCTTCGCATGTGTCAGTACGCTGCGCGCACCGTGAATCAGCAACGTGCGCAGATACGTGTCGCCCCGCTTGCTGATCCCGTGCAGGTTCACCTTGCCGCCCGAGCCGCTCTGCCTAGGCACCAGGCCCGCCCACGCGGCGAATTCGCGTCCCGACCGGAATGCCTTCGGATCGCCCATCATCGCTACCGCGGCCGTTGCCGTCAGCAGTCCCACGCCCGGAATCTCGCTAATCGCCCTCACCGCCCGGTCTTCCTTTTTCCACTCGCGCATGCGCCGCTCGATCTCGGCAACCCGCGCGTCTAGCCTCGCCAGTGCGCTCCACTGCTCGCGCAATGTATCGATCAGCGCCGCCGGCAGGCGATCCGCGAGCCGGCCCAGCGCGGCCGGTATTTCCTGGTCCAGCTTCGCTCGTCCCTTGCTCATCACCTC
>NZ_CAJQYY010000071.1 GCF_907164575.1 Paraburkholderia gardini
CCCGACTGGAAGGAAAAAGGCGCGCCGCTCGACGTCGAGGTGAGCGAGGACCGTTTCCTCTTTCTGACCGAAGCCGGCTCGAAGCGCGTGCCGAACTGGGCGCTGCCGGATAACTTCAAGAATCACGGCAACTACGTCGTGAGTCTCGCCAACGTCACGCGCTGGCTCGGCCAGCAGGCCGAGGCGCTGGGCGTCGAGATCTTCCCGGGCTTTCCGGCCGCGGAAATCCTCTATAACGACGACGGCTCGGTCAAGGGCGTCGCTACCGGGAATCTGGGCATCGGCAAGGACGGCGAGCCGACGGAGAACTTCCAGCCCGGCATGGAACTGCACGCCAAATACACGCTCTTCTGCGAAGGCGCGCGCGGGCACCTGGGGCGCCAGCTGAACGACAAGTTCAGGCTGCGCGACGGTGTCGATCCGCAGGTCTACGGCATCGGCATCAAGGAGCTGTGGGAAATCGATCCGGCGAAGCACAAGCCGGGGCTCGTGATCCACACGGCCGGCTGGCCGTTGCAAAGCGACACCTACGGCGGCTCGTTTCTCTATCACATCGACCACAACCAGGTGATGGTGGGCTTTGTCGTCGGGCTGGGTTATTCGAATCCGTATCTGTCGCCGTTCGAGGAGTTCCAGCGCTACAAGACGCATCCGTCGATCCGCGCGTTTCTCGAAGGCGGCAAGCGGGTGTCGTACGGCGCGCGGGCGATCACCGCGGGCGGGCTGCTGTCGCTGCCCAGGCTGGTGTTCCCGGGCGGCGCGCTGGT
>NZ_CAJQYY010000072.1 GCF_907164575.1 Paraburkholderia gardini
GCTGACGATGCGAATGTTTATGTTCGTAGTCGCCGGGCGGGTGAGCGGGTGATGGCGCTGCTACGACGTCTGTATGGTCGACTGCGGCTGAAGGTCAATGAGACCAAAAGCGCAGTGGCGAGTGTGTTTGGTCGCAAGTTTCTGGGCTACAGCCTGTGGGTGGCTGCGGGCGGTGTGGTGAAGCGCAAGGTGGCGGCCAAACCGCTGTTGGCGTTCAAACGCCGCATTCGTGAACTGACCGGCCGTAACGGCGGGCGCAGCATGCAGGACGTGGTGGAGCGATTACGGCCTTACGTGCAGGGCTGGAAGGCGTACTTCCGGTTGGCGCAAACGCCACGCGTCTGGCTGGAACTGGACAAGTGGCTGCGGCACCGGTTGCGAGCGATCCAGCTTAAGCAATGGCGTCGTGGCACCACGATTTACCGGGAACTGCGTGCGCTGGGTGCATCGGCTGACGTTGCGCGACAGGTGGCGGCCAACAGCCGCTGCTGGTGGCGCAATAGCGACCGGGAAATCAAGCGCGTGCTGACCATTGCGTACTTCGACCGGCTGGGTGTACCCCGACTCTCATAACCTCAACTTCCCGAACCGCCCGGTGCGGACCCGCATGCCGGGTGGTGTGGCAGGGGTACGGCCTC
>NZ_CAJQYY010000073.1 GCF_907164575.1 Paraburkholderia gardini
GCGAAGAACTATTCGCACATCCTCGCGCCGGCCACGGCCTGTGGCAAGAACATCGCGCCGCGCATCGCCGCGAAGCTGGACGTCGCGCAGATCAGCGACATCACGGCTGTAGACAGCGCCGACACGTTCGAGCGCCCGATCTACGCGGGTAACGCGATCGCCACCGTCCAGTCGCAAGATGCGATCAAGGTGATCACGGTACGTACGACCGGTTTCGACCCGGTTGCAGCAGAAGGCGGCAGCGCGACGGTCGAGAAGATCGAAGCGGCAGCCGATACGGGCCTGTCGCAGTTCGTAAGCCGCGAAGTGACGAAGCTGGACCGGCCGGAGCTGACCTCGGCGAAGATCATCGTGTCGGGCGGGCGAGGGCTGGGCAGTGGCGAGAACTACACGAAGGTGCTCGAGCCGCTCGCGGACAGGCTGAACGCGGCGCTGGGCGCCTCGCGCGCAGCAGTCGATGCGGGTTTCGTGCCGAACGACTACCAGGTGGGCCAGACGGGCAAGATCGTGGCTCCCCAACTGTACGTGGCGGTGGGCATCTCGGGTGCGATCCAGCATCTGGCGGGCATGAAGGACTCGAAGGTGATCGTGGCGATCAACAAGGA
>NZ_CAJQYY010000074.1 GCF_907164575.1 Paraburkholderia gardini
TGCTCGCCCCACGTGATGAAGATCTTCGTGCCGAACACCCTGAACGAGCCGTCGCCCTGCGGCTCGGCGCGCGTGCGCACGAGCGCGAGGTCCGAGCCCGCCTGCGGCTCGGTCAGGTTCATCGTGCCGGTCCATTCGCCCGAGATGAGCTTCGGAACGTAGGTCTGCTTCTGCGCTTCGGTGCCGGCGGTGAGGAGCGCCTCGATCGCCCCGTCGGTGAGCAGCGGACACAGCGCGAACGACAGGTTCGACGCGTTGAGCATCTCCACGCACGGCGTCGCGATCAGCTTCGGCAGACCCTGGCCCTCATATTCGGGCGGATGCTGCACGCCCTGCCAGCCGCCTTCTGAAAACTGCCGGAACGCTTCCCTGAACCCGGGCGTCGCGGTGACATGGCCGTCTTTCCACGCGCTCGGGTTGCGGTCGCCTTCGACGTTCAGCGGCGCGAGCACCTCGCCGCACAGCTTCGCCGATTCCTCGAGCACCGCCTGCGCGGTCTCCAGACCGGCATCCTCGAAACCCGGCAATGTGGCGATGCTGTCCAGACCGGCCAGCTCCTTCATCACGAAAAGCATGTCCTTGAGG
>NZ_CAJQYY010000075.1 GCF_907164575.1 Paraburkholderia gardini
CGTCGCCGCCTTGATCGATGCGCCGTCGTGCTCTGCTATTACCAGATTCGTCATTTCGTCCGTCTCCTGCGTGTTCGTGATCAAAGCACCTTGGCTTCGGTCTTCAGCTTCTCGACCAGCGTCTTCACGTCGGCAACCTTGACGCCGGCGCTGCGCTTCGGCGGCTCGACCACCTTCAGCGTCTTCAGACGCGGCGTCACATCAACGCCGAGGTCTTCCGGCTTGAGCGTCTCCAGCGGCTTCTTCTTCGCCTTCATGATGTTGGGCAGCGTCACGTAGCGCGGCTCGTTCAGGCGCAGGTCGGTCGTGACCACCGCCGGCAGCGTCAGCGACAGCGTTTCAGCGCCGCCATCCACTTCGCGTGCGACCGTCGCGCGGCCGTCCGCCACCACCACCTTCGACGCAAACGTCGCCTGTGGCAGGTTCGCCAGCGCAGCCAGCATCTGGCCGGTCTGGTTCGAATCGTCGTCGATCGCCTGCTTGCCGAGGATCACCAGCTGGGGCTGTTCCCTGTCGACCAGCGCCTTGAGCAGCTT
>NZ_CAJQYY010000076.1 GCF_907164575.1 Paraburkholderia gardini
CGGCGCCAACTATTCGACCGGCAGCCAGACCGTCGCGGGTAACTACGCTTACCACATCAACGATATCGACCAGCTGACGTCCAGCCGTATCAACAACGCCGTCAAGTTCAGCAGCGCGAACTTCGCCGGCTTCACGTTCGGCGCGATGTATGGCTTCTCGAACTCGACCTCGTTCGCCGGTGCACCGGCAGTCGGTACGACGGCCGGTTCGTCGCGCGCATACAGCTTCGGCGCGAACTATGCGGCAGGTCCGTTCGGCATCGGTGCGGCGTACACGGACATCCATTATCCGAACCAGTCGACTCCGGCATTCACGACGAACATCTCGAACGTCAATCCGGGCACCGTCCGCGACCTGCGCACGTTTGGCGTGGGCAGCCGCTACGTCTTCGGACCGGCTACGCTGTGGGCGTTGTACACGAACACGCGTCTTGAACCGCTCACCGGCGGATCGACGACGTTCGCAGCCTATGAAGCGGGCGTGAAGTACGCAGTCACGCCGGC